>DASSAA010000022.1:0-36879 GCA_035685745.1 Sphingopyxis sp. | reverse complement strand
CTGCCATGAGACGGTTCGGCTCTGGTGGAACCGGTTTGGTCCTATGTTCGCGGCTGATATTCGGCGGCAGCGGGTTAGCCGTATGCGTGGCTTTCGTCATTGGCAGTGGCATGTCGATGAGGTCTATGTGAAGATCAACGGCGAGACCCATTATCTGTGGCGTGCCGTGGATCATGAGGGTGAGATCCTAGAAAGCTATGTGACCAAAACTCGCGATAAGAAGGCCGCTTTGCGGTTCCTGAAGAAAGCACTGAAACGCCATGGCAGGGCGGAGAAGGTCGTGACGGACGGGCTGGGTTCCTATTCGGCAGCTATGAAGGACCTGGGCAATCTCGATCGCCGGGAAGTGGGGCGGCACCTGAACAATCGTGCGGAGAATTCCCACCTTCCGTTTCGACGACGCGAGCGGGCCATGCTGCGGTTCCGGCAGATGAAGTCGCTACAGAAATTCGCTTCTGTTCATGCCAGCCTTCATAATCATTTTAATTCCGAACGCCATCTCGTTGACCGTCAGACATACAAAGCCCGCCGCTCCGCCGCCATGGCGGAGTGGCAGAACCTCGCCGCCTGAGAGATACGCGGTGTTGCCCAAGCCACGCCAATCGGAGACAAGTTGCCATCCGACTGACAGCACCGTGTCGGGTAGACCAGTTGCGATTCGCGCGTTGCCGCCGCGCAGCGGCAGATGAAGCGGGATCGCAATAGTTCCGACATCATTCCCGTCCGGCAGCAGAACTTCGCCTTCGGCAAGGCGCACAGCGGCTAAACGCGCTGTGGCACAAGGTAGCTTCAGTAACAGCCGATCATGTCGAACCTCAAGCCGGCGCAGCTCAAAAAGGGCGTCGACCCGTCCTGGCAGCAGCCGATCGAGCGTTGCCTGAACAAGGTCCTCGATGGCTTTTGCTGATATGCGCCGCAGAATGGCGTCATCGGATGCTTTCTTGCCCTTTTGCAGCGAGGTCGAGACATAATAGCGATAGACCCGCCCGCCGCGGCCATAAGAGAAAGCTGGCGACATCACCTCACCCGTAGCATCGAAGATACGCCCAGTAAGAAGAGCGCCAGCAACGCGCCGTTCTCCGGATGAAGACCTCCGCCCTTCGACCAGCTTTACCTGGACGGCATCGAACAGCGCAGGCTCGATGATGGCGCTGTGCTGGCCTGGATATGCCTGCCCCTTGTGAGGGATCTCGCCACAATAGATCCGATTTCGCAACATATGGAATAAAGCGCCGCGGCTTAGAACAACTCCGCCCACTGTCTTACCACTTGTCGTGACACGCTGCTTGGAGCGGACGCCCACCGCTTCCAGTTCCTGCTGCAGGCGGTGCACCGAGCCGAGCTCTAGGTAGCGTGCGAAGATGAAGCGGACCTGTTCGGCTTCGGTCTCGTTTACTTGCAGGACACGGGTCCCCGGAGCAGGCAGATCATAGCCGAACGGCGGCGCGCCGCCCATCCACATGCCTTTGGCTTTTGAGGCGGCGATCTTGTCGCGGATGCGCTCGCCGGTGACCTCTCGTTCGAACTGAGCGAAAGACAAAAGCACATTGAGCGTGAGGCGTCCCATTGATGAGGTGGTATTGAACGCCTGGGTCACGCTAACAAAGCTCGCCTCATGGGCGTCAAAGCGCTCTACGATCCGCGCAAAGTCAGCAAGACTGCGGGTCAGCCGATCGATCTTGTAGACGACGACCACATCGATCAGCCCAGCATCAATATCGGCCAGCAGGCGCTGCAGGCCGGGCCGTTCCATCGAACCGCCCGAGTAGCCGCCATCGTCATAGCGGGTTGCAATGGCGCGCCAGCGTTCGCTGGCTTGGCTCTTGACATAGGCTTCACCCGCCTCGCGCTGTGCGTCGAGGCTGTTAAATTCTTGATCGAGCCCCTCATCGAAACTCTTGCGCGTATAAATCGCGCAGCGCAGCTTTGTATTCATGCTTTGCCCCGCAGGCCGAAGAAGCGCGGGCCGTTCCATTTGGTTCCGGCAATCGCTGTCGCTGCGGCCGACAGGCTCGGATAGACTTTATCTTCATACCGAAAACCGCTGGCCTCGACGATGACCTCGACTTCGCGGCCCTGCCAGCGCCGAGTCAGCCGGGCACCGATACCCAGATCAAGGCCTTCCGCCTTGACCGGTCCCTTGCGGCCAAGCGCGCGCCGGGTCTCCGGATCGAGGCGGCCATGCTGCTCTGCTTGCAACCGCCAGGCTAGCAGCATGCGCAGCAGTGCGACCGAGCGCAGCGCAGGAACTGCGCCGTAATGGTGCACCCAGAGCTGACGCAGCTCTTCCAGGCCGGCATGCTTGATCCCGCTGATCGCCGCAGTAAGTTTGTCCGGCCCGCTCATGGGCACACCGCTCGGTAGCGGCGCAGGCCGTCGATCTTCGCAGAGGTGATGGCAAGGCCGCGCTTCTTGAGAGCCCCGGCCATAGCACCGCGCACCGAATGCTGTTGCCAGCCAGTGGCGGCCATCATCTCGGCGATGGTGGCGCCAGCCTCCCTGCGCAGCAGCCCCTCGATCTGGTCGAGCTTCGATGGCGGTTTGATGCAGGCTGGAAGTGCCGCGTCTGGCTGCCGCAAGTGCGCTACGCGGCGCGGACCTTGCGGGGAATGGCGTTTACTCATGGCTATGCTCCTGTGCATGGGCGCGGGAATAATCCCCGCGCCGCTACCGCCACGAGCCCGGCTTGGCGGGCGATGCACAGCAATGCTCAAGTCACGGACACAGTCCAGTTCATTATGTAAATCGTCTCCTCATCTCGCGTATCTAGTCGCTTGAGTTCATAGATAATTGCGACAAAATCGGGCGTCTTGTCCTTAACGTGCAACTTCTCTTCGACGACATCAGGCGCTTTTGATTGTTCATGCCGAACGTTTACTGTAATAGTAGGAACTGGTTTGAGGAGTTGTGCCGATGCAGTTTGCCCAGATCACCGAACTTTCTATCACCGCCCTGCGCCCCTATGCGCGCAATGCACGCACCCATACGAAGAAGCAGATCAAGCAGATCGCCGCGAGCATTGAGCGCTTCGGGTTCAACAATCCCGTGTTGGTGTCCGATGATAATGAGATCATCGCCGGACATGGGCGGGTGGAAGCTGCCAAGCAGCTAGGGTGGACGAAGGTGCCGACGCTTGCTTTGTCACATCTGTCCGACAAAGAACGGCAGGCTTATATTTTGGCTGACAATAAGCTGGCCCTTAATGCGGGCTGGGATCGCGAGATACTGGCGATTGAACTTCAGGCGCTTGTCGATGTGAACTTTGATGTCGAACTGACCGGGTTTAGCCTTGCCGAAGTTGATCTGGTGCTTGATGAATATAGTGATGCCGATCCTGATGGGCGGGAAGCGCCAGAAGACGCGGTTCCAGTACTAAGTGGTGAAGCTGTCACGCGGCGAGGGGACATCTGGCTGCTAGGCCGGCATCGCCTGCTGTGCGGCGATGCGCAGGTGCGGGATGATTTTACGGCGCTGCTTGGCACGGATCGTGCTGATCTGGTGTTTACTGATCCGCCCTATAATGTGAAGATTGACGGCAATGTCTGCGGCCTGGGCTCGGTCCGGCATCGGGAGTTTGCCTTTGGCTCGGGTGAGATGAGCTCATCGCAGTTCACGGCCTTTCTGACCACAACGCTAGGGAATGCCGCAGCTTTGATGCGGGACGGCGGGATTGCCTTCGTCTGCATGGACTGGCGGCACATGCGTGAACTCATAGAGGCGGGGGAGCAGGTGTTCACGGAGCTGAAGAATCTGGTGGTCTGGAACAAGACCAACGGCGGCATGGGCACCTTCTACCGCTCGAAGCATGAGCTTATCTTCGTGTTCAAGCAGGGTACGGCCGAGCACACCAATACCTTCGGTCTTGGCGAGACGGGGCGTTATCGTACCAATGTCTGGGACTATGCCGGGATCAGCTCGATTGGCGCCGGACGTTCGGAAGAACTGGCGATGCATCCGACGGTCAAGCCGGTTGCATTGGTTGCCGATGCGATCCGCGATTGCTCGCGCCGCGGCGAGATCGTGCTCGATTGCTTTGGCGGGTCAGGTAGCACACTGATCGCGGCGGAGAAGACGGGCCGTGTTGGCATGCTGATCGAATATGATCCGCTATACTGTGACACCATCGTTAAGCGCTGGGAGAAGTTGACCGGCAAGCGGGCCAAGCTTGAAAGCACGGGCGATGACTTCGAGGATGTGGCCGAACTGCGCGCCAATGAACCTGTTGAGGCTGCGGAATGAACGAAGAGCAGACTGAGCGAGCCGAACCAGACACCGATACTGTTCCACCTGTGAACTATGATGTGGGTTATCGCCGCCCGCCGGTGCAGCATAGGTTCGAAAAAGGCCGATCCGGAAATCCCAAAGGCCGACCGAAGGGCGCGAAGAAGAGGTCAAAACATGTCGCTCCCGGGAGTCAGCCGATGGATCATTTGATCTTGGAGGAAGCCTATCGGCCTGTCACGGTCCGCGACGGAGATCGCACGATTGAACTTCCCGCTATTCAGGCGTCGATGCGCGCGCTGACCATCTCGGCGATGAAGGGGAGCCGGCTGTCGCAAAAAACGCTGGCTGAAGTGGTGCGGGATGTGGAGGACCGCCATGCGCGCGAGAAAATGCAGCTTCTGGAGAATGCCTTTGATTACAAGCACGGATGGACAGCCGAGATCAAGTGGCGTGAAGCTCAGGGCCTCAAGCCGCCGGCAGTGATCCCTCATCCTGATGATGTGTTCATAGATCTCCTGAAGGGCGAGGTCCGTGTCGAGGGTCCAGTCGATGAAATCGATAAAGCGGCTCATGACGAACGTATCGCGCGACGTGATGAGGCGCAGGAGGAAGTGACCTACTATGCGGAACGCCACCGCAAGGCTCGCGACCCAAAGAAAAAGCAGTTCTGGCTCGATCAGTGGCACTTCGAACAACGCATATTTGATCTTATCAATGATAGTATGCCAAAGCGCTACAAGGCAAAGCTTGCCAATCGCTCCTACGCCGAGGGGGCGTCAAAAGAGGGCAAGACCCTGAAGGGCTATGCCAACAATCGGAAGCGTTAAAAATGAACCATTCCATGCGAGCGTGATTGACGCAATTGTTGCTCGGCTGTGCGAGCTCTAAACTCTCAAGTCATCGGCGCAAAACCGGTGCAAGTCCATCGTGTGGTTGATCAGTCAGGATCGCCTACAAGCTCAGGCTGCTCAGTGACAATGGGCCGAACTACATCGCGGGCGAACTGGCCGGATATGTTGAGGCCAACAAGCCGCCCCATGTCCGCGGTGCCCCGATGCACCCGCTGACCTAGAGCGAGATCGAGCGCTGGCACGAAGGCGCTCAAAAACCGCATCCCGCTCTAAAAATAATTCCTGCCTGGCTAAATTAAAACCCAGATCGAGGCCTTAATTTACCATTATATTTACCGCCGATACCACGAAAGCATCGGTAACGTCACGCCCGCTGACGCCACTCTTAGCTGGGCGCCGTCCATCATCAAACAGCGGGAAAGGGTCAAACGACATACGTCAATTATCGGCGCTTGCAGCGCCGAACGCTCGCAGTATAACGTCAAATCTCTGACGATGATCACTCTTTGCTAATTTACGCCAAATCCTCTGACGACGTACATAACGTTTTAAATCATAAGTGAAAATAGATCTTTAGGACTGTCTAAGTCATTGGATAGTCCAATTCTTTCCAAAATATTGATTTTTAAATTCAAATTTTTTGCAGTATGGCAATGTTTTTGCAAGCTATTTTCTCCAAAGCTGAAGTCAATCAAATGCGGTTTTTTTAATAGTAGCGAATTTGTTCCAGTTTTGTGTCGATCAGTGGCTATGGCAACGTCTGCGTGATCCAGCGCCCTAATCAGGGCGTGTAAATCTTCCTTCTTTAGCATTGGTAAGTCGGCGTTTATTACCAAAATTGGCTCTTTATCATTAATAAAGCGTGAAGCATAACGTAAGGCTGAGTTCAAACAACTGCCAAAATCGTGAACTGTCTGCGCGCTATAAAGTCCAGCAATGCGACTAAAGTGATCGCATCGAGTGACTACATAGCAATGGTTCGCGCCAAAAACATCGACAGTTACGTCCAAAACGTGCCGAAACATTGCCTCAATCAGATCAGCTCTCTGGGATTCATTTAAGACGCTTGATAGGCGCGTCTTCCCTTCGCTTGAAGGTTTGATCGGGATGAGAACATTCATCTATATTTCTCGGATCCGATCTCAGAAATGCGTGACAATACAATATCAGCAAGCTGGCGCTGTCCTACCGGTCCGCCCATAAACGTGTCAGCGATTACCAATTGTTGCTGGCTGACGAGCGAGCCACTATCGGGATCGTCAGCATCGCATAAAATTGCGTCCGTGATATCGGTGTAGAGATGAGCGAGTGCCTTCGCGCCAGGTGTCATGCCGATTTCCTTAAATATCTTAGCAGCAGGACCTTTTACAGCATGACCCGCGATGAAGGGCGATACAGCCACGCATGGAACTCTGCGGCGGCTTAGGGCAGCCTTGAGCGCAGGGATCGCCAGAAGAGGGCCGATGCTGAGAATGGGGTTGGACGGACAGATAACAATCCCTTCCAAATCTGGATCGGCTAATGCTTGTTCCAATGCAGGCGAAAGCCGCGCCGTGTCCGCCCCCTCATAGCGAATATCGCAAAATTTTGGCCCGCATTGGCGGCGCACGAAATAATGCTGGAAGGGCAAGTTTCCTTCGTCGGTCTCAATGATCGATCGGATGGGATCATCGCTCACGGGCACGATGCGGGCAGCAATGCCCAGATTTTTCGTGATCTGGAATGTAACCTCGCTCAGGGGCAGGCCGTTTTGCATTTGCTCGGTGCGAAACACATGGGTAGCCAAATCGCGGTCGCCCAATGCAAACCAGTCAGCGCCGCCAACGGCCCGAATAGCCTCCATAAACGCCCAGCTTTCATTGCGCTGGCCCCATCCGCGAACCTCGTCGTTCAAGCCAGCCAGAGTATAGGTGACGGTGTCGAGATCTGGGCAGATGGTCAGCCCAAGATGTTCAAAATCATCGCCCACATTCACCGCGACAAGCAGTTGCTGCGGGTCAAGGGTGGAAGCCAATCCATTGGCCAAACGGGCGCCGCCTACGCCGCCTGCAAGCGCGATAATCATTGGAAAAGGTCCATTTCTTTAGGACGGATCATGTCTGCGGCCTTGCCATCGCCGTCGTGAAACGTCAGTCCTTTGATCACCACGATAGGGCGTCCTTCATTCGACTGGCCCATGGCGAGCGATGCAGAGGCGGCGATTTCATCTGCCACCCCCAATTCGCTGGTTTCGAGCAAGCGGCCAGTCAGGTCCGGTCGGCCACGCAAATCCTGAATGGCCGGTAGCCCAGCGACGCCAATCGCTGTGCCGACCGTGCCGATACGCCACGCGCGCCCCAAGGAATCAATGATCAATACGGCCACTTTTTTGCCGGTGGCTTTCTCGATCTGCGTGCGCAGTTTTGCGGCACTTTCATCGGGGTTAAGAGGCAAAGGTAAAGCCTGCGGGCCATCGCCGCCGTCCACATTCGATTGATCAATGCCCGCGTTAGCCAGGACGAGGCCCAATTTATGCCGCACGATGATCGTCTGTGGCCGTTGGCGGACAACCTCTTGGCTTTCCGACAAAATCAGTTCGACAAGGCGCGGATCTTTCTTGGTGCTGTTGGCCAATTCCAGAGCCGCCGCCGAGGGGGTGACGCTGTTTAGCGCAACCTGACGCCCTTCCGCTTTGGATACAATCTTTTGAGCCAAAACGATGATATCATCATCTTCCAATGGCACATCGTTGCGCGCTGCGGCATCGAGAATGATCTGGCATAGATCGTCCCCAGCTTGAATGAGCGGAACATGGTCTAGGGCGTTAATGGCGTAGCGCAGAACTCTCTCCTTCGGGGCAACTGGCCCGCCCCTTGATAAGATGCCCTCCCGAAGAAGGGCAAATTCTTTAATGTGTTAGCGACAATTTGCGCTTTTTGGGTGATGTCAGCACGACAGGTGTGAGCGGTGCGGCATGGCGGCCTATATGCTGGGTTAAAGGGGCAACCTCTCGATAGAGGGTGGTACGCTGCGCTGGCGTGCGGCCAACGGACAAGATTAACTCCTCCATTTCCTGCGGCGGCATTTCTTGGCCATGGGCTGCACCTGCCGCGCGGGAAATGCTTTCGTCCATCAAGCTTCCGCCTAAATCATTCACGCCGCTGTTCAGGCAGGCTTTCACACCTTCTGATCCCAGCTTCACCCAACTGCATTGGATATAATTGATTGCGCCATGCAGGGCCAAGCGGGCAACGGCGTGCATCAACAACACCTCGCGGAACGTAGGACCTTTACGGCATTCCCCCTTGCGCCCCATCGGTGATTCCATGGGCACGAAAGGCAGCGGCACAAATTCGGTGAAGCCACCCGTGCGAAGCTGAAGGGCTCGAATTTGCAGCAGATGCTTGGCCCAATGCAGCGGCGTGTCGACATGGCCAAACATAATGGTGGCAGTCGTTTGCAGCCCCACGCTATGCGCCGCCTCAACGGTTTCGAGCCATTCTGCGCTATTCAGCTTATCGGGGCAGATGATGGCGCGGACGCTATCATCCAGAATCTCTGCCGCCGTGCCGGGCAGCGAGCCTAGGCCGGCATCTTTCAATCGCTGCAGATAATCGATGAGGGATAGGCCCAATGTTTCTGCGCCATGCCGCACCTCCAGCGGTGAGAAAGCGTGAATATGCAAATCCGGTTCGGCTTCGCGAACCGTGCGAAGCAAGCCCAAATATGTGTCGCCTGTATAAGCGGGATGAATGCCGCCCTGCATGCAGACTTCGGTTGCGCCGCGCGCCACCGCTTCGGAAGCGCGGCGGGCGATTTCGGATAGATCGATATCATAAGGTGCGCCGCGCAAGGCTTCAGCGGTGCGGCCTTTGGAAAAGGCGCAGAAGCTGCAATTATAAGCACAAATATTGGTGTAGTTGATGTTGCGGTTCACTACGAAGCTAACGGTGTCGCCGCATACCGCTTGCCGCAGCTTATCGGCACTGTTGCAAATATAGCTGACATCAGGGCCGCGTGCGCTGAACAGGGTGACGATTTCGCTTTCATCAAGGGCAGAACCCTCCAGCGCTCGTTCCACGATATCGACAATCACGGGGAGGGGGCTGCCGCTTTCGTCAGGAGCGCGCGCTGTAAGCGGTTGGCCTGGGGACCAGCTATCTTGGCGGGCCATCGCCGATGAATCGGCATTGGCCATCAACGCTTTGCGCGGACCATCATTTTGCCAATGATCATCCTGATATTGGGGATAAGCGGGCAGGCGGGCGACGAGACGGCGCCCAGCGGCATGTGTGGCGGCGCGCAGTTTTTCAACCGCAGGCCAAGGCCGTTCGGGATTTACGTGATCGGGGGTGACGGGTGAAATGCCGCCCCAATCATTAATGCCCGCTTCCAGCAGACGCGGGAAAGATGCGTCGGCCAGATTGGGCGGCGCTTGCAAGGATATGTCGGCGGGCAAAATCAGACGGGCCACCGCGATCGACCAGAGCAATTCTTCCAGAGAAGGCTCAGCGGCAATGGCCATGGGGGTTTTGGGCTTGGCACGGAAATTCTGGACGATCACTTCCTGAATATGGCCGTGAGTCAAGTGCAGATCGCGAATGGCCAGCAGCGCATCAAGACGTTCTTGGCGTGTTTCACCGATGCCGATCAATATGCCCGTGGTCGTCGGCACTTTTAGTTCACCCGCCAATTCCAGCGCCCGAAGGCGGACAGCAGGAGCTTTATCCGGCGAGCGATAATGCGGCCCGCCCTTTTCAGAAAGACGATCGGAAACGGTTTCCAGCATCAAGCCTTGCGACCCGGAAACAGCGCGCAGTCGCGCAATTTCGTCGGCGTTCATCACACCAGCATTCACATGAGGGATCAGGCTGGTTTCTTCCAAGACCATCCGGCACATCGCCTCAAGATAATCAATGGTGGAGGCATAGCCTAAGGCGTCTAATTCTTTCTGCGCCTGGGGGAAGCGCAGTTCCGGCTTGTCGCCAAGGGTGAACAGGGCTTCGGTGCATCCTGCCGCTTCCCCTTGACGGGCAATAGACAATATCTCGTCGGGTGTAAGATAGGCGGGCCTGCCCGCTTCAGGACGCGAAAATGTGCAATAATGGCACAGATCGCGGCACAATTTTGTGAGCGGGATAAAGACCTTCGGTGACCAGCTTTGTGTGAAACCAAAGGCCTGATCGCGTATCGCGCTGGCCTGCTGCATCAAAGGATGGGCAGGGGAGACAATCCACGCTTGAAACTGCGCCGACTGATGGTGCAGCGTCCCAATTCGATCCATTATGTAGCCGTCCTCAGTTGGGTTTTAACGATTTTACCGTTCGCGTTTCGCGGCAAGGGCTGTTTTGACAGGTGGAAAGTTTCTGGAACTTTGTAATCAGCTAGACTGCTTGCGCACCATTGTTTCAGTTGAGCGGCTGTATCCGCGTCAAAGCTGTTGCAGCTGACATATGCATCCACGCGCTCCCCCAGAACAGCGCATGGGCGGCCCACAACGGCGGCTTCCACAACGTCGTTATGCGCGTTTAATACGCTTTCGACCTCGGCGGTGTAAATTTTGAAACCGCCTCGGTTGATCATGTCTTTCATGCGATCAAGGATGTGCACGAAGCCTTGTGCATCGATGAAGCCCACATCGCCCGAACGCCATAAGCCATTGACGATATTTTGCCTCGTCGCATCAGGGTTGTTCCAATAGCCAGGGGTGACGCTGGGTCCTCCGATGAACAATTCGCCCACGTCGCCCGCTGCCAAGGATTGCCCTTGGTCATTCATCACGACGATTTCTGCGCCCGGAATAGCCCATCCCACTGAATCCGCATGATCATCGATCACATCAGCAGGCAAAATCGTGACGGCACCCGCAGTTTCCGTAGCACCATAACAGTTCATCAATTGCAGGTTGGGTAGGCGTTCATGCAATTCTTGGATCATGGATGGCGGCATTGGCGCGCCGCCAAAAGCACCGATCCGCCATTTGCCTAACGCTGCTCCGTCCAATGTGGTGCGTGACAAGATCAGATTATACATGGTGGGAACCATGATAGTATGGGTCACTTGTTCGGCGATCACGAGATCGACGAATTTCTGTGCGTTGAATTCGGGCATAATGATCACGGTGCCACCGCTGCAAAGCATGGGCAGCAAATTGGCAGAAATTCCCGTGATATGGCTCAGCGGAACAGCGCAGATGGAACGATCCGCGGCACCTAGCGCCATGCAATCAACATAGCCCAGGCCGACATGCAGAAGGCCAATATGGCTAACGATTGCTCCCTTCGGTTTTCCGGTCGTGCCAGACGTATACATGATCAGCGCCGTGTCCTCGCCTGAAACAGGCGGGATAGATAGGGGTTGATCGGAACCATGACGGGCAACAAATTTCCAAATATCTTCATCGGGTCGAGCGATAAGGCTGATGTTGAGTGGCGGTATAATATCGGCGAAGTTGGCACTATGGATGATGGCTTTCGCCCCGGATTGCTCCGCCATATAGGCGATGCTGGGCCCAGCTTCGCGTACACCAACGGGCACCGCAATCGCACCTGCACGGATAATCGCGTAAAGCGAAATGACGAACTCCGCGCTGTTATTGAGCAGCAGCAGCACAGGGTCACCGGGGTGGATAGATTTTTGCGCTAAGCCAGCTGCAAGGCGCTCCGATAATTGGTCCAATTCGTCCCATGTGATGCGGGAGCTGTTGCAGATGAGCGCCTCTGCGTCAGGCTGCCTTTGAACAAAATCGTCGATCAGACTTGTGATGGAACTGGGCGCGCCGCGTCGGCAAGCTACCGGCCGATCTCTATAAAGCGTTTCAGACCGCCAATTTGCAGTGTCTTTTGGCCATGCCGTCACACCCAGTCCTTCCCCTGATTTTTTGTCAAAATTTCTAATTGAAGGAACCTATCAATCATAATAAAATGATTGTCTAGTCACTTTTATTAATTATCCGATGTCATTGAGGAGTTTTCAGGAACTAAAATTTGGTCACGCAACCAACGATTTGCTGGGTCTTCATCTAATCTAGCAGGCCAATAAAGTCTCCAGTTGAGTGGCGGCACAGAAAATGGAAGTTCGAAGGTTTCCAGATTAAAATAGCGCGCGACCCGTTCCGGCATCGTCATCGATAGGTCCGATGTTCTGATGATGTCGGCGGCTATGCTAGGGTTTCGAATGCGAACGGACACGGTTCTGCGATGATTGGTCTCAGCCAAGGCTCGCTCGACATGACCCAGACCGCGCCTGCGGGCCGACACATGGATATGCTTCAGCTTAAGATAATCGTCCAGGCTCGGCACCGTGCCTGCTAAATAATGCCCTTTGCGCACGATGCCAATATATCGTTCGCAAAGCAGATCTCTATGCATGATCCGGCTGTCGCTGGAGGTGGGAACGTCAATGGCCAGATCGATGGTGCCCAATGCCATTTCACTGGCCAAATTTCTACGACTAACAAATTGACAAAAGTGACTGATATTGGGCGCTATTTTCAGCAATCGGTCTACTAGCGGTTTCAAAAACAGAGCTTCGGCAGGATCATTCATGCTGAAGCGAAAGGTGCGTTTCGCAGTGCTGGGGTCGAAGTCTGTTTTTAGTATCAGGCCCGCCTTCACGGAATTCAGTGCATCATTGATGTGGACAGCAAAGGAATCGGCAAATGACGTGGGGCGCATCTCTCGCCCAACGCGAACGAATAGGGGATCTTGGAAATTTAAACGCAGCCTTTGCAAGGAATTGCTGATAGCGGGCTGGGTGACATGCAACACTTTGGCTGCCCCGGAAATGCTTCGCTCTTCATAAATAACGGAAAATACACGTAAAAGATTCAGATCTAAGTTTTCCAATCGCACCATCTATTTATTTCCGTGATAGTTGCTGTCACGAATATAAATTTCACACATGAACATTTATTTGGCAAGAGCTTAATGGACGGCGACGAGAAAGCCACCGTGAAAACTATGATTAGGATCAGAATTCGCGGCGGTTTCGTCGAGACACGCAATCCGATCAACAAGGAATGAGGACGCACGCTAATGGCTGGTCGCAGTGCAGAAGATGTTGCTTTCGGCGTTAACCGCTGGGCGAAGAAACGCTTCGGTAAAGCCGCGACGATTCAGGGCGTTCGCGACCTTGGCGGGCATTCGGGCGATACATTTGCCTTCCAAGTTGTGAACGAAGATGCGACGCAAAGCTTTGTTGTGCGTGTGGCTCCGGCTGGGGTGCGGCATCAGGGAAGTACCGACGTGCTGCGCCAAGCGCCGCTGCTGCGCGTTTTAAAGGCTAGTGGCATCGCTGTGGCTGAAGTGATCGACACCGTCGATGATTCATCACTGTTTGATGCGCCTGCGCTGATCGTATCCATGTTGTTGGGTAAGCCGCTGATTATGGGTCCTGATGCGGGCACTTCATGGATGGGCAAAGCGGATCGCGACATCGCCCATGATGTGGCAGCTCAGCAATTGGCCAAGATTAACGCTGTCGAGTTCGCACCGCACTTGTCGGATTGGGAGGCGGTTCATTCGCCGGAAAAAGAGATAAACACATGGCTTCCCTTCTGGGAAAAAAGTTCGGAGCCAAGCTGGAAATCAGATGGTCGACGACTGGGTGAGGCTTTGTTGGCATCGGTTCCGACCGCTTGGCACTTGGGCATCTGTCATGGGGATTTTCAGCTCAACAATGTACTGTTCGACGTGAACGATAAAGGCATCGAAATCGGCGGTGTTGTCGATTGGGAAGTCGCACATCTCGGCGCCACCGAGCATGATTTGGCGTGGTTCTTGATGATGAACGATAAGGATGCTTGGCATCCTGTAGAGCTGCGCGGCGTGGGTGTTGATTTGACTCGGATCGTGGCCAATTATGAGGCCACTTTGGGAGATTCTGTGCCCAATCTCCATTGGTTTAGCGCGCTTTCCTGCTATCGCATCGCCGCCATCGCTTGCTATAATATCAGGCTTCATCGCACAGGTCGCCGCTTGGATGATGCATGGGAGCGCGCTAGCCAATCGGTGCCGGTCCTGCTGCGCCGTGCCTTCGACCATTTGGATGGGGCGTAACCGTGAGCGAGATATTATTTGATCCGCCGCGTGATGCGCCATGGATTGCGCCCTATTGGGCTGGCGTGGATGCAGGCGAATGGCGCATGCCGCATTGCGCCAATTGTGGGCGCTGGATCTGGTATCCGCAAGCAGGCGCCGCAACATGCTGTGGCGCCCCCTTAACCTGGCACCCGCTTTCGGGTCGGGGCCAATTGTTCACATGGACGCGGGTGCATCACAGCTTTTTGCCAGACGCCAAGGCTCCTTATCTAACGGGATTAATCGTGCCTGATGAAGCGCCCTATGTGCGGATTGCTGCACGGCTGGTGTGCGAAGGAAATCCCACCATCGGTGGTCCAGTGCAACTGGCCTTTGATGATGGTGCGGGGGGACGAGTTCCCTATTTTATTGTGGAATGACAAGAGTATGCAGTCGTGCAGCAGCGTCAGTTCCATGGGACGCGAGGAGGAATGAGATGAGCGGACAAGTAGCCATTGTCGGCGTCGGCCAAACCACTCCTTCGCGGGCTGATCCCCGAGCCCTGTCTACAATGGTGGCAGACGCCGTGTCGCAGGCGTTGGCGGATGCGGGACTAACGATCGCCGACATCGACGGTTTCGTTACGGAATCCTCGGCTATGCCCACCATGCTGCCTGCCGCGCGATTGATGGCGGAATTGTGCCATCCCATGCCGGAATCGCCTTTTGTCGCTTATGGTTTTCCTTATGGGACGGGCCTTGCCTTGGCTCCGCAGCTGGCCTCTTTGGCGCTAGAGCGCGGCGACGCCAAATATGTGCTGTGCTGGTATGGACATCATTTGAGCAGAGACCCCTTGGGTCCCCGTGCATCTTATGCCGCTGATCCTTTGAAGGCGGAACTGGAAATGCCAGCCGGATGGTTTGGCCAGCCAGTATATTTCGCAGGCATTGCTCAACGCTACGCCGCGGAATATGGCTTGCCTGACCCGGCCTTGGCCGCTGTTGCCATGGAGGCGCGAGAGCATGCGGCGCGTTCCCCTGGAGCGTTGAAAACCAAGCTACTCGACCTGGAAGCCTATCGCGCATCACCGATGATTGCCGAGCCTTTGCGCGGGGCCGACTGCAGCTTGGTTAGCGATGGTGCAATCGCTTTCGTGATGACGAGTGTGGAACGCGCCAAAGATTTGCCGCAGCCAGTGGTGCGCGCGGCAGGCTGGGGAGTTGGCACTTCGACGGTGGTAGGCGATACATGGTTCACCCAAAACCCCGATTATCTGGTGACTCCAGCCGCGATATCGGGCGCGAAAGCCTTTTCGATGGCAGGGATGCGCCCAGATGAGATGAACTTCGCTCAATTATATGATTGCTTCACCATCAACACCATTTTGCAGTTTGAAGATTTGGGTTTTGCCCCACGCGGGCAGGGTGCAGCCTTTGCGATCGACAAGGGCAGGGGCCTAACCGACAGGCTGCCCGTCAACACCGATGGCGGGTTGCTGGCCCATTCTTTCATGCTGGGAGGCGGACATATTGTTGAAGGCGTACGCCAATTACGTGGACAGCGCGGGGCAGGGCAGGTGCCGGGGGCAGAGCGCGGCATCGTGACCGCGCTAGGCGTTCCCCACCATGCTTCGCTTATTCTTGAGAGGATTCATTGGTTATGACAGTTCGGCGTGTTGCCCTTGTAACGGCAGCGACAAGCAGCATCGGGCGCACAATTGCGGAGGCTTTGGCCGCCAGCGGGCACATTGTTTATGTCAGCGGACGTTCAGTAGAACGCGGCATGGCGGCAGTATCGGAAATGTCGGCGCAAGGCGAGGTTCATTTCCTGCAAGCAGAGGCGCTGTCGCAAGACGATATGGAAGGCTTGGTGGATCAGATCGTTCAGCGCCATGGCCGTCTTGATGTGGTGGTGAACAATGCTGGCGGCTCTGGCGGTTTCGCGCCAGTTCACCAGCTCACCGACGAGGCTTTTGATCAAGCCATTCGCTGGAATGTCAGTTCCACCTTCTGGATTGCCCGTCGCGCCATTCCATCCATGTTGGAACATGGCTTTGGTCGCATCATCAACATCAGCTCTGTGCAGGGTAAGCAAGCCAATCGCCCGAATGCCAGCCATTATGTGACGGCCAAACATGCGGTAAACGGCCTGACCAAAGCCATTGCGGTGGAATATGGACGCCAAGGCATCACCTGCAACGCCATTTGCGTGGGTGCGGTGGAAACCGATTTGATGCGCACCGCTGGTGCCGCTTCCGCCAAAGCTGTGGGCCTCAGCTATGAAGAATATAGGGACGGCTACGCCAGCAAAACCATGATCGGCAGGCTGAATGAGCCGCAGGAAATTGCTGCGATGGCGGCCCTGCTAGCGTCTGACGCTGGAGGCGGGATTACCGGTGCGATCCTGAATGTGGATGGCGGCACCTGTTCCTATTGAACGTTCCAATCTTAGGACCCGCGCTTGGCGCGGAATGATGAAAACTTCCGAGTTTTGGTGAGGATATAATGATAAATTTTGCACTTGAACCAGAATTTGCGGCCAAGCTCGATTGGGTCCGTGAATTTGTCGATACCAAAATCACGCTTCTGGATGCGCTCTGGCCTAGCCCTGCATCGCCGCATGACCGTAAGCTGGTAGCGGCGCGGCGGATTGCCGATGAACTGCAAGCTGAAGTGAAAGCTCGTGGTTTGTGGGCTGCGCATTTAGATCAGGAATTGGGCGGACCTGGATTTGGTCAGGTGAAATATCTGCACATCGCGGAAATTTTGGGTCGCACCAACTGGGGCTCGATGATCTTCGGATGTCAGGCACCGGATTCCGGCAACTCGGAAATCATCGCGCGCTATGGTACAGACGAACAGAAAAAGCGCTATTTGGAACCCTTGCTGGATGGCAGCGCCTTTAGCGCATTTTCCATGACAGAGCCTGAAGGTGGTTCGGACCCTGTTTATTTCACCTGCCGCGCTGTGCAAGATGGCGATGATTATGTGATTGATGGCGAAAAATGGTTTTCGAGCCATGCCAATTACGCTGATTTCCTGATCATCATGGCCGTGACAGACCCCGAGGCTGAACCTTATCGCCGAGCATCGATGTTCATCGTTCCAACCGACACCCATGGCGTAGAATTTGTGCGTGAGACGGGCGTGTTTACCGAAGGTCATGATGAGCGCGGCGGCCATCCTTACATGCGTTACACCAATTTGCGCGTTCCGGCATCCGCGATGCTGGGGCCACGTGGCGGCGGTTTTGAAGTAGCGCAATCGCGCCTTGGTGGTGGGCGTATTCATCATGCGATGCGCACCATCGGCCTGTGCCAAAAAGCCATTGATATGATGGCCACCCGCGCCGTTAGCCGCAAAAGCAGCGGCGTGTTAATTGCCGAAAAGCAGTCGGTTCAGTTTGACCTCGCTGAGGCTGAAATCGCGTTGCAACAGCTCCGACTATTGGTTCTGCATTGCGCATGGTTGGCCGATCAACCGGGCATGGAACGCGAATTGCGTGCAGCGATTTCCCGCGTGAAGGTAGCGAGCGCCGATGTGGCAGAGAAAATTATCTGGAAGGCGATGCATGTCCACGGATCGCTGGGTGTGTCCAACGAAATGCCTTTCGCACATATGCTGTTTATGACAGGCATGTTGGGCCTCGCCGATGGTCCCACTGAAGTGCATAAAGTGTCCGTAGCGCGCCGCATTTTGCGGGGTGCAAAGAGCCATGAAGGCTTCTTCCCACCCGATCACTTGCCTGCACTGCGCGCCAAGGGATTGGCCGAATTTGGCCTGACGAGCGAAGATTTGTCGCGGAGGGTTTCGGCGTGAAAGATCCGTTCGATTTTACCGGCAAAACCGTTTTAATCACAGGTGGAAGTCGGGGGCTTGGTCGCACCATGGCTCTCGGCTTCGCCGAGCGCGGTGCCGACATCATCGTTGCCAGCCGCAAGTTGGACGCTTGTGAAAATGTGGCCGAAGAAATTCGCGCTTTGGGCCGCCGTGCTCTGCCGGTGGCAGCGCATGTAGGCCGTTGGGGTGAAATGGAAACCTTGGCTGACAAAGCCTATGCTGAATTTGGCAAGGTGGATATTCTAATCAACAACGCCGGCATGTCACCTCTGTCCCCCTCGATCGTCGAGACCAGCGAGACGCTGTTCGACAAGGTGATGGAGGTTAATTTCAAGGGGCCTTTTCGTCTGTCGTCGCTGATTGGTTCGCGGATGGCAGAAGGTAATGGCGGCTCGATCATCAATATTTCCTCGGTCGGATCGCTTCTACCTTCTAATTATTTCGCGACATATTCAGGAGCGAAAGCGGCGTTGAATGCGGCAAGTGTGGCCTTGGCCCGCGAATACGCACCGAAGGTGCGGGTGAATGTAATTTGCCCAGGCGGTTTTTTGACGGATGTGGCTGGGGATTGGGCTGATGACCCTGAAGCATCGTCAGGCGTGATGCTGAAGCGTTTTGCACAGCCAGAAGAAATTTTGACCACCGCTTACTATCTGGCAAGCGACAGTTCGAGCTTCACAACCGGTTCGCTCATACGCGTCGATGGGGGATGCCTCTACACGCGTTAGTCCTCGGGAGGGGGCGAGAAGGGGGTCGGTCAGGCCTGCGCTGTGGCAACGCCGAATAAAAGGCGGCAATATAAAACGCTGGCCTATGGAAATTGTTGGTAAATGAAGAAATTTTCTCCGGCTCCCTTCACGTTCCTGCTACCAATCGCAGTTCGCATCACCGCTGTGCTGCGAACAATAAGGCGATGGCTATTCGCTCCTTCATGGCTATGGTGAGGTGCATATGACCGATCAGTTAGATCCTGCCTCATCCATCGATAGCCGCAAGATTTTTGAGCGCACTCTGCGTCTCGAGGAAGTGGCGAAGGATCATGTTCAAGCTTGGCTGGAGGATGATTTCCACCATTTCGGCGTCGACCTGTTCCACCGTCAGGGCAAAGTGGTGGATGTTGCGGTGGATGTGCGCCGCTTGCCATGGACGACATGCCCAGCGGCTGGGGCGGTTTTGAAAGCCTTGATTGGGCAGGCCCTTGATCCGCGTGCCTATCAACTATCCACGCGCATTCGCATCAACGATCATTGTACCCACATGTTTGAGCTTGCCGCCTTGTTGATGGCCCATGCACTGCGCGGCAGTTCGCGAATTTATCAAATTCAGGTTTATGAGCGCTCGCTAACCGCCTTTTCAACGGCAGCCGACCCAAGGCTCATCGTACGCCTGGTCGCCGAAGGACAGATAGCCGCCGAATGGGAATTGCATGGCGAGATCATTATACGGCCCAAAGGGCTGACAGGGCAGCACATAATCAAAGAATTTCGCTTATTGCTCGATCGATTGGATCCGCAGGTCGCGGAGCAAGCCTGGATCATGCGCCGGGCTGCCTGGCTGGCACTGGGCGATAAGAAATTCGTGGCGATGCCAACAGCGGCGGGGCATGATTTGGAAGGCGTATGCTACACTTACCAGTCGCCTCGATCGGCGACCGCCTATGCCGTTGCTGGATCGCGGCAAACGCGACCCTAGATCCGATAATTGCGGGATGATTTGCCGCCTAATTCACCGCTGACAGTCGTGCGAGCTTTCGTCGCCCTGCTATCCACCCATCCTGTAAGCTAGCTTGTGCGAGCGCTGTTGTTGAGCGGATGGCCGCCTCAAGGGCTGCCATGGATTTTGCACGCGCCGACGTCGATGCGCGCGGCAGAGGAATTTTGCGGGCGGGACGGATAATTTAAAATAGCCTCAAAAAAATGATCGACCAATCATTAATTATGATCTACCAATCAGGAGTTGGCAGAACTGATTGGCCATTCAGGTCATGAAAATTCACGCTATGCCATTAAAAATGGCAAACTTACCGTTTTTGAAAATCTGGAAATCGACAAAATTCCAGTTGTCGTAAATTACAAATTTTCTTCGAAAATGATTTTGAAATCAAAACATTATGAAATTTGGATCGCGATAGAAGCTTTGGGAGTGAGTGGTATGTCTGAAGAAAAATTAGTGAATGTAACGACAAATGAATTCGGCGTTCGCCGGATCACCATGAACCGTGCTTCGGTTGGGAACGCCCAGAATGTGGCCCTCACATATGCGCTGAATGAGGCCATGATGGCGGCCGCCCATGACCCAAAGGTCAAAGTTATTATCTTGAGTGGTGCTGGAAAACATTTCTCAACCGGCCATGATTTGCGCGACAATTCGCACGATGCGGTGGGCCGCGATTATCCGCTGACGTCGGTGTTTTCCGATGTGCAGACCACTGATGTTGAAGGCTGGTTCGGTTGGGAACGCGAAGTATATCTGGATATGTGCCGCCGCTGGCGCTCGATCCCTAAGCCAACCATCGCCGAAGTACGCGGAGCCTGCATCGGCGGCGGCCTGATGTTGGCATGGGTTTGCGATATCATCATCGCGGCAGAAGATGCATTTTTCCAAGACCCTGTCGTGAACATCGGCGTGTTGGGCGTGGAATATTTTGCCCACCCATGGGAATTGGGCGCGCGCAAAGCCAAAGAATTGCTGTTCACCGCAGATCGCTGGTCGGCCAATGATGCCCGCGAATTTGGCATGGTGAACCATGTAATCCCTGCCGATCAGATCAGCGAATTCGTCGATCAAATGGCCGATAAGATCGCCTCCAAGCCTATCTTTGCGATCAAGCTTGCAAAATCGGCCGTGAATGGCGCGCTGGATGCGCAAGGCCAGCGCCAATCAATCGATCTCGCCTTCGCTTATCACCAGATCAACCATGCAGATAACCGCTTGCGCTTTGGCGGCTTGCTCGACCCCAGCGGCATTCCTGCATCCGTTCGCACCAAAGAAAAATTGAGCGAGTTGGTGGTCGGTGACGGCCGAGCGGACAACAACAAAACGCCAGATTGATACGGGTGAGGACGGTCAAGATGAAAGATGGCAACCCAAACGAAGCTTTTCGTTCGGAAGTGGCGGAGTGGTGCGAGCAAAATTTGCCTGCTCATATCAAGTCCAAGGTGCTGCTTCGGCAACAATTGGATAAGCAAGACTTTGTTGAATGGATGCGCATTCAGCATGAAAAAGGCTGGTTAATCGGTCACTGGCCCGTCGAATATGGCGGGCAGGGCTGGTCGAAAGTTCAGCGCTGGATTTATGAAAATGAGCTGTATCGCCAAGGTTCGCCCTGGTTGGCTCCTTTTGGTATAACCTACGTCGGGCCAGTGATTTACACCTTCGGCAACGACGAACAAAAACGCAAATGGCTGCCGCCTACGGTGGATCATTCCATCTGGTGGGCGCAGGGTTATTCCGAACGCGGCGCTGGCTCAGATTTGGCCAATTTGAAAACCCGTGCGGTGCGCGATGGCGATCATTATGTGGTGACCGGCCATAAAATTTGGACCACCATGGCGCAGTGGGCGGACATGATGTTCACGCTGGTGCGCACGGACGATAACGCAAAGCCGCAGCGCGGCATTTCCTTCTTGCTGATCGACTTGAAAAGTCCCGGCGTGTCCATTCGTCCTATCCGAACAATCGACTTAGGTGATGATCTGAACGAGGTTTTCCTCGACGAGGTTCGGGTGCCGGTCGAACATCTGATTGGCGAAGAGGGGCGCGGCTGGACCTATGCCAAATTCCTGCTCGACAATGAACGGCTGATTTCGGCGGAAGTGGGCAAGGCGGAACGCTTGATAGCGCAGCTCAAATATTTCCTTGAAACAGTGACAGATGGTGGACGTCCTTTAGCGCAATCACCATCGTGGCAAGCGCGCTACAGTGACCTGAGTTTCAAGATTATTGGCCTGCGATCCTTATGCACTTCGATGTTTCAGGAATTGGATGCCGGTCAAGACCCTGGTCTATCCGCGTCCATGCTGAAAATCGCGAGCGCCGAATTGCTGCAGGCGATCTCGAGCGCGCACACGGATGCGTTGGCGGTCAGCGGGCTGACCTATGAGGATAGCGCACTGAAAGCAGGTGCAAATGGCAAGGCCTTTGGTCCTGAGGGCGGCCCTGGGGCGTTGGGCGAATATCTCTTTGGCCGCGTTTATTCAATTTGGGGCGGAGCCAGCGAGGTTCAGCGCAATATTCTTGCAAAGGCGGTTCTAGACTTATGAGCTCGACGATGGAATTTACGCAAGAAGACCGGCAGCTTATCCAGCAGCAGGTCGAACGTTTCTTTGAAGCCGAATATGATATGGAAAAATGTCGGGCTGACATCATATCTTGCCCGCAGCAGGCATGGCAAAATGCAGCAGAAGCGGGCATTTTGGCACTGGGGCAGTCGCCGGATGTAGGCGGCCTTGGTGGCGGCACGTGCGATTGGGGCATGGCTATGCGTCAGATTGGTTCCACCTTATCTGCGCTGCCGCTGCTCGATAGCGCCATTTTGCCAGCGCGCCTGATCGACGTTGTCGTGTCTGGCGCACGCCGTGAAGAACTGCTCGGCACAATTTGCGTTGGAACGGCGCGCTTTGCCTGGGCGCATCGGGAAAAGCGTTCCGGCAATGATCGTCAATTCGTGGAAAGCCGCTTTGATGGCAAGGCGATTAGCGGCACGAAAATCTACGTTATCGATCTCGGCAATGTCAGCGATTTTCTGGTGACTGCTCGCGACGACAGCGGCGCGCTTTGTTTATTGCTAGTGAAGCCTGACACGGCTGGATTGACGAGCCACAGCTACCGCCTGCCCGATAATCGTCTGGCAGGTGAACTGGTCTTCGACCAAGTCGAGGGCGAACTGCTAGCCACTGGCTGCGATCAGGCGATTGAGCAGGTGCTGGATTTGGCGGCGGCCTGCGCTGCGGCAGAGAGCGTGGGTGCTGCAGAACGTCTGCTAGCGCTGACCATTGATTACGTTAAAACGCGGCGTCAATTTGGTCAGGCCTTGGGCGATTTTCAGGTGATCCAGCACCGCTTGGTGGATGGCTATATCGGTCTGCGCACCACAAGGGCGATCATCGACCAAGCTTTGGCTGCGTTGGATAATAGGGAAGCTATCGCTGCACAGCTTTGCTCTGCTGCCAAGGCCCAAGCCGACAAGGCTTGCCGGGTCGTGGGGGAAACCTCGATCCAATTGCATGGCGGCATTGGGATGACAGATGAATGTGCGGCGGGCCATTATCTTAAGCGCATTTTGACCAACAACTCGCGCTTTGGCACCGCCGATTGGCACTTAAGCCGTGCCACCAAAGAAAGCTTTAACGAAGCAGCTTAGCTGCTTCGTTTTACATCCAAACCGCGTTTCACAAATTTGATATAAGAGGCCACTAGGCTTTCCACAAAATCAAGGTCTTTGCGGGTTTCTTTGGTAATTTTGAACAACAGACCGGTGCGTGCATTGATCAGCATTGTTGCGATATGGGTTAATTCCTCATCGCTCGCATTGGCGAACTGGCCTGTGTTCACACTCTTTTTCAACGAGCGCACATAAGATTTGGTAATTTCAGAAAAATAGGTTTCATAGCCCGACGGTGTGTAAAGCTGACCTTCGAACAGCACCCGATTCATATACACATGGTCGATTGTATATTGCACGTTGGCGCCAAAGCCTCGACGTTCGATTTCAATCGGATCGGTGGCATCTCCAATCGCATTGGAAATTTCGTCGAGCATCGCCAATCCCACCGTTGGCAAGATCATGTCGAACAATTCCTGCTGCGATTTGAAATAGAGATAGAAGGTGCCGTGTGCGATACGGGCTTTGCTAGCAATGCGGCTGACAGAGCAACCTGCATAGCCATGCTGGCCGATTATCTTTGCCGCAGCTTCGAGTAGTTTGCGCCGTTTTACGATCTGACGCTCTGCACGCTTAACCGCTGTTTTTTCGCTAATTTGCCTCTTGGGCGCGCGCTTATTCACCGGTGCCTCGATACCGGAAATTTCACCTCTCAACGGACACTCCTATTTACCTAAAAGGATATCTAAGGACGGATATCCGTCTCAGATTTAGCTTGCAGATACTCCAGCTGAATGTCAAATATGATTCGCTAGTCATTTATAGTGGAAGGGCTGGGGCAGGCTCATTCACGATCGGGTTTGAATCATTTCCTGCACTTGTCCTTCGCGGACAAGTGTCAGCCTTGTAGGCCTTTGCGACCCTTACTGTCGATGATTTCTAACCACAGCCCCTAACTCAGGCTTGATCTGCGTTTATTAGAGAAAGACATTCTTCATGAGTAAAGATCTTAGCATTGCGATCATTGGCGGCACCGGCAATTTGGGGAGCGGCCTTGCATATCGCCTGAGCAACGCGGGCTATCCTGTCCTGATCGGGTCACGTACTGCGGAGAGCGCAATCGCCGAAGCAGAGCGTCTTGGCCATGGCGCAGAGGGAATGAGCAATGCCGATGCGGCGCAAAGAGGCGATATCGTTCTGATTACCGTGCCTTTCGCAGCGCAAGAAAACACATTGCGCGACATTGCGCCCCATGTGGAAGGCAAGATCGTGGTGGACACCACCGTGCCGCTGGTTCCGCCACGCGTGATGCGCGTGCAATTGCCCAGCGAAGGCAGCGCAGCGGTGAGGGCGCAAAATTTGCTGGGCGAGGGGGTGCGCCTTGTTTCCGCATTTCACAATGTGGCCGCTCACAAATTGTCGCAAAATGTGGACCTGGGCTGCGATGTGCTGGTGTTTGGCGACGATAAAGAGGCGCGCGGCAAGATTGTTGACTTGGCGAATGCCATTGGCCTTCGCGGCTTGCATGCTGGCGCGTTGGTGAATTCTGCCGCTGCTGAAGCGATGACGTCGCTGCTGATCTTTATGAACAAAAACTATCAAATTGACGGCGCGGGTATTGTGATCACCGGCGACCTTAAGATGCCGGAAGTGGCTTAAAATTGTCTCGCGCGTTCCCTCCATTGGGTTGGGAGCGCGCGATAAAAGATCATTTGGCTAGGAATTTGTACAGCGGATCATTGGGACCGAAACATCCATATCGCCCATCGGGCGGGGGCGATGCGGGCTCTGCTGGCCTAGCACTAGCCCAATCTTGCACAAACACGCGTTCGCGAATTTTCCACGCCCCATTTGTCCGCGTGAATCTATCAAAATAGCGTCCTGCGACTATGTTTTCTATGTGCGGTGCATGGCGGGTGCGATTAAAGGCGACGACATAGCTTTCGCCCTGCGCTTCATCGCCTTCAATATCGAACCATGAATTGGCCACAGAATGGAAACACATGGCCAGGTTTTCCGCGAGAATTGGGGGCGCGTCGCGGGCAAATGCTTTAGCCGAACCGTCGCAAATACCTGCCAATATAGTCGCGTCGTCTGTGAAAACAGAAGCCAGCAATTCGCTGTCGCCGCGATCGATGCTGCGGCAATATGTCGCCAGCAAATGGCGCAGCTCATCGCGGTCTATCACCCGCTGAAGGGCGGCCTGCTCTTGTGTCATTGGGATCGTTCCTAATATTATGGAATAGCTGCGGCCACCGGACGGCAACCGCAATTGGATGCGGAGGGGCAGGGGCGATTGCACGGCCCTGCCTTGATGCTGCTATGCAGCCCCGTGGATTGCGGATAGCGCAAAGGCGGGGGAGGGCATTTGCTCGACGATCATAGCGAAACGCTCAATCCGCACATGATCGCCATCGCGCCGGGTGACGAAATTAAACCTACCCCATGCAAGATGGAAGTCACCGGTTTGGCCCAATAGGGATTGGAAATAGCAATGTCCCGATGCGCTCATCGCTTCACTACGCTCGATCGAAATGTTGGTGACGAAATGCTTCCGATGTTCGGCTGGCGTAGTGATCGCATCGGCAAAAAAGGTAACGACCGCCGCATTGCCCACGACGCTCTGACCGTCCGGCAGGGTGAGTTGGATATCGTCACTGAAGGTTTGACGCAGCAGATCAAGGTCACTGCTGTCGAGGGCGAAGCAATAGTCTGTTAGAGCATTTCGCGTGAGCTCTGCGGTCTCTAACGCGGCTAAGCGTTGGCTTAGGTTTTGGGTGGGGTCCATCATATTTATCCTAAATTCGGGCGTCGGCTTCGATCAAATCAGCGGCGACCCACGCCAGCGCCATGGCCGGGGCATTAGTGTTGCCGGAAGGAAGGCTTGGCATCGCAGAGCAATCGACAATGCGAACACCTTCTACACCGCGCAATTTCAACCTGCCGTCAATAACGCTATCCGGGTCATGACCCATCCGACATGTTCCGACGGAATGGGTTCCCGCCGTGAAGTGCTGACGGAAGTGACGTAGAATCTGCTCATCATCTTGATACTGTGCGCCTGGTCGCAGTTCTGGGCCGATGATCGAAGCTATGGCGGGTTGCTTCACGAGGGTACGGATGTAGCGAACCAAGGCGATGGCCATTTCGCGATCATAATCGGTTTGCAACCAATTGGGGGTGATCGCGGGCTGCACATCGCTGGATGGCGAGGTGATGGTGATGCTGCCTTGGCTGGTGGGCCTCAAGATGCCGCCATAGATGGTTATGCCCGCCTCGGATTCCACCTTGTTCAAAGGCACTGGATGATTGGTATCATCCGAGAACGCAAAGGTAAGCCCCGACAGATAAAGCTGCAAATCAGGGCGGAGGCTGGCGTGATGGGCTTTTACAAACGCGCCCACTTCAAAGGGGCCAGTTGCCAAGGGGCCTGAGCGGTTGAGGAAATATTCCATGCCGCTTTGCAGGAGGCCCAAGCCTCGGAAACGGTGGTTAATTCCGCGCTCTTCGCGCAAGCGATAGCTGAGCATATAGCTCATATGGTCCTGCAAATGCTGGCCAACATGCGGACGGTCAGCTACCAAAGGAATGTTTAGGGATTGCAGCAGGGCCCCGTCACCAATGCCAGAAAGCTGCAGCAGCTTGGGCGATTCGATGGACCCCGCCGACAAAATGATCTCGCCCTGGCAAAGGAATTTTTCGGGTTGGCCATGCACGCGCGCCGACACACCAATAGCTCGTTGTCCTTCGAACAGGATCTGAGAAACCAAAGCGCCGGTGATCACCTGAACATTTTTGCGACGCATGGCAGGGGCCAGAAAAGCTTTGGCGGCACTTTGGCGGCGGCCACCCGCAATATTGTGCGAGTAATAGCCAATGCCTTCCTGATCCTCGCCGTTTAACTCCGCGCGCATAGGAAGGCCGAGTTGCTGACCAGCCTCGATCAAGCGATTGGCCACAGGATAGCGGTAAGTACCCGCGCTGACTTTTAATGGTCCGCCACTGCCAAAATCGGCGCCATCACCGAACTGATGATCTTCGATGCTCAAGTAGGCTTCTTTAATAGCATCCCAGCACCATTGCGATCCGGCTTGCTCCGCCCATCCATCGTAGTCTTCCGGCTGGCCGCGAACATAAATCATGCCATTGATGGCAGAGGAGCCGCCCAAGCCTTTGCCGCGCAACCAGATTTCATTAGCCGGTAGGTCAGCTGCGCGCTGTTGATCAACCGTATATTGCCAAGAGAACCGCGAATCCCCAATCAATTTGGCAATACCCTTGGGCATTTCAAACAGCGGGCCTTTGTTGTTTCCACCCGCTTCTAGAACAAGAATATTTCGTCTTGGATCGCGAGACAGTCGCTCTGCCAAGACGCAGCCGGACGAGCCGGCGCCGATGATAATATAATCAAAATGGTGGTTTTCTGGCACATCTCGCTCCCAGCGGGAGGGCTCCCGTCGGCCCCTTGCATCTGAGGATAGGTTCAAGTGCAATTCTTTTTCAATTAAAATATGATTGGTAAGTCATTTTTTTGTTGAAATGCCGAATTGATAGGTGCACAATACAAAAAGTAATTCGGCGCGCTGGTTTTCATGTCGTTACGATCAAAGCGAACTCGCATTTCGTAACGATATGAAGCGGCAAAAAGCGGGTCTGAATTGACAATGTACGCACTGAAAGGATTAAAAATGATCAATCAGTCAGTATTCTGTCATGATTTGAATGATTTGGTTTAGCAGTCGCTTTATGATGTAGGGCGTTTGCCCAGAAATAGTGAGCTAGGCGTCGCTGGGAGAGATCGGTTATGGTACCGCACGATAGAGTAGTTACGGATATGAAACGGCTTCTGGCTATGCTGGACGCCGATGAGGGAACGTTGGAAGAAGCGATCCTCGAAATTCCTGCTGCCCGCTATTTGGATGAGGAATATTGGAAGAAGGAAGTGGAAACACTTTTCCACAAAGGTCCCATCCTCTTGGGCCTGAGTTGCGAAATCCCTGAACCAAACACGTATTCAGCCTTGGAAAATGTTCCAGGTTTCCGCATTGTGCTTACGCGTGATGCAGAGGGTAAAGCGCATGCCTTCTTTAATGCTTGCCGTCATCGCGGCGCACCTGTAGCATCGGGCCGCGGCAAAGCTTCGCGCTTTTCCTGCCCCTATCACGCGTGGACTTACAGCTCCGACGGGTCGCTCCTGACTGTTCAAAAAGAACGTCTGTTTGGCAAGTGCGACAAGAGTAGTTTGAGCCTAGCAGAAATCCGCGTTGAAGAGAAATATGGCCTAATCTTCGGTGTGCTGGATTCAGAAGTCCCATTCGATCTGGACGGATTTTTGGGTGACTTCGGCCCTGAACTAGAAGCGCTAGACCTAGAAAATACGAGTCTTTTGTGGACCGAAACCTATTCAGGCCCCAATTGGAAGTTCTGCCGCGACGGCTATATCGAAAACTATCATTTCGGCAGCGTTCACGCGACCAGCCTTCCATCGTTGATTGGCAACGTGAATGTGACCGACCATTTCGGCCCTCACTCGCTGATGCTGCTTCCCAATCAGTCGCTTAACTCACAGCGTCACTTACCGGAAAATCAGTGGGATGGACCGGCAGCGCTGTCGGATGTCCAAGTCCTGTTCCCCAATGCCCAGATTTCGACCGCGCGTGGCGACTTTCCGCTGGTCGTTCGCGTCTTCCCTGGGGACCGCGCTGATCGCAGCACCGGCGTGCAGATGCTGCTGACGCGCAAAGAGGTAACGCCTGATGTGGTGGAAGAAGGCAAGGCTCAGTTGGAGCTTTACCGTCAGGTCACTCAACAAGAGGATTATGTTCTGGATTATGCCATTCAGCATGCGGCTGAAAATAATCAGAGCAAATCCTTCTTGATCGGACGCAATGAACCTGCGGTTCAGAACTTCCACAAATCCATCGCGAAGGCGTTGGATGGGGAATGATGGTCCAAGCTTAGCGTCATTGGCCATGTGGACCGTTAGATCGTCGAGGCGCAAGTTCGGCGCTGCACTTCGGGCCAATTGCCGAATGAGCGTCGATTGGAATAGTAAAGTAGTTTTGACATACCGTAGGGACGCTAAAGCATCCTTACGCAAATCAGCCTAAAATTTTTAATATAAATTGATTAATGAATCATAAATCAATTTATAAGCTTCGAACTTGTGTGAAAACAAAAAAATATCGATTGGAAGAGGTCTGTAATATGCGTTCGAAAATTGTTTCCGCTCGCCTTTGGGGCGGGCTTATCTTGGCTAGCACCGCAATGACGCCAGCCTTCGCCCAACAAGCCGATGACGCCTCTCATAATGATGAGGAAATTTCACGCGGCCGTGGTGGTCTGGAAGAGATTATCGTGACAGCGCGTAAGCGCGAAGAAAATCTACAAAACATCCCCGTGGCGGCGCAAATTGTCTCATCGGAAACTCTGGCAGAGCGCGGCATTAAATCGATTGAAAATCTGTCTGCTATGGCTCCGCAATTGATCGTCGCCCGCACTGGTGCAGGCAGCGGCGCGAGTATCGCTCTTCGCGGTATCACGCCGCCGAATACGAGCATCAGTGTCGAGCAATCAGTAGCGACCGTGATTGACGGCATCTATCTGAGCGGTGGCAGTGTTTTGAACGAAGGCCTTTTTGACCTGGCGCAGGTAGAAGTGCTCAAGGGCCCGCAGTCGCTCTTCTATGGTAAAAACACCACTGCAGGCGTTATCTCGATCACCACAGCCAATCCCACCCGTGAATTGGAGGGCATGGTACGGCTCGGCTATGAGTTTCGCGCCTTAAACCCATCGGTTGAAGCTTTCGTTTCCGGCCCCATCACCGACACGCTTGGTTTTCGATTGGCAGGTAGTTTTTCGAAGCAATATGGCGGCCTGTTCCGCAATGACACCAGTGAAGCCATCGTTTCGACCTATGATAGCGCAACGGGAGACGTGACCGATCATGTGCGCCCCGCTGGCGACAAATATATGACCGGCGAACGCTCTGCGCTGGTACGTGGCACCTTGCAGTGGGAACCCACAAACAATCTCACCGCTCGCGTGAAGATGACCTATACGGATTATCATGATGGTTCGCCCGCTGGTAATACGAAGATCTTCTCCTGCCCTGTAGGCGGTGTTCCGCAAAATGACCCCACCACCAATTGCTCGCGTGATTTCCGCGTCTCGCAAGATCCGCTGCCAGCGGACATTGCAGCCACCAACCCCTTGTTCAACCGCCATGGCGGCAAAACCTACCAAGACTATCGTTCGCTGAACATCGCTGGCAGCATCGAATATGATGCCGACAAATTCTCGCTGAGCCTCATGCCTGGCTTTATTCGTTGGAAAAAGGATTTCATGGGTGACTATGATTATACCAACGGATTTCCTAACGAACCCGATAGCTTGGGCAGCCAAATTGGCAACCATACCGCAGACCGCCAGCGTCTGACTGCTGCTTCGGTGGAAGCGCGCCTACAGACCAGCCTCGGCGGCCCCATCAACTTCATGGTTGGCGGCTATTATCAGCATCAGCGTATCGACTTTAAGGAAGATGTGTTCTTCCCAAATGGTCCGTCGAACAGCGCCGTGACCAATCCGGAATGGCAATATGTAACGGTTGCAAAGCTGGGTCGTTCGACCGGTGAAACCTTGGCAGCCTTCGGCCAAGTGCTTGTGGATATTACGTCGACGCTCAACTTCACAGCGGGTGCTCGATACACGCATGAAACTAAGGACTCGACCTTCCGTCAGCCTTATTCGCACCCGTTTTACGCCTCAACGTTCCCCACGGGGCAAATCGGCGCGGAACAAACCTTTAACAACGTCTCGCCAGAGGCGACCTTATCGTGGCGGGTACTGCCCAACATCACCGTTTATGGTAGCTACCGCACTGGCTATAAGTCTGGCGGCTATTCGATCAGCGGCTTGTTGGCTGCCAACACAAAGGCCAGCGATGCAGCTTTCGGTCCCGAGAAGGTGAAGGGTTTTGAAGGCGGCATCAAGAGCGTGCTGTTTGACAATCAATTGCGCTTGAATGGTGACCTATTCTGGTATGATTATAAGGGCGTTCAGGTCGACTTCTTCGTCGCCGATACGCTGCAATATTTCACGCTGAACGCAGCTGGCATGCGCACCCGTGGCGGTGAACTCGCCGCTGAATTTGCACCGCGTGCGCTTCCAGGTTTTACTGCGGCAGCGTCCATCGGCTACACCGATGCGCAATATCGCAGCTTCCCCTTTGCGCCTTGCATCGTTGCACAGTCGCCAACGCAAGGGTGCCTCTTTGGCCCAACCAACGACGGTACGCGCAACTATCAGGACCTGAGGGGTGAACGCCCGGCATCGGCCCCAGAATGGACCGCGACGGCCAATTTGGGTTATGAATCGGATATCGGCAATGATCGCCGTTTGGGCCTAAATATCAGTGGCCGTTATAGCGGTAGCTATAAGACGTACGCCTTTGCCAATCGCTTTGCTGAACGCTTCACGCAAAAAAGCTTCATTGCTTTGGACGCCAGCCTGCGTCTGATGGCTCAGGATGACAGCTGGGAAGTGGCATTGATCGGTAAGAATCTGACCAATCGCTTCATCGTAACGCAAGCTGTTGATGCTCCCTTCACCGGATCGGGAACGGGCACCAGCAACGGCATCCAGTCTGACGTGGACGGATCGATCTCGGATCCGCGCACTGTATCGGTGCAAGCGGTGTTCCGCTTCTAAAGCAAAAGTTGGGGCCAGTTTATGGCCCCAATTACGAAAGAATGACCATGGGCGCTGCGTGATGAGCGCACGCCCATGGGCCAGCGCGAATAGGAAAACTGGTCGTGTTTGCTGATAGCTTAGACCGAAGCGCACCCCTTTTAGGAAGCCCGAGAAATAAAATGCTTCCGCAGCACCGGAAACATTTTTTCTAAGAAAAAGCGTGTGCTTTTCAGAATAATACATGCTGATTGTGCATTTAAATAAGTACAATAATGATGAGGAATAGCGGATGGGAAAGCTCGATAATCGGGTTGCTATCATTACAGGCGGTGCGCAGGGGCAAGGGGCCGCGACAGCACGTTTGTTTGTCAAAGAGGGGGCGCGCGTTGTTATCGCCGACCTTTCGCGGGCGGAAGGGCAGCAGCTAGCCGATGAGCTAGGCGAAAATGCTGTCTATTCTCGGCTCGACGTTTCGGACGAAGCCAGCTGGAAAACCGTTGTAGAGCAGACCGTCGCGCGCTGGGGCACGATTGATATTTTGGTGAACAACGCCGGCATTGTGCATATCGCCGCTTTGACAGACATTGCACGCGAGGATTTCCAGCGCGTGCTTGACGTGAATTTAATTGGTCCTTGGCTCGGCATAAAAAGCGTTTCGCTAACCATGATCGCGCAGAAGCGCGGTTCCATTATTAATATTTGTTCCACCGGCGCTCTTTGGGGCATGAATGCGACGGCTTCATATATGTCGTCGAAATGGGGCCTGCGGGGTCTGACCAAAAATGCGGCAATGGAGCTTGGCTGGCAGGGCGTGCGTGTAAACGCAGTGTTCCCTGGTGGCATCAACACGCCCTTCGCCAATGTAGGCAACAAAAGCTCTGCCGAACTGAGCAAAGATTATCTGGGGCAGACCATCCAACGCATCGGTGAACCTGAAGAGGTGGCAGAGGTGAACCTGTTCCTCGCCAGCGATTCCTCTTCCTACATGACCGGTGCAGAATTGACGGTCGATGGCGGCATGACGCTGGGCGCATTCCATCGCTATCTGCCCGGTGCTCCGCCGGTTTCGACTGACGACTAAAATATAAAATGCTTTTTGCGATGATTGAGGAATGCCTGCTGTGATCGACGAAATTGTTGAACGTCTGAAAAAATTGGAAGCCGCTGAGGCAGCGCGGCACGCGATTAGCAACTATTGCTTGGCGCTGGATGTGGGCGATTTAGACCTGCTGCGCTCGACCTTCACCGCTGACGTTCAGGTGCGCGGCCAATATTCGGGCGAGCTTTCTGGTATCGACAATGTTTTGTCATATTTCGCGCAAGCCGTTTCTCAACCAGTGGCGCATCGCAAACATTACACGTCGAATATTGTGATCGATAGCGTGGAAGATAATGTTGTTTCGGCGAGCTGCTATTTCTTGTCCTATCATGGCGAGACAGAGGGGCTTCACCTCGCATGGGGGCGCTACAAATATGAAACCCGCCTGTTGAGCACCGGCGGTGCCATTTGTGATTTGTCGATCCTGCTCGACCAGCCGGTCGCGGGATTGGACGCTTTTCGTCCCCAACCCTAAGCCAAATAAAAGTCCAGCGATGGCGCGATGGAGATCATCGCGGATAGCATCATCCAGACGTGGAGAGATAAAATGAAATTGGGAGTAGCGCTTTTTCCGCTTCGTTCGGAACAGATGATCGAACTGGTTCCGGCGGCCGAAGCCATGGGCTTTGATTCCGTGTGGCTGGGCGAACATGTTGTCACGCCGGTCGAGCATGATTCCAAATTCCCTTATGTACCAGATCCAACGGCAGATTCGCATGACGCGTTCCATGCAAATTTGCCGTTTTACGATCCTTATGCGGCACTGGGATATTTGGGCGGCATTACCAAAACGATCAAGCTCGCCGTGTCCATCTCCATCGTGCCGTTGCACGATCCCTTCCATTTGGCCCGTCAGGTTATGACCCTCGACTTGTTCACGGGTGGCCGCTTTCTCTTTGGTGCGGGCGGTGGCTGGCTGAAGGAAGAGTTCGATATTCTGGGCCGTGATTTTGCCACGCGCGGCAAGCGTTTTGACGAAACATTGGATGTGATGGTCAGCCTGTTTAATGACGACTTGACACAATATGACGGCGAAGTCCTGAAGGTCCCGCCAGTGGCCATGTCTCCTAAGCCTGCCACACGCCCCCATCCGCCCTTCATCTTTGGCGGCCATGCGAAGCCCGCTTTGCGCCGTGCAGCACAGCGTGGCAATGGCTGGTTGGCCAATGAAATGCCGCCGGAAGAAATGGCGGAAACCATCCCACTGCTGCGCGAGATGCGGGAAGCCGCGGGACGCGCGGATCAGCCGTTTGAAGTTAGCAACGCGGTGATTGGCGATGTCGATGCCGATTTGCTGAAACGCTATGAAGATGCGGGCTGTGATCGCCTTGTGGTGCGCCCTTGGATGCGTGGACGCGAAGCGATGGACAAGCTGAACGAGCTTGCGGATCGCCTGCTGAAATAGGGCGATCAAAAACGCCTGCACAATTAGAAAATAATGAAAGGGAAAGGGCATGACTGACGTTATGGATCAGATTGATGCGAAAGCTTCAGCCAATAATCTTGCTGCCGCCTTTGATGTTCAACTGAAGGCTGATCCGGATGCGGTTGCCCTCGTTATTGACGAGGAAAGCTGGACCCGCCGTGAGATTGGCCACATGTCCAACTGCGCCGTTGGCCGCCTGATCGAACTGGATGTTAAGCAGGGCGATTATGTTGTAGCTCAATATGATACGTCGGTAGAAGATCTGGCTGTCGCTATTGCTGTAGCGCGCTTGGGCGCGACATTCCTGCCCGCGCCAAAGCGGCTTGGTATGCGGGAAGTGAACTATATCCTTCAAATGTCGAACGCCAAATTGTTCGTACACACCGGCGACAAGTCGGGCGACGGACTGCAGCCCCCAGCGGGCGCTGTGGCAGCCAGCATGAAAACAATGGTTGGCGCTGAACCTGTGGTGATGGATGCGGTTCCTACACCGGCGGACCATTGCGCTATTGTTGGCGTGACGTCTGGATCGACGGGCAATCCCAAAGGTGTGATGCACAGCTGGGATAGCGTGGCTTGGGCAGCGCGCCGGATCAAGGCTTTGGCAGATATCCAAACTGGCGAAGCGATCATGGTGACGGGCGCAGGGGCAGGGGCCCCCGGCTTCACCTTCTTCAGCTATATGGGCCTCGCCCATGGCCTGACGATCGTGCGCGCCTCGGGCTGGGATCCCGTTCGTGTGCTGCGCATGGCACAAAAGCATAAATGCGTATGGTCGGTAATGGTGGTGACCATGCTTCACATGCTGCTCAATGCCCGCGAAGAAGCTTTGGGTGATGCCAAGCTGGAGCATATGCGCGCCTTTACCGTGGGCGGCGGCTACATGACCGAAAGCCTGATCGAAGACACGCGTGATCAGTTGGGTGTGGAAGTGCTGCGCATGTATGCCATGGCCGAAAGCATGGCCCATTGTAGCAACCTTCTCGAAGATAGCATTGCAATTCGCAATGATTATGACGGATGGCCCGGACCTGAGACCGAGATTGCGGCCTTTGATGCGGATCGCCACCAAGTGCCGACAGGGGAGTTGGGCGAAATTGGCATGCGCGGACCCAATCTGCTGATGGGCTATCTTGGCGAACCAGAAGCGAAGCAATCGTTGATGACGCCCGACGGATTCTTCTTGAGCGGCGACTTAGGCCGCGTGACGCGCGAAGGTTTGGTGAAAATCTTGGGCCGCAAAAAAGATATGATCAATCGCGGTGGCTATAAAATCGACCCGACAGAGATCGAAGAGTTAATCCGTCAACACCCATCGGTTTGCCGTGTAGTGGTGGTGGGCTATCCCGACAAAATCTATGGCGAGCGGGCCTGCGCCGTGACGGAACTCCACGAGAACCAAAGCTTCGACATGCAGGAGCTGAAAGACTATTTGCTGGGCTATGGCCTATCGAAGGAAAAACTGCCGGAGCGTTTGGAACTGCGCGCCGAATTGCCTTTGTCGCCTGACGGAAAAATTCTGAAGGGCGCAATCCGCACCGAGATTGAGCAAATTGTGAACGCTGAAATCGCAGCGGCTGCTTAATCTACAAACAAATTGCCCCATCCTGTTGAGCACCGCTGTGACAGGATGGGCTTTTTTGCGGCTAGACCGCTCAGCCTTCACCCATTTTGCTGGATGAACAGGCGCACTTGCTCGACATGATTTTCGGTCTTGTCAAAAGGATGTGGCAGGCAGGGTTGAGCGTGATAGAGTGGACAGATGAGCCGCAGATCCCAAGCTAAGCCAGCTAATCCGTTTCGCTATTTCCATTCTTCGCCTGAGGTGATTCGCCTTGTCGTTTTGATGTATGTGCGTTTCCCGCTTAGCTTGCGGAACGTGGAGGATCTGCTGTTCGAGCGCGGTATCGATATTTGCCACGAAACGGTTCGGCTCTGGTGGAATCGGTTTGGTCCTGGTCTTGTCAAAAGGGTCTTGTCAAAAGGATGGGGCAGGCAGGGTTGAGCGTGATAGAGTGGACGGATGAGCCGCAAATCCCGAGCTAAGCCCGCTAATCCGTTTCGCTATTTCCATTCCTCGCCTGAGGTGATCCGCCTTGTCGTTTTGATGTATGTGCGTTTGCCACTGAGCTTGCGGAACGTGGACGATCTGCTGTTCGAGCGCGGAATCGATATCTGCCACGAAACGGTTCGGCTCTGGTGAAATCGGTTTGGCCCTATGTTCGCGGCTGATATTCGGCGGCAGCGAGTGAGCCGCATGCGTGGCTTTCGTCATTGGCAGTGGCGTGTCGATGAGGTCTATGTGAAGATCAACGGTGAGACCCATTATCTGTGGCGTGCCGTGGATCATGAGGGCGAGATCCTAGAAAGCTATGTGACCAAAACTCGCGATAAGGCTGCGGCCTTGCGGTTTTTGAAGAAGGCGCT
>DASSAA010000021.1:0-80554 GCA_035685745.1 Sphingopyxis sp. | reverse complement strand
ACCCCTGCATGGCCTTTGCCGAAGGTTTTCCGCCTCACCAAGGGCGGCAAGCTGGTCGAAGGCGTGTTCAAGGGCGAAACCATCAACACCCCATCGATGCTGGCTGTCGAAGACGCCATCTTCAATCTGGAATGGGCCAAGACCGTCGGCGGCGCAGCAGGTCTGAAGGCACGCAGCGATGCCAATGCCGCAGCGCTGAACAAGATTGTCGAAGAGCGCGATTGGCTGAGCCATCTCGCCGCTGATGAAGCCAGCCGTTCGACCACCTCAGTTTGCTTGTCGGTTGCCGGTGCAGATGCAGACTTTATCAAGAAGTTTGCTGGCCTGCTGGAAGCCGAAGGCGCAGCCTATGACATCGCTGGTTACCGCGATGCCCCTGCTGGCCTGCGTATCTGGTGCGGCGCGACCGTCGACACCGCCGATATCGAAGCACTCGGCCCGTGGCTCGATTGGGCCTACGCCTCGCTCAACGCCTGATCTCATGCTCCGGCCTGATCTGGGCCGGAGCCATTTTCTCAGTTTCTGACCCGATCTGCGCCTTTATGCCAGATAGAGGAGCTCGTAAAATGACTGCACCTAAAGTCCTTATCAGCGACAAGATGGACCCCAAAGCCGCGGAAATCTTCCGCGAACGCGGCATTGATGTGGATGTCATCACCGGAAAAACCAAAGACGAACTGATCGCCATGATCGGTGACTATGATGGCCTCGCCATCCGTTCATCCACCAAAGTCACCGCCGATGTTTTGGCCGCTGCCACCAACCTCAAGGTTGTCGGCCGCGCTGGTATCGGTGTGGACAATGTCGACATTCCCGAAGCGTCCAAAAAGGGCGTGATCGTGATGAACACACCGTTCGGTAACAGCATCACCACCGCAGAACATGCGATTGCGATGATGTTCGCCCTCGCCCGCCAAATCCCCGAAGCCGATGTTTCGACGCAGGCTGGCAAGTGGGAAAAGAACCGCTTCATGGGTGTCGAGCTGACATCCAAGACATTGGGTCTGATTGGCTGCGGCAATATTGGCAGCATCGTTGCCGAACGCGCCATTGGCCTGCGGATGAAAGTTGTCGCGTTCGACCCGTTCCTGACGCCAGAGCGCGCCATTGAACTGGGCGTCGAAAAGGCCGATCTGGAAACCTTGCTAGCCAAGGCGGACTTCATCACCCTGCACACCCCGCTGACCGACCAGACCCGCAATATCCTGAGCAAGGAAAATCTGGCCAAGGCCAAGAAGGGCGTTCGCATCATCAACTGCGCACGCGGCGGTTTGATCGACGAAGCCGCTTTGAAGGAAGCACTGGATTCGGGCCATGTCGCTGGCGCGGCGCTGGACGTGTTTGCCCAAGAACCACCCGCAGCCGATCATCCGCTGTTCGGCACAGCCAATTTCATCTGCACCCCGCATCTTGGCGCCTCGACCGACGAAGCCCAGGTGAATGTGGCGATCCAAGTTGCCGAACAGCTTTCGGATTATCTGCTGACTGGCGGCATCACCAACGCGCTGAACGTGCCCAGCCTGTCGGCTGAAGAAGCACCAAAGCTGCGCCCTTATATGAGCCTTGCCGAAAAACTGGGTAGCCTTGTCGGCCAATTGGCCCATGACAATCTCACCACCATTTCGATTGAAGTCGAAGGGGCTGCGGCGGAATTGAACATCAAGCCGATCACGGCTGCGGTTCTGACCGGCCTGATGCGCCGCTATTCGGATTCGGTGAATATGGTCAATGCGCCGCATCTGGCCCGCGAACGCGGCCTCGATATCCGTGAAGTGCGCCATGATCGCGAAGGCGATTATCAAACCCTCGTCCGCGTGACTGTAGCCACGGAACAGGGCGATCGTTCGGTGGCTGGCACCTTGTTCGGCAACAATGAACCGCGTCTGGTGGAAATGTTTGGCATTAAGGTGGAGGCCGATCTGGATGGCCACATGCTCTATATCGTCAACGAAGATGCGCCGGGCTTCATTGGCCGGGTCGGCACCACGCTTGGCGATGCGGGCCTGAACATCGGCACTTTCCATCTGGGCCGCCGGGCCGCTGGCGGCGAAGCCGTGCTGCTGCTCTCCATCGATTCGGCTTTGCCCGAACCTTTGCTGTGGCAGGTATGCCAATTGCCTGGCGTGAAAACGGTTAAGGGCCTGAGCTTCTAAGCTCTTACCCACCCATATAATTCATCTCTGCCCCGCTGCGGTGGCCCGATAACATGGTATATTCCATGCGGGCTGACGCAGCGGGGCAGATGCAAAGTTGATCCCCGCCGGTTGACACAGGCCGGTTGCAGCCTAAGGGCAAAAGCATGACCAAGGCCCCTGCCCTTCTTCCCGAAGGCTTGCGTGACCGGCTACCGGCGCAGGCAGAAGCTTCCTCACGCGTGATCCGCGCTCTGGTGGACGCGACCCGCGCCCATGGATATGAGCGTGTATCCCCACCGCTCGCGGAATTTCGCGAGACATTGAGCGGCAATGATGAGCGCACATCGCGCGATCTGCTGCGCTTCACCGATCCTGTATCGCAGCGCACCTTGGCGCTTCGCCCGGATATCACCCGGCAAGTGGGCCGCATCGCAACCTCTTTGCTGGTCACCGCTCCGCGCCCGCTGCGGCTATGCTATGCGGGTCAGGTGGTGAAATTGCGCGCCAGCCAATTGCGCCCCGCGCGCGAGATGCTGCAAGTCGGCGCCGAGCTGATCGGCAGCGACAGCGTCGCCGCGGCACGCGAAATTGTTCGCGTCGCGATTGACGCATTGGACGCCGCTGGCATGGAATCGGCGACGCTGGATTTCACCCTGCCAGATATTTTGGATCTCTTGGCACCCAATTCTTCGATCCTCAAAACCAAGCTCAGCGCCGTGCGCGATGCGCTGGATGTGAAAGATGCTGGTGCCTTATCCCGTCTTGGCGCGGATGAATTTCTGCCGCTGTTGCATGTCACTGGCCCATTTGATGAAGCCATCGCAAAATTGCGCGCCTTTGATCGCGCCGGCGTGCTGGCGCACCGGATTGATGCCTTGGAGGCCATAGCCGCCCCGGTGCGCGGACGCATCAAGCTGACACTGGATCCCACCGAGCGACATGGTTTTATCTATCACAGCTGGTTTGGTTTTTCGATTTTCGTGCCCGGACTGGGCGACGCGGTGGGGCGCGGCGGTGCCTATCAAATTCCCGTTGGCGAAAGCCAAGAAGAGCCTGCCATTGGCTTTTCTCTCTATCCCGACCCGCTGATCGATCAGGGGCTGGGCGTGCAATCGGATCGGGAACGGCGCATTTTTGTGCCGCTGGATCATGACGAGGATGTCGCCACAGGCCTGCGCGCCGATGGTTGGCGCACCATCGCCGCCCTTGATGAAAGCGATGATGCCGCCACTTTGGGCTGCGGCTATACCCTCACCGCATCGGGGCCGGTTAAAATCTGATTCGGCACTGCGCTGTCCATCGCCTTATTTCCTGCCTCCCAGCGCAGCAAAATTCTTTCCGGCGGAAAGAAAGCAAGACGGCGAGCGAGGTCATTGCCGCACGCAAATGGAAAACTCGACTGATTTCATAGATAATCGGGTCATTTCAGCCCTTTTGCTTGCCTCTTGCGCCAAATGCGCTAAGGCCGCGCCGGGCTAGAGAGAGCCGGTTCAGCAGGACAGCATCATGGCAAATGTTACCGTCATCGGGTCGCAGTGGGGCGACGAAGGCAAAGGCAAAATCGTCGATTGGTTAGCAAACCGCGCCGACGCCGTTGTCCGTTTTCAGGGTGGCCACAACGCTGGGCATACGCTTGTTGTCGGCGAGCAAGTCTATAAATTATCTCTGCTGCCATCTGGCATCGTCACCGGCACTTTGTCGATCATCGGCAATGGTGTGGTGCTTGACCCTTGGGCGCTGCGCGACGAGATCGCCAAGCTGCGCGGCCAAGGCGTCGAAATCAACGCCGACAATTTCGCTATTGCAGACAATTGCCCGCTGATCCTGCCTTTCCATCGCGATCTGGACGCACTGCGCGAACAGGCGGCGGGCGCTGGTAAAATCGGCACCACAGGCCGCGGCATTGGCCCCGCTTATGAAGATAAGGTGGGCCGCCGCGCCATCCGCGTCTGCGATCTGGCCCATCTGGATCAGCTGGATCCCCAGATTGATCGCCTCACCGCCCATCATGATGCGCTGCGCGTTGGCTTTGGCCAGCCGCCAATCGACCGGGATCGCTTGAAAGCGGATCTGGCCGAAATCGCCGATTTCGTTCTGGAATATGCCCAGCCTGTCTGGAAACGCCTGAATCAGGTTCGCAAGGCTGGCGCCCGCATCCTGTTTGAAGGGGCGCAGGGCGTGCTGCTAGACGTGGACCATGGCACCTATCCCTTTGTCACCAGCAGCAACACCGTCAGCGGCACCGCCGCCAGCGGATCGGGCCTTGGCCCTTCAGCTGTCGGCTTTGTGCTGGGCATTGCCAAAGCCTATACCACCCGCGTCGGCAGCGGCCCCTTCCCCACCGAATTGGACGATGAAACCGGCCAGCGTCTGGGCGAGCGCGGCCATGAATTTGGCACGGTAACGGGCCGCAAGCGTCGCTGTGGCTGGTTTGATGCCGTGCTGGTCCGCCAAAGCTCCGCCGTCTCGGGTGTCACCGGCATTGCGCTGACCAAGCTGGACGTGCTGGATGGTTTCGACAAAATCCGCATTTGCACCGGCTATCGCCTGCGCGGTAAAGTGCTGGATTATTATCCCAGCCATGCGGCCGATCAGGCAGCCGTGGAGCCGATCTACGAAGAAATGGATGGTTGGCAGGAATCCACTGCGGGCGCACGCAGCTATGCCGATTTGCCCGCTCAGGCGATTAAATATATCCAGCGGGTTCAGGAATTGATCGAAGCGCCGATTGCGTTGGTATCGACCAGCCCGGAACGCGAAGATACGATCCTGATCCGGGATCCCTTCGCAGACTAGAGCATCGCGCCAAAAAGTGGGCACCGGTTTTTGGCAAAAAGCGATGCGACCACAAATATATAGAGCGGGCAGCGTGATTCAGATTTCACGCTGCCCGCTCTAAGCAGCTTAACAGCCCTTGTAAAAATTGAAGAAGGCGGGGTGTTACAGCCCCGCTTTTTCTTTGCCCATCAGCACAGTCTGGTCTGCCAGGCAGTTCACCGAAACCACTGGCTTTTGCCCGCCGCATAAACATGGCATGAAGAGTCATGAGCAGAGAATATCTTGTCTTTTATGGCAGCTATCGCACCGACCGACAGGGCATAAAATTGGCCCATTGGCTTATCGAGCAATTGCAATCCGCTGGCGATCAGGCGCAATTGGTTGACGCCATGGCCTGTAATCTTCCAATGCTGGATCAACGTCTCAGCGACCATGCAGAGGGCAAAGCACCCGATAAGATGCGGCATTTGGCGGATCGCATTGCAAAGGCCGATGGTTTTATTTTTGTGACCGGCGAATATAATGGCGGCATTCAGCCCGGCCTGAAAAATCTGGTCGATCATTTCCTACCAGAGTTTCGGCGGCGCCCGGCTGCCATCGCCTCTTACTCCCTCGGCCCTTTTGCTGCGATCCGGGCCGAACAGCATTGGCGGCTGATCTTAGGCACGCTGGGCATGGTCATCTCGCCCACTTCGCTCAACCTCGCGCGCATTGGTCAGGCATTCGATGATCAAGGCTTGCCGATCGGTGATGATGGCGCCCGATTGACCCGCGCTTTTCCTCGCTTCGCCGAAGAACTTCATTTCTGGACCGATGCAGCCAAGGCCCAATCCCACAAAATCTAACATATGAAAAGCGCGCCAGCTATTTGCTCGGCGCGCTTTTTTTCCAATCCTCAACCCGATTTCATTTCCCGCGACAAGCGCAGGCTGGCCCGCCAGAAAAACAGCGCCGGGATCAGTCCTAGAAACGCCGCACCATAAAGAACATAACGCACGCTTTCCTGACCATAGCTTGGCGCCAACATATCCGACAGCACACCAAAGACCAGCGGCCCAAGCCCCAGACCAATCAGATTCTGGCTTAGCAGCATGACCGACGCCGCCACGGCGCGCGCTTCGGGGCGCACCAATCCCTGCACACAGGCAAAGGTCGGCCCATAATAGGCCGCGTTCAAAATGGTGGGCACCACTAGCAACGCCACGGCGATGCGCCAATCCGCCATGGAATATCCAAGAAACAGGATCGGCGCCGCAATGGCCATGCCATAGGCCGGCAATGTTAGAATATGGCGCTTGTCTTTGCGGCCATAACGGTCAGCCACCGCGCCGCCCAGCCATGTGCCAATCGTTCCGGCCACGCCCAGCACAATCGCCATCGCCAAGCCCGCTTCCGTTGTCGACAAGCCATGGCTGCGGATAAAAAAGCTGATCGTCCACAGAGACTTACCATAGCCCAGAAAAGCTGTCACCGATCCGGCAATCAACAGATAAACATAGGCTCGGGCCGAGAAAATCTCCCCTGCGGCTTGCTTGAAGGTCAATTGCTTGACGGAATTTTTTGCATCCCGCTCTTCCTGATTTTGTGTCAGGCGCGGCTCTTTCAGCACATAAAATAAAATCAAGGCGAGCGCCACGCCGGGCAGCCCCACCAGCATCAACGCAACGCGCCAGCCATAAAGATCATTGACAATGCCGCCGATCACCAGCCCCAACAGCGACCCAATCGGCACCCCCATGCCATAAAAAGCAATGGCCGAAGAGCGCTTCTCTGGAGCCACCCGATCGGCAATCAGGCTATGCGCCGCGGGCGTGCAGCCTGCCTCGCCAATGCCCACGCCAATGCGAGCCAGTGCCAATTGCACAAAATTCTGGGCGAGGCCGCAAACCGCCGTCATCGCCGACCAGATGGCGACAGACCAAGCGATCAAATGCACGCGATTGGTGTTGGGGCGATCCGCATAACGGGCGATGGGAACGCCCAATATGGCATAAAAGAGCGCAAAAGCTGGCCCCGCCAACAAACCAAGCTGCGTGTCGCTCAGCGACAGATCCGCCTTAATCGGTTCCGCCAAAATATTAACGATCTGGCGATCCAAAAAATTGAAAATATAGACGATCAGCAAAAGCCACAACATCGTTTGATTGTTGCGTGAACTTGTAGCAAAATCTTCCGTTGGCATGGCTATCGCCGCGCCGCTTGATTGTTTCATTGCGCTCTCCCGTAACGAAAGATGCAGAGGCAGCAACAGCCTGTCAACGCTAGCGAATGTCGTTACGAGATTATTTGCTCATTCCCCCTCCGCCTCGGCAAAAAAGCTATCAGAAGGGTTAGGATTTGGAGCGGCGGTAGCGTTTCTTTTGTCGACTCAACCATCCCAATTCCTCGGTCTCCAGCAACTCCATCGGCACCTGAATCGCCAGAATGGCCAGCCGCACCTCGTAAAGAAACAGAATCAAAGATACCAACAGCAGCAGCATCGCCCCGGCAAAAGACCAGGATGCCGCGACCGACAAGTTCAGCCCCGTGAAGGCCTGTGTAAAGAGCAAGGCGACCAACAGGCAAACCACAATGCCGCAGCCGACCGCCGCGCCAATGCTGTTGTTGATCACCCCCATGCGCCGATCTGCCAGCGACAGCTCCTCGACGACACGCGCATGCGCTTCCCCTTCGGTATTGGGCCATCGCTCCATTAGCACCCGGCTGCGATCAACCACGCGCGATAGGCGGCCCATCAACACATTCAGCAAGCTGCCGGTCGCCACCAGAAGAAAAACCGGCGTGACCGACAGTTGAATGGTTTGCGCAATGGCGCTGACATTGGTGGCCAAATTCAGCCTCCGTCGGTGCCGGTCATCGCGGGCGCGTTAATCCCATGCATTTGCAGGAAACGGCGGATATTGCGCGCGGCTTGGCGGATGCGTTGTTCATTTTCCACCATCGCAATCCGCACAAAGCCCTCGCCGTCTTCGCCATAGCCCACGCCGGGCGCGACAGCCACTTTGGCATGGGTCAACAATTGCTTGGAAAATTCCAGACTGCCCATCTCTTTCAATGCCGGTGGCAAGGGTGCCCATGCAAACATAGAGGCTTTGGGGCTTGGAATTTCCCACCCCGCCCGGCCGAAGCTGTCGACCATCACATCGCGGCGTTTCTGATACAGGTCGCGGTTTTTCGCCACAATATCCTGCGGACCATTCAGCGCCGCGCAGGCAGCCGCCTGAATCGGCGTATAGGCGCCATAGTCGAGATAGGATTTCACCCGGGTCATCGCCGCGATCAGCCGCTTATTGCCCACCGCAAAGCCCATGCGCCAACCTGCCATGCTATAGGTTTTGGACATGGAGGTGAATTCAATCGCTACATCCTTGGCGCCGGGCACCTGAAGAATGGAAGGGGTGGGGTTGCCGTCATAATAAAGTTCGGAATAGGCTAGGTCGCTGATCACCCAGACTTTATTTTCTTTCGCCCATGCCACCAGCCGCTCGTAAAAAGCTAGATCGACCGATTCGGCCGTGGGGTTGGATGGATAATTCACCACCAGAATCGACGGGCGCGGCACAGTAAAGGCCATGGCCTTATCCAGCGAGCGCCAATAATTTTCATCCGGCGTCGTCGGCACGCTGCGGATCGTCGCACCGGCAATGATGAAACCAAAAGTATGGATAGGATAGCTGGGGTTCGGCGCCAGCACCACATCACCGGGGCCGGTGATCGCCGTCGCCAGACTGGCCAGCCCTTCTTTGGACCCCATGGTCACCACCACTTCGGTTTCCGGATCCAATTCCACGTTGAAGCGGCGCGCATAATAATGGGCCTGTGCCCGGCGCAGCCCCGGAATGCCCTTGGACTGGCTATAGCCATGCGCATCCGGCTTTTGCGCAACCTCGACCAGCTTGTCGATCACATGCTGCGGAGGGGGCAGATCAGGATTGCCCATGCCCAGATCGATAATGTCTTCCCCCGCGGCGCGCGCGGCCGCTCGCATCGCATTGACTTCAGCGATGACATAGGGCGGCAGACGCTTGATGCGATAGAATTCATCTTCTTGCATGGGAAACTATGTCCACTCCTTTGCGTTCGAAATATTCGATCCAAACGCGGCCAGCATCTCGCCAGCAGCGTTGCGACACGTTATAAAGAGCCCATGGCCGACTGACCAGCAGGAACAATCATGAACAGCATGGATGGTGGTAGGGATTCCGATCCTATAAATGGCCTTGGTTTCGCCTTTCCTTCTGCCGAGGATTGGCAGGCTTGGGCCAATGTGTTCGCGCAAGCCCAAAAGCTGATGCTGGATTTCACATCCGCGCAAAGCAACGCTGGTTCAGCAGCACCGTCAGCGCCACCAGCCGATCCGAGCCAGCCGGAAACCTCATCCCCCCATCACAGCCCCGCCGCCGCATGGAACAGCTTTTTTCCATCCAGCGCAGCCCTCACCGATTTTTCTTCCGCTTTCTGGAAAGCTGCGCCCTGGAATCAGGCGCAAGCCCAAACTCCCCTCGCCCAGCTGTGGGCCGATCAGATGCAGCAGCTTTGGCAAGCAAGCGCGAATGTCTGGGGCGATTTCAGCAAATTTCCTTTTGAGCCCTTCGCCTCTTTTGCGGCGCACTTATCGGGAACGGACCCTCTGGCCGCCGACCGACGCTTTGCCGCCACCGATTGGCATCAGCATCCGGCCTATATTCTGTTGCGCCAAACCTATGGCCTCTTTTCCGATCAATTGTTGCAGGCCGCCAACCAAATAGAGGGGGTGGATGCGACGACCCGCGCCAAGCTGCAATTTGCCGCCCGGTCGGTCGCGGATGCCCTATCGCCGACCAATATTGTGATCACCAATCCCGATGTGATGCGGCGCGCGGCGGAAACGCGGGGCGAAAGCTTGCTGAGCGGGCTGAAAAACATGCTGGCCGATCTGGCGCGCGGACAATTGAGCCATGTGGATCGCAATGCCTTCACGCTGGGCGTCAACATCGCGACCACGCCGGGCAAAGTCATGCACGAAACCCCGCTTTATCAATTGATCCATTATCAGCCGACCACCGATCAGGTTCAGGCCACACCGCTGTTGATTTTTCCGCCATGGATTAACCGTTTCTATATCCTTGATCTCAATCCCCAGAAAAGCTTCGTCAAATGGGCCTTGGAACAAGGGCTCAGCGTGTTCATGGTTTCATGGAAATCCGCTGATGCCAGCATGGCGGACATCCTCTGGGATGATTATGTTCGCGCGCAGGTCGATGCGATCGATGTGGTGCGCGATCTGCTGAAACAACCCTCGGTTCATTGCATCGGCTATTGTGTCGCGGGCACCACATTGGCGGCGACACTGGCCATGCTCGCCGCCCAAGGCGAAGACGATCGGGTCCGCTCTGTCACCTTCTTCACCGCGCAGGTGGATTTTGAGCAGGCTGGCGATTTGAAGCATTTCGTCGATGAAGGCTCGCTCGCTCTGCTGCAACAATTGTCAGGCCAGGGCTTTCTGGATGGGCGCTATATGGCCGCCACCTTCAACGCACTGCGCAGCAAGGATTTGATCTGGAATTATGTCGTTAAAAATTATCTGCTAGGCGAAGATTATCCCGCCTTTGATCTGCTCTATTGGAATGGTGACACCACCAATTTGCCAGCAAAATGGCACCAACAATATTTAACCGACCTCTATTTGAACAATCATCTGGTCAGCCCATCGGCGCTGCAAATCTGCGATACGCCCATTGATTTGCGGCGGATCAAAACGCCCGCCTTTGTGCAGGCTGGCCGCGAGGATCATATCGCCCCTCTCGCCAGCGTTTGGCGCATCATGGAGCATCTGTCTGGCCCCAAAGAATTTGTGATCGCCGGATCGGGCCATATCGCCGGCGTGATCAACCCGCCCTCCGCCGGGAAATATCAATATTGGACCGGCGATAGCGACGCCCCATCGCTGGACGCCTTTGAAGCATCGGCGGTCGAAACCAGCGGCAGTTGGTGGCCCCATTGGATCGAATGGCTGCTGCAACAAGAGGATAGGTTGGTTCCGGTCAAGGGCGCCCGCCTTCCCGGAAAAGGCAAAAGGAAATCCATCGAGGATGCGCCGGGACGCTATGTCCGCACAGCTTGATTAAATATTGCATCTACAATCAATAACTTACATATTTTGTGCGCTGCAACAAAATAATTGTTGAAATAGGGCACGAATCCCCTTATTGTGCACTGCAACATGAAGGGACATGTGATGGCCTCGGTGAAACAAGCGCATAACATTCCGGCAGCAGAATCGAAGAAATCGGTCGCGAATAACGCACCCATTTCGGCCACTGCGGCTACCCCTTCACCGAAAATGGCGGAAACAAAGGCGGTGCCTGAAAAGATGGACGCGCCCGCATCCGCTAGCAAAGGAACGATGGCTATGGAAAATATCGTCTCGAAATTCGCTGCGGCAGCCAAGGCCCGCGCTGAAGCCATGACCTCGGAATTTGGCGAACGCGCCAAAGATGCCTTTGCCAAAAGCAACAAGCTGACCGAAGAGGCCATGGCCTTCAACCAGAGCAATATCGAAGCCGTGGTGGAATCGACCAAGATCATGGCGTCCAACCTTGAAAATCTGCGCGATGACAGCCTGAGCTTCGCCCGCAAAAGCTTTGAAGACGGCAGCGCCGCATTCAAAAGCTTTGGCAGCGTGAAAAGCCCCGCGGAATTTTTTCAGCTTTATGCTGAAAACAGCCGCAAAGCCTTTGATGCCGCAGTCGCTCAAGGATCGAAAAACACTGAATTTCTGGTCAAAATGACCAATGATAGCTTTGCGCCGCTTTCAAACCGCATGTCGGTCATCACCGCAGGGTTGAAATCCGCCTAAGCCATACGCACTTACCTGAAGCAAGGGCGGGCAGTCTCTTCCCTCCTCTCCCGCCCCTCTTGCTTCACCAAGACCGCTCGCCTTACCTTGCAAAGGCGGGCGGTTTTTTGTTGTGAAGGGCAGTGCGGGCCGAATTTGCCGATGCCCCCTTGCACAACCAAGGAAGGGTGCGATATTCTCAGCATGATGCATTCTGTGATGACCCATTTGTCTATTCGCGCTCAGGCCGATGATGAAGATGAACTTGGCACACCCGCTATCGGTGTTGCCACGCGCACGCGTGCGAAACCGAAAAAGCCCGCCCTTTATAAAGTGCTGCTGCTCAACGACGATTATACGCCGATGGAGTTTGTCGTGATGGTGCTGCAGCGCTTCTTTCATATGGATATCGAACAGGCGACACAGGTGATGCTGCATGTTCATCAGCAAGGCGTCGGCATTTGCGGCATTTTCAGCTATGAAGTGGCGGAAACCAAGGTCACTTTGGTGATGGACGCCGCACGCCGAAGCCAACATCCCCTGCAATGCACGCTGGAAAAAGCCTGATAACAGGCGGCTTGCAGAAAGCTGGCTTGCCCTAAGCCCACATTTTCTAACTTCATCACCCTTTTCCTTGCGCACTTGCGCTGAAAACTGCGCCCAATTTCCTTTGGCTCCTATATTCTCGTTGATCCGATCAGGATCGTGATTAGGCTGCGAAAAACCAAGGGAGAATCTATGTCCGCAGCCGTCATTATCGGGGCTGGAGACGCCACAGGCGGCGCCATTGCTCATGCCTTCGCATCGGAAGGCCTGACCGCCTGCGTCAGCCGCCGTCCACGCAGCGCGGAAGCGCTGGAAACACTGGCCGCAGATATTCGCGCCAAGGGCCAGCGCGCGCGGGCTTTTCCCGCCGACGCGCGCGAGGAAGATCATATGGCTGCGCTCTTTTCTACGGTGGAGGCAGAAATCGGCCCGGTCGAAGTCGCCGTGTTTAATGTGGGCGCCAATGTGCAATTCCCGATCACCGAAACCAGCAGCCGTATATATCGAAAAGTATGGGAAATGGCCTGCCTCGGCGGCTTTCATCTGGGCCGGGAAGCTGCGCGCCATATGGCACCACGCGGGCGCGGCACGATTATTTTCACCGGCGCCACAGCATCTTTGCGCGGCGGCGCTGGCTTTTCCGCTTTTTCCGGTGCGAAAGGCGCTTTGCGGATGCTCGCCCAATCCATGGCCCGAGAATTGGGGCCGCAGGGCATTCATGTCGCCCATGTGGTGATTGACGGACCGATAAACACGGATTTCATTCGCCAGCGCCATCCCGATTTTGAAGCCGCCAAAGCGCAGCAATTGCTTCTGTCGCCAGAGGCCATTGCCCAGCAATATGTGATGCTGCACAAACAACCAAAATGCGCCTGGACGCATGAGTTGGACCTGCGCCCATGGGGAGAAAAATGGTGAGCAAGGCTTTAGAATTTATCTTCGATTTCGCTAGCCCCAATGCCTATCTGGTGATGGGCCAATTGGCGGACATCGCCGCCAGATATGATGCCGAATTGCGCATCACCCCCTGTCTGCTCGGCGGTATTTTCAAAGCGACCGGAAACCGCGCGCCCTTTATTCAATATGCCGACGCACCGGCCAAAATGGCCTATGAACGGCTGGAAATGAACCGTTTCATTCAGCGCCACAGCCTCACCAAATTCCAGATGAATCCCCATTTTCCGATCAACAGCCTGCTGATCATGCGGGCCGCCATCGCGGCGGATCTGGATGGCCGCTTGGGCGAATATATCCGCATCATCAATGCCGCCATGTGGGAAGAAGGGTTGAAAATGGATGATCCGGCGGTGATCCAAAATCATCTCGATCACCATGGTTTTGATGGCGCCGCGCTGCTGGCACGCACGCAGGACGATGCGGTGAAGGCCAAGCTTGTGGCCAACACGCAGCAAGCCGTCGAACGCGGCGTTTTCGGCATCCCCACCTTCTTTGTCGGCGATCAGATGTTTTTCGGCAAAGAAAGGCTCGGCCAAGTGGAAGAGGCGCTGGCCAACACCCAACATTAAAGCAACGCTAGCCCCGTCTATCCGGATTGCGGGGCCAAAGCCTTCTGTGTAAAGCCAATGTCATGGATCAAATCGTAATTCGCGGCGGCAATCGCCTCTCGGGCCGCATCCCTATCTCTGGCGCCAAAAATGCGGCGCTCACCTTGCTGCCCTGCGCTTTGTTGACCGACGAGCCTTTGACGCTGCGCAACTTGCCGCGCCTTGCCGATGTGGATGGATTTGGCCATTTGCTGAACCAAATCGGTTGCTCAACCACGGTCGAAGGGTCTCGCCCCGAAGATTTCGGTCGCGTGATGACAGCCCGGGCCACCAATCTCACTTCCACCGTCGCCCCTTATGATATTGTGCGCAAAATGCGCGCTTCCATTTTGGTGCTTGGCCCATTGCTGGCGCGCGCTGGCGAAGCGACCGTGTCGCTGCCCGGCGGCTGCGCCATTGGCAATCGCCCGATCGACCTGCATCTCAAGGCGTTGGAAGCCTTTGGCGCAGACATTGAGCTGGCGTCCGGCTATGTCAAAGCCACTGCCCCCGGCGGCCGTTTGAAGGGCGGCGATTTCACCTTCCCCGTCGTTTCGGTCGGCGCGACAGAAAATGCGCTGATGGCGGCGGTGCTCGCGCAGGGCCCGTCCGTGCTAGAGAATGCCGCTCGGGAACCGGAAATCGTTGATCTTTGCCGCTGTCTGGTCGCCATGGGCGCAAAGATTCATGGCATCGGCACCGACCGTCTGGAAATTGAAGGTGTAGACCGGCTGCATGGCGCAACCTATGCCGTTATGCCTGATCGGATCGAGGCGGGCAGCTATGCCTGCGCCGCTGTAATTACCCAAGGTGATGTGGAACTGGTTGGCGCCGATGCTGATGATATGGTCGCCACCATCGCTGCCCTGCGCGAAGCGGGCGCCACGGTGGAGACGACGGCAAAGGGCTTGCGCGTGGCCATGAATGGCCGACCAGAACCAATCACGCTTTCCACCGCGCCCTTCCCCGCCTTCCCAACCGATATGCAGGCGCAAATGATGGCCATGGCGACTTTGGGCAGCGGCGCTTCGCTGTTCACCGAAACCATCTTTGAAAACCGCTATATGCATGTGCCGGAATTGACCCGCATGGGCTGCGACATTCAAGTAAAGGGCCGTTCAGCGATTGTGCGCGGGGTCGATAAATTGATCGGCGCGGAAGTGATGGCAACGGACCTGCGCGCCTCCATGAGCCTGATTATCGCGGGCCTGATGGCCGAGGGAGAGACGCGAGTGAACCGCGTCTATCATCTGGATCGCGGCTATGAGCGGCTGGAAGAAAAGCTGCAGGGCATTGGCGCCGATATCGAGCGTATCAACGACGATTAAACCCGGCGCTTCACCATCCGTATGACCCCATATGAAAAAGCGCCCGCCTTTCGGGCGCTTTTTTCTGTCAGGATTTGCGCGCAACCGCGATCACCAAACCCGCCAACGCCAGCACCGCACCCATGATCGACAGATTGGCCCAATGATAGCCTTCCACCACCGTGGATATGATCATGGCAATCATCGGAATCATCACGCTGGTCCAACTGGCCTGACTGGGGCCAACTTCGCGGATAATATTGAAATAGATAGGGAAAGAAATCGCGCTTCCTACAACGCCAAGATAAAATAGGCCGCCGATATAGGCCGCATCCATATCGATCACCGGCGCACCGGCTGTCGCCCAAGCAAAGACAGCATTGGCCAGCGCCCCCAGCCCCGCCGCCCATGCGATCATCATCACCATGGATTGTGTGCGAGCAAATTCCATGCCCTGCATCACATTGGCCGTTGATGCGCTCATCATCCCCGCCATCGTCAGTGCCGTGCCCAACAGCACCGCCTGCGGCCCCAATTCAGCAGCACGATATTCCTGCGCCAGCATCAGGCCAACACCCACAATTGCAACCGATGCCCCAATCAGAAAGCGGCGCTCCAATCGCATTTTCAGGAAAATCCGCCCCATAATGGAATTGGGCACCATCAACAAAGCAAAGAGCACCGCCACCAAACCCGAGGTCAGATAGGCTTCGGCGCGATAGACAAAGTTGAAATTGAACACAAATTGGCCCAGCCCAACCAAGCCTGCAAAGCCCACCGCTTTCCAGCCGGGAAAAAGCCTTTCACCGCGCACCGCCGCATAAGCAAACATCGCCGCCGATGCGATGGCAAAGCGATAAGCCACCGACCAACTGGTCGGCACATCGCCAAGCTGACCCTTGATCACGATCCAGGTTGATCCCCAGATCAGCACAATCAAAACGAACGGAAAAAAAATGCGCGGTGTCAGCAGAGACACGGATTGCGGAGGCACGGGCTGTGGGGGCTCGGGTTGCGAAGACTCCGGTTGCAGGGGCGCGGGCTGCGCGCTCATAGCGCCGCCAAGGCCGCGGCAAATCCAGCCACCGCTTCTTCATCCTGATCCCAGCTGGTCACCAGCCGCGCCACGCCTTCGCCCCAATCGTAAAAATCATAATCCTGTGCGCGCAAAATGGTCGCTTCCTGATCCGACAAGCGCAGGAAAACCTCATTCGCTTCCACCGGATAAAGCAAGCGATGTCCGGCCGATGCGGCCAGAAGTGCGGCGCCGCGATTGGCTGCCCGGGCATTTTCCAGCCACAGATCATCACGCAGCATCGCTTCAATCTGCGCTGCAACAAAACGCCCCTTGCTCAGCAAATGGCCGCCACGTTTCTTCAATTCGCGCACCCCATTGCCGCCACTGCCGCCAAAGAAAACCAAGGCTTCCGCCATCATCGCGCCATTTTTGGTAAAGCCAAAAGACAGCGCATCCACCCCCGCCCGCCATGTGACATCGGCTGGAGAACAGCCCTGAAACGCCACCGCATTGGCAAAGCGCGCGCCATCCATATGCAGCTTCAGCCCTTCAGATCGGGCGATTTGCGCAATCTCGCCCACCTCATCGGGCGTCCACGAAAGGCCATATTCGGTGGCATTGGTGATGCTGATCGCAGCGGGCTGCACCTGATGCACATCTTTACGGATCGCGCCGATTTTGGCGCGCAGGGCATCGGCATCAATTTTGGCGCCGCTGCCGCTGACGGGCATCAGCTTGGCACCGCCCGAATAAAAGGCCGGCGCGCCGCATTCGTCCACTTCGATATGCGCCTCTTCATAACAGAAAATCCCCTGCCATGGGCGCACGAAATGGGCCAAAATAATGCTGTTAGCCGCTGTTCCGGTGGATATCCAAACCACCTCGCATTCCGTTTCAAACAGGTCAGAAAAGCGCGCGCCCAGCGATTGGCTGATCGCATCGCCATCATAGGCCTTATCCATGGGATTAGCGCGGAGCAGCGCCTCCATCACCTTGGGATGAACAGCGGCGGCATTGTCGGAAAAGAAGCGCTTCACACTCATGCTCTCGCCTTTAATCCAGCGGTGCTTCCGATGCCACAAAGGAAAGCTTGGCAGCCGCATGGCCCATCATAGCCGCAGCATCTGCTAAGGGCGCGCCTGCCCCAGCACTGAAAAGCAAAGGGCGGCCAAGCCGAAGCTCGCCGCCCTTCATTTCCTATGCCTCTATGCCCCATATTCAGGGCACAGGATCAGGCCTGTTTCGCAAGCAGCTTCAAACGCAGAGCGTTCAGCTTGATAAAGCCAGCGGCATCCTTTTGATCATAAGCGCCCGCATCATCCTCGAACGTCACATGGCGTTCGCTATAGAGGCTGTGCGGCGATTTGCGGCCCACCACATTGGCATTGCCCTTGTAGAGCTTCAGGCGAACCGTGCCCGAAACCTTGGCTTGGCTGTGGTCGATGGCGGCTTGCAACATCTCGCGCTCTGGCGAGAACCAGAAGCCATTATAGATCAGTTCGGCATATTTCGGCATCAGCTCATCCTTCAGATGCGCTGCGCCGCGATCCAGCGTGATGCTTTCCATGCCGCGATGGGCGCGGGCATAGATTTCGCCGCCGGGCGTTTCATACATGCCGCGCGATTTCATGCCGACATAGCGGTTTTCCACCAAGTCCAAGCGGCCAATGCCATGTTTGCGGCCCAGATCATTGAGCGCGGCCAGCAAGGTCGCGGGCGACATCGCTTCACCATTCAGGGCAACGCCATCGCCCTTTTCAAAGTCGATGGTGATATATTCCGGCGTATCCGGCGCGTCTTCGGGATTGACCGTGCGCGAATAGACATAATCGGGGGTTTCTTCCCACGGATCTTCCAGCACTTTGCCCTCGGACGAGGTGTGCAGCAGATTGGCGTCGGTCGAAAAGGGACTTTCGCCGCGCTTGTCCTTGGGCACCGGAATCTGATGCTGTTCGGCAAATTCGATCAAGGCGGTGCGGCTGGCCAAATCCCATTCGCGCCAAGGTGCGATCACCTTGATATCGGGGTTCAGCGCATAGGCGGACAGTTCGAAACGAACCTGATCATTGCCCTTGCCAGTTGCGCCGTGCGACACCGCATCCGCGCCCACTTCCTGTGCGATCTCGATCAAACGCTTGGAAATCAAGGGGCGTGCAATCGACGTGCCCAGCAGATAATCGCCCTCATAACGCGCGTTAGCGCGCATCATCGGGAAAACGAAATCGCGCACAAATTCTTCGCGCAGATCATCGATGAAAATATGCTCGGGCTTGATGCCCATCAATTCCGCCTTGGCGCGGGCTGGCTCCAGCTCTTCCCCCTGACCAAGGTCAGCGGTGAAGGTCACGACTTCGCAGCCATAGGTGACTTGCAACCATTTCAGGATCACGCTCGTATCCAAACCGCCAGAATAGGCCAGGACAACGCGCTTGATGGACTCGGACATTTGAACACCTTTTGGCGAGAATGATATGGCGGGCGGCTAGCAGTCTGACGCCTTGCGCGCAACCATTGCGATTATCGCAATCGCGCTGTTTCGCAATTAGTCTTGTCGGGATGCCGCATTGCTTTAGGGTTCCGCGCATATATTACAGAAATAATGAGGATTTTATGCGTCATATTTCCTTGCTGACCGCAGCCGCCATCGCCCCCTTTCTGATCACAGCCCCGGCCGCCGCCGAAGAAGGCATGTGGACCTTTGATGCTGTGCCAACGGCGGCGATTCAAAAAGCCTATGGCTGGGCGCCCGATCAGCCGTGGCTGGACCGGGTTCAACAATCGGCGGTGCGGCTGACCAACGGCTGCTCGGCCTCTTTTGTATCCGCTGAAGGACTGATCCTGACCAACCATCATTGCATCGTATCCTGCCTGCAAGATCTATCCTCCGCGGATCAGGATCTGGTCGCTGGCGGCATGAATGCGCTGACCCGGAACGAAGAAAAAACCTGCCCCGGCCAGCAAGCCGAAACGGTGACCAGCATCACCGACGTTACCAAGGATGTGCAGGGGGCCATTGGCACGCTGACCGGCGCGGCTTTGGTCAAGGCGCGCGATGCCCGCATCGCCGAAATTGAAGCGGCAGCCTGCACCGATCTGGCTACCACCCGCTGTCAGGTCGTTACCCTGTTCGGCGGCGGCGAATATAAATTATATCAATATCGCAAATATAGCGATGTCCGCATTGCTTGGGCCCCCGAGTTCCAAGCGGCTTTCTTTGGCGGCGATCCCGACAATTTTAATTTCCCCCGCTATGCCATGGATGCCGCCTTTTTGCGCGCCTATGAAAATGGCAAGCCGGTAGCAACGCCCACCCATTTGCGCTGGAATCCACGAGCGCCCAAGGATGGTGAGATCAGCTTCGTGGTCGGCAACCCCGGCAGCACCCAGCGGCTGATGACCGAAAGCCAGCGGGAGTTTCTGCGCAGTCAGGCAACGCCGCTGCGCCTGATCCTAATGTCGGAATATCGCGGACGGTTGATCCGCGCGATGCAGGAAAGCGCCGACAAGAATCGCGAAGGCGGCGACACACTCTTCGGCGTGGAAAATAGCTTCAAAGTCTATAATGGCCAGCTTGCCGCCCTGAATGATGCAAAGTTCAAAGCATCGCTCAGCGCCAGTGAAGCCGATTTGCGCGCACGCGCCGCCGGAAACGCTGCGATTGGCGATCCTTGGGCCGATATTGATGCCGCTGTTCAGGCCCGCACCGCCACCCATTTGGAAGCCAATTTTCTGGCCAATGGCCCCACCAGCTATTCCTCCCTCGCTGGCTATGCACGCACGCTGGTCCGCGCGGCGGCCGAACGGGCCAAGCCCAATGCCGAACGCAAACCCGGCTATACGGATAGCGCCCTGCCTCTGTTGGAAAAGCGGATGCTGGATGCCGCGCCCACCTATCCATGGCTGGAACAATTGGGCATTGAATTTTGGGCCAGCAAAACCCGCGAATATCTGGGCACCGATAACACGGATGTGAAAGCACTTTTCGGCCATGACAGCCCAGAGGCGCTGGCCAAAAAACTGGTGAGCGGCAGCAAGCTGGCCGATCCAGCCTATCGCAAGGCCCTGTGGGAAGGCGGCGCCGCGGCCATTGCAGCGTCAGATGATCCGCTGATCCGTTTCTATGCGAAGCTGGAACCACGTTCGCGGGCAATTGAGGATGATTTTGATCGCGATTATGACGCCCCCGTCACCGCCGCGCAAAGCCGCCTAGCACAGGCCCGCTTTGCCGCTTATGGCGATGCGCTTTACCCCGACGCCACCTTCACCCTGCGCCTATCCTATGGACAGGTGAAGGGCTGGAATGAACGGGGCACCGCCATCGCCCCCACCACCCGCATCGGCGGCACCTATGATCGCGCCACAGGCCAATTCCCTTATATTTTGGCCAAGGGCTTTGAAGCGCATAAAGCGCGGATCAATCCCAATGTCGTTTATGATTTCGTGACCACCAATGATATTATTGGCGGCAACAGCGGTTCGCCCGTCATCGCCAAGGATGGCAGCGTGATCGGCACCGCTTTCGACGGCAATATTCATTCGCTGGGCGGCAATTTTGGTTATGATCCAGTGCTCAATCGCACGGTTGCCGTCTCCACCGCCGCCATTCAGGAAGGGCTGGATAAAATTTGGCCAGCGCCCGCCCTGTCGGCCGAATTGAACGGCAAGCGCGCAAAACGCTGATCCCGCTTCCATAAACCAAACCCATGGCGCGCTGCACCCTTTGGGCCGCAGCGCGCCTTTTTATAGGTCTTTATACACGGTTCAGCGGCGGCACATCGGCAGGCAGACGTTCCAGCACCATCGCCGGATGATCCTTATAGATCACATCGCCAAACGGCTGATATCCCAATGCTTTGGCCAGAGTGAGGGACGCCCTGTTAGCGGGATTGATCAGGCACAGGCTGCGTGCCCGGCCCCGCTCTTGATAAAACCAGCGATGGGCCGCCGCCGCCTCAAAAGCAAAGCCGCGCCCCTGTGCATCGGATCGAAAAACCCATGCCGCCTCGGCAGGGCAATCGAAATCGTCCCCAAGCCCTCGGCGAAAATTGGCCAGCCCAGTTTCACCAATATAGCGCCCGCTCGCCTTCTCCCGCACCGCAAACAGGCCATAGCCCAGCAGGCTCCAATGGCCCGCATAGCGCAATATGCGATGCCAGCTTTCTTCCGCAGTGTGCGGCTTTCTACCCAGAAATTGCATCACCTGCGGATCCGCGCACATGGCATGATAATCATCATAATCAGCCAATTGATAGGGACGCAGGAAAAGACGGTCGGTTTCAATCATCGGCCTGATGTAAGGAACAAAAGGGCATGGCAGCAAGCCGCGATGCCATCAGCTTCCCGCTATCCACTGCTGTTCCCGCTCGATCATATAGTCGCGGGTCAGTGGCAGGGCATGGCGGCTGCGGGCGAATTGAATTTGATAATTGCCCATGCCGCCGCTTTCAAAGGCGGCCGTCGCGCCCGCCAGATAAAATGTCCACATGCGATAAAAGCGCGCGCCCATCATTGTCACAATTTGCGCCTCCTGCGCTGCGCAGCGCTGATACCATTGCCGCAAGGTTTTGGCATAATGCAGCCGCAGCGTTTCCACATCGGTCACGATCAGGCGGCTTTTTTCTGATGCCGCCAATGTCTCGCTCAACGCGGGAATATAGCCGCCGGGAAAAATATATTTGCGCGTAAAAGCATCGGTGGCCCCCGGCCCGCCAAAGCGGCCAATGGTATGCAGCAGCATCACCCCATCCGCATTCAGCAAATTGGCCGCCGCGCGAAACAGAGTCTCAAAATTGCGCGCTCCGACATGCTCAAACATGCCAACCGACACAATGCGATCATAATGGCCCGGTTGCCGCGCGGCCAGATCGCGATAATCCACCAACTCAAATGTCACACGGTCCGCCAGCCCTTCCGCCTCGGCGCGTTGGCGGGCCAGTGTCAATTGCTCTTGCGATAGGGTGATGCCATGGACATGCACTTGCGCCAGCTTGGCCAAGCTGATCGCCATGCCGCCCCAGCCGCAGCCAATATCCAGCACTTTCTGCCCATCCTCCAACGCCAGTTTGGAGGCGATGTGGAGTTTTTTGGCCTGCTGTGCTTCGTCCAGCGTCATATCATCGCGCGGCCAATAAGCGCAGCTATATTGCATATCTTCGTCTAGAAACAGGCGATAGAGCGCGTTGCCAATATCATAATGATGGGCAACATTTTCTTTGGATTTCCGCTTGCGATTAATGGAGTTAAGCCGGGTTTTCGCCCAGTCCACAGCTTCGCCCAGCGCCGTTCGATCCTTTAGCGTTTCGCCGCGATCCCATGGTGTATTGGCCCGCAGCAGCGCGATCAGCTGCATGATATCGCCATTTTCGATCGTCAGATCGCCGTCCATAAAGGCCTCAGCCGCGCCGAGCCGGGGATCGAAAATCACCCGCCGCATCGCCGATCGAGTGGCAAAGCGCACCGTCAAATTATCAAAGCCGTCTGCCGGTTCGCCGAAAATCTCTTCGCTTCCATCGGGTGCGATGACGGTCAACTGCCCCTGCCGAACCACACGCGACAAAAATGGACGAAGTATGGACATGCCCGCTCCTTTTTCTGTCCGGTCAGTAAAAAGGATGGGCGATCCACATCATCTTTCCGCCAATCCCCCTATCTTCCCAATCCCCCTGTCTTCAATGAACAGCAGGCGATGGAGTTCCCCAATTTCGCGCCGGGGTCGGATCAGCGGCTCTATCAACAAGGCAAATCCGGCTGCGTCCATCACATCGGGCGCAGCCGGATTTTCAATCATCAAGCGGGCGTGGTTTCCGCCGCATATTGCGCCCGATATTCTTTGCGCAGCGTCACCTTATCAATTTTTTCGCTGCCCAATTTGGGAAGCAAATCGGTGGCGAACCAAATGCGATGCGGCAATTTGAACGGCGCCAGTCGCTGGCTCAAAAAGGCGTTCAACCCTTCCGCATCCACATCGCTGTCCGGCGCCATCAGCACCACGGCGCCGACCACTTCGCCAAAGCGATCATCGGGCAAGCCGAAAACAGCGCATTCCTTGGAATCGGGATGCTCATAAATGGCCGCTTCCACCTCTTGGCAGCTGATATTTTCGCCGCCGCGAATGATGATATCTTTCTTTCGGTCGACGATAAACAAATAGCCATCTTCATCCAGATAGCCGAGGTCGCCGGTGCGGAAATAGCCGTCTTTGGTATAGGCTTCTTCGGTGGCATCGGGCCGATTCCAATAGCCTTCAAAATTGGCGATGGAGCGAATGCAGGCTTCACCAATCTGGCCTTGCGGCAACGGACGACCCGCATCATCCAAAATCGCCAAATCAACCAACGGTTTCGATGCCGGACCGGTGGACAAGGGCTTGGCCAGATAATTTTCATTCATATTGCCGCAGCCAACGCCGTTGGTTTCCGTCAGGCCATAGCCCATCAACGGCATACCGCCGCCCATCCCCTCAACAATGCGCTTCACATGCTCCGGCGGGCGCGGCGCGCCACCAGCGGCATAAGCGGTGCAGCTGGATAGATCATAATTGGGCCGATTGGGATGCATCAAAATTTCATAGCTCATCAGCGGAACGCCAACAAAATATGTCACTTTTTCGCGCTCAATCAGGCGCATCGCCTCTTCCGCATCCCATTTGGGCATCAACACCAGCTTGCGGCCCAAAGCAAAGCTTTGCAGGAACACCGGCACTTCCGCTGTCACATGAAACAGCGGCGTGCAGATTAATGTGGATGGCTGCAGCTCAGAAACCACCCCATCCTCAGCCATCATATGGGCGGCGGTCATCGAGGTGACGACATAGTTGAAAATGCCCTGCACCACCGCCTGATGGCGCGAATAAGCGCCCTTGGACTGGCCGGTGGAGCCAGAGGTAAACAGGATCGTCGCCAAATCATCGGCGCCCAGCTTCGGCAGGTCTGTGGTATCGCTGCCGCCAGCATCGGTGATCGGTGCCAGCGCATCGGCCAAAGGCTGCGCAATATCCAGCGCGATCACTTTCACGCCATGATCAACCTCAGCGAGCCGCGCGGCGCGCTGGCTGTCTGCTATCACCAACGAGACTTCTGTTTCCGCCATGCCAGCCGCCAATTCCCCGGCTTGCCACCAACCATTGAGCAGCGTGGCGCATCCGCCCGCCATCAATATGCCGATATAGGTCACGCACCAGGCATTGGCATTGCGCATCGCCAATCCCACCCGGTCGCCGCGCTTCACGCCATGGCCATCCACCAAGGCCGCGGCCACTTTGCGCGAAGCGGCATAAAGCTCTTTAAAGGTCAGGCGATAATCGCCCTCCACCAAAAAGGTCGCATCACCATGTTGCGCGCAGAAAAAAGCGATATAATCAACCAGATTATCCGGCGCATTGCTGATGATCGGCAGCTGATGTCCCCATTTCTCAACGGTTGACAGCTGGATCGGCCCACCTGGTCCCGTGATCGCGGAAAAAGCCGCTTCGATGCGCAAATCGAGCGCTGATGGCATCTTTTATCTCTCCTATTGGTCTCTTTGTCGTAAGCCCTTATGGGTTAGACCTCTTCTGCGGATGAATCAGAGACTTTCATGATATTGACCGAGATACTAGCCCAAGCATCATCCTATGTGAATTTTCATGACCTAATGGGTGAAAATTCCGAAATTGCGTTCAGCGTTTTCGGCCTGCCGATCCGCTGGTATGCGCTAGCCTATCTCGCCGGTATCTTTCTGGGCTATTCTTATCTGCTGCGCCTGATCGCCCAGCCCGGCGCCCCGATGGAGCGGCGCCATGCCGATGATATGATTTTCTATGCCATGTTGGGGATCATCATCGGCGGTCGCCTCGGCTATGTGCTTTTTTACAATTTGGGCGCTTATCTAGAACAGCCGCTTGGTATTTTCCGCTTATGGGATGGCGGCATGTCTTTCCACGGCGGGATGATCGGGGTGCTGGTCGCCATCTGGTATGTCGCGCGCAAAGATAAGCTCAGCTTCCTGCGCTTTTGCGATTATATGGCCTGCACCGTGCCCTTCGGGCTATTTTTGGGCCGCCTCGCCAATTTCGTGAATGGCGAATTATGGGGCCGCGCCACCGATGTATCATGGGCGATTATTTTTCCCGCCAGCGGCACCATGGATCCGCGCCATCCCAGCCAGCTTTATGAAGCCGGGCTGGAAGGCTTGCTGATGATGCTGGTGCTGGCATTTCTGTTCTGGCGCACGCAGGCCCGCTACAAGCCCGGCCTGCTGGTCGGCACGGCATCGCTAATTTATGGCCTCAGCCGCTTTGCTGTGGAATTTGTGCGCGAACCCGATGCACAGCTTGGCACCCTATCATGGGGCCTCACCATGGGGCAGACGCTGACTCTGCCGATGATCATCATCGGCCTGTGGCTGATCCTCACCGCAAAAGGTCGGCGCCAGCGGGTAGAACCCATCGCGGGGCCAGCGAGCATTGCCTGAAGCCCCGCCGACTCCAGAACAGATCGTCGCCCAATTGCTGGCCGAACGGCCAATGACGATGGCCGATTATATGGGCGCAATGAATGCGCATTATTATGCCAGCCGCGATCCATTGGGCGCTGACGGTGATTTCACCACGGCGCCGGAAATCAGCCAGATGTTTGGCGAAATGATCGGCATCTGGATCGCCGATATCTGGTCGCGCGCGGGCAGGCCCGCTTTCCATTATGTGGAGCTTGGCCCCGGACGGGGCACATTGGCCGCCGATGCCTTGCGGGTGATGGCGCGCTTTCATTGCCAGCCGCAAGCGGTGCATCTGGTGGAAACCAGCCCCGTGCTGGCCGCGGCCCAACAGGCGCGCATTCCAGCCGCCAAACATCATCCCGATGTCGATGATCTACCCGCCGATCTGCCGTTGATCATCATCGCCAATGAATTTTTCGATGCCCTGCCCATTCATCAATATCAAAAAACCGCCGCCGGTTGGCGCGAGCATATGGTGGTGCGCCGCGCGCAAACATGGGCGATAGAAACTGGGGATAGCGAAGCGGATCTGATGGTGCCCCCGGCCCTGCGCCATCATGCTATCGGCACTATCGTGGAGACGGCGCCTGTTTCCGCTATGATCATGCGCAGTTGCGGCGCCCGGCTGACGCGGCAGGGCGGCGCCATGTTAGCGATTGATTATGGCTATAGCGGCCCTGCGGCGGGGGACACATTGCAAGCCCTGAAAAACCATCGCTATGCCGAGATATTGGCCGATCCCGGCGAGGTGGATTTAACCGCCCATGTCGATTTCAGCGCCTTAGCCGATTCCGCTCGCCATGCCGGTGGCCGAATTTTCGGCCCCGTCGATCAGGGCGCGTGGCTGCGGGCGCTGGGCATTGACCAGCGGCTCGAGACTTTATGCCGCAGCGCCCCCGACCGTCGCGCAGAGCTATCAGGCCAGCATCAACGCCTTGTCTCAACCCAGGAAATGGGCAGTCTGTTCAAAGTGATGGGCATCGCCGCCCCGCATTGGCCCGATCTGGAAGGCTTTGGTAAAAATATCTTATGAAGCCAATACATGATCCGCGCATCACCGTGGCGCAAGTGCAAGACGCCGCCGCCCTTGCCGCTTTCGCCGCCGCATCCTTCACCCACACTTTCGGGCATATCTATCAGCCCGAGGATCTCGCCACCTTTCTTGGCCAATGGAATCAGCCCGCCGCCTTGGCGTCACAGGCCGAAAATCCCGATTGGGCCTTGGCGCTGGCCCGATTTGATGATGGCAACATCGCGGGTTTTATCAAATTGGGCCCCATTGATTTCGATCTGCCCGCTGGCCAGCCCCACGAAGATGCCACCGAATTGCACCAGCTTTATGTGCATGAACGGGCCAAGGGCACGGGCATCGCCGCTGCGCTGATGGATTATGGTGTTTCATGGGCCCGTGCCCGCGCATCTATCCTCTATCTATCGGTTTTTAGCGAGAATTTCCGCGCGCAAAAATTCTACACGCGCTATGGCTTTGGTGATGTCGGTCGCAATCCCTTTCGTGTCGGCAATCATATTGATGAAGACCGTATCTGGAGGCTGGACCTGTGATCCCTTTTAAAACGGCCCCCGCCTTGCTGGGCGTCGCCCATGGTTTTTTCGGGCGTCGCGGCGGAGTTTCCACAGGTGCGCTGGCGTCGCTCAACTGCGGTATTGGATCGGATGATGATCCGGCGCGGATCGCTGAAAATCGGCAGCGCATCGTTCAGACAATCCAGCCCAAGGCGCAACTGGCGGGCCTCTATCAAGTGCATGGCAATCGCTGCATCACCCTGGATGCGGGCAGCGACCTGACCGGGCGGCCCGAAGCCGATGCGATGGTCACCGCCACGCCGGGCATCATGCTGGGCATCTTAACCGCCGATTGCGTGCCACTGCTATTTTATGATCGCGAAGCCCATGTTATCGGCGCGGCCCATGCGGGCTGGAAAGGCGCATTGGCGGGCATCACCGACAGCACCTTGGCGGCCATGGAAAGCCTTGGCGCCCGACGCGAGCATATCGCCGCGGCGATTGGCCCCTCCATTGGCCGCGCTTCCTATGAAGTGGACGATGGCTTTGTAGCGCGTTTCATCGCAGCCGATCCAGCCAATGAAGCCTTTTGCGCGCCCAACCGCCCCGGCCACGCCATGTTTGATATCGCCGCCTATGTCGCGATGCGGCTCGCCAAAGGGGGCGTCAAACGCATCGGCATCACCGGCGAAGACACTTATGCCGAAGCCGACGATTATTTCAGCTATCGCCGCGCCTGCCACCGCAACGAAAATAGCTATGGCCGCCAATTGTCGGTGATTGCTTTGAATCCCAAGGCTTAATCCCGGCTGGTTGCCTGCGCCGCCAGTCCATGGATCACAAGTTGCTGCGTGACTTTTGCTGGCCAGTGGATCATTTTATCCTCATCCGTGGCAATTTAGGACAATGGCGTGAGCAACAGCAACGATCCTACCCCTCCTCCTTCCCCTGCGCGCCGCCCATCGAAAGAGGATATCACCCAGATTGATGGCCACGCCCTATCCCCTTCAACCATGATGATGGGCTATGGTTTTGATCCGATGCTGTCAGAAGGCGCCCTGAAAGCGCCGATCTTCCTTACCTCGACCTTTGCTTTTGAAAGCGCGGCGGCAGGCAAGCGGCATTTCGAAGGCATCACCGGCAAGCGCCCCGGTGGGGCCGATGGGCTGGTCTATGGACGATTCAATGGCCCCAATCAGGAAATATTGGAAAAACGTCTCGCCATTTGGGATCAGGCCGAGGAAGCTTTGGTCTTTTCCAGCGGCATGTCGGCCATCTCCACCCTGCTGCTCGCCCATGTCAGCCAGCATGATGTGATCCTTCATTCCGGCCCGCTTTATGCCGCAACGGAAACGGTGATCGCCAATCTGCTTTCGCGCTTCGGCGCCACCTATGTTGATTTTCCCGCTGATGCGTCCCGCGCCGATATGGATGCCGCGCTGGCCAAAGCCAAAGCGCAAGCCGCCGCACAAGGCGGCAAGGTGGCGATGGTCTATCTGGAAAGCCCTGCCAACCCCACCAATGCGCTGGTTGATGTGGCGGCGATGCGGGTCGCGGTGGATGCCGCCTTTCCCCCCAACATGCGGCCCCCCATTGCCATGGACAATAGTTTTCTGGGGCCCGTCTGGTCCAATCCATTGGCGCATGGCGCAGATATCATCGTCTATAGCCTCACCAAATATATTGGCGGCCACAGCGATCTGGTCGCTGGCGGCGTTCTGGGCGCAAAACAATGGCTCACACCCATTCGGATGACCCGCAACATCATCGGCACCATTTGCGATCCCCACACAGCATGGATGCTGCTGCGCAGCCTAGAAACGGTCGAACTGCGGATGACCCGGGCGGGCGAAAATGCACAAAAAGTCTGCACCTATTTGCGGGATCACCCCAAAATTGAGGGGCTAGGCTATTTGGGCTTCTTGGCCGATGGCCCGCAAAAGCAAATATTCGATCAGCAATATAGCGGCGCAGGTTCCACCTTTTCGCTCTTCATCAAGGGCGGCGAAGCCGAATGCTACCGTTTTTTGGATGCGCTGAAGATCGCCAAACTCGCTGTCAGCCTTGGCGGCACGGAAACATTGGCCAGCCACCCCGCCTCCATGACCCATTTGTCGGTCCCCGACGCACGAAAGGCCGCGCTGGGAATCACCGACAATCTAGTGCGCCTATCGATCGGGATTGAAAATGCCGATGATCTGATCGCCGATTTTCGTCAGGCACTGGCCGCCGTCTGATCTGCGCGGCGATGGGAAAGATATGAAAGGGGCGGCGTGGTAAGAAACCGCGCGCCCCTTTCATAGCATCATTATCCGTGATGCGTGCAGGCCGATTTAGCCAACCCGCTTCACGGCCGCCTTATGGGCGCCGACACCGCCCGAACGGGGCCGGAAAAACCGCTTGCGTTCGCCCTCGGCACCCGGCGCACTGCCTTCGCGGCGTTGACCGCCATTGGGGCCGCGCCCCTTGCCTGCTGGGCGCGAGCGCTGCGCGTCTTCGCGCTGGCGCTGCGGGTCACGGCCTTTGCCGCCCGTGTTGCGCGGCGGCGCTTCCGGCTTGGGCAGATTGCGGACCATTTCCGAAAAACCATCCGGCAATTTCACCGCTTCCACCCGGGTGCGGGTGACGCGCTCAATATCGCGCATATAATTTTTCTCATCCGGCGCGACAAAGCTGAACGCCACGCCTTCCGCCCCGGCCCGCGCGGTGCGGCCAATGCGGTGAACATATTGTTCCGGCACATTGGGGATTTCAAAGTTAATCACATGGCTCACGCCGGAAACATCAATGCCGCGCGCGGCAATATCCGTAGCGACCAGCAATTTCACCTGACCAGACCGAAAAGCCTGCAAAGCGGCGGTGCGCTGTGCCTGACTTTTATTGCCATGGATCGCAAAGGCCTTGATGCCCGCGCCAGCCAGATGGCGCACGACTCGATCCGCGCCATGTTTGGTGCGGGTGAAGACCAGCGCGCGGTCAATATCTTCCGTTGCCACCAGATGATGCAGCAACGCCTGCTTTTCTTTCTGATCCACATAGGTCAGCCGCTGATTGATTTTTTCCGCCGTTGTCGCTTGCGGCGCCACGGAAACGGTCACTGCATCATTTAAAAACTGCTGAGCCAAGCCAGCAATTTCCTTGGGCATGGTGGCCGAAAAGAACAGATTCTGCCGCTGCTTCGGTAGGATTTTTGCCACGCGGCGCAGCGAATGAATAAAGCCCATGTCCATCATCTGGTCGGCTTCATCCAGCACAAAAATTTCGACATCATCAAGACGCAGGGCCCGCTGATCAATCAGATCCAGCAAGCGGCCCGGTGTCGCCACCAAAATGTCCACGCCTTGCGCCAGATCGCGAATTTGCCGGTTGATCGGCACACCGCCAAAGACGGTGGTCACCACCATTTTGGAAAAGCGGGCATAGTCGCGGCAGTTTTGCGCAATTTGCGCTGCCAGCTCGCGCGTTGGCGATAGCACCAGCATCCGGCAACCGCGCGGAGGACGCGCCTTGGGATTGCTCATCAAATGATGCAGCGATGGCAGCGAAAAAGCCGCCGTTTTGCCCGTGCCCGTTTGCGCGATGCCGCACAGATCACGGCCCTGCAACAACACGGGAATGGCTTGGCTTTGAATCGGGGTTGGGGTGGTATAGCGCTTGGCCGTCAAGGCGCGCTCGATATCGGCGTGAAGACCGAAGTCTTTGAATTCCATTATAATTAAATCTCACAACTGGCCGCGCAGCACGCCCGAATATCACGGACGCACAAAAGCGGGTTCGAAACGACCCGCGTGAAAGGGTGCCTCTAAAGGACAAAGCGCAGCCGGCTAGCCCATCCCTGATCGGATATGGAAATCACGCTGCCACGAATTGGCGGGCCTATAGCCGCCATCTGCGCCGATACGGCCTATGGCAGAAAATGCACGCTTTGGCAAATTCTTAGGGCCCGCCCCCGCTGTGCCCCCATCCGCCGACACAGCGCGCGCCGTGCCCCTTGCTGCCAAGCCGAAATATCGTCATCCTGCCTGCTGCAAAGAGGCAGATTATGACCAGCAAAATCCTTGTCATTGATGAAGGCACCACATCCACCCGAACCCTGCTCTTTTCCGCGCAGGGCAAAATTTTGGGCAATAGCCAGCGCGAGCTAACCCAATATTATCCCGGCCCCGGATTGGTCGAGCATGATGCAGAGCAAATCTGGAAGGCCACGCTCGACACCAGCCGCGATATGATCAAAAAAGCAGGCAGTGGCAGCAAGATCGCTGCCCTTGGCATCACCAACCAGCGTGAAACCGTCGTGTTTTGGGATCGCCAGACCGGAAAGCCGCTGGCGCCCGCCATCGTCTGGCAGGATCGCCGCACCGCCGCCACTTGCCGCGCGCTGCGCGAGGCTGGGCACGAAACGATGGTCCAGCAAAAAAGCGGCCTGATCCTTGACCCTTATTTTTCCGGCAGCAAGATTGGCTGGGCGCTAAGCAATTGGCCTGCGCTTCGCGAAGCGGGGGATCGTCTGGCGGTCGGCACGATGGAATCCTATCTGATCTTTCGGCTGACCGGCGGCCTGCATGTCACCGATGCCAGCAATGCCTCGCGCACCCAATTGATGGCGATCGGCGATCAGGGCGGCTGGGATGAGGAATTATGCGATCTCTTTGGCGTTCCCCGCGCCATCCTGCCAGAAATTGTCGGCTGCACCGATGCTATCGGCATGACCGACAAAGATTTGTTCGGCGCAGAGATTCCCATTTGCGGCATGGCCGGGGATCAACAAGCCGCCACCATCGGGCAAGCCTGCCTCGCGGAAGGGCAGACCAAGGCCACCTTTGGCACCGGGGCCTTCATCCTCTCCGCAACCGAAGAAAAATGCCCGATTTCTCAGCACCGGCTGCTGACCACCATCTTGGTGCAAGAAGGCGATAAGCGGCTTTATGCCATGGAAGGATCGGCCTTCGCTGCTGGCAGCCTGATCAAATGGCTGCGCGATGGATTGGGCCTTCTGGCCAATGCCAGCGAAAGCGAAAGTCTGGCCCGCTCGCTTTCTGACAATGGCGGCGTCTATCTAGTGCCAGCCCTATCCGGCTTGGGCGCGCCGCATTGGCGCCCCGATGCGCAGGGAGTGATTTCCGGCCTGAATTTTTCCACCAGCAAAGCGCATATCGCGCGCGCCGCGCTGGAATCCATGGCCTATCAAGTGAATGATCTGAAAAATGCCTTTGCCGCCGATGGCATAGCATGGGCGGAATTGCGCATAGATGGCGGGATGGCCGCCAATGATTGGATGGCGCAGGATTTGGCCGATATTTTGCAATTGACCGTCGAGCGCCCCGATTATGTCGAAAGCACCGGGCTGGGCGCTGCCATGTTGGCGGCCACCGGCGCGGGCCTTTATGATGATTTACACAGCGCCGTCACTGCCATGCGCGGCAACAGCAGCCGCTTCACCCCGGATTTGGATACATCTATACGCAAAACGCGCCTTGCCGGCTGGCAAAGCGCGCTTGCAAAATTATTGGATTAAGGCGACCGCAGGCGTTTCGCCGGGCCGCAGCCAATGGCTTAGCGCTTGAGCGACAGACCGCCGAAACGCTTGTTAAACTTGGCAACCTGACCACCAGCGTCGAGCAGACGGCCGGTGTTGCCGGTCCATGCTGGGTGAGCGGTTGGGTCGATTTCCAGCGACATCACATCGCCTTCCTTGCCCCATGTCGAACGGGTCTGATATTCGGTGCCGTCCGTCATCTTGACCGTGATCATGTGATAATCGGGGTGAATGCCTTGTTTCATGTCTATCGCTCCAATGCCACTGGTTACCGACCAGCAGCGAAATCCATATCGTCCGAAAACGTTAAGATCGCGCCTTTAAGGGTGTAGCAGGCAAAATGCAATGCCTAGCCCGCTTTGCGCCACCAGCTCGCTTTGCCTTATCAGCCGCCAAGCGCGGCCGCGCCATATCAGGCGAAGCGCTGCGCCTTATTCCGTTGGCGGGTCTGCGATCATCGCGGTAAATTGGCATTGTGTGGCCAATTCACCGTTCAACATGGCTTTGCCTTCAAATTTGCAGATGTTGCGCTTGGCCTGCAAAATCGTCACATGCAAATCCAGCAGGCAGCCCGGCTCCACCGGCTTGCGGAATTTCACGCCGTCAATGGCCATGAAATAGACCAGCTTTCCCGTGCCCGCGAGCCCCAGCGATTCGATCGCCAACACACCGCCAGCCTGCGCCAAAGCCTCCACAATCAACACGCCCGGCATAATCGGGCGGCCCGGAAAATGGCCCTGGAAAAAAGGCTCATTCATCGAAACGGCCTTCACGGCATGAATCGTCTGATCCTTGATCAGCGATTCGACCCGGTCGACCAGCAACATCGGATAGCGATGCGGCAACAGGCTCAGGATCCGGCGGATATCCACCGGACCCATATTTTCACCAGCAACTGCGGCTTCGCTCATGCTTAGCGGCCACCAGCCTGATTCGCGGCAGGCTGTGCCGCAGCGCGGGCCTGATCCTGCATCTGCTGGTTGCGCTGCTGCACCAATTGGCCGGGCTCATAGCCAGCGGGCGGCGTGATCGTCACATTGGGCAGCAAGCGGTTCAGCTCGGCCACCACCGCATCGGTGATATCAACATTGTTTTCGCGGGCCAAAACAGCATCTGGCTGCAGCAAAAGATCGATTTTGTGGGCCGTCATCGCGCCGCGAATCGCTTCATTCATCCGCACGCTGATCTGATCTTCGACATAGGCCAGCGCCAATTCCACAGGTGCGCCAATGCGCTGCAGCTCTTCGCCAGCAGCCTGACGCTTATCCTGCACGGCCTTGGCTGCGGCCTGAAGCGTGGTCTGATTTTGCGGGCTCTTGCGCGCTTCTTCATTATATTTCGCGATCAGCACATTCATTTCTGCTTGCAGCGTCTGGCCGCGGGCCTGTTGCTGATCGATGGTGGCTTTATGCGTGGTCTGGATCTGTTGCGACGCCACCGTAAAGGCGTTGGAACGCGCCGCAGCTACGCGCACATCGGCCACGGCCACAGCCTTGGCCTGCGCAATCGCAGGGGCTGCCAGCATCGGCGAAACAGACAGCGTGGCAACAGCCAACGCCGAGGCAACAAGAAGTTTTTTCATCAGAATTGGGTTCCTACGTTGAATGAGAATCGTTTTGTATCATCGCCCTCTTCCTTGCGAAGAGCATAAGCGAAGTCGATCCGGAAAGGACCGAAGGGAGAGTTCCAGTTCACGCCCGCCCCCAGCGAAACGCGCGGCATCCATGTGTCGCCATAAAAACGCTCTTCGAATGGTGCCAGCGGAAGAAATCCATTGGCCGTATCACAGGTCATGAAGCCCAGCGAATTGCCGCTGCCGTCAAAAGTTTCTTCGGCAAAAGGCGCGCTTTGCGTGGAGGCATTGCGGCAACGATATTTAATCTGGCCAAAGCCAGCCGCTGTCTGATCTTTTTCTGTGAAATATTCCAGTGTTGTCAGATTCGGGCGCTTCACGCTCCACACCGAACCAACATCAAGGAAAATCGAGGGACGAAGGCCCAATTCCTTGGCGCCCGACCCCAGCGGAATATCTATTTCCGCGCGGCCCATATAATAGGCCCGACCACCCAGCGCATCGTCATAAGTTGCTTTGCGGTTCATATCGAGAATCGGATTATTCGGGTCGCTCAAATCCACATTGGGATAGCGAATCACACGCGGGCCAACGCCGCGAATATCAAAACCGCGCATCTGCGGCTCGCCCAAGAAGAAGCGGTCCGTCAAGCGCACCTTATCCGATCCGGGCACGCCCGTATTGTTGCCCAGCGGGTGGATATAGCCACCCTCGGCAGACAGATTCAGAATGAACTGGCCTGTCAGACGGAAATGCTTGGTCGCGTTCAAACGGGTGCGGACATATTTCACATTGCCGCCAAGGCCGGCAAAATCCTGACTAATGCTCAGCGACTGGCCGCGTGTCGGCCGCATGCGATTGTCGCGATTGTCAAAAGCCCATGTATAGCCGATCAATGATGTCGTGCGCTTGCCAATGGCATCGCAAAGATAACGGCCCGCCACCAACGGATCGCAATCATCGCCAAAATAATAATCCCGGCTCAGCGACACATCATCAAAGTTTAAGCTGTAACGCGCGAAAAAGCTCATAAATTCGGTTAACGGCACACCGGCATTAACCTGGAAACCCGTGGTCACCTGCTCAAATGTCGTGCGGCGTTCATTGTTGAGGCCAAATTGGAAGCTGTTCAAATCACGGCGATAGACGCTGCCGCCCAGCGAGATGTTGCGATCAAATAAATAAGGTTCAGTGAAGCCCAATTCGATGGATTTGGAATAGCTGCTGTAATTGACCGAAGCCGACAATTGCTGCCCCAGCCCGCGGAAGTTCCGCTGACGAATCGAGCCTTGCACCAGAAAATTCTCGATGGAGGAGAAGCCCGCCGAAAGCGACAATTCGCCCGTTGGCTTTTCCTGAACATTGGTTTCCAAAATGATGCGATCCGGCGTCGTGCCTTCCTTGCGATCAATCGCCAGCCGTTCCTGAAAATAGCCCAGACTGTTGATGCGGTTTTCCGTGCGCTTGATACCAAAACTGTTAAACGCATCGCCTTCATTCAGACGGAATTCGCGGCGCACCACCTTATCATGGGTCAGCGTGTTGCCGTTCACATCGATCCGCTCGACATAGGTTCGCGGTGTTTCGCTGACGTTGAAGCTGATCGACATCGTGCGGGTTTCGGGATCGCGGCGGAAATCGGGATTGATGTCGGCAAAGGCATAGCCAAACAGACCCGCCGTCTCGCTGAGGCTTTCGACCGTATCTTCCACCAGCTTTGCATCATACCAGTCGCCCGATTTCATCGGCAACATGGCTTTCAGCGTTTCGGGCTGGAAATCGCGCAATTCGCTTTCCACCTCAATATCGCCGAATTTATAGCGCTCACCCTCTTCCACCACATAGGTGATGATGAAATCCTGATTGTTGCTGGTCAATTCCGCGACCGCCGAAATCACCCGGAAATCGGCATAGCCATTTTCCAGATAGAAAAGGCGCAGCTTCTGCTGGTCATAAGCCAGACGATCCGGATCATAGCTGGTGTTGGACGACAGCATCGTCATCAGGCCGGTCTGCTTGGTGGCCATTTCGCCCTTCAGCTTGCCGTCCTTAAACTTTTCATTGCCGACAATATTGATCTGGCGAACTTTGGACTTCGGCCCCTCGGTGATCTCAAACACCACATCGACGCGGTTTTGATCCAGCTGCACCATCTTCGGCTCCACCGTCGCGGCGAAGCGGCCCTGTCGTTTATAAAGCTCGATAATCCGGGCCACATCGGCGCGCACTTTGGATCGTGTGTAAATTTGGCGCGGTGCCAATTTAATCTCGGGCCGCAGCTTATCTTCTTTCAGGCGCTTATTGCCTTCCAGCAACACACGGTTGATCACGGGGTTTTCCACCACTTCGATAATCAACGCGCCATTGTTATCGGTGATCTGATAATCTTTGAACAATTCGGTGGCGGCCAGATCTTTCAGCGCCTGATCCAGCACCGAGCGATCATAATTCTCCCCCACCCGCAGGCGCAGATAGGAAAGAATGGTTTGCGCCTCGAGCCGCTGATTGCCCGTGATGGTGATAGACTGGATTTTCGAGGCCGGTGCCACAGCAACGGGAGCAACCACCGGAACCGTGGCGGTTTGCGCCATCAAGGGTGCCGCAGGCCAGGTCAGCATCGTTCCCCCCAAAAGAAGGGCCGACAATTGCACTGAGGCCGATTTTTTCTGTGCTGCCACGCTGCTCATCCCGCAAAATTTCTATCAAGCACGGCCCACCGAACGGCGTGCCCGTGCATCTCCTGCCTCAGTCAGGCTATCCAATCAAGCGAACGATCCGATCCCAAAGACCAAATGAGCCCAAATCATTGAAAGTCACGACGACCATCAAAGTGATAATCGCTGCGAAACCAAAGCGAAACGCCCACTCCTGCGCCAAAACAGGCACGGGGCGCCTTCGGATCGCTTCATAAGCGTAAAATAGCAAATGACCACCATCCAGCATGGGTAATGGTAGCAAATTGATGAACCCCAGATTGATGGAAATCAGCGCAGCCAGAAAAACCAGCGATGCCGCGCCCATGCTCGCCGCCTCGCCAGAGATTTTGGCGATCTTCAACGGGCCGCTCATATCCTTCACCGAACGGTTGCCGGTGAACAGCTGCCCCATCACATCAAAAGTCTGTTGCACGATCTGGCCGGTCTGGCGCATCGCAATCCATGGCGCCTCAATCAGCGACACTTTTTCAAACACCACCTGACCCGCCTGAACGCCGATCACGCCGCGTTCATGAACATTGCCGAACTGATCGGTGGAGCTGACCAATTGCGGCGTCAGCGCCACGCTCTGTTCCTCGCCATTGGCGCGGCGGATGCGCACCTCCATCCGTTCATTGGGGCGATGCGCGACCGCCATCGGAATATCGGTAAACAGCTTCATCGCGCGGCCATCAATCGACAGGATATGATCGCCCTCGCGAATGCCCGCTTTGGCCGCCGCAGAATCTTCCATCACCTGCCCGGCAATCGGCGGTGTGGTCGGGGTGCCGTTCAGCCATGCAAAGCCTGCAAGAATCAAAATGGCGAACAGGAAATTGGTCACCGGCCCTGCGGCCACAATCGCGGCCCGTTTCCACACCGGCTGCGCGGGAAAGCTGTGCGCCTGCTCCGCACTCGAAAGCTGTTGCCAATCCTGACCGGGCCGACTGGCGGCATCGCGATCCCCAGCAAACTGCACATAGCCGCCCAGTGGCAGCCAGCCAATTTTCCAATCTGTGCCGCGCTTATCCTGCCAGCTGATGATCTTGCGACCAAAGCCGATGGAGAAGACATCCGCTTTCACCCCGCACCAGCGCCCCACGATATAATGGCCATATTCATGCACGAAGATCAGCGGCCCGAGCACCAGCAGAAAAGCCAGAATAGTCAGCAAAACACCGGGATTTTCAAGCATGGGCATGGTCATCCAATAAAAGCTGCGCATGACGCCGTGATGCGCCGTCCACACTGAATATGTCAGAAAGGCTGGTCGGCACAACAGGCGCGTGCGCCTCCATCACATGACGCACCAGATCAACAATCGCGGTGAAACCGATTTTGCCAGCCAGAAAGGCCGCCACCGCCACTTCATTGGCGGCGTTGAGCTGCGCCGGGCGGGCACCCCCTTCCCCAATGGCGGCGCGGCAAAGCGCCGTGGCCGGGAAGCGCACTTCATCCGGCGCTTCAAAATCCAGCCTGCCAATCTGGGCCAGATCCAGCGGCGCGCAACTGGTTTCCATCCGCTGCGGCCAGGCCAAAGCGCTGGCGATGGGAATGCGCATATCCGGCGATCCCAACTGCGCCAATGTCGAGCGATCCTTAAATTCCACCAGACTGTGGATCACCGACTGCGGATGGACCAGAATCTCGATCCGATCGAGGCCAACCGGAAACAGATGATGCGCCTCGATCAGTTCCAGCCCCTTGTTCATCATCGTCGCGCTATCGACGCTAATTTTGGCGCCCATTGACCAATTGGGATGGGCCACCGCCTGCGCCGGAGTCATGCGCGCCGTCTCTTCCGCGCTGTTGGTGCGAAAAGGCCCACCTGATGCAGTCAGGATAATCCGCCGCACATCGTCAATCCGGCCACCGGCGAGACATTGAAAAATGGCATTATGCTCGGAATCAATCGGCAGGATGGTGGCGCCCGATGCGGCGGCCACCTGCGTCATCAATCCGCCTGCGGAGACCAGCGATTCCTTATTGGCCAGCGCCACATCATGGCCCGCCTCCAGCGCCGCCATCGTTGGCGCCAGGCCCGCGATGCCAACAATCGCGGCCACCACCAAATCGGTGGGGCGCTTCGCTGCCTCGACCAAAGCCGCTGCGCCCGCCGCCGCCTCGATGCCGCTACCTGCCAGCAAATCTTTCAATTCGGCATAGCGATCCGCATCCGCGATCACCGCCACATCGACCTGAAATTCCCGCGCCAGTGCGGCCAGTTGCGCCACATCACTATGCGCGGTCAACACGCTGATCCGCCATCCCGCCCGCTCACGCCGAATCAGATCCAGCGTCGACTGGCCAACCGATCCAGTGGCGCCGAAAAGCGAGAGGCAGCGCATCAGATCAACCCCCTGCCCGCGCCGTAATCAGGCCAGCATAGGCCATCAGGCCCAGCAAAAACGCCACCGGAATCAGACCATCAACGCGGTCAAAGGCGCCGCCATGGCCCGGGATCAGCTTGCCGCTATCTTTCACGCCAGCGCGCCTTTTCATCCAGCTTTGCCCCAGATCCCCCATTTGCGCGATCAAGCCCATGAACAGGCCGATCCACAGCGGCACGCCAGCGATACCCGCCCGATCGCCAATGGTGGCGCTGGCGACCAGCGCCGCAATCATGCCGCCAAACAGGCCCGACCATGTTTTCCCGGGGCTGATCGCGGGCGCCAATCGCGCCCCACCAAAGGCCCGCCCGGCAGCATAAGCGCCGATATCGGTGGCCCAGACCATGCCCAATATCCACAGCGCCGCAGTCATGCCCAAAGCCTCGCGCACATACCAAAGACCCGCGACGGCGACCAACACGCAGATTGGCCCCGCGATGCGCAGCAACAGCGCCAGCCCCGCCCCCACGCTCATCCGCTGCATCAGCCCAAAAAATTCGACCAGCACCAAAGCGCCGACGATCAGCAGCAACAGCGCAAAAGCGATGCCGCCCAGCCAGAGCGCAACACCCGCAATGGCAAACATCACCAGCGCCGAGCCTGCGCGCACCATCAGATCAGATTTTGCCGCTGCGGCCGTCATCACAAACCTCCATAACGGCGATCCCGCCGTGCAAAATGATCCAGCGCCTGCTGCAAATCGGCAGGCGAGAAATCGGGCCATAGCCGATCTGTGAAATATAGCTCAGCATATGCTGCCTGCCACAGCAGGAAATTCGACAATCGCACTTCGCCGGATGTGCGAATCAACAGATCAAGCGGCGGCAGATCCGCCGTGTCGAGATGCGCGCCCAGGCTTTGCGCGCTAATCTCGCCAGCGGCGGCGGCGGCCTTCGCCGCGCGCACCAGTTCATCCTGCGCCCCATAGTTGAGCGCAACCGCCAAAGTGATGCGGCGGCCATGGGCGGTTCGTTCCAACGCATCTTCCAGCAATGCCACCACATCGGGGGCAAGGCCGCGCCAATCACCGATGATTTTCAGCCGCACATCATGGGCAATAAATTCATCCAAATCGCTTTGAATAAAGCGTTTCATCAGGTTCATCAGATCGCTGACCTCTTCTTCGGGTCGCTTCCAATTTTCCGAAGAAAAGGCATAAAGAGTCAAAGCCTCTATGCCCATTTCGCCTGCGCTGCGGACGATCTTGCGCACGGTATCAACCCCCGCACGATGCCCGGCAGCGCGCGGCAGAAAGCGCTTCTTGGCCCAACGCCCATTGCCATCCATGATGATGGCAACATGACGGGCTTGGGAGGGTTGATCTGTAACCATGACGTTCCGAAATATGGCCCCGCATCATCCGCAGGGCGCGCAGAGCCCGAAGCCACTTTTCATCCGCAGCTCGCTATAGTGAAAATTCGTAAAACCCTATCGAAAGCCTTTAACGAATTTCCGCTCCACTTCTTCAGCCCAATATTTCCTTTTCCTTGGCGGCAGCGGCGGCATCAATATCTGCGATCACAGCGTCGGTGATTTTCTGCACATCTGTTTCCGAACGCTTGCGATCATCTTCGCTGATTTCTTTTTTATTCTCGTCCTGCTTCAGTGCATCCATGCCATCGCGGCGCACATTGCGCACGGCGACACGCGCTTTTTCCGCATATTGACCAGCCAGCTTCGACAATTCCTTGCGGCGCTCTGTCGTCATTTCTGGAATGGGTAAGCGCAGCAATTGACCATCCGTGATCGGATTCAAGCCCAGTCCAGCGGAGCGAATCGCTTTTTCCACGGCATTGACCGAGGATTTATCCCAAACCTGCACCGCCAACATCCGCGGCTCCGGCACCGATACCGACGCCACCTGATTCAGCGGCATATTCGATCCATAGACATCAACGACAACAGGATCGAGCAGCGCCGCATGGGCACGGCCGGTGCGCAGACCGGCAAAATCCGATTTCAGGGATTCCAAAGCACCATTCATCCGGCGCTCCAGATCGGCCTTGTCATATTTCGCCATGAATTTTTCCTCTCTAAATCGGGTCAAGCGTTGCCATGAACGACAGTGGCCACACCATCGCCGGTCAAAACGCGGGCAAGATTGCCGGGTTCACGAATATTGAACACCACAATCGGAATTTGATTATCGCGGCACAAAGCCACGGCGCTGGCGTCCATAACCTTGAGGTTATCAGCCAACACGCGGTCGAAGCTGAGCGTTTCATAACGCACAGCGGCGGGGTCTTTTTTGGGGTCGGCATTATAAACACCATCGACGCTGGTGCCTTTCAGCAACGCATCGCATTTCATTTCAGCAGCGCGCAGAGCAGCCCCGCTATCGGTTGTGAAATAAGGCGCGCCCACGCCCGCCGCAAAAATCACCACACGGCCCTTTTCCATATGGCGTTCCGCACGGCGGCGGATCACGGGTTCGCAAACCTTGTCCATTTCAATGGCGGATTGCACGCGGGTTTCGACGCCCAATTGCTCCAGCGCATTTTGCATCGCCAGCGCGTTCATCACCGTGGCCAACATGCCCATATAATCGGCCTGTGCGCGGTCCATCCCCTTGGCCGCGCCCGCCATGCCACGGAAAATATTGCCGCCGCCGATAACGAGGCAGATTTCTAGGCCGCGATCTTTCGCTTCCTTCACCTCTGCCGCCATATCGGCCACGGTCTGCGGATCAATGCCAAATGGCGTGGCACCCATCAGCGCCTCTCCCGACAGCTTCAGCAAAATGCGTTTCATGTCAGGCAGGCTCATGGTTTCCGTGCGTCCTTCAAGTGGTTAAACAGGCGAATGGCGCGCACCCTAAAGCGGGCGCGCGCCATTGCCAAGCGGACTGAAGCGCATAAAATGCTGCGCATCAGTCCATATTCGTTAATTAGGCGCCAGCAACCTTGGCGACTTCCGCCGCAAAATCGCTTTCTTCCTTTTCGATGCCGTCACCCAGCTGGAAACGCACGAACTGCGTCAAGGTGATGGTCGCGCCAACATCCTTACCAGCAGCGGCGATAACTTCTGCCACAGGGGTCTTGCCGTCCATGACGAACAATTGCGACAGCAAAGCATTTTCCTTGCGATATTTCGCAATCGCGCCGTCCACCATCTTGGCAACGATTTCAGCAGGCTTGCCCGATTCAGCAGCCTTTTCTTCGGCAATCGCACGTTCACGCGCAACCAGATCCGCATCCAGATCATCGCCATTCAGCGCCAGCGGGTTTGCAGCCGCCACATGCATGGCGATTTGCTTGCCCAAGGCTTCCAGAGCGTCGCCGCTTGCGGTCGATTCCAGAGCAACCAACACGCCGATCTTGCCCATGCCAGCCGCAGCCGCATTGTGAACATAGCCAGCAACAACACCCGATTCGACCGAAACGATCGACGAACGGCGCAGCGATTGGTTTTCACCAATGGTGGCGATATTCTGCGTCAGCGCATCCGCAACAGTGCCGCCCGTCGGATAGGTGGCAGCGGCCAAGCTGTCGATGTCGCTGATGCCGCCATCCAGAGCAACTTTGGTCACGTCGCGAACAAAAGCTTGGAACTGTTCATTCTTGGCAACGAAGTCGGTTTCGCTGTTGATTTCCACCAGCGCGCCGCGCGTGCCTTCAGCGGCAACGCCAACCAGACCTTCTGCGGCAACGCGACCGGCCTTCTTGGCCGCCGCTGCCAGACCCTTGGTCCGCAACCAGTCGATCGAGGCTTCAACGTCACCGTTATTTTCAGCGAGCGCCTTTTTGCAATCCATCATGCCTGCGCCCGTACGGTCGCGCAGTTCCTTGACGAGAGCTGCCGTAATCTCAGCCATTGAGCCAATCCTTTCCAAAAAAGGCGGAATGTTAAAAAACTTCCGCCACCAGCACCGCGCGCATGGCGGTGCGATAAGTCAAAATAATGACGGGGCCGAACCCGCGACCATGCGCCGGTCCGCCCCGCCAATATTCATCAAAAATTACGCTTCGGTGGAAGCGTCTGCAACAATCGCCGCTTCTGCAACGGGCTCAATCGCCGCGCCCAGATCTTCGCCGCTGTCGGCGCGGGCCTGCTGGCCGCCGCGCGTTGCCGCCTGTGCAATGGCATCGCAATAAAGGCGAATGGCGCGTGCCGCGTCATCATTGGCAGGAACGGGGAATGCGATGCCCTGTGGCGACACGTTCGAATCCAAAACGGCAACCACGGGAATGCCAAGCACATTGGCTTCCTTGATAGCCAATTCTTCCTTGTTCGCGTCGATCACGAACATCACGTCAGGAATGCCGCCCATGTCACGGATGCCGCCCAGGCTCAGTTCCAATTTATCACGCTCGCGCGTTTTGTTCAGAACTTCCTTCTTGGTCAGGCCCGACGTGTCACCCGAAAGCTGCTCTTCCAGCGTCTTCAAACGCTTGATCGAACCAGAGATGGTCTTCCAGTTGGTGAGCATTCCGCCCAACCAGCGGTGATTCACGAAATGCTGACCCGAAGCGCGTGCTGCGTCGGCAATCGGCCCCTGCGCCTGGCGCTTGGTTCCAACAAACAACACCTTGCCGCCCGCAGCTGCGGTGGCAGCCACAAAATCCAGCGCGCGCGCAAAAAGCGGCACAGTCTGCGACAGGTCAAGAATATGAATGCCGTTGCGTGCGCCGAAGATATACGGCTTCATGCGCGGGTTCCAACGGTGGGTCTGGTGGCCGAAATGGGCGCCAGCTTCGATAAGATTCTGCATCGAGACGACAGGTGCCGCCATAGTCTTTTCTCCTTCCGGTTCGTCCTCTGGAAAGCAAGAACCTGGCCTGCTGCTTAAAGCCGCGACCGGGCACCGGTATGTGCGCCTTCCATGTGGAATGGTCGCGCCGTTACCGCGAATTGCTATGCTTGGCAAGATAGAAGCTAGGGAAATAGGTCAGGAAATATCAGCCCAAAGGCCGAATCGCCATCACCCGGAATTTCGCATTTTTCCGTTCAACAGACGAACAGAAGCCGAAAACTCGAGCCGAGCACGCGATATTATCAAAATAAAATGAAAAATATTCCAAAGGCTTAGTCAAATAGGCGCAGCAATGTGCGGAAAAAGCCTTGAGAACAAATGAAGAACATGAAACAAGATCGACAGATGACCCGTCACTTCATCGACTGGTGAAGCTTGAGGATATCGGAAGGGCAAGTCAATGTTTCAGATCGCCACATCGCTTCTCTTTGCTGTCGCCGCACTGACCAGTGCAGGCGCGATTCTCGCTATGTTGAAAAATAATCAGGCGGCCATTTGGTCCGCCCTTATCGGTCGCGGCGCCTTTCCAATAACACCAACACCGGAAAATAGCCCAGCAGCCCAGATGCTGCCCCAATTGCTGCCACTGCCTCGCGCTTCTCGGCGCCTCAGCCCGCGTCGCAGCCTTGCATCAGCCCAGCCGCAATTTAGCCGCGCCGCTTAACTCGGGCATAGCTGATCAGGCCCATCGGCAAGCTGATGAGATAGGCCGCGCAAAGGCCCAGCAAGCTGTGCCAGGGTGCCGTCATCAGCGCTGCACCCAACAGGCCGACACCCGCCAGCGCAAACAAACGCCACGCCGGCCGCAAACGGATCGATCCCCATGTGAAGGTGGGGATGGCTGAAATCATCAGGGCGGCAATCGCCAGCGTCCATGGCATTACAAAATACCATTGGCGAAAAAGCGTATCACCCGTCACGACCCACAGATAAATGGGCACAAATGCCAGACCAGCTGCGGCGGGCGCTGGAATTCCGGTTAGAAAACCAGCCGATTTATGGGGCTGAACCTCTGCATCCAGCCGGCTGTTAAAACGTGCCAGACGCAAAGCACAACACACGGCCAACGCAAGCGCTGCAACCCAGCCGAATTTCGGCGCATATTGCAGCGACCAAAGAAAGAGCAGCATCGCTGGCGCCACCCCGAAAGCAATCACATCCGACAGCGAATCGAGCTCAGCGCCAAAACGGCTCTGGGCCCGCAGCAGCCGTGCAATACGCCCATCAAGCCCATCCAACACACCCGCAAACAGGATGGCCGCCATCGCCATTTCCCATTCTTCGCCAATAGCAAAGCGCACCCCGGTTAAGCCGAAGCACAGCGCCAGAGCGGTGATGGCATTGGGCGGAAAAGCCCGCAGCGATAATCCACCGGATCGGTGCGCCGCCGCTGTCATCACCGGCTGGGGTTCATGGGGCGCCACGGCCATGCCTTACTGCCCCGATCCATCAATAATCGGGGCCTCGCCGATGCGACCGATAATCGTCTCACCCGCCAGCGTCCGCTGGCCTAGCAAAACCTGCGGAGTTGTTCCCGCGGGCAGATAGACATCAACCCGGCTGCCAAAACGAATCAGGCCCACGCGCTGCCCTGCGACCAACGACGCATCCACGCTCACCAACGGCAAAATGCGGCGCGCAACCAGCCCGGCAATTTGGGTGAACCCCACCCGAACCCCGTCGGCCCGCTCCACCAGAAAATGCTGCCGCTCATTTTCCTCACTGGCCTTATCCAGATCGGCATTCAAAAACTTGCCGGGAATATAAGCGATTTTTTTCACCGATCCAGAGATCGGACTGCGATTGATATGAACATCAAACACGCTCATAAAAATGGAAACGCGCAGCATTTTGGCATCGCTCAAGCCATCAGGGCCGATCAGCTCAGGCGGCGGCGGCACATCGGATATTTGGGTGATCAGGCCATCGGCGGGCGCAATGATCAGATCATCGCCCAGCGGCGTAACCCGCACAGGATCGCGGAAAAATGAAGCCACCCAGATGGTTACGCCCAGCATCAGCCAGCCAACGATAAACCATCCCAACAGCCAGAAACACAGGGTGACGATCCCTGCAATCAGCACGAATTTGCGCCCCTCCGTATGAATGGAAGGCCATCGCCATTTGATACCGCCACCGGGCCGGTTCGAAGATATTACTGTGGACATGGCCGCATGTGTAAGGAGCCGTGCCGCAACTGACAATGGATAACGCATGTGCTATTCGCGCTTTTTCCGGCCTTGATGACAAAGCAGGCAGACCATGGGCTCGCGCGGAGCCGTGACGAGAGTTGAACAATGGCGCTACTTTCCCTAAGGCGCCTTCAGCTTCACTCCCCAAAGAAAAGGCGCATTGAAATATGGGCAAGATCAAAGTAGCCAATCCAGTCGTCGAACTGGACGGCGATGAAATGACCCGCATCATCTGGCAGTGGATCCGCGAACGGCTGATCCTGCCATATCTTGATGTCGATCTGCACTATTATGATTTGAGCATCGAAGAGCGCGATCGCACCGATGATAAAATCACCGTTGATGCAGCCAATGCCATTCGTAAACATGGCGTTGGCGTCAAATGTGCAACCATCACACCTGATGAAGCGCGCGTCGAAGAATTCGGCCTGAAGAAAATGTGGAAATCGCCCAACGGCACCATCCGCAACATTCTGGGCGGCGTTGTGTTTCGCGAACCAATCGTGATCCAGAATGTTCCCCGTCTGGTTCCCGGCTGGACCGATCCTATCGTGGTGGGTCGTCACGCATTTGGTGACCAATATCGCGCTACCGATTTCCGCGTCCCCGGCCCCGGCAAGCTGCGCCTCGTTTTCGAAGGCGAAGATGGCCAGATGATCGATGAGGAAGTGTTCCAATTCCCATCATCCGGCGTGGCGATGGCCATGTATAATCTGGATGATTCGATCCGCGATTTTGCGCGTGCCAGCATGAATTATGGCATTGCGCGCCGTTGGCCCGTCTATCTGTCGACCAAGAACACGATCATGAAAGCCTATGATGGCCGCTTCAAAGATCTGTTTGAAGAAATTTATCAGAATGAGTTCAAGGAAAAATTCGAAGAACTCGGCATCACCTATGAGCATCGCCTGATCGACGATATGGTCGCTTCGGCGCTGAAATGGTCGGGCAAGTTCGTTTGGGCCTGCAAAAACTATGATGGCGACGTGCAGTCGGATACGGTTGCGCAGGGCTTTGGTTCGCTGGGCCTGATGAAGAGCATTTTGATGACCCCGGATGGCAATACGGTGGAATCGGAAGCCGCGCATGGCACGGTGACCCGCCACTATCGTATGCACCAGCAGGGCAAGGCGACCTCGACCAACCCCATCGCATCCATCTTTGCATGGACCGGCGGCCTGAAGCATCGCGGCACGCTGGATGGCACCCCCGAAGTCACGCAATTTGCCGAGACTCTGGAGCGCGTCTGCGTGGAAACCGTGGAAAGCGGCAAGATGACCAAGGATCTGGCGCTGCTGATCGGCCCAGAGCAGAATTGGTTGACCACGGAAGGCTTCTTTGAAGCGATTGTGGAAAATCTGGAAAAGGCGATGGCCGCTTAATCAGCCCTTCGCTCAGCACATTGGAAACCGCCTCTTTTGCCCCGGCAGAAGGGGCGGTTTTTTCTTGCCCACCGCTTGTACTAGCCAAAATATTTGAAAGGCCAGAGCGCGCCCAATATTTTTCTTGTCGGGATAGGTCATTTTCTATATAGACATTGATGTTAATGTCATGACCCATAAGGAATCAAGAATGACCTTAGATCGCACCACCCCTGCGGACCTACGGATCGAAAAACGGGATATGAAATTCGGCCGCGACAATCCGCCCCCGCGCTGGTGGCATAGCAATGATGCCGGGCGCACCGCTTTCTTTAACGCCCTCTCGGCTACCTTCCCGCTTGGCGAGAAATTCTTCATGACCGCCGTTCGCTATTATCGCGATCAGGCCTCCCAACCGCTGCGTCAGCAAATTGATGATTTTCTTTATCAAGAATCGATGCACAGCCGCGAACATATTGTGTTCAACCGGCAGGCAGAGGACGCCGGATATAAAATCGGTGGGCTGGAGGATCGGGTGCGCGCCACCATAGCATGGGCCAAGCGGCGCTCCCCAACCCATCAATTGGCGGCAACCTGCGCCCTGGAACATTATACAGCGGCCCTCGCCCAACATGCGCTTGCCAACCCCACCACCTTTGGCGGAGCGACGCCAGAGGCACGGGATTTATGGCGGTGGCACTCTATCGAGGAAATTGAGCATAAGGCCGTGGCGTTCGACACATATTTGCTGGCGACACGCAATATGTCTGGCTTGCGCCGCTGGCTGCAACGCTGCGCGGTGATGCTCGTCACCACCCTGCGCTTTCATTATGTCATCTATAAAAATACCGCTGATTTGCTGCGTCAGGATGGCTTGCACAATTGGGCCACATGGAAAAAACTGCTGCCCTTCCTCTACAATCGGGATGGATTGATGCGCCATCTTCTGGCCAGCATCCCCAGCTATTTGCGTCCCAGCTTCCATCCTTGGGATCAAGATGATCGCGCCTTGCTGCAGGATGCGCTAGCCTCGCTTCCCAACGCCTTGCCGCAGGAGAGCCCCGCATGATGTCCAACAAACGCGCAGCCGCTCCCAAATCCTATCGCCCCATCGCCATGGCTGCCATGTCTACCATGGCCGCTATGGCCTTGATCATGGGTTCAGCCGCCACCGCCCAGCCTGCTGACAGCGGCGCGCCCATCATCGGCCTTTGGGATACCGGTGTTGAGGGCGGGAAGGTCCAAATTTCTCGATGCGGCGCAAGCTATTGCGGAAAGCTTGTCGATGCCACGGGGCTGCGCCGCAATCCTGATTTGCGCGATGAAAATAATCGCAGCGCCAACCTGCGTAGCCGCAAGCTGAAAAATCTGGTGGTGCTGGAAGCGGTGCAGGGCGGCCCAACGCGATACAAAGGCGGGCGCGCCTATGACCCCGAATCAGGCGACACCGCCCATCGCACCGAATTAAAATTGCTGCCGTCAGATAGGCTGGAAGTGAAAGGCTGCGTCGCCTTTTTCTGCCGCACCAAAATATGGACCCGAATCAGAACATAATCGCCGCGTGACGGTCAGACGATGGCGCAGAAGAAGCAGAGCAAGCCACCTACACTCGCTTTAAGGGCTGCTCTGAGCCTGCCTCCTTAACCCTGCCATCAAAACTTGCACAACCCGCGACAAAGGACTGGCAGGGCGTCCTCGGCCCGGTCCCTGAAAGGGCGGTCCCGTGCCTAGCCGCGTCTCCCGGCCAATCGTTTCAAAATATGTGGAAAGCACCGGCTGGCTGGGGCGGCAGGATTCGAACCTGCGCATGGCGGCATCAAAAGCCGCTGCCTTACCGCTTGGCGACGCCCCAAAGGCCGGTGCGAGGCGGGTCTATAACGCCTGCTTAACAATTGGCAAGCCGCCTTATGCCAAGAATTTGAACTTTCCTGCTTTTATAGCTTCATCACCCAGCCATGATCATCAGCAACACTGCCGCGCTGAATGCCAACCAGCTGATCTTTCAGGCGCTGGGTGATCTGGCCGGGGCCGCCGGCGCCGATGGTGAAGCTGGTGTCGCCGCGCGTCACCTTGCCCACCGCCGTCACCACCGCTGCCGTGCCGCAAGCAAAGCTTTCCGTCAGACGGCCGCTGATCGCATCCGCCTGCCACTGATCGATGGAATACATTTCTTCCCGCACTGTCAGGCCCGCTCCACGCGCCAAGGTGATGATCGCATCGCGTGTGATGCCGGGCAGGATCGTCCCCGAAAGCGGCGGCGTGATGATGCTGCCATCATCAAACACGAAAAACATATTCATGCCGCCCAATTCTTCGATCCAGCGCTTTTCCGTGGCATCAAGAAAAACAACCTGATCATGGCCCTGCGCAATGGCTTCCTGCTGAGCGATCAAGCTGGCGGCATAATTTCCGCCGCATTTGGCCGCGCCGGTGCCGCCGGGTGCCGCACGGGTATAATCTTCCGAAACCCACAGCGAAACCGCCGGAGCCCCAGATTTGAAATAATTTCCAACCGGCGAAGCGATGACAAGAAAATGATATTCCGATGCGGGCTTCACACCCAGAAACACTTCGCTGGCATACATGAAGGGCCGCAGATAAAGCGCGCCGCCGTCCACGGGTGGGAACCAATTTTTGTCGACAGCCACCAGCGCTTTGACGGCTTCTAAAAACATATCTTCGGGAATTTCCGCCATCGCCATGCGGCGGGCACTTTCGTTGAAGCGCGCCGCATTGGCTTCCGGCCGAAACAGCGCCATCGTGCCATCGTCCAGCCGATAGGCTTTCAGCCCTTCAAAAATTTCCTGTGCATAATGCAGCACCGCCGTCGCCGGATCGAGCATCAGCGGGCCGCGCGGCATCACCTGAGCATCATGCCATCCCTTATCCTCGCAATAGCGGATGGAGACCATATGATCGGTAAAAACACGCCCAAATGCCGGGTCCGCAATCGCCGCAGCCCGCACATCCTCCGCAGTCGGATTGGGGTGAGGCAATTGATGGAAGGCGCGTGTCGACATTGGATTTTACCCGTTATGCAAAAATGGCAGTGATCCGGCCTCTTGCCAAAGCCTGACGCCGGGCGCAACGGTATCGCATATGGCCGATGAAAAATTTCCTTCGCAAGTCACTGCTGCTTCCGCGCTGTTTCTGCGCGAAGAAGAGGTTCGCCGGGGCATTGAATTTCTGTTTTTTGCCCATGCCTCCTTATGGCGTTCCATCGACGCGCGGCTGGAGGAACAGGCGCTGGGGCGGGCCCATTATCGCGCGCTCTATTTTATCGCGCGCCAGCCGGGGCTGACGATCGCCGATCTGCTGGCCTATTTGGGCATTACCAAGCAATCCTTGGGCCGGGTTTTAAAAGATTTGGACGCGCGCGATTATCTGATCACCCGCCCGGGAAATCGCGACCGGCGGCATAAGGAATTGCGGCTTTCTGACGCCGGACGCATGGCGGAAAAACAGATTTTCGAGGCCATGCGCGATGCCATGAGCCGGGCCTATACCCATGCCGGGCAGCAGGCTGTCACGGGCTTTTGGCAAGTGAGCGAAGCGCTGGTGCCGGTGCGGGATCGGCCCCGCATGATCGCGCTGGGCCAGCCGCCAAAATAAAATTCCTCGGCTTACCCCAAAGCAAAGGCGCTGGGCGGCACAGCAGAGGAGCCAGATCATCCGGCAGCGACGCAGCCCTTCACCCCTTAACCCGGCTTAGCCATTTTCACGCGCAATATCAGCCAATTCCCGGCCACGATCGCGCGCCGCCCGCAACACATTGGTCAGCAGCAGGCCCAATTGGCCATCCTGATCCAGCACATCCAGCCCCGCCTGAGTCGTGCCGCCTTTGCTGGCGACTTGCGCAATCAGCGTGGCGGGCTTTTCGCCGCTATCCGCCAACAGCGCAGCCGATCCGGCAAATGTGGCATTGGCAAAGGCCAGCGCCTGATCCGCAGGCAGACCCAATCGCTCGCCCGCCGCCGCATAAGCTTCGATCATGCGGAAAACAAAAGCAGGCCCACTGCCGGTGAACGCCGTGACGATATCCATCAGCGAATCGCCATCCAGCGTTATCACCTGACCCAGTGATTGCATCATCGCCATGATCTGATCGCCCTCCGGCTCGCCGCTGCTGGCAATCGCCGTCACCCCTGCGCCGATGCGGGCCGCCAGATTGGGCAACGCCCGCACATATGCACGTGCGACCGGGAAGCGGGCAGCCAGATCGGCCAGCGTCACACCGGCCAAGATCGACAGCAAATGGGTGCCATCCTTCATATGCGGAGCCAGTTCGACGGCCACGTCCCCCAGCTGCTGGGGTTTCATCCCCAGCATCACCCAATCGGTCCGGCCGCCCGCTGCGGCCCATTCCTCAAGCTTGGCATAAAGCGCCACCCCGTCGCGCGGCTGCGCATAGGGATCGACAATCGCCACCTGCCTCGCCTTCATCCCAGCCGCCAACCAGCGATCCAGCATCGCTCCGGCCATATTTCCGCAGCCGATCAGCAGCAATTGGCCTGAAAAGGCCTGCAAATCTTCACTCATAAAGCCTATCTTCCATTTAAAGGCAGCTATCATCCGGACCGGAAATCAGGTCCAAGCAGCGGCCATCAATCTGATTTTGATCAATTTTTAGGCCGATCAACGCCGCAAAAGTCGGCAATATATCTACCGTCATCACCGCATTGGGCTGCTCAAATCCTGCCATATCCTTGCGCCAAAAAAGCATCGGCACGCGGCGGTCATAATCCCACACCGATCCATGGGTGGCGACATAACCGATCCCGGCTTCAGGAATAGGCGTTACGCGTGGTTTCAACGCGATGATGAAATCGCCGCTGCGTTCTGGATGATAGGATGCGCGCAGCTTGTCCATCAATGTCCAGACGTCGGCTGAGCGCTTGCTGATGCTGTGCCGCTGCAACTCCTCCGCCGTGACCACCGCTTCCACCTGTGGATGCGCGCGCAGGGTTGGCAAAATCTCAGCCAGCGCGGCCTTGCGCTGCGCCGGAGTCAACGCCCGGGATAGATAATAATCGCCGCTATCGCCATAAAGCAAAGGTTGCGGCAGGCCGAGCATTTCCGCCACCCGCTGGCCCAGCACATTGGGATCCAGCGCGCGATCCACCCGCTGCGCCTCTGGCCAGCCATTTTGGCGATTGCGTTCGGGAATATCATGGCCGCCATGATCCGCCGTCAGCCCCACCACATAATCAATGCCGGTGGCATCCAACTTGGCGAAAAACGCCCCCAATTCCCGGTCCAGCCCCGCCATCTGAAGGCACATTTCTGCACCTTCCGTGCCGGTGCCATGGCCAACATAATCGGTCGCGGAAAGGCCGATGATCAGCAGATCGGTCTGATCCCCTTCGCCCAGCTTGCGCGCTTCGCGCAGCGCTGCCGCCGTTGCCAGCACCGCTCCATCCGCCTCTGTCGACGCCAAAAAGCCTCGAAAATCACCGCCCTTGCGCACCATCCGGCCGGTGCCGACATGCAGGCCATTGTCCAGCGGAATGGCAATATCCTTGGCCGCACAATCGGCAGGCAGCGTCAGGGCATCGCGCGGCTGGGCAATCGCCGCCGCAATCGCCGCGCCAGCCTTGGCCGCAACCGGGGAAAGAGCCACGCCGGGATAGCTGGTCAGCCCATTGGGCACCAACCAATAGGTTTCATCGGCTTTGCGGCCACCCATCATGATGGCAGAGCGATCCTTGCCCGCAACGGATACCACCTGTGCCCGTGGGTCTGCCTGCTTCATCCAGTCACCCAAGGTAGGGACCAGCAAATGGTTAATAGAGGGCGCATATTTACCGGTGCCCGAAGAACTGCCCGCAACATTTTCATCCTCGGCGCAATAAACCCGCTTATCATCGCGGCCGACAGACAAATCATAATAATGATTGGCGACAATGCCGGTCCGCGCTGGGTGGCTGCCGGTCAAAATCGTACTATGACCGGGGCAGGTTTCCGTGGCGCCATGGGCCTGATAGCCCGCGGGGAAAACCGCTCCAGCAGTCATGCGCGCCATGCCATCCGTGAAGCTGGCGCGATATTCAGAAAAAATATCAGCAGAAAATTGGTCGACCGAAATCATGATGATCAATTTGGGCGCTGGTGTCTGCGCGTTGATGCGGCTGGGAACCGGCGCTGCGGTTTGCGCCAACGCTCCACCAAGGCCCATGGAAGACGCCGCCAATGCCACGGCCAACGAAAGATGTTTGAGTTTCACGAACCAAATCTCCCTATGCGATCATCAGCACGGGCTGTCCTCTCATCAAAACCACCCTATATGGCTAAGCAGTTAGCTTCAGCCGACGAATAGGATAGACATGATTCTTCCCATCATCCGTGGGATCGAGCGGACAGTTTTCATGCTGTTGGGGCTTTGCGCCCTTCTGATCATGGGGGCAAGCCCTGCCACGGCAAAATCCACTCATATCAATGCTTCGCTGGTGCTGGAAACAGCAACACCCGCCGCCGGGCAAAGCTTTCAGGCCGCCATTTCCATGCAGCCATCCGAAGGCTGGCATGGCTATTGGATCAATGGCGGCGATGCCGGTTTCGGCATGGAGGTAGAATGGAATCTGCCGGATGGTGTCCATATCGGGGCGCTGCAATATCCTGTGCCAGAGGCGCTGATTCTCTTTGGCATGATGAATCATGTGTATGAACATCCCTATGCTTTGCTGGCGGATGTGCAAATCGCAAACAATGTGCCGCCGGGCACCGATCTGACGATCAGCGGCATCGCCAATTGGCTGGCCTGCACCGACAAGATCTGCGTGCCTGAGCGTGCGATCATTTCTGCCGTGATGAAGGCAGGCGATGGCAACATCAGCGCGGAAAATCGTGCGCGCTTTGACGATTGGCGGGCCGCCCTGCCCAGGCCGCTGGATTTACAGGGCCGCTGGGAACGCAAGGGAGATGCCCTGCGCTTTGCGATCCCCCTGCCAGATAGCGCCGCGCTCGATGCGCCGCATTTGTTTCTCGCCAGCCCCGGCATCGCCGATTATGCCGCGCCGCAACGCTTCAGCCGCAACGGCCAGCAGATCATCGTGGAATGGAAAGCCAAGGGGGATGGCACTGGCGCAATCGATGCGCTGCTGAAAACATCCGCCGGACGCGGCCTGTCGCTGCGTTTCGAACCGGGCGCGGTTCCGCCCGCTGGTGAAGCGATCAAAACGGCAGCAACATCATCAAACAAATGGATTTTCTGGACGGCGCTGGCGGGCGCGGTGCTGGGTGGGCTGATCCTGAATCTGATGCCCTGCGTTTTCCCCATCCTCAGCCTGAAAGCGCTATCGCTGGCCCGCGTCGGCGGCGATGCACGGGATGCACGCATTGAAGCCTTGGCCTATACCGCTGGCGCTGTGGCCACAGCCTTGCTTTTGGGCGCAGCGCTGCTCGCTTTGCGCGCGGGCGGCGAACAAGTGGGCTGGGCGTTTCAATTGCAGCACCCGGTGAGCGTGTTGCTGTTGTTGCTGCTGGCGAGCGCGATTACGCTGAATCTGGCTGGCCTCTTTTCCCTGCCAAGCTTTGGCGGCGGCGATGCGCTGACACGCAAAAGCGGCGCGGCGGGCGGTTTTTGGACCGGTGCGCTCGCGGCCTTTGTCGCCACCCCCTGCAGCGGGCCGCTGCTCGGCGCTGCACTGGGCGCGACGCTGGCGCTGCCCCTCTGGGCGGCTTTGCCCGTCTTTGGCGGGCTGGGCTTTGGCCTAGCGCTGCCCTTTCTGGCCATTGGCTTCCTGCCCGCGCTGCGCCGCCGCCTGCCTCGGCCCGGCCTGTGGATGGATCGCTTTCGCAAGATTATGGCAATTCCCATGGGCCTCACCGCACTGGCGCTGATCTGGCTGCTATGGCGTCAAACAGGCCAAGCGCCGATCATGGCCTATGCCCTTGCCGCATTGGCCCTATTCATTCTGTTGCTTTGGCAATGGGGGGCGGCTCAGGCACGAAGCACATCCTCCGCCAGCCAGCCGCGCAAAGCGATATTGGCTGTGCTAGCGCTCGCCTGCATCGGCCTAACGGCGCTGGCCGGGATCAAAATGGCGCAGGCCGAGCGGCCCGTGTCCGGCAACGCCAACCCCTATAGCGAGGCCGCTCTGGCCGAGGCGCGCGATAGCGGCGATGCCGTGTTCCTTTATTTCACCGCCGATTGGTGCCTCAGCTGCAAAGCCAATGAAGCCGCCGCTATCCACCGCGCCGCTGTCAGCGAGGCGATGAGTGCGGCTGCTGTTCGGGTGATGGTGGCAGATTGGACCAATGGCGATCCTGTGATCACGCGCAAATTGGCTGACCATGGCCGCAACAGCGTGCCGCTTTATCTTTGGTATGCACCGGGCGCCACACAGCCTGAGATTCTGCCGCAAATCTTAACCCCCTCCCTGCTGATTCAGCGGGCCAAAGCGGCCGAACAAGCCAAAGGACGCCCATAATCATGGCCAAGCAACGCGCCGATCAACTGCTGGTGGATCGCGGCCTTGCCGAAAGCCGCACCCGCGCACAGGCCCTGATCCTCGCCGGATTAATCTATGTTGGCGACAGAAAGGTGGACAAGGCGGGCCAGTCGCTGCCCGAGGATGCCGATCTGATTGTGAAAGGCCGGGATCATCCCTGGGTCTCACGCGGGGGCATCAAGCTGGATCATGGGCTGACGGCGCTGGGCTGGGATATCAGCGGCGCGGTGGCGATGGATGTGGGATCCTCCACCGGCGGCTTCACCGATGTGATGCTGACGCGCGGCGCAGCGCGTGTCTATGCCGTGGATAGCGGCACGAACCAGCTGGCGTGGAAATTGCGGCAGGATGATCGGGTGATTGTGCATGAACAGACAAGCGCCCGCATTCTCACCAAGGATCATATTCCCGAACCGATAGATTTAATCGTCTGTGACGCCAGCTTCATCTCGCTGATCAAGATTTTGCCGGTTCCCATGTCCTTTGCGGCAGATCAGGCACGGATGATCGCGCTGATCAAACCCCAATTTGAGGCCGAACGGCATGAAGTGGGCAAAAAAGGCGTGGTCCGCGATGCCGCAGTGCATGAACGGGTGTGCAGCACGGTGCATGATTGGCTGATCGCCGAGGGCTGGGCCGTTGAAACCATTGTGGAAAGCCCGATCAAGGGGCCGGAAGGCAATGTGGAATTCCTGATTGCCGCAACCAAGGCTGCGGCTTGACCCAACAGGGCTTTGCGCCCAAATTCCATGATGTTCGGCTAGCGGCAGGGGATTTTTGATGCGCGGAATCACAACATCGCAAGCATCGCGCTCATCCTATTGGCGGATTGCGATAATCTGTGTGCCGCTGATCGTCATCATCGGCAGCCTGATGGGCTATCTGTCCAACAGCAGCGAAAATAATGCTTGGTTTCAGGCGCTTGATCGCCCGGATTTCACGCCGCCAGGCTGGGCTTTCGGCCTTGTCTGGCCGCTGCTCTATATCATGATCGGCCTGTCCTTAGCGATGATCATCCATGCCCGCGGCGCGCGCGGACGCGGCTTTGCGCTGATCTTGTTCATGGTGCAACTGGTCGCCAACTTTGCTTGGTCACCGCTGTTTTTTGGCGCTCATCAAGTGACATTGAGCCTTTATCTGATCCTTTTCATCCTGATGGTCACCATTGCGACCATCTTTGCCGTTGCCCCCGTGCGCAAAGCGGCCGCTTGGTTGCTGGTGCCCTATATGATCTGGCTCAGCTTTGCCTCGATCCTCAATTATCAGATTGAACAGCGCAATCCTGATGCGGAAACCCTTGTGCCGCACGCTGCGACCACCCAAATAGCAAAATAATGCAGGGGCCTCTCCCCACCCGAAGGAAAATATCATGCAAAGCGAAAACCGCGTTTTTGACGATCTGGCCAAATTGGTAAATGGCATCGCTGGCACTGTGGCCGGCGCGGGTCGTGAAGCTGAAGCTGCCATGCGCGAGCGGGCCAAAGAATGGATCGGCACGTTGGATTTTGTCAGCCGCGAGGAATTTGAAGCGGTGAAGGAAATGGCCGCCAAAGCCCGCACCGAGGCCGATGCGCTGAAAGCGCGCCTCGATAAGCTGGAAGGCATCGCCGCTCCCGCAGCTGGCGCAGCGGATAGCGACGCCGCAACGGGCGATACAACCGCAGAATAAGGGCGCGCAGCGGGGTGGCTCCGGCGTTTGCTGGGCTTATCCCCGCATCAATCCCCAACAGACCTCAGGCACGGCAATGCGCAGGCTCGCATTTGCCGTGCCTTTTGCTATAAGATGGCCATGAGCGATACGATGTACGACGATGATGATGATGGCCATGATGCCGCCCCGATAGAGATGCTGGCATCTTATTTTGCGGCGCATGACTGGCCCCATGAATTGGTGAGCGAAGAGGAAATCGTCGCCACCGCTCAAGGCAGCTGGACGACCTATGAACTGCGCGCTGTCTGGCGCGCCGACGATGGCGTGATCCAGTTGCTGGCTTTCCCCGATATTCGCGTGGTCGAGGAAAAGCGCGCCGCCGCCTATGAAGCGCTGGCACTGATCAATGAGCAATTGTGGCTGGGGCATTTTGAACTATGGTCCAGCAGCGGCACCATCTTGTTCCGCCATGGGCTGTTGTTGGGCAGTGATGCCAACCTGTCGTTAAATCTTGCAGAAACACTTATCGACAGCGCGATTGATGAATGTGAGCGTTTTTATCCGGTGTTTCAATTTGTGTTGTGGGGCGGGAAATCCCCAACCGAAGCGCTGGCTGCATCGCTGATCGAAACACGCGGCGAAGCATAAACCCGCTATCCATCGCCCAAGCATGAAAATGACGGGCGATATCTTTTATCGCGCTGGGGCAGTTGGCCGTTGATAGGCCGCAATCCCAGCGCTCAATTCATTATGCCCAACGGCCACTGGCTCGCCGCTATAATTGGCAACGAACAAAGCCCCAGCCCCGCTCTTCCTGCCATTGTGGGCATTATCTTCATGGCCATCATCAGGCGCCGCCCAGATCGCGCTATTTTCATCAATCACCAATCCGCGCGATTCATTATCCCGCCCATCTTCGGCCACCGCAATCAGCGCGCTTTGCACGCCATAAGAGGCGCGATGCAGCAGAAATTCATTATGGCGAATGCGGCCTGCCGCGCCGGATGGCAACGCCAGCATCGGCGCGGCGGCGGCATCGCCAGAGCGATCATCCGAGCCATCTTCAAAGCGATTATGCTCCGCATCCAATATTTTGGCACGCGACGACAAGAGCGGGCCACCCGCTGAGCCCGAAAAATAGCTGGATATCAATCGAAGGCGGGCAATCTGGCCCAGCGTCACCCCGCTGGAGCAGCCCGCGCCACCTGATGGGCAGCGGCCCAAACGCAAAAAGCTGCTTTGGCTGATATTCACTGTGACATTGGCCAAATCTGCGGTCTGAAGCGCCGCGTCACTGGTGCGAAACAGACTGTTGGTAATGCTAAGACTGCCGCTTTCCAGCAGGATAGCGGTGGCGGATCGCGCTTCATCTTTTCCCGCCATCATATGCTGAAAAACCAGCCCATCCAGGCGCGCAGCGGTGCCGCGCAGCAGCAGTGCCGCCCTGCCCTCGCACAGCGCCGCCTCGAAAATCGCGCCGCCTGCCTCAGCGGCGACATAGCTGATGCTGCCAGCCTGTTGCACCGCACATTGCCGATAGCGTCCCGATGCAATGCGGATCGTGCCGCGCCCCGTGCCAATGGCATCCACTGCCTGTTGCAGGGTCGCAAAGCCTTTGCGCGTTTCCACGATCAAAAAAGGCTGGGTCATGGCCGCTCGCGACCCGGCAGCAGCGCTGCCTGCTGCCTTATGCTGCGCTATGGCAGACGGGGCAGCGATCAACAGAAAGCCGGTTAGCCCGGCGATCCCCCATCGGCGCCACATCTTGATTGCCTTCATGCGCCCCGCCCCCTTTTTGCGCTTAATCCAGATTTGGCCGCAACCAGCGCCGCGCCAATTCCAGATCCACGCCGCGCCGTTCAGCATAATCCACCAGTTGATCTTCGCCAACACGCGCCACACCAAAATAGCTGGTATCCGGATGGCCAAAATAAAAGCCGGAAACAGCCGATGTCGGCAACATTGCGAAGCTTTCCGTCAGCGTCGCCCCCGATGTGTTCTCAGTGTCTAGCAGATCGAACAAAATCGTCTTCAAACTATGTTCGGGGCACGCCGGATAGCCGGGTGCGGGCCGGATACCGCGATATTCTTCGCGCACAATCGCTTCCGGTGTCAGCTGTTCTTGCGGCGCATAGCCCCATAGTTGACGGCGAACATGGGCATGCAGCCGCTCTGCCATCGCCTCGGCAAACCGATCCGCCAAAGCTTTCAGCAAAATGTCGCTATAATCATCATGATCGGCCTTAAATCGAGCCAGATGTGGCTCAATACCGTGAATGGCCACGGAAAATCCGCCGATCCAATCGCCATCCGGGCTGATGAAATCGGCAAGGCACATATTGGCGCGCCCCTCGCGCTTGGCGATTTGCTGGCGCAGGAAAGGAATGCGCACATCGGCGCCATCCTTCACCCCATTTAGCAACACATCATCGCCCTCGCGGCGGCAGGGCCAGAGCGCCACCACGGCTTTGGCCGTCAGCCATTTTTCGTTGATGATGCGATCCAGCATCGCGCGGGCATCCGCATAAAGGCTGGTGGCGCTTTCGCCGACAATCTCATCATCCAAAATGGCAGGGAAATTGCCTGCCAATTCCCATGACCGGAAAAATGGTGTCCAATCAAACCATTCCGCCAGATCGGCCAAATCCCAATCCGGGAAAACATGCTGGCCCGGCTCCAGCGGCGCATCTGGTTTCAGCGCTTCATCCAAAGCAAAGCCATTGGCCCGCGCATCGGCGATAGAAAGCAGCGCGCTTTGCCCGCGATTGGCCCGCGCCTGCCGCAGCTTGTCATAATCCTCTTTGAAAGAAGCAATATAGGCATCGCGGCCCGAATCGCTAACCAGCGACGTCGCCACACCCACAGCGCGGCTGGCATCCAGCGTGTGGATCACCGGTCCGCTATAAGTGGGATCAATGCGCAGCGCCGTATGCACCCGCGAGGTGGTCGCGCCGCCAATCATCAGCGGCAGCGTCATGCCCGCCCGCTGCATTTCTTCCGCTACCGTCACCATTTCATCCAGCGAGGGAGTGATCAGCCCCGAAAGGCCGACAATATCGGCATCATGCTCCACCGCGGCTTCCAAGATGGTGGGCCAAGGCACCATCACGCCCAGATCCACCACGTCAAAGCCGTTGCACTGCATCACCACGCCAACGATATTTTTGCCAATATCGTGCACATCGCCCTTCACCGTGGCGATCACCATCTTGCCCTTGCCCTTGGCGCCGGGTTCCTTTGCGGCTTCGATAAAGGGCAGCAAATGGGCGACAGCCTTTTTCATCACCCGCGCCGATTTCACCACCTGCGGCAGAAACATTTTGCCCGATCCAAACAGATCGCCAACAACGTTCATCCCGTCCATCAGCGGCCCTTCAATCACCTCAATAGGCCGTGGCATCGCCAATCGCATTTCTTCGGTGTCGGCCACGATATGGCCGTCCAAGCCCTTTACCAGCGCATGTTCCAGCCGCTTATCGACCGGCCAACTGCGCCATTCTTCGGCGGCCTTTTCCTGCGCCGGATCCTTGCCCTTATAGCGTTCCGCCAAGGCGATCAGCCGCTCGGTCGGGCTTTCTTCCTCGCCCTCCACCTTGCGATTCAGAATCACATCTTCGCAGGCTTGCCGCAATTCAGGATCAATCTGATCGTAAATATCCAGCTGGCCCGCATTAACGATGGCCATATCCAGCCCTGCGGGAATGGCATAATAAAGAAACACACTGTGCATCGCGCGGCGCACCGTTTCATTGCCGCGAAAGCTGAACGACAGATTCGATAGCCCGCCAGAAAAATGCACATGCGGGCAGCGCAGGCGCAATTCGCGCACCGCTTCGATAAAATCGACCGCATAATTATCATGATCCTCAATCCCCGTCGCCACAGCGAAGACATTGGGATCAAAGATAATATCTTCAGGCGGAAAGCCGATGCCGGTTAACAGGCCATAGGCACGCTCGCAAATTTCCACCTTGCGCGCCATGGTATCGGCCTGACCCACTTCGTCAAAAGCCATCACCACCACTGCTGCGCCATAGCTCATGCATTTGCGGGCATGATCCAAAAAAGGCTCCACCCCTTCTTTCATGCTGATGGAATTGACAATCGGCTTGCCGGGCACGCATTTCAGCCCCGCCTCGATCACGCTCCATTTCGAGCTATCGATCATGATCGGCACCCGCGCAATATCCGGCTCTGCCGCGATCAGCTTCAGAAAAGTCGCCATCGCTGCTTCGGAATCGAGCAGGCCTTCATCCATATTGACGTCGATAATCTGCGCGCCATTTTCCACCTGTTGGCGCGCAACCTCAACGGCGGCGGTATAGTCGTCCGCCAGAATCAGGCGCTTAAAGGCCGCCGATCCCGTGATATTCGTGCGTTCGCCAATATTGACAAAGCTGGAAGAATTCAGTGCAGCAGTCATCTTGTCTTTCCGGATCATCTTATGCGGCAGACGGACTCATCCTGTCTCTTATGGTTTCGAGTCCTTCAAACGCCGTCCAACAGAAATCAGCAATATTGTGGTCGGCAATCAGGCCGCCATGATGAAAGGCTCCAACCCCGCCAGACGGGTGCGAACCGGCACATCCGTTATGGCGCGGCCCGGCATACCATCCACCGCCTTGGCCATTGCCGCGATATGGGCCGGTGTAGAGCCGCAGCAGCCGCCCAAAATATTCACCTGCCCAGCCTCGGCCCATTCCTGCACCAAAGCCGCCGTAACATCCGGCAATTCATCATATTCGCCCAATTCATTGGGCAGGCCCGCATTGGGATAAACCATCACCAGCGTGTCTGCGATATCCGCCAAAATCTTCACATGCGGCCGCAATTGCTGCGCCCCAAAGGAACAATTTAAACCAATGGTCAGCGGCCGGGCGTGGCGCACAATATACCAGAAAGCCTCCACCGTGTGGCCGGATAGGTTGCGTCCACTTAAATCGGTCAGTGTCATGGAGATCATCAGCGGCAGTTCGCGGCCAAGCTTCTGCTCTGCCTCCAATGTCGCGGCGATACCAGCTTTGGCGTTCAGCGTATCAAAAATCGTCTCAATCAAGATGAAATCAGCGCCGCCATCCGCCAAAGCGATGATCTGATCCTGATAAACGGATTTCAGATAATCAAAATCAATCTCGCGATAGCCCGGATTGTTGACATCCGGGGATAGCGATAAGGTTTTGTTGGTGGGGCCAACTGCCCCGGCCACAAAGCGGCGGCGGCCATCGGCGGCGCTATATTTATCCGCCGCTTCCCGGCCCAGCCGGGCGCTTTGCCGATTAATATCGCCCACCAGATGCTGCGCGCCATAATCGGCCTGACTGATGATATTGGCGCTGAATGTATTGGTGGAAATAATATCAGAACCCGCCGCGAAATAGGCTTCGCTAATCGCCGAGACAATATCAGGGCGGGTCAGCGCCAAAATATCATTATTGCCCTTTTGATCATGAGACAGGCCCAGATTTCCGGCATAGTCCGCCTCCACCAGCTTGCGCTGCTGAATTTGCGTGCCCCAGCCGCCATCGGTCAGCAAAATCCGCTCTTTGGCGGCGGCCATCAAAGCCTCTCGTGCGCTGGTCATGCGGCTTTCTCCGTCGATGTCGCAATGTGGGGACGCAGGCCCAGCAAATGGCAGATGGCATAGCTGAGCTCGGCGCGATTCAGCGTGTAGAAATGGAAATCCCGCACGCCGCCGGCATAAAGGCGTCGGCACATTTCTGCCGCAATGGTGGCCGCCACCAATTGGCGCGAACCGGGCAAATCATCCAACCCTTCAAACAAAAGCACCATCCAATCTGGGATGGCAGTGCCGCACATATGGGCCATGCGGCGCGTCTGCGAAACATTGGAAACGGGCAATATGCCCGGAATGATCGGCGCCGTGATGCCCGCCGCCGCCGCCGTATCGCGAAAGCGCAGATAGGCATCGGGCGAGAAGAAAAATTGTGTGATCGCCCGCGTGGCACCGGCATCCAGCTTGCGCTTCAAATTGTCGATGTCGCTTTGTTCACAGGCGCTATCGGGATGTTTTTCGGGATAAGCCGCCACGGAAATATCAAAGGGCGCAATGGCTTTCAGACCCGCCACCAATTCCAGCGCATTGGCATAGCCATCCGGATGCGGGCGATAGGCCTCGCCGCCGGGCATATCGCCGCGCAGCGCCACAATATGGCGCACACCCGCTTCCCAATATGCTTCGGCAACGGCATTAATCTCCGCCCGTGTCGCATCAACACAGGTCAGATGCGCCGCGGCGGGCACCGCGCTATCGGCAGCGATGCGGGCAACCGTGTTGTGCGTGCGTTCCCGCGTGGTGCCACCTGCCCCATAGGTCACGGACACAAAGCTCGGCGCCAGTGGTTCCAAGGTGCGGAATGTTTCCCACAATTGCGCTTCCATCCGCTCGGTCTTGGGCGGAAAAAATTCAAAGCTCACATCAATATCGCCCGGCAAAGCCGCAAATAGCGGCCCGTCCGCCGCAAGGCGCGCTTCGGCGGCCACATCCAAAATCCGGTTCATACCACCACTCCCTCGTGCGGCAGGCTATTGCCCTGCTCGCCTCTTTGCTGTTCTTCGTTTTCTTCGCGGTATCGACGGCCCAGCCACAGCTTCACGCTAAGCTGGCCGCCATCCAATGTTTCGATAGTGTTCATGTGAAGACCGGCCGCTGCAAACCAGCTTTCCATCTGCTGATCTGAAAAGCCCAGCCGCGCATGGGCGGCCTGACTGCGCATATCTTCCACATCATGGGGCGCAAAATCGACGATCAACACATGGCCATCCGGGCGCAGCACCCGCGCCACCTCGGCTATCACACGCTCTGGCTGGTGGGCAAAATGCAGCACCAAATGCATCACCACCGTATCCACACTGGCCCGATCCAGCGGCAAATCCAGAAAATCGCCTTGCACCAAATCCACCGGAAAGCGCTGCTGCGCCAATTTGGTGCGGGCGATGCGCAGCATTTCAGGGCTGCGGTCCAGCGCCGTGATATGGCGCGCAGCGGGACCGAAAATCTCCGCCATGCGACCCGTGCCCGTGCCAATGTCCAGCAGATGCCCGATCGGGCGGCGGTGCATCAGCGCCAGGATCGCCGCCTCCACTTCGCTTTCCGCCACATAGCGCGAGCGGATGGCATCCCATTCCGCGGCATGTTCTGCAAAATAGCGCGACGCCGCCTCTTCCCGATCCGCTCGCACAGCGGCCAGCCGCGATGCATCTTGCGCAATCAAGGCGGCTTCTGCCGCCAGATAGGGCCATTGATGAATGGTGGAAACCAGCTGCGCTACCGGTGCCTGCCGCGTCACCCGAAGAAAAACCCAGCTCCCTTCCCGATGCCGCTCGATCACCCCCGCTTCCGCCAGAATTTTGACATGGCGCGATACCCGAGGCTGACTTTGATCCAACACCGCCGCCAATTCGCCAATCGCCAGCTCCATCTCGCGCAGCAGCGCAACGACCCGCAAACGAGTCGGATCGGCCAAGGCCCGAAATATGTCGATCAAATCTGTCACAGATAGTGATATAAAGAATTCTTTATATGTGGTCAATCGCCTGCGTGAGCCACCCTGATTTCGCTGCCACAGTCTGTGCCCGCACCCCAGCGCCGCCCAGCGCCAGAGAGGCCCGGACATGCGCTGTAATTGCGACGAGCTGCAAAAACAGTTGAAAGATTGTCGTTGCACAGAAAATTAGGAGCAGATAAATATCAATGTTGATTGGCAGTTTGACGGTTTGAATTGTTCGTCCGACATTTCTGTCCGATCGGTTACATCAAGAGGGGGTATTCCCATATGAAGAAGTCGATCACGCTGTCGCTCGTCCTTGCAGCTTCGCTTGGCCTTGCGGCTTGCTCAGAAAAGGCCACCGAAGATACCGCAACCGTCGACACGACAGCAGAAACGGTTGAAGGCGCCGCTGACAGCGCCCTTGATGCCGCTGCTTCAGCTGCCGACACAGCTGCTGCTGCCGCTGGTGACGCCGCTGCGGCTGCCGGTGATGCCGCTGCTGTTGCAGGTGATGCGGCCGCGACTGCGGCAACCGACAAGGCAGCTGAAGCTGCTGGTGCAGCCAAAGAAGCGGCTGATGCCGCTGCTGCTGCCATCGGTGAAGCGAAGAAATAAGCTTCTTCCAACCAATATGATCAGGGTCGCTGGGAAACTAGCGGCCCTTTTTCATGCCCAAAAACCTGAGGCCAGAACCTCATTTCCTATAGCCATATATGAAATATCGCGGCAAATTTCCGCGCGGACTCATTCCCGCCATGCAACGTTTTTGCGCGCCAAATGTATTCTCCATCACCTGCGGCGAAACTTCGCCGCGTGAGGGAAAGGCATAATTATGCGTAAATTATTCATCGCTTCGTTGGCGATCACCGCATTGGGCATGGCCGCCTGCACGCAAAAGGCTCAGGACGAAACAGCGCAGGCTGGTGATGCCATTGCGTCAGACGCTGCTCATGCTGGCGATGCCATCGCCACCGACGCCGCCCATGCCGGTGATGCCATCGCTACCGACGCCGCCCGTGCTGGTGACAGCATCGCAACCGGTGCCGACCGTGCCGCCGATGCCACCGCAAAAGCCGCGCGTGATGCTGGCAATGTCATTGAAGGCACGGTGAACGCCGCTGGTGACGCCGCCGCCGCTGCGGGCGCAAAAATCAAAGCGGAAACAGAAAAAGCCAAGGCCAATGATTAAGCCCAAGGGCAAAGATTAAGCCTAGGCGCTTGACGATCCTAGGCTGGCATGGAGCATGGCTGCATGCCAGCCTAGAGGCCAATTTTGGCTAAAACGCTGGCAGCGTGGCATAGAATGATCGACCCTATCTGTTAACGGCCACCTCTTCGCAGGCCCGCAGTTCGATCTGAAACAATTTCGGCCAATTTTTGCCCGTTACAAACAAGCGTGCACCGGCCGCATCCCAAGCAATACCATTTAACACCGCATCAGGATGAGACGCGCCTGCTTTTTCGCGCAGCGCGCTAAGATCCACTATTTGATCCACCGCGCCATCCTCTGGGCGAATGCGGATGATGGCATCTGTCATCCACACATTGGCCCAAATATGCCCATGGATTGTTTCCAATTCATTGATCTGGCCTAATGGCTTACCCTCCAGCCGCACCGTGACGCGGCGCCGCTCTTCCATCGTTTCGGGATCAAAAAAGCGCAGCGTCGGTGTGCCATCGCTTAGCGCCAGATCCTCTCCCACCATCGTCACGCCCCAGCCTTCGCCATCATAACGAAAGGCGCCAATCGGCTGTAAATCCTTCAGCCGCCAGCGATAACCAACCCCGCTTCGCCAAGTGACGCCGATGATTTGATCCCCCCAAAGGGTGATGCCTTCCCCAAAATGTTCTGCGGCAAAGGGTTGTTCCTGCAACACATGGCCTTGTTCCAAATCAAGCCGAGCCACGCGCGAGCGGCCATATTGCCCAGTGCTTTCATATAAATGACCATCATGCCAAAAAAGCCCTTGGGTGAAAGCGCTGCGCTGATGGGGATATTCTGCAACGATGCGATAGCTGCACTGTTGCAAGGGACGCACGGCATGATCGCTCGTCGGGGTCGCGGATGAAGTGGATGAAGCGGGTGCAGCGGCCAGCACAGCCTGCGGCGCCGCCATGGAAATCAGCCAGAAAGCAAGAAACATCATCATAGCCCAAAGGCTAGGCAGCCTGCCAACCACTGGCAATATGGAATATCCCTTAGGCCCATCCGCCGAGGCCATAAAAAAGGGCCGAGGATTTCTCCTCAGCCCTTCCTTTTTCAACAGCGGGAAGCCGAACCTTAAAAGTCCATGCCGCCCATACCGCCCATGCCGCCGGGCATGGCAGGTGCTGCCTTATCTTCTGGGAATTCCGAAATCGCCGCTTCGGTGGTGATCAGCAGACCAGCAACCGACGCCGCATTTTCCAGAGCCGTGCGCACAACCTTGGTTGGGTCGATCACGCCAGCAGCCTTAAGGTTTTCATAAGTGTCGTTCGCAGCGTTAAAGCCCTGATCGACATTGCCTTCGCGCAGCAAATTGCCAGCAACCACTGCGCCGTCAAAGCCAGCGTTGGTCGCGATCTGGCGCAGCGGAGCTTCGATCGCCTTGCGGACGATATCGATACCGCGCGTCTGATCGTCATTCTCGCCCTTCAGGCTTTCCAGAGCCTTGATCGCATACAGAAGCGCCGTGCCGCCACCGGGGACGATGCCTTCTTCAACGGCTGCGCGGGTTGCGTGCAGCGCATCGTCAACGCGATCCTTGCGTTCTTTCACTTCGACTTCCGTCGCGCCGCCAACCTTGATCACGGCCACACCGCCAGCAAGCTTCGCCAGACGTTCTTGCAGCTTTTCACGATCATAATCGCTGGTGGTCGTTTCGATCTGTGCACGGATCTGTTCCACCCGGCCCTTGATCGTTTCCGTGTCACCGGCACCGTCGACGATAACCGTATTATCCTTATCGATGGTTACGCGCTTGGCCTGACCCAGCATTGCCAAGGTCACGGTTTCCAGCTTGATGCCCAGATCTTCGCTGATCATTTCACCCTGCGTCAGGATAGCGATATCCTGCAGCATGGCCTTGCGGCGATCACCGAAACCAGGGGCCTTGACAGCAGCAACCTTCAGGCCGCCGCGCAGACGGTTGACGACCAGCGTTGCGAGCGCTTCGCCTTCAATATCTTCGGCGATGATCAGCAGCGGACGACCCGACTGAACCACAGCTTCCAGAATCGGCAGCATCGACTGCAAGTTCGACAACTTCTTTTCGTGGATCAGAATATAAGGATCGGTCAGTTCAACCGTCATTTTTTCTGGATTGGTCACGAAATAGGGGCTCAGATAGCCACGGTCGAACTGCATGCCTTCGACGACATCGAGTTCAAATTCCAGACCCTTGGCTTCTTCGACGGTGATCACACCTTCTTTGCCAACCTTTTCCATGGCTTCAGCGATTTTCTCGCCAACTTCCTTATCGCCATTGGCCGAGATAATGCCAACTTGTGCGATTTCGGCAGAGCCGGAAACTGGGGTCGAGCGGCCCTTCAAATCGGTCACAATCTTGCTAACAGCCTGATCGATTCCGCGCTTCAAATCCATGGGATTCATGCCAGCGGCAACCGACTTCATGCCTTCGCGAACGATGGCCTGCGCCAATACGGTCGCGGTGGTGGTGCCGTCGCCAGCCTTGTCATTGGCCTTCGAGGCCACTTCGCGCAGCATCTGTGCGCCCATATTTTCGAACTTGTCTTTCAGTTCGATTTCCTTGGCAACCGACACACCATCCTTGGTGATGCGAGGTGCGCCAAAGCTTTTGTCGATGACGACATGACGGCCTTTGGGGCCAAGCGTGACCTTCACGGCATCCGCGAGGGTGTCGACACCCTTCAGAATGCGTTCGCGGGCGTCACGACCGAATTTTACGTCTTTAGCAGCCATGGGATGCTCCTTTAAATATCAGATCTGTGTGGAAAAGAACGATTTTAGGCCAGAATGCCCAAAATATCCGATTCCTTCATGATGATAAGATCTTCGCCATCGACCTTCACTTCAGTGCCGGACCATTTGCCAAACAGCACACGGTCGCCAGCCTTCACGTCGAGCGGGATACGGTCGCCATCTTCATCACGCGCGCCTTCACCAGCGGCGACGATTTCGCCTTCTTGTGGCTTTTCTTTGGCGGTGTCGGGGATGATGATGCCGCCAGCTGTTTTTTCTTCAGCTTCGATACGGCGAACCAGCACGCGGTCGTGCAACGGACGAAATTTCATGGATGTCCCTCCAGAAATGCATTGAATGATCTTTAGCACTCACAAGGGGCAAGTGCTAACAGACGGGGATATGGGTCGCACCCTTTGGACCGTCAAGGATGGTAGCGAAAGTTTTTTGCAAAAATCTGACGCAGCGTCAGACCGGCTTTGGCAGCAGCCCAAACGCTCCACGGAAATGCCAGCGAGACAATAGCAAAACCGCCGCAACCAACAGCCCCACGGCCAAACCAATCCAGATACCCACCCCGGCATAGCTGGTCCAAAAACCCAGATAGACGGCGGTGCCATAGCCCGCCACCCAATAGCCGAAAATGGCGATCAGCATCGGCGTGCGCGTATCCTGCAAGCCGCGCAGCGCGCCCGCCGCCACAGCCTGCGCTCCATCCGCCAGTTGGAACGCCGCCGCAATCACCAGAAATTGCAAAGCGAAGCCCATCAGCGCCGCATTTTGCGGGGCATCAACATCGATATAGAGGGACAGAACCAGATGCGGCGCAAACCACATCAATGCGCAGGTCATCGCCATAAAGCCAACGCCCAGCAGAAAAGCCGCCCGGCCCGCAAGCGCAATCGCCAGCGAATCCCGCGCGCCATAAGCCAGCCCCACCCGGATCGTCGCCGCCTGCGCCACACCGAAAGGAATTTGGAATGCCAGCGCCGCGACTTGCAGCGCAATCGTATGGCCAGCCAATTCGCTTTCCCCGATGCGGCCCATCAAGAAAGCAGCGCCGGTAAACAGCCCGGCTTCCGCCAAGATGGTCAAAGCGATGGGCAGGCCGATGCGGATTAAATCCCAAAAGCGCTGCCATTCCGCGCGCCAGAAATTGCCAAACAGGCGAAAGCGGCGGAAGCGACGGTCCGTCTGAACAACCAAAATATAAGCGATCAGCATGATGAAACTGGTGATCACGCTCGACAGAGCCGAGCCATAAAGCCCCAATTCGGGCATCCCCAAATTGCCGAACACCAACGTCCAATTGCCCAGCGCATTCACAAACAGCGCAATAAATGTAATCATCGTCGCGATGGTGGGCCGCCCCAGCGTCGCCACAAACACCCGCAGCACTGCCGATGCGATCATCGGAAAGGTCGCCCACATCATGATCCGCAAAAAATTGCCTGCGCGCTCAGCTGTCTCCGGCGCCTGACCGGTGGCCAGCATGATATCCTTGCCCATCCAGCAAATGGTCATGAACAGCAGCGATAACAGAAGGGATAGCCACAAAGCCATCCGCATAGTGCGGCGCACTTCACGCACACTATGCTTGCGATTGCCAAGCTCTGCCGCAATTAAAGGCGCCGCCGCGCCGACCAGGCCACTGCCGCTCCACACCAGCAATCCAAAGATAGCGACCGCCAGCGATGATGCTGCGAGCGCGGAATCCCCAAGCCTTGCGACAAAAATCACGTCAATCGCATGAACCAGCATTTGCAGCAGATTGGCAGCCGCCAAAGGCAAAGCCAGCCCCCACATGGCGCGAAGTTCGCGGCCAAAGCTGGTGCCGGTCGATGATATGGAAGAAGCGGGAGAGATGAGCATAAGCAGGCGTGAATAGGCGTTCGCACGCGGCGTAGCAATGCTTGAGAATCACCCCGTCAACAAAAAAATAAATATCCTATCAAGCGCCCAACCAAAGGCGGGCTATATCCCCGGCAAAGACCAGAAAGGTCAGAGATAGGCCGATCACAAAAAAGCGGTAAGCATACGCCAGATAACGATATTTCCGACGCGCGAGCACCAAACCATTTTGATAGGTATCGCGTAGCATGGTTTCATACATATCCGCCTCGCTGGACATGCGCCGCTTCACCTCATGGATAAATTCTTCTTCGCTCATCTGAGCAAATTGCCCGAAGAATAAAATATTTCCGCTACCGCTACTGACCGGCGCAGCACCAATCCGCGGCAAAATGGCGGATATCGCGAACAGCGCCGAGAGAAAGGAAAAGGTCGCGAGCACGGCCAGCGGCATGGATAGCAGCCCTTCGCCGCTGCGCGCCTGCCCGATCGCCAGCGTGAACACAACAAATGTCGCGCCCATCAGAATCGAGGCCTTCTGATCCGCCATTTGCGATAAATGCATGGTCAATTGTTGACTGGTGCGCACCAAATGCACCGCATTGGGCGGAAAACTCTGCGCTATTTCGGGGGCCTTATCACCATCATAGAAAGCGCCTGATAATTTGGCCGCGACCTGCGGCGCATCGCTCGCTGCCACTTTCTCATCCTGTGCCATTTTCATCCCCCAATGGTTCGGCCTCACAGATGCTCTTTCTTCTGAGCGCTTGCTCTTTTCTCTATATCGGCGGGCCAGCGTGGCACCTTATCGCTTCGGCGACAAGATACTGCCCTCTTGTCGCCGCAATCACTTGCAAATCAGCCATGCACGCGCCATTCCGAAAAAAATTTCAATATGGGATCAAATGATATGAGCAGCGCCCTTCGCGACCAAATTCTTGCCCTGATCGAACCTTTTAACAAAAAGGAAGTCGCGGTCAGCGATGACACCAGCTTCGCCGCCGATCTGGAATGGGATAGCCTGACGGTGATGGATTTCGTCGCCGAAGTGGAAGATAGTTTTGATATTATCATCAGCATGAACATGCAGGCCGAGATTGAAAATGTTGGCCAATTGGTCGCGGCCGTGGAAAAGCTCCAGGCCTGAACGACCCGCGCTCGACCCCATTGTTCATGCGCCGCATCCGATCCGGCTGCTTATGAAAGCTTCATGATGACCGACCTTTTTTCCAAATTCGATCCATTGATCGAACAACGCCGCGCGCTGCTGGATACCGGCGTGACCGATCCGTTCAATTTGGTGATGGAAAAAGTCATCTCTCCCACTGTTGCCCTGTGCAATGGCCGGGAAACAATTTTGCTCGGCACCTATAATTATATGGGCATGACCTTCGATGACGATGTGATTGCGGCGGGCAAGCAAGCGCTGGCAGATTTTGGCGCGGGCACCACCGGCAGCCGCGTTCTCAATGGCACTTATCAGGGCCATAAAGAAGTAGAGCGAGCGCTGAAAGAATTTTACGCCATGGATCATGCCATGGTGTTTTCGACCGGATATCAAGCCAATCTCGGCATTATTTCCACCATCGCTGGCAAGGGTGACTATATCATCCTCGATATCGACAGCCATGCCTCCATCTATGATGGCTGCAAGCTGGGCGATGCCGAAATCGTGCCCTTCCGCCACAATGATATTGAAGCGCTGGAAAAGCGTCTGAAACGCCTGCCCGCTGATGCCGGGAAACTGGTGGTGCTGGAAGGCGTCTATTCGATGCTCGGCGATATCGCCCCGCTCGATAAAATGGTGAAGCTGGCCAAGCAATATGGTGCCATGGTGCTGGTGGATGAAGCGCATAGCATGGGCTTCATCGGCGAAAATGGCCGCGGCGTGGCCGAAGCGCAGGGCGTGATAGATGATGTGGATTTCATCATCGGCACGTTCAGCAAAAGTGTCGGCACGGTGGGCGGCTTTTGCGTATCCAACCATCCCAAATTCGATATCATGCGCCTTGTCTGCCGCCCCTATGTGTTCACCGCTTCGCTGCCGCCAAGCGTTGTCGCCACAGCGGCGGTCAGCATCCGCAAACTGATGCATGGCTCCAACAAGCGGGCCCATCTGTGGGAAAATAGCAAGAAGCTGCATCGCGGCCTGAGCGATCTGGGCTTCACTCTGGGCACTGAGGAGCCGCAATCGGCGATCATTGCCGTGATCATGCCCGATCTGGAACGCGGCGCGATGATGTGGGAAGCGCTGCTGGAGGAGGGGCTTTACGTCAATCTGGCTCGCCCGCCTGCAACCCCCGCCGGCATGACCCTGCTGCGCTGCTCGCTTTGTGCTGAACATAGCAGCGATCAAGTCAATGAAATTGTCCGGCGCTTTGAGCGTGCGGGCAAAAAAGCGGGCATCATCGGCGGATAAGAAATAGCCTTCAAGATAGGCCACACCAACAGGGCTATCCGAACAGAAGACAAAGGAAGGGTGCCGACAGACGGGCGCCTTTCCTTTTCCCGCGCCATCTCGCCCCTATGCCAAGAGCGATTTTTCTATTAGGTCTGGCGGGGTGTTCGGCGCTGACGAAGATCTGGAACAGGAAAACCAACGGGAAAAGCACCGCTTTTGGTTGACCGTGGGCCTCGCGGCCATATTGGCAGGCATTGTGGCTGCACTGCTTCTGTTGCTGGTTCGCGCCAATGAAAATTATCAAGAAAGCCTCGTCCAGCAACGACAGAGCATGGAAATCATTGATGAAACCCGTGCTTTGGATGCGTCCATTTCGCGGGCGGAGGCGGCGTTGGGCCGCTTTGCCGTGGGCCTCGCCAATGAAGACGGCTTGATTTTTGACGCACAATGGCGGCGATCGCGCGCCTATCTCAATCAATTGCAGCGCGATGTGAAGGATGACAGCGTCCAGCGGGCCGCGGTGCAGCAACTGCGTAAAGAATTGGATCTGCGGGAAAAATATCTTTTCGATGTCGCCCTCAGCGCCAATTATAACCAAACCTTGGCCGCCATATCCAAATATCATGCCGCCGGTTTAGATGATGGCCTGCTGCGCATTGATCGGCTGTTAAGCCAGATTGTGCTGACCGAGCGCCGCTTATTGCTCCAACGCAGCCGCCACACAGAAGCCGATCGCGACAGCCTCAATCGCGCGATGTGGCTGTTTTCCATCATCGGTGCGGGCACCGCGATCATCGCCATCGGCGCCACATTTTCGCTTATTCGCGCTACCGGAGACAGGCGGCTGGCCATGGTCGAGCAGCGGGCCGAAAGCCAGCGCGCCGCAGAATTGGAAGAAGCTGTCAACAGCCGCACCGCAGAATTGGCAGAGGCTAACGCCGCCTTGCGCAATGAAATGACGGAACGCGAAAATGCCGAAACAAAATTACGCCAAGCCCAAAAAATGGAAGCGCTAGGCCAGTTGACCGGCGGCATCGCCCATGATTTCAACAATATGCTGGCTGTCGTCGTTGGCGGACTGGAATTGGCGCAGCGCTGGATCCGGAAGGAACCGGATAAGGCCGACCGGCACCTGAGCAACGCATTGGACGGCGTAAACCGGGCCGCAGACCTCACCCGCCGCTTGCTGGCCTTCGCCCGGGCGGACCCAGCCCGGCCGGAAACCACCAGAATTGATGGCTGCATCCAAGCTTTTTCTTCGCTGATCGAACGCACCATTGGTGACCGCATCGGCCTGACCCTCGACCTGCAAGCTGGCGACGCCAGCGCTATGGTGGATCGTCATCAATTTGAAAATGCCTTGCTCAATCTGGCGGTGAACGGCCGAGATGCCATGGGCGGCGCTGGCATATTGACCATCCGCACCAAGGTGGAAAAGCTGAATCAAACCGGCGCCGACACCATCATCATTCAAGTGATCGATGAAGGATGCGGCATGGACGAAGCCGTGCTGCAGCGCCTGTTTGATCCTTTTTTCACCACCAAGCCCAGCGGTCAGGGCACCGGGCTGGGGATGAGTCAGGTCTTCGCATTCTGCCGCCAATCTCAAGGCGAAGTTCAGGTGCAATCCTCTCCGGGGCAAGGCACCAGTGTCGGGATTTTGCTCCCTATATTGAGCCGTGATTGCAATGATGAAAGCGAGGGTGATGGACTGATTGCCCTGCCCAAAGCCGCCATCATCCCGGATGGCCGCAGCTATCATCTGCTGGTGGTGGAAGATGATCCCCGCGTTTTAGCGGCTACCGTGGCCTTGGTGCAGGATTTGGGCCATCGCGCCATTGCCTGCAACGATCCTTTTCAGGCTGAAACCTTGCTGCGAGCGCATGATGATATTGATCTGGTGATGACAGACGTGCTGATGCCGGGGCTGACCGGACCAGAGCTTGCGGCGCAAATCGCCGCCCAATGGCCCGCTCTGCCTATCCTATATGTGACAGGCTATGCAGGCGATGCGACCGATTTGGAAAACCGCGTCCGTGATGATGTTTTGCGCAAGCCATTCACGCTTGCCACGCTGGATCAAGCCATCAGAGGCCGTATCGAATCCTCTTGGCATGGCGCCAATCCAACCAGCTGAGCTTGCCTTTTCTAAATTGGCGCTAGCGCACTGCACCGCTACGCAACAGGCGCGGCACCAGTGTGAAAGCCGCCAGCAAGGGCCAACGGCGCTGCCACGGTTTCAGCACAATCTGTGTTCCCGCATGGCGGTTGATCTTCCATGCCAGATATTCAATCCCGCCCGCATAGGTGAAGCTGGCTTTCGCCAATCGCGCCATGCTTAGAATTTTTCCTTCCAAGCGGCGGCGCGTCCAACCGCCGGAGCGCGCATCATCGGGAATCGCGGCTGCCGCCGCCTCCCCCATTCTTTGATAACGAAGCGGATCAGCATCCACGACAGACTGAAAGCGATTGCTCCGTTCCGCCCGCAACTCCACGGAATAGGTCAAGGCAAAAGCCCGGCTCCACCATTGGATCATGCTTTCACCGTCAACACGCCCAGCCGCTGCCAATAAGGTAGGAGCAGCCCGCGCCACAGCCCCTTCGGCCCGCGCACGGGCACTGTCATCCACGCTCCAAACAAGCCGGGACGGCTGCGCAAAACGCGCCCAAACCGATACATTGCGAGTTTCCGGCCCATTTAAGCGATAAAAATCCGCCTCGCTAAGCACGGCATATTTTGCAATCAAGCCATTATGTTGAAAGGGAAACACATTGGGCGGGATCAACCGGTTGGCAAGCGCCATCCAGCCTTTTTGATAGGCATCGCTATAATCCGAAACGATCAGATAAAAATCCAGCATCAGCCCATCGAGCTGCGTTTCGCGCAAACAGCTGCCATAAAATAGCACCGCCCGGGCACTGCCCGCATAAAGCTGAGCCAAGGCAGACGCCATCGCCGTAACGCGCGGATCAACCGGCTGCGCCAACTCCGCGCTGATCAATGGCAAAATAGGGTTGCTGCTTGCCATCGCGGGACCGATCAAGCTGCCAAGCGCAGAAATGGCACAGGCGCCGTTGAAGTGAGGATGATCGGCTTGCCAACTGGCGCCTCAAAAAATTCGCCGTCGAGAATCACGCTGGATCGTTCACCCTCAATGCGAATTTCATCGCCTTGCTCAAAATGAACACCGGCCAATGGCGCTTTGCCCAATGTGCCGCGCCATGTCGCCCCTAGCATCCGAAACAAAGCGCCCGCGCTGCGATCAACTGCCAGCAATGTCATGCGCCCATTTGTGCCATTGGATTCGCTGGTGCGCATCGACAGCAGCAATTTTTCCAGCGTTGTCACGATCAGAAGAGAGAATTTCCCTTCCAACTGACCCGCCCGAATCAGCGATACCGTTAAAGGTGATGGCTGCGGCGGCAAGCGCCCCCCACCCACGCCCACGACAATCGCGATCAAGGCAAGCATGGCGGCAAGGAAATGCGACAGGCCATTGGGCAAACCCAAAGGATAGATGCGGTTGCGGCAATAAAGCATCACATCGGCCAGATAGGCCCCGCCCAAAAACATTCCCAGCACCGGACGATCGTCTTCCCGATCCAGCGAAATTAACTCCCGCTCCACCACATGGCTCTTCAGATCGCCGCCATTCACCAATTCCACCACCCGCTCCAGCGCCTTCAGGGGATCCCCCTCTGCACCCAGATCCAGAGCGATTAAATTGGTTTTTCCATTAGGCAGCACCGCCACTGGCGGCGGCGATCCGTTGAAATGATTACCAAGATATAATTCCGTCAGCGCCGCTTGCACCGTGCCATCACCGCCATTGATCACCACCACCTGCGGTTCCACCATGGCTATGGTGCGAATGGCCTTTTCAATCTGATCCACCGCTTCCACCTCATAGTGGAAAACATCGGGATGCGCCGCGCAATATTCGCGCACACGCGGCAGAATTGCACGGTTTCCTGTGGATTTTGGATTGGAAAGAAGGGCAACAGACGCCATTATTTATTTCACCGGTTGAAAGGATAATCCGCGAACATAATTCAGTGTCACTGGCACCCGCTTGGTCGCCGCACCGACAGGGAAGCTGACAGCAGCGAGCCGAGGTTTGCGCTTGGACAGAAAATCCATCAATTTCATATCCGGATTGCCCGAAAGGCCACCGCCATCACTTCTATCAGATTTGCCATTGCCGTTCATATCGTGACGCACAGAGATAACATAATCGCCCGCGTTTCTTACCGGCACACACACCCGCATGGGGCCAGAGCCAGCGCCAACAGGTAGGTCGATCCGCTCAATCCATTTGCCTTTATCCAGAAAAGTGGCATCGGCGGTATAAAGCTGCACCCGCAAACTGCCCGTACGAGCCTTAAACCCACTGACATCGACGAGAATGGCCGAAGCATTGCTGTTGCACAGATGCGCCGAAGGGCCCAGCGTCGCCGCTTCCGCCGCAACCGGCTGGGCCAGCGCCATGGTCGTGGCGGCTGCAACCATCCCGGTGAAAAACATATTTTTCAACATGACCTCAATACCTCCAGAGGCTATAGCCATAAAAGCGCCAACGCGCCGATATGGGTCTGATCCCTGTGAATCGGTATATCGGCATCATTTGCGGCCAAATCATGGTGATGGGGCGACGAAAGATTGATTAAATTACCCGCCATCGACCGCTATATTGCGCGGCTCATTTTTTTCCCGATGCTGGGAACATTGCTTCTATCCGCAATGCTGCTGGTGCTGGAAAAAATGCTGCGGCTATTTGATTTTGTGGCAACGGAAGGCGGACCGGTCAGCGTCGTCTGGCGAATGCTGGCCAATTTGATCCCCGAATATCTTTCGCTTGGCATCCCCATCGGCCTGATGCTCGGCATTTTGCTGGCCTTTCGCAAATTGGCGACCTCCAGCGAATTGGATGTGCTAAAAGGTGTGGGGATGAGCTTTGGCCGCTTGCTGCGCATGCCCTATGCCTTTGCTTTGGCCTTGGCCGCGCTGAATCTGGCCATTGTCGGCTTCATCCAGCCCTATGCCCGCTATGCTTATGAAGGCTTGCAATTTGAGCTGCGCTCTGGCGCGCTGGGCGCTTCGATCAAAGTGGGTGAATTCACCAATTTGGGCGATCGCATGACTTTGCGGGTCGAGGAAAGCCATGATGATGGCCGCAGCCTGCGCGGCATTTTCGTGCGCGCCGAGAATAAGGATGGGCAAACCGTCTCCGCCACGGCAGCCGGCGGCCAGTTTCTGGCAACGGATGATCCCAACACGATTATCTTGCGCTTAACCAACGGCGTCTTGATTCATGAAGCCCCGAAATTTTCGGTGCCCCGTGTGCTCAGTTTCGACAATCATGATCTGCCCATACCGCTCCCAAAAATTGACGCCTTTCGAACAAGGGGCGGCGCCGACCGCGAACTGACTATCCCCGAATTGTTCGTGATCGGCAAAGATAAGAAGGAAGCGCCCGAAACCCGGCTGGAAACGCGCGCCAATTTTCACTTTCGTATCGTGGAAGTGGCGTCGATGCTGATCATTCCGCTGATCGCCATCGCATTGGCTATCCCGCCCAAACGCTCCACATCATCGCTGGGGGTTTTCCTGTCGATCGTGCTGCTGGTTACGCAGCATAAGGTCAATCAATATGCCGAAGCGATGGGCGCACGCGGCACGATAGACCCTCTGCTCGCGCTCTGGCTGCCCTTTCTGCTGTTCGCGGCCCTCGGTTTTTGGATGTATTATCAGGTCGCCCATGTGCCCGGCGGCCAGCCAATCGGGGCGCTGGAACGGGTGGCCTCTAAGGCTGGCCAGAAAATTCGCCATATGTTGACCATTTTCCAGCGCAGGCAAAAGCTCTGATGCAGACGCTCTCTTTTTTCCCATCGCGCACCATGGCCTTCTATGTCGGCCGGCTGTTTTTGATCCGCACTTTTGCTATCCTCTTTGCGCTGGTGCTGATCCTACAAACGCTGGACCTGCTCGGGGAAAGTGGCAAGATTCTGGCTGTTTCCGGCAATACGGATAGCGATGTGTGGCGCTATGTTGGCTTGCGCCTGCCGCAAATTACCGCGACCTTCCTACCCTTTTCTGTGCTGCTCGGCACCATCCTAACGCTGGCGACGCTAAACCAAAATAGCGAAGTGATTGCGATGAAGGGTTCGGGCATGTCCGCCCATCAGGTGCTGGCACCGCTCTTTTTATCCGCCCTGATGGTGGCCGGGATCAGCTTCACCTTTAACGAGCGCATCGTCGTGCGCAGCAATGCTGCGCTGAGCGCATGGAATAAGGCGGGCTATGAAAAATTGCCGCCCGAAACGGGCATTCGCAGCAATGTCTGGGTGCGATCCGGCGATGATCTGATCAGCGCGGTGCAGGTTCGCAAAAGTGGCGCGGATATGATCCTGTCCGGCGTGAAAGTCTATCAACGGGAAAAGGGCGTCATCGCCTACATGTTATCGGCCGACACCGCACGTTCCTTGGACGATGGCTGGCAGTTGCAAAATGCCACCCGCTTTAACCGGCGCACCAATCAGGTGGAAGCTTTGGGTAATGTGGTGGCGGGCCATGGCGTCAAGCGCGATCAATTCACCCTCGCCAATGTCAAAGGCGATGCTTTGCCCTTTCGGGAATTGCAAAGCGCGATTGCAGAATTGGAAGCAGCAGGTCGCCCGGTGAACCCGCTGAAAGCGGTGCTATGGCACAAGATTTCCGGCCCGCTTTCGTCGGTATTGATGCCGCTGCTGGGCGCGGTCGCGGCCTTTGGCCTTGCCCGATCCGGCGGCCTTTATGTGCGCGCGATCCTGGGCATGGTGCTGGGCTTTGCCTATTTTGTGGCAGATAATTTCGCCCTCGCGATGGGCGATCTGGGTGCCTACACGCCGTTTATGGCCGCTTGGGGACCGTTCATCCTCTTCTTCCTGATCGGCGAAATGATCCTGATCCGAACAGAGGAATAACAACCATCGGACCGCGCTGAAACTAGCAACTGTATCTGTCATGTCGTTGCGGCGGTCCATTTCTGACGGCTCTTGCACAGGGCGTTCGCGATGGTGACGAGCTTTCTGGCGACGGCGGTGATGACGACCTTGTGCGGTTTTCCGGCCTTGCGGAGGCGATCTGC
>DASSAA010000020.1:0-13868 GCA_035685745.1 Sphingopyxis sp. | reverse complement strand
ATATAAAGACGGATGACTTTCATTTTTGCGCCCAAAATTTTTGAAAAAAATATTTTCTTACTTAATTTCTTTATTTTTTATGGACGTAATCAATATAGATTTTTCCGTTACCCTAGACTTCAAATTATAAAGCGAGGTGACGCCGGATAAGAAACTCTCCGTATCGCCCGCATCAAACACCCCGTTGATAATTTTGCGCCCAGCTGCGGCATCTTCAATCATTATGGGAAGCGCAGAATATCGGTTGATCCTTTCCACCGCTTCAGACAGCGGAATATCGATAAAATCGATCCGCCCCTCTTCCCAAGATAGCGCCCTATCACTGTCAGATTCGATGATTTTTCCAGCACCAGTCGTCAGTGTCGCGACAAGCTCCTGCCCCGGATGCAAGCTTGCGGCACTTGCAGAATTTTTGACGCTGGGCAGGGATTTGACGACAGTTTTCTGCGGCACGACAGCCACTTCGCCCTCAAATAACAGCACGCGAAGCTGATCTTTTAACAACTCGACGCTGAAGCTCGTGCCGATAGCGACAACGGCTTGCGAGCCTGCCGTCACCGTAAACGGCCGCATCGGATCTTTCGCGACATCAAATTTGGCGCGGCCATGATCAAGCATAATCGAACGGCGTTCGTCTTTAAATGATACGGAAATTTGGCTGGCGGCATCCAACGACACTCTCGACCCATCCGCCAATTGAATATTACGGCGCTCACCGATGCTCGTCGCATAGACATCAGGCCCCGTTGACCAATTCCATGCCCCCATGACGGCGAAGAGCGCAAAGCCTGCCACCGCCGCCAGCGCCCGCCGCCGCGATGGGGATTTCGCTGTCTCACTGCTTGCTTGCGCCTGCTCCATCGCATTTAATGCCTTGGCACGCAGCGCCAGAAACCCCGGCAACTCGGCGATGGCATCGGTATATTGCCACACGGCGACCATCTGTTCAAATAAGCGAGCATTATGCGCGTTGGCAGAAATCCATTGTTCAAACTCCGCCTGATCGGCCAGATCAAGGCGTTGCTCGGCAATGCGCATGCACCAACTTGCCGCCGCTTCCTCATCATGATGAAGGGAGAGATTATCATTGTGGGAGATCATGGCTGTCGTTCTATTTTTCTTGAGAGCAAGACCATTGCTCTGGAGATATGTTTTTCCACGGTGCGGAGGTGTATTCCAAAACTGTCCGCAATGACCTGTTTTGGAATATTTTCCACACGGTAGAGGATGAAGATTTTCTGCGTCGGTTCAGGCAAAATTTGGATAGACGCCCATAGCGCCGCGATGGTTTCGCGCGCAGACGCGATACGAAAAGGATCCAGCCCGTCTATGCCGGCGTTAAGATCATTTTTTACAGCATCAGAAAATCTCTTCCTGACGCTATCTTTTCTGGCACGATCTCGGATCAGATTGGCCGCAATTTTAAATATATAGGCTGAGGTTGTCTCCTCAGCATTGGCCGGGGCATTAATCAGGCGCAGAAACACTTCCTGTGTCATATCTTCTGCTTCAGCGAGACTGGAAACTCGGCGTGAAAAAAACGCCATAAGTGGCGGTCGGAACTTCCGATTAAGCCGTCCAATCTCTGAAACAGTGTCGGCTGACACAGTCTGCCCTCCCCCGTTTACACCCTTTTCCTATAGTAAGACGTCGATGCCCCTCAATTGCGCCCTTTTATTTTCGACCCTAGTTGCGAAATATTTTATTCTTGGGTCGCCGCTTTGAGTTTTCCCACTTTCTGCGCCCCCGCCCGCGTGGTGATCAACACATCCTGCCCATCGACAATGATCATAACATCCTCCAGCCCGATGGCGCAGACCCGTAAGCTGTTGCTCTCCACCAGCACATTCCGGCAATCCAGCAATTCCGCTGCTCCGTGCACATGATTTCCTTGATCATCGGCCGACAGCGCATCCTGCATCGCGCTCCACGTCCCTATATCAGACCAGCCGCATTGAACGGGCACCATGGCTGCGCGATCGGTCAACTCCATCACGGCATAATCAACGGATTCACCAGAAATTTTATCGAAAAGCTGCGGATCCGGCGTGAAGCTGGAGCCATCATGCTGCCCAGCGGCCATGGCGTCCTGAACATGCCTTAGCATCGCTGGGCGATATCGCTGCAACTCTTCTAGAAAAACGCGCGCTTTGAATAGGAATATGCCGCTGTTCCAAGCATAATCACCGGAAGATATAAATTGCTGCGCGCGCGCCAAATCCGGTTTTTCGATAAAGCGCCTAGTACGAAAACCATAATCTTCCAGCGCTTCGCCGCGCTGCAGATAGCCAAAGCCCGTTTCAGGCCGATCAGCGGTGATTGCCAAAGAAACGAGCCAATCTTGCTGCGCCAAAGAGCTGGCTTGATTGACCGCATGGTGAAAAGCGGCAGTGTCAGCAATATGATGGTCGCTGGGGCAGAGCAGCATCAAGGCATCTTCCGGCACACTTAAGGCCGCTAGCGCCACGGCAGCCGCAGTTCCGCGAGCCATCGGCTCCACTAAAAAGCGCACATCCTTGCGTTTGCCAAGTTGCCCTCGAGTTTGCTCCATCGCCAAAGCCAGATGATCAGCGCCCAAAACCACCAGCGGAGGCATGAACATATCTGCCCGATCACAACGCTCCAATGTCGATTGAAACAGCGTTTTTGGGCCGATCAACGGCAGGAAAGGCTTGGGCCGCAATTTGCGGCTGCGCGGCCACAGGCGCGTTCCGCTGCCGCCGCATAATATCACCGGGATTAATGCCGCCATCCTGCTCCCTGACCCGACCTTCAGTCTTCGTGCCAGAATATAAGCAGCCCGATATTATGCAATATCAAGTAAAGTGAAGGCGCCGATATTTCCCGCGAAAGAAAAGCAGTGGATCGCGATGCGGTTCAAATTGTGCCCGCTGCACATGGCCGACCAATATGAAATGATCACCGGCTTCGTGCAGAGCATCACGCGCGCATTCAAAAGAAACGAGCGAAGAACTTAACACCGGAACCCCGGTTTCACCCCATGACCAATCCATATCGCTGAAACGATCCTCGCTCTTGGACGCAAAGCGGCTGGAAGCGGGCTGCTGCCCAATATGCAGCACATTCACGCCAAAGCGATCCATCTGGCGCAGATGTTCAGCCGAGCCGCTGCTGTTCGCGATGCAGACCAGCAACAAGGGCGGATCAAGCGAAACAGAGGTGAAGCTGTTGGCAGTAAGCCCGATGGGATCGCCATCTTGCGTCAAGCTCGTCACCACCGTCACACCTGTCGCGAAACAGCCCATCGCATCGCGCAGCGTCCGCGGATCCGAGCCGGCGCGAAACTCGCGCGCGGCACGGGGCTGATGGCTTTCCAAAAAGCTCAGCAATTGGCCCAGCAAGGCCTCATCATCATCAAGCGCAGCGCCCGCCTGTGCGCCATTCAAGGATGAGGCTTCTCCAGTCGGCGGCACGGGCGCTGTCGCTATATCGGCAAAAGCCAGCGCCATCGTCGGTATGGCAAAATTCTCGCCGCGTTCCCCTTTAGCGCCATCCTGGCCATCAACCATCGCTAGGCCCACAGCCAGCAAAGCGCCATCCTCGCGCAAGGCATCGCACGCTATATCCGCGCCACCGCCCACGCCAATGACCAAAGGTCGGGCCGACAATCGCCCCAATAGCGCGCGCAGTTCCGCAACCGCTTCCGTTGCGGCCCCTGCCTCCATCACAGATATTCGCAGCAGCGCAGCATAGCGCCCCGAGACACTCAGCGCCTCTGCAATATCGCGCCACCGCCCATGGTCCTGCGCCGCGTCCATCAGGATCAACACCAATGGATCGCTCTCTTCACCCCAAGTTTCCGGTTTCAGCATGGTATTTTCAAAAGCTTGTAACGGAAGCGTCGTCAAAATTTCATTCCTCATGCGGTGAACTTATCACATCTGCGGTGAAGCGAGAGTAAGCCCTTCTATATTTTCCAGCCTTATCCAAAAGGTCGATTTGATGCCAGCATCCTTATGGCCTCCCCCACCATCCTGTCCATGGGGCGAAGACAGGCGGAATCATCACAGATCAAAGCTGCGCATCTTCACATTGTTTCAGGAAATGATCATCAAAACACTTGACGTTTACGTTAACGTCCGTTCCATTGCCGAAAAATTTTGGAAGAAGGGGCATGCCTAAATGACAATCCTTTATGATGAAGGGCAGCTAGCGATCGCGACAGAATCGCGGCGCATCTTGGAAGCACGGATAGAGACAGAAGCTTTGTTGCCGCTGCTTGAGCAGCAAGGCGCTGTCCATGACGGCTTTTGGGATGTCGCCAAGCAACAGGGCTGGACCGCACTGGCCCTGCCAGAGGCCTATGGCGGCCTTGATCTGGGTTTGATCGAAATGGGCCTGATCGCTCATCAAGCTGGGCGCAGCATCAGCGGGGCGCCTTTCCTCACAAGCTCGTTCGGCGCCGCAAAAGCCATCGAGCTATATGGCAGCGACGATCAGAAATCACGCTATCTGCCTGCCCTCGCCTGTGGTGACATGATCGGCACCGTCGCCTTCGCACAAGGCCCTGATACGCTCGCGGAGCCATCCGCGCTTCGTCTTGATGGAGACAAGCTTTCTGGTTCTATCGATGGTGTCGCGGCTGGCCAACAGGCCGATATCGCCATCCTGCTCGCCGAAACAGATAAAGGCCCCGCTCTGGCCTTGGTGCCTTGTGCTCCAGCACAGCGCAGCCCCATTGATAGCTTTGATAACAGCCGCAGCTACGCCGCACTCCGTTTCGATGCCGCCCCAGCCGAAACGCTCGTCAATGGTCCGCAAGCCCGCGACGCAGCGCTTCACATCTTGGCTTTGCAAGCGGTCGTGACCGCACATGAGCAAACCGGCGGCGCAGAAGTGTTGATGGAAATCGCCCGCGATTATGCCAACACACGAAAGGCATTTGGTCAGCCCATCGGGGCTTTCCAATCGATCAAGCATCGCATCGCTGAAATCTATAGCTTGGTAGAGCTGGCGCGCGCCAATTGCATCCGCGCCGCTGCTGCCGAAGGCGATGAGTTCCTAAAGGCCGCAGCCGCAGCTCGGCTCTCAGCGACAGAAGCTTATGACACGGCAGCCCGCGATTGTATTCAAATCCATGGCGGCATTGGCGTCACTTGGGAATTGGGCCTGCACCTTCATATGCGCCGCGCGCGCAGCCTCGCGATTGAGCAAGGCAGCAGCTTTTTCTGGGAAGATATTCTGGTCAACGAATTGGCAGGAGAGGTCGCATGAGCGTCGATCTGGAAACCTATCGCACAAAAGCCATTGCATGGCTCGATTCCATCGCCCCGCGCTTCGGCCGTGCAGCCCGCGAAGGGCTGAGCGTTGAGGAAGATTTGGCTTTGGGCCGCCAATATCAGCGCGCCAAATTTGATGCGGGCTTTGCAGGCATCAACTGGCCCAAGGAATATGGCGGCCAAGGCTTGACCCATATCGAAAAGGTCACCTTTGAAGCGCAGGAAATGAAATATGGCGTCCCCAACGTCTATTTCGGCATTTCACTGGGCATGCCCGTGCCGGTGCTGATGCAATTTGGCCAAGATCAGGATTTCGTTAAAGAGCGCGTCCTAAAAGCCTTGAAAGGCGAAGAAATCTGGTGCCAGCTCTTCTCCGAACCTGCTGGCGGAACCGATCTTGCTGGCCTGCGCACACGCGCTGAGCCGGATGGTAATGGCTGGAAACTCAATGGCCAGAAAGTCTGGACCAGTTGGGCCCAATATAGCGATTATGGCGTGATCGTGGTTCGCACCGATCCCAATGTCGTAAAGCATAAGGGCCTCACCTATTTCTGGGTGGATATGAAGGCCCCCGGCGTCACCGTCCGCCCGATCCGCCTTGCTGGCGGCGATAGCCATGTCAACGAAGTGTTTTTCGACGATGTGAAGATCAGCGACGATCACCGCATGTCCCCTGTCGGCGGCGGTTTCTCGGTCGCCATCGCAACATTGATGATCGAACGCTATGTCGCGACCGACAGCGCTGGTTTCGGACCTCATCTCGATTATTTCATCAAGCTGGCAAAGGAAACCAAACTCGCTGGCAAGCCAGCCATAGAAGATGGCCGGATCAAACAGCAAATCGCCAGAAATTATGCGATGCGTTCGGGTTTGGACAGCATCAACCATCGCGCCATGCTGATGATGCAGGCCGGTATGGTCCCCGGCGCCGAAGGATCGCTCAATAAGCTGGTGGCCGTGCGGTCGCGCCAGAAATTGTCAGAACTGGCATTGGATTTGCAAGGCACTGACGCCTTGCCTTTCAACCCCTTGGCCTCGCCCAAGGAAGATTGGGCATCCAGTTGGATCAACGCGCCAACCGGCCGTATTGCCGGTGGCTCCGACGAAACCCTGCTCAATACCATCGCAGAAAAGATCCTCGGCCTGCCGCAGGATCACCGTCCCGACAAGGGCGTCCCCTTTAACCAAATTCCAGCTTGATTGGATAAGATATGAAAATTGAAAAGGATTTTTCAGCGGTCGTGACCGGCGGCGCATCCGGCCTTGGCCGCGCCACCGCCGAAGCGCTGGCCGCAGCGGGCGTGAAAGTCGCCATCTTTGATATTAACGAAGAATTGGGCCAAGAAGTCGCAGCCTCCATTGGCGGGATCTTCTGCCGCGTCGATATCACCGACGAACAAAGCGCGCTGGATGGATTTGCCAAAGCCCGTGCGGCCCACGGTCAAGAGCGCATCTGCGTGCATTGCGCCATGACCTCGCGTCGCGGCAAAACGCTGGCCTATGACAAAGAAAGCGGCAGCTTCCGCCGCACCTCTACCGAAGATTATGCAGCGGGCGTCGAAGGTATTTTGACCGCCAGCTATCGCATCGGCTCCATTTCCGCTGAAGGCATGGCGACCCTGCCTGAAATGGAAGATGGCGAGCGCGGCGTGATCATTTTCACCGCCTCGGTGGCGGCGCAGGATGCGCAAATCGGTCAAGTCATCTATGGTTCGGCCAAAGCTGGTGTAAACGGCCTCGTTTTGCCGATGGCGCGCGATATGATGGATTTGGGCATTCGCGTAAATTCGATCATGCCCGGCGTGTTTGGCACACCCTTGCTCAGCAAGATGAACCCCAGTGTCAAAGCCGCGCTGGAAGCGTCGGTTCCATTCCCTAAACGCCTTGGCAAGGCCGAAGAATTCGGCAGCTTGGCGATGGAAATGGTGCGAAATACCTATTTCAATGGTCAGACGGTGCGCCTAGACGGTGCTATCCGCATGGCTCCACGCTAAATTACATCAACGAAAGGATAAATCATGGCAGAAGCCTATATTATTGACGCAGTCCGCACCCCCCGCGGCATCGGTAAACCCGGCAAGGGCGCGCTCTCGCACCTTCACCCCCAGCATTTGGCTGCCACCGTTTTGGGCGCCATTCGCGAGCGCAACAATCTGGACACCTCGACCGTGGACGATATCGTCTGGTCGACCTCCAGCCAGGTTGGCAAGCAGGGCGGCGATCTTGGCCGCATGGCTGCGCTTTCGGCGGGTTATGACATCACGGCCAGCGGCACCACGCTGGATCGCTTCTGCGGCGGCGGCATCAGCGCTGTAAACTTCGCAGCGGCCAGCGTGATGAGCGGCATGGAAGATTGCGTCATCGCCGGCGGCACCGAAATGATGAGCTACACCGCGGCCCATGCAGCGGCTGAGGCCAATGCTGGCCTGCCTCCGCGCCTGATGGGTTCGGGCCATGAAGCGCTGGACGAATTGCACCCGCAATCGCATCAGGGCATTTGCGGCGACGCCATTGCTACGATGGAAGGCATCAGCCGCGAAGCATTGGATGCGCTGGCGCTGGTCAGCCAGCAACGCGCCGACGCCGCCATCAAAGATGGCCGCTTCAACAAATCGGTCGTTCCTGTGCTGAACACCGATGGCAGCGTGGCCCTGGATCACGAAGAATTCCCTCGCCCGCAAACCACCGCCGAAGGTCTGGCAGCATTGAAGCCCAGCTTCACCGCTCTGGCCGATTTCGATGTTGGCGGCACCACTTTCCGCAAGCAAATCAACCGCCGCTATCCTGATCTGGAAATCCAGCACTTCCACCATGCTGGAAACTCTTCAGGTGTTGTGGATGGTGCAGCGGCTATCCTGCTGACTTCTAAGGAATATGCTGACAAGCATGGCCTGAAGGCGCGCGGACGCGTTGTCGCTTATGCCAACGTTGGCGATGACCCCACGCTGATGCTGAACGCACCAGTTCCTGCCGCCAAGAAGGTACTGGCAAAGGCTGGCCTCACCAAAGATGATATCGATGTGTGGGAAATCAACGAAGCTTTCGCGGTCGTCGCTGAAAAGTTCATCCGGGATCTGGATCTGGATCGCGCCAAGGTGAACATCAATGGCGGTGCCATGGCTTTGGGTCACCCCATTGGTGCGACCGGTTCGATCCTGATCGGCACCGCGCTTGACGAACTGGAGCGTTCGGGTGGCCGCTATGGTCTGGTTACCATGTGCGCTGCTGGCGGCATGGCGCCTGCGATCATCATCGAACGTATCTGATCGCAGACGCCTTAGCGCGTCTTAAAATGGCCCCCGAATGGCAAGCGTTTTCGTGGGGCTATAGAGGTTGAGAAACATGATCTTGCCGTCGGGTGAAAAACAAGCACCCGCCGGCTCGGTCTGCACGCGGATACGCGCAAAAGCATAAACTTCGCCTGCTGGAGTGACCCCGCGTAAATGATTATCGACCACGTCATGATATTGATCTTCACAAACGATCAAATGGCCATTGGGGGCGATCGTCAGATTGTCCCCAAAGCTATATTGCCGCGGGTCCGTCGATTCCAAAAACAATTGAATATGCCCGCCAGCACTGCGGCCTTCTCCCTGCCCTTCATAGGGCGACGGGCGATAGCGCATAATCTGTCCCTCCTTGGCGACACCGCCCGAGGTGCAGGTGAAATACAGCTCATCAACGCCCCAATGAACGCCCTCGCCGCGCGCGAAAATCACGCCGCCATACTTGGCGCCGCGGGCTCGCAGATCATCGGCAGGGCTTTCCACATCGTCCAGATCGATCCAGCGGCTCAGATGCCATTGGCCAACCGTCCATGCAGCAGACGACCAGTTGCGGCTATCCTGCGGCCCTTCGATCAAGGCCAGCGCTTGCAAGCGCCCTCCATCGGCCAATTTTCCAGCAGTGTTGGGCAAAAAACGATAAAAGAGGCTGTCGGCCCGATCCTCGGTCATATAAATGATGCCGGTGCGCGGATCGACCGCCGCCGCTTCGCGCATGAAGCGCCCCATCGCCTTCAGCGGCACCGCATCGATCAAGCCATTGGCATCGGCGGGCACTTCAAAAACCCAGCCATGCTCACGGCCAACGGACTGTGCCGGTCCATCAACACTTTCCTCGCAGGTCAGCCAACTGCCCCATGGGGTAATCCCGCCCGCACAATTGCGGATCGTGCCGATCAGCGACAGAAATTCCTGTTCAACAGCCAGCGTTTCCGGGTTCAGGATCAAATGGGTGGTGCCGCCCGGCAAGGCTTCGCCGCCCATCGCATCAAAACTTTGCCGCGGCATGGCAGCCCCACGGGGCAAGGCGCCGCTATCCAAATGCTTCGGCTGCAATTCATGATTGCGGATCAAGGCGATGCGTCCATCCGATCGAACCAGACATCCCATGCCGTCGGCATTGTCAGGCACCCGGTGCCCATCGCTCATGGTGCGGCCAAATTCAGACAAAATATCATAGGAAAAACCAGCAGGCAGATCGATCAATCCTGCCGGATCACGAACAAGCGGGCCATATCCTTTGGCAACGGCCATCGTCCCTTGGGCGGCGGCTTGGCTCTGCCGCGCCAAGCCTGCAAAGGCCAGCGCCGTCAAGGATCCCGCAAATTGACGTCTGTTGAGCATATTTCCCATTCTCCATTTCCTATGTCGAGCCAAATTGCTGGATTCGCTCGAAACCATGCGGCGCCTTAGCTAGGGTTTATGACAATCCAGCCTCGCCATCGAAATTCATCATCTTAACCCATTCAATATCAGGAGAAGAATATGTCAGGTCCACTTACAGGCATCCGGATCATCGAATTTGCTGGCATCGGCCCCGGCCCTTATTGCGCCATGATGCTGGCCGATCACGGCGCTGAAGTGATCCGTATCGACCGCCCCGGTGCCCAGCTCGATCCCCGTGACCCCCTCTCGCGCAACCGCACCTCCATCGCGCTAGACATGAAAAATCCCGAAGCGCTGCAAATTGCCAAAGATCTTTGCAAAGGCGCCCATGGCATCATCGAAGGTTATCGCCCCGGCGTGATGGAGCGACTTGGCCTTGGTCCCGATGTCCTGCTCGCGGACAATCCCAAGCTGGTCTATGGCCGCATGACCGGTTGGGGCCAATATGGTCCCTATGCGCCCTATGCTGGCCATGACATCAACTATATCTCCCTTTCTGGCGTGCTGCACACTATCGGTGTCGATGGCGGAAAGCCTGTGCCGCCGGTTAACTATGTGGGCGATTTTGGCGGCGGCGGCATGATGCTGGCTTTTGGTATGGTCAGCGCCCTGCTCCACGCCAGCCACAGCGGCCAAGGTCAGGTGATCGATTGCGCCATGACCGATGGTTCCGCCCTGCTGGCGGGCATGACCTGGGGTTTCAAAGCCATGGGTCGCTGGAAAGATGAAGCGGGCGTCAATCTGCTGGATGGCGGCACCCATTTTTACGACACCTATCGCTGCTCGGATGGCAAATTCATCTCACTCGGCAGCATCGAGCCACAATTTTACGCTTTGCTGCGTCAAAAAACCGGCCTCGATCAAGACCCTGCTTTCGACCCCCAACTCGATCCATCGCAATGGGGCCCGCTGAAAGAGCGTCTGACCGAATTGTTCGCCAGCAAAACGCGCGACGAATGGTGCGAAATTATGGAAATGACCGATATTTGCTTCGCGCCGGTCCTTTCGCTGGAAGAAGCCCCGCAGCATCCGCATAATATCGAGCGGGAAACCTTCCTCACCATCGGCGGCGTCACCCAACCGGCGCCTGCACCGCGCTATTCGGCAACCGTCAACGCCACGCCGCGCCCGGCACCGAAGGTCGGCGCAGACAGCGATGCTTTGCTCGCGGCGCTCGGCTATGATCAAGAAAAAATCGCCGCCCTGCGCGAAAGCAAGGCCGTTTCCTAATCTTGTCACACAGCGATGGCAGGCCCCGTTGCAAGCGCAGCGGGGCCGCCGCATGAGAGGATGTTGCTATGAGTGATTTTCTGCAAATCGAACGCAGAGGGCCTATCGTGATACTCACGATGGATCGTCAAGAAAGTCTGAACGCAATCGGCACCCATGATGATTGCCAGAATATCATTGAAACCTTCCAGATGCTGAATGCTGATCGCAGCGTCAGCGCCATCATTCTGACAGGCAAGGGCAAGGCATTCAGCGCTGGCGGCAATCTGAAAGGCATGAAAGATCGCACCGGTATCGGCGTTCTGGATCAACCGGATTCCACCCGATCCAATTATCGTCAGGGCGTGCAGGCGGTGATCCGCGCCATGATGGATTGTGAAATCCCGATGATCGCGGCGGTCAATGGCCACGCCATCGGCCTTGGCTGTGATCTGGCTTGCACCGCCGATATTCGCATCGCCGCCGAAAGCGCCAAATTTGCGTGCAGCTTCATCAAGGTCGGCATCGTTCCCGGTGATGGCGGCGCATGGCTGTTGCAAAAGGTGCTGGGATATCCGCGCGCAGCTGAACTTTTCCTCACTGGCGATCGCTTCGATGCGCAATATGCCAAGGAAATCGGTCTCGTAAATGAGGTCGTGCCCGACGATCAATTGCTGGAACAGGCTATCGCCAAAGCGGAACGCATCGTCTGCAACCCGCCGCGCGCCCTGCGTCTTACCAAAAGACTGTTGCGCGAAGCACAGCATAGCCGTCTGTCCGACATTCTCGAATTAAGTGCGGCCTATCAGGCCATCATCCACGAAACTGCCGACAATCGCGAAGCCATCGACGCTTTCGTCGAAAAGCGGCAGCCCGTGTTTACAGGCGAATGAAGATTATGAGCAATCGTGTTATCAACCTGAGCGGCGTCCACAATTTCCGGGATTATGGCGGCTATGCCGTTGCCGGTGGTGGGCAGGTGAAAAAAGGCCTGTTGTGGCGCTCTGCCCATCATGAAGAAGCAACCGATGAGGATTTGGACCGGATCGACACTATCGGCCTGAAATCGGTAATAGATTTGCGCGGTGATGATGAGCGCGCACTTCACCCTTGCCGCCGGTCGCCCAATTTTCAGGCGCAGGTTCTTTTTGCTGGCGGCAAAACGGCAGGTCTTGCACCGCATCTGGCCGCTGCGACCGAAAATGTGGATGTGGAAACCGCAAGGGCGCGGATGATCGACACCTATCACTCCATGCCTTATCGCGAAGCGCTGGTCGGCACCATGAAGCTCTATTTCCAAGCGCTTTCTCAGGATGAAAGCCCCAGCCTTGTGCATTGTGTCGCCGGTAAGGATCGCACGGGCCTGAGCGTGGCCATCCTACATGATCTGCTTGGTGTTCACGCTGATGACGCGCTTCAAGATTATCTTCTTACCAACACGGCTGGCAACATCGATGCCCGCATTGCGCAGGGCGGCGATCATTTGCGGTCGCGCTTTGCCTATAAAATCAGCGATGATGCGATCCGCGCGCTCATGTCAGTAGAGGAAGCCTATCTCGCAGCGGCAATCAATGTGATCCGCAAAGACCATGGCAGCATCCAAAATTATGCGGAAGCGGTGCTGGATGTAGACGCAGCCAAGCGCGAAGCCTTAATCAAGCTTTTGGTGGCTTAAGCCTCCGCTGCCACCAAATAGGGCCGCGCCAAAAGCGCAAAGCCCAAACCCACGCAGGCGCCACCGACAATGTCGGTGGCCCAATGCACCCCCAGTGAAATGCGGGACAGGCCCGTCAAGGCCATCATCATAAGAGCGCACACAAGCACCAGTCGGCGCCATCTTTTCGGCGTCACCATCACCAGCATGGCATAAAGCAAAACGGCGCCAGTCATATGTCCGCTGGGATAGGATGCGCTAGAAACATGATCCAAATGCGCAATCAGTTGCGGCCGCGGCCGATCAAAAAGCAGCTTGAACAAACTGCTATAAGCACCAGCCAAAAATGGCAGAAGCAAGAAACTGATGGCGGCAACCACCCTCTCACCGCGATAAAGCCATAAGGCCACGGCGAAGGAGATGATAAGACGCGGCACAAAGTCACCGATCAGGCTCACGGCTTTTAACAGCTCAGCCCACCAACCAAAGGCCGCATCCCCGCGCAAAACCCACTGATCCGAGATTAGCCAATCCACATGGCTAGTCACATCTTGAGCAATAACAAGGCCCAACAGCGGCACCGCCAACAGCAAAGCGATGCCCCATCGCCTGTCATTGGATCGACCTTGCATAAGCTCCACCCGCATTTCCTCTCTGGCCTTGTTCCGTGTTTTTAGGGCGTCTCTCGCCTGCGAGCTGGCAGGGAGGCATCGAGCCCCCCTGCCAAGCCCGTTCAACCTCATGCGTTAAATATGCAGGGCGCGTCCATAAGCGCTCAACACGCTTTCATGCATGGCTTCGCTGATGGTCGGGTGTGGGAAGACGGTGTGCATGAAATCTTCTTCCACCAACTCAGCGGTTTTGCCGATGGTAAAGCCTTGAATCATTTCCGTCACTTCGGCTCCGACCATATGCGCGCCCAGCAATTCACCGGTTTTCGCGTCGAACACCGTCTTGATAAAGCCTTCGGCTTCACCCAGCGCGATGGCCTTGCCATTGCCGATGAAGGGGAAATTGCCAACGCGAACCTCATGACCCGCTTCCTTGGCTTTGGCTTCCGTCAAGCCGACCGAGGCAATTTGTGGGTGGCAATAG
>DASSAA010000019.1:0-171014 GCA_035685745.1 Sphingopyxis sp. | reverse complement strand
GCAGATCGCCTCCGCAAGGCCGGAAAACCGCACAAGGTCGTCATCACCGCCGTCGCCAGAAAGCTCGTCATCATCGCGAACGCCCTGTGCAAGAGCCGTCAGAAATGGACCGCCGCAACGACATGACAGATACAGTTGCTAAATATCCACCGCAATTTTCCCAAAGTGGCGCCCGGATATTTGATGGCGGAAAGCATCGGCCAAATCCGCAAGCGGGAAGTGCCGATCAATCACCGGCTTCATGCCATGCGCATTGATCGCGGCGATCATATCCAGCTGATGTTTGCGGCTTCCCACCGTTAAGCCCTGCACCCGCAGGTTTTTTGACATCAGCAAGGCCGTTTGCACCGGCCCAGCAAAACCCGCCAACACGCCGATCAAGGCGACATGACCGCCCACGCGCGCTGCCGCCATGCTTTGATCCAGCGTTCCAGCACCGCCAATTTCCACCACCGTATCGACGCCCCGGCCACCGGTGAGTTCCAGAGCCTTGGCGCCCCATTTGGGCTCATCGCGATAGTTGATCAGATGATCCGCCCCCAGCCCTTTCAGGCGAGCGAGCTTTTCATTCGATGAACTGGTGGCAATCACTTTCGCGCCCGCCATTTTGGCAAATTGCAAAGCAAAGAGGGATACGCCGCCGCTGCCCTGAATCAGCACGGTCGACGCCGGTCCTGTCGCAGCATCGACAAACAGCGCGCGCCATGCCGTCAACCCCGCGCAGGTAAGAGTGGCGGCCTCAGCGGCAGAATAATCATCGGGCGCATGGGTGAAATAATGCGCCGGAACGGTCACCGCCTCGCGCGCATAGCCATCAATCCCATCCCCTGGCACTCGATTAAAGGCGCTTGGCGGCGTGGCCCCATCCTGCCAATCGGGAAAGAAGAGCGATACAACCCGATCACCGACGCGATAGTCACGCACATCGCTTCCCACCGCTTCCACCACGCCTGCTCCGTCAGACATCGGAATGCGGCCATCGGCGGCGGGGATCATCCCCGCCACCACGGCATAGTCATGATAATTCAGCGAGGATGCCTGCAACCTCACCCGAATCTCGCCCGGCCCCGGATCCCCGGGATCGGGCATGGAGATCAGCGTCAGATTGTCCAGCGATGCTGGAGCCTTCAGGCTTATCGCACGCATCATTCAGCCGCCATCGCCAATTCCGCCTGTTGCGGCCCGCGCACAACGCCGCCGGGATAAACCCCCAGCCCTTCGCCATTGCGGAAGGTAATGCGGCCAGATTTCACTGTCGCATCATAGCCTTCGGCTTTTTGCAGCAAGCGCTTGCCACCAGCTGGCAAATCAAAAGCCAGCCATGGCTTGCCCAATTTCAGCTTCTCCATATCAATCACATTGATATCGGCCAGATAGCCGGGCGCCAGCAGGCCCCGATCTTCCAAGCCATAAAGCAGGGCCGTATCACGGCATTGGCGTTTCACCGCCAATTCCAGCGGAATGCGGGCTTTTTGACGATCCCGAACCCAATGTTGCAACATGAAGGTGGGCGAAGCCGCATCACAAATAGTGCCGCAATGGGCACCGCCATCAGACAGGCTATTCACCGTGTCCCCGGAATTTTGCAAATCCTCCAGAAAATCCAGATTGCCGTCGCGATAGTTTAAAATAGGGAAGTAGATGAAACCCTTGCCATCATCCTTCATCAACAGATCATAGGCATATTCGGCGGGCGTCACGCCTGTCTTCACGCTGCGCGAGGCAACGCTTTCTTCCGCCGTCGGCTCATAGTTAAAATCAGGATCCATCTCAAACTGCATGGGCCAGCCTTCGGCCACCGATTGCAGAAAATCCAAAATATCGCTTTTCGGCCAGACATTGGCCTCGCTGGTGATCCGGCGGCGCACCTCTGGATCGCGCAGGCGTTCCAGCTTTTCTTCCCACGCCAAGCCGGACAATTCCCGCCATGCGGGCTTATAGAGGAAGGGATGCACGGTGCCCTGCCATGCCATGATCACACCATTTCCGCGCAGCGCAATCTGCGCCACAATATTGGCGCCATTATCATTTTGCGCCCGCATTTCGGAAATTTGCTCTTCCAGCGGCATTTCCTTCACATTGGATTGCAGCGCCGCAAAGGTCACAGGCAGGCCGGTTTCGCGGCTTAAATCGCCCATCCAGCCAAATTCATTCCATTCGCGGCGCATGTCGCTGGCGATTTCAAACACGCCATAGCCCACGCGGCCCATAGCCCGGCCAATGGCGATCAATTCCTCGGCCGTTGCCGTGGTGCCGGGCACCAATTCGCCATCAATGGATTTGTGCAGCACCGTGCGGCTGGTTGAAAAACCCAGCGCACCGGCGCGCACGCCTTCTTCCACAATGCGCGACATTTCGGCAATATCCGCCTCTGTCGGCACCGCACCGGGCCGTTCCCGATCCCCCAGCACATAGGCGCGCACCGCGCCATGCGGCACATGGCAGGCGACATCCACTGTGCGCGGCATTTTTTCCAGCGCATCCATATATTCCGGGAAGCTTTCCCAATCCCATGTCATCCCCTCGGCCAGCGCCGTGCCGGGAATATCCTCCACCCCTTCCATCAGGCTGATCAGCCATTCATGACGATCGGGCCGCGCGGGCGCAAAGCCAACACCGCAATTGCCCATAACCACCGTGGTCACGCCATGCCAGCTGGATGGCCCCATTTCCGGATCCCAAGTGGCCTGCCCATCATAATGGGTGTGCACATCCACAAAACCGGGAGTCACGATCCGGCCCTTGGCGTCCAGCTCTTCGCGCCCCGCCGCAATATCGGTGCCAATGGCAACAATGCGATCACCATCCACCGCAACGTCCGCAACAAAAGGCGCGCCGCCCGAGCCATCGACAATCGTGCCGCCTCGAATCACCAGATCATGCATTTCGCTCTCCCGCTTTTATTGGTTTTCAGATGAAACTTATCAACTGATGCGAATTTGCCAAGAGCGATTGACCCGGATGGCGCAAAGCGGGCAAAGTCCGCGGATGAGCAACAATGATGAAGACTATGTCTATGACGAGGCGAGCGGCGAATGGCTGCCCGCCAGTGAGGCCCGCGCACGTGCAGAAGAAGCTGCCGCAGGGCCGGTGGTTCGCGATTCCGTGGGCAATATCCTAGCCGATGGCGACAGCGTGACGCTGATCAAGGATTTGCAAGTGAAGGGGGCCGGCCAAACCTTGAAAGTGGGCACGGTGATCAAATCCATCCGTCTAACCGGCGATGATCAGGAAATTGATTGCCGCCATGAAGGAATTAAAGGCTTGGTTTTGCGCGCCGAATTTGTGCGCAAAAAATAAGAAGGATGATCTGATACCAGCGCCGCAGCAACAGGCCCGGCGCTGGATCAGCCTTAAGCCACCGGCGCCGAAGGCGGCACCTCGGTAGGCCACTGGCCCCGTGCCGCAGTCATTGCGCCGACGATTTTGTCCCAATAAGCGCTGGTCGTGCCTTTAAATTGAATATCAAAGCTATCGACCGTGCGAAACTCCAGCACCTCGACGCCCTGTGGGCCGGGGCGATATTGATAGGGCACATCGCGGCCAACGAAAAATCCGTCGCCCGCCTGCAAGATTTCGCTGCCCAATTTTAGCGATCCGGCGATGATATAATAAAGACAATCCGCATCATGGCTGTGCAGCGGCAGCGGAAAATCGCTTTTAAACCACGCATAGGTCAGGCTCATCTGCGGCGTTGCAAACAACAGTCGTGTTTCATTGCCTTCTTCCAATCCCGATCCGGCCCAGCGCATCACGCCTTCCGCCGTGATCGGTGCCATCTCCCCCATCGTCATCGCGCCCGTGTCGTTAAGATGGGGCGCGTCCGCCTTGCGGAAAATACGAAAAGCTGGCTGGCTCGAAGCGTTGCTTGTCATCAAATCATCCTCTTGCTGCAAAAAAGGGGCCGCCTGATCGGCGACCCCTTTTCTTCTTCAGATTTTCCCCAGCGTCTCGCGCCGCGGCCCGAGATAGCCAAACAGATAAGCGCCAACCTTGCGCATCTGAATTTCCTCCGCGCCCTCGGTGATCCGATAACGGCGGTGGTGGCGATAAATATGCTCAAAGGGTTTGTGGCGGGAATATCCCATGCCGCCATGCACCTGCATCGCGCGGTCCGCAGCTTCGCAGCATAAACGGTTCGCCCAATAATTGCACATACTGACCTTGTCGGACATGCGATGTTCAATGTCCTTGTGCGGCATATTATCCATATCCCATGCCGTTTTGCGGATGAATTGGCGCAGCATTTCGGCCTGTGTCGCCAATTCCACCAGCGGGAATTGAATGCCCTGATTTTTAGCCAGCGCTTCGCCAAAAGGCTTGCGCTCGCGGGCATAGCGCACGCTTTCCTCGATGCAGTAAACCGCCGCGCCCAGCGAAGATGCCGCCTGGCGGATGCGATTTTGATGCACAAAGCTTTGCGCGATGGACAGGCCGCCATCCACCGGGCCAAGCCGCGCGCTATCCGGCACCCACACATTGGTGAAGGTCATGCGCGGATGATCCGTCGGCATGTTGAAGGTCCACATATATTCATCAACCGTCATGCCCGGTGTGCCGGTCGGCACCAACAGGCAGGTGATGCCCTTGGCATCGCCATTTTTACCGCTGGTGCGGCAGAAAGTGGCGCAGTGGGTGGCCATATGCATGCCGGTGATCCACATTTTGCGGCCTGTGATCAGCCAACCCTCCACTCCATCGCGCGTTTCGCGCACAGCATGGGTTTCCATATGCGTCGCATCAGACCCATGATCCGGCTCGGTCAGGCCAAAGGCGGTGCGGCGCGTGCCTTCAAATCCGCCCAGGATAAATTCCTGTTTTTGCTCCTCACTCGTCGCAAATTGCTCAAACATTTCAACAAAAGGGAAGTTGCCAACAATGCTATGCTCATTTTGCAGATCATTGTGCAGACCCAATCCCTGCGCAGCGAAATGCTCGCGGATCACAGCCATCCACAGATTGGAGCCATCCTTGCCACCATATTTTTTCGGCGCCGAGAAACGCCAATGGCCCGCCTTATCCGCGCGCCTTTTGGCTTCGGACAGCAGCTCTTCCCATTCATGGCGCGGCAGCCCCTGATTGTCCCAATCGGTGCGGGCATGTTCGCGGCGATGATCGAAGAAGCGGATATTATCGTCCGCCTGTTCCAGCGGCTTGATCTCGGCTGCGATAAACGCATCCAGTTCATCCAAATAATCCTGCAGATCTTTGGGTATCGAAAAATCCATGGCTTCACTCTCCTATTCGTAATTTTTTGGGCGCAGGCGATATACGACCCCTCGCTAAGCCCATTCGGCCTGAGCCCGCGCCAGCGCAGCATATTTCGGGCTATCGACCGCGCATTTGTCCAACACCGCGCGGCGCAGGCGCGCCAACAGCCCCGGCTCAGCCAGATTGGTGGCCCCGCTCAACAATGCCTCTGCCAGCGCCTGATCCTCGGCCCGCACGCCTGCGTCCAAATCCCGCATCACAATGGCCAGCGCATTCATCGCCACCACGATCTGAAACTTATCATGGCCTTGCGTGCCCGGCTTCATATCCTCATTCAGCCAATCGCGCACGGCCTCCACCATTTCACGCGGCGTCGGTTCGCCCACCGGCGCCACAGCCGATGTTGCCACCGTCGGCATGGCAGCGCTGCGCTCGGCCTCCGGCGCTTCGCTTTCCATCAAGGCCAACAGGTCCAGTTCTTGTTCTGCCGTGCGCCGTCCAATCACCACCCGTTCTACCGTGCGATCAGCGCCGCTGCGCCAAGCCTGCCCCATTTGCAGGCAGCCCAACGCCCACCACAAGGTGCGATAGACCAGCCAGAAACGAAAGCGCTGCGGATCAACAGCTTCGCCGCCAGCCGCCTGATAAGCAGCAAAATAATCTTCCAGACTGCCGACTCCAAAAGCCGGACGATCCAAAGCGCCAAATCGCCACACCGTCATGCAGCCAAAGGCCAAATCTTCATGGCCATCGCCCCAATGGGCCAATTCCCAATCCAGCACCGCAGCCAAACCCTGATCATCGACCATGATATTGCCCATGCGATAATCACCGTGCACCAACACTGGCGGCACCGGCGCTGGCAGATGATCTTCACACCATTTGATGGCCAGTGCGATCACTGGTCTGTCGCCGCCATAATCAAGGAAGCGCTGCTTTAAAGCCGCCAGTGCTTCCGCCGTATCCATTAGCGGAATTCCGTCCGGAACGGCAGCGGCAGGCAGCTTATGGATCGCCGCCAGTTCACGCCCCAAATCACGCACCAGCGATGGCGGCGGCGTAGGCACGATTTTCCCGGGATTCACCTCGGCCATCACCCGCCGCATAATATAGCCGGTGCCGATCTGATCCGCAGCTTCCAGCACACCGACAACCTCTGGCGCCATCACGCCGCCTTCATGGGCAGCACGCACCAAGGCCGCCTCCACATCATGGCCATAGGGGCGATCATGCATATATTCCGCCGATGGCGCGCGCCGCAGCACATAATCCTGATCCGCCCAGCGGAAAGCCCAGCTTTCCATATTGGCCCCGCCCGAAAGACGCCCCAATCCTTCGACTACACCGGGACCGGACACACGGTTCATCACCCGCGCCAGCGCATCTGCAATTTCACTCATATATCATCTACCAAAATATGTTTAGCGCCAATGTCATGCCAGAAAAGGTCCGGGCGCAGGATTATCGCTTTGCTCAAGAAGCTTGGGTGCGGCCTCGCTCCATCACTGCGCGGCGGCGCTCTTCCACATCTTCCGCGCTGACCTTCGCATTGCGGGCAACAGAAATTTGATGCTCCAGCGCAAGCCCCTCCTTCAAGGTCATGGCATAGCCATCATCGATCAGCCGCTTATAATCCTGTGCCATCGCACTATCCATGCTGGCGACATCGCGGGCAATCGCCTGCGCACGCGGCAACAGTTGATCCGGCGCCACCACTTCAGCCACCAGCCCCCAAGCGGCAGCCGTTTGTGCATCCAGAAAATTCCCGGTCAGCGACAACAGCTTGGCACGGCCAATGCCGATGATGCGTGATAGGCGCTGTGACAGGCCCCAGCCCGGCATAATGCCCACGCGCCCATGGGTGTCAGCAAAACGGGCATGGGTCGATGCGATTAAAATATCGCAGGCCAGCGCCACTTCAAAACCACCGGTAATCGCTACACCATTAACCGCACCGATCACAGGTTGCGGACAGGCTGCAATTGCTTTGACGGGATTGTCATCGGCCTTTTCTGCGTTGGCGGCGGAAAGATGGCTATCATCAGCCCCCAATTCCTTCAAATCCAAGCCCGCTGTGAAGGCCCGCTCTCCGGCCCCCGTCAGCACGATAGCGCGCACATCGCGATCCGCCGCCAACGCAGCCATCGCTGCACAAAATTCTGTCCGCAAAGCCTGTGACAAGGCATTCATCGCCTCGGGCCGGTTCAGCGTTACCGTCGCCACCCCATTGTCGCGTTCCACCAAAACCAATGTCATATCAATCTCCCCGCCCCTGCGTCCATGCGCCCATTGCGGGTCTGCATGTTCCTTAACCTTCAGGGACGCATGCTGTTTTGCGTCCGCCATATCTTTTATTCGTCAGCGCTATCGGCTGATACAGCGGGTGCCGTCAATATAGCATTTTGAATCAGCCATTCCGGATAATCGGCCGCAACCGATGCAATGATGCGATCAACCGCCGCGGCGACCTGCTCGCCTTCCGCTTCGTTATCCCGCTGGATCACAACACGTCGCGCCTGCGGATCAATGAAAATCTGTTCTCGTGGCAGCAATTGCCCCACGGTCAGGCCCGCCAAAATATGACGGCTGCTTTCATCCCGCGATTCCAGCTGTGCCAATCGGCGATTAACCTGCGCCTCCCCCTCCACTGCATCATTGGTCTCCTGACGCAGCTGCGCAATACTGACCTGCACCGGGCGCTCAAATTGCTTTTGCAAAGAGGCAATCAGCTTTTGATTCAATCCGCCGTCATAACCATCCACCAGCACCACGCCGTCCACCGCGATGCCTTGCTGATCGACGCGCACATTCATCGAATCAACGCGATCATTCTTGCTCACCAATTTGCTCAACTCGGTCTGCACCGCATGGCGCACCCGCACTTCGCGCGCGATATTGTTAAAAGAAATCGCCAGCGGCACCGCCAGCACGCTAAGCGCCGCCGAAATCCCCAGAATCTGCATCAGCGTATGTTGCGGGCGCAGCGATGGGCCGAATTTGCTGGCCCGGGCGACGGCGGTTGCGGCCAAAGCGATGGCGATAAAATTGGTCAGAAACAACAGGCCTGCACCCATTGCGAAATCCAACCGCCCGGTGACCAGCCCAAAGCCCACGGTGGACAGCGGCGGAACCAGCGCGGTAGCAATCGCCACCCCAACCATCACACCCGATAATTTGCGCAAAATCGCATAGACGCCAGCGACACCGCCCACCACCGCGACGCCCAAATCCATCAGCGTCGGCTGGGTACGCGCCCGAATTTCGGGTGTCACATCCTTGATCGGTGAAATCCAGACAATCAATGCCGCCACCAATATGCCCAGCGCAGCGCCAATCGCCAAAGTAATCAAGGATCGCTTGATCAGCCCCGCATCCAACACCGCCAGCCCAAAGCCAATCCCCATGATCGGGCCAAGCAGCGGCGATACAAGCATCGCCCCGATGACCACCGGCGATGAACCTTGCAGCAAGCCCAGAGTGGCGATGGCGGTCGCCAACACCATCAACAGCAGATATTTTTGATCCAGCCGTGCATCACGCGCGACGCTGGCCAGAATAAGCGAACGGCCGCGGGTATTCCCCGCGGCCGTTGCTTTTTCATCGCCATCTTGTCCTGAACGCGCCGCCAATCGGCCTCCGGCATTGAAATTGGTTTGGCCAATTCCGGCAATACCGGGATGGTGCCCTTGGGTCATCCACACATCCTAAGCTGGAAAGAGAGGGTCGTTGTTAGATCTTCGATGTCAGTTCCGGCACGGCGGCAAATAAATCCGCCACCAGACCGAAATCGGCAACTTGGAAAATCGGTGCGTCTTCATCCTTGTTGATGGCGACGATCACTTTCGAATCCTTCATACCGGCCAGATGCTGAATCGCGCCGGAAATACCGATAGCGAAATAGACTTCTGGCGCGACGATCTTGCCGGTTTGGCCGACCTGATAGTCATTTGGCACATAGCCTGCGTCCACTGCGGCGCGCGATGCCCCCAGAGCAGCGCCAAGCTTATCTGCAAGCGGGGTCACCACTTCTTCAAACTTCTCACTGCTGCCCAAAGCACGGCCACCCGATACGATGATCTTCGCGGACGTCAGTTCTGGACGTTCCGATGCGGCGATTTCCGCGCTAACAAAGCTGGAAAGACCAGCATCACCGCCAGCAGACACCGCTTCCACGGCAGCCGAACCACCAGTCGCCGCAGCCTTTTCAAAGGCCGTGCCGCGAATGGTCAAAACCAGCTTGCTGTCAGAGCTTTCCACCGTGGCAATGGCGTTGCCAGCATAGATGGGGCGCGTGAAGGTCTTCGGACCTTCCACCGACAGAATTTCCGAAATCTGCATCACATCGAGCAAAGCAGCGACGCGCGGCGCGATATTCTTGCCTGCGGTGGTTGCCGGAACGACAAATGCGTCATGGCTTGCCATCAGCTCGACCACCAGTGGCGCGATATTTTCGGGCAGTTCATGCGCAAATGCGGCATTATCCGCAACATGCACTTTCTGCACACCGGCGATGGCAGCGGCAGCCTGCGCCACCGAATCCACGCCGGCACCCGCGACCAGCAGATGCACTTCACCTAGCTTCGATGCTGCGGTCACAGCGGCCAGCGTGGCGTCTTTTACCGACGAACCATCATGTTCGACCCAAACCAGAGTTTTCATATCATTTAATCCCTTAGTTCAGTTCCAGCTCAGCTGTGGACGCCAATGGCTTTAAGCTTGGCGACCAGCTCGTCCACATCCGCCACCTTCACACCAGCCGCACGAACGGCAGGCTCGCTGACCTTCACGGTCTTGACGCGCAATGCGGTGTCAACGCCATAATCAGCAGGGGTTTTGTTTTCGAGCGGCTTCGATTTGGCCTTCATGATGTTGGGCAGCGAAGCATAGCGCGGCTCGTTCAAGCGAAGGTCGGTCGTGATCACAGCAGGAAGCTTCAGCTTCACCGTTTCCAGACCACCATCGACTTCGCGCGTCACATTCACGCTATCGCCATCCACATTCACGGCGCTAGCAAAAGTGCCCTGCGCCCAGCCAGTGAGGGCTGCGAGCATCTGACCGGTCTGGTTGTTGTCGCCGTCAATCGCCTGCTTGCCCAGAATGACCAGCGATGGGCCTTCATTATCGGCAATCGCCTTCAGGATTTTGGCTACGGCCAGAGGCTCAACCTCATCATCCGTCTGCACCAGAATGGCGCGATCTGCACCCATGGCAAGTGCGGTGCGCAACGTTTCCTGAGCCTTTGCAGGGCCAATGGACGCCACGATAATTTCGGTTGCGACGCCCTTTTCCTTCAAACGAATCGCTTCTTCAACAGCGATTTCATCAAAGGGGTTCATCGACATTTTCACGTTGGCAAGATCAACGCCTGTGCCATCAGCTTTGACGCGTGGCTTCACATTATAATCGAGCACCCGCTTGACGGGGACGAGGATTTTCATGGCTGTATAGCTCCTCTCAACAAATATTGCATTGCGCAATAATTGGCGTTTACGTAAACGTCAACCACGCAGTCTTAGCGCCCTCCCCTCAGGCAGAGGGGAGGAGGCTTATCAGGTTGGTCAGGCCGCCTTAGCGACTTCTGCGACGATCTTTTTCGCCGCGTCACCCAAATCATTGGCCGCCACGATGGGCAGGCCGCTGTTGGCCAGGATTTCCTTGCCTTCGTTCACATTGGTGCCTTCCAGACGGACAACCAGAGGAACCGACAGATTCACTTCCTTCGCCGCAGCAACGATACCATCAGCAATGATGTCGCACTTCATGATGCCGCCGAAGATATTCACCAAAATACCTTCTACAGCGGGATCCTTCAGGATGATCTTAAACGCTGCGGTGACCTTTTCCTTGGTCGCGCCGCCACCAACGTCCAGGAAGTTGGCTGGGAATGCACCGTTCAGCTTGATGATATCCATCGTCGCCATGGCCAGACCAGCGCCATTCACCATGCAGCCGATGTTGCCATCCAGCTTGATGTAAGCGAGGTCATATTCACTGGCTTCCACTTCCGAAGGATCTTCTTCGGTCAGGTCGCGCAGCTCTGCCAAATCTTTGTGGCGGAACATCGCATTGCCATCGAAAGCCACTTTGGCGTCCAGCACATAAAGCTTATCGCCTTCTGCGGTGGGGCAAATCGCCAGTGGGTTGATTTCGATCTGCTCGGCATCGGTGCCCAGAAATGCACGATACAGGCCATCCAGCAGCTTGGAGGCTTGTTTGGCCAGATCACCGCTCAGGTTCAGCGCCTTGGCGACCGAACGGCCATGGTGCGGCTGCAGACCGGTTGCGGGATCCACCGTGATGGTGTGGATTTTTTCAGGCGTGTTGTGCGCCACATCTTCGATGTCCATGCCGCCTTCGGTCGAGGCAACGATGGCAATCCGGCTGGTTGCACGATCAACGAGCAGAGCCAGATAGAATTCTTTGCCGATATCCACACCATCGGTGATGTAGAGACGGTTCACCTGCTTGCCAGCATCGCCGGTCTGGATCGTCACCAGCGTGTTGCCCAGCATATCCTTGGCATGGGCTTCCACTTCTTCCAGCGACTTGGCAAGGCGCACGCCGCCCTTCGCATCGGGGCCGAGTTCCTTGAACTTACCCTTGCCGCGACCACCGGCATGAATCTGCGCTTTCACCACATAAAGGGGGCCAGGCAGCTGACGTGCGGCTTCAACAGCGTCTTCAACGCTAAGAGCTGCAATGCCTGTTGGAACGGCAACGCCATATGTCGCAAGCAGTTCTTTTGCTTGATACTCGTGGATGTTCATAAACTCGACCGGCCTTTCGACTCTGATGCAGGGAGATAATCGGAGGTCGCCTAAGCACAAGTTTCCGCTTAAGGCTACCCCCCTGCGACAGGTGAACTGCTGTCAGCGGCCTAGATGTGCGCCGGTTCAGCCCTGAAATCGTCCAGAAAGCCGGTGGTAAAAACGATCCGCACCCACGCGCGCAGCCGTCAGCGCCATTAAGCCGCTGATCGGCCACGGCGCTATTTGCCGTGATATTCCACCACCGCGCGCGATACCGATTGCATCAATTCCATACGCCGGGCAATCGGCGCGGTCGTATTGGCCAACATCACAGCAATCGCATAGCGCGTGCCATCGGGTGCTGTGGCGATGCCGATATCATTATAGCCCGCTGTTAAACCACGGAAATCCTGCCCCGTTCCGGTTTTGTGGCCAAAGCGCCAATCCGCAGGCAGGCCGCCCTTCAGGCGGCGCGGCCCGCTTTTCGTACGCTCCATCACGCCCAGAAAATAGCTGGTCGATTCCGGCGACAGCAAATCGCCGCGCGCGAGCCGCGTCAACGCCTGAACAATCGCCTTGGGACTCGCGCCGTCCACAGGATCCGCCAAATAGCGATCCATCGCCTTTTGCCGCACATCCATCGGCAAAGCTTCACGCGCCACCTGAAAATTTCGGCCGATGCTATAACGTTGCTGCCATTCCAGACCCGCCGTGCCGCTTTGCAGCAAGCGTTCCCCGGGACCAAAACGAACCGCACCCAATTTCTTTTTGGCAATGAAGGCGCGCACCGCCTCAGGCCCGCCCACCGTGCGCAGCAGACTGTCGTTGGCAGTATTATCACTGCCCGTAATCGCAATTTCGATCAATTCCCGAACGCTGAGGGTCAAAGCGCCATTTTTCGGCACACGCGCTGCCATCGGCTGATAAAAGACGGTCAGATCATCGGCGCTGATGCGCACGGTTTGATCCAGCCTGATCCGGCCCCGATCCACCGCATCCAAAACAGTGAGCGAGACCCAGAATTTCGACACGCTTTGCTGCGGAAACAAATCATCACCGCGCCGCAATACGCTCCATTCGCCATCGATGCGCTGCACGGCAATGCCGGTTTTCCCCGGGAAGCTGCGCCACAGGCCATCAATCCGCTCTTCCAGACCGGCAGGCGCGCGGCGAAACCCAGGATCAGCGGAAGGCGGAGCCGTTGGACGCCGCGCATCCTGTTGCTGCTGCGGATGATAGGGTGGCGGCTGTTGGGAAGCCGCTGGGCCTGATGGGCTCTGCCGCGGCAAGGGAACAATCGCAGCGCTGCTGACGCAGCCACCCAAAACTACTGCCGACATCACCATAGCCAGCAATGGCTTACCACGACCCAGTAATTTCATGCCTGCCCCATCTGTGCGCTCGCCATCATCCTGCCCACTCGTTTTAAAGCCCGTCCTTTCGCGCGCCCGATCTGCCTGCCAGCCTTTTGCGATGGACGATTCCATTCTTACGACAAACAGCGATGGTGATCGCGAAAACCGGATCTGCCAGTTAACAGAAAAACTCCGCCACCAGATAAATCCAAGGACTAAACGCTTGGCATAGCCGATGCGGCCAGCTTCACAAGAGCAGGATCATGAATAGGGCTGTGGTCACGGCAGCGCTGCGGCCACCATTGGGCCGTGGTTAAAAAAGCGCCGCCAAAACAGGCGAGCTGCCAAAAACAACCAGTCCGCCGATTGCAAAACCACCCAGCATGGGCACAAGCCAATCCGATTTCAGAAAATTACTCATCATATCACTCTGCGATTTTATACCGGCATGGTCGCACCCACGCGCGCCTGCTTTCGTTTCCTTGCGCCCCAGATGCTGATCCTTCGCTGAACTCTTTCGTTCGGCTATGTTCAGACTGGGGCCGCATCATCGGCCTGCAGATGCGCGATCATGCAGGCCGATGATTGATGCGCCTGTTGCCTGTTACACCAGAGCGGCGCAGGCTTTCTGAATGCGAACGCAAGCCTCTTTCAGCAGAGCTTCCGAGGTCGCATAGGAAATGCGAAAAGCGGGCGACAGACCAAATGCCCCGCCATGCACCGCCGCAACGCGCGCTGCATCAAGGAAATAATCGATCAGCGCTTCATCGCTATCAATCAATTTCCCATCAGGCGTTGTCTTGCCCATGCAGCCGCTGGCGTCGGGATAAACGTAAAACGCGCCATCCGGCACCGGGCAATGCAGCCCCGGCGCATCGTTCAGCATGGCCACAACCATATCCCGGCGCTTTTTAAAGGCCGCATTGCGTTCATCCAGAAATTGCTGCGGCCCCGTCAGCGCGGCCACAGCGGCAGCCTGCGCCACTGAACAGGGGTTGGAGGTGGATTGCGATTGCAGCTTGCCCATCGCCTTGATCAGCCAAGCCGGGCCACCAGCATAGCCGATCCGCCAACCGGTCATCGAATAAGCTTTGGAGCAACCATTGACTGTCAAAATACGGTCCAGCAGATCGGGGCAACGCTGACCAAGCGTCGAAAACGCGAAATCAGCATACCAGACATGCTCATACATATCGTCACACATCACCATCACATGCGGATGGCGGCGCACAACCTCACCAATCGCGTCCAGCTCTTCGGGCGAATAGGCCGCACCGGAAGGGTTGGAGGGCGAATTGAAGATCACCCAGCGGGTTTTTGGCGTGATCGCCGCATCCAGCTGTTCCGGTGTAATTTTGTAATTTTGGGCTGCCGATGCCGCGATAATCACCGGCACCCCGCCTGCAAAAGCCACAATATCAGGATAGCTGACCCAATATGGCGCAGGGATGATCACTTCATCACCAGCGTCGACCGTGGCAATCAGCGCGTTAAACAATGTGTGCTTGCCGCCAACGTTCACGGTGATCTGATCCAGACCATAGTCAATGCCATTGTCGCGTTGGAATTTTGCGCGAATCGCTTCTTTCAGCGCGATGGTGCCATCCACCAGCGTATATTTCGTCTGGCCAGCGCGAATCGCTTCAATCGCAGCCTCCTTGACGAAATCCGGCGTATCAAAATCTGGCTCACCGGCGCTCAGGCCGATCACGTCCACGCCTTCAGCTTTCAGCTTGGTCACACGCGCAGTCATTGCCAAAGTGGCGGATGGCTGGATGCGGTTCAACGCGGCGGAGATATGCGGCTTCAGCGACATGATGTGGCTTTCCTCAGAAAGTGGCGGGGAGGCAGCGAATTCTTCAGGGAATTGTGCGCGGCTGCGCCTAGAGCTTTCGGCGAGACTTCGCAAGCTCCGCCCGCCCATAAATTCGCCCTCAATGGGATTTGGCCACAAGCCGCCTATTAATCGACGGCGACCATCGATGGTATAAGCTCCGCTGGCATCAAACCGCGCAAACTGTTGCCGATGAAAAACCCCTGTGCCAAATCGCTCAAGCGCAGCGGCGATTCGATTGCTCGCCCCTGCTCCAGCAATTCGCCGCGCAGCACGCCGGGCAACAAGCCTTGCGCCACCGGCGGGGTTAACAGCTGGTCACCGCGCTTCAAGAAAATATTGGTGAAGCTGCCTTCACTGACATAGCCCGCCGCATCGACGAAAATCACCTCGGCAGCGCCGCTATTTTGGCGCGCCAGATCATAAGCGGATCGCAGGCTGGTCTTGTGACGCAAACGAAAATCCGTCGCCGGCAGCGGCGCGGCGCAAACAGCCGTTTTCCAAGACCCTTCCGCCGTATCAGGCAGGGCTGTCACCTCCACCGCCAGTGCCCCCGAACGGCCCAAGCGCATACGCACCCGTGATACTGTTTTCACCCGAAAGGTCATCGATTGCAATCGGTTGCGGGCATCGTGACGGCTAAAGTAAAAGCCCAGTTCGGCTGCGCTGCGGGCCAAACGCTCCAAATGCCGCTCCAGCCTTTGCAGGCCATCCGCCGGATCAAAGGCAAGCGTTTCCAAAAGGTCGAAATTTTCACCGGCTGCGGTCACGAAATTCCCCTTGGCCAAACATTCCCGCCATTCGTCTTCAGGTCGGCTATCCGCCACCACCCCGGATCCCAGCCCCATGATGGCGCAGTTCCCACTATCAGCGCTCATCCGCGCCGGTGGAAAGACCAAAGTTCGGATCGCAACATTAAATGCGGCATCCCCGCCCGGCTCGATGAAGCCCATAGAGCCAGTATATAATCCACGATCTTCGCTTTCCAGCTCATCAATCACTTCCATCGCCCGAATTTTCGGCGCCCCCGTGATAGAGCCGCAAGGGAAGGCCGCGCGCAACACATCCACCGCGCCCACGCCCGCCGGCAAATCTGCCGTCACATCCGATACCAGTTGATGGATCGTCGGGAATGTCTCAACCCGAAAAAGTTCGGGCACTTTGACAGATCCCGCCACCGCAACCCGCGACAAATCATTGCGGATCAAATCGACGATCATCAGATTTTCTGCGCGCTGCTTGGCATCCAGTGCCAATTCCCGTGCAGCCGCGCTATCGGCCACGCTATCGCGCAGGCGCGCAGCCGTGCCCTTCATCGGCCGCGCCACAACCTGCTGCCCGCGCAGGGCAAAAAATAATTCCGGGGATAGGGACGCAATGGTCCTCTCACCCGTCCAGATATAGCCGCCATAGCCCGCCTTCGCAGTGCCCCTTAGCCGGGCATAAACAGCCAGCGGATCTCCGGAAAAGGGCACATCGGCGGGAAAGGTAAAATTGGCCTGATAAATATCGCCAGCCTCAATATAGGCCAGCAGCCTTTCCACTGCCGCGATATAATGGGCACGCTCCACATGAGGGCGCGGTTTGCCAATCCATGCACCCGCCGGATCGGGCAGATATTGCGCCACTTGCTCGGGCGCGATGCGGTCGACACGCTGAAACAGCCCGAACCAGCCCAGCGGCAGCTCTTCCGCTTCCCCGTCCTTTTCCAGCCCGTCAGCTTCCAACCCGCCAGCCTGCGGCGCATCCATGCCCGCCCGGCCTGCCCCCCGCCAAGCGGAAGCCAAGCCCATGCCAGCCTCATAGGCCAGATATCCAGCGGCAAACAAACCGTCCCGGCCGGCCTGTTCCAGCGCATCCAGCAGCGCCGGAATCTCTTCTAGCCGCCGCGCGACATGTATCGCGACCGGATCGCGAAACAGCCGCGCTGGCACAGCGCCGCTGTCGCGCGCATCATCCAGCAAAACAAAAGGCGGCATATGACCACCTGTTCCCGACACCAGCATGATTCGAACTTACCCTCAGCACCCCAGGCTTTGCGATTGCATGGCCTAGCAGCAATGATGCGGCATCGACAGACCACATCCGCAGGAAAATAAGGTTATCCACAGGGGATTATTTCGGCTGTTGGAAGGTCGCAGGCCCCCTTGCGAGCCACCCATGTTTACTTTAGTGTCAAAATCCAACCAACCCTATGGAAGAGGATGATGGCGCGGATGAACGACCCGTTTGATTGGACGAAGCAATATCATCATCCCACGCCATGGGATCAGCAATTCCCGCCGCTCAGCCTGCCCGATATGCTGGCCAACAGCGCGGCCAAAAATGGCCAGCATCCAATGCTGCAATTCATGGGCCGGGATTTCAGCTATAGCGAGGTTCATGATGCCGTGCGCCGTGTCGCGCACGGCCTGCAGAAATTGGGCATCGGGAAAGATTGCCGCGTTGGCCTGTTTCTGCCCAATGTGCCCCATTATGTGGCGGCCTATTATGGCGCGATGCTGGCCGGGGCCACGGTGGTCAATTTCTCGCCGCTCTACACCGTCGCCGAATTGTCGGCGCAAGTGGATGATAGCCAGACAGACATTCTCTTTACCGTCAGCGCATCCGCGCTCTTACCCACCGCGCTGAAGGTGCTGGAGCAAAGCAGCCTGAAGACGCTCGTGGTTGGCTCTATCGCGGGCGGGCTGACCCCGACCAAAGCCTTTTTATATCGCCTGTTCAAAAGCGCCGAAGTTACCGACATTCCAGATAAGCCCAATATCATCCGCTTTTCTGCTTTGATCGATAATGATGGCCAGCCAGCCGCCGCGCCGATAGACGCGGAAAAGGATATTGCCCTGATCCAATATACGGGCGGCACCACCGGTCTGCCCAAGGGCGCAATGCTCACCCATCAAAATCTCACCGCCAATGCGCGTCAGGTGAATGCCGTAGACCCCAAGCCCGATGAAGATGATCGCATCTTGGGAGTGCTGCCCTTCTTCCATGTCTTCGCTAACACCTGTGTTTTGAACCGCACGGTGCTGCGCGGCGGCACCATCACCATGTTGCCGCGCTTTGAAGCCGGGCAGGCGCTGAAAGCACTGAGCCGCTATCGCTGCACCGCATTGCCGGGCGTGCCGACCATGTATCAAGCGCTGCTGGATCATCCAGATCTCGCCAAAACCGACTTTTCGTCGCTCCGTATCTGCATATCCGGCGGTGCGCCAATGTCCGCCGAGTTGCGCCAGAAATTTATCGATCGCACCGGCGCGGCCTTGGTCGAAGGCTATGGCCTAACGGAAAGCTCTGGCGTCGTATCCACCAATCCTTATGACGGCCCGGTGAAGGCGGGCACCATCGGTCAGCCCCTGCCTGCCACGCGCATTCGCTTGATCGATAAGGATGATCCCAGCAAAATGCCGCCGCCCGGCGAACCGGGAGAATTGGTGGTGAAGGGCCCACAAATCATGCAAGGCTATTGGAATCGGCCCGATGCCGATGGGGATAGCTTCACAGCCGATGGCTGGCTGCGCACCGGCGATGTCGCGGTCATCGACGAAGATGGCTATGTCCGCATCGTAGATCGGCTGAAAGATATGATCTCGGTTGGCGGGTTCAAAGTCTATCCCAGCGTGATCGAGGCGGTGATTCATGAACATCCTGCGGTGAAAGAGGCCATCTGCCTTGGTGTTCCCGATAGCTATCGCGGCGAAGCTCCCAAATTGTTTGTGACGCTGGAAGATGGCGCCAAAAACAGCGGCGATGAGCTGACCACATGGGTCAATAGTCGGCTTGGCAAGCATGAACGCGTCGTGAGTGTTGAGGTGCGAGCAGAATTGCCCAAGACGATGATCGGCAAATTGGATCGCAAAGCGCTGCGCGCCGAACAAAAGGACCTTGTCGCTGGTTAAAGACGAAAGGATAGAGAAGGGATATTGGCAAATATCTGATTTACATGTGATGTAGAGATAAAGACAGGATCGACTGGTTCCTTTCCGGCCGATCATCCCATCCATGTCTCTTGGAAATTAGAAAGACCCTATGCTCAAGCCAGAAGCGATCCGGCCAAAACGGCGCAAGCGTCACGGTGATGATGTGCGCGAAGAGGGGCTGGCGGCGGCCCGCGCCCTGTTGCTGGCAGGCGGCCCCGGCGAAGTCACGCTGGCAAAAATCGGCAAAGCGATCGGCATGAGCCACGCCAATGTGCTCCATCACTTTGGCTCTGCGGCACAATTGCAGGCCGCGCTGATGGGATCGATGATCAACGATCTGACCGCCGCGCTCGACAATGTCGTCACTCTGCTCAAAAGCGATGCCGCCGCCCCGCGCACCATCACCGATCTGGTTTTTGATGCCTTTGATGAAGGCGGCGCTGGCCATCTGGCCGCATGGATCATCCTTTCTGGCGAGGTGCAGCATCTGGAACCCGTGCGCGAGGCGGTGCGATCTTTGGTTCAAGCCATTGCTGGCGATTCGCAGGATGATCAGGGCAAGGAACAGATCCGCTCTGCGGTGATGATGATGGCGATTGCCGCTTTTGGCGACGCTTTGATCGGGCCTTATGCGCGCGAGATGCTGGATCGCAAAGATGATGCGATGCGCGACCTTTTTGCCCGCATCTTGCCCTTATTCCTGATTCCCAGCGGCATTCCGCCAGCCCTGCCAACTGTATCACCGGCATTCAATCAGGCGCTTAACCAGCCAAGCGCCTAGCGCTTTATAGACAGCTGGTTTTTGGCGCCCAATCTGACCGAAGGAAAAAATAGAAAAATCGTGTAATGTTATGTTGTATCCTTCGTGATGATATGCCATATCAATGCATGAACTTGCTCATGGAGATTCCCTTGACCAGCGCCACCGGCTCAGCAACGCCCCCAACCACCGCTCGCGGCGGGGTTGATGCAGGCGTCCGCCGCTTTCTGGGCCATGGTAAGGGCGATCAACTGGCCATTTGGCTGTCTGGTCTCTGCGTCGTTCATTGCCTCGCCAGCCTTTTATTTCTGGCCTCCATGGTATCGGTTGGGGCTGCCTTGTTGAAGCCAGCCTTTCATGAAATCGGTTTAATCCTTGCGATTGCGCTTGGTTTTGCGGTGTTGATCACAGGTGTGCGCCGCCATGGCAATATCCGCCCGCTGATCATCGGCAGCTGTGGTCTGGCCATCATGGCCTTTGCATTAACCTTGCCGCATGATCTGCGCGAGGTGATCGCTACCGTGCTCGGGGTCAGCATATTGGCGGTGGGCCATGAAATGAACCGACGTCTGGGCAAGCGCGCCCGATAAACGGCCATCGGCACCGCGCTCTGCGCTGGCTTGCGACCTCCGCGGAAAGCCCTTACATTCCCTTCATAGCTTTGAACGGCACCGGCACTCAGGCCTCTGCCAAGGGAATATCATGACGCAACATAGGCATAAGCATGTCGAGGCCAGCGGCCAAACGCTGTCGCGGGAAGCGCGAAGCGTGCTGGAGGATGCTGGCGAAAGCTGGACCGCCATGCGCGCCCAGATTTTTGATGTGGTTGCGGAACTGGATAAACCTGCCAGCGCCTATGACATTGCCGATATTGTCTCGCAAAAGCGCGGAAAGCGTGTCGCCCCCAACAGCGTCTATCGCATTTTGGATTTATTCGTTGCCAAAAATCTAGTGCGCCGGGTTGAAAGCGCCAATGCTTTCATCGCCAACAGCCATCCCGGCTGCTTTCACGATTGCATCTTCCTGATCTGCGACAGCTGCGGCAATGCCACCCATATCGATGACGACCGTCTATCACGCGATGTCCGCGCTGCGGCTGAAGCCTCTGGCTTTATCGCTGAGCGGCCCATTATCGAAGTGCGCGGCCGCTGCGCCAATTGTCACTAAAACTGCCTATTTGATCGACTGGATCGATCACGGGCCAGCAGAAAACCTATAGCCCCTTTCCCCTGAGGCGCGGGCGGTTTAGGGAGGCCGGGATTCCGAACAACAGGAAAAAGGGCTGCCCCCATATGAACACCGTGATCATCCGCGAAGACGATCTGATCGAAACCGTCGCCGACGCGCTGCAATATATCAGCTATTTTCACCCCATGGATTATATCCGTGCGCTTGGTGCGGCCTATGAGCGTGAAGTCTCGCCAGCCGCCAAAGATGCAATGGCGCAGATTTTGTCCAACAGCCGGATGTGCGCCGAAGGGCACCGCCCGATCTGCCAAGACACCGGCATCGTTACCGTGTTCATCAAATGGGGCATGGACTGCCGCCTCGACAGCCCGCGCAGCCTGCAACAGGTTGTCGACGAGGGCGTTCGCCGTGCCTATTTGCACCCCGAAAATAAACTGCGCGCATCGATTCTGGCCGACCCAGCCTTCAGCCGCGTCAACACCAAGGACAACACCCCTTCGGTGCTGAACGTCGAAATGGTCCCCGGCAATAAGGTGCAAATTGATGTCGCAGCCAAGGGCGGCGGCAGCGAAAATAAATCGAAATTCAAGATGATGAACCCCAGCGATAGCATCGTCGATTGGGTGCTGGAAATGGTCCCGCAAATGGGCGCTGGCTGGTGCCCCCCCGGTATGCTGGGCATCGGCATTGGCGGTACCGCCGAAAAGGCAATGTTGCTGGCCAAGCAATCGCTGATGGACCCCATCGACATGACCGAGCTGTTGGCACGTGGCCCATCCAACCCAACCGAAGAATTGCGCATCGAACTTTATGAAAAGGTCAATGCGCTGGGCATCGGTGCACAGGGTCTCGGCGGTCTTGCCACCGTGCTGGATATCAAGATCAACGATTGGCCGACCCATGCGGCATCCAAACCTGTCGCCATGATCCCCAACTGCGCTGCCACCCGTCACGCCCATGTGACGCTGGACGGCAGCGGCCCCGCCTATCTAGAGCCGCCCGTATTGGCCGATTATCCGCAAATCGACTGGCAGCCAGATAGCGCCGCCAAGCGCGTTAACCTCGATGAACTGACCCCCGAAGTGGTAGCAAATTGGAAGCAAGGCGACCGCATTTTGCTGAACGGCAAGATGCTAACCGGCCGCGATGCCGCGCACAAGCGCATCGCGGACATGCTAGCCAAGGGCGAAGAACTGCCGGTCGAATTCAAAGGCCGCGTCATTTATTATGTCGGCCCTGTGGACCCTGTTGGCGAAGAAATCGTCGGCCCTGCTGGTCCCACCACCGCAACACGCATGGATCAATTTATGGACATGATGCTGGATCAAGGCCTGCTGGCCTGTGTCGGCAAGGCCGAGCGTGGCCCTGCGGCCACCAACGCCATCGCCAAGCACAAAAGCGCCTATTTAATGGCGGTTGGCGGCGCGGCCTATCTCGTCTCCCGCGCCATCAAGGAAAGCAAGGTCGTGGGCTTCCACGATTTGGGCATGGAAGCCATCTATGAATTTGAGGTCAAGGACTTCCCCGTCACCGTCGCCGTCGACAGCGAAGGCCAGAATGTGCATGTGAACGCACCGATGGTCTGGCAAAAGCGGATTAAGGAAGAAGGCTTGCTAGCCAAAGCCTGATCGCCTGCCTTCCTCTCACCTCATATGAGATCACAACATAATGCCGCGCCGGATCACCTCCGGCGCGGCATTATATTTAAAAGCCATAAACCAAAGTGAAGCGGGTCAGCGTATCCAGATTCTTCACGCCCGGCGGCGGATTGCTGGCCAATTCCGCCGAATAGGCGATGCGGGCAGACAAAGCGCCGCTCAGCTTAGCATTCAGCGCGGTCTGCGAACTGGTCTGGCTGTTGGAGCCGCCTATCACCGTTGATGCCACCTGCGTCAGCCGCAGCACGGGCGACATCTGCCAACCAAAATCAAGGCCTGCCAGCCCCGTAATCTCGGCTTCCCGCAAGCCAGTGATGAAATCGGTTTTACGCCAAGCAGGCCCGCCCTTCAGGCTCAAGCTCATCGTCTTTTGATCGATCAGCTTATACCCCAACCCGCCAGAAAGATTCCAGCGCTGATCATATCCCAATATCTGATCCCGCTCCCACCGGCCAAGGCCATAAACGAAGCTGCGTTCGCTCAGCTGATATTGCGGCTCGGCCTCGACAATATATCGCTCTACCGAGGTTTTCCCATTGGTGCGCTGATAATCGGTTTGGGTGCGCAATTTGGCATTCCAATTCAACCCCTTGCGTGAAAGGGCCAGGCCCGCACTGATGCCGCGCGAACTGGTATTGCCGCTGGCCATGGTCGCACCAATCTGGCCCTCGCCTTTCCAATTCTGCCAAAAGCGGGCTGCGGCCAATTTGCGGCGCGCGGCTTCAGCGGCCCTCGCCTTTTCCTGCTCCTGCTCTGCGCGATATTGCACCAACACCATATCATAAACAGGCGCTTGATCGGGATAGGCTGTTTTGGCGAGCTTGCCGATGGATTCCACCTCGCTCGCTTTTCCGCCCTTGATCGCCGTTTCCAGCATCGACAGCGCCGGATCAACCTCTGGTTTCGGCTCCTCCACCGGCTCTGGTGGATCTTCTGCGGGCGGGGGCGACATATTGGCCAGATAATAGGCCAGCAAATCATTGATTTCGGTGATGTCATCGGGATGGGTCAAGCGCGCCAAAGACGCCACCATATCCAGATCAGAAGGGCGCCCTTGCTCCGCCGCGGCGTGCAGCATCGCGCGCACCGGATCGGGCAGCGCGGCCTGCGCCATATCCGCGAAACAAAAGGGCAGCAGGGCGGCTGTGATGCCAAGATTCAGCCTGTTCATCGCGATAAGCATCTTTCCATTGCCCGTTGCTTTTGCCCAGCAACAGATTCGATCCATTCCCCATCCACCCCATCCCCTAACAGAAAAATAGCTGGCATTTCCACCCCGGCTCCGCCAATTCAGGGCTATGACCATTGCCCTCATCGCGATTTTCTTTGCGGGTATCGCAAATTTTGCCATGAACCGCGCCATGGTGGAAAGCCGCGATCCGGTGATCGTCGCGGCCATGAAGCCCGTGCGGGATCGTCTTGGTCCCTATGGCACCTATCTTATGGAATATATTTTTCTGGTCGCGGCATTGTCGCTGGCCACGCGTCATTGGTTCGCGGGCCTGATGATTTACGGCATTTACACCATCTTCAATGCCATCGCCTTCACCATGATCCACCATCGGCCACGCTAAACGGGCTGCCCCCGCCGCTTGGGATGCACCCGCCCAGCCCCCATCCCCACCCATAGCTGCGCGCCCATTACCCCCCGCTGCGCGCGCCCATGGTCCACTTCACTCCAACAATATTCCCGAAAAACAAAAGAAAAAGCGGGGCCAGCGCTTGCATGAGAGACACAAAGCACCGGCCCAAACTCGCCCCCTATTATGGGCGGAGAGAGACTAAAATTTCATTGCAGCACTAAATCCAATGATACGCGGATCCGGCGTGAATACGTTGGTCGTGAGCCCATTATCGTCACTGTTTACAAAGAACCCCGTGATCGGCTGCTTTTTAAACAGATTTTTAACATAGAGTTGGAAGCTGAGGTCAGATTCTGGACGCGTCAAAGTCACTGCCACGTTCACATTGTCCCAAGCCCGCAGCCGGTCGAACTGTGTGTTGTAAACACGGCCATAGCTTTTTGATTGGCGATAATAGTCACCACGCAATGTTAATTCCCAATCACCACCTTCAAAAAAGAACGTATATTGCGCGCCTATATTCATTGTCAGACGGGGTGCATTTGGCAGCTCATTGCCCTCTAGCTCCGCGTAAAAACCACGGCCGCCATTAGGGGCCCCGCTTGAACCTCCAATCCAAGCGTCCGGATTGGCGGGATCATAAGGAACAAGAGCCCCAACGGTTGCGGGATTATAGGGAGCGAATGGATCATACGTAATACCATAGGCTGGATTTAAAAGTGCGTTCCCCCGGTTGGGATTCCAAAAGTTAAGATCGAGAAGCCTAACCGGCCTGTCCGGATTCCAACTACCATAACGGTCTCCGCCCGGACATAAGCTAGACAAGATTTGCGCAGTTTCACCTACTGTCTTCGGTATCAATCCTCCAGCATTCGTCTTCAATATCTGCTCAACTAAAGCGCGCGGAGCGATGCAATTGGATGGAACCTGCAACCAAGGCCGTAACACCACCCAGTCAGGATCCCCCTGCGTACGATTCATCACGTCAATCGACTGCGCACCCTTGCCCAATCGCGTCCGGAGATAACCCAAATTGCCATCAGCCCTGAAAGCACGTGACGGGCGCCAAGCCGCCTCCAGTTCCAACCCCCAACTCGTCGCATTGAAATTTTCATTATAAGCAATACGGTCGACAATCTGCGAAACTTGAAAATCCTTATAATCATAGAAGAAGCCGGTAGCATTCAGCGTAAACCGTCCGCCGTCGAAGCTGTTCTTGGTACCGATTTCAAAGGCGTTGACATATTCCGGGCGAAATGTTTGCGGCAAGAATTGAAATTGAACCACATTGGGATTGAAATCAATTCTCGGAGGATTAACGCCGCCCCCCTTATAGCCACGCGATAGCGAAGCATAAATCAGCGTATCATCGGCAAATCTTAGATCGGGTTTCCAGTCAAGCACCACACGCCCTGTAAACTTTCCCCATGACAGATTTATATCATCCTGAGCCGGATACCCACTATTAACTCGACCTCCAGTAATATCTCCAATAAGCATATTAGCTAAATCATAATTTTTATCTTCAATGGCTTTTAGTACATCAGGTTTATTCCTGCCCCCCCCTAAAAGCAATTGACTAGGTATTTGATCAGCTCTTTTTTTATCTTTTGTATACCGAGCTCCGACCGTAATCTTTAAAGATTCGTTAACATTCCAATACAATTCACCGAACAATGCACGTGACCTAATATGAACACCATTTTTACTAAGAAAATAATTATGGCCTTGGTCGTTCAGGCTACTAATCGGGTTCGTATCGACATAGGGACATTCCCTATCCTCATTACCGAGTTCGCAAGGGCGCAGCGCCCACCCCTCCCCAACATAGCCGGGTGCGGCAGGTATCGTTGGCGCTCTACTATATTCCCATTGCGCAATATAGGTGAACATATTGTTAAAAACATAATAATCATCTTGCGACTTGAAGTCGAGATAGTTGGCGCCTAGAAGAAAATTCATTGAGCCGTCAAAACTCGACTGAAGCCGGAATTCCTGTGACCATTGCCGGTTTTTGGACCGACTTAAATCCGCTGATACCATGCGATCCGAACAACCTAGCTGGTAATCGCAATAAACACCGCCCGGCGTTGGGCCCGGAAAATTATCCTTATCAATCAATCGAGTGCCTGATACATACATAGCTGAAGACGAATCAGCAAACATCGGTTCAGTGACAAATCGATTATAATCTTGTGACGAATAGAAGCGATCACGGGAATAAGCCGTTTGTGACATAAATTGTAAAGCGTCGGATGGTCTATATTCCCAGTTAAACTGAACCACATCATTTTTAGCACGAAATATCGGATCATAATTGGATTCGATCTCGCGCAAATTTCTAGATTGCATTCCTCCGCCCATCGGGTCCGCTATGGTCGCAGGTATCCGAGTCCGCGTGCTGTCATTGCCGACAGACATATATATGTTTGGGAAATAGAGATAAACAAGCGCAGCGCTATTCGGCTTTCCATAGGCAGCAGCATCATAAAGGGAACCCGGCAAGCACCCTTGACTAATGCGGCCCTGCAGCCCCGGATCGGTGATCTCGAAATCCCCAATTTTTGATGTCCCCGGATCAGTCGTACACAACTGCTTACTCGACCGTGACCGATTGTCATCTTCAGAGAAATGCTGCCAAATCACATTGGCCTTAAACCTATCGCTCGGCTCCCATGCCAAGGTGGCGCGGGTTGACCAGAGGTCACGACCATTGATCCGGGTCCCAAAAAATGTGTTGTAATCATAGCCATCACGCTTGGTCATCATGCCAGCAACACGAACGCCCAACGTATCTGTAATCGGCACATTCAGCATTCCGCTCATACGACGCGTTTCGTAACTTCCGACCTCAGCTTTTAGCGACCCCCCAAACTCATCTGTCGGCATTGCTGGCAGCATGTTGACCACACCTGCCGTTGCATTTCGACCATAGAGCGTACCCTGAGGCCCGCGCAGAATCTCAACCCGTTCCAAGTCAAAAAACTCCGCTTCAAACAAGCGGTTCCGTACCAATGGGGTCGAATTGAAGCTGATCGCCACAGCGGGATCGCTCGATGCCGAAATCGACTGGGTTCCAATGCCGCGGATCGAAAAATTATACATGGAGAAGTTGGTTTTGCTGAAGCTGACGTTCGGAATGGCCCGCAGCAGCTCTGCCCCGCCCTCAATCTTCAAATCATCCAAAGCATTGGCCGACAAAGCCGTCATAGCAATGGGAACGTCTGTAATCCGCTCCTCTTTCCGCTGCGCCGTAACAATAATTTCATCTGAATAGGCCTGCGCCACTGCCGGCGTGGGCTTCGCCTCAGGCGCAACCACGAACACATTGCCATCACGGCGAAAAATCAGCCCCGTCCCCTTCAGCAAGGCTCGCATCGCCGTTTCCGGATCGGAACGGTCCCGCAGACCGGCGGTGCGCTTTCCTCGAACGATGGCGGCTTCCGCCATAACCGTCATGCCATTTTGCAGGCCAAAATCTCGCAGCGCCTTTTCTAGCGACTGGGGCGGGATATTATATTTCACCATCCGCTCTGCAGCGATGGCGGGCGTCGCTGCAAGGGCCAGACACCCGCTGGCCACGCTTCCCAGTAAAAGATGCTGTAACGCTAGTGCGCGAAAACGCATGATTATTCCCCTCCCCAATATCGATTATCCGACGAGGCTTCATCCGCTCATCATTCATTACAGATTTTGCCCTCTTAGGGGTTAAGACGTGAATCCGTGGGAATAGGGGGGGTCGATGATGAAAGATATTTCCAGAATTCAAATGAAATTACGGAAATGCTTTCGCCTTATTCAGAAATATTTTTCAGAACACCCCCCCTATTTCAAAGATAGAACGTCTTATGAAATAAGGCTCAGTGTGGGGACTTCACTCTACACGATATTAGGTGCCACGTAAAAATGGATAATAAGGGTGTAATTCAATGCTATCGCTGTTGACTGATCGCCAAGATGGCCAAGGCTGACCGAGACCAGAAAATCGGAAAGTGGATGCTGACCTATGAAGCGAGCTTGCGCCGCTATTTTTCCCGGCGGCTATCCGAATCTGAAGCCGACGATCTGGTGCAAGAGGTGTTCCTAAAGCTTCAAACCAGCCGTTCTATCGATAATGTTGAAGGCTATATTTTCGCCACAGCCAGAAATGTGTTGATCAGTCGCTATAGAGAACAAGCCGCAAAATCACATTTTCTGCACGACCAATGGGGTGAATGGCATGATGTGGCCGACCCCCTGTCCCCCGAACGCATTGCTATTGGACATGAGGATTATCAACGCGTGGTTTCAGCTATCGGCAACCTCCCTCCCAGAACGCGCCAAGCCTTTCAGCTCCATCGCTTCGAGCATCTGACCTATCAAGCCATCGCCCAGCAGATGGGCATTTCCCGCGATTCCGTGAAGGAGTTGATTCAAAGAGCGTTGCTGCGCATCACCGAAGCGCTGGAGGATGAACGATGAGCGACCAGTCCTCCACACCTCAAGATATTCGCAGCACAGCGGTTTATTGGTATAATGAGCATCTTGCTGGCGACCTATCCTTGGAAGATGAAGCGCGGTTTCAGCTGTGGATAGAGGCATCAGCCCAGCATCAACAAGCCTATCAACGGGTCAGCCAAGCCTGGTTCATCGCGGGCCAAGCCAAGGATGATCCCGCACTGAATGAAGAGGCGGCACCGCGAACCAAAAAATCAGCCCGATGGTCTAAATTCGCTGTCGCAGCCGCCCTGATCCTTGCCTTTGGGATCAGCTTAACCGCGCTGCAGCCAAAGTTTTTTGCGGCAACACCCGATCGCCCCGCACAGGCATTTCAAACGGGCGTCGGCGAAAAAACAACCATCACCCTGCCAGATGGTTCAATCCTGACGCTGGATGCGGAAACGGATATTCGCTTCGCCGATTTGAATAATGAGCGCCGCGTCGACCTGCTGCGCGGCCGAGCATTTTTTAAAGTCGCGCCAGATCAGCGCAAATTCTTCGCCGTCTATGCCAATGGCAAGCGTGTGCGGGCCATTGGCACCGCTTTTGAAGTGAGCATAGAGAAAGGCGCTGTCGCCATAGTCTTAACGGAAGGCCGTGTTCGGGTCGAAGAAGCCAATAGCACAGAAAATGGCACGGATATGACACCGGGTCGGCAGTTGATTATCAGCCCTGATCGGCGATGGACATTGAGCAATGTCGATATACAAAAAGAAACGAGCTGGAAAGAAGGCAGGCTCATCTTCATGAATGATCCGCTTGCCAAAGCCATTACCGAGGTCAACCGCTACTCGAAACGAAAATTACAATTTGAGGATAATATTATACCCGACAAACAGATTGTTGGCGTGTTTTCTGCAGGCGATGTGGATGATTTTGTGAAAGCTTTGGTTTTGAATGAAATTGCAACCCCAATATCATCTTCAAGCGATCAGATACTTCTAAAATCTTTGTAAAATTTATTGTCATTGATGTTAAGGATTATAAATATATCTTAAGAATATTAAGAAGTCATGGGGGCAGGGCAAAGATGTTCGGTGGTAAACATATCAGAAAATTGAACGGTAAATCACTTATAGTAAGAAAAATATCTTTATTTATAGCTGCCTCTCTGGCTCTTTCTTTCCCCGCATGGTCGAAGGATAGCAATGATGCTGTTGCTACCGCCCCCTTCCAGCCCTTGCCGGTGCAAGCCTTTGCCGTGCTTCCCTTCGTCGAAAAAGCGAAAATATCCCCCGATGGAACGCAAATAGCCGGCCTCTTCAGTGTGCGGGGGGAACAGCGCATTGCGATGATGCCCATAATAGGCGACCGAAAAAAAGCGGTGATCATCCCTGTTCCCGAACAAACAGAAGTCTCTTGGATTCGCTGGACAGGAAATGACAATATTGTTGTTGGCCTTTATGCGCTCATGCCCGTTTATGGGGATCGCTGGTATGTTTCGCGCTTGATCGGCGTCAATCGCCACAGCCGCAAAATTACCCGCATTCTCTGGGATGCAGGCGGACAGAATGCCGCTGATCTTTTATGGGTAGCCACCGATGGCAGCCCGGACATCCTCGTTTCCGCGCAAGAATCCATATATACGGACACGCCCGGATTTTGGCCCACTGTCTATCGCGTCGATGTGACCAATGGGCGCAAGAAAAAGGTGGAAACGGGCCGATCCAATATTTTTGACTGGATCGCCGATCATGACGGAGAGGTGCGTCTGGGCATCAGCTATCTGAAAAAGACCGCAAGCTCGACGCTGCTCTATCGTCCCAATCCCTCATCATCGCTGCGCACAATAGATAAGGTCAGGCTGGCGAACGAAGAATCCTTGACCATTCCCTTCCATTTCATGCCCAACAGTGATCGCGGTTTGGCTCTGAAAGACATGCCAAATGGTCGCACGACGGTGGTTGAAATGGATATCCCATCTGGCGACATCATCCGCACCATCTATGATCAAAAGGATGTCTCAGGCGTTTTCCTTGCCGCCAATGGGGCCAAACTGCTCGGCATTTTTACCAGAGATCAAACCAATCCTTTGCATTGGCTTGATCCCATCATGGCAGGGCATCAGGAAACGCTCAACGCCGCCTCCCCTTTGTCATCGGTGCGCATTGAAAGCATCAGTGACGATCAAAGCAAGATGCTGGTGCGTTTCAGCACAGCGGACAATCCGGGGCTGCTTTATTATTTTGATGCGGTGACTGGCGATCTTTTGCGCTTTGCCTCCATCAACGAAAATATTGGCGGCAAGCGCCTGTCCCGCGCCCAAATGGTGCGTTACAAAGCCCGCGATGGTTTAGAAATTGAGGCCGTTTTAACCATGCCGCGCGGCGCAGGGGATAAAAATCTGCCTTTCATTATCATGCCGCATGGCGGCCCTTGGGCGCATGATGATTTGACCTATCATTATTGGGCACAATTTCTGGCTGAGCGGGGCTATGCCGTATTGCAGCCCAATTTCCGCGGCTCCACCGGCTATGGCAAAGCCTTTGAAAAAGCAGGTCAGGGACAATTGGGCCTGGCGATGCAGGATGACCTCACCGATGCGGTTCGCTGGGCCGCGGCAGAAGGCATAGCGGATCCAAATCGTGTCTGCATCATTGGCGGATCCTATGGTGGCTATGCCGCCATGTGGGGCATAGTCAAAGACCCAGAGCTTTACCGCTGCGCTGTTTCGGTTAACGGGGTGGCCAATTTGCGGCGCGAGGTGAATGATTTTGGCACAAAATTAATGGGGCGCCTCTATCGGTCGCAATGGCAAAAAATGACACCTGATTTTTCAGCTGTTTCCCCAATCAACGCGGTTGATCAGATCAAAACACCGCTCTTGTTAATCCATGGGAAGCGGGATGTGACGGTGGACCACTCCCAATCCGTGCGCATGCATTCCGCCATGCAAAAACATGGAAAAATTTCGGAATTTATATCCGTGCCGCTCGCCGATCATTATTTCACTCGGGAAGCGGATCGGATTACCTTGCTTTCATCTATCGAAAAATTCTTGAAGACGCATAATCCACCGGATTAAATCAGGCGGCATCAAGTGCCACAACCATCGCCATTTCTGCCCTATGTTGACCACAAAATAGGGTAGAAATAGCTTTTATCCTATGTGCCTTGGCCCGCTAAATGGGTCGTCCGCCTTATGCAGCAGGATGATACCAGATAACCCCATCGCGCATTTCCCGGCGCACCCGGCCTTCCACTTCCAACCGCTTCAGGTGGGCCAAGGCCTCCCCCGTTGCCAAATGCAAATGCTCGTCGGTGATCGTCCGGTTGAACAGATAAGGAAAACTATCCACCGCCCGCATCGGCTGTTCGGCAATGGCTTCCGCCAATTTATACAGCCGCATCCGATGTTCGTCACGCAGCGCCATCAACCGGATATGCAGCCCTTTAAAAGGTTCTCCATGGGCGGGGCAGGTGATCAGATCGGCGGGCAATTGCTTCAGCAATTTGTCGATAGAGGCCAGCCATTCGCCCAGCGGGTCCGCATCCGGTTCGGTGATGGAGACAGAGACGTTGGAACTGATGCGCGGCAACACCTGATCGCCAGCGACCAGCACGCCTTCTTTTTCATTCCACAAGCAGGCATGTTCCGGGCTGTGGCCAGATCCGGCACCACCCGCCATTGGTGCGCACCCATCTGCAATATTTCGCCATCCTGAATCCGCGTATATCCACGCGGCAAAGGATAGATCATGGCCCGAAACCGACCCCAGCCAGAGGCTTTAAACGTCTCTAACTGCTGCTCATTCCATCCCGCGCCGCGCGATTGTGCCATCACTTCATCCGGCACGATTTCGCTGGTATCCGCGATCATGGTGCGCGCCGTCAGCATTTCGCCGCGCGTCATCCAGATGGGGGCATCGAATTTCTTGGCAAGCCAGCCTGCAAGACCGATATGGTCAGGATGCAAATGGGTGCAAATGATCCGGCTAATCTGCCGATCGGATAAACCATCCGCAAACAGCGCCTTCCAGCCATCGGAGCACAGGCGCAAGCATAGGCCCGTATCGACAACGGCCAGATCATCCCCATCATCCAGCAGCCAGCTGTTGATATGGCCAAGCGAACCCGGCATCGGAATCCGGGCCCAATGGATACCGGGCGCGATCGCTATGGTTTTGCCCGGCGCCGGTGCGGCATCCCCCCAAGGATAGGTCAGGCCAGCGCGGCTGGTGGCTGTGAAACTATCATCCTGCGTCAATGACATATCCGGCGAGCGTGGCGCCACCGGAATATCATCATCCTGCGATGGCCGCTCCAACGCCAAAGTCAGTCTTTGCTTTTAAACAAAGCGGCCAGCGCATCCGGCAATTCCACCGATGATGCTGCGGCGCGTTCTGCGCGCAGCTCTTCCAGAAAGGCTTCCCGGTCGCCTTCAAGGCGGCTGTCGACCGGTGCTTCGATCCCGGCCTTTTTCGCCGCTTTCTGGACCACCGCATCCAATTCACGCTGCGAGCATAGGCCCAGCGTCACCGGATCCTTGGGCACGATATTGGCGCTGTTCCAATGGCTGCGGTCACGGATCGCGCCGATGGTGGTTCGCGTGGTGCCGATCAGCTTGCCAATCGCGCCATCCGTCACTTCGGGATGATTTTTGAGGATCCAAGCGATGCCATCAGGCTTATCCTGCCGCTTGCTGACCGGGGTATAGCGCGGCCCCTTGGTGCGGCGGCTGGTATCTTGTGCCTGCACCGTCATCTTCAGGCGATATTCGGGATCCTTCTGGCCCTTTTCAATCTCTTCCAATGACAATTCATTGGCACGAACAGGATCACGGCCAGTATAGCGCGTCGCGGCCGTTTCATCGGCGATAGCCTGCACTTCCAATGCATGAATTCCGCAGAATTCCGCAATCTGAACAAAGGTCAGGCCCGTATTGTCCACCAGCCAGGCTGCGGTGGCGTGCGGCATCAACGGCGTGGGATTATCAAGGGCCATGACGGCATTCTCCAGAGCGCAAATAATAAGGGCCACCCCTTGCGGAGTGGCCGACCATTGTCGCTGGTTTATACCTTATTCCAAGCACGAGCAAGACTTATGCAAAGCGCCGCGAAATTATCGCTCGCTCGGCCATATCTTGCTTTATAGCTTTTGCATAAACTCCAGCCGATTTCTGAAAGGATCATCAATATAGGCGCGATCATAACCCTCTAACGCGCCATCCCTTTCTATCGGATGATAGATAGCCCTGCCTTTAACGATCAGCGCCTTCAGATTCTCCACCAAAAATGCCGGGTGCGCCTTTCTGGCAGGAAGGAAAGACTCGTCTACTCCCAAGTGGAGGCGAACAGCCCCGGATCGAACCATAGACCGCCCCGCTGCGCCAGATGTGCCGGCTTGGGCGCCTCAGCGAGCCCAAGAAAGTCGCGATAAAATTGCCTTGCGCGATCCTCTTCACCACGCGGCATGGCGAGCTGCACATGATCGATAGATAAGAAGCACATCTTCATACTCCGCCTCACCCACGCACCGGCGCTCTCAGCAACAATATCATCAACTCATTCGGCGAAACTTAAAATGATTTTCCCGACATGGCCGCCATCCTGCATATGCCGATGTGCCGATGCCGCATCCTGATAGGCAAAAATCTGATCAATCGCAGGCTTCCATTCACCTTGCTCCAGCCGCGGCCAAAGGATGGTTTCTATCTCCTGCCCCAGCGCCGCTTTGAAATCGGCGCTACGCGTGCGCAGCGTCGATCCTGTGAGCGTCTGGCGTCGCACCATGATGCTGGCCATATTGATTTCAGCCTTGGCGCCGCGCTGAAAAGCAATGGTCACATGGCGGCCATCCTCGGCAAGACAGGTCAAATTGCGCGGCACATAATCTCCGCCGACCATATCCAGAATCACATCCGCGCCGCGCCCCTCGGTGAATGCCATCACCGCCTCGACATAATCCTCCGCTCGATAATCCACCGCCAGATCAGCGCCCAACGCTGTCGCGGCAGCACATTTCTGCGCGTTGCCGCAGGTCACGATGATGCGAATATCAAATAATTTGCACAGGCCGATGGCGGTGGTGCCGATGCCGCTGGTGCCGCCATGCACCAACACAGTTTCGCCTTCGCGCACAAAGCCACGCTCGAACAAATTATGCCATACCGTGAAGACCGTCTCCGGCAGGCCCGCCGCTTCGATCATGGAATAGCCGCTGGGCACCGGCAGGCAGCTGCCAACTGGGGCGGTGCAATATTGTGCATAGCCGCCGCCCGGCACCAGCGCACAAACATCCCGCCCGATCAGGCTGCTGTCCACGCCCTCACCCACGGCGGTGATGGTCCCGGCCACTTCCAACCCCGGAATATCGGTAACGCCCGGTGGCGGCGGATAATGGCCCATGCGCTGCAACACATCGGGGCGATTGACGCCCGCTGCCGTCACTTTGATCAACACATCGCCTGCGCCAACGGTTGGCATCGGTCGATCCTCAACGATCAGCATCTCCGGCGCGCCCGGCGCCTGAATGGCAATTGCCTTCATCCCCATTCCACCCTCTTCATTCATCTCGCGGATCGCCCCGATACAGCCTCGCTTGCCGCCCTTAATCTCAGTTCACGATAGCGCTGCCAAGCCGGTTTCGCGCTGTTATTGACAGCGGCGGAGCCAAGGTCAACTGTAGCTCTGCCGAACAAGGCTGACCGCTGGTTTTGATAGGAGTTTTCCGATGGATGAAGATCAGCCCCGCCACCGCGACAATCTGTTGCAATTGCTCATCCAGCAACCTCTTGATCCATATTCGGTCGAAGAATTGGCAGATCGCATGGCTCTGCTCACGAGCGAGATAGAACGCACCGCGCTTCAGATGCAGCAGGCCCAGCAGGTCCGCTCCTTGGCGGATGATCTGTTCCGAAAAAATTAAAGGATCACATTCCGACCATTAGCGTCAGCCCGCCTGCCATATTTGGCGATCTATTCTTCGCGATAATTCAATGATCGGCACCAACCCAGCACCGCTAATGCCGAAAAAATTCCCTCTATCGCTTGCAGGCAGGCTGCGCATCGTTCAAATGCCGCGGCACGATCGCAGGAAACTGCAGCGGGAGGTTATATGAGCAATATTGACGAAAAGCTTCGTCCGGTTCTGGACGAGGTGTTGCGACGCAATGCTGGCGAGGCGGAATTTCATCAGGCTGTGCGCGAGGTGCTGGAAAGCCTCGGCCGCGTGGTCGCGAAAAAGCCTGAATATGCCGATCATGCGCTGATCGAGCGCATTTGCGAGCCGGAACGACAGATTATTTTCCGTGTCCCTTGGGTGGATGACAGCGGTCAGGTGCAGATCAATCGCGGTTTCCGCGTGCAGTTTAACTCGGCGCTTGGCCCCTATAAGGGCGGCGTACGATTCCACCCTTCCGTGAATCTGGGCATTATCAAATTTCTGGGCTTTGAACAGATTTTCAAAAACGCGCTCACCGGCATGCCCATTGGCGGCGGCAAGGGCGGATCGGATTTCAACCCACGCGGCCGGTCCGAAGGCGAAATCATGCGCTTCTGCCAAGCCTTTATGATCGAACTTTCGCGCCACATCGGCGAATATACCGACGTGCCAGCGGGCGACATTGGCGTCGGCGGCCGCGAGATTGGCTATATGTTTGGCCAATATAAGCGGCTGACCAACCGCTATGAAGCGGGTGTGCTGACGGGCAAGGGCCTTGTTTATGGCGGGTCGCGCGCCCGCACCGAGGCAACCGGTTACGGCCTTGTCTATTTCACCCAGAAAATGCTGCAGGCAAGCCAACATAAAACCAGCCTTGAAGGCAAAAAAGTGGTGGTTTCCGGATCGGGCAATGTGGCCATTTTTGCCACCGAGAAAGTTCAGCAATTTGGCGGCAAAGTGATCGCTTGCTCGGATTCGTCTGGCTATGTCGTGGATGAAAATGGCATCGATCTGGCGCTGCTGCGCGAGGTTAAGGAAGTGCGCCGCGGTCGGGTTTCGGAATATGCCCGGTTGAAAGGCCCTGATGTCTGCTATGTCGAAGGTGGTTCCATCTGGGATACGCCGTGCGACATCGCGCTGCCCTGCGCCACCCAGAATGAATTGACGGCGAAAGATGCCCGCAAGCTGATCGCCAATGGCGTGATCGCTGTGGCCGAAGGCGCCAATATGCCCACAACGCCAGAGGCGGTGCATCTGTTTCAGGATGCCAAAGTGCTATTCGCGCCGGGCAAGGCGGCCAATGCGGGCGGTGTCTCGACCTCGGCACTGGAAATGCAGCAAAACGCATCGCGCGACAGCTGGTCTTTCGAGCAAACAGAATCGCGACTGGCCGTGATCATGGGCAATATCCATGACAATTGCGCCGCAACCGCCGAAGAATATGCGCAGCCGGGCAATTATGTGCTGGGTGCGAATATTGCAGGCTTTGTTCGCGTGGCGGAAGCCATGCGCTCTCTGGGCGTGATCTAAGCGTCTGATCTAAGCCGGGTGGCTCATGAGCCGCTCTTTATATCAAGCGAAGGCGCGTTCCTGATGGCGGGAACGCGCCTTTGCTGGCGAATGGACTTATCGCACCATATGCGGTGATCGGCCAAGCCTGACCAGAACCACTCCCCAAAACGAACTCAACGGCCACCCAAAAAGGCTGGCGTCTCTGTCTGTTACAGCGCCAGCCCCCTGCCCTTATTCCATGCCTTTGGTCTTTTTCCCTTGCGGTCCAGCCATGTCGTCGCCACCTTGTTGCCCTAAGGGGTTCCGCCTCTCTCCGGCGGAGCCTGCAAGGAGATAGGTTATGCCGTCCTTTTCGGAATCGCTCGAAAAGACTCTTCACAACGCGCTGAAAGCTGCATCAGAGCGCCATCATGAATATGCAACGCTAGAGCATCTGCTTTTTGCGCTGATCGATGATGCTCATGCGGCCGAGGTGATGCGCGCCTGCGGCGTAGCATTGAACGATCTGCAAGTGGCGGTGGTGAAATATCTCGATACGGAATTGGACAGCCTGAAAATCGAGGGCAATAGCGACCCTAGCCCCACCAGCGGTTTCCAGCGTGTGGTTCAGCGGGCCATTTTGCATGTGCAATCCTCTGGCAAGGATGAAGTGACCGGCGCCAATGTGCTGGTGGCGCTTTTTTCCGAGCGGGAATCCTATGCCGTCTATTTCCTGCAACAACAGGATCTGACGCGGCTTGATGCGGTGTCCTACCTGTCGCACGGTGTGGGCAAGGGCGGAAAGCCATCTGTTCAAACCGAAACCGAAAGCCCGAATGACGCGAAGGATAAGGGCGATGGCAAAGGCAAGAAAGAAACCGCGCTCGATCAATTCACCGTCAACCTCAACGAAAAGGCCAAGAAGGGCAAAATTGATCCGCTGATCGGCCGCTCTGCCGAGGTCGATCGCACCATCCAGATTCTGTGCCGCCGTTCCAAAAACAACCCGCTTTATGTGGGCGATCCGGGCGTGGGGAAAACCGCCATCGCCGAAGGATTGGCGCGTAAAATCGTGGAAGGCGATGTGCCGGACGTGCTGCTGGAAGCGGTAATCTATTCCCTTGATATGGGCGCATTGCTAGCCGGCACGCGCTATCGCGGCGATTTTGAGGAACGGCTGAAACAGGTGGTGACAGAGCTGGAAAATCTGCCCCATGCGGTGCTGTTCATTGATGAGATTCACACCGTGATCGGCGCTGGTGCCACCAGTGGCGGCGCGATGGATGCTTCCAATCTGCTGAAACCCGCCCTTTCCGGCGGTGTCATCCGTTGCATCGGCTCCACCACTTATAAAGAGTTTCGCAATCATTTTGAAAAGGATCGCGCGCTACTGCGCCGCTTCCAGAAGATTGACGTGGCCGAGCCATCATTGGACGATACCAAGAAAATTCTGGCCGGGCTGCGCGAAGCCTTTGAAAGCCATCATGGCGTAAAATATACCAGCGATGCGATTAACGCCGCGGTCGATCTGTCGGCGCGTTATATCAATGATCGCAAATTGCCCGATAAAGCCATTGATGTGATCGACGAAGTCGGTGCGATGCAAATGCTGGTGGCGCCATCCAAACGCCGCAAAACCATCACCGCCAAAGAGATTGAGGCGGTGATCGCAACGATGGCCCGCATCCCGCCAAAATCGGTTTCCAGCGATGATAAGAAAGTGCTGGAAACGCTGGAGAATAGCCTGAAACGGGTCGTCTTTGGTCAGAGCACGGCCATTGAAGTTCTGGCCAGCGCGATCAAATTGAGCCGCGCGGGATTGCGTGAAGCGGAAAAGCCCATCGGCAATTATCTGTTTTCCGGCCCCACCGGTGTCGGCAAAACCGAAGTGGCGAAGCAATTGGCCAGCCTGCTCGGCATTCCGCTGCAACGCTTTGATATGTCGGAATATATGGAGCGTCACTCGGTCAGTCGCCTGATCGGTGCGCCGCCCGGCTATGTCGGCTATGATCAGGGCGGCCTGTTGACCGACGCGATTGATCAAAACCCCCATTGTGTGCTGCTGCTGGATGAAATTGAAAAGGCGCATCCCGATCTGTTCAACATTTTGTTGCAGGTGATGGATAATGGCCGCCTGACGGATCATCACGGCAAGACGGTGGATTTCCGCAATGTCATTTTGATCATGACCACCAATGCGGGCGCCAGCGATATGGCGCGCGAGTCCATCGGATTTGGTCAGCAAACGCGCGAAGATGTGCAGGAAGAAGCGGTGAAGCGGATGTTCACCCCGGAATTCCGCAACCGTCTGGATGCGATTGTGCCATTCAACTATCTGCCGCCCGATGTGGTCAGCCGCGTGGTTGATAAATTCATCCTGCAATTGGAATTGCAGCTCGCCGATCGCAATGTGCATATCGATCTGGACGAGGCCGCCCGCAAATGGCTGTCCGCCAAAGGCTATGACAAGCTCTATGGCGCCCGTCCGATGGGCCGCTTGATTCAGGAAAAGATCAAGCAACCGCTGGCGGAAGAGCTGCTGTTCGGCAAGCTAGTGCATGGCGGCGAGGTGAAGGTGAAAATGAAGGAAGGCGAAGATGCCAAAATCGGCAATCCGCTGAGCTTTGAAATCACCCCCGCCGCGCCGCGCAGCGCGCGCAGCAAGACGCGGAAGAAAGAAGAAAAAACCGCCGAAGAATAAGCCGATCCGGCCAAAAAAACAGACCTGCCGCCGCATCTGACCATCCAGCAGTTGCGGCGGTTTTGGCTTATGCCCGGCCTTATTATCATGGATTATCTTGTTTCAGCGTGAGCGATGCTCTCGCTTTTTTGCCTTTTTGGGGATAGGGATGCCCACCATGTATCAATATATTTCTGTCACCGCCGCCGATTCTGCCGCCCCCAGCCGTGTGCGTGATCGTATGATCAAGCTTCATGACGAATCCGGCTTTGCAGGAATGCGCAAGGCTGGCCGCCTCTCGGCAGAAATATTGGATGCGCTGGTTCCCTTCATCCAGCCCGGCGTGACCACGGCGCAGATTGACGATCTGGTGCGCACGATGCTGCTAGCGGGCGGCGCGGTGCCAGCCACTCTAGGCTATCGCGGCTTCACCCACAGCTGCTGCACCAGCATCAATCAGGTGATCTGCCACGGCATCCCGGATGATAAGCCGCTGCGCGAGGGCGATATCATCAATGTTGACGTCACCAGCTTTCTGGATGGCTGGCATGGCGACACCAGCCGCATGTATCTGGTCGGCGATGTGCCGATCAAGGCGCGCCGCCTCGTCGATGTCACCTATGAATGTTTGATGCTGGGGATTGAGCAAGCAAAACCCGGCAACAGGATCGGCGATATCAGCCATGCTATTCAGCAACATGCCGAAAAACATCGCTATTCTGTCGTGCGTGATTTCTGCGGCCATGGTCTGGGCCAGATTTTTCACGAAGCCCCCGAAGTGGTTCACGCGGGCAAGCCCGGCACCGGTCCCGAACTGCGCCCCGGCATGTTTTTCACCATCGAACCGATGATCAACATCGGCAAATATAGCGTGAAAATCCTGTCAGACGGGTGGACGGCGGTGAGCCGGGATCGCAGTCTTTCGGCGCAATTTGAACATAGTATCGGCATCACAGAGGATGGCTGTGAAATTTTTACCGCCAGCCCCGCTGGATTGAATGCACCGCCCTGGCAGTGATCAAAATTTTTCAGGCTTGAACCTCTACGCCTTCCAGCCCAAGCTTACACTCGAGCGCTGATACAAGCGCATGGGGAGAATGGGATATGAGGACGAGCCTCTACCAAGCCGCCTGCGCGGCTATGGCCGTTTTAACACTCGCAGGCTGCGGGGACAAAAACAGCAAAACCAATGAATTGGATAGCGCCGAACTGGCGAGCCAAGCTCTGCTGAGCGGCGGCGGCAATGGCGATGATTGGGCCGCCATCGGCTTCAACTATGATGAACGGCGCTATAGTCCACTCACCGATATCAATGATCAAAATGTCAATAAGCTGGGTATCGCCTGGTTTGCCGATCTTCCTGATGCACGTGGGCAGGAAGCAACGCCGGTCATCGTTGATGGCAAGCTGTATGTCAGCCATGCTTGGTCCAAGGTCACCGCATGGGAAGCCGCCACCGGCAAGCAGCTCTGGTCCTTTGACCCTGAGGTGCCGCCAGAGCGCGCGGTTCAGGCTTGCTGTGATGTCGTCAATCGCGGCGTCGCCGTCTGGGGCGATAAGCTGTTTGTCGGCACCATTGATGGCCGCCTGATTGCGCTGGATCGCGGCAGTGGCAAAGAAATCTGGTCGGAACAGACCGTCGATACGGATAAACCCTATACGATCACCGGCGCGCCGCGCGTGGTGAAAGATATGGTGTTGATCGGCAATGGCGGCGCCGAATTTGGTGTGCGCGGCTATGTCAGCGCTTATGATGCCGATAGCGGAAAATTGCGTTGGCGCTTCTATACCGCGCCCAATCCCGACAAGAAAAAAGATGGCGCGGCCAGCGATGCGATTTTCGCTAGCAAAGCCAATGCAACTTGGTCCGATAGCGGCGAATGGAAAGTCTCCGGCGGCGGCGGAACCGTGTGGGATGCGATTGTCTATGACAAGGATCTGGATCAAATCTATATCGGCGTCGGCAATGGCAATCCATGGAATCACGGCACCCGTTCCAACGGCGAAGGCGACAATTGGTTTCTATCATCCGTCGTGGCTCTGGATGCTAAAACCGGCGCCTATAAATGGCATTATCAGGAAACGCCTGCAGAAAGCTGGGATTATACCGCAGCTCAGCCCATCATTTTGGCCGATCAGGATATTGGCGGCAAGCTAATGAAAGTCCTTTATCATGCGCCGAAAAATGGATTTTTCTTCACCATCGACCGCACCAATGGCAAGCTGATCGATGCCAAACCTTTTGTAGACGGCATCAATTGGGCCAGCGGCTATGATCTGGAAACAGGCCGCCCCATCGAAAATCCGGAAGCCCGTTTTTATAAAACGGGCAAGCCCTTCGTTGCCATTCCCGGCGCCCTTGGCGCGCACAATTGGCATCCGATGAGTTTCAACCCCGGCACCGGCCTTGTTTATATTCCTGCACAGCAGGTTCCACAGGGCTATTTGGAGGATATGACCGAGCTGGATAAGCGCAAAATTTTGGGCTTCAACATCGGCTCGTCACTATCCGCGCCATCCCTTCCCGATAATCCAGCCGCCTTTCGGGCGGCCATCGCCAGCACCACGGGCCGTCTGGTGGCCTTTGATCCGCGCAAAGGCTCGGTCGCTTGGGCAGTGGATTATCCTGCCGCGTGGAATGGCGGCACGATGACAACGGCTGGCAATCTGGTATTCCAAGGCACCAGCACAGGCCGTTTTCGCGCTTATTCTGCCGACAGCGGCAAGAGCTTGTTGGATATGGATGTGCAATCCGGCGTTTTGGGCGGCCCAGCCACCTTCCGCGTCAATGGCGAGCAATATATTGCTTTCATGACCAGCAAAGGCGGGGCCTTCCCGCTCGCAGGCGGCCTTGTCGGCGGCGTATCCCGCAAAGTGCCCAATATTCCGCGCCTGATTGTGCTGAAAATTGGCGGCACGGAAAAGCTGCCTGCCCTGCCCGCCAGCACCGCTTTGCCCTGGAATCCCCCTGCCGCCATCGGAACGGCGGCCCAAATTGCCGCTGGGGAAGCCAGCTTCGGCCGCTATTGCTCGGTCTGCCATGGCGGCAACGCGATTGGCAATGGTTTCACACCTGATCTGCGCGTGTCCGGCACATTGGCCAATGCCGATGCATGGAAGGCGGTTGTGTTGGATGGAATCTTGGCCGATCGCGGCATGGTCAGCTTTGCCAAGGTGCTGACTGCGCAGGATGCGGAAAATATGCGCGCCTATGTGATCAACCGATCCAATTGGACCAAAGCCAATGTCGCAACAGAAACGGCGCCTTACGGCCGCTAAGATTCAGCGCTGAGGGCGTTTAAGAGGCTTACAGCCCATAGGAAGCACCGGTTCGCGCCGGTGCTTCTTTTTTGCTTGCTGCCAAGGTCAACAGCTCAACCACAATAGAACGTGCCTATTATTTAGGCAGCGCCTCTCTATTCTGCCTATTATGCAGGCTAACCATGTCAGGCTGGCCAAAAAATGATCAGAAACCCGCCGATTCAGCAATTGGCACGGAAATTGATTGGTGCAACATGTCCCAGCGAGCACTTCCCTGTGGTTACCGAATCCTATCGGTCCAGCAGCGGCGGCCTCGCTTATGACATGGCAGCGACGATCCAAGGGGATTATGCGTGAAGAAGATTGAGGCGATCATCAAGCCGTTCAAGCTGGATGAAGTGAAGGAAGCGCTGCACGAAGTGGGCGTCAGCGGGATCACTGTCACGGAAGCAAAAGGTTTCGGGCGGCAGAAAGGCCATACCGAATTATATCGCGGCGCCGAATATGTCGTGGACTTCCTGCCCAAGGTGAAGCTGGAGGTATTTGTGGAAGATATGATGGCCGACCGTGTGGTGGAAGCCATCGCCGCCGCCGCCCAAACCGGCCGCATCGGTGATGGAAAAATCTTTGTTTTGCCCGTGGAAACGGCTCTGCGCATCCGCACCGGCGAACGCAATGAAGATGCGCTCTGAGGCGTAATATTTAACCCTTAAACTCTCTCAACTGCTATATTGGGCCGAACATCCGGACCGCTCGCACAAAGGAAGCAAGACAATGGCCATGACGCCGCAGGATATCCTCAAGCGCATCGAAGACAATGATATTGAATGGGTTGATCTGCGCTTCACCGATCCCAAAGGCCGGTGGCAGCATCTCACCATGTGCGCCAGCGCGATCGATGAAGATAGTCTTGAAGATGGCTTGATGTTTGACGGCTCATCGATAGCGGGTTGGAAAGCGATCAATGAATCCGACATGATCCTGAAACCGGATCTGGACGCGGTTTATGATGATCCCTTCTCCGCCACCCCGATGATCGTTATCATCTGCGACATTTTGGAACCCTCCACTGGCGAAGGCTATACCCGCGACCCCCGCACCACTGCGAAGCGCGCTGAAGCCTTTATGGGCACCACGGGCATTGGCGATACCGTCTATGTCGGCCCTGAAGCCGAATTTTTCATGTTCGATGATGTCCGGTTTGAAACCGGCTATAATAAATCAGGTTTTGAAATCGACGATATCGAACTGCCCACCAACACTGGCCGCCGCTATGAAGGCGGCAATCTGGCCCATCGCCCACGCGCCAAAGGCGGCTATTTCCCTTGCGCCCCGGTGGACAGCGCTGTCGATATTCGCGGCGAAATGGTATCCACCATGTTGGAACTGGGCCTCCCCTGCGACAAGCATCATCATGAAGTGGCTGCGGCCCAGCATGAATTGGGCATGACCTTCGGCACGCTAACCCAAACAGCAGACCGGATGCAGGTTTATAAATATGTCGTGCATCAGGTGGCGCATGCTTATGGCAAAACCGCCACTTTCATGCCCAAGCCGATCAAGGATGATAATGGTTCGGGCATGCACACCCATTTTTCCATCTGGGATAAAGGCCAGCCTCTCTTCGCGGGCAATGGCTATGCGGGCCTGTCGGATATGTGCCTCTATTTCATCGGCGGCGTGGTCAAACATGCCAAGGCACTGAACGCCTTCACCAATCCCACAACCAACAGCTATAAGCGCTTGGTGCCGGGCTTTGAAGCGCCCGTGCTGCTAGCCTATTCCTCGCGCAACCGCTCTGCATCCTGCCGCATTCCATATGGCACTGGCGCCAAAGCCAAGCGGGTGGAGTTTCGTTTCCCCGATGCCATGGCCAACCCCTATCTTTGCTATGCCGCATTGTTGATGGCGGGTCTGGATGGGATTCAGAACAAGATTCACCCCGGCGATCCAATGGACAAGAATCTTTATGATCTGCCGCCCGAGGAACTGAAAGAAGTCCCCACCGTCTGCGCCAGCCTGCGCGAAGCGCTGGATGCCCTGTCCGCCGATTATGAGTTTCTGCTGAAGGGCGATGTGTTCACCAAAGATCAGATCGATGCCTATATTGATCTGCTGTGGGCCGACGTGCACCGGGTGGAACAGACCCCCAGCCCTGTCGAATTTGACATGTATTATAGCAATTAAGCCGCTTCATCTGCTGCTTGCAGCGGATGTCATGAAGCGCCTGGCTGTCCCTACAGCCGGGCGCTTCTTTCATGCTGGTCTTTCATTCTGGCCCCGACCCGATCCCATCATTGCGCTTATTTTGCCTTTTCGGATGCAAGTCTTAGCGCCCCTTTGCACCTGTTCGACGCGATCCGAGCGGCTTCACCGGAAAAAAAGATCACCCTCTGCGGATAAGCCGCTAGGGTATGCTTGATTCATATCGCAGAGCCATTAGGTATCATTTCGAGACGAATTATCCGCCTTTGGGAGAATGACAAATGAGCAATACAGAACAGCATTTGAAGCAACATTTCATTGATGGGAAATGGGTCGACAGCCAAGGCGGAACGGAACATCAAGTCATCAATCCGGCCACGGAAGAAGCCGCCAGCACCGTGATCATGGGCACCCGCGCTGATGTGGATGCGGCAGTGGCCGCAGCGAAGAAAGCTTTTAAGAGCTTTTCGCAGACCAGCCGTGAAGAGCGCGTGGCGCTGATGGAGCGCATCGTTGAAGAATATAAGAAACGCGGCGCGGATCTGGCCAAATCCATGGCCAGCGAAATGGGCGCCCCGGTCAGCTTCGCTGGCACGGCGCAGGTGGGCGCTGGCATTGGCGGCTTTTTGGGCACCATTGCCGCGCTGAAAGATTTCAGCTTCCAAGAACAGCATGGTGCCAATCTGGTGGTCTATGAACCGATTGGCGTGGTCGGCATGATCACACCATGGAACTGGCCGCTCAACCAGATTGCGCTGAAAGTGGCCCCGGCCCTTGCCGCTGGCAACACCATGGTGCTGAAGCCTTCCGAAGAATGCCCCGGCAATGCGGTGATCTTCGCTGAAATTCTGGAAGCAGCGGGCGTTCCACCGGGCGTCTTCAATCTGGTGCAGGGCGATGGCCCAACGGTTGGCAATGCCATCAGCGCCCATCCCGGCATCGAAATGGTCAGCTTCACCGGATCGACCCGTGCGGGCATTTTGGTCGCCAAGGCTGCCGCTGATACAGTGAAGCGCGTGCATCAGGAATTGGGCGGCAAATCGCCCAACGTCGTGCTGCCCGATGCCAAGCTGGAAGAGGTGTTGCCACCAACCGTGCAAGGCGTGCTGGCCAACACGGGCCAAAGCTGCATCGCCCCAACCCGGATCTTGGTGCAAAATGATCGCAAGGATGAAGCGGTTGGCATCATCAAGGCGATGTTTGACGGCACACAGGTTGGCGATCCGATGCAGGAAGGCGCGCATATCGGCCCCGTTGTGAACAAAGCCCAATTCGATAAGATTCAGGATCTGATACAGTCGGCGATTGATGAAGGCGCCACGCTGGAAACCGGCGGCACCGGCCTGCCCAGCAATGTGAACCGCGGCTATTATATCAAGCCAACGGTCTTCTCCGGCGTCACCCGCGATATGCGGATCGCCAATGAAGAAGTGTTTGGCCCTGTCGCCACCATCATGGGCTATAGCGATCTGGACGAAGCCGTCGATATCGCCAACGACACCGAATATGGTCTGTCAGCGGTGATTTCAGGCGATCCCGCCAAGGCCGCCGATGTCGCGCCGAAATTGCGCGCAGGCATGGTGGCCGTCAACGCATGGGGCCCAGCCCCCGGCGCGCCATTTGGCGGCTATAAAGCATCGGGCAATGGCCGCGAAGGCGGCCTGTTTGGCATGAAAGACTTTATGGAAATGAAAGCGATCAGCGGCATTTCCAGCTGATCGACCCGCTTTGCGCATCTTATGGATGCCAATTCCCCCCTTCCGCACCCGTGCGGGAGGGGTTTTTCTTTGCCGCGCGCCGCGCTATGCCCCGCGCTATGACGATCACCATTTCTCCGCTCGCACCCGATGCATTTCCAAATTTGCCCGCCATCGGCGGCGTGACTGCGCGCGTCGCCCGCGCGCACTATAAGCTTTGGGATCGATGCGATCTGACCTTCATCGAACTGGCCCCCGGAACCCATATCGCCGGCGTGTTCACCCGCAATATCTGCTGCTCTTCCGAAGTCGAATTGGGGCGCGAACAGATTAAGCAAGGCACTGCCCGGGCGCTGATCGTCAATGCCGGCAACAGCAATGCCTTCACCGGCTATCGCGGGCGCGAGGCGGTGGAACAAATTATGGCGCAGGTCGCTGAAGGGATGGACTGCCAACCCGCAGATGTATTCGTCAGCTCCACCGGTGTCATCGGTGTTCCCTTGCCCAAAGATAAGGCCAAAGCCGGTGTGGAAGCTGTGCTCCGCGCTGCGCCCTGCTCATGGCAGGATGCCGCCGACGCCATCCGCACCACCGACACATTCGCCAAAGGCGCCCATGCCAGCGCCATGGTGGGCGATCAGCCAGTGCATGTCGCCGGGATTATCAAAGGCTCCGGCATGATTGCGCCCGATATGGCTACCATGCTGGGCTATATTTTTACCGACGCCGCCGTCGCCCCCGCCTTGTTGCAAGAGATGCTCAACGAGATTAGCGAGCGTAGCTTCAATGCAATCACGGTGGATAGCGACACATCCACCAGCGATACCGTGCTGCTGTTCGCAACCGGCGCTGCCGGAAATAAATTGCTCACCAGCCGCGATGATGATGGTGCCGATGCGCTGTTCGCCGCGATTCAATCGGTGGCGTTAGAACTCGCCCAATTGGTTGTGCGCGATGGCGAAGGCGCGACCAAATTTATCGAAATCGAAATTACCGGCGCCACCAGCGATGCCAGCGCCAAGTGCATCGCGCTCGCCGTCGCCAATTCGCCGCTCGTGAAAACAGCCATTGCGGGCGAAGATGCCAATTGGGGCCGGGTTGTGATGGCGATTGGCAAGGCAGGCGAGCCTGCGGATCGGGATCGATTGGCCATTCGTTTTGGCGATCATTGGGTCGCGCGCGATGGGCTGCCCATTGCCGATTATGATGAAACCCCGCTGGATGCCCATTTGAAGGGGAAAAATATTCGCATCGGCGCGGATATCGGCCTTGGTGAAGGACGGGCCACCGTGTGGACCTGCGATCTGACCCATGGCTATATCAGCATCAACGCCGATTATCGCAGCTAAGGTCGCGTCAGCATCCTAGCTTTTCATCGTTATAAAAAAAGCCCGCCGTCCCATATGGGATAGCGGGCTTTTGATTCTGGAAACGACAGACGTTAAAGCGCTGCTTCCAGCCAGCTTTTCAGCGCAGATTTTGGCGCCGCGCCCACTTTGGTTTCCACAATTTCTCCATTTTTGAACAGGATCATGGTGGGAATGCCGCGCACACCATATTTGGACGGCGCATCCGGATGATCATCGATATTAAGCTTGGCGATCACGACCTTTTCCCCCAGTTCATCGGAAATCTCTTCCAATGCAGGGCCGATCATCTTGCAGGGGCCACACCATTCGGCCCAGAAATCCACAAGAACGGGGGTGTCACTATCCAGCACATCGGCTTGGAAACTGGCATCACTGATCGCTTTGGTAGCCATAATATATCTCCTAACTTGTTGCCCCCTAGCTAGGGAGTGCGGCCCTGTCTCTCAACCCCCTATGAGGTGAGATTCCCCTTGCCATCCGTGAAGCCAGGCTTGTGCAACGCCAACAAAGTGTCATCCAGCGCGATCCAGCGCGCGCTTGCCGTATAGATCAGCGCCGCGCGGATCGTCCGGCCGGGGAAGATCACCATCAAGGCCGCGCGATAGGCTGCCATCTGGCGCAGATAAGCAGGCGCAACATCCGCCGCCGTTTCTGGCACATGCCCGGTTTTATAATCAATCACCGTCACCAGATCCGGCGTTACCAGCAAGCGATCAACGATCCCGGCCACCACAAGGCCGCCCTCCACCACGGCAGACAATGGCACCTCAGCCAGCGAATCAGGGCCGAAAATCTCGGCATATGCGGGATCATCGACGATCCGCAGCACTTCCGATACCATGGCGGCGCGCTCTTCTATCGCTATGTCCGGCGCTTGTGCGGCCAGCCAGCTTTCGGCCGCAGCGCGTCGGCGCGCCGGTCGCACTGGTGGCAGGCGTTCAAACAGCGCATGTAGCAAAAGCCCGCGCGAAAGGGCCGAGGCGCGATCCACCCCCATCGGCGGGCTGGCCACATCATCCGCGCCAAGCTGCGATGGTGCCAGCGGGCGCGGCGGCCGCGCTTCTTCCGGCGCAGGGCGCAAAGCCCAATCCGGCACTTTCACGGGTGCCGGAGCAGCCGCCCGCTTTTTGCCGCGATGATCCCATTTTTTGGATGCAGCACGATAGACCAGACGCTGGCGCCAGCGCGGCCCAGCATCTTCCCATGCGCATTTCATGTCCACCAGCACCCGCTCTGCCGCGGCGTGCCAGCTTCCCTCTTTCACGCTGCCATCCGCCGCCTTGGTGGTGCCTGCGATCACCAAAATTTCCTCGGCGCGGGTCATTGCAACATAGAAAAGGCGCCAATCCTCTTGCCGCGCGGCCTTTGTCCCGGCAGCATAGGCTTCGGCGACCCGGCCCTGCTGCTCCGCTTTCGACAAAGCGAAAACCGGTAATTTTTCCCATGCCGCCAAATCCATCGGAAAGGGCCGATGGCCAAAGGCCGCTTCATCCGTCGCATCCGCCAATATCACAATGGGGGCTTGCAGGCCCTTGGATCCATGCACCGTCATCACCCGCACGGCATCGCTGCGCGCCTCCGTCTGCCGCTTAATATCCATCGCGCTGGCATCGATATAGTCGAGGAAGCCCAACAGGGATGGGCTTTGCTGCTGCTCAAAGGACAAGGCCTGATTCAACAATTCATCAATCGGGTCGCGGGCCTCGCGCCCCAGCCGCCCATATAGTTTGCGTCGTCCATCCATCGGGCCGGACAAAATGCGATCCAGAAAGCGAAAGGGGGTGGCAAGATCTGCCATCGCCAGCAAATGCCGCAGCGCCGCCATCGTCTCCGCTGGCAGTTCCCCTTCATGCGCGCGCAAATGCGGCCAGATGGCAGCCCGACCGCGCTGGCCGATGCGGGCATAAAGCTCGTCCTGCGTCCAGCCGATCAGCGGTGACACAAGCAAAGCGGCCAAATTCAGATCATCCGCAGGCTGCACCGCAAAGCGCATTGCCGCGATCAAATCCTGCACCGCAAGCGGCTGGGTCAATGCAAAGCGATCCACACCCGCCACGTCGATATCCAGCGCCTGCAACCGCGCAACAATGCGGGCGGCCAGATCGCGGCGCCTGCGCACCAACACCATGATATCGCCCGGCACCACCGGCCTGCCATCCTTGCCGTGCAGCAGCCACAGGCGGATTTCATCGGCAATCGCATTGGCAAGGCGCATCGAGGCCGGATCGCTTGCAGGCGCCGCCGCAGCGCCGCCTGATGCGCCCATAGCCTCTAGTTCATCACTGGCCGCTTGCTCCTGATCCTCGGCCAGTGCGGCGGCGATGGCTGCTTTATCGCCATCATTGTCTGCACCATCGGCTTCCCGCTGCGCCGCCAGCGCTTGACCAACCGGCAGCGGCTGCCACAATTCGACCTGCCCGGCATGGGAAGAACGGAACGGCTGATGGGCAGGCTCCACCTCCTCCAATCCCATATCCGCCGCGCCGCCAGCTTTAATCCACTGATCCACCACATGCAGCACCGCCGGGGTCGATCGATAGTTGGAAATCAGGTTGACCCGGTGCAGCGGCTGATCGGCTTGCGCGCCAAAAAGCTCGAAAATTTCGCGCGCTTTCTGGAAAGCGCCCGGTTCCGTGCCCTGAAAGCCATAGATGCTCTGCTTCTTGTCGCCCACCGTGAACAGGGTTGGCTTGCGATCATCATCCTCGCGATGCACCGCAAAATATTCCTGCGCCAGCGAGATGATAATACCCCATTGGCGCAAATTCGTATCCTGTGCTTCGTCCACAAGAATATGGTCGGTGCGCTGATCCAGCTTAAAACGCACCCATTCGCCAAAGCTGCTAAGGCGCAGCAAGCTGCCCGCCAAAATAATCAGATCATCAAAATCGGCAAAGCCGCGTTCCCGCTTGGCCAGCGCATAGCTTTCCGCAAAACGGCTGCCCAGTCGCCACGCCACCGCCAGTTCATCGGCGACCCGCATCGCCGTGACCGTATCGCGCACCTGTTGCAGCGCCAAGACGATCCGCTCTGCGGCGGGCAGACAATCCTTCATCCGCCCTTTTTCGCTCGCATAGCAGGCGCGGATTTCCAGCTTATCGGTCAGAATCGCGCTGAGCAGGGAATCGATCAACAACGGCTTTTGCGCCGCACCCGCGGCCAGCCATTCCGCCATCCGGTCCGCATAGTCCAGCCCGGTTTTCGTTCCCCATGCCGCGCCGGATGCCGCCACGGACGCAACATCCGTATCCGCCACCACACCACCCGAAAATATATCCGCCAGATAGGCATCGCTATCCTGTGTCGGCAAATCCAAGGCGCTGCGCAGATCATGGCGCGATGGCGGCAAAACGGGCTGCGGTCCGCCAAAGCTCGCGGCACAGGAGGATAGATATTGCAGGGCCATATCCTGCCCCATCCGCCGCGCCAGCGTCGCCGCTGCATCGCGCAGTTGATCGCCTTCCGCGCCCTGTTCGGCCAACAAGCCGATAAGCACTTGCCGCTTTAGCGCTGCCGCTTCATCTTCCTCAATCGGGCGGAAACCCGGCAACAAGCGCGCTTCCAAAGGAAAGCTGGCGAGCAAAGTCTGGCAGAAGCTGTGAATCGTCTGCACCCGCACAGAGCCGCCGGGGCTGTCGATCACCATGGCAAAGAGCGAACGGGCGCGCGCCATCAGCCCATCCCGGCTCCAATCCAGCCCCAGCGCCTGTAGATCAAGGCGCAGCTCCGCATCGGCAAGGCGCACCCATGTCGCCAATCGTTCATGGATACGATGGGCCATTTCCGCCGCACCCGCCTTGGTGAAGGTGATGCACAAAATGGCCTCGGGCGATACTCCTTCCAACATCAGCCGCAGCACGCGCGCCGACAAAACCTGTGTTTTCCCTGTGCCCGCAGAAGCTCCCAGCCACACATGATGGGCCGGATCGGCTGCGGCCCCCTGATGACGGTCCAGCGAAACCAGCGGCGTGGCTTTGCTCATAGCCCCTGATCCTCGCGGCCAAACCATTCATCCCGGCGCATCAACTGATCATAATCGCCATAGCGCGCGGCAGGACCGGGCATGAAGGGCTGATCCCCGATCAGATAAAGCGCCGTTAACTCGCTGAGCCGTTCAGCCGCAAAATCAATCGCCTGCTCTGCCGTTTTCAGCGCCGATCGGCTGCCATGGGTTTTGGATATTTTTCCTGCGCCCTCTTTCTTGCGATCCGGCGCAAGGCTCCAATATTCCAGCTCGGCAACCGCGGCCGCATCCGTGCCTTCCATATGGCCTTCACGCGCCATCAGGCCCAGCAAGCCCAGTTGATTGTCCAGCCCCAGCGCCGCCGCGCTGGCGGCGGGTGCCTGCCCGCTTTTATAATCGACAATATATAAATTGCCCTCGGCGTCTCGATCAACCCGATCCGCTTTGCCCATCAGTGTGATGCCACCCATGGCCATTTCGCCGCGCAACTCTACGCCCACCGCATCGCGTCCATCATCGGCCCAATATTGCGCCGCCGCCCAGCGCAGCGCCGGCTCCACCCGGGGCAGCCAAAAACTCGCCGCCAGAGGATCCAGCGCCGGATCCTGCCGCAGCGCCTCTAGCTGCGTTTCAAAAGCGGCGCGTGTTGCCCCGGCCAGCATCCATTGTTCAAACAGGCTATGCACCCGCGTGCCCCGCCAGCGCGGATCGGGCAAGGCGCTAAGCGGATCCAGCACCGGCAAGCCCAAAATATGGCGCGCATAATAGCTATAAGGATCGCGCGCCAGATTATCGAGCGCGGTGACGCTGATCTTGCGCGGCCGTTGATCCATGGGGGGAGCGGGGGCGGGACGCGCCGCCGGGCGCGGACGATCTTCGGGCACGTCCAATTCCGCCGCCAGCCGCACCAGCGGCACGCGATCCACCATCACATCCGGCAAATCACCGCCCAAGGCCGCCAGCCGCAGCCAGAAACGTGACGCCACCGTGGGATCGCCGCCACTGCGGCTGGCGCGGGTGATGATCACTTCACGCGCCGCAAAGGCCCCTGCGAAATCATGGGCGGAGGCCCCCTGTTGCCGCTCCAAGGGGGCAAGGCCCAGCATGTTGCGCACACCGGGGGCCAGCCACGCATCCGGGGTCTGGCGTGGCGGCCAACGCCCTTCATCCAGCCCGCCCAAAATCATCAGATCGGCCCGTTGCAGCCGCGCTTCCAACAAACCCCAGATAAACAAACGCGGATGGCCACCATAGGGCGCGCGAACGCTTTCCCCGGCCATCACATCAGCCAGCATCATCGGAACATCTTCGATCCGGATCAGGGCTGGCCCATGGTCGCGGGCCAAAGCCCAGCGATCAAATAAGGCGGATAGAGCGCGCCCAGCATGGCCGGTCCACACATCATCACCGGTCAGCCATGTCAGCGCTTGTTGCAGCGCATCCAGATACTGCCCCATCGGGCAAGGCGCACCGCTGTGAAATGGCGCCAGCAGGGGATAAAGCCCAGCCATCACATCAGCCCACCATGGCGCCAATGCTTGCGCCGCCACATGGCCGCGCGCCTTTTCATCGCTCAGCCGCTCATCAAGCCTTGCGCCCACCCCCTGCCATCCCGGCAACAAGCCCGGGCCGCGCAGGAATAAATCCAGCGCGCGCACCTGATCGAGCCAAGGCAAGCGCGATTCCCCCTTTTTCACCAGCGGATGGCTCAGCAAGCTGATCAGCCGCACCGGATCAAATTCCGCCGCTAGCTGTGCCAATAATGTCAGCAGCGCGCCCGGCGGCGTCTGGCTCAGCGGCTGGCCCGCGCTATCGTCCACCGCAATATCCCAGCGCGCCAGCGCAGCCGCCACCCGTGCGGCCAAGGCCCGATCCGGCGTGACCAGCGCCGCCGTGCGGGCGGGCGTTTCCAAAGCCTGCCGCATCAGCAAAGCGATGCCCTGTGCTTCCTGATGATCATCGGCAAAGGTCGCCGCCTGCACCTGCGCCAAGGCAGGCGCAAACTCGCTTGCCTCTTGCCAGCGCGAAGCAAAAGCCGCCGGAGCAAACATTAAAGATAAAAAAGCATCCCGCGCTTCAGGCCCGTCAAATTCCGATGATCCTGCCCATGGCGCAACCTCATCCCGCGCCACCGACATCCGGCCCAGCAACAGTTTCAAATGATATTGCGGATGGGTTTCCAGCGGGCGCGGGCCATGATGATCCGCCGGAACAGGCGCCGGACCCAGCGCATCCCATTCCGCATCTGACATTGCCAGATCCAGCCCCGGCAACACCACCATGCCGCCCGCCATATCCGCCACGGTGCGCAGCAAGCGGGCGATGGCGGGGGCCGCCGTGGTGATCCCGGCGGCCACCACAAAATGCGCGCTATCCTGCCTGCTCCACCCATCGCTCACCCGATCCAGCAAGCGATTGCGCCGATCAGACCGATCAATCAGCCCAATGTTTTGCAATGTCTTGGGCCATTGATCGACCAGCAATCTCAAGCGCTGCCATGAGGCCTGCCAATGGCTGGCCAATTCGCCCAAACTATCCTCAACATCAGCCAGCCGCGCCGGAGAAACCTGCTCATAATGAAGCTGGTCGATCACCCGGCCCAGCCCTTCGGCCAATTGAAAAGCCGCAGCGCCAACAATCGGTTCTTCACCGGGCGGGCTATGCTGCTCGATCAGCGCGGCCAGCATCAATCGGCGCTGCAAGCCATCAATGGCGGGCGGCAAAGGGGCGGCATCGTCAATGACGTCCAGCGCCAGCGACACATTCTCATCCAGATCGGCGTCGCCCACCACCACCAAGCGCGGCATTAAAATGCCCTGCCCGCCTGCCCGCACGAAGGCCGATTGCACCGCCATGCGCGCGCGGTTGCTGGGCAGCAAAATCAAGCCTCGCGCCAAGCCCAGATTCTGATCGGCAAAGCGCTGAATCAACCCATCCGCCAGCGCATCAGCAAAGGCGCAGTGCAAAGGGATGCTGTAAACGGTGGGGCGCACCTTAACCATAGGTCAGCGCTGCGGCCGCTGGCGCGATGGCGGCAGGGGTGCCGACATCAAACCATTGGCCCATATGGGCCATGCCAAAAAGCCGCCCTTCGGCGATGGCGCGATTCCACAAGATGTTGGTTGAAAATGGCCCGGCTGGCGGATCGGCCAGCAAGCGGGGAGAAATCAGCTGAATGCCGGTATAAACAAAGGGGGCGACACGGCCCGCTTTGCGGCGACGGATCTGGCCAGCGCCATCCATGTGGAAATCCCCTGGGCCGCCATGGCCCATCGCACCGGCCTGATGGATCAGCAGCAACAGCGCATCCATCCGATCACCATCCCATTGGCGCGCCAATTCTAAAATAGAATCGCTGGGTCCGTCCGTCCAAATATTGTCGCTGTTGACGACCAGAAAAGGATCACCCGTCAACAGCGGCAGCGCCTTCACCAGCCCGCCGCCCGTTTCCAGCAATTGCTGCCGCTCATCGGAAATTTGGATAGAAAATCTATGGCGTTGAGTCCGCAAATGGGCCTCCACCGCGTCGGCCAGATAGTGAACATTCACCACCAGATTGTCGATGCCCGCAGCGGCGATCCGATCAAGGCTATAATCGATCAGCGCCTTCCCCGCGACCCGCACCAGCGGCTTGGGCCGGGTAGCCGTCAGCGGGCGCATTCTTTTGCCGATACCGGCGGCCATCACCATGGCAGATTGAATTTTCACGGACATTGGATGGCTGACCTTCATTGTTCCGGTTGTTTTTGCCAATCGGCCCATGCAGCGCTGCGCTGAGCCATCGGAATATGGCGATCAAACCATGTCCGCACCGGTGCCAAGGCCGGATGGGCCAAATCACGTTCCAACAATCCCCACATACGGGGCTGAAACCGGCGATAGCCTTCTTTGCCATCCCGCTTCCACAGCCGCACAAACACGCCCAATATCCGCGTGTTACGCTGTGCCGCCAGCGCCCAATAGCTGTTTTCAAACTGCGCTGGCGCCGCGCTGGCGGCTTGATAGCGAGCGATCATCTCTGCCTCGACCGCGGGCGTCACATCGCGCCGCGCATCTTCCAGAACGGATGCCAGATCATAAGCCGGATGGCCCAGCAGCGCATCTTGGAAATCGAGCAAGCCATAATGGGCCAGCCCCTCTTTCTCCGCCACCAACATGATATTTTCAGCATGAAAATCGCGCAGCATCGTCACCCGCGGCAGGCCATCTTGCTCCACCGGCAACAGCGCCTCGCGCCAAGCGGCACGAAACCCATCCCGATCGACATCCAGCCCCACGGCAGGGCAATACCAATCGGGAAACAGCATCACCTCGTCCAACCATTGGTCCAGCCCATGAACCGCCAGACCAGCCGCAGCCGGGCGGTGATGCAAATGCACCAACAAATCGGTCAGCGCCGCATAATGGCGGCTTTCGCTGTCCGGATCCGCGTCGAGCGCCTCCCGCAGGCGGGCATCGCCGAAATCCTCGATCAGCAACAGGCCGTGATCCAGATCACGCGCCAAAATGGCGGGCGCCGTCAGCCCCTGCGCGCATAAATAATCGGCAATGGCGATAAAGGGGCGCGGATCTTCATGCGGCGGCGGCGCATCCATCAAAACCGCACGGCGCGCGCCATGCTGCACCCGGAAATAGCGACGAAAACTGGCATCCCCAGCCAGCGGCACAATCTCCGCGCCCGCCCAGCCATGGGCCGCCAAAAAAGCCGGGGCATAGGCAGGAGGAATCATTTCAAGGGCCATTTTTTCTCCCAATTGCTTGGCACATCAGCCGTTAATATTCGGCCATCACCGTCGCCGGAGATGGAAAGCGCCAGCGCGCCCGGCCATCCTTGGCTGCCCAGCCGGTCAGGCCATTCAATCAGCAATGCGCCATCATAAAGATAGTCATCCAGTCCAAGCTCCTGCAACTCGCCTTCCTCTTCGATGCGATAAAGGTCGACATGGGCAATCGGCAAATCCACCTCAGGCGGGGCATAGGGCTGAACAATCGCGAAGGTGGGGCTTGGTGCTTCTCCGGCCAAACCGCGCTGCTGCAACATGGCGCGCGCCAAAGTGGTTTTTCCGGCCCCCAAATCCCCCGAAAGCAGGATGACATCGCCAGCCTGCAAAATCAGGCCCAAAGCGGCGCCAATGCGCCCGGCCTCGGCCAGATTATAGGCAATGCTATAGCGCGTCATGCGGCGCGCGGCAGGGTGATGCGGATCATCGTCCCCTGATCCTTTTCGGTTATCACATCCATCACCCCTTCATGAGCCGCCACCAATTGCCGCGCTAGGGCAAGGCCAAACCCGCCCGCCGCCGTTCCCGCAACCTGCCCTGAAGTGACAGCCGCCACATCATCCGGCAATCCGGGGCCATTATCCGATACAATCAGCGTCACCCCCTGGGCATTTCCGCTCGCATGCACCAGCACCCGCCCCTGATCCCGGCGGACCGGCGCCGTAAAGCGGATGGCATTATCGATCAAATTGCCTAGCAAACGCAGCAAGCGCGGGAAATCACCGGCAATCACCCCCACATCATCGGCCATCTCGGTGGCCATTTCGATACCTTCGGTCGCAGCAAAGGGCGCCGCATCATCCACCGCCTGCCGGATCAACGCCCTCACATCCACCGGCGCATGATCAATCGCCAAAGACCCAGCCTCCGCTTGGGCCAAATCCAGCACATTATCGATATGGCGGGTCAGCACGGCCACACTGTCCATGATCGCGCCCATATAGCTGCCCTGCCGATCATTCATCCCGCCCGCATAGCCTTCCTGCAACATCTCAGCAAAACCAGCGATAGACGTCAGCGGCGTGCGCAATTCATAGCTCATTCGCGAAAGAAAGGCCGTTTTCACCTTGTCCGCCGCTTCCAGCGCTTCATTGCGCTCGCGCAGCGCGCTTTGGATCCGGCGACTGTCGCTGATATCCAGCATGATCAGCAGCGCATTGCCATCGGGCAGCGGAATAGAAGCGAAATCAAAAAAGCGCCCATCCGCAAAGCGAATTTCACCCTTGCGCTGCACCCGTTCCAGCGTCGCCGCCCGGATGATATCCTGCACCACATTGATCTGCTCAGGCTTGGCCAGCCGATCCGCCAGCCCGGCCATCAGCACATCCACACGGGGATGGCCCACCAGATGTTGCTCTTCAATCGACCACAGCCGCCGGAAGCGCTGATTCCACAAATGCAGGCGGCCATCCGGCGCAAATACGGCGATGGCCTCGAACAAATTGTCAAAAGTGGCGGTCCGCACTCGCAACAATGTGTCTCGCGCACCGGATAGTTGCACATGCTCCGTGCGATCTTCGGCGATCAGCAACAGGCCGCCATCCGGCGTCGGCTGGCCAACCACGCGCAAATGGGTGCCATCCCGCAGCAACCAATCTTCCTCGGCGGCTTCCGCCCGCGCAAACCAGCGATCATGCGCCTGTCGCCAAGCCGAAAAATCGCGCACTTCTGGTGTCCGCCCAGCATCCCGCCAGCGGTCCAGCAATTGCGCAAAAGGCGGCGCTTCCGCCAGCGTTTCCGGATCAATCCCAAACAAATGCCGCGCGGGCAGATTGGCAAATAGCAAATGCCGATCCGGCCCAAATTGCGTCACCGCAGCGGACAAGCGGTCCAGCAACTCCAGCTGCGCCTCGGCAAAGCGGCGATGCCCGCTGCGTTCCGTTTCCAATTCCTGCATATCCACGGCATAGCCCGCGATACCGATCATCCGCCCGCCCGATGGCGCCACCGGCACATCAGCGACCCGCATGATCCGGCGTTCGCCCATCACCGTCACCGGAATGGTGCGAATATGCGCTTCCCCTTCATCGCGCGCCAGCGCAGCCGCGGCGGCAGCGCTCATGCCCGCCACCGGTTCGCACAATTCCATTTCGCCATGGATCGCATCTGCACTGTTTTTGGCTTCCACCGCCGCCACATAGGCGCGATTGACCAGCGTCAGTTTCAGATTGGTATCGCGAAACCACATCGGAAATGGGGCCGCATCAATCAAGCCCGACAAAGCTTCAAACGCGCCCAGCGCATCATCTCGCTCACGCCGCGTTTCTACCAGAGCATTCTGCCCATCGGTCGCATCGCTGACCCACAACAGCACGGTGCCAGCGCTGCCCAAGGCGGCGGGCGCAGGGCCACCCCTTATGGTCATCGTGCGATGCCCGCCATGGGGGCGCAGGGTAAGCGAAAAAGGTTTGGCGCCCCGCTGCGCCGCGATAATGGCCTGACGCAATTGTTCGTGCCCAGCCGCATCCAAGCCGCAATCCGCCCCGCGCATATCATCAAAATGACGAATGCCCGCCTCAATGCCCAGCCAGCGATCCAATCGGTCACTGGCCTCTACCCGCCAATCGCTGCGGATGATCACCGGCAATTGCGCAGATGCCCCCAAAAGCGCCGTCAACCGTTCGGCCTGCGCCCCGACAAACGCCGCCGCACGCTGCATCAAAACACCGCGCACCACAGCCCATAGCGCGGCTGCAAGCCACAGCGCGGCAAAAAGGCCCATGGCAAAAGCCACCGCAGGAGTGAGCGTTTCGCTCATCGCGCCATAGTTTCGAAAAAGGGGGGGTGAAACCCTGAGTGCATGATGGTCATGCCCTATAGGCGATGCGGCAATGTTTCAATCATGTGTCGCGCTGCCGCCCGCTGTTTCGGCCCGGGCCATGGGTGATTTCATCGTCCGCCGATATGAGCAGCTTCCTATGCCCCGCCATCAACCAGAAAAGGCCCGGTCCGCATGTCGCAGCCCGAGCCTTTTCTTCATGCTTAAACGGCGCGGCCTTACCCACTATCCGGGATCGCCGCGCCTGATCTGCTTAATAGCGGTAATGATCCGGCTTAAACGGTCCATCCACGGTCACGCCGATATAATCGGCTTGCTTCTGCGTCAGCTTGGTCAGCTTCACGCCCAGCTTTTCCAGATGAAGCGCGGCCACTTTTTCATCCAAATGCTTGGGCAGCACATAGACTTGATTCTGATAGTCATCGCCTTTGGTGAAAAGCTCAATCTGCGCCAACACCTGATTGGTGAAGCTAGACGACATCACAAAGGATGGATGGCCCGTCGCGCAGCCCAGATTGACGAGGCGCCCCTTGGCCAGCACGATAATCTGCTTGCCGTCCGGAAATTCCACCAGATCCGTGCCCGGCTTCACTTCGGTCCATTTGTAATTGGCCAGACCGGAAATCTGGATTTCGCTATCAAAATGGCCGATATTGCAAACAATGCTCATCGGCTTCATGCTAGCCATATGCTCGGCTGTGATCACATCGGCATTGCCGGTGGCTGTCACGAAAATATCCGCCCGCTCCACCGCTTCATCCATGGTAACAACTTCATAGCCTTCCATGGCGGCCTGCAACGCGCAAATTGGATCAACCTCGGTCACCAGCACGCGGGCGCCGCCATTGCGAAGGCTCGCCGCCGAACCCTTGCCGACATCGCCAAAGCCCGCAACACAGGCCACCTTGCCTGCCAGCATCACGTCTGTCGCACGGCGGATCGCGTCAACCAGACTTTCCTTGCAACCATAAAGATTGTCGAATTTCGACTTGGTCACACTGTCGTTCACATTGATCGCAGGGAAAGGCAATTCGCCCTTTTTCGCAATGTCATACAGGCGGTGCACACCCGTCGTCGTTTCTTCTGACACGCCTTTCAGCGCTTTCACCGTCTTGGTCAGATAGCCGGGATTGGCAGCAACAAAGGCCTTCAGCGCGCGCTGAAACTCAACCTCTTCTTCATTTTCTGGTGCCGACAAGCTGGCGCCGGCTTCCAGCTTCGCGCCCCACAGAGCAAACATGGTGGCATCGCCGCCATCGTCCAAAATAATGTTGGCGGTGGTATCACCCCAATCGAAAATCCGGCCGACATAATCCCAATAATCGGCCAGGCTTTCGCCCTTCACCGCAAAGACAGGGATGTTTTGGGCCGCAATGGCTGCAGCGGCATGATCCTGCGTCGAATAGATATTGCAGGTGGCCCAGCGCACCTCCGCGCCCAGCGCGACCAAGGTTTCGATCAGCACGGCGGTCTGAATCGTCATATGCAGCGAACCGGTGATCCGCGCGCCTTTCAACGGCTGCGCTGCGCCATATTCCGCGCGCAAAGCCATCAGGCCCGGCATTTCCGTTTCCGCAATCGCAATTTCCTTGCGGCCAAAATCGGCCAGACCAATATCGGCAATCACATGATCGCATGTCACACGGCTTTCTGCAGCAGTCGCCACTTCATACTCTCCTGTCTTGTCAGGGTGGCACAGCCGCGCCAATGCGGCAGCGCAATTATGTTGCGCGCTCTAGCTGAAAAAACGCCCGGTTTCAAATATAAACGATTCTTTATATCCCGGATGCGATCAGGCTTGCCCGCCGTTCGCTGTCAGCAATTTGGGATCAATGCCGCTGTCTGAAAAGGCGCGGTTCCACTTGCGCTCCGGCACCGTATCAAACAGAATTTCATCGCTGCCAGCCGTCACATGCCAAGCATGATGCACCAATTCGCTTTCCAATTGGCCGCCAGCCCAGCCCGCATAGCCCAGCGCCATCAACCAACGCGATGGCCCCCGCCGTTCCCCAATGGCCCGCAAAATATCGTGCGAGCTGGAAAGCATCCAACGGTCGGCCACCTGAATCGTGCCCTCGCCGCCCCAATCCATGCTGTGCAGCACAAAACCGCGCGTCGGCTCCATCGGCCCGCCATGATAAACCGGCATATCCAGATCATCTTGATGTGGGATGTTCAATTGGTCCAACACATCGCCAACCATCATCCCCGGCATCACTTTTCCAACGCCCACGCCCATGGCGCCATCCGCATCATGATTGACCATCACGATCACGGCCTGTTCAAAACGATCATCGCCAATGCTGGGCAGCGCCAACAACAGCTGGCCAGTAAACCAAGGGTTATCATTATCCATGGCGGATAATATGCCCCTCTGCTCTCCCCCGGTCTAGCCCCCCATCATCACTGCCCAGCGAGGAAATAACCTCGACAGCGCCGCGTCGCTTGACTTGAGCCAGCCGCCGCCCAATGTCGTGGCCAGACGAAATCTGCTTTGAAAGGATGGCCCCATGACGATCCAAACCGGTGATAAAATTCCTGAATCCACGCTGGTCAAAGTGACCGAAAACGGCCCAGAACAAGTCAAAAGCGCAGACTATTTTGCGGGCCGCAAAGTGGCGCTTTTCTCCGTTCCCGGTGCCTTCACCCCCACTTGTTCGGCCAAGCATTTGCCCGGCTATGTAGACCAAGCCGAAGCGCTCAAGGCCCAAGGCATTGATGAAATCGCCTGCACCGCGGTGAATGATGCTTTTGTTATGGGCGCATGGGCGAAACAGGCCAAGGCCGATGCCGTCACCATGCTCGCGGATGGCAATGGCGCGCTGGTCGAGGCTTTGGGCCTAACGATGGACGGCACGGCTTTCGGCATGGGCCAGCGCGGTCAGCGTTTCTCGATGGTGGTGAATGACGGTGTGGTCGAACAATTGTTCGTCGAAGCGCCGGGCGAATTTCGCGTTTCCAGCGCCGAGCATATGTTGGAACAGATCAAGGCCTGATCCCAGCAAATAAGCCGCCTGCCGCCTGAAGATATTTCGGCGGCAGGCCTGCTTTCATCTGTCATAAAAGCATGTCACACTGGCATCATGACTATCAGAACTTCGAATATCAACACCGATACAAAAGCGCTGATCGAAACGATCCTCGCAGAGCTTCAAGATCAATTTCAAGCCTCTGTTCGCGCCTTAAAAGCGGCGGTTTTGGCATATGTGAAACATGGCACCTTGCCGCCAGACGACGCACGGCAGCGCGGCCTGTTTGATTATCCGGCGCTGCGCATCATCACCGATGGCGAGTTTCGCGGTGATCCCGATGCCCACCGCACAGCCTTTGGCCATTTCGAGCGAGCCGGTGAATTTGTCACCACCATCACCCGCCCCGATTTATTTGCCGATTATTTGCGCGATCAACTGGGCCTGCTGCTGACCAATTATGACGTCACCCTAGAAGTGACCCGAACCGGCCAGCAAATTCCTTTCCCTTATGTGCTCGATGCCAGCGATGGTTCCGATATGGGGGGGATCACCCCGCTGGAATTGGCGCGCCATTTCCCGACCACCGAGCTGGCCGATATCGGGGATGAACTGGCCGATGGCCTGTTCGGCGCAGACCCGGAAAAGCCGCAACCGCTGGCTTTATTTGATGCCTTGCGAACGGACTTTTCGCTTGCGCGCCTGCGTCACTATACCGGCACCGCACCCGAACATTTCCAACGCTATATCTTGTTCACCAACTATCATCGCTATGTCGATGAATTTGTCGGCTGGGCGGGCGAGCAGATCGGCAAGGGGCGCTATAGCGCGCTGGCCGGTGCCGGCGGTCTTTATGTTGATCAGGCGGGCGTGAATGCCGGCGCCTTGGTCGCCGACAGCGCATGGCGCAGGCACCAAATGCCTGCCTATCATCTGATCGCGCCCGATGGCGCAGGCATCACCTTGGTGAACATCGGCGTGGGCCCTTCCAATGCCAAAACCATCTGTGATCATCTAGCGGTGCTGCGGCCCGAAGCCTGGCTGATGATCGGCCATTGCGGCGGCCTGCGCCCCACGCAGCGGATCGGCGATTATGTGCTGGCCCACGCCTATCTGCGCGATGATCATATTCTCGACAGCCTGTTGCCGCCCGAAATCCCCATTCCAGCCATCGCCGAAGTGCAGCTGGCGCTGGCGCAGGCCGCCGAAGCCATTTCCGGCACGCGCGGTGCCGATCTGAAAAAACGGATGCGTACTGGCACGGTGGTGACGACGGACGACCGCAATTGGGAATTGCGCTATCAGGATAGCGCGCTGCTGTTTTCGCAAAGCCGCGCCATCGGCATCGATATGGAATCCGCCACCATCGCGGCGCAAGGCTATCGTTTCCGCGTGCCCTATGGCACTTTGCTCTGCGTCAGCGACAAGCCGCTGCATGGCGAATTGAAACTGCCGGGCCAAGCCAATCGCTTTTATGAAGAGGCCATTTCAGCCCATTTGAAAATCGGCATTTTAACCTGCGAAATCTTGCGGGATGAAGGGGCAAAGCTGCACAGCCGGAAATTGCGCGCGTTTAATGAGCCGCCGTTCCGCTGATCCCATCGCGCCACGCACCAACCCGCTTTTGGGCAAAGGAAAGGGGGCCGCCAGCCAAAGCCAGCGGCCCCCTTTTAAAATTTCGCCACAGAGTATCGGGAATCCAGCCCTTACCAGCCTTCTTCCTGCCCCTTATTCTGCTCGTCCAACCAGGCCTTCAGCGGCGCAAAATAATCCATCATCGCCTGACCCGACATCTCCCGGCTGCCGGTAAAGACCTCCAGCGCATCGGGCCATGGTTTGGACATGCCCATTTCCAGCATCTGGTTCAGCCGCGCGCCCACCTCTTTATTGCCATAAAAGGAACAGCGGTGAAGCGGCCCTGTCCATCCCGCCTGTTTGCAAGCAGCCTCATAAAATTGAAACTGCAGGATTCGCGCTAGAAAATAGCGCGTATAGGGGGTGTTGCCCGGAATATGATATTTGGCGCCCGCATCAAAAGCCTCAGCAGGCCGCTCCACCGGCGGCACAATGCCTTGATATTGCAAGCGCAGCTGTGTCCACGCCGCATTATAGCCTTGCGGTTTGATGGTGCCATCAAAGACGCCCCAACGCCAGCGATCCACCATCAGACCAAAGGGCAGGAAGGCCACTTTATCCATCGCCTGCCGCAGCAGCAGGCCGATATCCTTATCCGCGCTGGGTATTTTTTCTTGATCCAACAGGCCAATATCGACCAGATATTGCGGCGTGATCGATAAGGCGACAAAATCCCCAATCGCTTCGTGGAAGCCATCATTGGCGCCATTAAGATAAAGCAAAGATTGGTTTTTATAGGCGCGCTGATAATAATTATGGCCCAATTCATGATGCACGGTGATGAAATCTATATCATTCACCTTGGTGCACATTTTGATGCGAATATCGTCGCGATTATCAATATCCCAAGCCGATGCATGGCACACCACTTCGCGATCCGCCGGCTTGGTGATCATGCTGCGGGTCCAGAAAGTTTCCGGCAGCGGATCCAGCCCCAGCGAAGTGTAAAATGCCTCGCCATATTTCACCATATCCAGCGGGCTTTTGCCTTTGGCGACCAACAATTCGCCAATATCATAGCCCAGATCGCCCGCCCCTTTGGGCGCAACCAAAGGATAAATGGCGCCCCATTCCTGCGCCCACATATTGCCCAGCAGATCCGCCCGGATCGGCCCGGTGGCCGCCTGCACCGCATCGCCATAGCGGGCATTCAGCTTGGTCCGCACATAGGTGTGCAGCGCACGATAGAGCGGCTGCACCTCGCGCCATAATTTTTCCGTCAGTTCGGCAAATTCCGCAGGCGGCATATCATAGCCCGAACGCCACATCGCGCCGACATCGCGATAGCCCAATTCCTTTGCGCCCTGATTGGCGATGGCGACCATGCGGGCATAATCAGCCTTCATCGGCGCGCCCACCTGATCATGCCAGCTTTGCCACATTTCGGCATATTCGGCGGGGCTATGATCCAGATTGGCCATTTCCGCTTCAATATCCGATCCATTGATCGGTTGGCCTTTCAGCGTGCCGCGCCCCTTGCCATATTGGGATTGCAAGGCGGTGGCGATCTGGCTCAGCTCTGTCGCCGCGCCCGCCGTTGTTGGCGCTGGCAACACCAAGCCGTTGCGCAATATATCCAATTTGCGGACTGCATCCGCGCTCAGCCCTTCCGCCTTTTGAAACTTCGCAGCCTCCAGCGCATAGGTCACCATTTTCTCGGTGCCGATGGCATTAATGCGCGCGGCCATCGCATCCGTATCTTCGGTGATATAGGTGCTGTTGACCCAATTCACCTGCGAGGCCTCGATCATATAATCATACAGATCCTTTTCCGCAGCGGCGATAAAGGCATCGGTTTCGGCCGCAGTCGGCACGGCGGCAGCTGTGGCCGGAGCCGCTGATTTTTTCGCCGCTGGCGCCCCCAGTGCAGGCGCACTCAGTGCCAAGGAAAGAACCAGCGCCACAGTGGAAATGGTGATTTTCATGGGATTATATCCTCTCAGCATCCCAGCGCAGGAAGCCCTGCGCGGATGATCTGGATTCAGATTGGCGCTGCACACGCCATGGGTCAAGCGGCGGCTGAACCTCGCAAAAATGCGGCCATCGCTTCGCCCAATTCGGGCATCGTCACGCTGGACATATGGGTGCCGGGAATGGTCACAAGCCGCCCTTGCGCCAGCCGCGCCGCCAGTTCCGGCGCGGATCCATTATCCTGATCATCCTCTCCGCAAACCACCAAAGTGGGCATGGTGATCGCCGCCAAAGCCTCTGGCGCGGTATCGGCAAAGCTTTCCAGCAACAGGCTGGCGGCGACCCGATCCACTTTCATCGTTTTCATAAATTGGATCGACAGCCAAATATCATCGCCACGCTTCGCCGTGTCATATCCCGCAATGGCGCGTTGGAAAAATTGGCTGCGGCGCTGCCAACCGGCCAGCCCGCCCAGCCCCATGCCGCCCAAAATCAGGCGGCGCGGCTGCAATCCGCTCAACACCGCACGCACGCTGGTGCGTGAACCAAGCGAAAATCCGCCCAAATCAAAATCAACAAGCCCCAGATGCTGGATCAAATCTTTCAGATCATCAGCCAACACATCCTGATGATAAAAAGCCTTTTCCTGCGGCGCATCGCTGGCGCCATGGGCCCGCAAATCCGGGATGATCAACCGATGGCCCGCATCGATCAATCGCTGAGCCGTGCCAAATTTGATCCAGTTCATCTCTCCACTGGAAAACAGGCCATGCACCAGCACCAGCGGCTCGCCAGTGCCCATATCGCGATAGGCAAGCTTCACGCCATCGCGCGCGGAAAAATATTGAAGGTCAGTCATCGTGGAAGAAGCCCTTTCTGCTCCATCCGCCATTTGGCAAGATCAAATCGATCCTGCCCGAAAAAAGGCTCACCATTAAAGATCAGTGTTGGCACACCCCAATGGCCGCCCGCTTCCAATGCTGCCTGATTGCCCCCTATCTCTTGATCCAGCGCCTCGGCCTCTCTTTCCACTTCTGCGTCCAATTCCACCAGATCCAAGCCCGCTTGCGCCGCCGCCTGCGCCAGATGATCGCCCAAATGCCAATCCGCTGCGCCACCCCAAATCAAGGCTCCGACTCGAAAGCAAAATTCCAGGCTTTTGTCCCGCCGTGCGGCAGCCTGCCCCAGTCGTGTCAGTCGATAAATATAGGGCTGATCCTCCGCGATGCGGCGGGTGCGCACATCCTGCACAATCGGATCAGGCCGTGGCGGCCCAAAATCTATGCCATGAAATTCAGCGACACGGCGCATATCCAGCATCGTATAGCGCAGCCAATTGGGGTGATTGCGTTCAAAAAAATCCGGTTGCCGGATCGCTAGCGGATAGACGGGCCGCACATGAATATCCACATCATGGCTCGCCGCCAGAGCGCGATAACGGCCAATCGCCAAATAGCTATAAGGCGACCGGAACGACCAGAATAAGTCCGCCGATAAAGTCATGACACCATAAGTGACATATTCTCAAAAAGGCGCAAGTCCCATGCTCTGCGCAAGACTAAAATATTGCAATTAATAGCATATGCTATTATAACCCATGCTATGGACGTGAGTATCGGATTTTTGCTCAACGATGCAGCCCGGCTTTATCGCCGTGCCTTTAATGCGCGGGTGCGGGTTGAAGGATTTACCGCGCTGCAATGGCGGATGATGCTTTATCTGCGCCATTATCCCGCCATTCGGCAGGGGCCTTTGGCCGATTTGATCGAAGTCGAGCCGATCACGCTCAGCCGCATGGTCGACCGTTTGCAAGATGCGGGGCTGGTGGAGCGGCGGGCCGATCCCACGGATCGCCGCGCCTGGCAGCTGCATTTAACGGGCAAGGCTGAGGCTCTGATTGATGCCGCGCGCCCCCTGTCTGACGAGATTAGCGCCGCCGCCGTTCAGGGGCTTTCCCCAGCGGAGCAGGATATTTTAATCGCGCTGGTTCAGCGTGTGCACGCCAATTTATCACAACGGCTTTGCGTAAAAGGCAAAGATATCAGTGAAGAAGAATCATAAATATGGCTGATACTGTAATGATGACGAATGAAAAGCCCGGCCAAGTCTCGACCAAGACCGGAAATGCAGCCACACATGCGCCAGCACCGCTTCCGTCAGAAATGCAGTCTGTTTCCCAGCCAGAAGATTCAACACGATCCGGTGCTTGGCGGGTCAAATTGCTGATGTTCGGTATGCCCTTTCTGCTGCTAGTCGGCGGCGCCCTCTGGTGGTTTTTAAGCGGCGGCTCGGTGAGCACGGACAATGCCTATGTCAAGATGGACAAGGTTTCCATTGCCTCGGAAATTGGCGGACGGATCACACAAGTCGGCGTGCGCGACGGTCAGGATGTGGAGGCTGGCCACTTGCTGTTTCGTATTGATAGCGAACCCTATCGCCTGAGCGTTGCCGAGGCGACCGCCGCGCTAGATGCCGCCAAAGTGGAACTGGGCAATTTAAATGCCAGCGCGCGCACCTATGATGTCGATATTGCGGCGGCGAAAGAAGCGCTGGCTTTTGCCACGATCAATTTCAAGCGGCAGGCGGCCTTGATGGAAAAGGGCTTTACCACCAAGGCCGCCTATGACGCGGCAGACCATGCGGTGGCGCAGGCGCGCGAGAAAATCCGTCAGGCGCAAGCCGCCGCCGCAGAAGCACGCACAAAGCTGGCCACTGGCCCTGCAAGCGGGGTCAACCCAGCGATTGAGCGGGCCGAAGTGATGCGGGCCCAAGCCAATGTAAATTTGCACCGCACCGAAGTGCGCGCGCCCAGCGCAGGCCGCATTGCCCAGACCACCCGGCTGCTCGTCGGCCAGATGATGGTGGCGGGCGTGCCTGCCGTCACTTTGGTGGATACGGCGCACCCTTGGGTAGAGGCGAATTTCAAAGAAACCGATCTGGCCGATATGCATATCGGCCAAGCGGCGGAGATTCATTTCGATGCCTATCCCGGCCTGAAAGTGAAAGGCCATGTGGTGTCTATCGGGGCCGGCACGGGCAGTGAATTTTCCGTGCTTCCGGCCCAGAACGCCACCGGCAATTGGGTGAAAGTCACCCAGCGTGTGCCCGTGCGCATCGCGCTGGATGAAAAGCCTGCGCGCCAGATGATCGCCGGCCTGTCTGCAAAAGTTACCGTTTTCACTGCTGAGGCTAAGCCAGCAAATGCTAGCGCCCAGCGGTCCGCGACCCGTTAAACGATCATGGCGAGCAAGGCCCCAGCAAATGCGAACAAGGGCGCGGCGACGCCTGCCCTTTCCGGCTCAGAAGAGCTGCCGCTCTATATGCGGGTGCAAAATCGCGGTTTGTTGACGGTCGCCGTCATGGGCGCATCCATCATGCAGATTTTGGATACGACCATCGCCAATGTCGCCATTCCGCATATGCAATCCTCGCTCGGTGCCACCAGCGAGACCGTCAATTGGGTGCTCACCAGCTATATCGTCGCCAGTGCCGTGGCGATGCCGATCACCGGCTGGCTCGCGGACCGGGTAGGCCGACGCCAATTGTTTATGGCCGCTGTTTTCGGATTCATTCTGGCCTCCATGGCCTGCGGCGCCGCACAAAATATCGAACAAATGGTGATGTTCCGCTTTTTCCAAGGCGTTTCCGCCGCCTTTATCGGGCCGCTTTCCCAATCGGTGATGCTGGATATCAACCCACCGGAACGACATGGCAGGGCCATGTCCATCTGGGGCATGGGAATCATGGTCGGCCCCATTTTAGGCCCGCTGCTAGGCGGCTGGCTAACGGAAGCGGTCAATTGGCGCTGGGTTTTTTATGTCAATCTGCCGGTTGGAATTGTCACTCTGGTGATGCTGTGGGCGCTTTTACCAGCAACTCCCAATCGCCGCCGCCGCTTTGACCTGTTCGGATTTTCCATGCTGGCGCTGGGGCTCGCCGCCTTGCAACTGATGCTGGATCGGGGCGCCCATCAAGATTGGTTCAGCAGCGTCGAAATCTGGATTGAATGCGGCCTTGCCTTGGCCTGCCTTTGGATTTTCATCGTCCATTTGTTCACGGCGAAAGAGCCTTTGTTCAACCGCGCGATGCTGGCCGATCGCAATTTGCGCATGGCCTTGGGCTTCATGCTGGTGATCGGTCTTGCCATGTTTGCTTCCATGGCGCTGCTGCCGCCCATGCTGCAAAAATTATTTGGCTGGCCGGTCATTGATACCGGCGCCGTGCTTGCGGTGCGCGGGGTGGGTATTTTGCTGAGCATGGCCGTCGCGGGCCGTCTGCTGAATGTCATCGATGCGCGCTGGATGGTGGGCGTTGGCCTTGCCGTGGCGGCCTATTCGATGTGGCAGATGAGCCATTGGTCTTTGCAAATGGGCATGATGCCCGTGGTTATCAGTGGGCTGGTTCAGGGGCTGGGGCTGGGGCTGGTGTTCATTCCGCTCAATACCATGGCCTTCACCACCATTCCGCCGCAATATCGCACCGACGCCTCCAGCTTGATGAATCTGTTTCGCAGCCTCGGCGCATCCTTTGGCATTTCGATTGTCGTCACCCTCTTGGCCTCCAGCAGCCAGCGCAGCCACGAGGAATTAACCGCCTATATCACCGACGCCAGCACCAATGTGATGGATATTTCCGCGGTGGATCGCTTTGGAGAATTGGGGGAAGCGGCGCTGACCATCATCAATGCCGAGATCAATCGTCAGGCGGCGATGATCGCTTATATCAATGATTTTTGGATTATGATGTGGGTGATCGCCGCCACCGTGCCGTTGGTGTTGCTGCTACGCCCGGTCCAGCGCGGCGGGCCAGAGGCCAGCGCCGCCGATATGGGCCATTAAAATATAGACCATTAAAGCCATTAAAAAAAGGCGCGGCTCCATCACAGAGCCGCGCCTTTTCTTTGTTTCGATCAGAAAGGCTTAGCCTTTCTTCAGGTGGCGGCGGCCAAGCAGCTCGGCAACCTGCACCGCATTCAGCGCCGCGCCTTTGCGCAGATTGTCGCTGACGCACCAGAAGTTCAGGCCATTTTCCACCGTTGGGTCATCGCGCATACGGCTGATGAAAGTGGCATAATCGCCCACACATTCCACCGGCGTTACATAGCCGCCATCTTCGCGCTTATCGACCAGCATGATGCCGGGCGCCTCGCGCAAAATGGCCTGCGCCTGTTCCGCCGACAGCTCGTCTTCAAATTCCACGTTGATCGATTCCGAATGGCCAACAAACACGGGAACGCGCACGCAAGTGGCCGTGACCTTGATTGATGGATCCATAATCTTCTTGGTTTCCGCGACCATCTTCCACTCTTCCTTGGTGGAACCATCGTCGAGGAAGGAATCGATATGCGGGATGACGTTAAACGCGATCTGCTTGGTGAATTTCTTCACATCCTTTTCGTCGCCCACAAAAATCTGGCGCGTTTGATTCCACAGCTCATCCATGCCGTCCTTGCCAGCGCCGGAAACGGACTGATAGGTGGATACAACAACGCGCTTGATCTTCGCCGCATCATGCAGCGGCTTCAGCGCCACAACCATTTGCGCCGTCGAGCAATTGGGATTGGCGATGATGTTGCGGGCTTTATAACCATCAATGGCGTCTGGGTTCACTTCGGGCACGACCAGCGGCACATCCGGATCCATGCGATAAAGCGAACTATTGTCGATCACCACGCACCCGGCAGCGGCGGCCTTGGGCGCATAAATGGCGGTCGCTTCAGACCCAATGGCAAAAATGGCCATATCCCAGCCGGTCCAATCAAAATGCTCAATATTCTGGCATTTCACCGTTTTGCCGCTGTCACCCAGTTCCACATCAATGCCCTGGCTGCGCGATGATGCCACCACTGCCAGTTCTTCAATGGGAAATTGCCGCTCGATCAGGATGGTGAGCACTTCGCGCCCAACATTACCCGTCGCACCAGCGACAACGATACGATAACCCATGATGCCACTCCTCAACGTAAAATATTCATGGAAAGCCAGCCTTTTGGCGGCTCCAAAAGCGGTTTTCATCCGCGCGAAACCTGCGGTTCCATTTGCCCCGGCCAGCCTTCGCCAACCAAAAAAGCAAATTGTGCCGCGTCATCCAGCGTTCGGATGAAAAGTCCAAAATGAAAACGACCGGTCCTGCCCGTTGGCGGAACCGGTCGTATTAGAAAGCTGCAGCGCTTTGTGGGAGAAAGGCTCCCCTTAAGCTTTGCCGGCTTCCGACCGGTAGTCGCGACGCTCCGCAATACGCGCCGATTTACCGGTGCGGCCACGCAGATAGTAAAGTTTCGCGCGACGAACAGCACCGCGGCGCACAACAGTCACCGAATCCACATTGGGCGAATAGAGTGGGAATACGCGTTCCACACCTTCACCAAAGGACATTTTGCGAACCGTGAAGTTCGAACCCATGCCTTTGTTCGAGCGTGCAATGCACACGCCTTCAAAATTCTGAACGCGGGTCCGTTCGCCTTCAACCACCTTCACACCCACGCGCAGCGTATCACCAGCGCGGAATTCAGGAATGGTCTTGCCAGCTTTGACAATTTCTTCGGCTTCGATCGTCTGGATGAGGTTCATGCCCATCGTCCTTTTTCTGTGCTGCGCGTCAGAGGCAAACGGCCCGAGCATCTCCATAACGCTCTACAAGGTCGGCTTGCATAACCGTATATCTCTGCAAAGTTTCCCGATCGCAGCCTTTCGGAAACCTGCCTCTTCCGCCCGAAAGCCCGAAGAGATTATGGGCAACACAACACGCATCGCATTCATGCGATTCGTGCATGCCGCTCAATTGGCCCCGCGCCTAGGCCAAAAGCGATCCGATAGCAAGGGCTCGCCGCTCGCCTTCATGGCCTGCATCACAGACGTTAGCGGCGCGGCCTTGGGCGGGCGGCAGAGGCGGCCAGATGCGCCTGCCACAGATCCGGGCGACGCTCTTGCGTATCCAGTTCAGACTGCTCGCGCCGCCACTGCTCAATTTTTGCATGATCGCCAGAGCGCAAAACCTCTGGAATGCTCAGCCCTTCCCATTCCGCAGGCCGTGTATAATGCGGATATTCCAGCAAGCCTTGCTCAAAGCTTTCATCCTCGCCGCTGGCCACAGCCCCCATCACGCCGGGAATCAACCGCACACAGGCATCCAGCAGAGTCAGCGCCCCCATTTCTCCGCCGGACAAAATAATATCGCCCATGGAGATTTGCTCGATATCGCGCGCAGCAAAAATCCGCTCGTCAAAGCCTTCAAAGCGGCCGCATAGGATGATCGCGCCCGGCCCAGAAGCCAATTGACGGATGCGCGCCTGCGTGATCGGCCTGCCCCGCGGCGTCATCGCCAGCACCGGCAGCGCCGGATGCTGATCCCGCGCATGGTCCAATGCCGCAGCCAACACATCCACCTTCAACACCATACCGGCTCCGCCGCCAGCGGGCGTATCATCCACGGTGCGATGCTTGTCGGCCGCAAAATCACGCAGTTGCACCGGCTCACAGGCCCAGCGCCCCGCCTCCAGCGCGCGCCCGGCCATACTATGCCCCAGCGGCCCCGGAAACATATCGGGATATAAGGTGATCGGAACCGCGGTGAAGCTCATTCGGCGAAAGCTGCGTTGATCGTGATCGATTCATCATCCCATGATGGAACCGCTGCTGCATTCATTGGCACCATGAAGCGCTTGCCGTCCGGCCGCTCAATTTCCAAAATATCACCGGCACCGAAATTTTCGACCGCTGCAACAACACCCAAAGCCTGCCCTTCCGCCGTTTTGCAGGGCAAGCCCATCAAATCATGGTGATAATATTCCCCCTCCGGTAGAGGCGGCAGAGCCGAGCGCGGCACCGTCAGCAAAGTGCCCCGCAACGCCTCTGCGGCGCTGCGATCCGTCACTTCCGCGAAAGCCGCAACGGCGCCCTGATTGGCGGGCCGGATCATTTTCAAGGTGAGCTTACGGGCACCGGCATCAAAAATGGGAAAGGCGCGGAGAGTCTCCGCGCCTTCACCAAATAGCTTGAGCCGAACCTCGCCCCGAACCCCATGGGCACCAGCAATGGCGGCCAAGGTCACGGGCTGGTCAAGGCGTGCCAAGACTTAAGCTTCGGTAGCTTCGCCGGCAGCGGCGTCTTCAGCCGGTGCAGCTTCTTCTTCAACTGGCGCAGCGGCTGCAGCGGCGGCAGCTTCAGCAGCAGCCTTGGCCGCTTCTTCTGCTTCCACAATCTTTGCAGCCTTTTCTTCTGCGCGTTCCTTGGCCTTTTCGCCTGGCTGCGCCTTATTCGGGTTGTTGCGGGCCGCGCGTTCCTTCACGCCCATCACATCCAAGAAACGGGCGACACGGTCGGTTGGCTGTGCACCCACCGAAACCCAATGTTTCGCGCGCTCAACATCCAGCTTCAAACGCTCTGGATTATCCTTGGCGAGCAGTGGGTTATAGCTGCCGATACGCTCGATGAAACGGCCATCACGCGGGCTGCGTGAATCCGCGATCACGATCTTGTAATAAGGGCGCTTTTTAGAACCGCCACGAGCGAGACGAATAGAGGTAGCCATGCGTAATTTCCTTTGGTTTTAATATCGTAAAAATCGAAAAATCAGTTTATTTCTTCTTATTCAGCAGCTTGGCCAAATCGGGTGGGATCGCGCCGCCGCCCATGCCGGGCAGGCCGCCAAGGCCGCCCCCTGCACCGCCGCCCAATCCGCCAAGGCCGCCACCAAGACCACCAAGCCCCGGAATGCCGCCGCCGCGCCCAAAGAGCGCGCCAAGGCCCTTCAGGCCGCCCATCTTGCGAATTTTCTTCATCGCAGTGGACATTTCCTGATGCATTTTCAGCACCTTGTTTACTTGCTGAACCGAGGTGCCCGATCCATTGGCAATACGAATTTTGCGCTTGGCATTGATCAATTCCGGCTTGGCCCGTTCCTTGATCGTCATCGATCCCATGATGGCATCGAAATGGATGAGCATTTTATCATCCATCTGGCTTTGCGCCATTGCCGCTTGCGCCTTCTTAAGGCCGGGAATCATGCCCGCCAATGCGCCCAGACCGCCCATCCGGCTCATCTGATTCAGCTGCATCCGCAAATCATTCAGATCAAATTGACCCTTGGCGAGCTTGGCCGCCATCGCTTCCGCATCTTCGACCTGAATGGTTTCAGCGGCCTTTTCGACCAAGCTGACCACGTCGCCCATGCCCAAAATGCGGCCTGCGATGCGCGATGGCTGAAACACTTCCAGCCCATCCAGCTTTTCGCCAACACCCGCAAATTTGATCGGCTTGCCGGTAACGGCACGCATCGACAGCGCCGCACCGCCGCGTGCATCGCCGTCCATACGGGTAAGCACAACACCGGTCAGTGGCACCTGCTCGGTAAAGCGCTGGGCGACCTGCACGGCGTCCTGCCCCGTCAGGCTATCGACCACCAACAGCGTTTCTGCTGGCGTTGCGATACGGGACACGGCCTGCATTTCGTCCATCAGCTGTTGATCGACGTGCAAACGGCCCGCCGTATCCAGCATCAGCACATCAAAGCCCTGAAGCTTCGCCGCCTGCAACGCCCGCTGAGCGATTTCCACCGGCTGTTGGCCTGCGATGATCGGAAGTGTCGCCACATCAATTTGCTGGCCCAATACGGCAAGCTGTTCTTGCGCGGCTGGGCGGTTGACGTCCAGCGACGCCATCATCACCTTTTTGCGCTCTTTTTCTTTCAAGCGCTTGGCGATTTTGGCGGTGGAGGTGGTTTTACCCGAACCCTGCAAACCGACCATCATGATGACGGCGGGCGGCGTGACGTTCAATTCCAGTTCCGACGTTTCGGAACCAAGCATTTCGGTCAGCGCGTCATTGACGATTTTGACGACCTGTTGACCGGGTGTCACCGAGCGGATCACATTATGACCAATGGCCAATTCGGTGACTTGATCCACAAAGCTGCGAACGACCGGCAAGGCCACGTCCGCTTCCAGAAGAGCGATCCGCACTTCGCGCATGGCTGCGCGAACGTCGGCCTCGGTCAGCGCGCCGCGACCGCGGAGCTTTCCGAAAACATCGCCTAACCGGTTCGTCAGACTGTCGAACATGCGCCTTACAATCCCTTCTTCCGACATCGCACGGGATAAGACCGCAACGCAAAACACGCCGGTGAGCGAAACCTCGCCGACCAGCGGTATCCGTAGACAGAGATTCCATCGCGGATGTCGATATGTCTAGCCACGATATGCAGTCAGACAGGAAGCGCCATTAAGCAAATGTCGATCAAAATGCAAGCCAAACTGCAAAGCCACAGCCATTGCGTCTCTTGCCGCGCCCTATATCTGTTGCTGGGCGAAGCCAGCACCGCTTAACCCTTCTTTCATCCCTTATTTCCTAGGCTCCCATGCCGGATGGAGGGTGAGAATGAGGATATTCTTTGGCGGATGGCGCAAACAGCGCACATCCCCGAAAGCTCCAACAGATCAGCCCACTGGTGATTGGCTTACCAGTATGGTGGTTATCGCCGCTCTGCTAATCAGCCTGGTCATGGCAAGCCGCACGATCAGCGCGGTCAGCAGCTTCTGGAAGGACGGCGGCACCAGCGCATGGCTTGCGGCAATGCTGCTGCTGATTCATCTGTTCCTTCTTCTGCTGGGTTGGCACCACTATCGCCAAGACAAGCTGAAACGCCGCCGCAAGCCGTCCGCCCTCAGGGCCGCCGCCTATCGCACCAGCGATCATGACCCGCTAACCGGTCTGAAAAATCGCCGCGCTCTGCTGATGCAGGGGCAGCAAATGCTGGATAATGCCGCCGCCGCGAATCGCAGCATCGCCATTCTGCTGTTGGATCTGGATGATTTTGCAGCTTTTAACGCCGATCATGGCTGGGCAGCGGGCGACCGCCTGTTGCAACAAGTCGCCGTCCATTTGTGCAGCCATCTGCCCGATCTGGCGATAATCGCTCGCATCGGCGGCGATGAATTTCTGGTCATTCTGCCGCTGCCCTTGGGGGCGCAGGCCGCCGCCGAAGTGGCCGATGTGATCGCCCATGATCTGCTATCCCACCCCATCGCCGCCGATCACACCGCTGATGAAAAGAGTGGCGACACAAGGCTTATCCACGCCTCCATCGGATTGGCGATGGCGACGCCGCCCGATACGACGATGGAGGCACTGATCCGCCGGGCCGACATCGCCATGCACCATAGCAAATATCACGGCCGCCATCGGCATCATTGGTATCGCCAGGGGATGGCCATCGCGCCCGAGGCGCGCGCCTTATGGGAAAAGGCCATTCGCACGGGCATCGAGAATGGAGAATTCCAACCCTATTTCCAGCCCTATATCGAAATGGCCAGTGGGCGGATATTGGGATTTGAAATGCTGATGCGCTGGCATTCCGCCAGCCTCGGACGGGTGCCGCCGGAACGCTTCATTCCGCTGGCAGAAGCGGCGGGGCTGATCGCTCCCCTGTCCCTGCAAGTGGCGCAGCAAGCGATGCAAATGGCTCGCCACTGGCCCTCTGACATAAAATTATCGATCAACCTGTCTGCCGTGCAGTTGCAGGATCCTTGGGTCAGCCAGAAATTGACCAAGCTGATGATCGAAACCGGCTTTCCTCCGCATCGGCTGGAAGTGGAAATCACCGAAGCCACACTGATCGATGCCAATCCCTTGCTGCACACCGCCATCATCAGCCTAACGAATCAGGGCGTGCAGATGACCCTGGACAATTTCGGCACCGGCTATGCCTCAATCGCGTCCTTGCGCCGTCTGCCAGTTCATCGGATCAAAATTGATCGCAGCTTCATTGCCGCCATGGTCCATAGTGCAGACGCCAAAGCCATCGTCATCGCGGCGCTGCGACTCGGTGATAGCTTGGCGATAGATGTCGTCGCCAAGGGCGTGGAAAATGACGAAACAGCTATGGCGCTGTCCGAATTGGGATGTGAACAGGCGCAGGGCTGGTATTTCGGGGCCGCCATCGATGCGGATGACATTAGAGCCGTGCTGGCGGCCCACGACACGCCATCCCGCAGCCATGATGAAGCCGCACCCTATCACTTGGATGCGCCGCAGCGAACCACGCTGCCGCACCAATCTTCCCGAAAAGCCAGCTGAAGGAAAAGCCAAGTTCGCCCAACGAGGCAATGCGGATCGCCCCCACTTTGCCTAGACTTCGCGCCCCGCCATCCCTAAATGCGCGTTCATGGCACATCGCTTCACCAAAATGCACGGCCTTGGCAATGATTTCGTTGTCATTGACGCCCGCGAACAGCCGGTCGAGATGACGGCGGCCCGCGCCTCCGCCATCGCTGATCGCCAGCGCGGCATCGGCTGTGATCAATTGGTGCTGTTGGAGCCTTCCGAAACAGCCGATGTCAAAATGCGGATTTTCAACGCCGATGGCAGCGAAGTGGAAGCCTGCGGCAACGCCACCCGCTGTGTCGCCAGCTTGCTGGCCGTGCCCGCGACCATTGAAACGCTGGGCGGCCTGCTGAATGTCACCCCCGCGGATGGCGGCGCCGAAGTGGTGCTGGTGGAACCGCGCTTTGATTGGGATCAAATCCCCCTCGCCTATCCGCTGGATACGCGTGATCTGCCCGTGGCATGGGAAGAATTGGCGCATGGCGCCGCGGTCAATGTCGGCAACCCGCATATCATCTTTTTTGTGGAGGATTGCGATAGAATCGCGCTCGATCAACTCGGCCCGCTGATCGAGCATGATGCGCTCTTCCCTCAGCGTATCAATGTGAATGTCGCCAGCCTTATCGGCGACAATCATCTGAAATTGCGGGTATGGGAACGGGGCGTTGGCCTCACCCAGGCTTGCGGCACCGGCGCCTGCGCCACCGCCGTCGCGGCCCTTCGCGCTGGACTGGTGCATTCGCCGGTCAAGGTCTCGCTACCGGGCGGCGATCTCACCATCGCATGGACCCAAGGATCGCCCATCATCATGACCGGCCCTGCCACCCGCGTGTTTGAAGGCGAAACCGATTGGGCGCGCTTCGGATGAGCCGGCCAGCGGCCAATATGCCCGATATCCGCAACTTTGGTTGCCGCCTCAATATCGCCGAAGGGGAAAATGTTCGGGCCGCCGCAATGCAGGCAGGCGCCGAAGATGCCGTCATCTTCAACAGCTGCGCCGTCACCGACGAAGCCGTGCGGCAAGCCCGGCAGGCCGTCCGCCGGGCACGGCGCGAAAATCCCGATCGACCGATCTTTGTCACTGGTTGCGCGGCGGAATTGGAGGCCGAGGCTTTCGCCGCCATGGGCGCCAAAGTCGTCAGCAATCATGCCAAAGGAAATGCGCAAAGCTATGCCAGCGGCGCCCGCCCGGCGTCCGCGCCATCCTCTACCCCCTATCGTCCGGCTTTGTCCGGCGCCGATCATGCCCGCGCCTTTCTGGGGGTGCAGACGGGATGTTCCCATAGCTGCACCTTTTGCGCCACCGTGCTGGCCCGGGGCAGCGCCAATTCGGCAACCTTTGCCACGGTGCTAGATGCCGCCCGCACCGCGCTGGAACGGGGGCAACGGGAAATCATCCTGACCGGTGTTGATCTGGCCAGCTTCGGCGATGACAGCGGCACAAGCCTTGCCGCGCTGGTCGAGGCGTTGCTGGGCCTTTCCGGTTTGGAACGGTTGCGCCTCTCTTCACTGGATCCGGATCGGGTGGATGATGCGCTGTTCGCGTTGCTGACCGAAGAAGCGCGCATCATGCCGCATGTGCACCTGTCGCTTCAGGCGGGCGATGACATGATCTTGAAACGCATGAAACGCCGCCACAGCCGCGCGGAGGCCGTGCGTCTTGTCGCCCGGTTGAAACAGGCCCGGCCAGAAATCGCTATCGGCGCGGATTTGATCGCAGGCTTTCCCACCGAAGATGACGCGATGTTCGCCAATTCCTTGGCCTTGATCGAGGATTGCGACATTATCTTCGGTCATATTTTCCCTTATAGCCCCCGCGCCGGAACAGCCGCCGCCCGGATGCCGCAGGTGGACCGTGCCATTGCGCGGGCCCGGGCCGCCCAGATGCGCGCAGCCAACGAATTGCGGCGTCATGCATGGATGGATGCGCAAATCGGCCAAAGTGCCGTCATGTTGGTGGAGCGGGACGGCCAGACTGGCCATGCCGCCAATTTCGCGGCATTGGCGCTAACGGCCCCTGAACCCGCAGGCGCTATCCTGAAGGTGCAGATATTGGCACGCGACGGGGACCGGTTAATCGTTGAAAGGATAGCAGCATGAGCGGAACGAGCTGGAGTGACAGGCTGTTTAGCGGCCTGCGCCGGACCTCGGAACGACTGGGCGACAATCTAGCAGGGCTGACCAGCAAAAGCAGGCTGGATGAGGAGGATCTGGACCGGATCGAAGAGGCGCTGATCACGGCGGACCTTGGGCCTGCCATGGCAGCGCGCATCCGCGACCGGCTGGCCGAGCGCCGCGACAGCATGGGCCATGATGTGGAAGAATTGCGCCGTATCGTCGCCGATGAAATCGCACTGGTGCTGCGCCCCGTGGCCGAGCCGCTGGAAATTGATGCCTTTCCGCGCCCGCATGTCATTCTGGTCATTGGCGTCAATGGATCCGGGAAAACCACCACCATCGCCAAGCTCGCCCATCTGTTTCAAGAACAGGATTATGGCGTGATGCTGGTGGCGGGCGATACATTTCGCGCCGCTGCCATTGGCCAGTTGAAAGTCTGGGCAGAGCGGCTGGATGTGCCGATTGTGTCTGGCCCCGAGGGCGGCGACGCAGCAGGCATTGTCTATGATGCAGTCAAGCAGGCAACCGCGACGGGCATTGACGTGTTGATCGTCGACACAGCAGGCCGCCTGCAAAATAAACGCGAATTGATGGATGAACTGGCCAAAATCAAACGGGTGCTCGGCCGATTAAATGTGGCATCGCCCCATGATGTGGTGTTGGTGCTGGATGCGACGACGGGCCAAAATGCCTTGTCACAGCTGGATGCTTTCCGCGATGTCGCGGGCGTCACCGGCCTGGTGATGACCAAGCTGGATGGCACCGCCCGCGGCGGCGTTTTGGTGGCGGCTGCCGAACGCCATGGCCTGCCCATTCATGCCATCGGCATTGGCGAGACGATTGACGATCTTCGGCCCTTCGATGCCGATGAAATTGCAGGCATTATTGCAGGAAATATCCGATGAGCGAGCCTTCAAACGCACCCGAAATCATGCCCAGCGGCCCGGAATCGATCCCGGCCCCACCCAAATCCAAACATGGCGCGCTGAATTTTATTTTGGATTTCGGGCCCCTGCTCGTCTTTTTCTTGGTATTTAAATTTACCAGCGACGGCGACGGCGCATTGGCCGCGACCACAGGCGCGATCAAGGCCACGGGCGCTTTCATGGTCGCGATTGTCGCGGCACTGATCGTATCGAAATGGAAATTGGGGAAAATCAGCCCGATGCTGTGGCTGTCTAGCATTTTGGTGTTGGGATTCGGCGCGCTGACGGTTTATTTTCACGACGAACGCTTTATCGTGATGAAGCCTACCATCATCTATGCCGCCTTTGCGGCCCTGCTCTTGGGTGGCTGGCTGACCGGCCGCGCGATGCTGAAATATTTGCTGCAAGCTGCTCTGGAGGGCATCACGGAAAAAGGCTGGCTGTTGCTATCGCGCAATTGGGGTCTGTTTTTTGCTGCTCTCGGCATCGCCAATCATATCATGTATGAAATGGTTCAAGGCGGCAGCCTCAGCTTCGACACATGGCTAACGATCAAGGTCTGGGGTATGACAGCACTGTCTTTCCTCTTCACCCTCAGCCAATTACCGGTGATGATGAAACATGGTCTGGCGCTGCAAGGTGATAAGGTCGATCAGCAAGGTTGAGCCTTGCCCTCTATACTGACATAACAAGCATTGGGGGCGCCCGGAAGCGGCGCGCTGACACAATAGGATGCCAGTGATCTTGCTGGCAGGAGGGGCATAGCCATGGGAAAATTTTTCGAGAATCTCCACGCCGTTCTGGTCGCCGGCGTCATCTTATCGATCATCGTCATGCTGGGCCTGAATGGCCAGAATTTTGAAGATGGCGTTGCGGCGGGCAATGCGATCATGCGTTGGCTCCACACATTTTTCGGTGTGCTGTGGATCGGCCTGCTTTATTATTTTAACTTTGTGCAAATTCCCACCATGCCGAAAATCCCGGCCGAACTGAAACCGGGCGTTTCCAAGCATATCGCCCCCGCCGCGCTATTCTGGTTTCGCTGGGCGGCGCTGATCACCGTGCTGCTGGGCATTGCCGTTGCCGGTCATGCGAAATATCTCGCCCCCGCCTTGGCGCTGAAGCCCGGCTTTCAGCTGATCGGCGTTGGCATGTGGCTGGGCCTGATCATGGCTTTCAACGTCTGGTTTGTGATCTGGCCAAATCAGAAGAAGGCACTGGGCATTGTGGCCGCGGATGATGCCACCAAGGCTGCATCGGGGCGCACCGCGATGATCTTTTCGCGGATCAACACCATGCTGTCGATCCCGATGCTCTATGCCATGGTCAGCTTCACCTAAGCGCCAGTCCATCTTAATATAAAAGGGCGCGATCTGAACCATCAGATCGCGCCCTTTTATATCGGATTTTGCGCGGCGGCCTGCGCTCAGCCTTCGACGGCCTGCTTATGCACGCGACCATTGTGCACATAATGGGCCACGCCCATCTGCATTCCGGCGGCCTGCGCATCATCAATATCCCGCACCCGCCGGGCTGGCGATCCGGCCCAAAGCTCGCGCGCCGGAATATGTTTATTCTCCGTCAGCAACGCCCCCGCCGCCAGCATCGCATCACTGCCGATGGTGCAGCCATTCATCACGGTCGCTTTCAGGCCCACAAAGGCGCGGTCCGCCAATTCACAGCCATGCACCATCGCCAGATGACCGATCAGCACATCTTCGCCGATGATGGTAGGAAAACCTTCCGGGCGATGCGGCATCGGGCCATCGCAATGCAGCACGCTGCCATCTTGAATATTGCTGCGCGCGCCCACCACTATGCGGCTGACATCGGCCCGCAACACACAATTATACCAGATGCTGACATCCGCGCCGATCGTCACATCCCCAATGATGCGGCATCCCGGCGCGATAAAGGCGCTTGGGTGGATATTGGGCGTTTTGCCATTGATGGTGACGATGGTGACATCCGTATAGGTCATTCCTGCTTCCCCAAAATATTATGCCAGATCAGGATTGGCAATGTGGACGCATAATCATCCGTCCAGCGTTGAAACCCCTGTCGCCCCCGCAGGGGCACCCATGTTGCGCCCTCTGCCACATCCCCGGTCAGTTTGGCGAGCTTTTCAGACGAAGGCGATAGGGCTACCCAGCTGCTGCCCTTCAAATGATCCAAAGTATCAAAAGGCTCATCATCACGCAGCGCGGCTTGCCACCCGCGCGCAGCCGCTTCGGTTTTCAGCACCGGCTGCAGATCAAAAAAGCGGTTGGAAATGTGAATCAGCAACAGCCCATCCGGCTTTAGCGCACGGGCATAAATGTCCATCGCCTCACGCGTTAGCAAATGCAGCGGCACCGCATCGGATGAAAAAGCATCGATCACCACCATATCATATTGCGCCGCCGGTCCTTGCTCCAGCATCAATCGCGCATCGCCCAGAATCACCGGCGCATCTGCGGCGCAATCGGCCAGAAAGGTGAAGCGTGCCGGATCGCGGGCAATAGCTTCCATCGCGGGATCAATTTCATAAAAGGTCCAGCTTTGACCCGGCTGGCGATAGCAAGCCAGCGTGCCCGCCCCTAGGCCGACAACCGCCACATGAGCTCGCGGACCAGCCAGTTCCTCCGCCCGCTCCAACGCCATGCCAACACCCGAAGAGCGGCCATAATAGGTCGTCGGTTCCAGCTCATAACCCGGATCGCTGCGCTGCAAGCCATGCAGGGTGGTGCCATGGGCCAAGCGGCGCTGGTGAACAGCAGGATCATCGGTGATCGCATAAACGCCGAAATAGCTCCGCGTCCGATCGCCCATCAGGCTTTCTTCCACCATCATCTTGCCGCCCAAGCCCAGCATCAGCAGCAGCAACAGCGCCACAAAGGCCGGGCGCCAAGCGATGGCGAAAAGGCCAATTAGGAAAAGCAATCCGGTGCGCCAAATGATGGCGTCTTCAAACAGACCGCGCCATTCAGCGGCATTTTGCACCGCCAAAACCGCACTCACTGCCACCAAAAGCAAGAGCAGCAAACGCGCTCCCCGTTGGCCTAGGCCCAGCCAAGATGGCCAAGGCAGCAACAGCGGCAACGGCAGCAGCAATCCGGCCGCCAAGATCAAAAGAGGATGCTCATACACCCAATCAAATAGCAGCGGCGCGACCAGCGCTGAAAACAGCCCGCCCAGCACGCCGCCAGCGGACATCAGCAGATAAAAGAGCGTCAGATATTGGGGCGATGGCCGCAAATGATGCAGATAGCCGTGCAACGAAACGGACAGAAAAAAGAGCAGGATCAGACTGGCCAGCGCCAGCATCATCGATCCACCGCTGTGGATCAAAGACAGGCCGCCAATCGCCAGCAAAGCTGCGGGAGCCATTGTGGTGATCAGCGCTTTCAGCCAATTTTTCTCGACAAAGGCGATCACAAAGCTCAGCAGATAAAGACCAAGCGGCAGCACCCACAGCAGCGGCATGGCAACAATGTCTGTCGTCAAATGGGTGGTGGTGGAGAGCACCAACCCAGAAGGCACCGCCGCAAGAGCTACCCAATGAAATTGCCGGCGAAGACTGGGCCGCGCTTCATCCTGCGGCTTCGGGGCAGCCATCCCCCCCACCCCATCACCAGCGGCCGCGCCAACAACCGCAGCGTCCTGCCGCCAACGCGCCGCCGCGCTCGCCAGCACCAGCAGACACAACAGGCCATAGCTTAGTGTCCAGCCCCAACTTTGACTGGCGAGCGTGACATTCGGCTCTACCCATAGTGGATAGCTGATCAGCCCGGCAAAGCTGCCCAAATTGGATGCGGCATAAAGATAATAGGGATCGCCAGCGCGGCTATCCGCCGCAAACCAGCGCTGCATCAACGGCGCCTGCGCCGAAATCGCAAAGAAAATCGGGCCGATAGACGCCAACAACAGCCATGGCACCCACAGCGCCTCTTGCCCTGGCGGAGGTGGGCCAATGGCGGTAATGCCAATCGGCAACCACAAGGCCGCCACCAGCAACAGGCCCATATGAACCACCGCCTGCCGCCGGATCGCAAAGCGCCCCAGCCAATGGGCATAGGCATAGCCGCCCAGCAACAGCGCCTGATAGACCAGCATCGCGCTGTTCCACACCGCTGGCGCGCCGCCCAATTTTGGCAACACCATGCGCGCCAGCATCGGCTGGATTAAAAACAACAGAAAGCTGCCGACCAAAATGGTCGCCACAAAGATTCCGCGCCGCGGCGAAGCGGATCCGGTCATGCAATATCCCGTGAAAGGGCCAGCGGCGAACCCACGATGGCGGTTCGCCGCAAATCCGCTGCGCGCAGCAACACCAGCCTTGCTGCCGCTGCGATCATCCGTTCAAAATGCGTGCGGCATGAAGCGCATGATAGCTCAGCACGCCCGATGCCCCGGCCCGGCGAAAGGCCAGCAAAGTTTCCATCACCAGCGCATCGCGATCCCCAGCGCCAACCGCGGCCGCCGCCTCGATCATCGCATATTCGCCAGACACTTGATAAGCGAAGGTCGGCACGGCAAATGTCTCTTTCACCGCGCGCACCACATCCAAATAGGGCAAGCCGGGCTTCACCATCACACTATCCGCGCCTTCGGCCAGATCCTGCTCCACCTCGCGCAGGGCCTCTTCGATATTGGCCGGATCCATCTGATAGCTTTTCTTGTCGCCCTTCAGCAGGCCGCCTGAGCCAACCGCATCGCGAAACGGGCCGTAAAAAGCCGAAGCATATTTGGCGGCATAGCTCATAATCTGCACATGGCTGAAGCCTTCCGCCTCCAGCGCATCGCGGATCGCGCCAATGCGGCCATCCATCATATCGCTGGGCGCGATGATATCGACCCCGGCGCGCGCCTGATTCAGCGCCTGCCCCACCAATTGGTCCACCGTTTCATCGTTCAGCACATAGCCCTGATCGTCGATTATCCCATCCTGCCCATGGCTGGTGTAAGGATCGAGCGCGACGTCGCTTAACACGCCAATCTCATCCCCCAGCGCATCCTTGATCGCGGCCGTGGCGCGGCACATCAAATTATCGGGATTGAGCGATTCTTCGCCCATCAGGCTGCGCCGCTCAGGCTGGGTAGACGGAAAGAGCGCCAGACAGGGGATGCCTTCCGCCACCGCTTCGCGCGCCCGCTCCACAATCAAATCAACCGACCAGCGCGATACGCCGGGCAGGCTGGAGACAGGCTCTTCCTGCCTCGATCCGGGGCAAACAAACAGGGGCCAGATCAGATGAGACGGCGCCAGATGGGCCTCGCGCACCATGGCGCGGCTCCATGCGGTTCGGCGGGTGCGGCGCAAACGAAGCGCCGGAAAAGAAGCACTGGTCATAGACCATCCATAGCCGGGCGAATCGCCCTCGCCAATGAATATTGGCAATTCAGCAGCCAAGCCAAGGCCCGCCAACCGCCGGATACCACAGAATAGAGCCGTCTGCCCCTAGGGGCCGGGCGCAGCGGCCCGGCTGGCGGCGACCTCCGCCAGCGAGGCTGAAGACGCTGATGATGGCTGGGCTTCCGGCGCGGCCCCCAAGGGCCGCAGGGCCGCGCCGGGCGCAATCGATGTGAGCGACCGGATCTGCGCACGAAAGGCAGCAAGGTCGCGCCCTTCCAATTGAGCCCGCTGCACAAAATTGGCGGTGTTGGGATTAACCGCCCGCCCGCCGCGATAAAATTCATAATGAAGATGCGGCCCGGTCGACAGGCCCGTAGAGCCAATATGGCCGATGATCTGGCCCTGCTTCACCCGCTGCCCATTGCGCACCAAGATGCGGCTCATATGACCATAGCCGGTGCCTGTTCCGCCGCCATGATTAAGCCGCACATAATTGCCATAGCCGCCATTGCGGCCCGCCATCGTCACCACCCCATCGCTCACAGCATAAATGGGCGCGCCATAGCCACCGCCGAAATCCGTGCCCGCATGCATCCGCTTATAGCCCAATATTGGATGCCGCCGCATGCCATAGTTGGATGTGATCCGCCCCTTGGTCGGCCGCGTCATACCGCCGCGCTTCTGCCCCACGCCCGATGCCTCAAACCATTGAGCGCGGCCATCTTTCACCCATTGCAACATGGAAAGCCGCGATTTCCCGCCCCGCACCAGCCCGGCGTAAAGCAATTTGCCTGCCTCTGCCTCCCCCGTCGCGGCGCGTTTATATTCCATGATGATATCAAATTCATCCCCGGCGCGAACATCCCGGGCAACCGAGATTTTGGTGCCGATCACCCGCAAATAGCTTTGAATAGCCTCGGCTGGCGCACCAGCAGCGCGCGCGGACCGATAGAGGCTATCGCCAACCCGGCCGCGGATACGCAGCGGGGTGTGGTCGACCGCAATCGGAATGGCCCGCATCACCATCTCTCCGCCGACCCGCTCCATCTCGATTTTCAGATCAAAACGCGCGCGCATGGTCAGCGCGTCCAATGGGCGCGGCTGGGTGCGTTCGGCGCGGCGGCCCAAGATCATATCAATGCGGGTGCCCGCAGGAATATCCGCCAAAGCCACTTTCCCGGCGATTTGTTCGCTCACGGCTTTGGCCTGATCGCGCGATACGCCCGAACGCTCCAGCAAGCGGGTGAAATTATCGCCTCGCCCAAGGCTCGCCGTCAGTTCAATCTGCGGCCGCTCGGGCGTTTCGGCCAGCGGGCGCACGGCATCAGTCGCGCCCATATGGCGGCCCATATCGCCGCCAAAGGCCAGCGGCATAATGGTTTGCGCGCGGCTTTCGTTAAAATCAGCGGCATCCCACACTGGCCCGCCCCGCACAGATAAAGGCTTGATCCCCGGAAAAGTCGCGGTGGCTGCACCGCAGAGCAGGCCCAATGTCGCCAATCCGCGCCACCAACGCCCGCTGCCAATCTGTTGGCCAAGGTCCGGCACCAGATCCGCCCTTGCCAGCCGCCCGCGCCAGCCAGCAGCTTGCGGCTCAACAGCTGGTTTCTGATCGGCGGGCAGCGTTGCCGGAACCGCACGCGGCACCGCCAAAGCCGCAGCCCCGCCCGCCATGCCTGCGATGCTATCCTGATGTTGAAACAAGCTGAACCCCCGCTTGGTCCCTGCTCTGGCACAGGGACCACAGCAAAATCATGTTTTGCCTGATCGTTTTTCTGTGAACAAAGAATGTGAAAGTCAATTTCACGCCCTCGCCCCTTTCCGGCCACTGCGACAGGGCGTGGCCGCGCCGCGATATAGCGCGGATCGGCGCGCTGCTGCCGCTCTGCCTACCCTGTCTCCGCTAGCCGCCTGCAAGCCGCTGGCGAACACTTCATCCCCTTTCGCTTGCGGTTATGCGCCGTTCCACGTAGGGCCCGGGGCGTGCCTGCCCGCAAGAAAGATGATGGCGAAACCTTCCTCCCACCCCGTTAAAGCCGTTCTCGGCCCGACCAACACCGGCAAAACCCATCTGGCGGTTGAGCGGTTGACCGCCCATGTCAGCGGTATGATCGGTTTCCCGCTGCGCTTGCTGGCGCGCGAAGTCTATGATCGGGTTGTCGCGATTAAAGGCCCCAATCAAGTGGGGCTGATGACGGGTGAAGAGCGTATCTTGCCGCCCGATGCCCGCTATATTTTGGGCACGATGGAAGCCCTGCCGGTGGACCGCGACGTGGCCTTCGTTGGCATCGATGAAGCGCAGCTCGCCACTGATCCTGAACGCGGTCATGTGTTTACCGATCGTTTGCTGCGCGCGCGGGGCCGCGATGAAACGATGATCTTGGGGTCAGAGGCGCTGCGACCATTGGTCCGCGAACTGCTGCCCGACGCCGACATCGTCACCCGCCCGCGCTTTTCCACCCTCAGCTATGCGGGCACATCAAAGCTATCGCGCCTGCCCAAACGATCCGCGATCGTCGCTTTTTCCGCCGAGGAGGTTTACGCCATCGCCGAAATGCTGCGCCGATTTTCCGGCGGCGCGGCGGTGGTCATGGGCGCACTGTCTCCCAAAACGCGCAATGCACAGGTGGCAATGTTTGAACGCGGCGAGGTGGATTATCTGGTCGCCACCGACGCCATTGGCATGGGCTTGAATCTGGATGTGCAGCATGTAGCCTTTGCCTCGCTGCAGAAATTCGATGGCCGCCGGGTGCGCCGCCTGACCATTTCCGAAATGGCGCAAATTGCTGGCCGCGCCGGTCGCCATCAGCGGGACGGCAGCTTTGGCACCATCGGCCTGCCACAAGGCGGCTTCACACCCGAAGAAATTCACGCCATCGAAGGCCATTATTTCCCACCCATAACGGATATTTTCTGGCGCGATCCGACACCGGAGACAACATCCTTAGCTGCTTTGCTCTCTGACCTGACCCGCCCACCGACGCACCCCGCCTTACGTCCAGCACCCGAAGCGGTGGACCTGAAAGTGTTGAAACATCTGGTCGATGATCCGGCGGTGGCAGCCAAAGCCCGCAGCCAAGAAAATATCGCGCGGCTGTGGGATGTCTGCGGCCTGCCCGATTTTGAACAATTGGGATCAGAACATCACAGCCGCACAGTGCTGAAGCTGTGGCAATGGCGGATCGAGGGCGATAGAATGATCGACCCGGATTGGTTTGCCCGCCGCTTGGCCCGGCTGGACAAGACCGATGGTGATATTGATCAACTCGCCAGCCGCATTGCCGCCGTCCGCACTTTGTGCTTCATTGCCCAGCGCGGAGATTGGATTGCAGATGCTGCGGGCTGGACGGCCCAAACTCAATTGCTGGAATCGCGCCTGTCTGACGCGCTTCACACAGCCTTGTCCCAGCGATTTGTTGACCGGCGTCTTGCCCTGTTGCTACGCGACGCCGGACAAAAGAATACAGCGCTGCCTGTCACCATAGCGGATGATGGAACAGTGGCCGTAGATGGAGAAACCATTGGCAATTTACGTGGATTTCACTTCAAGGTCGACCCGGTGGCACGCGCCAGCGACCATCGTCTCTTACTAGCTGCAGCGGAAAAACACTTGCGAACAGAATTGATCAACCGCGCTCAGGCGCTGGCCGAAGGAACCGAAGGCACTTTATCGCTCGCCAGCGATGCAGGTGAAGCGCCGCGTCTTATTTGGGAAGGCCATTTGGTCGCCACCCTCGCCAAAGGTCCATCTTTGGTGCAGCCGGCGATCCAGATGGATAGCGCCCTGCGCAAGCTGGAACAGCCCCAGGTCGATGCCATCGCTGCGCGCCTGCAACAATTTGTCACCGATGAAATCGCGCGCCATGCCGCGCCGCTGGTTGGCATAGCCGATGCTGCTGCCAATATTGAAACACCGCCGCAGGTGCGCGCTTTGCTGGCCGCCGTGCTGGAAGGCGCCGGCAGCGTCAGCCGCCATTTGGTGGAAGAATCGCTGGCCGCACTCACCCCGGATGAGCGGCCGCAATTGCGCAAATTGGGTCTGACCATCGGCTCGCTGGATATTTTCCACGGCCTGCTGCTGAAGCCGGAAGCGGTGCGCTGGCGGGCGGCTTTGCTTGCGGCCCAAAGAGACAAGCCGCTGCCCGCGCTGCCGCCCCATGGCGCCGTGCTGCAAAAAGATGGCGATGCGGACGGCTTGGCTGTCGCAGGCTTCCGTCGCGGCACCTCCGCTTGGCTGCGGATCGACATGGCAGAAAAGCTGGCTCGTCAGGCCCATGCGGCGCGGCTGCAGGCTGCTGCGCCCCCGGTTCAGCCCATGGCGGGCGCCGATGACCATGCCGAGGCGCAGGAGAAAATCGCTCCCGCCCCGACCCCATCGCCTACAGCGGTGACGGAGAATGAAGCTTCCTCAACAACCGCAGCCCCCGCTGTGGATAGCCCCGTTGCGGACGCTCCGGTTGTAGATGCTCCCTTTGCTGATAGCCCAGCGGTTGACCCCGCCAGCACCGCCGCGGACGAAGTGGAATCCACCGTGACAGCGCCCGAAAGCGCTCAAGCGGAAAGCACAGAGATCGCGCAACCTGCTCCGGAAGCGGCCCCCTCTGACGACGCAGCAGCAGAGGCTAGCGCTGCGGCAACCGAGGCCCCTGCAACCCCCGCGCAAGCCGTTGCAGCAGAGCCAGCAACGGTAGAAACGCCCGCGAACGAAAAGGCGGACGCACCCTCCACCGACGATGCGCCCGCAGCCGCCGAAGCGGCAGAGCCTGCGCTGCCTGAAGAGCCGCTGCCCGGATTCGCCATCGACAATGCGCTGGCAACTTCCTTGGGGCTGGATGATGAAGCGCGCCGTGCGCTGTTGCAAAGCCTGGGCTTTCGCCCTGCGGGCGAGCCCGAATGGGATCGTTGGCGCTGGATCGGGCTGAAAAATAAGGATCGGGGCCGCCGTCAGGGCGGCTATCGAGGCCATCGCTCGCAAGCCGAAGATGGCCAAAGGAAGGGCCGTCAGGGCCATTCCGGCAATCGCCCCCATCGCGATGGCGAAAATCGCGGTGACGGTGCTGGCCGCGGCCATGCCGACGGCGGTCGCGGTGAAAGGCGGGGCGGTGACAATCGCCCGCGCGGAAAGCGGCCCCATGATGGCCGCAAAGACAATGGTCCGCACCAGAATCGCGGCCCACGGCCACAGACGGATCGCGCTGAAAGCCGCGGCCCGTCTCCCACCAGCCCCTTTGCTGGATTGGCGGCCATGCTGGCCGACGGCAAAAAGGAGGATTGATGGGCGATAGCGGGACGAACCAGCTGCGGATTGATAAGCTGCTCTGGTATTTGCGTCTGGCTCCGTCTCGCAGCCTTGCACAGGCGATGATCGAGGCAGGACATATTCGGTTGGAAGGGCGGCGCATCACCCGCTCTTCCACCCTTGTCCATCCCGGCCAGCATCTCGTCATTCCCTTGGGCAGAGAGGTGGCGGTGATCCGCATCCTAACCCTGCCGACCAGACGCGGCCCGGCGCCCGAAGCCCAAAGCTGCTATACACGGCTTGATGATAGAGCCGCCACATCCAGCAATGCAGACGCCCAGACCTTGCCACAAGCATAGTTTTTCTAGGCCATGCTCTGGATATTGCCGATTGAAAAGAGCGGTCAACTCCTGTCTATCGTTGACGCAACACCGCCGGTCGGAATAGAGGCCGGTGGATATGTATTGGACGGCCGCGGGGCTGCATTGAATGGAGCGATAATCCTATGACCTATGTTGTCACCGACGCATGCATCCGGTGTAAATATATGGATTGTGTCGAGGTTTGCCCCGTCGATTGCTTCTACGAGGGCGAGAATATGCTCGTCATCAATCCAAGCGAATGTATCGACTGCGGCGTTTGCGAACCAGAATGCCCAGCTGAAGCCATTTTACCGGATACGGAAAGCGGCCTTGAAAAATGGCTGGAACTGAACACCAAATATAGCGCCGAATGGCCAAATATCACGGTGAAGCGCGATGCTCCTGCCGATGCCGATGCCATGAAGGGCGTGGAAGGCAAGATGGAATTCTTCTCTCCCGAACCCGGCCAGGGCGATTAATTCCCACGGATTTCCAGTGGATTGCGTGTCAAAGCCGCTCGCCGACCCTGTCTGGCGGGCGGCTTTGCTTTTTGCCCCATCTGTGGATTTATTCTGCCAAGCGGAATTCGGCTGGATGCCAAAAACCTCTTGAAACCAGCCCAAGCCGCGCCGATGTAGGGTTCAAACGGGGTAGCTTGTCGGTTCTCGATGCGGCATCCCACGGAATGAGGACGAAATATAGATGATGGATCCGCTGAGCGCATTGGTGCCTGTGGTCGTGGAGCAGACGAGTCGCGGCGAACGCAGCTTCGACATTTTCTCGCGCCTGTTGCGGGAACGAATTGTCTTTGTGACCGGTCAGGTGGAAGACAATATGGCATCGCTCATCGTTGCCCAGCTGCTGTTCCTCGAATCGGAAAATCCGAAAAAAGATATTTATATGTATATCAACTCGCCCGGCGGCGTGGTGACCGCTGGCATGGCGATTCACGATACGATGCAATATATCCGCCCGCGCGTTGGCACCGTCTGCATCGGTCAGGCCGCATCCATGGGCAGCTTCCTGCTGGCCGCTGGCGAGCCCGGTATGCGGGTGGCGCTGTCCAATGCCCGAATCATGGTTCACCAGCCATCTGGCGGTGCGCGCGGCATGGCATCGGACATTGAGATTCAGGCCAAGGAAATATTGCGCATTCGTCGCCGGATGAATGATCTTTATGCCAAATATACAGGCAAGCCTTTGGAAGAAATCGAAAAAGCGATGGACCGCGACACCTTCTTGGAAGCCGATGAGGCCAAAGCCTTTGGCATTGTCGATCAAGTGTTTGATCGCCGCCCCGGTGTGCCCAGCGAGGATGCAGCCCCCGAAGCCAGCGAAGGCCCAACGCCCTAACTTTCCCCTCATGCCCGCACTCGAACAGGGGGCGGGCATGAAAAGCTGTGCCCGCATCTTGATAAGCCGATCCGTTCACGCCACATTTGCCTTTGAAAAGACAATGTAGAGACAAGCGCTGCCCCCGATTGCAACTTGTAATTGGGAGTGCGCGGGCTAGGAAGGAAGCAGGCGGTGTTCCATTCTCGGCGCCTGCCAGAGGAAATTTTATGACTAAGTTGAGCGGCTCGGACAGCAAGAGCACTCTTTATTGCTCCTTCTGCGGAAAGTCGCAGCATGAAGTTCGTAAACTGATTGCCGGACCAACCGTTTTCATCTGCGACGAATGTGTCGAGCTGTGCAACGACATTATCCGCGAAGAAATCAAAGGCTCTGTTTCGGGCCGCAAAGATGGCGCCGTTCCCACTCCTCTGGAAATCTGCCAGCATCTCGACAATTATGTGATTGGTCAAAATAAGGCCAAGCGCGTGCTTTCGGTTGCTGTTCATAATCATTATAAGCGGCTCGCCAACAGCGGCCGCAATGATGATGTGGAACTCGCCAAATCGAACATCTTGCTGGTCGGCCCCACCGGCAGCGGGAAAACCCTGCTGGCCCAAACGCTGGCACGCTTCCTTGATGTGCCCTTCACCATGGCCGATGCCACGACGCTGACCGAGGCGGGCTATGTTGGCGAAGATGTTGAAAATATTATCCTGAAGCTGCTGCAAGCCAGCGACTATAATGTCGAAAAGGCGCAGCGCGGCATCGTCTATATCGACGAAATCGATAAAATCAGCCGCAAGGCAGAAAACCCATCCATCACCCGCGATGTATCGGGCGAAGGCGTGCAGCAGGCGCTGCTGAAGCTGATGGAAGGCACCACTGCCAGCGTTCCGCCGCAGGGCGGCCGCAAGCATCCACAGCAGGAATTTCTGCAAGTGGATACGACCAACATATTGTTCATCGCTGGCGGCGCCTTTGCTGGCCTTGAAAAGATCATCGGAGATCGGCTGCAACGCAAATCCATTGGCTTTGGCGCGCATGTCGCTGGCCCGGATGAACGGCGGACAGGCGAAATGCTGAAACAGATTGAGCCGGAAGATTTGCTGAAATTCGGCCTGATCCCGGAATTTGTTGGCCGTCTGCCCGTGATTGCGACGCTGGAAGATCTGGATATTGAGGCGCTGGTGCAGATTTTGGGTGAACCCAAAAATGCGCTGGTCAAACAATATAAGAAATTGTTCGATCTGGAAGATGTGGCGCTGACCTTCACCGATGATGCGCTGATCGCCATCGCGCAAAAGGCCATCGCGCGCAAAACCGGTGCACGCGGCCTGCGCTCCATCGTCGAGACGATTTTGCTCGATACGATGTTCGACCTGCCCGATCTGACCGATGTGGTGGAAATTGTGGTCGATAAGGATGTGATCGAGGGCCGCAAGGACCCGGTTCGCGTTCATGCCGAGAAAAAGGCCAAGGAAGCCGGCGACGCCGCCTGACCAGATCAATTTCCTTCTCCTTCCGCTGGGGGAGAGCGAAGAGAATAAGCAATCCATCAGCCGCTCCACGCCTTGGCGTCGGGGCGGCTTTTATATGGCCAGCCACATCTCAACACATCATCCCCAGCCGAGTCGACGCCACTTGTGAATTTATGTTGCATTGCAGCAACACTGGGATAGAAAAAGATATTATGGTCACAAAAGATCGGCTGGAATTTCAATATTTTGGCTGTTTTGCGTGGCTTAGTGAGCATTTATGACAATAATGTCATGGAAGTTACACGGCTGAGTCACAGAAGACCGCCACGGTCCCCCCAAGGTTTTCAAGAGGCAGTCACTCTTGCAAGCCGCCAACTTCTAAGGGGACTATTTGGTCATGAAACTCCGCTATTCGCTTGCCGCGAGCGCTGCCCTGCTCCCGATTGCGATGCTTTCGACGCCTGCGCTTGCCCAATCCACTGGTTCGGTGGACTTTCAGGATGAAATCGTCGTTATGGGTTCGTCGGGCCTCGTTGATGTTGCAGGCATTCGTTCTCCCGACACATCCAAAGCCAAATCCGTTCTCGGCCAAGAAGTCATTGAACGGCAAAATCCCGGCCAGACGATTTTGGATACGATCAATCTGGTTCCCGGCGTTAATTTCACCAACAATGATGCTTATGGATCGGGCGGCGGCCAGCTGACCATTCGCGGTTTTTCGTCTGACCGTATCAGCCTGACGATGGACGGCGTGCCTTTGAATGATTCGGGCAGCTATTCCATGTATTCGAATCAGCAAATGGATCCAGAGCTGATTGAGCAGGTGAACGTCAACCTCGGTTCGACCGATGTCGACAGCCCCACCGCTGCCGCCAGCGGCTCTACCGTCAACTATCGCACCCGCGTGCCGGGTGAAGATTTCGGTGTGCGCCTATCCGGTTCGGCGGGCGAATATAGCTTCATGCGCATTTTCGGCATGATCGACACCGGCGTTTTCACCTCCATCGGAACCCGCGCCTTTGTTTCAGCCTCGACCACGTCCAATGACAATCCGTTCAACAATTATGGCCGCATCGATAAGCAGCAGTTGAATGCCCGCATCTACCAGCCACTAGGCGTGGATGGCGATTTCATATCTATCGCTGGCCATTTCAATCGCAATCGCAACAATTTCTTTGGTTCCGTGCCGCTTCGCGATGATCGCTTTCCACAGACCAAAGATGATCGCGAATATAATATCAACTATCCCTGCACAACCGAAGCCACAGTGACGCCGGGCGTCGCTGATGCCGCTTCAAGCTGCGGCACAGAATTTGATCGTCGCTTCAACCCCTCCGATACGTGGAACCTGCGCGGTTCCTCACGCTTCACGTTAAACGACAGCTTGGTGTTGACAGTCGATCCCAGCTATCAATCGGTTAAAGCCAATGGCGGCGGCACAGTCTTTGCACGCGAGCGGGCGTTCAATGCCGATGGCCTGACCGGCTATATCGGCGGTCGCCCCTATTTCGGCATGGATCTGAACGGCGATGGTGACATGCTGGATGAAGTGGCGATGCTCGCCCCAAGCCAAACCCGCACCAAACGCTATGGCCTGATCGCCAATCTGCGCTGGAACATCAATGATGATCACACGGTTCGCATTGGCTATACATGGGATAGCGCTCGCCACCGCCAAACTGGGCAGGTCGGGCTGCTGAACACAGACGGCACCCCCGTTGATGTCTTCCCTGTCGATGATCCGCTCACCGATGCAACGGGCGCGGTGCTGCAAAAGCGCAATCGCCTATCCTATGCCATTTTGCATCAAGTCTCCGGTGAATATCGCGGGGAATTTATGGATGGCACGCTGGTCACCACTTTGGGTCTGCGCGCGCCCTTTATGAAGCGGAATCTCAACAATTATTGCTTCACCACCAGTTCCACCGGTTTCGTCGATTGCTTTGGCAAGGATGATCCGCGCAACTCGGTTTATGCGACAAACAATCCCAATGTGCAGGGCCCGCAACAGCGCATCATGAAATATGATGATATTCTGCCCAATTTGGGTCTTGTCTATAAAATGTCGCCCAATTTCTCTCTCTTTGCTAACTATTCCAAAGGCATTCAGGTGCCCGGAACCGACAATCTCTATAACTCCTTCTATTATGCTCCCGATGCTGGCCCTGCCAATCCGGTTGCAGAAAAGACGGACAATTTCGACGCCGGTGTGCGCTATGGCTCGCGCCAGATTCAAGCCCAGGCATCGCTCTGGTATACCCGTTATCAGGATCGTCTGGCTTCAGCCTATGATCCAGAAACCGACCGAAATGAATATCGCAACCTTGGCCGGGTCGATAAATATGGTGTGGATGCCAGCATCAGCTATCAGCCAATCCCCCAGCTCGCGCTTTATGCTTTCGGTTCTTACATGAAATCGGAAATCAAAGACGATGTGCTGAGCGGCTTTGACACCACCGACCCCAATAATCCTATCCCCCAATATCTGCCGACGGCCGGCAAGCGGGAAGCGGGCGCACCATCTTATAGCTATGGCGCATCGGCCCGTGCTTTGCTGGGTGCCGTGGATCTGGGTGTCACCGCCAAGCGCACCGGTGGCCGTTATCTTTATGATACCAACCTGCCGCTAGAGCTGAATGGCGATCAAGTTCATTCCGGCAAGACCGATGCTTATTGGCTGGTCAATCTGGATGCCCGCGTCAATCTGGGCTTCCTTGGCTTGAACGATCAAAGCTTCTTCCAGCTCAACGTCTATAATCTGTTCGACACCCTCTATGTCGGCAGCTTTAACACGTCGCTGGGTCAAGGCTCCTCGGCCCCCAATGCCCAGATCGGCGCGCCGCGCACGGTCAGCGGCACCGTCAGCTTCGCTTTCTAAGCGAGCCACCGGTTCAACAATTCAGGGCGCGGAAGACCAATGGCTTCCGCGCCCTTATTCTATGATAGGCAGCGTCACAGGCGAGCGATAGGCGCTGCCGCCCCATCGCCGCCGCGCACATCGTCGCGAAGAATTTGTCGCAGAAGGATTTGCGTTGAAATTATGCCGCAGCGATCCGCTGCGCGGTTTCCTGAATCAAGGCGATCATATTGGGCACACCCTGCGTGCGGTTGGATGAAAGCTGGCGGCTAAGCTCAAAAGGCGCCAGCGCCGCGGCCACATCCATCGCCGCCACATCCGCCGCGGCTTGATCCTGCACTGCAGCCAGCACCAGCGCGACAATACCTTTGGTGATCGCGGCATTGCTATCTGCCAGAAAATGCAGGCGGCCATCCTCCCGCGGCACGGGATAAACCCAAACACTGGCGGAACAACCGCGCACCAGCGTGGCATCGGTTTTCAGCGCATCTGGCATCGCTTCCAACCCGCGCCCCAGCTCAATCAGCAGGCGATAGCGATCATCGCCATCCAGAAAATCATATTCTTCGAAAATATCATCAAGGCTGCGCATGGTCAGCGCAGTGGCATGTTTGCACCATCGCATCAAGCGCCCCTGATCTGCCGATCGATCCCGGCCTATAGATCCACGCCTTCCGCAATCGCTTCCAATTTGCGCAAGCGCTCGCGCAGATCGGCCATTTCAATCCGCGCTGAGGAAGATGCCGCACCCTGTTGCTTCATATCTTCTGATGCCCGGCCCGATGGCGAGCCCGACGCCGTCTTACCCATGGCAAGCGACGTGTTCAGCTGGTCCTTTTTCAGGCTGATCCAATCGCGCCACCCCGCCAATGCGGCTAGGCAGATAATCGCCACAGCGCCCAAAACCAACAACATCTGCGTCACCTCAGGCAAGATCATGCTTACCATGTCCATCATGACCCCTTCCCTTTCCCGTCCATCCAACGTCGGCAAGCCGCAACAAAAGGCCCACCCACGACAAGAAAATCGCGCTTAGCGCGGCGGCGCATCGCGCAGGCTTTCAATCTCGGCGGAGAGTTGGGTGCCTCGATCCGTGGCAATTTTCTCCAAAATCCGCACCCGCTGTTCCAGCTGCTGAATTTGCGCCGCATAGGCCGCCGCTTTCGTTTCCGCATCCTGCGCCATCCATGAAAGCTGCTTTTCCTTGAAGCGTAGCTGCCGCTTATAGATTTTCTGCGCGGCCCCGAAAATCACCGGCAAACCCACCAAAATGAAACAAAGACCCAGAATAATCACACCGCGATCCATGCCGCACATCCCCTGTCATCATTATCTTTGCCGCACATCTGGATCATCCAGCATCAGTCGTTCCAGCACCGCAATGCGTGCATCCAATGCTGCGACCCGCTGATCGATGAGCGCATGTGGTTCATCCCCATGCGCCCTATGCCGCCGCGCCGCAGATGAACGGAAAGAGGACAGCAAAAAATAAACCAGATAGCTGGCTATGATGACCCCGATCAGCAGCATCAGCATGGCTCGATTACCTCACTTTCCATGCGCCGACGCCTCAGCGCAGCGCGTCTATCTCGTCAGACAGGCGGCGGTTGGAACTAGTATAATGTAATTCAATGTCCGCCAGCCGACGATCCATATCCCGAAAACGAGAGCGTATATCGCGCGCCGTGCCGCTGGGGTTAGAGCGCACGCCCTGCCAGAATTTCTTATCTTCGGTCGAACTATAGAGGCTCAGCGGCTTGGTATCGGCCATCCACGCCACGACAAAATAGGCAATCACCGTCCAAGGAAAGCCGCCCATCAGGGTCAATAAAATGGCGCCCGCACGAACCCACACAACGTCAATGCCGCTATAATCGGCAATGCCAGCGCAAACGCCGCTCCATTTGCCATTTTGTTTATCAAGATAAAATTTGGTGCGAAGCGGTGTCATTTCAGCCTCTCTCTCATACGAATGCGTTGGTCGAGCCGATCCAGCTCATCATCACGGTGCAGCGCCGTGGGTTGAAAATCCGGGTTATCAGCGCTGATAATACGCTCGACCGTATGTAGGCGCGCTTCCAATCGGCGCGCGGTGTCATACAGATCATCCAACAGCTGCTCATCTTCGCCGGTCAGCGTTTTCGCCTGCCGCCATTTGGTGATATAATGCAGGATCAACCATGGCAGACCCAGAAATAAAGTGCCGATCACAACCGGAACGATGATAATGGCTTCCATCTTCGGCGCCCCTTAATTTCGGCCCTGCGCCGCTTTCAGCGCCGCCAGTTCGTCCGCCACATGATCTGCTGCCTGCAATTCGGCAAATTCTTCTTCCAAAGATTTGCCCTGCGCCAGCGCCAAAGCATCCGCGCGCCCTTCCGCTTCATCCACGCGGCGCTCCAGTATCTCAAAGCGGGAAAAGGCGTCATCCACCCGGTCACCATGGGTCATTTCGCGCAACCGATAGCGATTCTCGGCGCTTTCAAGTCGATTCGCAATGCTGGACTGGCGCGTGCGCGCATCAATCAGCTTTTGCTGCAGCTTGGCGATATCGCCTTCATAACCGTCGAGCAGTTCATCCAACTGCGCTACCTCCGCCCGCAAGCGGTCCGCCATGTCTGAAGCCTTGCGCTTTTCAATCAGCGCTGCTGTCGCCAAATCTTCCCGATCTTTGGAAATCGCCAGCTCGGCCTTTTCTTTCCAGCTATCCTGCAAGCCATCCAGCTTGGCGATATGGCGGCGCATTTCCTTTTGATCGGCAATGGTGCGGGCCGCGGACGAGCGAACTTCGACCAGCGTTTCGTTCATCTCAAAAATAATCTGCCGGATCATTTTCGCCGGATCTTCTGCCCGATCCAGCAAATCGGTGAAATTGGCGGCGATAATATCGCGGGTTCGAGAAAAAATACCCATATCAAACTCCTATACCGGCCACGGAAAAGCGTCTCACCTTCCTCCACCGGAATATTTGCTCTTCTCTATGCAGGAGCCGTGCCAAGTCGCGCTGGCCACGCAAATGCGCCTGCTGTTCCCACAAGTCCCGGCGCCCCCATATTCACGCCTTGCTATTTATCGGGAATTATCACCATTATCTGGCATGGATCTCGAGATACAATTTATCGGCCAATCCTCGGCCTTTCAGGATATGGTGGATCGCACCGCGCTGGCCGCCGCGCTGGATCGGCCCGTGCTGATCGTTGGCGAACGCGGCACCGGAAAGGAATTTGTCGCCGAACGGCTGCACCGCCTCTCCCCGCGCTGGGATCAACCCTATGTCATCATGAATTGCGCGGCGCTGCCGGAAACATTGATCGAGGCGGAATTGTTCGGCCATGAAGCAGGCGCCTTTACCGGCGCATCCCGCGCCCGCGCTGGCCGTTTTGAAGAAGCCGATGGCGGCACATTGTTTCTCGATGAATTGGCCACTCTTTCGTTTGGCGCACAAGAACGCCTGCTGCGGGCCATTGAATATGGCGAGATCAACCGGGTTGGCGCCTCACGCCCGATTCGCGTCGATGTGCGTATCGTCGCCGCCACCAATGAGCATTTGCCCGCACTGGTGGCGCAAAATCACTTCCGCGCCGACCTGCTGGATCGCCTGTCCTTTGAAGTGATCACCCTGCCGCCGCTGCGCGCGCGGGAGGGTGATGTGGCAGAGCTGGCGCATTATTTCGGCCCCCGCATGGCCGCCGAGCTGGGTTGGGAAAATTGGCCGGGCTTCAGCCCCAAGGTGATGGCCCAGCTTGAAGGCCATGGCTGGCCGGGCAATGTGCGGGAATTGCGCAACACGGTGGAGCGCGCCATTTATCGCTGGGGCGATTCCTCGCGCCCCGTCGATGCGATAGCTTTCGATCCCTTCGCCAGCCCATGGCAACCGCCAGCCCGCCTCGACCCGAACACACCACCGCCAGCGAGCCAACCAGCACCCACTGCGCCCGAATCGGCTCCCTCACCGCCTTCAACTCCGAAGGTCACCGACCTGAAGGCTGCGATAGATCATTTTGAAAAAAGCATTTTAACCGAAACCATGGCGCGCTGCCGCTACAATCAAAAGCTGGCGGCGGAAGCTTTGGGGCTGAGCTATGACCAGATTCGCCACGCGCTGAAGAAACATGGACTCAATCAGCCCGCGACATGGGAAAATTCATAAATTCCAAGCGGTCTTATTTCAGCGCCGCCGTCAGCGAATCGATCACCTCGTCCTGCCCATCGACCATGGCGGCAAGCCGTTGGCGCAGCTCAAATATCTCCGGCATACCATCAAAGGATTCGGCATCGCTGCGATCCAGATAAAGGCGGTCGAGATCAGCCAAAGCGGCCGTGGAAGGCGCACGTGCGGCGATCATTCGCGAAATGGCCTGCTGCGCAACCACCCAGGCTTCGCTACCCACAGCCGCGCCAGAGGCCGCTGCCACGGCGCGCGTCGCGACAGCGCGCTCATCCGAAAATTCGCTCTGCCCTTTGGCGGCGTCCGCTTCCCAGCGCTGCAAGCGTTGGGAAAGATCGGCGGCAGGCGGCCCCGGCGGAGTCACTGGAACAGCGCGAACCGGCACATCAAAGCGCCCCTCATAGGGCCTCTTTGCCAGCGACGGCGGCGTTCCACCATCTACCGTGCTGCAAGCCGCGACCGAAAAAGCCGTGATCAAAACGAAAAGAAAAGAGGCGCGCTTCATCATGACTCCTGATATGGGGAGCCATCGAAGGCAGCAAGCCCCGAATCAGTATTGCCAGCTTTGGCCGCAACGAAGCGAATTTTTCGCAGCGAAACGGGGCCATATGCGGTTGACAGCGCCACGCCCAAAGGTTAGTTGCGCGGTCTTTCCCGCATACTGGAAAACATTTGCCTCGGCGGATGGTCTGGTTAGACGGGCACTATAGTTTGATTGGATGGAAGACCATGTTCGCAATCGTGCGCACGGGCGGCAAACAGTATCGCGTCGCCGCTGGAGACAAGATCGCTGTTGAAAAGATCGAGGGTGAAGCTGGCGATACGGTATCGCTGGGTGATATCCTGCTGGCTGGCGACGGCGGCGAAGTGAAAGATGCCAGCGGCCTTGCCGTTTCGGCGGAAATCATCGCCCAGACGCGCGGCGAAAAGGTCATCGTTTTCAAAAAGCGTCGCCGCCACAATTATCGCCGTCGCAACGGCCATCGTCAGTCGCTGACGCTGTTGCGCATTCTTTCGGTCGGCGCGACCAAGTAATTACAGGAAGTTAGGGCCCCTTTGGCGGCCCTGACCCTTGAACGAATTTAAGGAGCATCTGTCATGGCACATAAAAAAGCAGGCGGTTCATCGCGCAACGGTCGCGATTCAGCCGGCCGTCGCCTTGGCGTGAAAAAGTTCGGCGGTCAGGAAGTCGTCGGCGGCAATATTATCGTGCGTCAGCGCGGCACCAAAGTCTATCCGGGCGTCAATGTCGGCATGGGCAAAGATCACACGCTGTTCGCCACCTCTGATGGCCGCGTGCGATTCCATGATGGCAAGCTTGGCCGAAAATATGTCTCGGTCGACATGATGGCCGAGGCAGCCGAATAAGGATGATTCTGCACGGATCGTCCACCAGGGATGATCCGGGAACATTCTCTTCGCTGATAAGCGGAAAAATGGTTCGAAAAGAGGGAGACGGGTCACCCCCAGTCTCCCTTTTTTCTTGTCTGAAACATGGGTCCTAAGATCCACGATCAGACGAAAAAAGGAATTTCATCTCCCTCTTCAACTTTGCTGTCGTCAAAGCGTCATTTGTGAACGCCAAAGGCATCAGCAACTTGGGAGTGATTCACATGTTTGCTCGTACTGAAAGATTATTGTTGCGGCCCGGTTGGGCAGAAGATGCGCCCGCGCTGGCGCAGGCCATGGCCGACGAAATGGTCATCCGCGATATCTCTAACGCCACTGCACCCTTTACCGAGGCTGATGCCGCATCATGGCTCGCGACATGGTCTGACCAGCGCGCCAGCCGGTTTCTGATGGTCCAACGCACCGCTTCATCACCGCGCCTGATCGGCGCGATCGGGCTGGATAGCGACGATCGGGATGATAAGCACAATGGCAGCATCGCCGAGCTTAGCTTCTGGATTGCCCGGCCCTTTTGGGGCCTGGGCTTTGCGACCGAGGCTGGACGCCATATGGTGGAATTGGCCCGCACTCTGGGCCACCGCCAGATCAGGGCTGCCCATGCGCGCAACAATCCGGCGTCAGGCGCCGTGCTGCGCAAGCTTGGCTTTCGCGCCGCTGGTCAGCATGCGCGCCATGGTGGGTCCGCGCTGGCCAGAATCCGTTATGTTCGCGATCTGGATTGCGGCCAACAAGCCGAAAGCCCCGCCGTATCTGGCGCGATGCGATGCTGCGGCAAGTGGCCGACAGAGAAACGCGACGGATGGCGCATGCACGCGGCCTGAGATGAAGCCCGCTCAGGCGCGGACATAGAAGCAGAGAATCGCTGCAGATAGCAAAAGGGGCGCCTCCCCATGGGAGCGCCCCTTTTCTTCATTCGCGAGCCTCAGACCCGATGCAGAATCAGGCGGCGGCCTTCACCTGCGGCGCAGATGCCCGCACGCCAGCATCCACATGATCTTCAAACTGAACAAAATTTTCAACGAACTGCCGCGCCAGCGTCTGGGCGGTGCGGTCATAGGCTTCTGGATCGGCCCAGGCGGCGCGCGGGTCCAAAATGCCGCTATCAACCCCGGCCACTTCAGTCGGGAATTCAAAGCCAAAATTCGGATCAGTGCGGAATTCTGCCGCGTTCAGGCTGCCGTCCAAGGCTGCATTGAGCAGCGCCCGCGTCGCCTTGATCGGCATCCGGCTGATGCCATCCATCGTGGCCATGCCGCCCGTCCAGCCCGTGTTGACCAGCCAGCACTGCACGCCGCCCTTGGCAATACGCTCTTTCAGCAAATTGCCATAGATGGACGGGTGACGCGGCATGAACGGTGCGCCAAAGCAGGTCGAGAAGGTCGCTTCTGGTTCGGTGACGCCAATTTCCGTTCCGGCCACGCGGGCCGTATAGCCCGACAGGAAATGATACATGGCCTGATCCGGTGTCAATTTGGCGATCGGAGGCAGAACACCATAAGCATCCGCCGTCAGGAAAATGATCGTCTTGGGCACGGGGCCAAGATTTTTTTCCGATGCATTGGGAATGAAGTCAATCGGATAGCTGCCACGGCTGTTTTCCGCCAAGCTGCTGTCGTTGAAGTCCAATTCGCGGGTCACGGGATCGATCACCACATTTTCCAGCACCGTGCCGAAGCGCTTCGTCGTCGCAAAAATCTCTGGCTCGGCTTCGGCGGAAAGACGGATCATCTTCGCATAGCAGCCGCCTTCAAAGTTGAAGACTGCGGTATCGGACCAGCCATGCTCGTCATCGCCGATCAGCGTGCGCGAGGCATCCGCCGACAAGGTCGTCTTGCCGGTGCCGCTCAAACCGAAAAACACCGCTGTATCGCCGTCTGGCCCGATATTGGCCGAACAATGCATCGGCATCACGCCCTTAACGGGCAACAGATAGTTTAAAATCCCGAAGACGGATTTCTTCATTTCGCCCGCATAGGCTGTGCCGCCGATCAGCACGAGCTTTTCGGTGAAGTTCACCGCAACCACCGTTTCGCTGCGGGTGCCGTGGCGGGCCGGATCGGCGCGAAAGCTAGGCAGATCAATGATAGTATATTCCGCAGCAAAAGCCGCCAATTCCTCGGCTGTCGGACGGCACAACAAAGTGCGGATAAACTGGCTATGCCATGCAAATTCGGTGATCACCTGCACCGACACGCGGTGCTCAGGCTGCGAACCGCCGAACAATTGCTGCCGATAAAGATGCTCGCGGCCCTGCAAATGCGCATAGAAATCCGCCTTCAGTGTGGCAAAATGCTCCGGCGTCATCGGCACATTGGTTTTGCCCCACCAAATGGTGTCGCGCGTTTCAGCATCCTGCACGATGAATTTATCTTTTGCGCTGCGCCCCGTATGCTTGCCTGTTGCCACGACCAACGGGCCGTCCTTGGCTAACAAGCCCTCGCCATGGCGAATAGCATCCTCGACCAACTGAGACGTGCCCAGATTTTCAGCAACATTTGCAACGGTTTCGATAGTGTCAGCACCGATGGTGATCTGCGTCATTGGCTTGGCTCCCATTTCCAAACGCCTCCATTGCGCTGCGATGCGATGTGATCGGAAGGAATCCGACCCATATCTGCTGAGCCGCGGCAGTGGGACGCTTATTGTGTCATTCCGGCGGCGTTAGCGCTCCCACCTCAAGAGGTCAAAAGGATAAGCTCACTTTATCGTAGGCCTTAGCCCATGCGACAGCCGGTTGCCGCAGCGAGGCTGAAAGTTTAGATATTAGCGGCAGCAGCGATGCGATAGATGGTTATTTTTTGGTTCTGTGGGCAGCATGTTCAGCATGGCACTTAATTCAGACAAGCAACCCAGCATTGCGCTGGTCGACGATGATCGCAATATCTTACAATCCCTGTCTATCGCGCTGCAAGCCGAAGGCTTTGCAACACGCCTCTATTCCGATGGCGAGGCGGCGCTGAAACCGCTGCTCGACAATCCGCCCGATCTCGCGGTGTTTGATGTCAAAATGCCGCGGATGGATGGGCTGGAACTGCTCCGCCGATTGCGGGAAAAAAGCAGCCTGCCTGTCATTTTCCTGACCAGCAAGGATGATGAGATTGACGAGGCTTTGGGGCTGGCGATGGGCGCCGATGATTATATCGCCAAGCCTTTTTCCCAACGACTGGTGATCGCCCGTATTCGCGCCATATTGCGGCGAGTCGCGCTGAACCGGAATGATCCCGATAGCCAGGATGACCCTGCACCAGAGCCGATCAATCGCGGGCGGCTGATCATGGATTCCGCGCGCCATAAAGTGACCTGGGATGGCCATGATGTGACGCTGACGGTGACGGAGTTTCTGATTTTGGAATCGCTGGCAACCCGGCCCGGCATTGTGCGCAGCCGCAACCAGTTAATGGATGCCGCCTATCAGGATGATGTCTATATTGATGATCGCACAATCGACAGCCATATCAAAAGGCTAAGACGAAAATTCCGCGAGGTGGACCCGGAATTTGATGGCATTGCCACCCTATATGGCGCAGGCTATCGTTATTCCGATGAAAGCTAAGCTTCGCTCCATTGAACCGCTGAACATTCGGCCCAACTGGTCCCTGCGCTGGTCGCTGACATCGCGCATCTTGGCGGTGAATATTCTCGCCATTGCGATGCTGATGGGCGGTTTTTTCTATCTCGACAATTATCGTGTCCGCGCTGTCGACTCGGAAGTGGAGATTATCGAAAGCCAATTGCATCTGCTGGAGCAATCGCTGGAAGCCGCCCGCCCATCCGAGCGAGAACGGCTGATGCTGGAATTTACGGCCGCCACCGATTCGCGGCTGCGCCTCTATAATGCCGATGGCCGTCTGGCTTTTGACAGTTTCGCCCTTGCGCCCGCCACTTACACGCTGCGTGATCCGGATTTGCAACCATGGGAACGGGATGTGGCGCGCGCCATGGATCGCGGCATTGACTGGATCGTTGGCGCCAAAACCTATCCCGATTTTGCCGAGCCTGTGCCAGATCATGCCGCCAATTGGCCAGAGGTTCAGGATGTGCAGCGCGGCGCGCCATCGGCCACAAGGGTGCGCTATGCGCCCGAACGCACGCCGCTGATCAGCACAGTGCGCATGTTGGATCTGGAACGGCCCCAGATGATGTTGATGACAGTGAACGCCCGCGACATCACCCGCACCGTGCGGGCCGAGCGCTTCCGCGCCGCCATTGTTGTGGGCTTGGTGCTGCTCGCCTCCATCGGCCTGTCGCTGTTCCTCGCCAAACGCATTGTCCGCCCGTTGCGGCACCTCGCCCGCGCTGCGGTGCAGGTGCGCCTTGGCCGCGCCCGTGAAGTGGTGGTCCCCCGCTTGCCAGATCGACGCGACGAAATTGGCACCTTGGCCCGCGCCGTTTCCGATATGACCCAGACCTTGCGCGAACGCATTGACGCAGGCGAGCATTTCGCCGCCGATGTCACCCATGAGCTGAAAAACCCCATTGCTTCTGTGCGCTCGGCGATTGAGGGGCTGGGCCGCGTCGACAATGATGTGCACCGCGCCCAATTGCTGGCCATTGCGGAAGAGGATGTCCGGCGCCTCGATCGCCTCGTCACCGATATCAGCGATGCCAGCCGCATCGATGCCCAGCTTTCACGCACCTTGTTCGAGCCGATTGATGTGGGGCTGATGATCGAAGCCATGTTGGCCAGCCGCGCCGTGCGGCAGGATAGCAATGCGCCCACACCGCGCATCGCTTTTGCTCGCCCCCGCAAAGAAACCACCATTGTCATGGGCGATGGCCATCGGCTGGAACGCGCGCTCGACAATATCATCGACAATGCCATCAGCTTTTCGCCGCCCAAGGCTTTGGTCTGCATTGCGGCTTCACTGGTCGGGCAAGAGGTGCAGATTCGGGTGGAGGATGAAGGCCCCGGAATCGATCCCTCCCAGCGCGAGGCGGTGTTCCGCCGATTTCATAGCGTGCGCTCCGATAGCGACGATATGCTGCGCCACAGTGGCCTGGGTCTTGCCATCGCCCGAACCATTATCGAGGGGCATGGCGGCACGATTCAGGTAAAGGATCGCGAAGATGGCAAACGCGGCGCCAGCTTGTTGGTCGCACTGCCAGCGCGGCCAACTCCCTCAGCCACCGTCTAGCCGCCAAGCCATGATGCTCGCCCGCCCTGCCCCAACCGCCGCCGACAGCCTTGATCCCAGCATCGACAGAAAAAGGCATGAAGACTGGTTCACGGCAACGGGCGCAGAAAAGGGCACGGAGATTCTCGCCAACATCCATGCCAATTGCGTCGCCATCAACGATCAGGGGCTGCTGCTGCTCGGCCCATCCGGGGCAGGAAAATCCGATCTCTCACTGCGCCTGATGGATCGCGGCGCCATCTTGGTCGCCGACGACCGCTGCGACATTCGCTATGATGGCACAAGCCTTTGGGCGTCAGCGCCCGACACGCTCGCAGGCTTGATGGAGGTGCGCGGGTTGGGGATCATAGCTCAGCCATATCAGAAAAATGTGGCCCTCACCCTCGCCGTCGAGCTTGTGACAGGCTATGATCGCTATCCGCTGGATAGCCAGACGATGGTGATCGCGGGCCATCCCCTTCCCTTGCTTCGGTTAAACCCATTTGAAATGTCTGCTCCGTTAAAAATCATGCTTGCTCTTCAATCTTGCGGTTGCCGCCAATGACCATGGCGCCGCAACCCCGCCTGCTGCTGGTGACCGGCATGTCCGGCGCCGGAAAATCCACCGTTCTGAAATCCTTGGAGGATTTGGGATGGGAAGTGGTCGACAATCTGCCCCTGCTGTTGTTGCAGCCGCTGATGCAGGCCCCTGTTCATGATATGGATGCCAATCGCCCCGTCGCCGTCAGCATCGACAGCCGCAGCCGCGGTTTTGATCCCGGCCTGCTGGTGAGCCATATGGCGGCTTTGCGCGCCCATGGCGGGCGTCAGGTGGAAACGCTTTTTGCCGATTGCGCGGACGCCGAGTTGGAACGCCGCTTTTCCGAAACCCGCCGCCGTCACCCAATGGCCGATGATCGGCCCGCCAGTGATGGTATTGCGCGGGAACGCGAAATTATGGCGCCGCTGCGCCAGTCTGCGGATCATCTGATCGATACGACCAATTTTTCCAGCCATGATCTGCAACAGGATGTGCGCCATCGCTTTGCCGATAGCGCCCAGCACGAAGCCGTGCTCAATATCATCAGCTTCGGATTCGCCCGCGGCCTGCCGCGCAACGCCGATCTGGTGTTCGACATGCGCTATTTGCGCAATCCGCATTGGGATGATGATCTGCGCCCCGGCACCGGACTTGATCCAGCCGTTGCCGCTTATGTGATGGCCGATCCGGCCTATGAAACCACCGTCGGCCAGATAGAGCAGCTGATTCTGCAATTGCTGCCCCGCTATCAAGCCGAAGGAAAATCCTATATGACCATCGCCATTGGTTGCACCGGCGGGCGCCACCGCTCTGTCCATGTCGCGGATCGGATCAGCAAAACCCTAAAGCACGCAGGCTATAGCCCCCTTCTCACGCACCGAAACCTTGACTCTGCCCCGCAAGATGGGCTTGAGGGCAAGCCCCCGCTATCGGCCCCTGCAGCCGGTAAACCAACCACAAGGTCCACATAGAATGTCCAGTGATAAGAGCCTGCCCCTGCTCGGAATGGTCGTCGTCACCCACGGCCAGCTCGCCGCAGAACTGGTCACCGCCATGGAACATGTGGTCGGGCCGCAGCGCGCCATTGCCACGGTTTGTATTGGCCCGAATGACAATATGGAAATGCGCCGCAATGAAATTGCTCAGGCCATCCGCACAGTCGATGGGGGGCGCGGGGTTATCATGTTAACCGATTTGTTCGGCGGCACCCCATCCAATCTGGCGATCAGCTTGCTGGAACAGGGCCGAACCGAGGTGATCGCTGGTGTGAACCTGCCCATGCTGATCCGCCTTGAATCCGCTCGCAAAAGCATGGATCTTTATGCGGCGGTCTTGGCCGCCAAGGATGCAGGCCAGAAATATATCTCGGTCGCGTCGGAAATGTTGGGGGTGAGGACGTGAGCGACATCAGCGAATTATGCGAAACAGTTGAAATCACCAATCAGCGCGGCCTTCATGCCCGCGCCAGTGCGAAATTTGTTACCTTTGTCAGCCGCCTGCCCGAATGTGTGACAGTGGAGGTGGAAAAATCTGGCTCGCGCGTTTCTGGCACCTCGATCATGGGGCTGATGATGCTGGGCGCGGCGAAGGGCGATAGCATCACCATCTACACCCGCGGCCAAGGCGCCGACACGGCGATGCTCAAGCTGGTGGGTCTTGTGAAAGACAGCTTCGGCGAAGACTGATATTTCATGGATTTTTCACCCGCAACGGGCGCTGGTCGCCGCTCCCAAATTGAAAGCCTGTCCAATCCCCTGATCAAGCGGATGCGGCTGCTGCGTGAAAAGCGGCATCGCAAGGCCGAGGGCCTGTTTCTCGCCGAAGGTTTGCGCATCGCAACCGAGGCTCGCGAAGCAGGCATTTTGCCGCGCTGGCTGTTTCTGGGGCCGGACGGCGCTAGCCATCCGCTGGCTCAAGCCCTGATCCACGCTGTGCTGCAACAAGGCGGCGAAGTGATCGACACCACGCCAGCCGTGCTGGCAAAACTGTCCGGCAAAGACAATCCACAAACGATTGTCGGCATTTATGAAGAGCCGCAATTTCAGCTTGCCGATATAGATCGCACCACCGCGCCGATCTGGCTGGTTGCCGAACGCATGCGCGATCCCGGCAATCTGGGCACCATGCTGCGCACCGGCGATGCTGTGGGCGCGGGCGGACTGATCCTGCTCGATGAATCCACCGATCCTTATGGCGTGGAAACGGTGCGGGCCAGCATGGGTGCCATTTTCACCCAGCGGCTGGTTCAGGCCCGTTGGGATGATTTTCTGCCATGGCTGCGCGCGGGCGAAGGCCAGTTGATCGCCACCTGGCTGGGCGATGATACGCTGGATTATCAAGCGGTCACCTATCAAGCACCCAGCTTCATTCTGATCGGCAATGAATCGCAAGGCATGCCCGCCAGCTATGCCGCCGCCGCCGATGTTCGCGTTAAAATGCCGATGATGGGCAAGGCGGATAGCCTGAATGCCGCCGTGGCTGCGGCCGTTATGGCCTATGAAATCCTGAATCAGCATCGGCGCGGTTAAGGCTCGGCGCAAGATTCGATCATGTTCACGCTTCAGTCAGCGGCAGGGAACCAGTATCGTGACGAGCCGTTGCTCTGGTCGATAAGACCATATTCAGGAGATTGATGTGACCAAAGCTCTTTTGCTCTCTGCGCTGGCCGCTTCATGTGCCCTCGCTGGCTGCACTACGATTGGCAATGACGAAGGCCCATCCTCTACCTCTCCCGTCGTGGTGAATTATAAAGCGCTGGGCCATGAGCCGGGCTGGGCATTGTCCTTGAACGATGGATATTTGGATTATAGCGGCGATTATGGCGAAACCCGAATCAAGGAACGCTTTGGCGGCCCCATGCAAGAAAATGGCCGCACCCGTTATCAATCCGCCAATGTCCGCGTGTTGGTGGAGTCCATTGGCTGTGCTGATAGCGCCGTGAACCGCAATTATCGCGATAAGGTGACCGTTGAGGCCAAGGGCAAGCGCGTGACCGGCTGCGGTGGGCCAGTGGCAGCGCTCACCTCATTGAACGACACCAATTGGACCATCGAGAAAATCAACGGCCGCCCCACTATTCCCAATCAAACCGCCAATATCAGCTTTGCTGCTGATCGGATCAGCGGCACGGCTGGCTGCAACCGGTTGATGGGCGGCTATAAGCTTGATGGCCAAAGCCTGAGCCTTTCCGGGATCGCAACCACGCGCATGGCCTGCCCTCAGCCCCAGATGGAGCAAGAACGCGCCGTCCTTGAGATTTTGGACGGAACCCTGACCCTTGATTTTCAGGATGACGGCCGCTTGCTGTTGCGCGATAACAAGCGCAACGAGATGGAATTGCATCAATCTTTCTAAAAGAGTTTGAACATTATTCTGGCCACGAAAAGGCGGGTAATCCTATTGGATCGCCCGCCTTTTTACCGGCTGTTTTACAGGCGCCTGCACCGCGCGCCGTCAGAGCAAATCGGCGCTGCCCTCTACCTCATTTGGCACCGCCAATTTGGTCAAGGGACGGCTGAGCTGATCCACGGTTGCCAGCGCGGCAATATCCTTATCGCCCGTTTCAATATCCAACGCTTCAAAGCGGCGCGCCTGTGTCAGCACCTGCGATTCAAAGCTGCCGACGAAACTGTTATAGCTGTTGATCGCGCCTTCCAGCCCCTTACCCACTCTGGCAACATGATTGCCCATCGTCACCATACGGGCGTATAATTCCTTGCCCAGCGCGGCGATTTCCCGCGCTTGCCCCGCCAGTTTCTCCTGCCGCCACACCGCCGCCACGGTGCGCGCGATGGCGATTAAATTGGTCGGCGTGGCCAGCAAGACTTTGCGATCAAAGGCATAATCCCACAGGCCCGGATCCTGATCGAGAGCGGCAGCCAGAAAATGCTCACCCGGCACAAACATCACCACATAATCGGGCGTGTCATCAAACTGATTCCAATAGCTTTTCCCACTCAACCCGTGAACATGGGCCTTCATCGCAGCGGCATGCGCCGTCAAATGCACAGATTTTTCGGCATCATCCACCGCGCCAAAGGCATCCTGATAGGCATTGAGCGAAACCTTGGCGTCAATCACCAGATTTTGCCCGCCCGGCACCCGCACAATCACATCCGGCCGCAAGCGATTGCCATCGCCCGCATCCACGCTGACCTCAGTCTGGAAATCGGCATGTTCCGATAGGCCACAGCTTTCCAGCACATTGCGTAATTGCTGCTCGCCCCAGCGCCCCCGCGCTTTCGGGGCATTGCGCAGCGCATTGACCAGTTTCGCCGCCTCGCTCGAAACCCGCTCGGTGCCCTCCCGCATCGATTGAATCTGCCCATGCAGCAAACCAAAAGCATCGCGCCGCTCAGCTTCTACCTTTTGCACCGCTTCTTCATATTTGGTCAGACGATCATTCACGGGGGCCAGCAAGGCTTTCAAGCTTTGGCCGCTATTTTCTTCACTTTGGCGGAAGCGGGCATCGGCGCGATCCAGAAAATCCTTCTGCGCCTTTTCCAGCATCACCTGCCCCACTTGCTGGAACTGCGCCGTCAACGCCGCCTGCGCATCCTGCAATTGCTGCACCTGCGCGGCATGGGCCTTGGCCCGTTCCTGTTGTTCGGCATCAATCGCCGCAAGCCGCGTTTCTGCTGCCTGCCGAGCCGCATCTTGCGCCGCCACCTGTTCCAGCGCTGCCGCCAATCGGTGCTGCAAATCATCGCGCTGCAAAAATATCCCGCTGGTCGCCGCCAATTCCTTTTCGGCACGCACCCGTTCCTCGGCCTGAACGGCCACATCCATTTCCAGCTTTTTCAGCTGATCACTTTGCGCGGCCAAATTGGCCATGGCGCTGCGAAACCGTTCGTCCAGCGCATCCTTCTGCGCTTTCAATGTTGCCGATTGGCGTCCCGCCACCAGCCAGCCCAGCAGCAAACCCAAAGTCACTGCGATGATTGAGATTATCCATTCCATATAAGGAACATAGAATGAACACAGCCCCTTTGCCTAGCCGCTATTTCTATCCATCATGGCCAAGAAGCCGTCTTACTGCTCTTTCACCGCCGCAAAGGGCAGGATCGCGCGATAGGCTTCGACTGATGGCGCCCCAGCAACCGGAAAGCCCTGTTTGAGCAACCAATAATGGCGCACAATTTCAGCCTGCTGCTCCAAGCCATAGCGCGCCAGCGTCCAGCCCGGCCGCAGATGATATGCATAGCGCGCCCAAGGATGGCGCATCAGCGGCAAATACCAGCGCCCTCGCTGCTGCGCCTGCCAGATATGCACCATCTCATGAATGAACAATCCGCGCAGGCTCAGCGAGGCGCTGCTGAAATCTTCGCAATATAAATCGCCACGGGGGTGGAAATGCATCCACCCCATCGGCGCCATCACCACATGGCGGGGCTGGAAAAAAATCCATTTCCGGCAGCATATCCGCACCTGCGTATAATCCACCGCATCGCCGAAAATATCGCGGGCCAGCGCGATCTCGCCGGATGTTAAAGGCCGAGGCGGCAAGCGCGCCAAAATTTAATGGGCGCTCTGATCCGCCGCATCAGCATGGCCCATATCATGGCCCGCATGTTCATCCGCAGCGCCGCCCGGCGCGGGCTTGATCACCATATCAAAAAGGATGCGCTCATTATCATTGTTGGTGAATAAAAATTGCATCGGCAAAGAACCCGTCTGCACGGCGCTGGGGTTGATATTATAGATCATCAGATGCTTGCCGCCCTGTTTAAATTCCACGCCGCCCTTGGCTGGCACGGCGGCGCGGGCGAGGGGCTGCATCTTCAGCACGCCATCTTCCTTCACCGTTTCATGCATTTCCACGCGCTGGGCCAATTCGCTGGTCACCGCGACCAGCTCCACATCCTGCGGCCCACCCTGAATCCGGAAATAGCCAACTGCCGGGCGATCTGGCGTTGCTCCCATCACAATATGCCCGCTCACCACATTGAGAGGCTTTGTGGCGCCAATACCATCTCCACAGCCAGCCAGCATCAGTGCCGAGGCCGCAAAAGCAATCGTTGGAAGAAATTTCATTGGGGCATCTCCTGTCGCTGGTCCTGTCGCCAGCATCATCAATCCTTATTGCAGATAAGCTGTGATAGCCCTTGTGCCAAGCCGAAGCGCACCTATATCGCGCCCATTAACCCCGGTTGGGGATTTTCCATAACAGGCGTGCCTGATCAGGGCGCCACGATATGATGAGGACTTTTGGAATATGGCTAAAGTGATCGGGATTGACCTCGGCACCACGAACAGCTGCGTCGCGGTGATGGAAGGCGGCAAGCCCAAGGTTATTGAAAATGTGGAAGGCACGCGCACAACGCCTTCAACCGTTGCCTTTGCCAAGGATGGCGAGCGCCTGATCGGCCAGCCCGCCAAGCGCCAGGCCGTTACCAATCCTGAAAACACCATTTATGCCGTCAAGCGCCTGATTGGTCGCCGTTTTGACGATCCCCTGACCAAGAAGGATATGGAGCTCGTCCCTTACAACATCGTCAAAGGCAATAATGGCGATGCGTGGGTGAAGGCTGGCGGCGAAGATTATTCCCCCAGCCAGATCAGCGCTTTCATCCTGCAAAAGATGAAGGAAACGGCGGAAGCCTATCTGGGCGAAAAGGTCGAACAGGCCGTTATCACCGTGCCCGCTTATTTTAACGACGCCCAGCGTCAGGCAACCAAGGATGCGGGCCGCATCGCGGGTCTGGAAGTGCTGCGCATCATCAACGAGCCAACCGCTGCGGCACTCGCCTATGGCCTCGATAAATCCGAAAATAAAACCATCGCGGTCTATGACCTTGGCGGCGGCACCTTCGATATCTCGATCCTCGAAGTGGGTGACGGTGTGTTCGAGGTGAAATCGACCAATGGCGACACCTTCCTTGGCGGTGAAGATTTTGACACCAAGGTTGTGGAATTTCTGGCCGACACCTTCAAGAAAGACGAAGGGATTGACCTGCGCGGCGACAAGCTGGCGCTACAGCGCCTGAAGGAAGCTGCTGAAAAGGCCAAGATCGAATTGTCGACCGCCGCCACGACAGAAGTCAACCTGCCCTTCATCACCGCCGACGCCAGCGGCCCGAAGCATCTGGTGAAAAGCATCACCCGTGCGGACCTGGAAAAGCTGGTCGAAGATTTGGTGAAGCGCACGCTGGAGCCTTGCCGCAAAGCGATCAAGGATGCCGGCGTTTCTGCGAGTGAAATCGACGAAGTGGTGCTGGTTGGCGGGATGACCCGTATGCCGCGCGTGCGTGAAGTGGTGAAGGAATATTTCGGCAAGGAACCGCATACCGGCGTGAACCCTGACGAAGTGGTGGCCATTGGTGCAGCGGTTCAGGCAGGCGTGCTGCAAGGCGACGTCAAGGATGTGCTGCTTCTCGACGTGACCCCGCTGTCGCTGGGTATCGAAACGCTGGGCGGTATCATGACCAAGATGATCGACCGCAACACCACCATCCCGACCAAGAAATCTCAGGTCTATTCCACCGCTGATGACAATCAATCAGCCGTGACCATCCGCGTGTTCCAAGGTGAACGCGAAATGGCGCAGGATAATAAAATGCTGGGCCAATTTGATCTGGTCGGTATTCCGCCTGCACCGCGCGGCGTGCCGCAGATTGAAGTGACCTTTGATATTGACGCCAACGGCATCGTATCGGTTCATGCCAAGGATAAGGGCACGGGCAAGGAACAGCAGATTAAGATCCAAGCCTCGGGCGGCCTGAACGATGATGACATCGAACAGATGGTCAAGGATGCGGAACGTTTCGCTGAAGAAGATAAGCAGCGCCGCGAAGCCGCCGAAGCCAAGAATAACGCTGAAAGCCTGATTCACAGCACCGAAAGCCAGCTGCAAGAGCATGGCGACAAGGTGGACTCAGGCCTGAAGGCAGAAATCGAAGCAGCCGTTGCCGAAGCCAAAACCGCTGTTGAAGGTGGCGATGCCGCGGCCATGGCTGAAAAATCGCAAGCGCTTGCACAGGTTGCGATGAAAATGGGTCAGGCCATTTACGAACAGGAACAGCAGGCTGCCGCTTCGCCGGATGCCGATGCTGCCGGTTCCAAGGCTGATGAAGATGTCGTCGACGCCGAATTTTCGGAAGTTGAAGACGAAGATAAAAAATAAGTGTGAAAAACTCGACCCGCCGTGCAAAAATTTGCACGGCGGGGGCGAGGGGGCATCAAACCTATGTCGCTCGACATCGATTTTTATGAGCTGCTCGAAGTAGAGCGCAGCGCCGACGAAAAGACGCTGAAGCTGGCCTATCGCAAGATGGCCATGCAATTTCATCCCGATCGCAACCCCGGCTGCAAAGATAGCGAAGCGCGGTTTAAAGCGGTGAGCGAAGCTTATGATTGCCTACGCGATCCACAAAAGCGCGCCGCTTATGATCGCTATGGCAAGGCGGCTTTCCAAAATGGCGCTGGCGGCGGCCAAGGCGGCAGCGATTTCGGCGACATTGGCGATATTTTTGAATCCATTTTCGGCTCTGCCTTTGGCGGCGGGCGTCAACAACGCGGCCCAGCGCGCGGCGCAGATTTACGCTATGATATGGAAATCCAACTGGAAGATGCCTTCACCGGCTGCACCCGCGAAATTGAAATTGATGTTGCCGCGCGGTGCGAACCTTGCGACGGCAATGGTGCCAAGCCGGGCACGGATCGCAAACATTGCGGCACTTGCGGCGGCCACGGCAAAGTGCGCGCACAGCAAGGCTTTTTTGTGGTGGAACGCACCTGCCCCACCTGTCAGGGCGCTGGCGAGGTTATCTCTGATCCCTGCGGCCATTGCCAAGGCGAAGGCCGCGTCGATAAGCGCAAGAAACTGACGGTCAATATTCCCGCCGGAGTTGATGAAGGCACCCGCATTCGCCTGACCGGCGAAGGAGAATCCGGCGCGCGCGGCGCGGCGCCGGGCGATCTTTATATTTTCCTGCATATGGCCAGCCACAAAATTTTCGAGCGCGAGGGCAATATCCTGTTCACCCGCGCGCCGATCAGCTTCACCACGGCGGCGCTGGGCGGCAGCATCACCATCCCCGGTTTGGATGGCAAGAAGCACGAAATCACGATTCCGGCGGGCATTCAATCGGGCAAGCAGCTGCGCCAACGCGGCGCGGGTATGCCCGTGCTCAATGCGCGCGGCCATGGCGATTTGGTGATCCAGATTGAGGTGGAAACACCGACAAAGCTCAGCGCCAAGCAAAAGGAATTGCTGCAAGCCTTCCGCGAAACCGAAACGGGCGATGAATGCCCCGCCAGCCAAGGCTTTTTCGGCAAGCTGAAAGATATGTGGGAAGATTTGACCGACTAGCGCCTCCCGCGCTTCCAATCCATTATTTTGATAAATAGGGCGTCAGAGCAAAGCTCCAGCGCCCTATTTTTTCAGCAATCCTCTATCGTGGAACGTCGGCTTCCAATCGCGATTGCCTATCGCGTTCAACCTTATGCACTTAAGCTAAACCAGCCCTTCCTCTGGGCGCGGACCAATTTCCCGGCGCAATTCCGCCACCAGATCGGCGACCTCGCCCAAACGGCCTTCTTCTTCATCCAAAATTGCATGAAAAGCGCGCTTTTTCAGGCGCAGCAGGGCATCCGCGCTCAAACCATCGTCGCCGGTGACGCTGCTGGCGACAATATCCATCAATCGGTCAGCGCCATGCAGCCGCCCCCACAAATAGTCATTCTCGCGATAGGCGCGGCTGAAAAAGGCGCCGAAGCTGTTAAACTCTATGCCTTTCAGGGTCGCCGCTGCCCCGCCCGTGCGGATACCCACCGCATCCGATGGAGAAATGCGATCGATCTTAATCGGATCAAATTCATCAAATCCCTCGCCCTGCAACAGAGTGAGCGTGGCAATATCGTAAAATGGATAGCCAATATAGGCGAGCAGCAAATTGCGCCGTTCCGCCTTGGGCAGTGCCGCCAGCGCGGGCGCAATCAACGCATCCACTTCGCTATCCACCGCCACCAAATCACGCTGGGCGGCCACCGCATCCAGCCATTCGTTCATGGAGGCATCGGCGCTCACGTCCAAATTCTCCATCCATTTATCCGCTTCCCGCTCCTGATAATGGCCAAGGGCACGATAAATGGCGGCGCGCATCGCCTCACAGCCCGGATCCTGCTCGCTGTGACTGGATTCCATCGAGCTTTGCAATTCGCGCGCCAAAAAGCGCAATCGGCGGATGCGAAAGCCGCTATCATGGACACGGAAAAAATCGACCGCATTGTCGCTGGCGCCCTGCCCGCGCTTGCCGGAAATACGGTCCAGCCCGCGCCCGCGCACTTCGGTCCATAAGGCATGGCGGCGCAGATCGCGGTGCGCCGGGCCTTCGGGCGGGTGCAGCCGATCGCGCAGCGCCGCCAAATCCTCCACCACCGCAGACAATTTCAAATGGCCATAAGGCGCATAAGCAAAGCCCGCCCGCGCGGCGGCCTGATCCTGTGCCTTCGCCCGCCATTTGGCCAATCGCGCGACATTGGGCGTATCCAGAAAAAAGGTCGATCCGAACAAGGCATCCACCTGTTCCTCCACCTCCACCCGCATGGAATCGACAATATAGCGCATACGCCGGATCCGGCGGGACATATTCTCCAGCATTTCCACGCTTTCGCGGATCGGCTGTTCTCGCGGAATTTCAGAAAGCGCGCCCAAAATCGTCGCCAAAAAGCCCGGCCCGCCGGCCTCACTCTCGCCGCTGCGGCCCAGGCCAATGGCCCGGCCATCCGGCTTGGGATCAATATACACAAAGCGGCGGTCCACCTCGCGCTTGGCGGGCCGCTGTTTCAGCGCGGCAATGGCGGGGCGGAAAGGCGCATTGACCAGCACCGATCCGTCGATCAACACCCGATCCGCCGGATCGCTGCCCGGCACATGCGGCATCTGCACCTGCAAAAATTCATTGCGCTGCGGCCACTCCAGCCCCCGTGCCGCCAAGGTGCGGTCCAACTCGCGCACGGTAAAGGGCGGGAAAGCACCGGGGAAGCTGGCCGTCGCCCGCGCCGCCGCAACCAGCCCGATCACATCATCCAGCCCCGATCCGCTTTTCCCGCCATCGCGAAAATGCAGCACCAGCCGATGCTCTTGCTCAGAAACGCTGCCGGGGCTGTGCAATTTCAACGACACGCTATAGCCCGCAAAATCCGTGACGGAGATAATCAGATCCACCGGCTGGCCTTCAGGAAGCAAAGGCGGGCCAGCGGGGGCTGCATCCATCGCTTCAAAGGCGTCCAGCAGCAAATTGTTGAAAATTTCGCCGCCAAAGGGCGGCTCGAACCAGCGCGCCCGCACAAAGCGGGATAGTTTCGTCCGCACCTCATGCTCGGCCGCTTCATCCACCATCGTGTCTAGAACAGTGCCGCGCCGTTTCATCGCCCAACTGGCGAGCGGGGCCGCCCAAAATTTGGTGGCGGCGGACAGCGGCCGTGCATCGGGATCCAGCAATTGATCCACATCCGCCCGTTGCAACCATAAATCGGTCAACGGCTCCAGCGACTGGCCCGTCGTCAAGGCCCGCGCCAGAAACACCCCATTGATGCCGCCCGCGCTAGCGCCTGCGATAATATCGGTCATCACCCGCAGGCGGACACCGCTTTTCTGATAGATTTCGCGCAGCAATTCGCAATATACCGCTGTCGCGCCGCCCATTTCCTGCCCATCAAATGTGGCGCGAGAGGCAGAGGCTAAGCGCCACACCTCTTTGGTGACGCCATGCATATAGACAGCCAGACTGATCCCCCCGTAACAGATCAGCGCAAATCTTAATTCTTTATCCTGCATGGCGGGAAGATAGCGCGCTTCCTTATTTCGTGCACCATCCTATATCATTTTTACCGATGACCCGTGCCCGCATTCTTCTTTTAACCGCCGCCCTTGGCCCGCTGGACTATCGCGTGCCGCAAGGGAGCGAAGCCCCGCTCGGCAGCGTCGTGATCGCGCCGCTGGGGCCGCGGCGGCTGGGCGGCGTGGTGTGGGAAGATGAAAGCTTTGGCGCGCCCGATCCGGTCGGCGATAATCGGCTGCGCAATCTTTACGAGATTCTGCCAGTTCCGCCAATCCCTGCGCCGCTGCGACGGCTGATCGAATGGACCAGCCATTATTATCTGGCCTCACCCGGATCGGTGCTGCGCATGGTGCTGCCGGGCGTGGCCTTTGCCGATGCCAAAAAGCCGGTCACGGAATATCGCCCCACCGGCACCCTGCCCGCACGGATGACGGCGCAGCGGACAGCGGCGCTGGAGCATATCGGCGGGCGGCAGGGCAGTGTGCGCGAGTTGGCCGCACTCGCCGAGGTCAGCGAAGCAGTGATCAGGGGGCTGGTGCAATGCGGCGCGCTGGAACCGATGCTGGTGGCCGCCGATGCCCCCTATCCGGCGCCCGATCCTTTATTCGCACCGCCGCAACTTTCCGAGTTGCAGCAGGCAGCGGCGACACAGCTTCGCGATGCGGTAACATCGCGGACATTCCAGACATTGCTGCTCGATGGCGTCACCGGCAGCGGAAAAACCGAAGTCTATATGGAGGCGGTGGCGGCGGCGATCGAGGAAGGACGGCAAGCGCTGGTGCTGCTGCCAGAAATTGCGTTGACCGAACCCATGCTGACCCGTTTTACCGCGCGCTTTGGCTGCGAGCCGATCGCTTGGCACAGTGGGCTGCGGCAATCCGAGCGGCGCCGCGCATGGCACGCCATCGCCAGCGGCGAAGCAAAAATCATCCTCGGCGCGCGATCCGCCCTGTTTTTGCCCTATGCTGATCTCGGCACCATCATCGTCGATGAAGCGCATGAAACCAGTTTCAAGCAAGAGGATGGCGTCCATTATCATGCCCGCGATGTGGCGGTGATGCGCGGCCATTTTGAAGCCATTGCAGTGGTGCTGGCCAGCGCCACGCCAGCGCTGGAAAGCCTCGCTCAGGTTGAGGCGGGCCGCTATCGCCATATCCAGCTTCCGGGCCGTTTTGGCGGTGCCACCATGCCCGCTCTGACGGCCATTGATATGCGGCAGGATCCGCCCGACCGCGGCCATTGGATCTCCCCGCCACTGGTCGATGCCATGGCAGATCGGCTGGAAAAGGGCGAACAAAGCCTATTGTTCCTGAATCGGCGCGGCTTTGCCCCGCTGACCCTATGCCGCACCTGCGGCCACCGCATTCAATGCCCCCATTGCACCGCTTGGATGGTGGAGCATCGGCTGGTGCATCGGCTGGCCTGCCACCATTGCGGCCATGTCATGCCGCCGCCGCGCCTGTGCCCGGAATGCGATGATGAAGATACGCTGGTCGCCTGCGGCCCCGGTGTCGAGCGGGTCGCGGACGAAGTCAAATTGCGCTTCCCGCAAGCCCGCACCGCCATTGTGACATCGGATACATTATGGTCCCCCGCCAAGGCCGCCGAATTTGTGGCCGAAGTAGAGGCCGGAATGGTGGATATCATCGTCGGCACCCAGCTGGTTACCAAAGGCTATCATTTCCCCAATCTCACACTGGTGGGGGTGATCGACGCCGATCTGGGGCTGGACGGCGGTGATTTGCGCGCTGCCGAGCGCACCTTCCAGCAAATTGCCCAGGTGGCAGGCCGCGCCGGGCGCGGCGCCAAGCCGGGCGAGGTGATGGTGCAAACCCGTATGCCCGAAGCGCCGGTGATGGCGGCGTTGATCGCGGGGGATCGCGATGGATTTTATGCTGCGGAGGCCGCCGCGCGGAAATTCGCGGGCGCGCCGCCCTATGGCCGCTTTGCCGCCATCATCATTTCATCCGAAGAACAGGATCTGGCCCGCGCGATAGCGCAAAAGCTGGGGGAAAAAGCTCCCTCTGCCGAAGGGCTTGCCGTCTATGGCCCCACGCCCGCGCCACTCGCGATGCTGCGCAGCCGCCACCGCTTTCGTTTGCTGTTGCACGCGCCCCGCAGCTTTGATCTGCAAAATAGCATTCGTGAATGGCTGAATCGGGTCGATTGGCCAGCCAAAGTAAGATTGGCGGTGGATATTGATCCTTATAGTTTTGTTTAAGCGGCCAGACTGACCAAGCTTGGCTTTCTGCCCCTCTTAGCCAAATAGATCGGCTTGAAGAGCGCCTTCCCGCTGCAACAGCGCGCGCTTCATCTCTAGCCCATAGGCATAGCCGCCCAGCGCCCCATCACTGCGGATTACCCGGTGACAGGGAATGATAATGGCGATGGGATTGGCGCCATTGGCCCGGCCCACTGCGCGATCCGCACCGGCTGTGCCCAACATCCGGGTCAAATCGCCATAGCTTCGCGTTTCACCCGCCGGGATCGCCAACAGCAATTGCCACACAGCAATTTGAAACGGGGTGCCGCGCAAATCCATTTTAAACGGCAGCGGCTCATCGGCGTTCAAGATAATATCGCCTGCCACAATGGCGCCAATCAGCAAGGCCAGTTCCGCCGTCCACGCGCCATTTTCTTGCAACGCGGCATCGGGATATAGCGCTTGCAACTGCTCAGGCCCTTCACAAAAGGACAAGCGGCACAGCCCTTGCGCACTGGCCGCGATCAACATCGGGCCAAATAGACTGTCCTCAACCTGCCAGTGAATAGGGGAATTATGCATCCCCGCCAACATATGCCGATCTGGTGCGATGTCCAGCCAGCGCTGATCTCGGCGCTTGCGTTCCGGCAAAGGAACGATAATTTGCGCAGCATGTCACGCTTCATCGCCCTCCTCTCCGCTCTTTTCCTCTTCATCCTGCCCGCAGCCGCTGCCGATGATATCAGCGCCGCCTCGCGCAGTGTTGTGCGGGTGGTTACGGTCGCGATGATGGAAGGGGAAGTGGTCGGCTTTGGCCATGGCAGCGGCATTGCCATTTCGCCCACCCATATTCTTACCAATGCCCATGTTGTGGAATCGGTGGCCCGCCACCCCGGCAGCGTCGCTTTGGGGGTGGTGCCTTCTGAAGGCGAAAAAAGCTATCCCGCACGGCTGATCGCGATGGATAGCCGCCGTGATCTGGCTTTGCTGGAATTGAAATCGGGCAAGCTACCGGTCGCCGCCATCTATACTGGCCCGATTGGCGCGGGCGCGGATATTGTGGCACTGGGCTATCCCGGCAATGTCGATCTGGCGACCGCGCGCAGCGCTTCTGATTATATCACACCGCGAACCCCAGTGCGCAGCGAAGGCAATATATCCAATATTCAAGCCATTGATGGTGTCGCCGCGCTGGTCCACACAGCCAAAATCTCACGCGGAAATTCGGGCGGCCCGCTGGTCGATGAATGCGGCCGCATTGTTGGCATCAACACTTTCATTACCCGCGCCGATGATGGCGATTCGCCCTTTGGCTTTGCCATTTCCGCGCGCGAAATCACCCGTTTTCTGGGCGAGGCGGATCAGCAATTTTCCGCCGTGGGTTCGGCCTGCCTGACCATGGCCGACGCTGACGCGCGCGATAGGCTGGCGCTCGACGCCGAATCTCGGGCACAGGCGGATGCCGAAAATGCGCGCCTCGCCAAAGCCGCTGCGGCCCGCGAAAAACGGCTCAGCGAATGGCAGAAAAAAGCGCAAAGTGATCGCGAAAATCGCATTGCGCAAGCAGGTGTTTTGTTCGTGCTCGGGGCATTGGCGGCTGGCGCAGCGCTGATGTTTTATGGCCAGAACAAGCGACGTCCGATGCGTATATCAGCGGTGATCGGCGGCCTCTTGATGCTGGCCGCAATCCTGCTGTTCATAACCCGCCCCGATGCGACGCCAGATGATATGGTGTTGAATGGCCCGGATGCGCCCGCCCCTGCCGCTGTGGCCAAAAGCATGAGCGGAAATTTCCTATGCACCATCCAGCCGGATCGCAGCCGAATCACCATTTCGGCTACCAATGATGTTCCCGTGCGGCTGGATGACAAAGGCTGCATCAATGGCCGCACCCAATATAGCAAAGCCAGCGATGGCCGGTGGCAGCGTATTTTGGTGCCCAATGAAGACGCCACCGTCACCATCGCCAGCTTTGATGACAACACCCAAAATTATCGCGTCGACCGCTATTTGCTAAGCGCCGAAGATATGGCGAAAGCCCGCGCCGTTCGTGCTGGCATGGTTTCGGATGGGTGCACCATCAATGCCGAGGCTTTGGCCGCACTGACCGTGCAGCAGGATGCAATCCGCGATGTGCTGCCGACCAGCCCCAATGAACGGCTGGTCTATCGCTGCCAGCCCGCTTCAGAGGCGGCGCTGAAGGCCGCCGCGCAGCCATAAGGATCCGCGCTCCCCTTATGGCTCGGCCCGCCGTCAACAAAACAGCCGGAACGCAGCCGTCATCCCCTTGCCCTTCCCGGCCAAGGCCGCGAATCATCCGCCCGAACGCCAGCCGCCACAGGCTGGGGCCTCGCGGGGCGCTGATGCCCGCATTGGGCTCTTCATCCGCGAACAAGCGCAGATATGCGCCGGGCACGGCAGGCCACGAAATTTATCCCTGTTTTGCTGCCGCTTTTGCACCATGCAGGCCCGAGCCTTCTTGCATTGCTTTTGAATCATTGCTAGGCGCGCCGCGACTTCGCTGCGGGGGGATATTCTCGATATGTCCACCGAACCCGGGCGGCCCATCCCCAACGGGATCGTAGAAAAGGACTTCGCGCGTGGAGAATTCCGGCGGCATTCAAGGCAGCATCACAGCAGGACTGGCTGGGCGTTATGCCAGTGCCCTGTTCAATCTGGCCCAAGAATCGAATGAAATCGACCAGGTTCAGAACAGCTTGTCGCTTCTAACCAAGGCGCTAAACGAATCGACAGACCTGAAGGCGCTGGTTTCCAGCCCTGTCGTCAGTCGCCAGCAAGCGGGCGAGGCGATTGCCGCCGTTGCGCAATCGCTGGGCCTCGATTCGATCACCACCAAATTTCTGGGTGTTTTGGCTGAAAATCGCCGTCTGGCCGATTTGGAAGCCATGATCGGTGCATTTCGCGCCATTGTCGCTGGGCATCGCGGTGAAATCACCGCTGCCGTCACCAGCGCACACCCGCTGAGCGCCGATCAATTGGCTGATCTGGCTGCTAACCTCAAAAACCGTGTGGGCCGCGATGTGCAAATCGCCACCACCGTTGATCCCGCCATTCTCGGCGGCCTCGTCGTGCAGCTGGGCAGCCAGCTGATCGACGGCAGCATCCGTACCCGTCTCAACAGCTTCGCGCAGGCGATGAAAGGCTAAACAATGGAAATCCGCGCCGCTGAAATCAGCAAGGTCATTAAGGACCAAATCGCCAATTTCGGAACCGACGTCACGGTCAGCGAGATCGGTTCGGTGCTCTCCGTCGGTGACGGTATTGCCCGCGTCCATGGTCTGGACAATGTCCAGGCCGGTGAAATGGTCGAATTCGCCAATGGCGTGAAGGGCATGGCGCTGAACCTCGAAACCGACAACGTCGGTATCGTGATCTTCGGCTCTGACTCAGACATTAAAGAAGGTGACGTTGTTAAGCGCACCGGCACCATCGTGGACGTTCCCGTCGGCAAGGGCCTGCTGGGCCGCGTTGTCGATGGTCTGGGCAACCCGATCGACGGCAAGGGCCCCATCGTGGCCGACAAGCGCATGCGCGTGGAAGTGAAGGCACCGGGCATCATCCCGCGCACCTCGGTTCACGAACCTGTGCAGACCGGCATGAAGGCGCTTGACGCGCTGGTTCCTGTTGGCCGCGGCCAGCGCGAATTGATCATTGGTGACCGTCAGACCGGTAAGACCGCTGTCGCCATCGATACTTTCATCAACCAGAAAGACGCCAACGCTGGCGACGACGAATCGAAGAAGCTCTATTGCATCTACGTCGCCGTTGGTCAGAAGCGTTCGACCGTCGCCCAAATCGTGCGTCAGCTCGAAGAAAATGGCGCGATGGAATATTCGATCGTGGTGGCTGCAACCGCTTCGGAACCCGCTCCGCTGCAATATCTCGCGCCTTACACCGGCGTGACGATGGGCGAATTCTTCCGCGACAATGGCATGCACGCTGTGATCGTTTATGACGATCTGTCGAAGCAGGCTGTGGCCTATCGCCAAATGTCGCTGTTGCTGCGTCGTCCGCCAGGCCGTGAAGCCTATCCCGGTGACGTTTTCTATCTTCACAGCCGCCTTCTGGAACGCGCTGCGAAGATGAACAAGGACAATGGCTCGGGTTCGTTGACCGCTCTGCCGATCATCGAAACACAGGCTGGTGACGTTTCCGCTTATATTCCAACCAACGTGATTTCGATCACCGACGGTCAGATCTTCTTGGAAACCAACCTCTTCTATCAGGGCATCCGTCCTGCCATTAACGTGGGTCTGTCGGTTAGCCGCGTTGGCTCGGCCGCACAAACCAAGGCGATGAAGAAGGTTTCCGGCTCGATTAAGCTGGAACTGGCTCAGTATCGCGAAATGGAAGCTTTTGCGCAATTTGGTTCGGATCTGGATCCCGCCACGCAGCAATTGCTGAACCGCGGCGCGCGTCTGACCCAGCTTTTGAAGCAGGCTCAATTCCAGCCAATGCCTTTTGAAGAGCAAACGGCATCGATCTTTGCCGGCACCAATGGTTTCCTCGACAGCGTCGCGGTAACCGATGTGAACCGCTATGAAGCCGCCATGCTGGCCTATCTTCGCAGTGATCATGCCGATGTGCTGAAAACGATCCGCGAAACTCAGGATCTTGGCGATGATGCCAAAAAGGGTCTTGTCGCCGCGTTGGAAGCTTTCGCAAAGATCTTCGCGTAACCAGTTGTAGTTGGCCCGGCTGATCCCAGCCGGGCTAATGAAGCAGAGGGGCCGGAATGGCATCGCTTAAGGAACTCAAAGGGCGGATCAACTCGGTCAAATCGACCCAGAAGATCACCAAGGCCAAGAAAATGGTCGCCGCCGCAAAACTGCGCAAGGCTCAGGCCGCAGCAGAAGCTGCGCGCCCCTATGCCGAGCGTCTGGAAGGCGTTGTGGCAAGCTTGGCATCCAAAGTTGGCGTCGCGGACAGCGCACCACGCTTGCTGGCTGGCACGGGAAAAGATGATCATCATCTGCTCGTCGTGCTGAACAGCGATCGCGGTCTGGCCGGTGCGTTTAACTCCAACATCGTCAAGGCTGCACGCGACAAAGCGCTGCAGTTGCAGGCCGCAGGCAAGAAGGTCAGCTTCTTCCTTGTCGGTCGCAAGGGCCGTCCGGTGATCAATCGGATGTTCCCCGGGCAGATTATCGAACAATATGAAACAACCGGAATCCGCGACATTGGCTTTGAACAAGCCCATGATGTCGCAACGCAGGTTTCCGCGATGTTTGATGCTGGCGATTTTGATATTGCCCATCTTTTCTATTCGAAATTCCGTTCGGCACTGGTGCAGGAAGCCACCGGTCAGCAACTGATCCCCGTCCCTGCCCCGGCAGAGGTTGCGGATATCGGTGGCGGCTCGGTTGAATATGAACCCGATGAAGAATCGATCCTCGCGGATCTGCTGCCCCGCAACGTCACCATTCAGGTTTTCAAAGGCCTGTTGGAAAATGCGGCATCGGAACAGGGCGCGTCGATGACCGCGATGGACAATGCCACGCGCAATGCGGGCGACCTGATCGACAGCCTGACCATCCAGTATAACCGCAGCCGTCAAGCCGCGATCACCACCGAACTCGTCGAAATCATCTCCGGCGCCGAAGCGCTGTAAACAGGAAGAAGCACATGGCCACCGAAAATAAGGCTCCCGACCAGAACGCTGCCACCGGCCGCGTCGCACAGGTCATCGGTGCCGTCGTCGACGTCCAGTTTGACGGCCCGCTCCCCGCAATTTTGAACGCTCTGGAAACCACCAACGGCGACAGCCGTCTGGTTCTGGAAGTGGCTCAGCATCTGGGCGAAAGCACCGTCCGCACCATCGCTATGGACGCGACCGACGGCCTGACCCGTGGTCAGCCCGTTCGCGATACCGGATCGCAGATCAGCGTGCCCGTCGGCCCGCAGACCCTTGGTCGCATCATGAACGTGATCGGTGAACCGATCGACGAACGTGGCCCAATCAACAGCGACAAGCTGGCCCCGATTCACGCCGATGCCCCGGAATTTGTCGATCAGTCGACCGAATCCGCCATCCTCGTGACCGGCATTAAGGTTATCGACCTTCTCGCGCCTTATGCGCGTGGTGGTAAGATTGGCCTGTTCGGCGGCGCCGGCGTGGGCAAGACGGTTCTGATTCAGGAACTGATCAACAATATCGCGAAAGGCCATGGCGGCGTTTCCGTCTTTGCTGGCGTTGGTGAGCGGACCCGTGAAGGCAACGATCTGTATCACGAATTCCTTGATGCAGGCGTTATCGCCAAAGATGCCGATGGCAACCCAACCCCTGATGGCTCGAAAGTTGCGCTGGTTTTCGGCCAGATGAACGAACCCCCAGGTGCCCGCGCACGTGTGGCATTGTCGGGCCTGACCATGGCGGAATATTTCCGTGATGAAGAAGGTCAGGACGTGTTGTTCTTCGTCGACAATATTTTCCGCTTCACGCAAGCTGGTTCGGAAGTGTCCGCTCTGCTGGGTCGTATTCCTTCGGCTGTGGGCTATCAGCCCACCCTGTCGACGGATATGGGCCAGCTGCAAGAGCGCATCACCTCGACCCACAAGGGTTCGATCACCTCGGTTCAGGCCATTTATGTCCCTGCCGATGACTTGACCGACCCTGCACCAGCCACCTCCTTCGCTCACTTGGACGCGACAACGGTTTTGAACCGTGCGATTTCCGAGCTCGGCATCTATCCTGCGGTGGATCCGCTGGATTCGACCAGCCGCGTTCTGGAACCCCGCATTGTTGGTCAGGAGCATTATGAAACGGCCCGCCGTATTCAGGAAACGCTCCAGAAATATAAATCGCTGCAAGACATCATCGCCATTCTCGGCATGGACGAGCTGAGCGAAGAAGATAAGCTGACCGTGACCCGCGCACGCAAGATCCAGCGCTTCTTGTCCCAGCCTTTCCACGTGGCAGAGGTGTTCACCAACATCCCCGGCAAATTTGTGCAGATCGAAGATACGATCAAATCGTTTAAGGCTGTGGTTGACGGCGAATATGACCATCTGCCTGAAGCGGCCTTCTACATGGTTGGCGGCATCGACGAAGTGGTTGAAAAGGCTGCCAAGCTGGCTGCCGACGCTGCCTAATAACCCTTTTTTCTTCCCTGCCCTTCCGGGGTGGGGAAGAATTGAAAGTATAGTGATATGGCTCTGAAATTCGAACTCGTGACCCCGGCCCGCCTTGAGCGGTCCAGCGATGTCTATATGATCACCGTTCCGGGCAGCGAAGGCGATTTTTCGGTGCTGGAAGGCCATGCGCCTTTCATGGCAACGCTGCGCAACGGCGCGCTCACCATCTATGCGTCGCAGGGCGCAGAAGGCGAAGTGATCAACGTTGAAGGCGGTTTTGCGGAAGTGAATGAAGCAGGCCTGACCATTTTGGCCGAACGCATCGCCGACTGATCGCACCGATATTATAGGCCCTGATGGGGCTTTTCAGAATGGCCCGCGCCCCATGGGATGCGGGCCTTTTCTATGCCCAGCGTAAAGCCTTTATAGTCCGCCACCGCCGCCATGCAGCCATAGAGCCAAAGAAAAGATCGTCGCTGCGGCAGAGGCCAAGGATATGCCGCGCCATGGCATGAAGCCCACCCGATCGACATCCTTGCGATTGCGCCGCCGCCAATCCGCCACTTCGGAAATCCCAAAAAGCACGGCTGCTGCGATGCCCACCATTGCCATCGACACTTGCATATCACCGCGACCCTTCGCAAACAGAAGCATATCCCCGATCAGGAGCTTCGATATGCGGTCCCTTTCTCTTGTTACAAGCCTTGTTATCACCGCATCCCTGCCTGCCACCGTTCATAGCCAGCAAAATGCCGCTTCCGCCGATCCTGCGGCCACTACAGCCGCTATCGGACAAGATCAGGCCTCTGCGGCCATCCTCGCCGCCGTAGCCGCTCCTAGCCGCACCCCGGCCCATGTCGCGCGCGACCGCTATCGCCACCCGGCCGAAACGCTGGATTTCTTTGGCATCCAGCCCGGCGACACCATCGTCGAACTGGCTCCCGGTGGCGGCTGGTATAGCGAGATTTTAGCACCGTTCAGCCAGATCGGTGGCGGCACCCTTTATGCCGCCGGGCCATGGGGCCGCATGACCGCGCTAGAGAAAAAGCAAGCCGACCAGCCGGAGATTTACGGCGCGATGCAATGGGCCGAATTTCCAGCCAGCGGGGATCATCCCACGGTGCCCGACGCCAGCGCCGATATCGTCTTAACCTTTCGCAATGCACATAATTGGCGGGCCGCTGGCGACGCCGCCACCGCAGAAGCCTTTCGTCAAATCTTTGCCATGCTGAAGCCGGGCGGCCTTCTTGGCCTCGTCGATCATCGGCTGGATGAAAGGGATGACAGCGTCAAGGAACAGACTTCGGGCTATTTGAAAGAAAGCACGGTCATCGCCTTTGCGCAGGCCGCTGGCTTTCAACTGGCCGCACGCAGTGAAATCAACGCCAACCCGCGCGACACCAAAGATTATCCCCATGGGGTATGGACCCTGCCGCCTGTGCTCAGCCAGAAAGGCCAGAATCGCGAAGCCTATCTGGCGATTGGCGAATCGGATCGCATGACGTTGAAATTCGTCAAACCCGCTTCCTGACCATTGATAGGGCCGCTTTGATGACGATGATTGACCCTGCGCTGCTGCTCAGCGCTTATGCGCAGGGCCTGTTCCCCATGTCCGACTCCGCCAATGATCCGGCCATTCACTGGGTAGAGCCGCGCCTGCGCGCCATTCTGCCGCTGGATGCTTTCCGCCTCTCGCGCAGCTTGCGCAAATTGCTGATCTCAGATCGCATGACCGTGACCACGAATCGCTGTTTTTCCCGCATGATGCAGCTTTGCGCTGAGCCTGCCGCTGATCGCCCCAGCACATGGATCAACCCGATCATCCATCGCAGCTATGCCCAGCTTCACGCCATCGGCCATGCCCATAGCGTGGAATGCTGGCAGGATGGCGCGTTGGTGGGCGGGCTTTATGGCGTGTCGCTGGGCCGGGTCTTTTTTGGCGAATCGATGGTCAGCCGCATTCCCAACGCCAGCAAGGTGGCGTTGGCGCATCTGGTCGCCCGCTTAACCGTCGGCGGCTGGCAATTGCTCGATTGCCAATTTATGACCCCACATCTGGCGAGTCTCGGTGCCATTGAAATGCCGCAGCGCCGCTATTTGGATCGGCTTTATTCGGTGCTTTCGGGCGCAGCGGGTGAAGGTGCAGCCGGTGCGGGCGCAGCGGTTGCAGGAGCGGAGGCTGCAGAGGCACCGTCTTGGCCGCTACCCGATCCACCTGCCCCGCCATTTGCCGCTGGGGACTGGACCGCACTGGATGCGCTGGCATCAGCCTTGCCCGCTTCGCCAGCCGGGCCTGCCGATGGCGGCGCTACCGCTTCCCCACCAGGATATGTCATCGCGCAGCTTTTGACGAACACATCATAAATCGGATGCTGAATCACATTGCGTTCCGGCCGTTCTCGAAAGAGCCAGCCAGAAAAAACGCGATACCATTTCTGATCGCCGCGATTCAAAACAACCAATTGCACAAAAGCGCCGGTTTCCGGATAATTTTCCCATGGCGCGGTTTGCTCACAAGCCCGCAGGCGCACAATCACATTGCTCGCGCGCTGCGATTCACCGGGCTTCATGGTGAGTTCTTGCACCAACCCATTGCGTTTGTTGAGCAAGCCCAGCACCGCCACCCGCTCGGCCATGGGGGTCACCCCTTGCAGCGCCTCGCTATTGGCTGGCAGCGTTTCCGCACTTTTCAATTCCACCGGCACGCTTTGAGCGCTTTTTTTGTCGCTATCAGCTTTGCCGCATCCCGCAAGCAAGCCCAGAAGCATCAGCCCGGCGACAGCGCCGGACGTGCGCATCCGCGATAGGCGCAGCGACGAGCCCCGGATCATCCCACGCTCACTCGGCGCCGGGCCGCCAGGCCTCATAATCGCCGGTCGCCCGCGCCCGCTGGCCGCCCCGTTCCAACGCCCCTGCCGGGCGATAGGCTTGAACCGTGCCGGTTAGATTGGGGGTTGATTCGGCCTGCCAGATCCGCGGCGCGGCGTGCATTTCCGATGGCAATTCGTCAAAGGTGCGATGCAACCAGCCATGCCATTCGGCAGGAACGCGGCTAGCGTCATTCGGTCCATTATAAAGCACCCAGCGACGATCGCCCTTGCGTGCGCGAAAATAACGGTTGCCCAGATGATCCTCGCCAACCTGTTCGCCGGTGCGCCAGCTGTTCAGCAGCGTCCCGATAGTGGCGCCATTCCACCATGTGAAAATTTTACCCAAGATGCTCATAGCACGCGCGTTTACAGCCAAGCAGCGATGCTTCGCAAGCGCCAAACAAGATATCTGGCATTTTCCTTGTCATTTTAAGCCGATACTCTGACGAAAAAGTGCCTTCCTTCGCTCACTCGTCGTTCAGCCAAGCCACAACCTCCTCCGGCTGCGGCATATCCATCGGCGCCATCGCCAAAATCCGACGCGCCAAACCCATATCATGGCCCGCGCGTAAAAAAGCGGCGACCTGCTTTTCTCGCCGAGCCCGATCGTCGGGGCCATCACGCATGGCTTCCGCTGCAAAGGGCCCCAGCCTTTTGCGGCGCGCAAAGCGCACCGCCGCCATCAGCCTTTCATCATCGCTGATCCTTATCGCCGCGTCGCTATCGGCTTCATCCACGCCATCAAAGCGCAATTGCGCCCGCACCCGTTGCGGCCCCAACCCCCGCCGCATCATCGCGCCGCTTTTCATCTGGGCATAGTGGCGATCATCCAAATAGCCGAGCCGCTCCATCTTGGCGACCGCAACAGCCAGCACTTCATTGCTATCTTGCGCATCAATCCACTTGGATTCGCGGACTTTCCGTGACAAATAGCGCGCCAACTTGCCCTTGGACGTCGCAAAGCGCGCGACATAGGCAAGCGCCAGTTCGTCAAGCTTGGCTGCATCCAGCGGCCGCTTGATTCGATCAGTTGGAGTGGGGGCTTGGCTCATATGCCATGTTTGTGCCACAGTCCGGTCAGATTGAGAACGAGCTGAACCGCCATATCGGAAGAAATCCCGATCAGGGCTTAATTGTTCTAACTTGCAAGGATCGCGCACGCCCCCATGACCGCTTCTGTTGACATGAAGGCTGCCGCAGGTCCGATTTCGTCGGATCAAGCATCGCTTATGACCCAAAACTCCATTGCCGCTGTCGATACTTTGCTGCCGACGGCCACCGCCTGTTCCCAGCCGCGCCGCTTTTCTGACTTTGCCACCGTTGGCGAAGCTTTGGACTATGCCGCATCAGGATCGCGCGGCCTGAATTTCCACGATCCGCGTGGGAAATTGGTGCGCCCCTATCCTTATAGCGAGCTGAAAGCAGATGCGCTTGAGGCGGCCTATCGCCTGATCGCGGCTGGCATCAAGCCGGGTGATCGCATCGCGCTGGTTGCCGAAACCGGTCCGGAATTTGCGGCGCTTTTCTTTGGCACCATCTATGCTGGCGCATGGCCGGTTCCGCTGCCCCTGCCTACCAGCTTTGGCGGCCGCGAATCCTATGTCGGTCAGCTAATGGTTCAGCTGGAAAGCTGCGATCCGGTGATGCTGTTTTTCCCGCCAGATATTGCGCCTATGGCCGAACAAGCCGCCGCCGCGAAAAATGTTGCTCCGATGGATTGGACCCTGTTCGCGCAGAATGACGCGCCTGTTGCCGATCTGCCTGAACAAAAATCGGATGAGACATGTTATTTGCAATATAGCAGCGGATCGACCCGATTCCCGCACGGCGTGGGCGTCACCCATGCCGCCTTGCTGAACAATCTGGCGGCCCATTCGCATGGCATGAAGCTGGTGGACACGGATCGCTGCATCAGCTGGCTGCCTTGGTATCATGATATGGGGCTGGTTGGCTGCCTGCTGTCACCGGTCGCCAATCAAGTCTCGGTGGACTATCTCAAGACCGAGGATTTCGCACGTCGCCCGCTGGCGTGGCTGGATTTGATCAGCCGCAATCAGGGCACCACCCTCAGCTATTCACCCACCTTTGGCTATGATATTTGCGCCCGCCGCATTTCCAGCCAAACCAATGTGGCAGAGCGTTTCGATCTGGCTCGCTGGCGCGTCGCGGGCAATGGCGCCGATATGATCCGCCCCGATGTGATGCAAAATTTCGTCGACGCCTTTGGCGATGCCGGTTTCAGCGCCAGCGCCTTTTTGCCCAGCTATGGCTTGGCCGAAGCGACACTGGCCGTTTCCATCATGCCGCCGGGTGAAGGCATTGTGGTGGAGCTGGTCGAAGAAACAGAATTATCCGGCGTCTCCGGCGACAGCGACCGGCCAACCCGCTATCGCGCTATCGTCAATTGCGGCCGCGCCGTGCGCGATATGACCATAGAAATTCGCGACGAAAATGGTCAGATTGTGCCAGATAAAATTGTCGGCAAAGTGTGGTGCACTGGCCCATCCTTGATGACCGGCTATTATCGCGATCCAGAATCGACAGAGGCCTGCATGGCCGATGGCTGGCTGGACACCGGCGATATGGGTTATTTGTCAGACGGTTATATTTATATCGTTGGCCGCGCCAAGGATATGATCATCATCAACGGCAAAAATCATTGGCCGCAGGATATTGAATGGGCGGTCGAACAGCTTCCGGGCTTTAAATCCGGCGATATTGCGGCCTTTGCCATCACCACCCAAGGCGGCGAAGAAACGCCCGCCGTGCTGGTGCAATGCCGCACCAGCGATGGCAATGAACGCGCCGCCCTGCGCGAAACCATCCGCGAACGGGTGCGCGCCATCACGGGGATGAATTGCCTGATCGAACTGGTGCCGCCGCGCAGCCTGCCGCGCACATCCTCTGGCAAACTCAGCCGTTCCAAAGCGCGGGCGCAATATTTGTCTGGCGAAATTCTGCCTTTCGATATCGCTGCTTAACCGCTCGGCATAGCATCACTCGCCATGTATTTTCCGGGCTGCCCTATCGGCGGCCCGAAAATCATGCCGTCGATAGAGCCGCCGCCAGATTTCTCCCTGCCCTGCGGTTAATCGCAGGGCCAAGGCCATTCATCGCTTCCGACTGGTAGCTTCGGATTCGCGCGGCAAGAACGATCTCCACCTTCGGGCAAACGGAAAACAGGGGTCGCTTTCCATGAATATCGGTCGGACATTGGGCAAAAGCTTTACTGCCCTTGGCATGGCGGCAAGCCTCGCTGTCAGCGTTCCGGCCTTGGCCAGCGGCTATTTACAATGCGTTCCCTTTGCCCGCGCCGAATCTGGCGTCAATTTATTCGGCAATGCCAAAAGCTGGTGGTCGCAGGCTGAATCTGCCTATGCCCGCGGCAATGAACCGCGCAAAGGCGCGGTCATCTCCTTTTCCAGCACCCGGGCTATGCCGCTGGGCCATGTCGCTGTGGTGCGCGAAGTGGTGAATGATCGCGAGATTATGATTGATCACGCCAATTGGTCGCCCATCGGCAACCGCCGCGGCCAGATTGAACGCAATGTTCGCGTGAAGGACGTCAGCGCCGCCAATGATTGGAGCGTGGTGCGGGTCTGGTATGCGCCAATTGGTGATCTGGGCCTGCGCGCCAACCCGGTGGACGGCTTCATCTATCCAGATGCGGTGGATCGCGCCCCTCAAAAAGCGGCGCCCGCAGCGCCGCTATGGGCCCAAAATGGCTGGACGCCCGGCAACGGCCTCGATCTTATTGCCTCATCGCTGCGCTAAGCCAGCGAAACACTTACGGCGACCCATTTTAATCGCCCCCCCCTAGTCCATAAAGCAAAGCGCCGCCAGTCATTAGACCAGCGGCGATTTGGAATCTTAAGCGTCGCCCTGCGCCGCCGCATCCGGCTGATCACTGCCAGCCTCATTCTGCGCAATATCTTCGAACCAAGCCTCCACATCCCCGCTCAGCTTAATCGTCATAGACTGGCCAAAGCGATCTTTGGATTTGCCAGCGGCCACCCGAATCCAGCCTTCGGACAGGCAATATTCTTCCACATCGTGGCGCTGCTTGCCTTTAAAGCGGATGCCGATGCCACGTTGCAGGGCTTCCATATCAAAATGCGGCGAACGCGGGTTGATCGACATATGATCAGGAGGTGTATCGGTCATTTCAGTTTCTCCGGGATTTGATCGCAGCCGCTAAGCGAGACAGCCCAGCAAATCAACCCCGGCGCCATATCAGGCTCCATTGCGATGCCCAGCATAATCCGCCGCTGCGGCTGGAAACAGATGCTTTTCCTCTTGCGCGGCCCGCGCTGCCGCATGATGCAGCAAGGCTATGGTATCGCAGCAAAAATGAGCCCAGTCCTGAGTCAACTCCGCGCCGCTCCATCGCTGTTCATACACCGCCAAACGCGTGCTCAAATCACCATAATCAGCCAAAATATCCTCGGCCAGCCGCCGCACAGAAAGGCCCATATAATCCTCTATGCGGGGGTAGAGGATCCAATCCTCGCATTTCAGATGCCGCGCCAACAGGATGCAATATTGCTGCACAATTGCGACTATCTGTGAATCTTGAGCGGGCTGGCGGGCGTCACATGACGCCAACAACAAGGATGACAGAGCATGCAATTCGGCATGTTCGGCCTTTAATCGGCGAATTTCATGCCCAAATACCATCACTTATGCCAGACCATGCTCAAATTTCACGTGGCCTGATTATAACAGCGTTATCGGCGCGGACAAAGAAATCTACTCGCGTTTTGACGGTATTACACCACGTTACAGCCTGCGCATTTTAAGCCAGCGCAGGATTTCGGCTGACACAGAAGTCAAGAAAAAGGGCGGCAGAAATATAATCTGCCGCCCCATCCTAATCTAGCTTGCGTCTTTTTTCCGTGATGCTTTTTTGCGATCATTGGGATCCAATATCGCCTTGCGCAGCCGGATATTATCTGGCGTCACTTCCACCATTTCATCATCATTAATATAAGCGATGGCCTGTTCCAGCGTCATTTTGCGCGGCGGCGTCAGGCGGATGGCGTCATCCTTGCCGGTCGAACGGAAGTTCGTCAGCTGTTTGGACTTCATCGGATTAACTTCCAGATCATCTGGCTTGGCATTTTCGCCGATGATCATGCCCTCATAAAGCGCCTCGCCATTGGTGACGAACAAAATGCCGCGATCTTCCAAGGGGCCGAGTGCATAAGCCACAGCTTCGCCCGCGCCATTGGAAATCAGCACGCCATTTTTGCGGCCATCAATCTGGCCCTTATAAGGCCCATATTTTTCAAACAGCCGGTTCATCAGGCCGGTGCCGCGCGTATCAGACATGAATTCGCCATGATAGCCGATCAGCCCGCGTGACGGTGCCGAGAAGGTGATGCGGGTTTTTCCGCCGCCCGATGGGCGCATATCGGTCAATTCCGCTTTGCGGACCTGCATCTTTTCTACGACAGTGCCGGTGAATTCATCATCGACATCGATCACAACGCTTTCATAAGGCTCTGTGCGCTTGCCATCTTCATCTTCGCGATAGAGCACGCGCGGACGGCTGATGCCCAGCTCAAATCCTTCGCGGCGCATCGTTTCAATCAGCACGCCCAATTGCAATTCGCCGCGGCCCGCCACTTCGAAACTATCCTTATCGGCGCTTTCCGTGATGCGAATGGCGACATTGGTTTCCGCTTCGCGCATCAGGCGATCACGGATCATCCGGCTGGTCACCTTGCTGCCTTCGCGGCCTGCCATCGGCGAATCATTCACCGCAAAGCGCATCGACAAGGTGGGCGGATCAATTGGCTGCGCCGGAATCGGCACGTTCACGGAAATATCCGCAATAGTGTTGGCAACGGTGGCGTTGGTCAGGCCCGCGATGGCGACAATGTCCCCCGCGCGCGCCTCATCCACCGGCACGCGGTCTAGCCCGCGAAACGCCAGCAGCTTGGATGCACGGCCCGATTCCACCACCTTGCCATCGGCATCCAGCGCATGAATTTGCTGATTGACCTTCACCGTGCCCGATTGCACCCGACCGGTCAGCACCCGGCCGATGAAATTATCACGGTCGAGCAGGGTAGCGAGAAAGGTGAAAGGACCGCTGGTGTCCAGCCCTGGGGCCGGAACATGGTTGATGATCGTTTCAAACAAAGGCTGAAAGCTACCTTCGCGCACAGTCGGATCGGTGGATGCAAAGCCAGACCGGCCCGAAGCATAAAGGATGGGGAAATCCAGCTGCTCGTCCGATGCTTCCAATGCCAGAAACAGCTCGAACACTTCGTCCAGCACTTCGGCTGGGCGCGCATCACTGCGGTCGATCTTGTTCACGACCACAATCGGGCGCAAGCCCAAAGCCAGCGCCTTGCTGGTAACAAATTTCGTTTGCGGCATCGGGCCTTCGGCCGAATCCACCAGCAAAATCACCCCGTCGACCATCGACAAAATACGTTCGACTTCGCCGCCAAAGTCCGCGTGACCGGGGGTATCGACCACGTTGATGCGGGTCTTCTGATCGCCTTCACCCCATTCAACCGAGGTGCATTTGGCCAAAATGGTGATGCCGCGTTCTTTTTCCAGATCGCCGCTATCCATGGAGCGCTCATCAACGCGCTGATTTTCTCGAAACGTGCCCGACTGCCGAAAAAGAGTATCGACAAGGGTGGTTTTGCCATGATCGACGTGCGCGATGATGGCGATATTGCGCAAAGACATGCGTTGGGCCTTGTATGGAATGGACGGCACCTGAAGTACCGCGAGACGCCGGGCCCCTAGCAGACGCCAAGTGAATGAGCAACAAAATTGCCGCTTGCCGCACAAATCCGAGCATCGGGAAATAATTTGGGATCTAGTCCGCCCTCCTTCATGGCAGATAAGGAACGCCAATGGGCCAGCCATCACCCGGGCTGTGTTTCATCTCGTGAAATTAAAGCATAATAATGGCGGCCGCAGGCACGCCATGATCATGCTGAAATCTTTCGGCAATATGCGCAAACTTCGGCTTGGTCACAGCCGCTCACTTGCGCGACGCTGCCAGTCATCTCAGCCCCCAACCCTCTAATCCCCCAGCCCTCTTAATCCAGCGCCACAGCGCTTTCCAGCAACTGTCCCTCGTCGCGCCCTGACGGGCCCAGCCAAACCGCGACCAGCCTTTCTATCGCCTCTGCCGCCTGCAAGGCCGCGCGCCGCAAATTGGCATGAAAATCATCGCTGCTGGCACCATCGGCTTCGTCCGTCACGGCCTTGATCGCCCCCCATGGTCGGCCACAGCGATCAGCGGCCTGCGCCACGGCGGCAACCTCCATATCCACAAGCTGCACATTCAGCGCATCTCGCATCTCGGCCGCAGCGGCGGCATCCGCCACAAAATTATCGCCGGTGGCAATGCGGGCATGGGGCAGGCCAAGGCCAGCATCGGGCATTGCGGCAAAGCTCAGCGCCCCCGCCTCTCCCAGCGGCCATTCCCCAGCACGATAGCGCCGGAAACCGCCGCTGGTCGCCGTTCCATAATCATGCTGCACCGCCTCGGCGATCCAATAGGCACCGGCGCGGGCATCCAGCGCGCCGCAAGTTCCCGTCATCAACCACAGATCCGCCTCGGCCCCAAACAGCCCCGCTGCCAGCGCCGCATTCACCTTGCCCAGACCCGTGGTCACAATCGCCAGTTCATGCCCGGCGGCGATCAATTGCCGACAAGCAAAGCCATGAGCATAAGCGGCGCGGGATTCACTATCGGGGAAAACAGCATCCGCCTCTTCGGCGAGGGCAGCGAGGATCAATATTTTGGCCATATGCCGCCCATAAGCCGCTTTCGCCGCTTGCCAAGCCCCGACCAGCGCGCCATCGCTGGCACCGATGTTTGCGAAAATCTTTCCGGACCCGCTGGTCCCCATCCTGCTGCTGATTCTGCTGACGGCCAGCCTTTTCCCGGCGCAGGGCGCTGGCGTGCCCATCGCGGACATGATTTCCACCTTGGCCTTCATCCTGCTGTTCTTCATGAATGGTGTGCGCCTGCCGCGCCAAGAAGTGTTACAGGGCCTGCGCAATATTCGGCTGCAGGGCAGTATTTTCCTGTTTTGCTTTGGCGCCATGGCCATCGCTGGCTGGCTGACACAACAAGCCAGCGCTCCTTGGCTGCCCCCCACCGTTGCGCTGGGCTTTCTCTATCTGGGCATTTTGCCGTCCACGGTGCAATCCGCCACCGCAGCATCCAGCCTCGCTGGTGGCAATGTCGCCGCCAGTGTTGTGGCGGCGGGCATCCTCAATATCGCTGCTGTTCTGATTTCGCCCTTTTTGTTCGCCGTGGCGGCGGGCAGTGAAGGCGCGATTCAGACAGACGGCGTGATGCGCATCATATCCATTTTGCTGCTGCCCTTTGTTGCCGGGCAATTGTGCCAGAAATGGCTGCGCCCTTGGGCCCTCGCCAACAAACGCATCGTCACTTATATGGACCGCACCACCATTTGCATCGCCGTTTATGTCGCCTTTTCGGCCGCTGTGGTCGCGGGCATTTGGGATCAGTTGCAAGGGCAGGAACTGGCCATTGTCGGCGCAGGCGTCATGCTGCTGATGCTTTTCGCTTTTTACGGTGCTTGGCTGTTAGGGAAAAAACTGGGGTTGCCGCGACCGGATCGCATTTCCATGCTCTTTGCCTGCGGCCAAAAAAGCATCGCCTTTGGCGCACCTTTGGCCGCGACACTCTTTGATCCGGCAACCGCGGGCATGGTGCTGGTGCCGATCCTTATCTATCACACTGTGCAATTGATCATCTCGGCATGGATCGCGCCCTTATTGGCGCAGCGCGCTGGGCAATTTTCCGCAGTGTAATGGTTGAACAATACAGGCGCTGATGCCATATTCGGCAAAAGTCAGGGGCTTAGTTAAGGATTTGAGAATGAGCGAAGCAACCGTAACCGCCACTGCAACCGACGCGCTCAGCCTGACGCCGCCGGATCCCTTGCCCTCCATCGCCCCGGAAAAGGCGGCGGGCCTTGTGCCTCTTTCCACCGAGCAGAAATCGCAGTTGGAAACACGGGTCGATGGTTTTATCGATGACCTGGTGGCGCAAGACGAAAATTCGCCCGAATTTGGCAAGCGCATTGACCAAATTACCAATATGGGCCGCAAAGAAATGCTGGATGCGGCCAGCCACAGCAACCGCTTTTTAGACCGTCCGATCAAGGCGATGGACCGTGATACCAATATTGGCAAAAATCTGATCGAGTTGCGCACCACCGTCGAAAAATTGGATCCGTCCGCCAATGGCAAGCTGGTCAGCAAAAGCGGATTTTTCAGCAAATTATTCGGCAACAAAGTGGGCAATTATTTCGCCCAATATAAAAGCGCGCAAAGCCATATTGGCGCAATTTTGACCGCGCTCGCCAATGGCAAAGACGAATTGTTGATGGACAATGCGGCTATCGACGTGGAACGCCGCAAAATGTGGGAATCCATGGGCAAGCTGGAACAGATGATCCACATCGCCCACACCTTGGACGAAAAGCTGGAAGCCAAAGCGGGCGAACTGGACCATAGCGACCCCGCCAAGGCCAAGCTGCTGCGCGAAAATGCGCTATTTTATGCCCGCCAGCGCACGCAGGATCTGCTGACCCAAATGGCGGTGACGGTTCAGGGCTATTTGGCGCTGGATTTGGTCAAGAAAAACAATGTCGAATTGGTCAAGGGCGTGGACCGCGCCAGCACCACCACCGTCGGCGCGCTGAAAACTGCGATCACTGTGGCGCAGGCGATGACCAACCAGAAATTGGTGTTGGATCAGATTACCGCGCTGAACAGCACAACCGCTGGCATCATTGATGGCACATCGAAAATGCTGAAAGACAATAGCGCCCGCATCCATGAACAGGCGGCATCCAGCACCATTCCGATGGAAACATTGTCACGCGCTTTCCAAAATATTTATGACACGATGGACGCCATCGACACGTTCAAGCTCAAGGCGCTTGATACGATGAAAACCACCGTCACCACATTGGAAGGCGAAGTGGCCAAGTCCAAGGGCTATATCGCCCGTGCCGAGGGGGCATCACAGGCACAAAATAGCGTCGGCGGTGCCGATAGCCCGCTGGCCGCACTAGAAGGCTGACCCGGTTGATGAGCGAAACGGATAAAATCATCCGCCTCGGTGAAAAAGCGATTGAACGGTCGCGCAAGCGGCTGCGGCCGATCGGCACCAAAAGCAAAGCGCTACGCTATCAGCATGTGGCCAAAAAAGTGGGCCGGATATTAATCGCCATGGGCGCCTTGCTGGTGGCGGGTGTGCTGTTCGGCACCTTTGTCCAGCCGCTGGGCATAATGGGATTTTTGGCGCTGTTGCTGTTGATGGCGGCGGCGGCCTTTGTCTTTGGCAAATATCCCGCCTTTCCGGAACCGCGCCGCGAAGACTTGCCGCGCACCGATTTGAAGCAATTGGCTGGCCGCACCGAAATCTGGCTGGAGGCCCAGCGCCCGGCCCTGCCGCCACCGGCCCGCCAATTGATCGACAATATCGGCGTGCAGCTCGATCTGCTCGCCCCGCAATTGCAAACATTGGAAGCTAACAGCCCCGCCGCCAGCCATATTCGCAAATTGGTCGGCGATGATTTGCCGGAATTGGTGTCGGGTTATCAGCGCATTCCCGCGGGCCTGCGCAAAGAAGCCCATGCGGGCCGCACCCCCGACGATACATTGGTCGGCGGACTGCAAATGCTGGAACGCGAAATTGGCGATGCCGCGCGCAATTTGGCGGCGGGCGAAATGGACAAGCTGGCCACCCGTGAACGCTATTTGCAATTGAAATATCAGGGCATCGACACCGAAGATTAAGCGGCGCAGCAATCCGACGACAATAAGGCACAGTGGTGGCCATGATCACCCCCACTATTGGTGCACGGCCTAGGCGCTATGGGGCACGGGCTGCGGGCTGCGGGCTATAGGCCGTAATTCTATCGACAAAGGAACGCATGATTTGACGCAGTCCATCACGGTCGGTCCAGCCAACAGCCACGCCCCGCGCCAAAGCCGTTCCGCCTTGGCTGATGCCGCCAGCCTTGCCTTGGCTTTCGCTGTGGCCAGCATCGCGCCCATGGCTGCCGCGATGGGAAACCCCGCCGATCCCCAGCCCGTGGTGGTGATCGTGCCCGATAGCCCCCCACCGGCCCGCATCACCCCACCATCGCCCGCCAAACCGGAAATTTTGGGCATTCGCATCGAAAGCAATGGGGCGCTGATCACCGGCCCGATGAATGCGCGGCGAACCTATATCCCGCTGGACCGCGTGTTGATTCCACCTGCTATGCGGGGCCATTGGGCCAAGGATCAGGCCGCCTGTCTGGCCCCCCAATATTGGGATGACGCCAGCGGCCAATCCGCCGCGAAGGACAATTTGCTGATCACCAATCAAGCGATCATCGCCAAGCAAAAGCTCAGCGCCGTCCAAAGCTTTGTTCCGCCGCCGCCCACCATCACCCTAGCGATGCTGCAATCCGGCAAACCGATGCGGCTGCCCGCGCGGCGGCACCGCTATGCCCCAGAAATATTGACCATAGTCACGCTGCCGGACGGCGCCAAAAACTATGTAGTGATGCGCCTATCTCCCTCTGGCGAGACCATCCAGATTCAAAGCCATGGCAGTAAGGAAAGCGCGATACGCTGCCCCGCCTAACGGCATGAGAAGCAGCCGCGTTGCCAAGCCTGTATTGCTCTTATAAAACGCATAGCGACAATGACTGCCCAGCCTCCTTTCGCGCCTTCACCGGCTGATTCGCCTGCGCCCCTTGAAACCCATTATCTGGATGGGCTGGAGCTTGGCACCCCGGCGCGCGCGCCATCCCTCTGGCCCCGGCGGATCAAGCGGGCCTTGCTGATCTTTCTAGCCGTGATGCTGCTGCTGATAGGGTGGCTGGCGATCACCGCCCCGCTTTCCAAATCCTTGGAACCCATTGCGCCGCCGCAAATCACCTTGCTGGCATCCGATGGCACCCCCATCGCCCGCAGCGGCGCCATTGTGGACCGGCCGGTGATTGCGGCAGAGCTGCCCGATCATGTGAAGCAAGCGTTTCTGGCGATTGAGGATCGGCGCTTTTATTCGCATTGGGGCATTGATCCGCGCAGCATTGCCCGCGCTTTTTGGAGCAATGTGACCACGGGCCGCACCCAAGGCGGCAGCACCATCACCCAACAATTGGCCAAATTCACGTTCCTTTCGCCCGAACGCAGCGTCACCCGCAAGGCGCGCGAGGCGTTAATTGCCTTTTGGCTGGAAGCTTGGCTCACCAAAGACGAAATTCTCGAACGCTATCTGTCCAACGCCTATTTTGGCGACAACAGCTATGGCCTGCGCGCCGCGTCGATGCATTATTTCTATCGCCAACCGGAAAATCTAACCCCGGCGCAGGCGGCGATGCTGGCCGGTTTGGTGCAGGCGCCGTCCCGCCTTGCGCCCACCCGCAATTATGATTTGGCCGAAAAGCGCATGAAGCTGGTCGTGCGGGCCATGGTCGCGGCGGGCTATCTCAGCGAAGATCAAGCCAAAGCGATCCGCGCGCCGGCCATTGATGTGCGCGCGCGCAATATGCTGCCCACCGGCACCTATTTTGCCGATTGGGCGCTGCCAGAGGCGCGCAAGCTCAGCGATGTCAGCTATGCTCGCCAGACCATCACCACCACCTTGGATGCCCGGCTTCAGGCCGCCGCGCGCCGGGCGGTGGCACAGGCCAAACAAGGCGGCGCGCAGGTCGCGCTGGTCGCCATGCGCCCCAATGGAGAGGTTGTGGCGATGATCGGCGGCCATGATTATGCCGCCTCGCCTTTCAATCGCGCGACACAGGCCCGCCGCCAGCCGGGATCCACCTTTAAAACCTTTGTCTATCTGGCCGCTTTGCGCGCAGGATGGCGCCCGGATGATCGCATTTCAGACGCGGAATTCACCGATGTCGCCTATCGCCCCAAAAACGCCAGCAACCGCTATTCCGGCGATATCACGCTGGAAGAAGCCTTTGCCCGTTCCAGTAATGTCGCCGCCGTGCGCCTGTTTGAAGAGGTTGGCAGCGGCGCCGTGATCCGCACCGCCCGCGATTTGGGCATCCGCTCGCACTTGGCCGAAGATGATCCCAGCCTCGCACTGGGCACCTCGGCCTTAACGCTGATGGAATTGACCGCAGCCTATGCTGGCATTGCCGCCAACGCCTATCCGGTCGAACCGCGCGCCTTTGCTGTGCCAGAGGATAGCTGGATCGAACGGCTGATCTGGGGCCCCAAAAGCTTCGGCGGCCGAGTTCACGAAGATATGGAAAAATTGCTGCGCGCGGCGGTCAACCGCGGCACCGGCCGCGCCGCCCGACTGCCAATTGCCAATTTCGGCAAAACCGGCACGAGTCAGGCCAATCGTGACGCCCTCTTTATCGGCTATGCCAATAATCTGGTCGTCGGCGTGTGGATGGGCCGGGATGATAATCAGCCGCTGAAGGGCGTCAGCGGCGGCGGCGTTCCCGCCCGCATATGGCGTGATTTCATGATGTCCGCCGCGGGCAAGGCCCCGGCACGGCCCGCCAAGAAGAATAGCGATGGGCCGGTTGTTCCGATGGATGCGCCAGATATTCCCGCTGCGCCTACAGCGCTGCCAACCCTCAGCGTCGATCAGAATGGCGCGGCCCTTTCAGCGGATATTGGGGGCAATCAGCTAGATGTGCGGATCACCAATCAAGGCGACGCCCAGCTTCAACTGGGCCGCACACCGCCAGCCAGCGCCAGCAATCCCAAACAGCCACCCCCCGCCGCGCCGCAAGCCTCCGCACCGCCAGCCGATTAACGCACGCGGCGGATGAACCCATTCGGCCAAGGGCGCAGCGCAAGACCGCTGCAAAGAAAAACGGCGGCCCCTTTCGAAGCCGCCGTTGGTTCCTTGGGGGAAGAAAGCCCGCCTTATTCAGCAGCGGCCTGAACTTCTTCAACGCCCGATGCTTTCAGCGCCGAGCGGAACTGCTGGGCCGCTGCGCGCTCATTGCCAGCTTCGCACAGCTTCAGACCAGTGGCGACATAGCGCTTGGCAACGCGCTGCTTGCTCGCATCTGCATTTTCAGCAGCCGAACGCGCCTGTTCAGCCAGACCGCCGCAACGATAGTCACGGGCATTGGCCTGCGCCGGTGCCACAGCGACCGCGCTCAGGGCCAGCGCGCTGCCAGCAGCAGCCAAAAGCAGAGTAGAGATGCGGCGATTCAGAATGGATTTATGCGACATGGGGAGAAGCTCCTTTAGTTTCATTACGAAATGCATTTTAGCGTCGCTTGCGCCATTAGATAATTGGCGATAATCTGCAAGCACTTTGAAGCACAATTTAGCAATCCCTCCCGGAGTACTCGATGGCATCGAAGCATTTCTGCGTGTAGCGGATCGACGAAGCTTCTCTGCAGCGGCCCGCGACTTGGGCGTATCTCCATCAGCAATTAGCCAGTCTATTAAAGCACTTGAAGCACGAGTTGGCGTGCCTCTATTCATGCGAACAACCCGCAGTGTTGGCTTAACACAAGCGGGCGAACTGTTTTTGGAGCGTGTCGCCCCTGCCTATTCCAGTTTGACGGATGCTTATGAAGTTGCCCACAATCTCGGCAACCGGCCCGCCGGACGCTTGCGAATCAATTTGATGCGGGGGGCGGTGCAACCGCTGTTTGAACCGATCATCGCCGGATTTTGCGAAACCTATCCCGATATCGAGTTGGAAATTTACGCAGATGATAGCCTGTCTGATCTCAGCATCGGCGGCTTTGATGCCGGAGTCCGTATGGGCGAAGCGCTGGAGGCGGATATGATTGCCATCCGTCTCAGCCCGCCTTTTCGTTTTGTGGCTGTCGCTGCGCCATCCTATCTCAGCCGCCATGGCCGCCCAGAAACGCCCGAAGATCTGCGCGATCATCGCTGCGTCCGCCTGCGCAACGCCACCGGCCATTTTGCACCTTGGAATTTCCAGCGCGGCAATCGGCAGTTTGAAATGGGCGTGTCAGGCCCAGTGATCGTGAATGATATCAATGCGATGATGGTTGCTATTAAAGCAGGTGTCGCGATAGGATATGTTGCAGAACCCACCGCGATCACGATGATCGAATCCGGAGAGCTCATATTATTGCTTTCAGATCATGCTGCCAGCACAAGCGGACTGTTCCTATACTACCCGTCTCGCAAGCAGGTGATGCCAAAGCTTCGCGCTTTCATCGATTATGTGCGTGATTATTTGCCACGCCCCTTGGTCAATTAGGTGCGGGGTCGCGCGAACTGTCTTATATAGGTTTCTTTTGACCGCCTGCGGGCACCCAATAATTCCCTTACCGCCCCATATAAAAAAGCTGTGGCTATGCAGCGTCACCAATGCCTACACTTTCTCTACTGAAAAAGTTGGGATTAATTTATGATCGATTTCGCTGGCATCGACTTTTCCGCCCTGTTGCCCTTCATTCTGATCGGATTTGCCGCACAGCTTGTGGACGGTGCACTGGGCATGGCCTTTGGCGTCATTTGTAACACCTTGCTGGTGGCCGTGCTCGGCGTGCCGCCAGCCATCGCATCGGCCCGTGTTCATGTGGTCGAGATTTTTACAACCGGGGCTTCTGGGATCAGTCATTTGCTTCATCGCAACATCGATTGGTCGCTGTTTTGGCGCATTGTCATCCCCGGCGTGATCGGCGGCGTTGCTGGTGCAACCTTGCTCTCATCCTTGGACGGCAATGTCGTAAAGCCTTTTGTATTGGCCTATTTGGCGGGCATCGGCATCTGGCTGCTGGTGCGCGGAATTTTCTATCCGCCCAAATTTGTGAAGCCCAAAATCGTCGCTCCACTCGGCCTGATCGGCGGCTTTATGGATGCGGCGGGCGGCGGCGGATGGGGACCGGTGGTCACCTCCAATCTGTTGATTCAGGGCGGCGAGCCACGCAAAGTCATCGGCACCGTCAACAGCGCCGAATTCATTCTGGCCCTTGCCGTGTCCCTCACCTTCATCTTCCATCTGGGGATTGAGGATATTCTGGGCCCCACGCTCGGCCTGATCCTTGGCGGCGTCGCAGCGGCTCCGCTGGGCGCCATGCTGGTAAAAAGGCTGCCGCCAAAGCTGATGCTGATATTGGTCGGCATCATCCTGACCCTCACCAGCGGATTTGGCTTATGGAGCGCGCTGAGCGGATAGCCGCTTAAGCGCTTCCGATCCCAACATGGCCAAAGACACGGCCTGTCAATTGGCGGGCCGTGTTTCGTCTACCTTATCCACCCATTGCGGGAAAAAACTGGGCTCCGCAGCCGACCATGATATGGCGGCAATCGCGCTTTCATTGATGGATTTCAGCAGGCTGGCTCGCCGGTCTGGATGGACATGCGGCAAACTCGCCGCCGCGCAATAGGCTGACAGCAACCATGGGCGCGTGGCCGCCCCCAGCAAGCGCTCATATAAAAAATTATAGGCGGAGAAGCTTTCAATCCGACCCTGAGTCAAATCAAAGGCCGATATGGCGATTAACGGCGCCATAAATAATTCCAAGGTCGCCCCGCCATTGTCATCGGGTATATGGGCGCGAACCTGATCCAATCGCTCATAGACTAGCGCCTGCGCGCGAATGGCGGTTTCTTCCACCACATTGCGGGACCAGCGTTCAGCCGCATTCTGTCGATGCAGGCCAATATCCAGCGACAAGCGAATATAGCGCTGTGTTCCAGCAGGAAAGGCTGCAAATTGCTGGATCTCGGCAATTGACTCTTCGCCATGGCTTGGCCCTGCGACATTGGCCATCGACCATCTCCCTCACCATTGATCCTAAACCCATTCTTATCAGGGAATAGTTCCACTCGCTTAGGCTGCCGTCAACCATAGCGATAAAAAACTGGCATCGCGGCAAAGAACTGGCGCCGCTGCGGCTCTTTTGGCCCGCAACGGATCAAGAAATCAGCTGTTTTTAGGTTGTGTGCCCCGGCCTGCTGGCATAGCAGCGCCGCCGGGGCAGCAGATCAATGGGCGCGAACCGGCAGCCCAGCTTCCGCCAATCTTTGATGCGCCTCAGCAATGGTCGCTTCGCCAAAGTGGAAAATACTGGCCGCCAGCACCGCGCTCGCTTTGCCTTCCACCACACCGGCCACCAGATGATCGACATGACCAACCCCGCCGCTGGCGATAATCGGCACCTGCACCGCTTCAGCAATCGCCCGGGTCAGCGCCAGATCATAGCCATCTTTGGTGCCGTCCCGGTCCATGCTGGTCACCAGCAATTCGCCAGCCCCCAATTCGGCAAGACGAATCGCATGTTCCACTGCATCGATGCCCGCCGATTTGCGGCCGCCATGGGTGAAAATTTCCCAGCGCCCTTCGGCGACCTGCCGCGCATCAATGCTGCCCACGGCGCATTGGCTGCCAAAGCGATCCGCAAGATCCGCGATCAATTCCGGCCGCGCCACAGCGGCGCTGTTCACGGCCACCTTATCAGCCCCTGCCAACAGCAAGGTGCGCGCATCTTCCACACTGCGCACGCCGCCGCCCACGGTCAGCGGCATGAAACAAACTTCAGCAGTGCGGCGAACCATATCCAGCAGCGTGCCACGCCCTTCATTGGTGGCGCTAATATCCAAAAAGCACAGCTCATCCGCGCCCGCCGCATCATAAGCGCGGGCCGCTTCCACCGGATCGCCCGCATCGCGCAGATCGACGAAATTCACACCCTTCACCACGCGGCCATCGGCGACGTCGAGGCAAGGGATCACCCGGATACGCACGCTCATGCCCGGCCTGCCGCAATGGCTTCGGCCAGATCCAGCCGGCCATCATAAAGGGCCCGGCCCGAAATCACGCCTTCAATGCCATCCTTCACATGTGGCCGCAGCAAGCGCACATCGCCAATATCCGCCACACCGCCGCTGGCGATGACAGGAATGCTCACCGCCTTGGCCAGCGCTACCGTTGCTTCGATATTGCATCCCGTCAGCAAACCATCACGGCCGACATCGGTGAACAATAAGGCAGCAACGCCTGCATCTTCAAAGCGGCGCGCCAAATCTTCCACCCGCACATCGGATACATCGGCCCAGCCTTCGGTGGCGACCATACCATCGCGGGCATCCACACCCACCACGATGCGGCCGGGCAAGTCGCGGGCGGCGCTTTTCACAAAATCCGGATCTTTCAGCGCCGCGGTGCCGATGATCACCCGGTCCACACCCAGACCCAGCCAACGATCCACGCCCGCCCGATCCCGAACCCCGCCGCCAACCTGCACTTTACCGGGAAAGCTTTTGATGATCGCTTCCACGGCGGCACCGTTGACGCTGGCCCCCGCAAAGGCGCCGTCCAGATCGACAACATGCAAATGATCGGAACCCGCCTGCGCAAAAAGAGCGGCTTGCCCAGCAGGATCATCGCCATAAATGGTGGCGCGATCCATATCGCCTTCGGCCAAGCGCACCACCTGGCCCCCCTTCAAATCAATGGCCGGGAAAATCGTCAGGGGCGCCATGCAAGAAACCTTTTCAATGTTGCGAGGCCATAGGCCTGGCTTTTTTCGGGATGAAATTGAACGCCGATGATATTGTCGCGCGCCACAGCGGCAACAAATTCCCCGCCATGATGGCTGGTCGCAGCCACATCCTGCGCATCAGCGAAATGAAAACTATGCAAAAAATATGCCTCGCCCGGCGCGATCACCGGATGGGGGGCCGCAGGGATCACATCATTCCAGCCCATATGCGGAATGCGCAAATCCGGCGCAGACGGAAAAGGCTTCACCGTGCCGCTGATCCAACCCAGCCCCTGATGATGGCCATATTCTTCGCCCGCCTCGGCCAGCAATTGCATCCCCACGCATATGCCCAGAAATGGCGCGCCGTCGCCCCGCACCCGCTGCTCCAACGCGTCGATCAATCCGTCAATCGCGGTCAGGCCCCGCATGCAAGCGGCAAAAGCGCCCACGCCGGGCAACAAGATGCGATCGGCCTTCGCCACCATATCGGGATCAGCGGTGACGCAGATCTGATCTGCGCCAGCCGCTGTTAAGGCATTATAGACAGAGCGCAAATTGCCTGCGCCATAATCAATAAGGGCTGTTCCAGCCATCACGCGGTTTACAGCACACCCTTGGTGGATGGGATCGAATCGCTTTTGCGCGGATCAATGGTGAGCGCCTGCCGCAATGCGCGAGCCAGCGCCTTAAACATGCTTTCCGCAATATGGTGATTATTGTCACCATAGATGGTTTCCACATGCAAGGTGATGCCGCCCGCTTGCGCAAAGCTTTGATACCAGTGAGAGATCATCTCCGTATCCATCTCACCCAAGCGCGGCTGCGAAAAGCCGCTGTTCCACACGCAGTGCGGTCGCCCGGAAATATCCAATATGCAGCGGGTCAATGTTTCGTCCATCGGGGCATGTGCCTCGCCATAGCGCGTGATACCGCGCTTATCGCCCCAGGCTTTGGCCATGGCTTCGCCCAGCGCCAGCGCGCTGTCTTCTACCGTATGATGTTGGTCGACATGCAAGTCGCCCTTCACCTGCATGCTGATATCGATCAGCGAGTGACGGGATAGCTGCTCGATCATATGATCGAGAAAGCCGATGCCAGTCGAAACTTGATATTCGCCGGTGCCGTCAAGATTGACGGTGATGGAAATATCCGTTTCCTTGGTCGTTCGTTGGACAGAGGCGGTACGCATATCTAGCCCCATAGCAGCGACAATTTGCATGGCAAGATCACTCTCCCCTCTTGACCCATGGGCTTCGCCCGTTCATCCCCGAAAAACTATGACAGATGATGTGCAAGATAGCCTGATCCCTTATGATGAAATCGTGCAGGACGCCCTGCGCGCTGTGGTCGGCCGTGTGCTAAGCCAAATTGGCGATACAGACGGGCTGCCGGGCGATCATCATTTCTATATCACATTTAAAACGCAGGCGGCAGGCGTGGTTATTCCCACCCATCTGGCGGCGAAATTCCCTGATGAAATGACCATTGTGCTGCAAAATCGCTATTGGGATTTGCAGATTGAACAGGATCATTTCAGCGTCGGCCTGTCGTTCAACCAAATCCCGTCCACTTTGGTGATTCCCTATTCCGCAATCACCGCCTTTGTCGATCCATCGGTCGATTTCGGGCTGCAATTTCATGTCGACGACTCGGAATGGGAAGAGATTCTTACCGATGAAGATGGCGAAAATGATCGTGTCGACACCGCCAGTGAAGATGGCTCCAATGTTGTGACTGTGGATTTCGGCAAGAAACGCTAAATGTCCAACGGCGGATTCACACCGCCCAGCCGATTTTGGCAATATTGGGCCATAGCCGGCATGATCGTGCTGACGGCTGCCTTTTGGTGGAGCGTCGAGGGGCTGACTTTGTTTCGGCTCCACCGCCCCGATGATCAGGTCACCGATGGGCTGCTGCGCTTTTCTTTGCTCTGCCTCACGCCAGCGCTTATCATCGCTTGGCTCGGCGCGCCATGGCTGCGCCGCCGCCTGGGCGATGGCGGATATTGGCAAATATTGGGCGTGGTTGCGGCGCTATGGGCCGCCGCCGTCATCATCATAAGGATGTTTGCGACATGAAGGATATGCGGCAGGAAAGTGATTCGCTTGGCAGCATCGCCGTTCCCGCCGCCGCTTATTGGGGCGCGCAAACCGAACGCAGCCGCCACAATTTTGCTTTTCCCGCGCATGAACAAATGCCGCTGCCTATCCTCCACGCCCTCGCCCATATCAAAGCGGCGGCGGCGGCGACCAATATCCATCATGGCCTGCCCCAGCCGATTGCCGATGCGATTATCGCGGCGGCTGAATCCGTTATCGCGGGCGAGTTTGACGCGCAATTTCCCCTCGCCATCTGGCAAACGGGCAGCGGCACGCAAAGCAATATGAATATGAATGAGGTGCTGGCTGGCATCGCCAATGAACGGCTGGCGGGCACGCGCGGCGGAAAATCGCCCGTTCACCCCAATGATCATGTCAATCAGGGCCAATCCTCCAATGATTGCTTCCCCACGGCGCTTCATATCGCGGCGGTGCTTGAAACCCAGCGCCATTTGATGCCCGCGCTAGGGGCGATGGAGCAGGATCTGCAGCGCAAGGCCGCGCGGTGGAAGGATATCGTCAAAATTGGCCGCACCCATTTGCAGGATGCCACTCCGCTGACATTGGGGCAGGAATTTTCGGGCTATGCGGCCCAACTCAGCGACTGTCGGGCGCGCCTGCATGAGTCGCTGCACCGCGATCTGGCACCGCTGGCGCAAGGCGGCACCGCCGTGGGCACCGGCCTGAACGCCCCGGCCGATTTTGGCGAAGCCATGGCCCGGGCGATAGCCAGCCGCACCCATTTCCCTTTCACCAGCGCGCCCAATAAATTTGCAGCGCTGGCGGCCAATGATGGCTTGGTCTCTTTTTCCGGCGCACTCAATACGCTGGCCGTGGCCTTGATGAAAATCGCCAATGATATCCGCCTGCTCGGTTCCGGCCCGCGCGCCGGACTGGGTGAGTTGATCCTGCCCGTGAACGAACCGGGCAGTTCGATCATGCCGGGCAAGGTCAACCCAACCCAATGCGAAATGCTCACCATGGTGGCGGCGCAGGTTATCGGCAATCATCAGGCGGCGACCGTCGGCGGATTGCAAGGCCAGATGGAACTGAATGTTTTCAAGCCATTGATCGGGGCCAATATCTTGCGCTCAATTGATCTGCTGGCGCGCGGCATGGCCGGTTTCACCGCCCATTGCTTGGCCGATTTACAGCCCAATCAGGCGCGCATTGATGAATTGATGCACCAGTCCCTGATGCTGATCACGGCCCTTGCCCCCGCCATTGGCTATGATGCAGCGGCAAATATCGCCAAATATGCCCATGAGCAGGGACTCACCTTGAAGGAAGCGGCGCTGGCCCTTGGCACAGTGGATGAAGCCCTATTTGATCAATGGATGGATCCCGCCCGCATGACCGGGCCGGAACCCAAAGCGCCTGTCGCGAATTAATGGGGCAGAGGAGCATAGCAGGCATGATAGGACGTATTATAGGCGGCGTAATCGGCGGCGCAGTGGGGCGCCGCAAGCAAAACCATCCCATCGCCGGGGCGGTTATTGGCGCAGGGGCGATGTTCGCCGCGCGCCGTTTGTTTCCAGCGCGCTATGCCGCGCTCGCCGCCACCGCTGCGGCTGGTTATCTCACCAAAAAATGGGCCGAACGGCGCGAAGCGGAGGCTCGCGCCACGGAAACGGCAGCGGATGCAAACGCCAAGAGCAGCGCTAGCAGCACCGACGCCCCCTGATCCAGCAGCCCGGCAAACACCGGGCAGTTTCACCATAGTCGGGGGAGAACCCCGGCCCTGCTCGCCAAAACCGGGGGCTTGACCCCGGGCGCGCTGCGCGCAAAGAGCGGCCATGGCTGAAACCACGATCTTGGACCGTCGCGGACTGTTGTTCGTTCTTTCTTCCCCTTCGGGCGCAGGGAAGACCACTATTTCGCGCAAACTGCTGGCGGCGGATGCCGATATCGGCCTGTCTATTTCTGCGACAACCCGCCCCATGCGGCCCGGCGAAGTGGACGGCAAAGATTATCATTTCATCGATGTCGCCCGGTTTAAAGATATGGTCGCCAATGGCGATTTTCTGGAATGGGCCCATGTCTTTGACAATCGCTATGGCACGCCGCGCGCGCCGGTCGAGGCGATGTTGCAATCCGGCCGTGATGTGCTGTTCGATGTCGATTGGCAGGGCGCGCAGCAATTATATCAAGAAGCCGGCCCCGATGTGGTCCGCGTCTTCATCCTGCCGCCCAGCATGGCGGAATTGGAACGCCGGTTGCGCGGTCGCAACACCGATAGCGATGCCGTAATTGCCAGCCGCATGGCGCGGGCCGCCAATGAAATCAGCCATTGGGATGCTTATGATTATGTGCTGATCAACGACGATGTCGAGGCCTGCTTTGATCAGGTGATGGCCATTTTGCGCTCAGAGCGGATGAAACGCCGCCGCCAGACCGGCCTGATCGGCTTTTGCCGCGACCTGATCCGCTCGGTGCCCGACACCCAGCCCTAAAACATATTCGCGGCGGCAATTCACGGGTCACCGCCCGACCATGCCTCATCCCTGAAAGAGCAGGCTTTCCAGCTGGGCGCGCATCGCATCGCTGATGGAGGTTTTGCCCGTCGCCGATTGATAGACCAAAGTCGCATCACATAGCGCCACACATTGGCCGGATTGCCAAGCGGCGCCGACGATCTGCCAGCTGCGGTTGCCAATCTTGCCAATGCTATGGGCAATGGTCACCGCTTCTGGAAAATGCGCTTCGGCCAGATAGTTAATCTCCACCCGCGCCACCAGCCAGCGATCCCCTTCGTCGCGCGCCTGCCGCGCGGTCAGAATCTCGCGATTGAAACGCACACGACCGCTTTCAAACAGCGCCGCCATGGCAACATTGTTGATATGGCCCAGCGGATCCAAATCCTGAAACCGCGTTTCTATCTGAGCGCTGTGACGATAATTGGCGATATCCAGCCGGGCGGGGTCAAAAGAAGGCATTATGCGTCCGTTCACAAAAAATCCGCCAGATGATGCCGCCTGCTTCAAGGCAGGCACAGCATCTGGCGGGATCCATAGGCAAAAGCGGAAAGGTGCGAGCCGATCCGGCCCGCGCCTGCCCGCAATCAGCCGCTTAGCGTGGGCCCATGCGGATGCCGCCATCAAGGCGCACATCTTCACCGTTAAAATAACCGTTTTCGATCATCGTCATGGCAAGATTTGCATATTCAGCTGGGTCACCCAAACGCTTGGGGTTCAACACCGACGCACCCAGCGCATCACGCACATTCTGCGGTGCACCCGCGAGCAGCGGCGTATCGAAAATGCCGGGCAGGATGGTGTTGACGCGGATATTTTCCGATGCAAGGTCACGTGCCACAGGCAAGGTCATGCCCACAACGCCGCCCTTGGATGCCGAATAGGCGGCCTGACCGATCTGGCCATCTTCTGCCGCCACCGATGCGGTGTTGACGATGGCACCGCGGTCGCCATCTTCCTGCGGATCCAGCGTCATCATGCCAGCCGCCGATTTGGCGATGCAGCGGAAGGTGCCAACCAGATTGATCTGGATGATCGCGTTAAACGCATCCATCGGGAAATGACGGATGCTGCCATCTTCGCGCGAACGGCTGGCGGTTTTAATCGCATTGCCGGTGCCGGCGCAGTTCACAAGGATACGCTCTTGGCCGATGGCGGCGCGCGCTTTTTCAAAAGCGGCATCCACCGACGCATCGTCGGTCACATTGCATTCGCAGAAAACGCCGCCGAGTTCGGCTGCCAGAGCTTTGCCCTTTTCTTCCTGCAGATCGAAAATAGCAACCTTCACACCCTTTGCGGCCAAGGCGCGCGCAGTGGCGGCACCAAGGCCCGATGCACCGCCCGTAACAACGGCGGAAACGCTCGAATCTAGCTTCATGGTCATTCCTTTACTTATAGGGACACCGCACCCCGCCGCTGCGCCCTGAAAAAGGGACACAGCAGCGGCAGCGCGGATTGGGAGTTTGGCCTAGCCTATCAGGCCCGGCCGAATTTTGCGATCAAAGGCGCTCGACGATGGTCACATTGGCCTGACCGCCGCCTTCGCACATGGTCTGCAAACCATATTTGCCGCCCTTGGCATCCAGCACGCCCAGCAGGGTTGCCATCAGCTTGGTGCCCGATGCGCCCAAGGGGTGGCCCAAAGCAATGGCGCCGCCATGAACGTTCAGACGGCTGTGGTCTGCGCCCAGATATTTCATCCATGCCAGCGGCACCGAAGCAAAAGCTTCGTTCACTTCATAAGCATCAATGTCATTGATCGACAGGCCCGCTTTTTTCAGCGCCTTTTCGGTGGCAAACAAAGGCTCTTCCAGCATGATGATCGGATCACCAGCAGTCACCGACAGATGATGGATGCGCGCACGCGGCGTCAAACCATGATCCTTCAGCGCCTGTTCCGAAACGATCAGCGCTGCCGATGCACCGTCGCAAATCTGGCTGGACGATGCCGCCGTCAACGCGCCGCCTTCCTGCAGCAGCTTCACGCCCGCAATGCCTTCCAGCGTTGCGTTAAAGCGAATGCCTTCGTCGATCGTGTGAAGCTGGCGGCCTTCTGGCGTATCCACTTCAATCGGCACGATTTCGCGCTGGAATGCCCCGGATTCGGTCGCTGCGATGGCGCGCAAATGGCTTTCCAGCGCAAAAGCGTCCATATCATCCTTGGTGAAGCCATGCTTCTTCACGATCATTTCCGCGCCAGCAAATTGGCTGAACATGATGCCAGGGAATTTTTCTTCGAGGCGCGGCGACTTATAATTGCCCAAGCCTTCTTTCATGAACAAGGTCGCGACCGAGCCCATGGGAACGCGGGTCATGCTTTCGATACCGCAAGCAATCACCATATCCTGCGTGCCAGACATCACACCCTGCGCCGCGAAAGCAATCGCCTGCTGCGAAGAACCGCACTGGCGATCAATCGTAACCGCGGGGATGCTATCTGGCAGATTGGATGCCAACACCGCGTTGCGGCCCAGATCCATCGTCTGCTCGCCGCCCTGCGAAACGCAGCCGGTGATCACATCATTGATTGCGGCAGGATCAAAATCGCTGCGCGCGGCGATCGCATCCAGCACTGCGGCGCCCATATCCACGGGGTGAACCCCCGCCAGGCGTCCACCGCGACGTCCGCCAGCGGTGCGTACTGCATCAACAATATATGCCGTAGCCATAATCATTCCTTTCCTATTTGACCCCGCCGCAGCGGGGCCAATGTCCGTTCAAATGATCAGAGCTTGCGCCCGATCAATTCCTTCATGATTTCGTTGGTGCCGCCGAAAATGCGGGTCACGCGCGCTGCACGCCATGCGCGAGCGATCGGATATTCATTCATATAGCCCGCGCCGCCAAACAGCTGCAGACATTTATCCATCACTTCCCACTGCAGATCGGTGTGCCACAGCTTGGCTGCCGCGCCTTCTTCTGGAGTCAGTTCTTTTTTGATGTGGCGGTTCAGCGCCCAATCCAAATGGGCCCAACCCACTTGCAGCTTGGCTTTCAGATCAGCCAACACAAAGCGGCTGTTCTGGAAATCCAAAATGGGCTTGCCAAAGGCTTTGCGGTCACGGGTATATTCCACCGTATCGTCAAAGGCGCGCTGCGAAGCGGCCATCGCGCTGACCGCGATCGACAGGCGTTCCTGTGGCAATTCGCTCATCAAATAGATGAAGCCCTGGCCTTCTTCGCCGAGGCAGTTGGTGATCGGCACGCGCACATCATTGAAGAAAAGTTCCGACGTATCGGCTTCATCCTGACCGATTTTATCCAGATTGCGGCCGCGCTCAAAGCCTTCACGACTGGCTTCAACCAAAACAATCGACACGCCCTTCCATGCAGGCTGCACGTCGGTGTCGGTCTTCACGCACACCAGCACCAGATCCGCGTTCTGGCCGTTGGTGATATAGGTTTTCGATCCGTTGATGACATAATGATTGCCATCTTTGCGCGCCGTGGTGCGCATGCCCTGCAAATCGCTGCCGGTGCCGGGCTCGGTCATGGCAATGGCCGTAACCACTTCGCCCGAAACCATTTTCGGCAACCAATGCTTCTTTTGCTCTTCGCTGCCATAACGCACGATATAGCTGGTTACGATATCGCTCTGCAGCGAGAAACCGGTGGTGACGCGGCCATAATAAGCGCTTTCTTCGTCAACAATGGCGTTATAGCCAAAGTCCAGACCCAGACCGCCATATTCTTCAGGCACGGTTGGGCAGAGCATACCCAATTCGCCAGCCTTCGGCCACAAATCGCGCGGCACAATACCATCTTCGGCCCATTTCGCCTGATTGGGAGCGACTTCTTTTTCCAAAAATTGGCGCACAGTGGCGCGAAACGCCTCATGCTCTTCGCCATAGGCCGAGCGTGACAGCTGATCGAGCGACATCTTCATTCCTTTCGTAAAATAGCATTGGCCAGCACGCCCCCCTGCCGGCCCTGACTCTATCGCCTCAGTTGCCCTTACGTTTACGTCCACGTCAAGGGAAAATCGGCTGCCTTCATGCCATTTGGCACTGTCATTGGGATAGAATGCGCATAAGTCATTTTGATGGAGATTATTTTGCCCGCAACGCTGGGCTGGCCTCTGGCCTCTGCGGGTGGCAGGCTCCGCCCATGGTTGAGCTATTTCTTGATGCCAAAGCCCTGCTTGGCGAGTCGCCCCGATGGAATGCTGCCGACAATTGCCTCTATTGGGCCGATATCGAAGCGCGCCGCATTCACCGCACCGATTTCATCAGCCACAAAGATGAGTTTATCGAATTTGATGAACAAGTAGGGTGCTTCGCTCTCTCTCGGTCCGGCGGCCTGATTATCGCGCTGGAAAATGGCTTTCGCTATATGCCCAAATGGCAGGCCGCCGCACGGCCCTTTGGCGATCCCATCTTGGCCGATCTGCCGCATCAGCGCTTTAACGATGGCTGCATCGATCCTTATGGCCGCCTGTGGGTGGGCACGGTTACCAGCGACAAAAGCCAGGCTGACGCGGCCCTTTATCGGCTCAGCCCGGATGGCAGCGTGCAGAAAATGCTTGGCGGGCTGCTCACCAGCAATGGTGCCGCTTTCACGCAAGATGGCCATTTTTTCTATCACGCCGACACGCCCACCCACAATATCCGCCGCTTTGCCTATCATGCTGCGGCCGGAACCATTGGCGAGCCAACGCTCTTTCATCAATTTCCGTTCGGGCAGGGGCGACCCGATGGCGCCGCGCTGGATCAACAGGGCTGTTATTGGTCGGCCTTATTTGATGGCGGCCGCATTGTGCGCCTGTCCCCCGATGGCACCCTGCTGGAAACCATAGCGATCCCGACTCAGCGCCCGACCATGATCGCCTTTGGGGGCGGTGATGGCAAAACCGCTTTTGTCACCAGCGCTACCAAGGGGTTGGATGCCAATGCCCGGCTGGCCCAGCCTCATGCGGGCGGTATCTTCATGTTTCAAACCGATGTGGCAGGGCAGCAACAATGGCTGTTTGACTTATGATGGCCGCGCCCCACGCCTTGCTCGACTGCGTGAACATAGTTTAGGACGCACTTTTTTCTGGTTTCATTCGAAACCATCTGACCGGAGAATGAGATATTATGCCGCGCCAAGCCCGCCCACTGGCCCGCCGCTTAGCCATTTTGCTTGCATCCGGCGCAATGCTATCAGCATGTTCGATGACCGAAAAACATATGAACAGCGCGTCCGCCGCGCCCGCCCCGCACGATAGCGCCGACAGCAGCGCCGCCCCCGAAAGCATCAGCAATGCCGCGCAAGGCAACGCCCTGACCGCCGAATGGACCGGCCCTTATGGCGGTGTGCCGCCATGGGATCAGCTGACGCCGGATGCCTTCCCTGCCGCTTTCCAAGCCGCGATGGATGAATATGAACGGGATCTCTTCCCTATCCTCGCCAATCGCGCGGTCCCGACCTTTGAAAACACTTTCATTCCGCTGATGCAGGCCGGCCAGATGATGGACCGCGTGATGGCGATGTGGGGCGTGCAAAGCTCCAATGAGAGCAATGATCGGGTGCAGCAAATCGATCAGATATGGAGCCCCAAGCTCACCAAATTTTACACCGAGCTCAATCTGAGGCCGGAACTCTTCGCGCGCTATAAAATAATCTATGAAAATCGCCATAAGGCCGGGCTCAACGCCCAGCAGCTGCGCATCGTCGAGCGCGCTTATGAACAATTGGTGCGGAACGGCGCCAATTTATCGGCTGAAAACAAAGCCCAGCTGGTCAGCATCAACAGCCAGCTCGAAAGCCTATTCTCAACCTTCTCCGCCAATTTGCTGGCCGAAGAGCGCGGCCATATTTTCGTGGCCGATAAGGCCCAGCTTGATGGCCTGCCAGAAGGCTTTATCGCCTCGCTCGCCTCTGCCGCCGATGCACAAGGCAAGGCTGGCCAATGGGCGATTAAAAACACCCGCTCATCCGCCCAGCCCGTGCTGCAAAACGCCCATGACCGCGCACTGCGCGAACAAATATGGCGCGCCTTTGTCAGCCGCGGCGACAATGGCAATGCCCATGACAATAAGGCAACGGTCGAACAAATCCTGAAGCTGCGTCAGGATCGCGCCAGCTTGCTTGGCTTTGAAACCCACGCCCATTATCGCATGGCCGACACCATGGCCAAAACGCCTGAAAATGCGATGGAATTGATGATGCGCGTGTGGCCTGCCGCCACCGCCCGGGTGCAAGAAGAAGTGGCCGATATGCAGGCCATTGCCGATAAGGAAATGCAGGCCGCAGGCAAGCCCAGCTTCGCCATCGCGCCATGGGATTATTATTATTACGCCGAAAAAGTGCGTAAGGCGAAATATGATCTAAACGAAGCCGAGGTGAAGCCCTATCTGCAACTGGACAAGCTGGTGGACGGCATGTTCTGGGCCGCAGGTCAGCTTTATGACATGGGCTTCCGTGAAAACACCGGCACCATCCCTGTGTTTGATCCCAAGGTTCGCACCTTTGAAGTCTATAACCTCAAGACCAACGCCAATATCGGCGTCTTCTATCTCGATAATTTTGCCCGTGACGGCAAGCGTTCGGGCGCATGGATGACCACCTATCGCAGCCAGCATAAAATCGGCGGCGAGCATAATGTGCTGGCATCCAATAATAATAATTTCACCGAAGCCGCCAATGGTCAGCCGACGCTGATCAGCCTCGATGATGCCACCACGCTGTTCCACGAATTTGGCCATGCAATTCATTATCTCAGCTCGGATATCACCTATCCGATGCTGGGCGGTGTGCCGCGGGACTTTGTGGAATTCCCCAGCCAAGTGAATGAAAATTGGCTGTTGACGCCAGAAGTGCTCAGCAAATTTGCCGTGCATGTCGAAACCGGCCAGCCGATGCCTGCCGCGTTGCTGAAGAAAATCACCGATTCATCGAAGTTCAATCAGGGCTTCTCGACGGTGGAATATCTTTCCAGCGCGATCATGGATATGAAATTGCACCATCGCTCGGTGCCGGTGACGGATATTGATGCTTTTGAAAAGCAGGTGCTCGATGGTCTTGGCATGCCCAAGCAGATCGTCATGCGCCACCGTCTGCCGCAATTCAGCCATTTGTTCAGCTCTGACGCTTATTCAGCGGGCTATTACAGCTATCTCTGGTCGGAAACGATGGATGCCGATACTTGGGCCGCTTTTGAAGAAGCAGGCAGCCCATGGGATCGCAAGGTCGCCGATGCGTTTAAAAACATCCTGCTGAAAACGGGCAATGAAACGGATCGGGCAGAGGCCTATCGCATATTCCGTGGCCGCGATCCTGATGTGCGGGCATTGCTACACAAGCGCGGTTTCCCAGCGGAATAAAGCATCCATATCAAGCGGCGCGGGGCATCAGTCTCCGCGCCGTTTTCCTTGGCCCCGCGCCCACTTTCGCGCTGATCGCCATCACGGCGAGACTTTTCCACAGCCTCTGCCGAAAATCCGCGCTTTTATCCGCCGCACCGCCTTGCCCGCCCTGCCATAGGTGGTTAAGGCCAAGACTATGACCGATCAACAGCCCGCCGTTCGCATTTCCCCTTCGATTCTCAGCGCCGATTTCGCGCGATTGGGCGAGGAAGTGCGCGCCATTGAAGCGGCGGGCGCCGATTGGGTGCATATTGATGTGATGGACGGCCATTTTGTGCCCAACCTCACCATTGGCCCGATGGTGGTGAAGGCCCTGCGCCCCCATTCCACTTTGCCTTTTGACGTGCATTTGATGATTTCGCCGGTCGACAATTTTATCGACGCTTTTGCCGAAGCGGGCGCAGACATCATCACCATCCATCCCGAAGCGGGTCCGCACAGCCACCGCAGCGTCCAGCATATCAAGTCGCTGGGCAAGCAAGCGGGCATTTCGCTGAACCCCGCGACACCGGCCAAAATGCTGGATTATCTAATCGACGATATTGATCTGGTTTTGATCATGAGCGTGAACCCCGGTTTCGGCGGCCAAAGCTTCATCACCAACCAGCTGCGCAAAATCGAAGCGGTCCGCAAGATGATCGACAAATCGGGCCGCGATATTCGTTTGGAAGTGGACGGCGGCATTGATGCCGTGACCGCGCCGCAAGCCATTGCCGCTGGAGCAGACGTGCTGGTGGCGGGCACCGCAACCTTCCGTGGCGGCCCTGATTGCTATGCGGACAATATCCGGCGCCTGCGCGGGCTCTGATATATGAAAGGGAGACTGTTGAGCGCAACTCCCATCGATCCGGTCCCGCCGATCAGCGATGATCTGGCCGTGATGGATGATTCCATCGAGCAAGGGCGGCGGTTGATCCGCCTGCCCGCCGATAGCGGCCTGACCTTTGGCGAACGAATCGCCAATCACATCACCCGCCTCACATGGCGCACCCCTCTGCATGCCTTGCGGCTGAAGGGCCGTTTCCCACTGAAACTCTTGGGTGTGCCGCAGGATCCCGTGCCCGGTGATAGCGCCGCTGGCCGCGCTATCCGCATGGGCTATTTTCTGCACCGGGGTCTGCGCGTTCCGATCAACGCGCTGAATTTCAAAACCCTATCGCTGCCGCCTGCCTTTGCCGATTATTTACACAGCTTTGCATGGCTGCGCGATCTGGCCGCCGTCTCCACCCGCGCCGAGGCGGCGCCCTTGGCCGAAGCCATAGTGCGGCAATGGCTGGCCGCCCATAGCGAAACGGTCAGCGAACCGGCATGGAAAGCCGAAAATAGCGGCTGGCGCATCTTATTTTGGGCCGCCCATGCACCCTTAATTCTGTCATCCAGCGATCTTGTCTATCGCTCCGCCGTGCTCAATCATCTGGCCCGCACCGCCCGGCATCTGGACCGTGTTGCCGACAAAGGCCGCCCCGGCATCGGTCAGATGGTGGCATGGACTGGCATTGTCGCCGCGTCTTTGCTGCTGCCCGGCGGCGAACCACGCCAGATTTTCGGGGAAGCTGGGCTGCGCCGTGCTTTAGCCACCAGCTTTTATGCCGATGGCGGCAATATCGCCCGCTCGCCTCAAGCGCAGTTAAACGCCGTGATGGCGCTGGCCATGCTGACCCAAGTTTATGCCATGCGCCGCCTAGAGACGCCCGCCTTTATCAAAGAGCTGTTGCAACGTGCCGTTCCCGCCTTGCTGGGGCTTGTTCACAGCGATGGCAGCATGGGCAATTGGCAGGGCAGCGGCGCTATATCGGCCGATCATGTTCAAGCCGTGGTCGCGGCCAGCCATGTGCGCACCCGCGCTTTGAAACAGGCGCGCGATTGGGGCTATCAACGCCTTGTCGCGGCCAAGCTGGTGCTAATCTGTGATGCCGCGCCGCCGCCCGTTTCGCGGTTAACAGAGGCGGGCTGTGCCTCCACTTTGGCTTTTGAGCTGAGCGATGGCGATGAGCGTATCGTGGTTAACTGCGGCGGCGCGGCGCTGGCGGGGGCCACCATTCCCGCCGATCTGGCGCAGGGCCTACGGACCACAGCGGCGCACAGCAGCTTAACGTTGGAAGATAGCAACAGCACCGCCATCCTGCCCCATGGCGCGCTGGGAAAAGGCGTCACGGAAGTGGAGCTGGATCGCCGCGAAACCCCGCAGGGCAGCCGGCTGGAGGTCAGCCATGATGGCTATGTGCGGCGTCTGGGGCTGATCCACCGCCGTCTGCTGATCATGGCCCCCAATGGCCGGGAGCTGCGCGGCGAAGATATGCTGTTGCCCGCCAAGGGCAGCCGTCACAAAGGCGATAAAGATTTTGCTATTCGTTTCCATCTGGGGGCGCAGGTCGGCGCGAATCTCACATCTGATGGGCTGGGTGCTTTGCTGCGGCTCAACAATGGCGCGCTGTGGCAATTTCGCACATCTGAAGGCGATTTAACCATCGAAGAAAGCCTATGGGTTGATGGTGAAGGGCGGCCGCACCCCAGCCAGCAATTGCTAATCTCTGGCACCGCACCGGCGGGCGGCGCCAGCATCGGCTGGATTTTCAAACACATCGGCTGATCCGCGCCAATTTGGCGGCTTAAAATGGGCGCAATTCCCTGCCGAATCGATGCTCCACTCTTGCGATGGAGCATCCAGAGGCCTAGGGGGTGCAGCATTCATCCCACCGATAAGCAGGGACCCTCCCCATGACCGATTTTGTTCCCGTCCGCCGCGCTTTATTGTCTGTCAGCGACAAAGCGGGCCTCACCGACCTTGCCGCCGCTCTTGTCCGTCACGGCGTTGAGCTGGTCTCCACCGGCGGCACCGCCAAGGCGCTGCGCGATGCGGGCCACACCGTCCTTGACGTTGCCGACCTGACCGGCTTCCCTGAAATGATGGATGGCCGCGTCAAAACGCTGCACCCCACCGTTCATGGCGGCATTTTGGCCGTACGCGACGATGCCGCCCATGTGGCGTCGATGACCGAACATGGCATTGGCGCGATCGATCTGGTGGTGGTGAACCTCTATCCTTTCGCTCAAACCGTGGCTCGCGGCGCAGAGCGTGACGATGTGATCGAAAATATCGACATCGGCGGCCCTGCCATGGTCCGTTCGGCGGCCAAGAACCATGCCTTCGTCAACATCGTGACCGAACCCGAAGATTATGCCGCCGTGATCGCGGAAATGGACGCCAATGAAGGCGCAACCAGCTACTCCTTGCGCAAGCGCTTGGCCGCCACCGCCTTTGCCCACACCGCCAAATATGACGGCATGATCGCCAGCTGGTTCGGCCATGTCGACCAAGGCGCTTTATTCCCCACGACGCTGCCCGTCACCGCGACCCTTGCCAACGAACTGCGTTACGGCGAAAATCCGCACCAGAAAGCCGCGCTCTACATCCCTACTGGCAACCAAGTGAGCGGCATTGCGCAGGCGACCCAGATTCAGGGCAAGGAACTCAGCTACAATAATATCAACGACGCCGATGCGGCGCTGGAACTGGTCGCCGAATTCCGCGATGCCGAACCGACCTGCGTGATCGTCAAACATGCCAACCCGTGCGGCGTGGCATCGGCCGCGACGTTGATCGAAGCCTATGAAGCCGCGCTGAAGTGCGACGATGTGTCGGCCTTCGGCGGCATCATTGCCGTCAACCGCCCATTAGACGGCCCCACCGCCGAAGCCATCAGCGGCATCTTCACCGAAGTCGTCTGCGCACCAGACGCCGATGACGCGGCCAAGGCGATCTTTGCCAAGAAAAAAAATCTGCGCCTGCTGCTGACCGGCGACCTGCCCGATCCCAAGCGCGGCGGCTTGATGCTGAAGACCATCGCTGGCGGCATCCTCGCGCAAAGCCGCGACAATGGCCATATCGCCAAGGCAGATTTGAAGGTCGTGACCGAACGCGCCCCGACCGAAGAAGAGCTAAACGATGCTCTGTTCGCATGGACCATCGCCAAGCATGTGAAATCAAACGCCATTGTCTATGCCAAGGGCGGATCGACCGCTGGCGTTGGCGCTGGCCAGATGAACCGCCGCGACAGTGCGCGTATCGCCGCTGCCAAGGCCAAGGAAGCTGCAGAAAGCCATGGCTGGGATCAACCTCGCACCGTCGGCAGCGCCGTCGCCAGCGATGCCTTCTTCCCCTTCGCTGATGGTCTGCTGGCTGCTGTCGAAGCTGGCGCAACCTGCGTGATTCAACCCGGTGGTTCGATCCGCGACGACGACGTCATCAAGGCCGCCAATGAAGCGGGCCTTGCGATGGTCTTCACCGGAATGCGTCACTTCCGCCACTAAGGCTGGCGTGCCCTAACCGGCCAAAAAATTACCCCGCGACCATCCACGATGATCGCGGGGTTTTTCTTACCCTTTGGCGGCTCTCCCAAACTTTCATCCAATCAACATCGCCCGAATTAATGTGTTGCGCGGGCTTTTTCCGATTGCGCGAACAGTTCGTTCGTCATCAGATCCGAGGCATCATTCAATCGCATTTGAACCTGATAATAATATTTCCCGCTCGGCTTTTGCGCGTCCGTCATGAAATCAATGCGCACCCGCCGCGCTACACCGCGCGCATAAATCATCTTGCCGATCAGCTTATGCCTTATCGCGTGGAGAACGGTGTCGGAGAAAAGCGTCCGCATATCCTCCTCCCGAACCGTCACGGTCAGATTGTTGCGATCGCGATAATCCAATTCACTGTTGAGATAGAAAATACCGTCCTCAAAGCCCAGTTGACGCACGCGCATAGAAACAATAGCCGCAAGGCCAGCCTTGGGAGCGAGATAAGAGGCATAGGTTACGGCCTCTACCGCAGAAAGGCAGCCATTGGGGCTACAGGCTGTTCTTGCACGGAAGGCAGGACCATCGTCGATGATCGGGGGCGGCGGCGTAACAGCAGAAGGAGCAGGAGCAGCGACGCCGCCTGCTGCTTGCGACAGCGCCATCAGGGCGGACGCTGCAATCAAACTCATCATAAAAGACCCCTTCCTTCTGCGAACAGTGCAAGGCTGCCACATAAGAAAAGGGTCTGACAGTTTTTTACGTCAATTTTATTCCGCTGTTTCCAGCACTTCCAACGCCGCCAACCAAGCGGTTTCCGCTTCTTCCAACGCGCTGGCCATCTTGCCGCGCATGGCCGCCAATTCGCCCATCTTCATCTTGGCATAAGCGGGCGCGGCTTTGGATGGATCAAACATCGCCAAATCAATGGCGCTGATGTCCTTAGTCAATTTTTTAGCGCGATCTTCGTGGGCCTTCGCGGCCTTGCGCAATTCGCCCTGCGCCGCGCGAGCTTTGGCGGCTTCCTTGCGAGCAGCCTTGGCGTCCTTGGGCTTGCCGCCGCTCGATTTTCCACCCTGCTCGGTTGGGCCGCCCTTGCCCAAGATGAAAGCGACATAATCATCCATACTGCCATCAAATTCGCTCGCCGTGCCATCATCCACCAGCACCAAACGGTCGGCGGTCAATTCCAGCATATGGCGATCATGGCTGACGATCACGACAGCGCCGTTAAAGCCATTCAACGCCTGCACCAGCGCTTCGCGCGCATCGACATCCAAATGGTTGGTCGGCTCGTCCAGAATCAGCATATGCGGCGCATCGCGCGTAATCAGCGCCAAGGCCAAACGCGCCCGCTCACCGCCCGACAGCTTCTTAATCTCCGTCGTCGCCTTCGGCCCCGAAAAGCCAAAGCGGCCCAGCTGTCCACGCACCGCTGCGGGCGGCTTGCCCTGCATCACCCGGGTCATATGGCCCAGCGGCGTATCTTCGCCGTCCAGTTCTTCCACTTGATATTGGGTGAAATAGCCAACTCGCATCTTGCCAGACATGGCGGCATCGCCATCCATCGGCTTCAGCTGCGCCGCCAGCAACCGCGCCAACGTGGTTTTACCATTGCCGTTGCGCCCGAGTAGCGCGATCCGATCATCCGGATCAATGCGCAGGTTCAGCCGCTGCAAAATCGGCGACCCTTCCGTATAACCAACACTGGCATAATCCAGCGTGATCAGTGGCGGGCGCAATTCATCCGCCGGGCTAGGAAATTCAAAGGCCAAGCTGGGGTCTTCTGATATGGCCGCAATCGGCTGCATCCGGGCCAATTGCTTGGCGCGCGATTGTGCCTGCTTGGCAGTGGAAGCCCGGGCACTGTTACGGGCGACATAATCTTCCAGCTTGGCCCGCTGGGCATCCTGCGCCGCCTTGGCCGCCGCAAGCTGAGCCAAACGCTCGGCACGCTGCCGCTCAAAATCATTATAGCTGCCGGGATAAAGCGTCGTCTTGCCGCCTTCCAGATGCAATATATGATCCACCACATTGTTGAGCAAATCCCGCTCATGGCTGATCACGACCAACTGCCCCGGATAGCTGCGCAGGAAATTCTCCAGCCACATCGTCGCTTCCAAATCCAAATGGTTGGAAGGCTCGTCCAGCAACAGCAGGTCGGGATTGGAAAACAGCAAAGCAGCCAAGGCGACCCGCATTTTCCAGCCACCGGAAAAACTATCCAGCGGTCGCCCCTGCATCTCCTCATCAAAGCCAAGGCCGATCAAGATACGGGCCGCACGGGCGGGCGCGGTATAGGCATCAATGGCGATCAGCCGTTCATGAATATCGCCAAGACGGTCCGGGTCAAGCACCGTCTCCGCCTGCTCCAGCAATATCGCCCGCTCTGTATCCGCCGCCAACACCGTCTCAAAGGGCGTGGCTGTCCCGGCGGGGGCCTCCTGAGCGATATAGCCAATGCGCGACTTGCGCGGAATTTCAATCCCACCCTCATCAGCCTCAAGCGTGCCGATCATCGTCTTCATCAAAGTCGATTTGCCCGCGCCATTGCGGCCGATCAGTCCCGTGCGACTTTTCCCGGGCAGACTCGCACTGGCGCGGTCCAAAATCGTGCGTCCACCCAAGCGAACGGTCAGGCCATTAATCGTTAACATGGCGCGGCGCCTAGCATGGCTCCCTAAAAAGCCCAAGATAAACAGGCGCGATGCGAACGTTAAATTTTAACGCGCCTGCATGCGGTGGGATTATCGCGCCGGGGCAATCATAGCGTTGGCCCCTATTTTAGCCTCGTCACAATTCAATTTGTATAACGAAAAAAGCGCCCCAAAAGGAGCGCTTTTTCAAGGCCGATGGCCATTTTCAGATCTTTCGATCATCATGAATGGGTTTTATTGTAACGCTTGCTTCAATGCCTGGCGACGACCTACTCTTCCGTAGCTTAAGCCAAAGTACCATCGGCGCAGTCAGGTTTCACGTCCGAGTTCGAGAAGGGATCGGGTGGGTCACTGACGCCATGGTCACCAAGCAATGGA
>DASSAA010000018.1:0-22355 GCA_035685745.1 Sphingopyxis sp. | reverse complement strand
TATGCATCGCCAGCGGGCGAACCGGTCGATTTTGTTGTGGGTGTCTATTATCAAACGGACGAATGGCGCCAATATAGCACGGTATTGGCCAGCCCAACCCTCACGACGCGCGCACAGCTCAACCAAAACACCGAAAGCTATGCCGCATTCATGCTGGTCAACGCCCACCCCGCCGACGGGCTGACGCTGTCCATCGGGGGCCGTTACAGCCACGACCGTAAAAAATATCATATTGCGTCCCAAGTCTTTGCCAGCGGAACGCAAACATCGTCCTTTGCCAATCCATTTGAAGCATCATGGTCGGAATTCACACCGCGCCTGACGGTGAACTATGAAGTGACCCCGTCCATCATGGTCTATGCCAATTATTCTCAAGGCTATAAGGCTGGCGGATATAATTCGCGTGGCACCATCCCTGAAAATGTCGGCCCCTATAATCCAGAACGTGTCAACGCGATTGAAGTGGGTGCAAAAACCGATTTGTTTGATCGTTTGTTGCGCTTCAACATTGCTGGCTTTGTCAACAAATACAAAGACCTGCAAGGGTCGGTAACCAAAATGGGTGCGGTGCGCGCGGAAAATATCACGACCAATATCGCCGCCGCCAAAATCTATGGTTTCGAGATTGAAACGCTGCTACGTCCGGCATCAGGCTTCACCATTGGAACCAACTTGGCCTATCTGCACGCCCGCTACACGGACTTTTGTGCCGATGTCGATGGCGTCTTTACGACCAGTCAGACCGAGCCGGGTCAATGCGGCCCCGCTACACCGGTGATCCTCAACGGCGTCCCGACCGGAAACTACGCAGTGCCTGTCGACAATTCTCATCTCGTTTTTGCCAATGCGCCCAAATGGAGCGGCAGCCTGTCGCTAGATTACGCTATCCCCGCTAGCTTTGGTGAAGTTAAGTTGCACGGTGATGCCCGCTACACCTCGCGCTATAACACATGGGGTCGCAGCAATAATCCGGGATATTTCCGTGACGAAGTCGTCCTGATGAACGCCAGCATTGCCTTCGCGGGTCAAGACGAACAGTGGAAAATCACCGCCTATGGCACCAACTTGACCAATAAAAAGGTCATTTCTGGCGCGACCAATGCGGGCAACACACCCATTTCACAATTTTATCAGGCACCACGCGAATTTGGCGTCGATTTCTCGGTGAAATTCTAAAAATAATGAGCCCCATCGCCCTGTTTGGGGCGGTGGGGCTGATATCATATCATAATGGGAGAATCTCATGAGCTGGGATGTCAATCGCCGCACCTTTTTCGGCGGTATCGGAGCCTTGGCCGCGGCAGGAATGGCAATGCCGTCGCTTGCGAAAAATGGCAAAAAACTGAATATTCTGATGATCGTTACGGATCAGGAGCAAAGTGTCGCGAGCCTTCCGAAAGGGATGCTGGAAAAGCTGCCTGCCCATCGCGAATTGATGGAGCGCGGCCTGCTAGTCGAAAATTTTCATGTTCATACAACGCCTTGCACGCCATCACGCGGCACGATTTTTCAGGGCCAGCATACGCAGCGCTCCGGATTATTTCTGAACAGCGACAATGCCCCCTATCCCGTTGCTGCGGAAGACATGCCGACATTGGGCCATATGATGCAGGCGGCTGGCTATTACACCAGCTATAAAGGAAAATGGCACCTAAGCCGCATCAACCATGAGCGCAATTGGACCCGAATTCCCGGCCCAATCTATCCATCGACCGAAAATGCCATGCTGAAATATGGCTTTCATGATTATGGCTTTGATGGCGAAGAATTGGGGCTGACTTGGGACGGCTACCGTTCTGACATGCTTGTTGCCGGAGACGCAGCACGCAGCATTTTTGATTATGCCCGGCGTGACAAATCCGGTGGGAAGCCATGGTTTCAGGTGGTAGGCCTGATCAACCCTCATGACATCATGTTTTATGATGCAACCGGCAAGCAATCCGAAAGCCGGGTGCACCCCAATGCCCTTGCGCCGCTTCGCCGCGAGCCGGGCGATCCGCTCTATGAGGTCGACAATAAATTTGATCTGCCCGAAAGTTTTTATAAAGACGATCTATCCACCAAACCAGAAGCGCATCGCGCCATTGTTCGCCTCAATGACTATTTTTACGGGGAAATGCGCCGGGACGATGAAGCGTCATGGCATCGCTTTATCAACTATTATTACAACTGCCTTCGCGATGTCGATAGAAGGTTGGGGCAATTGCTGTGGGCGCTGAAGGAAAGCGGTCAGATCGATAATACGATCATCATTTTCACCAGTGATCATGGCGAACGCGCCGGTGCCCATGGTATGCGCCAGAAAGCTGGCACTATTTATCGTGAAGAAACCAATATCCCGATGATTATCGCGCACCCTGATTTTGCTGGTGGCCAAACCACCAAAAATTTGATGGGCGCGGTCGATATTGCGCCAACATTGATGGCGCTTGCAGGCCTTTCAAAGGAAGAGGTTGCAGCCCGTTTCCCCGGATTGCCTGGCATTGACGTTTCAAGCCTGCTCACATCGCCGGCAACCCCCACAGAACGCGATCAATATGGGCATTTGTTCAACTATGCCGTCGCCCATATGTGGGAACCCTCGACAGCAAAGGACGCACGCGGAGCAAAGCTTCCTTCTGGTGAGCCAGATTTTGCCCGCCAATATGATCTGACGAAACGGCGTCTCCATCGCGGCGTGCATGATGGTCGATGGAAATTTGCGCGTTATTTTGCGCCCGCCCATCACCATAAACCAGAGGATTGGAAAACGCTGAACGCGATGAATGATCTGGAGCTATATGATACCCATGCAGATCCCAATGAATTGGTGAATCTTGCTTATGACCGTAACCAACGCAGCAATATTTTGCGCCTCAACAAGATGGTCAATATTTTGGTGGAGCGTGAAGTCGGGGTTGATAATGGCCAAGAATATCCCGGCCCGACAGAAATCTATAATCAGCCTGTCTGATCGGAACTGGCCCTATAAATAGCGCATGGACCCCCGCCAGACTATCATCTGGCGGGGGTCTTTATTGGGTGTTATTATTGGAGCATCGCCCTCTAACCCTTTGTTTTAGAAGGCCTTGCTGATATTTATCTGCAAACCATCGCGTTTTGCGATTTGGATGCCATTCACCTTTTCATAAACAGGCACCAAATATTCCGCACCAACTCGAAGCCCTTTTATCGGCCCCGCGGTCGGCACCAGATTCAGGCCAAGGCCAATTTCCAAGCGGTCTGTGCCGTAATTCAGCTGCCCATCCGATGGCGACACCATGTTTTGAACCCCGGCATATTCGCCCTTGATCGCGCCTTCATGTGTATAAAGTCCGCGCACAGAGAGGCTGGCGCTATCTGCTATACGATAGCTGGTCCACGCCGTTGCGCTGAACTGATCGCCCAGTTGATAACCGCTTTCATTGCGCTTTTCTGCGCGCCACACATAATTTCCTTGGCCGCCCCAGCCCCAGCGCCCCGCACGGCCCGTCATGGTTAGGGACGGAAGAATATCCCATGTGCCAGAACCCATCTGCATCCCATAATGTAGATAGCTGCCATCGGGGTTTCGCGCATCGACGCTTCCCGTGGGTATGCCTACCGCGAGCGTGGCATGGATATTCGCCTTATCATTCTTCTTAATCCGGACGAGGCCAGCGACGATCGTATCCCCCCACCCTTCGTGGGAATGAGCATGGGTTTCGCCGGGCATCATAGCATGGCCGCCACCATGATGGCTTCCACCATGCCCCCCGCTCATGTCTGGAAGGGCCCGCATCACCATATCCATCTTCATATATTGAGGCATTAGCATCAGCGTGAGATTGTCGTTCGGTGCCCACATAATATCCAGCATTGCCATATCCATCCGCATGGATTGGGTGCCCATGCTATAGCCAGCGTGGGCGATCTGCATATCCGTTAGGGGTTCGGTGCCCGTTCGCATCGCGCCATCATACCAATCGCGCGACAGCCGCAAACCGATCATAACCTCTCCGGCTTTATGCATATGGTCCGCCATCACTCCAGCCGGAGCATGATCATCTGCACGCGGCCCGGTGGAGGGCGCCGAAGCCTCATGAGCGAAGGCAGGCAGCGCCACAGCGAAAGAGGCCGCAAAAAGAGCAGAGGTCGCCGCAAGACGCGCAGCGTAAGCCATTGTTATCATGTTCATCAATCCTGTTTCAGGCACGCATAAGCACGCCCGTAAAAGCCAATAATTTTAAAAAATCAGGCCAGTTCAGGAGGACCAATGGCCGGAGGACGCAGATAGATGCCGCGCCACAGCACAAGGCTTTCCGGCTGATAAAAAATTGCCGAAACAATATATTTCAGCGCCAATCCCAGTTGGATCGGATCTGCGCCAGACAATGCGGGGCCAGCCAGTCCGGAAAAGGCGCAAGCCATATCCTTATTTGCGCTCTCGCTATGGTCGACATCCGGAGCTCGGCCGGGAATCTCCAATGCAATCATCTGGCGGCCATGGCCGGTGCAAAGCTGAACATATATGACGCCGTGCGACGCCACAGGCATAAAGCCCGCTGGCACCAACGACCGGATCAGCATCGCAGCACCGATCAGGCAAAAAGCCATAATTCGGTGCCGGGCTACAAAATGATGCGCAAGGCTCACGGAGGAGCGTTTAAGCGGAGCGGCCATCCTTGTCGAGCGACAGAATGTCCCATCATATAAGGAACGGTCTTGACATATCCGTCAGCATAAGCATGAATATGCTTTCTAAATGCATCATTCCGCAATAGCTGGGTGTCATGACTGGCAAGGCCCAGCAACTCTGGTGGCGAGACAGAGATGACAAAAACAGAAAAGCTGGAATGGCTCGAAAAAAGCCTGATGCGCGCAGTCGATGTCATTGGTGATATTACACCAATTGTTATGGCGCGCTATTATGCCGAATATCCAGATGCTGTCGCCAGTTTCGAGCGGCATGGCGCGGGCAATCGCGCCCAATTGGAAGGGCTGATGATCGAAAATGCGATATATTGCCTGACGCAATATATTGAACAGCCCAGCGATATCCAAATACTCTTATCATCGTCCGTTCCTCACCATCATTTCATGCTCGGCGTCCCGACGTCCCGATATCAAGGGCTTGTCGACGCCACCATCCAGACGATCTTGGATGGCATACCACCGGAAGCCGCCTCTGAACGCTTGGTGTTGGCCGAAATACAAGATGGGCTCGGCGCGCTATTTCAAGATTGCGCCGCGGACCTTCCAACCGATTTAACCGCATGTCTGGCTTGATCCTTCGCAACGAGAGACCACCGCCGCCATGCGTTTACGCATCCCTTTCCGTCGCTCTCCCCTCCTCCCATCGTTCCAAAAACCGTCTAAAAGAAAGGCGCCATCATGGCTGAAACATGGCTTCCAACCTTGAAAACCGCAAATGCGCAAGAGGGTTTCGATCTCGCCACCAAATTGGCCCGCATCGGCGTTAAAGTGACGCAACCTTCCGCAGAGATGCGGGACAAATTGCGGGCATCTTATGAAAATGACACCGCTCAGCTCATCGCCTCATCCCATGTCATCGCTGTGCATTTTCAAACCGTGGCCGCCGCCAATAATTATTGGCGCGACTAATCGTCCTCCCTCCCCCCTCGCGACCTCTCTTCTCCTGTCGCCGCACCGAATAGTGCAGCGCCTTATTAAGCGCATCGCCTGGCCGAACCATAGCCGATGGACTTAACGCTTGACCTTCCCATGGTTGGAACCTGCATGATTCTCTAGAAGTAAATGATGAGGATGTGAATCATGCATGGTGCGATGAAACAGACGGAGGGCTTGGCAAGGATGATCAGCCTGCCGATCGAAGGAATGAACTGCGCCTCCTGCGTGGCCCGCATCGAAAATTCCTTCGTTAAGATTTCTGGCGTGGAAAAGGCAGTCGTCAACCTCGCCACTGAACGGGCAGATATTCAGCTAAGCAGCCCGGTTGATCGGCAGACATTGATCCAAAGTATCATGGCAGAGGGCTATAATGTTCCTGCCGCAAGCTTCGACCTTGTCGTTGAGGGCATGAGCTGCGCCTCTTGCGTCAGCAAGGTCGAAAAAGCCCTGATGGCCATAAGCGGCGTGACAGAGGCGAGCGTTAATCTGGCCACCGAACGCGCCCATATACGCGGCAATGTGGATGCGGCCACCGCAATTGGGGCGATTAAGGCCCTTGGTTATGATGCCCGTCTGATCGACCTTGGCGCCTCGGTGGATGAGGAAGCCGCTGAACGCAAAGATGCCGAATATGCGGCGCTGAAACGCGATTTGACGCTTGCCGCCGTTCTTTCCCTGCCTGTTTTCATTTTGGAAATGGGTTCCCACCTCATACCCGGCATGCATGAGCTGATCCTGCGCAGCATTGGCGCGCAATGGAATTGGTATATCCAATTTGCGCTCACGACATTGGTACTGGCTGTGCCCGGACTTCGTTTCTATCAAAAAGGTATTCCTGCGCTGTTTCGCCTTGCGCCGGACATGAATTCGCTGGTCGCTGTTGGCACGCTGGCGGCCTATAGCTATTCCCTCGTCGCGACCTTCACCCCAAATGTGCTTCCGGTCGGCACCGTCAATGTTTATTATGAAGCCGCGGCTGTCATTGTTACGCTGATCCTGCTGGGCCGGTTTCTGGAAGCACGCGCCAAAGGCCGCACTTCCGAAGCGATCAAGCGATTGGTCGGCCTGCAAGCCAAGACTGCCCGCGTCCGGCGCGGCCATAAGCTGCTGGAAATCTCTATCTCCGATGTGGCGGCGGGCGACATTCTGGAGGTTTACCCGGGCGAACGCATTCCTGTGGACGGCGAAGTGACCGAAGGTCAAAGCTATGTCGATGAATCGATGATCACCGGCGAACCTCTCCCCGTGGAAAAAACGATAGGCGGCCTGTTGGTCGGCGGCACGGTCAATCAAAAGGGCGCGCTGACCTTCCGTGCAACGGCCGTAGGAAGCGCAACCCTGCTGTCTCAAATCATTCGCATGGTGGAGCAGGCGCAGGGATCAAAGCTTCCAATCGAAGCGCTGGTCGATAAAGTGACGATGTGGTTTGTGCCGGCGGTGATGGCAGCTGCAGCCCTGACCTTCGCTGTGTGGTTCATCTTCGGACCCTCGCCAGCGCTGACCTTCGCGCTTGTCAATGCCGTGGCGGTGCTAATCATCGCCTGCCCCTGTGCGATGGGACTTGCGACGCCAACCTCCATCATGGTCGGCACGGGGCGCGGGGCAGAATTGGGCATCTTGTTTCGAAAGGGCGAAGCGCTCCAGCTGTTGAAAGATGCCAAAATCGTCGCCGTCGATAAAACCGGCACGCTGACCGAAGGCCGCCCGACGCTCACCGATATGGAAATCGCTACAGGTTTTGAACGCAAAGACGTGCTTGGCCATGTCGCCGCTGTTGAAGCCAAATCCGAACATCCCATTGCCCGCGCCATCGTAGAGGCCGCAATGGCAGAGGGCATCGCTGTTCCTGACATATCGGCATTTCAGTCCATCACCGGCTATGGCGTGGAAGCACAATCTGACGGCCAATGGGTTCAGGTCGGCGCGGATCGCTATATGCACAAACTGGGCCTTGATGTTGGGCTGTTCGCGGCAACGGCGGAAAGATTGGCCGATGAAGGCAAAACCCCGCTCTATGCCGCAATCGGTGGCAAGTTGGCGGCCATCATCGCCGTTTCGGATCCGATTAAGGAAACAACGCCAGACGCAATTGCCGCGCTGCATAGCCTTGGCTTGAAGGTGGTCATGATCACAGGCGACAATCGCCGCACCGCAGAGGCGATTGCGCGGCGACTGGGCATTGATGATGTCGTCGCCGAAGTTCTGCCCGAAGGCAAGGTCGACGCTGTGCGAGCGCTCAAAGCCGCACATGGGAAACTGGCCTTCATTGGTGATGGGATCAATGATGCGCCCGCCCTTGCAGAAGCCGATGTGGGCCTAGCCGTTGGCACGGGCACCGATATTGCCATAGAAGCGGCGGATGTGGTGCTGATGTCTGGCAGCTTGCAGGGTGTGCCAACCGCAATCGCGCTTTCCCGTGCAACCATCGGCAATATTCGGCAGAATTTATTCTGGGCCTTTGCCTATAACACAGCGCTGATCCCGGTTGCCGCAGGCGTGCTATATCCGCACTGGAATATCCTGCTATCACCGATTTTCGCAGCGGGTGCGATGGCTTTTTCCAGCATATTTGTGCTGGGCAATGCACTGCGCTTGCGCGGCTTTCGTCCATCACAAGCGTCGGCGATACCACCAGCACTCGCATCGACTTCATAGGATTGGAGGCAGAAAATGAATATTGGAAAAGCGGCAGCGGCCTCGGGCATTTCGGCCAAGATGATCCGCTATTATGAGCAGACGGGCCTGATACCGAAAGCTGATCGGGGGGATAGCGGCTATCGCGACTATTCCGCGCGCGACGTGCATATGCTGCGTTTCATCCGGCGCGCGCGCGATCTTGGCTTCTCAGTGGCCGAAATCAACGAACTGCTTAACCTCTGGCGCGACCGGTCACGGCACAGCGGCGATGTCAAACGCCTGGCCCAGACCCATATCGAGAATCTGCAAGAACGGATCACCTCCCTGCAGCAAATGGCCGATACGCTGCAACAATTGGTGGATTGCTGCGCTGGCGATGATCGTCCCGATTGCCCGATCATCGCGGAGCTCGAAGAAGCTACGGATAGAAGCGCCTCGCCACCAGCGGTTGGCGTATCCGGTTTTCGCCAGCGGCCTTGATCTCCAGATTCTTTACCTCCCAACTTCCTTACCTCAAAATCATTCATCAGCATATTGATAGGCTTACTGCCTATCCGCTTTGATTTTCGTTGTCCTTCCCGGAAATCCTCTTTTTTTTACTTATATATTGGCCGTTGCAATTGCTTATTGACCTCGCAATATATTCTTTAAGGGGGATGGGGTCTTATGCGTTTATTGGCGATATTATGGTTATCGACCGCGCTGTCATCAGCGCCGGTTTACGCTCTGAATGAAAAAATTTTACAAGCCCCTCCAGCGGCTTGGGTGCCGTCACCGGAACTGAGCAGTGTTCCCAACGATGCGGATGGGCTGGCCTTTGTTCGTTCCCAAAGCGTTTTGGCCCATCTCGATCGCCATGGACAATCGCAGCACCTATCTTATCGCATAAAAATTCTGCATCCCAATGCGTTGCAACTGGGAAATCTGGCTCTGGCATGGAATCCCGCCAATGGCCCCCTCACCATCCATGCCGTGAATATTCACCGCGATGGCAAGGTGGTGGATGTTTTGAAAAAGCAATCTTTTCAGATTTTGCGCCGCGAACAAATGCTGGAAGCGGCTCAACTTGATGGCACACTCACGGCCACGCTTCACATCTCCGATTTGCGGGTTGGGGATGAACTGGAATTTAGCAGCACAACGCGCATCAAAGACCCGACAATGGGCAATTATGACAATGGCTTATTGCTCTTTACCAACACCCCATTAAAAGGAAATTTTCAAATCGGTTTAAGCTGGGCAGATGGATATAAACCGAATGTCCAGCTTACCCCAGATTTGGAAAGCATTGCAGACAAGCGCGACAATAGCATCATGGTCCGCTTGGAAAATCCCGCTCCTCAATATCCGCCGAAGGACGCTCCCCTTTCCTATGCGTGGGGGCGCATCATTGAGTTTAGTGATTTTCCAACGTGGAACAGCATATCCCAATATTTTTCGCCCATCTATGCGAATGCAGCAAAACTCTCCAAATCCTCTCCGATCAAGGCCGAGGCCCAGCGGATCGCCGCCAATCATGCTACGGATTTGGATCGCGCCAACGCCGCCTTGAAATTGGTGCAACAGGATGTGCGCTATATTTACGAAGGGCTTTCCGGCGGTAATCTAACACCCGCTTCTGCAGAAGAAACGTGGAAGAGGCGATTTGGAGACTGTAAAGGCAAAAGCGCCTTGCTCCTCGCGCTGTTGACCGAAATGGGCATTCAGGCCGAAGCTGTTCTGGTGAACAATTCCAACGCAGATGATGGACTTGATCAAAGATTGCCCAATCCGCTGCTCTTCAATCATGTGCTCATACGCGCCCAGATCGAAGGCAGTGATTATTGGTTGGATGGCACCCTTCCCCCCAATAATCTTGCAAGTCAAAGCCCCGCAATCCCCTATCGCTGGTTTCTGCCGCTGTCGACTGACGGCAGCACGCTCATCAACATTCCGTGGAGTCCGCCTGAAACTCCGCTCAATATCCAACTGTGGGAATTGGACGCGCGCCACGGCTTTGAAGGATTATCCACGCTGCGTGAAACAAAAATCGTCCGTGGAATAGACAGTCTTGCGCAGCAGGCCCAATTGTCCGGATTGTCATCCGATCAATTGCTCGACCTGTTGCGTCAAGAAATCATTGGGGAGTTTTGGCAGTCCGTCGACAGCGCGAAATGGCATTTCAACCCAGCCGCCAATGCCTCTATTTTAACCTATGAAGGCAAAGTCAATTTCAAATGGGATAGCGGTGCGCGCGGCAGTTTATCAACCGCATTGACCGGTGGCGGCTCTTCGCCGCCTTCCCGGAGAGAGCGTCCTGAGGCCCATTTTCAAAGCATTCCCTATTATACCGCGCCAGTGTTCAGCTGCTATGTCACGACCATCAGGCTGCCAAGACATACAAAGGCCGCCGACTGGTCTCATAATGATCCTTATGACCAGCATATTTTCGGCATCAATTATTATCGTGCTTTCGATATTCGCGACGGTGCATTCCGTATGGTCAAAGGCTATCGCGTCGATACGCCGGAAATCGACGCCGCGACGGCCAAAAAGGATAATGACCGGATCGAAGATTTCGATAATAGCAAGGCCTTTGCCTTTTATGATCCCGGCACCTCTAGCGCAGAAGAAGTGCCGGACCCAAGCAGCTATGTGCCCACAACCTATGAGATTGATTGGACCCGCGACAATGTCCCATGCCTTTCATCAATGAAGGCAGGCCGTTAAAGCCTTCGCACAGATCAACCTAAAGCTCTGCCCTTAAACCAGCGGGCGCCCATCCCGACGCGCTTCGCGCCATTCGCGAATGAAATTGGAGCATAGCACATAGAGCACTCCGGCAACGATCATCGGCCAAATCATAAGATAGGCCGTCAATATCATGGTCGACATGGAAATATCCTCTATCATAATCAGGCGATCACCTGATCTTCGTCAAAACTGCTCGTCTTTTTGCGGATTTTGGAAAAATCAAAGCGAGCATTGCTCTGCATCGACAGCAGCACACACAAGATGGCGCTCACCGCATAGGCCAGCAACGAAGCCGTCAGCACGGGATATTGATGCAGAAACCCAACCCCAAAAGGCAGCACCGCGGCACAGGCTGCTATGCCCATCACCACACCCATCCGCATACCGAAAAACCCCAATGCCATTAGTCCGGCGATGACGCCAACACCGATGCAGGCGACAATATCGGAACCGATAGCCAGCACACCGCTTAGCTCAACCAAACCGAAGCGAACCGGGAAGAAGACGGCCAGCGCCGTGAGAACGGAGATGGTGAAAGCCAAATTGGTAACCCGGCTCCAATAAAAACTCGCGATAACAGGGAACACCAGCGCCCCCCATATGGCACCAACCAAAACAAGCAATTCCAATATGTTAAATCGGCTACTGGCAAAATAAAGTGCCGCGCCGGTGGCGGCAATCATCGTCATCCTGCCAATCAACAGCATCAACCGCGGGTCTGCCTCTCCATTGGCGAGATTTCGGCCATAAACATCCGCCATAACAATCGACGAAAGCGCAGAAAGATCAGAATCTGCGGTGGACGCCAGCGATCCGATAATCAGCAGGAAAAAGAGGCACAGCATCCCAACGCCCAGATAATTAGCGGCCAGTTGCGGCACCAGATTGTTGGTGTCGCCGTCCAGCGGCTCTATCCCGATATACAGCGCCAGCACTCCCAACATGCCGACACCGATCACCGTTGCGCCATATCCCACCGTCGCCGTGATGAAGGTGGGTTTGATCATATCCTCACGAACTGCGAACAACCGCTGCGCAATGGTCTGATTGCCGATCGCATAGGCCAGAACAGCCGCGATATAAGGCGCACCCTGATTAAAAAACGCGTCAGACGAAAAGAAGCTTTGCTGCTGAGGCGTAAGATTTTGCGCGCCCATTTCAAAAATCGAAGGCCCGCCGGCGCTGAAAAATATCACTGGCACGATAATGACGACCGCACCGAGCATACCGCAAATTTGGATAAAATCCGTGAGGATAGAGGCGCGCAGACCCGACCATAATGTATAAAGCAAAATGCCCGAAGCGATGATCAAAATCCCTGTCGAGAAAGAAATCGGCGACAGCATAGAAATCAGCGCCCCACCGGCGATGAAATTGGATGTGAGGCTGATAATACTGCCCACAACATTGGAACCGGCCAGAATGAGCTGGCTTGATCGGCCGTGCCGCGCATGAAGGATTTCAGCAAGCGTATGCGCCTCTGGCGCCAAAGACCGAATGCGCTTCCCAAAGGGATATATAAACAGGATCATCAGGGCGCCCCAAAGGCCATAATGGATCGGTCCTGAAACGCCATAAGTGTAGCCCGACGTTGCCGATGCATAAAGGGACGATGCCCAAATCCAAGTTGCCGTCATCGATGCAGCCGAAACGCCAAAACCGACACCGTTTCCGGCGTTCATATAGCTATCGGCATTTTCCCGCTTCTGGCTGATGGACAGAGAGACAAGGAATGTCATCCCAAAGAAAAGTAACAGAAGGATTAAAGTTAGCGGGGTTCCCAGTTGCTGAAATTGCATCATTCCTAATTTTCATGCTTTTGCGGCGCGCCAAAAACCAAAAGCAGAAGCATCCCACAGTTTCCTGCGAGACGACGCGACCACATCGTCGACAAACGGCATGACAATGCCGAAACAGGCGAACTGAAAAATCAGATCGGGCAAAGATTATCCCGAATCGCCAAATGAACACTGCGAATGCAGCAAGATCACCCCTCTAGACCATTTGATCAGATTTTCAAAATTTCCGGGAAATCTATTCTCTACCTAATTTGTTGCTTTATAATATATGCGGTCATGATCCGATAACTTTTATCAGATCGGATCAGATGGAAATAAGGCGATATAATATTGATAACGCCCGAATTGGGATGCCTATATTTTCGCAAAAATCTGGTCAGCCTGACCACCCCCTCGCCCCGCTCAAAACAGGGATTTTCTACCGCGCAAAGCTCCCTTAGCGCCAAAAGGCAAGCCCCCTCAGCGCGGAGCTTTTCCGCCTCTTATACCGGAAGCGGATCGCTTTCGGCGATGCGGCCCATCGTCCAATTGTTGGTTACACGCACCTTTGGGTTGGGTGCACACCATATCTCACCCGTTGTATTGATAACGGTGACCCATATCAGATTATGTTCCTGTCCATAATCAATGACGGCGAAAGCATAGCCGGCTCCTTTATCGATAATCTGTACCGGCAGGGTTGGATTCAACTGAACAAACATGAACTTCTCCCATCCCGTCGGAAACGACCGAATGGGCACGAAGTTCAATTTTTCGCCGCAATGCCCCTCAGTTTTCTTTGGAAGAGTTGAGCAAGCTTGCCATATCCTCAGCCAGTGCGCGTTGCGGTTCAGGAACGTCATAGGCGACCTGCATCACGCTGACGGAAATATTTTCTCGCGAAACCGCCGCTTCATCCTTTTCCTGGCCCGTCTCCGCACGGCCTTCCAACACACGGAAATACAGCCCCGGTAATGGCGGCGACCCAGCCTTGGCTTTGCCCATCACTTTCGGCAAATCATCAACAAAGCGTGCATCATAATCGCTCAAACTGCCAATTTGGGCAGACTTCCACACCGCCCCATCCAGTTGATCAGGGAAGTTCACATTCAAGCCGATTCCGGCAGGCAACAGCGGCCCATCTTCCGCCCCAGCGATCAACGCCTGCACCAGCGTAACAGAACGTTCTGCAATCTGCTGAGACAGCGGATTGGCCAGTATATTTTCACTGTGACTATTCATCCCGGCGCTGAGCGCGATAGAGGCTATGCCGCGCATCATACCATATTGCGCATTGCTGACAGTTCCAGAACTGACGACAATCGGCCCTGCATTTCGTCCAATATTTGGCCCGGATAAGATTAAATCCGGTGCTTTGCCCCAGCGAGCCGGGGCCACCACATCCAAGCCATAGAGCATAGCCACGACCGGCGTACTATCGACATAATAGAAATCATTTTCAAATCCGGCAACGGTCATCGGTCCCGCCCCCGGATCGCCTGCTTTGGCAGCACCATGAAGACAATCCGTTTTCAAAGGCTGAAACGGCTTCATCATCTGCACGGCCCCGCCCATCCCACTGCCCTGTTGGCACGGAACCGCAACGATCACATCATGGCCCTTTGCTTTCAACGCATCGTAGAGCGCTTTGACATTGGCGGTCAGGCCATCATCATTTCCAATCACAATATTATGTGCGGAGATCGGAGTTGCGAAGGCGAGCAGCCCCGATGCCATCAAAAGTTTAAAGCGCAAACGCATAATATTTCTCATCCTCGAAAATTCTCAGAAACGAAAGCGCGCTTCGACGCCATAGGTGCGCGGATCATTGTAACGCGTGGTGGTGTTTCGGCCACGAACACGAAAGTCGAATTGATTGTAGGTCGCATTGGTCAAATTCTTGCCCCATAGGGCAAAGTCAATCGTTCCTCCGCCCATATCAATATCGCCTAAAGACAGTCGGCTATTGATAAGAAAGGCACTTTTTGCCTTATAATCCACGGTTCCGTTCGACAGATAATTTCCCGCCGTATTGGCATCGATATGCAACCGCAACTCACCGAAAGAAAAGCGCGGGAAACGATAGTCCGCATTCAAGGTTACCGCATGTTTCGGTGTGAATGCCGATGTCACCTGCTCAATGGCATCTGTAAAAATATTCACCACCGGCGTTGCGGGTGCATCGGTGAATACGTAATTGACCCCAAACAGCAACCCCTGCGCCGGCGCCAGCGTCAGATCCACTTCCACACCTTTAATCTGCCGTTTTTCAGGCGCATTGACCGTTTCCGTGTTGGAGACGAATGCTGGATTAATAAAATCAACCTGCTGCTTCGATAAGCGGCTGGTATAAGCCGCAATATTGATCCGCGCGCGGCGATCAAATAGATCAGCCTTCAACCCTGCTTCCCAAGCCAGCAGTTCCTCTTCGCCAAAAGGGCGGAGAATGGACGAACGTGTGTTCGCACCCCCTGCGCGATAAGCTCGGCTTACCTTCACATAGGCGTTAATATCGCGATTAAAATCATAGGCCAGCGTCGCCATCGGATCGATCCGGCTGGAGTTAAATTTGAAATCCAAATCAGGATCAACGCCGCGAATGGCGGTTAAAATGCCATCCTTATGGTCATCCGTATAGCGGGCACCCACCGTCACATGCAAACCCAGCAGTGACTCTGGCGACCATGTCATCTGCCCAAATAGAGCTTTGGATTTCACATTCACGCGCGCTGCGCGATCGGGGAGATTTGCAGCCCCTCCATCCGGCACTGGCTCGGGGAATAGGGTGATGCCGGTGTTGGATGCGTTGATCAGCGCCGTTGAATAGACAATCGCTTCATCCGCGCCATTTTCGTTGAAATAATAACCACCGATAACATATTTTATGTCACCTGCATTTCCAACGAGCTGAATTTCTTGGCTAAATTGATTTTGATCAACACGCGCATAGCTTAATCGCCCAAAGGGACGATTGGGACCCCATGATGTTACACCGCCCGTATCTTGATCCCATTGGATAGATTTCAAATCCCGCCAAGCCGATATGGACCGAATGGTCAGACTGTCTGCGATATCCCATTCTGCAATCAAGGAATGTCCTCGCGCCCGCTGCGGATTGCGCAAAACAGGAACGCCAATGCGAGCGGTTTTCACCCGACCTTCGCCCAATTTAATAAAGCTGGGTCTGACTGCATCCGCCTGATCTGTTGCCGTTATATCACTGTAATTGCTGGTAGACTTATCATGCGACTGATCATAGGAATATAGGATCGACAGATTATCCGCTGGCTCCCATAAGGCCGTGCCTTTAAAGCCATATTTGCGGATAGCCGAATAATCGCGAAAGGCCGGATCAGGATTGCGGACCAAGCCGCCACGATCACTATAGAGACCGTCCAATTTAATCGCGATGCCCGCAACAGAAGGCAAGTTCAAATGGGTGGCGATTGTCCGGCTATCATAATTTCCGACACCAGCCTTTACATCCAGACCCAATTCCCCGGTCGGTCTTTTCGTTACAACACTGACGGCCCCGCCGATGGTATTTCGTCCAAATAATGTTCCCTGAGGCCCACGGAGCACTTCGATGCGCTCGACATCGGATAATTCCATACCCAGCCCAGACACGCGGCCAACATAAACACTGTCAACATAGATGCCAACGGTGGGATCGCGCGTCACCTGCGTCGCGTCAACCGGAACCAGCCCGCGCATTCCGATGGAAACAGCCGAAGCGCGGCCCAAAAATGGCGAAATGCGCAAAGAAGGAATAGCCCCGGTAAATAAATCATTCAGCGAATTGACGCCCTTTTGCTCCAAAGCATCGGATCCTAAGGCGACGATAGATATGGGCGTATCCTGAAGATTTTCTTCTCGTTTCTGAGCGGTCACAATGATTTCATCAATGCCCCCTGCCGCCCGAGGTTCAAACACAGCGGGTGCCTCTTGCGCCAATGCTGCTGAGCCTACCGAGCAAAGCAACATCGCCAAGCTACCACGCATCATGCCGGTTCCTATCGTCATCCTTATTTCCTCCCCTGGTGATTAAGAACGCTATTTCAGAACGTCGGCGACCCATGCTGTTGGTGCAAAAGTCCGTCGATTTTTCGATATTCCGCTGCCGACGCCACCCTCCTTCAGCCTCGCACGGGCCAAAAGAATCCTATGGGCCCAGAAAATTTGAACAAAGCATCGTACCGAGTCAAGGCACAAAATATCATATAGCAACTCAATGTCTCATTATATGAAACAATACTTCCTCCTGTTCCATTTTTCTATATTTGGGTGTAGCACGTCGGCCGATGCAATTTGCTCAACGACAAGGATGATGGATGACCAAGGATCAGGCACGGCCGCTTTTGGCGGAACAGGCCATCCCCCTCCCCCCCAAAGGCCCCAACCGCGCGGTTGGAATAGCGCTCTTGCTCGTAGAAAAAGTCGCCGAGTGGCAGCCGATCGGCGCGAGTGATATAGCTCGGCGATTGGATTTGCCCAAAGCGACGGTTCACCGACTTTTGCTCGCCTTAGAAACATTTGGTTGGTTGGAGCGCGACCTAGAAAATCGGCCCCTATGGTCCGTATCCATGCGCCCCATTGCCGTTGGAGGCCGCGCGATCGAGCGCATCAACGGACTTCGCATGGCAGCACTATCGGTGATGGACATCCTGCGCCACACGACAGGAGAAACAGTCCATCTAGGTCTTGTCGATGGCGATCATATTTCGCTGATCGAGCGTATCGACGGCCTGAAAAGCGTGAATGTCTTCCTACCGGTGGGCACCAGTTGGGCTTTGAACTGGTCTAGCAGTGGAAAAGCTGTGCTCGCACATATGTCGGAAACAGAACAAGCGCGATATTTATCAACGCCGCGCCTGCATCGAAAATCCGAAACGGACATCATCCCATCCGCGCAATTGGCCGAAGAATTAGAACATATTCGCGAGCGCGGCTATGCTATGTCCGTTGGCCTGCCTCCGTCTGCGACCAGCAGTATCGGCACCGCAATCTTTGATAAAGCGGGGCGCCCTTTTGCCGGTATTTCGATTACTGGCGCGGCGGATCGATTGGGTGAGCAAGAGTTGATCGCGCTGGCACCCCATCTCATGTCAGCTGCACGCAGCATTTCCATGGGAATGAATATGGATTGAGCAGATGATCGCTCCGCATCTTTTACCCTATAGCAACGCTTCACCACGACATTTAATAAGGCGGCCAGATGGGTTAGCGCACCAAAGCGCTCAACATCGGCTCATCCTATCATCCGCACCAATGAACGGGATGCAGCACCGGTCCAACGATCTTGTTCATCTTGGCGAAAGCTTATTCTGAACAGGCATGATCCTCATGGCGTTCGGGGGAGTTTCCAGGCCGCACATCATATGAAGATTTTGGGAAGAGGCTCTGCCAGCAATAGGCCACCCTTCGGGTCGCGATTGGGAGAGACATTGCATATCGGCACGCCTCCATCCCTCCACCATGAAGGAATAATATAATGCAACTCAGCACCAACGGACCCAAAAAGCTCATGATGATTGCCATGCTCGGCGGATCGGCTCTGATGGCATCTCCCGCATGGGCACAGGATCCGCCCGAAGCGGATGTTACGACCACTATCTATGGCACCGATCCCGTGGATAACGCCGCGCTGGTAGAAGGCCCTACAGTTGAAGGCGTTATCACCGCCCGACGCGGCGATCAGTTGCAAATCACCGGCACCGACGGAGCCTCTACACTGATCTCTGTCACCGAAACAACGCAGATCCGCGCCAGCAAAGGCTTGTTCGGCTTAAACCGCGATAAGTTGGCGGCTGACGCCTTGCTAAATGGCCTGCCCGTTACAATCAAAACCTTGCAATCGGGCGACCAATTGGTCGCAAGCCAGATCAATCTTCAAAACAAAGATCTGAAAACAGCATCGATGATCCGCGCTGGCACCGCCCAAGGCTTTCAAGAGCAAGCTGCCGCGACCGAAGCCCTGCGCGGCCGTATGGCGGATATTGATAAATATAATGTCAAAAGCACGACCAATGTTCATTTCAACACCGGCAAAGCGACACTTTCTCAACAGGCGAAAGATGAGCTTTGCTTAACCGCACAGTCGGCTGAGGCGATGGATAATGCTCTGCTGCTGGTTGTCGGCTATACGGATTCAACCGGCAGTGCAGAGGTTAACCAACGCCTCAGCGAAAGGCGCGCCGGCGGTGTCGTCAATTATCTGCAACAATCTTGCGGCTGGAAACCATATCGCATGTTGACGCCAACCGGCATGTCCTCGGCTGACCCCTTGGCCAGCAATGATAGCGTGGACGGCAAAGCCCAGAACCGGCGCGTTTCCGTCAATGTCCTCGTCAGCAAAGGCCTAGATGGACTATAAGAGAGATTGCATATGCATCCGTGGGGCGGACTATCTCTGCCCCACGGATCATAAGCGAAACAAACACCAATTATGACCGGCAGTGAACCTAAGTTTCTTTCCAGCCCAAAACATATTCCAGCCCCAAAAATATAATCGGCCACTCTGTTTGTAAGAGGCCGTTGTGACAGCCCAAACAGACAAGTCGGCGACACGCCATGACAAACGGATATTTTCACGCTATCGCTGCACCCATGTTCCTCGGCTCGCTGATTGGCGGCTAGAGGGCGGGAACGATATTCATGGATGATGCTGCGAACATGATGGGAACCATCGCGCTGTGATGCATTTCACTATGCAGGCTCTTGATGGGCCGATCACAAACAGCCTTTTGTTAAATCTCGTCCTCATTCTCGATTTGGGCGGCACTTTCGCTTTCGCACTCAGCGGAGCGATTGCCGCAGTTCGGCGCAGGCTCGATATATTCGGGATATTGGTTCTCTCCTTTGCAGCCGCCACCTTTGGCGGAATCACCCGGGACCTCTTGATCGGCGCAACACCGCCTGCGGCATTGGAAGACTGGCGCTATCTGGCGGTATCACAGGCCGCAGGCCTATTATGTTTTTTTTGGTCGCCCTTGATCGAAAAATTAGGAAATCCGGTCCGCATGATGGATGCCATCGGCTTGGCCCTATTTGCAGTTGCGGGAACGGAAAAAGCGTTGGGCTATGGATTAAGCCCGGTGATGGCGGCCTTGCTAGGCATGTTGACGGGAATTGGCGGCGGAGTAGCCCGTGATGTATTGCTCGCAGAGATTCCTGCCGTCCTGCGTTCAGACCTCTATGCCGTGGCGGCTCTAGCTGGGGCCGCAACCGTAGTCGGCGGAAACCTGTTCAATCTGCCGATCATTGTCACCACCCTATCCGGCGGTCTCGTTTGTTTCGGATTACGAATGCTTGCGATCCGACGCCAATGGCGCCTCCCCGTTGCGCAGGGCAGCGAAACAATATCAACATATGATGATAGCAAGTAATGTAGCTACGGCTACAAATCCCATGTATCAGAGAATAGATACTTTCCTTCGCTCTTATTCGGCCTTTAATTAAATGCCGCTGTCAATAGACAATCAAATTCCCGTTAGCCATAATCCAAGCAAGAAGTGCGATAAACGCTGAAAAAACTGTGCTGATAATATAAAACTCTGCGCTAGCAGACTGATGCACCGGCAGCGATTGGTCACCAAAAAAACGCGGAACGATAAGCCTTTGTTCCGATAGCTCTTCAACATCTTCTTCGCCAGGGCTTGTAAACGCCGATTTCAGCAAGGCGGCACTGATCGCCACCTTCCCTACAGGCGCCAGAAACTCACAACCATAAGCATCCCCATCTTTACGACGAACCTGCACAGGAGTTGCGCCAATTTCAGGCAGGTGCAGATAGAATATCTCCCCCACATCAAACGCAGCCGAAGTTTCGATCAGCAGGCCAGTTTGAGAAAGATTCCGTACCATGATTTGTGACGATTGGCCTTCCCCAACCTCAGCCACCGTGGTCAGTTGCAGAGCCCGGCGCACAGTAGAGCGACGGCTTATCTTGGCGTTATCATTCAGCACATGGGCGAACATCAGCATAACAACTCATCCTTCCCACTCATGCTTATATGCCAATCGTTAACATTTTATGTGTAAAATCCCGAAGCTATCGATCTGCCGCACTTTCTTGCGCTCTCCGCTTGGCAGCTCCATCGAGACAATGAAATCCAACATATTCCACCATATATTGATGCATTTCGCTGATACGAAACGCATCCAAACTGGTTCAGTCCTTAGCCATCAACCATCAACAACCCTGACCCAAAATGGAACAGCGCTAAAATTTACCCATCCAACCAAAATTGCGATTAAAATTGATTTTTTCGTGATTTAGCCAAGTGATCACCATCACATTGCACCATTTTCTTCTGGTCTACACCATATGCTATATTGATTAACGATCTTGCAGATTCTTATACAAAATGTTTGTGATTCCACGAAATAACTTCTTGAAGACCGATTCGGTCATAGTGATCGGCTTCTCTCTTAGGAAGTTGGTCATAAATTAAACATATAGGCTAGCGGCTCAAATTAAGGGTGGGGTTAATTACTATGGACGCTTTTGAAAACCGCGCGAAGTCATCTCTTGGTGAGATTCAGCCCACCCATGCTGGGCAGACAGAAGATCATCAGGCGGTCGCAACGAGCAGCTTTCTTTCAGCTAGCGCAAGTGCAGCTGCTGCTTCGGCAGCTGCTGCGGTCTCCCGCGCAACCATGCACATGCTGGTTCCCGATGCCCGGGGTCGAATCACTTTGCCGGACGGCGTCACCATCAATGACATTCAAGTTCGCGGCAATGATTTGGTGATCACTCTGCCCAATGGCGAAGTCATGGTGATCCCCAATGGGGCCGTCAATATTCCGGCAATTGAGATTGGTCAGGAAACAATTCCTGCATCCACCGTTGCCCAACTCCTCGAAGGCACCGAACAGCTTAACCCTGAAGCCGGTATCCGTAGCTCAGGCGGAAATTTCGCCGAAGATGAAGGTAATATTCAGGCCGGCTTCTCTCTCGGAGACCTGCTTCCTTATACAGAATTGGCATTCCCTGAACCCCGCGAAGAAGATATCATCCCTGTAGAGCGCGAAAACCGTGTTCCAGAAGTGATAATCATCACGCCGAACAATCCCGCTGGTGCCATAGATGCCACGGACGATGTTTCGGAAGCTGGCCTTCCCGCTCGCAATGGAGAAGCTGCCGGAACAGATAGTGAATCCGACAGCGAATTTACCTCTGGCAGTATCAATTACTCGTCGCCCGATGGTGTCGGCTCCATTAAAATTGGCGGCGAAACAATCACAGCCGTCGGTCAGGAAATTCATGGTCAGCACGGCATCTTAACGATCACTGCGATCGAACCGGGCCGCATCACCTATCGCTACGAACTGCTTGATAATACCAATGCCAATGATGACGATAGCGAGCATTTCACTGTCGTTATCACCGATATCGACGGCGACAGCGCAACGGCCACGCTGACCATCAATGTCGTCGATGATGCGCCCGTGGCGCGCGATGACAGCGCGACGGCGCAGGAAGATACGCCGGTCACCATCGATGTCTTCGACAATGATACCAGCGGCGCTGATAGCGTTGATCTGGTTACAGGTGTTGCCTTGGGCGACGCCCCCACCAAAGGCAGCGTCGTCTAT
>DASSAA010000017.1:0-35575 GCA_035685745.1 Sphingopyxis sp. | reverse complement strand
CAAACAGCAGGTCCTCCACGTTCCGCAAGCTAAGTGGGAAACGCACATACATCAAAACGACAAGGCGGATCACTTCTGGCGAAGAATGGAAATAGCGAAACGGATTAGCGGGCTTAGCTCGGGATTTACGGCTCATCTGTCCACTCTATCACGCTCAACCTTGCCTGCCCCATCCTTTTGACAAGACCATCCACGTGCGGCGCGACACGATCATGCTGGCTCTGCCGCACCGGTTGCGCGGCCAGCTCAGCGGCCATCTTGCTGATGGCGAGCGAATCGAAGTGGGCGATGACGGGCACTGCATGGTCGTCCTTCCACTTCGGCTACCGCTACGCGGTGGCCGCCGCAGCGTCGAGGCCGGACAGTCTGATGCCACATCTCCCGATCCGGTGCTGATCGCAGCTCTGCGCCGCGCCCATGCGATGACCGCGCGCGACGCTACAGGCCAGCCGCTCGTCACCGCAGCGCCGCAATCACCTTATAATCGGAAGGTCCTGCGCCTGGCGTTTCTTGCGCCCGACATCCAGCGCGCCATCATCGCTGGCCGCCAGCCCGCCCATCTCAATTTGCAGGCGATCATGCGCGCCGAGATTCCGCTTGGTTGGGACAGGCAGCGCGAGGCTCTGGGCTGGGAAGCGTGAATCCTGCGCACCCTGTTATGGCCTGTTAATCAGCCTGTTCCTGCGGCTTAATCACCCTGTTACCGCTCTTAAACAGCCTGTTATCACCAATAACAGGAAAGCGGCTTTGGCGAGATCAACATACTGATATAGCAGAATTTAATCTGCCCTGCACCCTCTGTGCCCGCGCCAGCCTACCTGTTATTGGCCGCTTTTTGCAGAATCTTCCCTGTTAATCGCCCATAACAGGCAAACCAAACCGATGCCGATCCGCGCAGAGACGCCGCCGCCAAACCCCGCCGGAGAACGCCACAACGCGCGCCAGATACACCGCCCTGTTACGGATTAGCCGCCCGCAAACCGCCGTAAACGGCGGCCTTTCCGGACTCGTTAACAATCAAGAGAAAAGTGCGCAGACTAAGTGGCGGAGCGGGAGGGATTCGAACCCTCGATACGCTATTAACGTATACTCACTTTCCAGGCGAGCGCCTTCGACCACTCGGCCACCGCTCCGCATGCACTGGATGTTGGGGCCCTAAAGGCTCGCTGCGGGTTGCGCAAGGCAGTAGTTGCCTCAAGAGCCCCTGAAATGGAAAATATTTATCGGATCAATCGATCACGGGCGCAGAATCGTCCATTGACGGGGTCGGGCTGCCGTCTGCCTTACTCTCGCGAGATTGCGCTTTTCGTTTGCGCAAATTTTCACGCAGGGCTTCCTGCAGGCGGCGCTCGCGATCGCTGATCGTGGGTTTGCTATTCTTGTTCACCCGGAAAGCCTTCAACTTTATTGGCTTTTGCGTCAAGACTGTTGACAGCGCCAATCAGGGTCGCCATACGCCCGCCATCCGCAGTGATAAACACATCATCAGCGGTTCGGTTGCTGCTGTAGCTCAGAGGTAGAGCACTCCCTTGGTAAGGGAGAGGCCGAGAGTTCAATTCTCTCCAGCAGCACCATTATTCCCTATATCACAACATCTTAGTCATCGGCGATTTCACTCATCGGTTCGCGATGAGGCGCCATGCGTATCCGTCGCGCGCGATCTTCATGCAAAAATCACCGTGAACAAACAGGCCAAAGCGGCCATATTTCATCTGATCCAACGCGAAGCAGCCATCAGCCGAGATATGCCTGCCACATGGCGCATCATGTGCAAGAAGAGGGCCTATGGCCTGCTCTAACCCACTCCATTTACAAAAACATATATTTCCGTTCTGATAGATATCACCGACAGCCCCGCATGAAGGTTTCCATTTGATGAACCCACTGTCCTCATCTGAAGCAGTGCAGCCAGCGCCACCACAGAGCGCGCCGGTTTCGCCGCTGTCGGTTCCGATTTTCCGCGCGGTATGGATCGCCAGCATGGCATCGAATTTCGGTGGGCTCATTCAATCGGTTGGCGCATCTTGGCTAATGACCTCCCTCACCCGCTCGGAACAGATGGTGGCGCTGGTGCAGGGATCGATCACGCTGCCGATCATGATGTTGTCGCTGGTGGCTGGCGCACTGGCGGATAATTATGATCGTCGGCTGGTGATGCTCACGGCGCAAAGCTTCATGCTGCTTGTATCCGTTGGCCTGTCGCTGGCGGCGTGGTTTGGGCTGCTTTCGCCATGGACGCTGCTGGCCTTCACCTTTTTAATCGGCTGCGGCACAGCGCTCAACGGCCCGGCCTGGCAAGCGTCGGTGGGCGAGATGGTGCCGCGCTCGGCCCTGCCCAGTGCCGTTGCGCTCAACAGCATGGGTTTCAATATCGCGCGAAGCGTTGGCCCGGCACTTGGCGGCGCGATCGTCGCGGCCGCAGGGGCGGCAGCGGCCTTTCTCGCCAACGCCCTCAGCTATATCGGCCTGATCGCCGTCTTGGCCCGTTGGCAGCCCCAGCCAAAGCCCGCCACCCTTCCGCGCGAACGGATCGACATGGCGATCCGCGCGGGTGTGCGCTATGTTGCAATGTCGCCCAATATTCGCGCCGTTCTGGTGCGGGCCGCCCTATTTGGCGTTGCGGCCAGCGCCGTTCCCGCATTAATGCCAATTGTCGCCCGGGATTTGATGAGCGGCGGCGCCCTCACCTATGGTGTGTTGCTCGGCGGTTTTGGCATCGGTGCCGTTTGCGGTGCCTTGGTCAGCGGCCGATTACGCCGCCTATTAACCACCGAAAATCTGGTCCGTGCCGCAACATTGGTCATGGTCGCTGGCACATTGGGCACCGCAATCAGTCCTTGGATGATCGTCACCATCGCCTCGCTGATGTTAGCGGGGGCAGGCTGGGTGCTGGCGTTATCCACTTTCAACGTCAGCGTTCAAATGGCCGCACCGCGCTGGGTCGTCGCCCGTGCCCTGTCGCTTTACCAGATGGCGGCCTTTGGCGGCATGGCGATTGGCAGTTGGTTATTTGGGACGTTCGCCGAAGACCACGGGGTCGCGACTGCCTTGCTGATGGCCGCGGGCGGTCTGGCATTGGTGGCCCTGCTGGGCTTGATTCTGCCGCTTTCCCAGAATGAAAATATGGACATGGAATTGCTGAACCGTTGGACTGAACCGGATACTGCGGTGCCGATAGAAGGCCGCAGCGGCCCGGTTGTCGTGACCATCGAATATCGTATCGCGCCGGGATCGGTGGTGCCTTTTCTGTCTGCGATGGGCGAAAGGCGCCGCATCCGGCGGCGGGATGGCGCCCATGGGTGGACCTTGATGCGCGATCTGGGCGATCCGCAGCTATGGATTGAGCGTTATCATGTCTCCACTTGGCTCGACTATGTGCGGCACAATCAGCGCCGCACACATGCCGATGTTGCCAATAGCGAAGCGATCAAGGCCTTACACCAGGGCGGTGAACCGCCAGTGGTTCATCGCATGATCGAACGACAGGTCGCATCCCTGCCCTTCACGCGCGCGCCCGATCCGCGCGAAATGGCTGATCCAATGACAGACCCGACCAGATCCAACTAGAATCGCCCCCTAGGGCAGCAGCACAGCACTTCGTCGCTGGCAGCGCATGGCAATGGAAGATTATATTTGGTGCCAAACAGCCGGCTTCCACGGATTACTGCGCCTATCCGCTGGGCATCCAGATGAAACAGAAAAAGCAAGCTCAAAATCAACTGGATGTGGGCAGCATAGTTTGACATACAACATCTTGTGCCGCCACCAATGCGTGCCTATCTCATGATCATAAGGAAGACCATGCGCCCCGTTCCCGCCTCTAGCTTTCGTCCGCTTCATCCAGGAATGGGGGTCGCTGTTGCCGAACGCACATATTTGCGCCGCATCCTCACCGATGAGGCGATGGAATTGCTGGATCCGGAGATTGTTTTAAATCCCAAAGATCCCGATCTGAATCCTTGGCTGGTCGCCCTGCAAAATAGCGGCGGCTTCACCGTGACCTTCAGCGATGATGCCGCCATGCGCGGAATGCAGCCATGGACCCGCTGGGAAAGCTGGGGCGAACTGGCCGGCCGGGTGGCCCATGGCAATGTGTCTCTGCTCAACCTGACCCGCACTGACGGCACGGCCTATGATGCTGACGCGCAGCATCAGGAAGATGAGCGCGCCCATCTGCGGGGCCTGATCGCCAGCGGCGCGGTGCTGATGTCCGGTCGTCATTTGCAGCATGGGGACCAGAATCAGATTTTGCGCAATCAGGAATTGTTCACCAATTGCAGCACCTCCGCCACCTCTTTCATGCTCTTCTATCTGCTGCTGAATGGCTCCGGCGTCGGGCGCGCTTATGATGATGATATGATGCTGGTCGATTGGGATCATATGCCCACGGTTCGCGTCGTGCTGGATGATGCCCATCCCGATTTCGATTATTCACAGCATACGTCCGTACGCGATGCTCGCCACCTTTATGGCTCTGGTTCAAAGGTGGAATGGTTCACCGTGCCCGACAGCCGCGAAGGCTGGGCACAGGCGGTGGAAACGCTGGAGATTATGACCTATCAAAAGGTCTTCCGCGATCATCTGCTGGTGCTGGATTTCTCGCAGGTGCGCGGTCGCGGTGAACCCATCATGGGGATGCAGGGCCGCCCATCCTCTGGCCCTGTGCCGTTGATGAACGCTTTTGAAAAAATCGCCAAAATCAAGGGCGCAGGCCTGCCGCTGTGGCGCCAGACACTCTATGTTGATCATTATCTAGCCGAACCCGTGCTGGTCGGCGGCGCGCGCCGCGCGGCCCGCATGTCGACCAAACAATGGTCGGATCTGGGCGCGGTAGACTTTATCGAGGTCAAGCGCCCAATCGAATATGACGGCATGTCAATGGAGGAAGTCGCCGCCTATCGCGATGGCTGCGCCTTCCCGCCTCTCGCCTTTTTATGGTCCAGCAACAACAGCGTCACGGTGGACGCCGATTTCTGGCGACGGGTTGAATTGCCGGAAGACGATGCAGATTATAATCATCACCTAACCCGCCACGCCCGCGCCGTGCTCGCCCGCGGCATGGAATGCGCTTATGGCGATGGCACCGGGGAACCGGGCTTTATCAACGAAGATCAACTGGTTAAAAACGACCGCGGCATGGATGCCGAAATTTTTCGCCGTGGCGATTTCGTCGGCTCCTTACGCTATCAGGTCGGCGACGATAGCCGTCACCTGCTGGCCCGCCTGTCCCGCATCGTGTCACGCAAGAGCAATGGCTATATCGTCAACCCCTGCGGCGAGATTGTGCTATCTGTGTTGGGCGCTTTTTGCGTGATCGCTGACGTTGCACCCTTTCATTGTGAAAGCCTAGATGAAGCGCATGATGCTGTGCGCGCCGCTGTGCGCGCATTGATGCGCGTCAATCTGATGGACAGTGTTTATTCCGCCGAAGTTCAGCGAACCAATCGCATCGGCGTGGGGCTGACCGGAGTTCATGAATTTGCATGGAAGTTTTTCCGGGTTGGTTTCCGGGATATTGCCCATGCCGACTTTAAAGGCTTGCTGAAGGCAAAGGCTCAGGGTGAAGATCTGTCACACCCCGCCATCTTGGATCAACCCGCCGCCATTCGCGCCGCCGCCTTTTGGGATAAGCTTGGATCCATGTCGCGCGCGGTTCGAGAAGAATCCATCCGCTATGCCGCCCTGCTGGGCGTTGAAGTTCCGCATACATCGACCACGGTGAAACCTTCCGGCACCGTATCCAAATTATTTGGGCTGACCGAGGGCTGGCACCTGCCGTCCATGCTGCGCTATCTGCGCTGGGTTCAATATCGTGATGATGATCCGTTGATCAGCCAATATCGCGACCTGGGTTATCCCATCCGCGATCTGGAAACCTATCGCGGCCACACCATCGTCGGCTTCCCAACCGCACCAACCATCACCGAATTGCCCGGCATCGAGGCTCATCTGGTGACAGCCGGTGAAGCAAGCATGGCCGATCAATTTGAATGGCTACGCCTTGGCGAGCGTTTCTGGCTGGAAGGCTATCAGGTTGAAGAGCATCTGCGCGGCGAGAAAGCCGGCGATCCTTATGGCAATCAGATCAGCTACACGCTGAAATATCGCCCGGCCGAGACAAGTTTCGACGCCTTTTCCGATATGATCCGCGCCCATCAGCCCAGTGTCCGGGCTTGTTCTGTTATGCCGCAATCCGATGATATGACGGCTTATGAATATTTGCCCGAACAGCCGGTATCAAAAGCCGAATATGAAGGCATTGCGCAGGCCATCCGGCGCGGCATGATCAGTGAAGATATCGGGCTTGAGCATCTCGATTGCTCCACCGGCGCCTGCCCGATTGAATTTGATGAAAGCGCGAAAGTCTCGGCCTAATCTGTTGACCGATTCCCACCCACAGCAAATTTTGAAGCCTGTTGTGGGTGGGGAGAAGCAGGCGCAGCGCCCGCCTCAAACAGACTCCGCCTCAAACAAACAGGGCCGCAGATATAATCAGGCCCTGACCCTAGCCCCGCCAGCAACCTTTCGGCTCAGCCCATTTGCATCTTCGCCAGCTTTCGGGCACATGGGCTGCGGCACCCGGCTTAGCTAACCGATAGCGTCTTTTCCGTGCCATATTTGGATGGAGGCGCACAGCATGCAAGCGACGGCAAATCAACTTCGCGATATTTTTCTAGCGGGCGCTGCCGACGAAATCGCTTCGACGCTCTTGTCTGCCCACCCGGCCGATCTGGCCGATGCTTTGCAATTGCTGGATCCTGCCGCGGCATGGGCCATCCTGCGGCAAACCACAACCGCGCGGCAAGCCGATGTGTTCGGCTATCTGGATCATGATTTCCAATCCTTGCTTGCCACCGCAACGCCGCGTGCCAATCTCGCCGCCATTGTCATGCAAATGCATGCGGATGAGCGGGCCGATCTTTATAAAGAATTGTCGGACGAGCAGCGCGATGCCTTGATGCCCGCGCTGGCTCAAGCCGAACGTGAAGATATCAGGCGCCTTGCGTCTTATGAAGAAGGCACGGCTGGGGCGATCATGACCTCAGATTATGCGGCGCTTTCTCCTGAACTCAGCGCCACCCGTGCCTTAACGGTATTGCGCCGTGAAGCGCCCGACAAAGAAACCATCTATCGCACCTATGTGATTGATCAGCAAAGAAATTTGCTTGGATCTGTGCGCCTGCAAGATTTGATCACCGCACCGGCTCAAGCACTGGTGGCTGATCTGATGGATAAAAACACCTATGCCATCCGCGTTGATGCGGATGTGGAAGATGCCGCACGCCGGATCGCCCATTATGACGTGCTCGCCTTGCCGGTTGTGGATGCTCTTGGCCATTTGGTCGGCATCATCACCCATGATGACGCGCTCGACGTGATGGAAGCGGAGGCGACCGATGACTTTCACCGTGTCGGCACCGTCACCAATTTGGAAACCAGCGTTGGAACGGCATCCGTGCCGATGCTCTATCGGGCACGCATTGCTTGGCTGATGCTGCTGGTGTTCGGCAATATTTTCTCTGGCGCGGGCATTGCACATTTCGAAGATACGATTGCGGCGCACCTGCCCTTGATGTTCTTCCTGCCAATCCTGATCGCATCGGGCGGAAACGCCGGTTCCCAATCCGCGACCTTGATGATCCGCGCCCTCGCTACGGGCGAAATCGCTATGTCGGATTGGGCACGCGTGCTGGGCCGCGAATTGATCGTCGCGGTCCTGCTCGGCCTTAGCATGGCCTGTGCCATTGCGGTGATCGGTATCCTGCGCGGCGGACCTGAAATCGCGTGGGTTATCGCGGTTTCCATGACGCTGATCGTCATCGTCGGCAGCCTGATCGGCATGTTGCTGCCCTTCCTGCTCAGCCGCTTCAACATGGATCCCGCAACCGCCAGCACACCGCTGGTCACGGCCATTGCCGATGCCACAGGGGTGTTGATCTATTTCAGCATCGCCCAGTCTGTATTGGTCATGCCATAAGATTTTTTGGTCATGTTTTCAAAAGGAAGGCGTGCAGATGTCCATCACACATATTCTGGTCGCACTCTCGCTCGACGCGGATAGCCAGCGCGTCGCCGAGCGCGCCGTTCAATTGGCGCAGCAGCATGACGCGCGCCTCATCGCCGTGCATATCCTCAGCAAAGCCTTTGCCTTTGATGACAATATAGCAACGCCCAGCGATATAGCCGCAACTGCATCCACAGCCATCAATCATATGAAGGATGGTATCGCGCAGCAGATGCAATCCTTGCTCAGTGGCGCAGCCGATCCCATTCTGCATATCGAACAAGGCCGCAAATATGAGGTGATCGAACGATTGGCCCAAAGCTATGGCGCCTCTTTAATCATCCTTGGTTCTGGTTCCGGCGGAACCAAAGGCCTAAAGAAAAAGCTGTTCGGATCTACAGCGGATCGCTTGGCAAGGCTCGCAAACTTCCCGATATTGCTGGTTCGCAATCCAGCAGCCGCGCCCTATCGCCATATCGCGGTCGGCATGGATTTTTCTAATCATGCCAAGGCCGCAACCACGGCCGCCAAGGCCCTATTTCCTGCTGCTTTCATCGACCTGATCCACGCGGTTAACATCCCGCTTCCTCTGGAACAGGCCATGTTGAAAACCGGCACATCGCAGGCCGATATCTCCGCCTATCGCAACGCCCTCGCCGCCTCGGCGCGAAAGCAAGCGCGCGGCACCTTCGGCACCAATGGACGGTTGCCAGATCATATGAGAATCCAGATCGTCCATGGCGATCCCGCCGCCCAGCTGTTAAAAGCCAGCCGCCGCAAATCCATCGATCTCATGGCGCTGGGGGCGCAAGGCAGCAGCGGCCTTGCACGAAACTTGCTAGGCAGCGTTGCACGCAAACTTCTTCAGTCCGCACGGTCCGATGTCCTTATCATGCCGAACGGCGCGGCGGATTAGCCAGGCCACCCTTGGCAGGAGGACATCACCAGCGCGGTTCAATCTGCGAAAGGGCGATGGAAACGGGCAAATCCTGATCAAAAATGCCCAACCCAACTTCCCGAAATGTTTCAAACCTATCATACCATGGTTCGGTGCCGCCCAATTGAACTTCGGGACCAGATTTAACCCCCGCCTCCAAAGCCCGCTGTTTCGCGGCGTCCATATCCTGCACGCCAAAGACGATGATCGACGTGCCCTCACCAAATTTCTGCAACCGATCCCAGAAACGGCCTTCTTCTTTCAAAGGTGCCAGAACTTCCAATCCGGAATCCCAAGACAGCGCAGCGATCACGCCCGTGCTTTCCACAATCGCTGGCTCATCAAAGCAAATTCCCAGCGTTTTGCTCAATTTTTCCACATAGGCTGGCAAATTTTCTCGATAAACGACAATCGCCACATGGTCGATTTTCTGTATGGCCTGTTCCACAGTCCGTCCCCCTAAATTTTGGTCATGGCGAAGCCTGCCGCTATTCTGCATCGCGTTGCCGCAAGACTCATGCCGATAAATTACTTTTCGCAACGCCATAAGGCGCCGGGATCATCAGATGCACATCGCTTCTGCCAAAGAGCGGCTCGCCAAATTGGGTTTGCTCCGCTTGGCGTTTGGCGATGATTTCTGGCGCGCCATCATAAGCCTGCATTGCAGCCTCACGCTGCTCCATCCCCTCCCATGCCAAAAGGATGACAGCTTGCGGTGTTCCCGCGCCATACCATTTGGTAAAAACGCCCAATATCTCGGCGCCCTGATCGCGCAAATAGGGCAAATCAACCTCGCCCAGCGCCTGATAAGCATCGCCCATATTGCGGGTGGATAACGTCTGCAGGCGCAATTCATGAAGGCCGCCTACCGGTCTGGGCTCCCCCTTCACCTTCAGTTTTTCCCAGCATGGTGCTGGCCGCAAAATGGAAAGATCAATCCGTTCCACCATTGATGATCCACAATCGCTGGCATCACGCTGGGCCGCCCATAAAGGATCGGAATAAAATTTCCCGAAAGCGCGCATCCGCTCGTCCAGATCGGGCCAGCGCAAAATATAACAATAGAGCGGATTATACGGCCCCGCATATCCTTCCCAATAGGCTAAGGGCGTCGGAATGCCGTGACTTTCAAACAGAGGCGGAATCTCATAGCCCATGCGATGATGTAAATCAGGCAAGCGCCCCGGCGCACATTGATAGATGCGCAGTTCATAATAATCATCGATCATGCGTCATCTCCGTTCGGTGCTGCGAAGTTCGTCCGCGCTTTTCCATAGAAAGTCGGCCGCAACAGGCTCTGCTCGACATGGCGGATAAGGGGCCTGCCATAATGCTGATGCCAGGATTCACGCGCCGCTTTGACCCGTGGTTCGGCTTCCAGCCGCCGCGCAGCGCCTTGCTGTGTTGCAAAGTCTGGCCAAGCAATAAAGCTGATGACCATCGGCATATCCGGGCCGATCACCACATCAAAAACGCCGAGAACCTCGCCGCCCAACACTTCCATCTGCTGAAGCTCAATCTGTGCCAGATAGTCCATCGCCTCAGCGCTATGTCCGGCCTCCACCTGATAACAGCGCATCTCGTGCAAGCCGCCAACCGCTTTGGGTAGGATGCCTTTTTTCTTTTTCCAAGCCATGCTGGGGGACAGCAGCAATGTGTCGATACGCTCGACCATCTGGCGCCCATCATCGGTTTTCGCGCTAAACTCTGCCCATTCGCGGCTCATCCAAAAAGGAAGAAAGGCGGCATCACGGGCCGCCAGCGATTCCCATTCCAACAGATAGCCAAAAACGGGCTGGCGACGTCCTGCCACGCCGGTCCATGCGACCAAAGGGCGCGGAATGCCAAAGCGATCAAACAGGCTCTTCGGGCCATTCTCCCATGGGGCAATGGCCACATCATACATGCGCTGAACCTCTTCACCAAGGCGGCCCGGCATCACATCATAAAATCGATACTCAAATATAGACATGGGCGATCTCCCGCCAGCATGGCGCGCACATAGGCTGGCGCCCTGTCATAGAAAATCCTGCGGTGAACGATAGGAATTCGCTCACCGCAAGTCAGGATCAGAAACGATATCCAATATCGACACCAAAGGTGCGCGGCGGCGAATAAACGCGCAGCAAACCCAGATCACCCAGACCAAAGGTGTTGTTGATCACCTCCTTATCGAAGATATTCTTCACCCACGCACCAATGCGCCAACCATCCGTCATCTGAAGCGACGCCGCCGCGTCAAACAGTATATTGCTGGGACGCATTTGCACATCACTGGTCCGGTTGATCGTGCCGCTCGACGTATAAATATCATCCATATAAACAGCGCTGACAGAGGCTAACACATGGCCAAGGCTGATATCCTGATCATAGCTCAGGCTCATGCTACCCGACCATTTCGGGGCATAAGCGATGGGCAAATCCTTATTGTCCGTCGGATTTGCGACGTTATCCGGTGTCAGATCAGTGAAATTGTCAACAAAGCGCGCATCCAAATAGGCCAGCGAGCCATTGATTTTAAAGCCGCCACCCAAAACCCATTGCAATTCCGTCTCAACACCTTCGATCCGCGATTTTCCCGCATTGGCGACAACCGTTTCAATCACACCCGCCGGTGTTTTATCCTGCGTCGATGTTTGCATGTTGGAATAGGTCGCAGAAAAAGCGGCGATATTGAAACGCACGCGCCGATCGAACAACTCTGTCTTCAAACCGCCCTCAAAGCTGGAAACGGTTTCCGCACCATATGGCCCTGCGCTGGTGAAGGTCGATGCACGGCCGCTAAAGCCGCCGCTACGAAAGCCTTTAGACCAGCTGAAATAGCTGTTTACTTCAGGACTAAACTCATAGCTGACGCCCAATCGCGGCGAGAAATTGTCCCAACTATCGCGATAGGTTTGTGACGTGGTGTAACCCAAGGGCTGGTTCGTAAACCGTTTCTTTTCATGGCTATAGCGTCCACCCGCCGTAACTGTCAGACGATCAGTGGCATGCCAATCAAATTGGCCAAATAGCGCATAGGCCGTGTTGCTTTGGCTCGCGATTTGTTCAAGGGAACCGCCACCAAAAATATCTCCACTTTGCAAATTGGAAATGTCATAGGATTGATCCATAAAATAGGCACCGATTACATAATCCACGGTCGATGGGCCATCCGATGCAAGACGGATTTCCTGACTGAACTGCTGGTGTGCTTGATCACGATAGGCGATGAAAAAATCTTCAGGGCTAGCGTCATAATCGCTCTGCACCTTATCTTTGAAGCTACGATAGCCCGTTATTGCCGTCAGCTTGGCGCCGCCCAGATCCCAATCGACATTGAAGGCTAAGCCCCACGTATCCAGATTAGCGAATAGAGGGGTGTTGCCATAAACGATATAGGGGTTTTTCGGATCGGTCCGTCCCGCCGAGTGAATGGGTGTAGGTGTGCCTGTATCCGGGCTGAAATTATAAAAAACATTGCCCGGAAGTGACGCATTGCGAAATGCTGCGCCAGTGCCGCGTTCGCGGTTGAAATCCGCAATCAGCGTCGCCTCAACATCGTCGGACGGGCGCGCCACAAAGGTCAGGCGGCCAGCATAGGATTTTCCGCCACCCACATTCTGATCCGTCGTCGGATTATAGGAATAGCCATTGTAATTTTTGTATAACAGTGTTCCGCGAACAGCCAAATCATCGCCAATGGGCGTTTCCAAGGCGAACCGCCCTTCGGCGCGGCCATGATCGCCAACGGTCAATTGCACTTCGCCGCCCAACTCGTCACCGGGGCGCCTTGTTCTCACGCTGACCACCCCGCCGATGGTGTTGCGGCCATAAAGCGTTCCCTGTGGCCCGCGCAGCACCTGCACGCCCTCAATATCAAAGAAATCCTGCAGCGCGCCGCTGTTGCGCGCCAGATAGACGCCGTTCATTTCCACGCCAACGGCGGGCTCATAAGAAGATTCCACATCCGCAAAGCCAAGCCCACGAATGAAGAAGGCGCTGGCATAGGGATAGGCCCCCACTGGCGCCAGCACCACATTGGGCGAACGGGAATTCAGATCGGTCAGGCTTTGAACAGCTTGGCTTTCCAAGGCCGTAGAATCAAAAGCGGTCACCGCAGCGGCCACCTCTTGCAGGCTTTGCGAGCGGCGGTTCGCCGTGACGATAATCTCATCGATTTGACTGCTCGAACTGACTTGCGGTTCCGATACCGGATCCGCCTGAGCCTGCGCAGAAAGCGGCCATATCAGTGCAGAGGTAGACACGCATAGCGCGACGAAATTCGTCTTCATTCCCATCTCCCATCCTATTTTTATCATTGATTGGATAGGGAATAGCTTACTAAGCCATCTAAGGATCATGTCAATTAGTTTGACATGATCGACTACAGCATCTTGTCTGGTTGATGGAATAAATCTTCGATCTTTACTGGAACAGATTCAGCACAACGCCGCCTGATCAAGTGCAGATCATCTCGCACTTTCCAATCGAAGCGCCACCGATGTATTTGATGTTTAACACAAAAATCCCGCCCTAAGCAGGAACATCAAGCATCCCTATTCGCAGGGCCTCTGCGCCATCTGGATCATATATTATGTGATGACGGCAAGAGCGCGGCGCCACTGATCCCGCGTCAATTCCCAATAAAGCGACACACGAATACTGCCATCGGCCCGCACACTTTCGCGTTCACCGCGCGGCACAAAGCCCGCCGCTTCAATCACCCGCGCTGATCGAATATTGTCTTTGGCAGCGGTCAGCCCAATCAGCCGCACCCCCAGATGTTCAAACATCCAGCCAAAGCTGCGCGCGGCGCCTATTTTGCCTTTGCCCTGCCCCTGCGCATCACCGCGATGCGCGCCTGCCAGTTCTGCCGCCGATAAATCTGGCCAGATGGTGAAATAGGAATATCCAGATACCGCCCCTTGCGCATCCAGCGTCACCGCCAATATCGCTTCGCCTTGGGCCTGCCGGGCCTGAGCCTCTGCGATCCAATCCGATATCACCTGCTCTGTAAACGGCCGCGGCAGATCATAAATGGGATCGGAAACCGCGGGATCCGATAATAGAGCAACCAATCCAGCCACATGGTCGCGGGTCGCCAGCCGATGAAAGGGACCGAGCAGCGAAAGATCGGCCTGACGAACGGCGGCGCAGATGGCCTCCGCTTCCTGCCGATCCACTGCCAAGCTTGTGATCGGCGGCGCGCTCATCTTGGTGTCCGGCGTTGACGCAAAACCAATGTCTGGGCCGCGACCCCGACCAGCCCTTTGCTATCATAAAGGCGCGAAAAGGCCGTCCCGATTCCGCCCGCATCAATATGGGTTTCCGCCAACAGGCCAATCCACTCACCCTGCGGGGCACGGTGCAGATGCAGGCTGAGATCGGCATTGGAAAAAAGATAATGTTCGGCGGAAAGAACCCAGCTCACCCCGCTTCCAAAGTCCGCCGCCGCCGCTGCCCGCATGGCCGGTGAGATGGGCTGACCTTCCACCAGCGGCACGGTTAAACGAAACCAAGTCGCCGCCGGGCCGGGGCCGCTGGCATCTCCCTGCGCCATCCGGTGGTCCATGGCCGCATGATAAAAGGATAAATCCTTTTTCATGCCAGGAATTTGCAGCGATTCTTGGCAATCATACGGTAGCGGCAACAATTGCTCGGGCGACCAGCCCGGAATGGCGGTCGGCGGCGCAAAAGCCTCGCCCCGCACCATCAGCGCATGGGCCCGGGCAACCAGCACATCACCGGCATAGACATCGCACGTCAGCCGCGCGGTGGATCGGCCGGATTGCTGTAATTGCTGCTCCACCGTCAATGGCGCGACCGGCACCGGCTTGATCAATTCCAGCGTCAAGCGCGACAATTGCCAAGCGGGATCCGCCATGGCCGTTTCCGCGATATGAACCAACAAGGCCGCTGGCGCGCCGCCATGTTGCGCTTGCGGATCCCAAGGACCACTCGACAGGCTGGTGGGATGCCACACATCCCCTTGCCGGGTAAAAACGGCGGCAGGCATCGCATGTGGTGGCGTCGATATATGATCAGGCATGATGATCCTTGATGGAATGGCGGGGATGACCAGATGGGACGCGGTCTGGTCGCCGAACACTGCGCCCCCACAGACAGAAAGGCACGGCTGCACAGAATGTAGAGCAGCCCTCGCGGCAAAGGCAAGATTCTGTTTCAGGGCCTGATCCACTGGATGATGAGCAGGCCCTGAAACTTTATCCCGTCAGAACCAGGATCGAATACCGATCAAGATATTCCAGCCCCCCGCCTTATCTCCCTCGGCGCGCCGATAATCGGCAGTTTTCCCGAAACCATGCTCATAGCTGGCGCCAATATAGGGTGCGAATTCCGGCACAAATTGATAACGCAGCCGCACACCTAGTTCCACATCGGAAACACCCGCGCCAATGCCCAGTTCCGGCACATCCTGCGCCGAAAGATTGATTTCAGCTGCGGGCTGTAGGATCAATTTTTGTGTCAGGCGCAGATCATATTCCGCTTCGATCCGCGCTGTCACATCCCCCTTATCCGATAGGAACAGCGAGCTATCGATTTCAAACCAATAGGGCGCCAAGCCTTGAAGACCCAGCACCGCATAGCTGCGATCCTGTCCCGCCCGAAAATCATGGCGAATACCTGCCTGCAAATTCCACCACGGATCCAGCGCATGATGCCACAAAGCCTGAAGCTCGACACGCTCTAGCTTGCCGTCAAACTGGCCCTCACCCACAGATTTCAGCCAAAGCTTGTCGATATCGCCGCCATACCAAGCCTCAACGCCCCAAGCATAACCATCCTTGCCATCGCCGCTTATCACTTCCAACTGATCAATTAAAATCATGCTGCTGGAAATATCTCCATGCTCCCTACGCACCAATTCGCGCGCGGGAGCCATGGCCTCAGCCCCGAATATCGCATCAGCGGCATGATTAGGGCCGTGAAAAGCCCCTGCTGGCGGCGGACCTACAGGCGGATCCGCGAAGCCCGGCTCATGCCCCGCATGGGCATGATGGCCTTCCATGGGCCCATCATGGGCCATTTTATGGCCCTGATGCGCGTCACCATGTGCGGCTTCTTGCGGCTGTGGTTGTGGCTCTGCTTCCGGTTCGGCCTTCGCTGTCGGCATATGATGCCCGGCATGAACATCGGCCGGGGGATGGCGGCTAGCGGATCCATGATCCTGTTGGGCTAGGGCTGGCGACGCCATCGCGGCAATCAGCAATGTCAGCACGGGCTTCATGCCGCTTCTCCTTCCATCGGACGAACGGTGACGACCCGAAACATGCCCGCATGCATATGCAGCAGCAGATGACAGTGGAAGGCCCAATCACCCGGCGCGTCTGCCGTCAGGTCAAAACTAGCTTTGCCGCCGGGCAGCACATTCACCGTATGTTTGCGCGGATAGCTGCCAGTATGACCATTGACCAGTTCAAAAAAATGACCGTGCAAATGGATCGGATGGGTCATCATCGTATTGTTGATCAGCACCACCCGGGCGCGCTCATTGCGTTCAAACCGGATCGGCTCCACGCCCTCGCTAAATTTCTCTCCGTCAAAGGACCACATGAAACGTTCCATATTGCCGGTTAAATGCACCTCTATGGTTCGCTGCGGCGGCCGCTTATCGGGATTGGGGGTCAGCGCCATCAAATCGCGATAGGTCAGCACCCGATGCCCCACATCCTCCAGACCCAGACCAGGATCACCAGTGCGATCGACCGGTGCCATGGCGATGGCGTCAACACCAACCCCAACCTTCACACTATCCGGCACCAGTGTCTTATCGCGCATATTCATGCCGCCCATAGAATGGGAACTGCCATGATCCGCCGCTGCGTTCGCCGCAGCATGACCCATGGCGGCATGTCCCATAGCGGCATGATCCATTTCACCATGGCCCATCGCGCCATGATCCATTCCGCCCATGCCCATATCCTTCATCGTCAGCGTCGGGCGCGGACGCAAGGGCGGCACCTCTGCCGTCATGCCCATGCGCGGTGCCAATGTGGCGCGGGCCATGCCCGATCGTTCAATCGTTTCCGCCACAAAGGTGAAGGCCTTATCCTCTGTCGGCTGAACGATCACATCATAGGTTTCGGCATTGCCGATCTGAAACTCGTCCACCGTCACGGGCCGCACATTCTGCCCATCTGCGCTCACCACCGTCATCCGCAGGCCGGGAATGCGGATATTGAATATGGACATGGTCGCCGCATTGATGATGCGCAAACGCACCCGCTCGCCCGGCTGAAACAGGCCGGTCCAATTTTCCTGTGGGCCATGACCGTTGATTAAATAATGATAGGTGCTGGCCGTCACATCAGCGATATCGGCAGGATCCATGCGCATCTGCCCCCACATGGCGCGATCGCCAGTGGACATGGCCTCTTCCGGCCCGCCCCGAATGGCACCGAACAGAGTCTGCTTCTGGCGATTGAAATAGCCGCCTTCGGCCTTCAATTTGTTCACCAATTGATGCGGATGCAAAAAGGTCCAGTCACTCAGCACGATCACATGCTCGCGATCATAGGCCACAGGATCTGCATCCGCCGGATCGATGATCATCGGCCCATAATGACCTTGTTGTTCCTGCAAGCCGCTATGGCTGTGATACCAATAGGTTCCGCTTTGCAACAACGGAAATTCATAGGTGAATGTGGACCGTGGTTTGATGCCCGGAAAGGATAATCCGGGCACCCCATCCATCTGAAAGGGCACCAGCAAGCCATGCCAATGGATGCTGCTGTCTTCATCAAGCGTATTTTCCACGTGCAGCCGCACATTCTGCCCTTCTCGCAAGCGGATCAGCGGCGCCGGCAACACGCCATTAACCGTCACGGCATGGCCAGTGCGCCCGCCAACGGTGAAGGCGCTGTTGGCAATTTTCAGGTGAATATCTTCGCCCGATAAGGTCGGCAAAGTCGGCGCCAAACCGGGCGACCCGCTGCGCGCCCATGCGGGCATCAGGCCGATCATGCCCAGCCCGGCCAGGCCCATGGCCCCGGCGCGCAAGAAAGAGCGGCGTTGAATAATCTCTGTCATCTTCGATTGTCCTATCATTTCCAGACTTTGCATGGCCGGAAAACAGGGGGGATGAAGGTATCAGGCTGGCGCCCAGTCGCAGCGCTCAGATCGGCAAATATACCGCAGATCATCTCACTTTCGGACCGGCTTCAGAACCAGCCTTCTACCCAATAGCTGTTAGACGTCAGAAAAAAACCGCGGCGGCCGAACCAGCGCCTCTGGCCCCGCCCCGATCAGCAATGGCACAGTCTCTGGCGCCGGACTTTGCCGCGCATAGTCATCGGCCATAGCCACGCGCACTTCAGAAGGCGGAACGACAGAACAGGCCACGGCGCAATCCATCATAGCCCTTAGCTGCCCTTCAGGGCTTGAGCTATGCTCGCCCATACAATGCCCTATATCTGCTTCCGTGGACACCGCGACAGGCGCTGCATGGGTCATCGCTGGTGCGATGCTCATGGCCAGAGGCATCAGCAACAATGCGAACAGAGCACCGAATGCCGCAAAATTTCGCATCAGTGCCAAGGGCCACCAGCCCTGCTGGAAACCTGATTGCTTCGCCCGCGCCATCACTTGTCTTGCTGAACCTGCCTTGATTATCGGGTCCTAAAGCCTTCGACCGCTCGCCAGCCCATGTCAAGTTCCTCGGCGCAAATATCAATTGGGATAAGTTGGATCGAGATAGGATCTGCCTCGCAGGCACCACGATGCATATCCGAAAATCAGCAAAAATGAGCTCACTTGAAAAATAAACAATGATTTGATACAATCACCAAATGTGATTCAACACTATCTTAAATCAACCAAATATATTTTATAAATATATCATAACATTTCATGACACAAGCCTTCCCTTCAACCATTTCATTCAACCAAATCTGCACAATTTTCTCGGTTGATCAGATTTTTACTGTCAGGCATTCCGCCGCAGAAAATATCTCAACCTTGGAATCTTTTTCCAATCCTTGAAATGGGAACAACCGATAACACCGCACGCAAGCGGACTGGCCTCACCCTTGATATGCAATATCATAGTAACGGAGAATATTTGTCCATTGACGAACCCTCAGCCCATTCGCAAATCATCCAGTCGCAACATCGAATTTTATCTGGCCCGAATGCAGGCCAGTAAAAAAGAAGCCAGCGCGGCCACCCTGCCCAATGTTCGTGAAAGGGCCTTGCGCGCTGCGGCGACATGGAAAGAATTATACGAGAAGGCCGAATTGTTCGAACAACGACAACAGCGTTAAAGCCTCACTGCCGCCTCTATAAAAGAAAGGGCTTTGGACCAGTGCGTCCAAAGCCCTTTCTTATGCTTATGAATATGCGCCATTTACCAGACGAACTTCAGACCAAAATGGTCGCCAAAAACATCACTCTTCATCTGACCCAACGAAAAGCTCTAGACGGTGTTAGCACGCATGATTCCCATTGGGCTTGAAACGTGATTCAACTCAGCCATGGGTGGCTTTCACTGCGCGGACTTTCACATCTGGCAGCGCCATACCTTACTCTCCCGACCCGACGCCTCACCTTATACCTCATATAAGGTATGATGCAGGTGCAACATCGAACATGCAGGGAGACGATAAGAGAAGCATAACCCCTTGTTTTCCAGGGTGAATGATACTTCTAACATGTGCGGATAAGATAGAAAATGACCAAATGGCGGAGACGGTGGGATTCGAACCCACGGTACGGTCACCCGTACGACGCTTTAGCAAAGCGTTGGTTTCAGCCACTCACCCACATCTCCGCATGGTCCGATTGGTTACCCGATCGTTGGCTGTGGTGGCGCTATACCCACAGCTTTCACACTCTGCAACGGCAAAAGACCAACCGTGGCAAAAATGGGTGTCTTTTCCGCAGAATGGGATTCCCCCTTGGCCAAGATCGATTAAGGTCATCCCCTGTTCATTCTTAGATTCGCAACTTACTAAGCATGTTTCGCGCCGCTCTTGGCATCCCAGGCACCATTCCTCGGGGGATTTTATGACCTTCGCCCTTCCACGCTTCGCTCTTGCCGCCATGGGTGCGCTTGGGCTGATGATGACACCCCTATCGGCTCAGATGACGAGCATCGATCCCAATAGCGCGATTGATGCAGATATTGATGGCCCCCCTCCCGCGCCCTTGCCCCCTGTGCCGAATGAAGCGCATCCCGCCGACCATTATCAGGATGATCTTGCGACCGGTCCCGATGCTTATGGCCCCGTCGGCAGCAACACCGCGCCCGCTCCGGCAACCAGCGCAACTGATGTCGATGCCAGCATCACCTATAAAGAAGATGATTTAATCGGTGCGGCCGAAGGGGTGTTTGGCAAAGGCGCTCAAGGCTTGGCCGGATTGATCGAAGATATTTTGAAAAAACAAGGTGAGCCCAATGCCTATATCGTGGGCCGCGAAGCGGGCGGCGCATTGGGCGTTGGCCTGCGCTATGGTTCCGGCACCCTATTTCATCGCGTAGAAGGCGAACGCCCGGTTTATTGGACCGGCCCATCTATCGGATTTGATGCCGGGGCCAATGCCGGAAACACCTTTGTGCTGGTTTATAATCTGTTCGACACCGAAGATTTATATAAGCGCTTTCCCGCTGGCGAAGGCGCCGCTTATCTGATCGGTGGCTTCAACGCGAGCTATATGCGGCGCGGCGATGTTGTCCTTATCCCTATTCGCGTGGGCGTCGGTGCCCGGCTTGGCGCGAATGTCGGCTATATGAAAATGCGTAAAAAGCAAAATTGGGTGCCTTTCTGATCCTCGGTATCCACAACACCAGCCTTCCTGTTAAAACAAAGAGCGCGCTGAACATCTTCAGCGCGCTCTTTGTTTATACCCGATGGATTTTGTCTGGCGACATTTCCAGCCCCCGGACTAGTCCGCGTCAAAGGCAATCAAGGTTTCACAAATCAGCCCGGCTTCCGCCAAGCGGCGGGAGCCGCCCAAGTCAGGCAAATCGATCACAAATAGGGCCGCCGCAACCTCTACATCCATCGCCCGCAAAAGCTGGTTAGCGGCAGCAACCGTGCCGCCCGTGGCAAGCAGATCATCTACTAGCAACACTCTTTGCCCGGTCCCAATGGCGCCTACATGAACCTCCAAACGATCCGTGCCATATTCCAAATCATAACCGATGCCGATGGTCGGCCCCGGCAGCTTGCCCGCCTTACGCAGCGGCACAACACCCAGCCCCATTTTCAAGGCCATAGCCGCGCCAAATAGAAAGCCGCGCGCCTCCACCGCCACAATCATATCCGGGCGATAATAAGCAGCCATCTCGCTCAACCGACGCACCGTTTCAGCAAAGCCCTCTGGATCACTGATGAGCGTCGTAATATCTCGAAATTGAACTCCGGCTTTTGGAAAGTCCGGGATAGTGCGAACCAATGAACGAAGATCAAGTTCCGGAAAAGCAGAAAGGGCGGTCATGCCAATTGCATAACCGCCCCATCGCTATTTTCAAATCTGAAGTTTCAGATCTTAATGTTCCTTATCGGCCCAGATGTTCCGATAGGACAGATAGGTCAGCGCTGTGAAGCCCAGCAGATAGAGCAGAACCGCCCAACCCACCTGAACACGCTTCACTAGCTTCGGCTCTGCGGTCCACACCAGAAACGCTGTCACGTCCTTGGACATCTGATCCACAGATGCCTTGGTGCCATCCGCATAGGTCACCTGATCATCAGCCAATGGCTTAGCCATGGCGAGGTTCAGGTTCGGGAAATAAGGGTTATAATGCAAACCCGGCCCCGGCTGAAGCGATTGTGGCAGATTGGCTGGCGGATTCTGATAACCCGAAAGCAGGCTATAGACATAGTTTTTGCCATTTTCGCGAGCCTTGGTGATCAGCGAAAGATCAGGCGGGATCGCATTGCCATTCGCCGCTGCAGCAGCGACATCATTGGGATATGGCGCAGGGAAATAGTCCGACGTCAGGCCTTCGCGCGTGGCGGGCTCACCCGTATCCGGGTTGATCGACGAAACTTGGAACCCCTTGGCAAAGCTTTTCACCTGACCTTCGGTGTAGCCCAAAGCCTCAATGTCACGAAACGCGACAAGGTTGAGGCTGTGGCAGGCCGAGCAGACTTCTTTATAAACCTGCATACCGCGCTGCAATTGCGCGATATCCCAATGGGGAACCACGCCATCGCTGGCCAGCTTCAGCGTGCGAGGCTGCTTGACAAAGGAATTGGCGACATTGGGCTCGTTTGACAGCGGCGTGGTGAAGATTGCCAACACCAGCGCCGCGATAAAACCAAGACCAACTAAAAAACCGAGCGGACGAACCATGGCTGTTTCAGCTCCTTATACTGTCCGGCGCTCAGGCCGTCGCCGACGATGCGTCGGCATTCTTTCCAAGAACCGCCTCGGTGATCGAATTTGGCATCGGCAGAGGCCGTTCAATCCGCGAGACAATCGGCAGGATGATCAAGAAGTGCGCGAAATAATAGATCGAGCCCAACTGGCTGAGGATCACCCATGGCTGTTCGGCTGGCATTTTGCCACACACGCCCAGCAAAGCGATATCGGCCATCAACACCCAGAAGAACTTCTTATACAGCGGGCGATAGGTCGATGACTTCACCGGCGAGCTATCCAGCCAAGGCAGGAAGAACAGCAGCGCGATGGCGGCAAACATGGCAATCACGCCCCACAGCTTCGCATCAATCCACAGGAAATTGAAAGTGAAGGCACGCAGGATCGCGTAGAAAGGCCAGAAATACCATTCGGGAACAATATGCGCAGGCGTCGACAGAGCGTTGGCCTGAATATAGTTATCCGCATGGCCCAGCATATTGGGCGAAAAGAAGACGAGGCCAGCAAAGAGCATCAGGAAGATGCCAAGGCCAATGCCATCTTTCGCGGTGTAATAAGGATGGAAAGGCACAGTATCCTGTTCATCCTTCACTTCGATACCCGTGGGGTTCGAAGAGCCGGGAATGTGAAGCGCCCAAATGTGCAGGATCACAACGCCCAAGATCACAAATGGCAGCAGATAGTGCAGCGAGAAGAAACGGTTCAGCGCGGCATTATCGGGCACAAAGCCACCCAAAATCCACTGGCGCAGCGGTTCGCCGACACCCGGAATGGCCGAGAAGAAGCCGGTGATCACCTGCGCGCCCCAGAAGCTCATCTGGCCCCATGGCAGCACATAGCCCATGAAAGCGGTCGCCATCATCAGCAGGAAGATCACAACGCCAAGCAGCCACACCATCTCGCGAGGTGCCTTATAGGAACCATAATAAAGGCCGCGGAAGATATGGAGATAGACGACGATAAAGAACATGCTTGCGCCGTTCATATGCGCATAGCGAAGGAACCAGCCCGCATTCACATCGCGCATAATATGCTCGACGCTGTTGAACGCGACATCCGCATGGGCCGCATAATGCATAGCCAGCACGATGCCGGTGATAATCTGGATCGCCAAAGCGGCCCCGGCGAGAACGCCGAAGTTCCAGAAATAATTCAAGTTGCGAGGGACTGGATAGCCTGCACCGACGGCGTTGTAGACGAAGCGCGGCAAAGGCAGTCGCTCGTCTACCCACTTCATCACTGGGTGCTGTGGCTGATACTGGTTGGCCCAGGGAAAGCTCATCTTATTTCGCTCCTCAGCCGATCGTTACGACGGTGTCGCTGGTGAAATCATAGGGTGGCACAACCAGATTGGTTGGCGCTGGCCCCTTACGGATGCGTGCCGCGGTATCATAATGTGAACCATGGCATGGGCAGAAATAACCACCGTAGTCGCCGCGGTTTTCACCTTCCGCAGCGCCCAGCGGCACACAGCCCAAATGGGTGCAAACACCCAGAGTAATCAGCCAATTTTCCTTGCCCGGCTTGGTGCGCTCGGCAAGGGTTTGTGGCTCGCGAAGATCGCTAAGCGGCACTTTATCGGCTTCTGCGATTTCAGCGGCGGTCAGATTGCGGACAAAAACCGGCTGCTTGCGCCAGCTGGTTTTGATCGCCTGCCCCGTCTGAATCTGGGAAATATCAATTTCCGTGGACGACAAAGCTAAAACGTCGGCCGACGGGCTCATCTGATTAACAAGCGGCAGAACAATTGCACCGGCACCGACGCCGGCAAAGCTCACCGCAGCAATATTGATGAAATCGCGGCGACGAACGCCACCTTCTATACCGACGTTGAGTTCGGAATCACTGGCCATAGGACTGCCCTTACCCCTGGGTAAATCATTATAAATTTCCAAGAGATGTCCGCCCCGAATTGCGCGCGCAAAGCATCGCAATGCCCGGCGGCCCCTCCGGGAATTGGGGGTCTGATAGCGGGACGTTGGAATATTGCCAACAGACAATTTGCCTTTAGCTGGCGAAGCAACGTCTTAAAGCACAAGAAGCTCGCCTGAAAGCATTGCGCGGATTAAGGAGACAATATGGACTTTGCACTGTTTCAACCCGACATCGCTGGCAATGTTGGCACCAGCCTGCGCACCGCTGCTTGCTTTGGAATCGGGGCGCATATCATTGAACCTTGTGGCTTTCCTTTCTCTGAACAAGCGCTGAAACGCGCCGGGATGGACTATGCCGCCCGCGCGATGATTCATCGCCACGCCGATTGGGCATCCTTTTGTAATTGGAAAAACACGCAAAAAAAGCGGTTGATTCTTTTTACCACCAAGGCCGCAACACCCCTGCCTGATTTCTCCTTCTCTGCCGATGACCTGTTGTTATTTGGGTCAGAATCGTCGGGCGTGCCCGATTATGTGCAGGATTTTGCCGATGCCCGGGTCGTAATTCCGATGCAGGCCAGCTTTCGCTCCTTGAATGTCGCGGTGTCCGCTGGCATCGCAATGGCTGAAGCATTAAGGCAAACGAAAGGCTTTCCGGCATGATCCCGCTAGATTCCCAGCAGCAAGCGACCCGTAAGTGGTTTGAACTTCTGCGAGATCGTATTTGCGCTGAATTTGAAGCGATTGAGGCCGAAGCTGGCAGCGATGCCCGGTTCGAATATGTGCCCTGGGACCGCGAAGCCGAAGGAAGCGCCCCCGGCGAAGGCGGTGGCGGTGTTCGCGGCGTTATGAAGGGCAAGGTTTTTGAAAAAGTGGGCGTGAATGTGTCCACCGTCGGCGGCGAGTTCGCCCCCGATTTCGCGCGCACCATCAATGGCGCGGAAGAAGATCCCAGCTTTTTTGCTACAGGCATCAGCCTAGTGGCACATATGGCCAACCCGCATGTGCCCGCTGTTCATATGAACACGCGCTTTCTTACCACGACCAAACGCTGGTTTGGTGGCGGCGCCGACCTAAATCCGCCCATCCCCTATCAAGAGGATACAGACGCGTTTCACGCCCGCTTCCGCGCGGCTTGCGCGCCCTTTGGGCCGGATGCCTACACTCGCTATGCCAAATGGGCGGAAGATTATTTCTATATCCCACACCGCAATATCCAACGCGGCGTTGGCGGCATCTTTTACGACCATCTGGAATGCGGCGATGATGCCGAATTTGATCGCAATTTTGAATTTACCCGCGCGGTCGGCGATGCTTTTATCGATATTTTCCCCACCATCGTCCGCCGCCGCATGGGCCATGAGGTGACGCAGGAACAGCTGGAAAAAATGTATGAATGGCGCGGCCGCTATGTGGAGTTTAATCTTGTCTACGACCGGGGCACATTATTTGGCTTGAAAACCGGCGGCAATATCGACGCCATTTTGATGAGCCTGCCGCCCATGGCAAAGTGGAGCTAATCACAAAAGGGCCACATCCTCCCAAAACGCTTTCCTAAAAAAGGGCGGCCCGATCGGACCGCCCTTTTTTTTATCGAAACTAGGCTTCTCGCTTATGATTCGTGGGGCAAACTCTGTTCAGAGCTGCTCACCAGATAGCGATAGAGTGCAGTCGTCACCGCCAGCATCACCACGGTGACAATCACCGTCACAATGCCGCTCGCAAACATCACCAATGTCGCGCCAATGCCGGGGATCAGGCCCAAAACCAATGTCAGGACACTCGTCACCAACAGCATCACAATCACCACGGCGACCATCACCAACAACAGATAAAGAAAAATGCCCCAGCTGCGCCCCTTGGTCAGCGCCCAACTGCCGCTGATCAATTTGATCGGATTATATTCCACCAGATCCGCCGCCAATGGACCCACCGCAATAAAGCGCGTGTAAAGATAAAGGCCCGGAATGATCAGCAGCAACAGGCCGAAGCCGATCACAATCCCGGAAAGCAGCTGTGCCACCAACAGAGTGGGCACCAGCGTCAATGCCAGTTTCAAGCTCTCCAACACAGAAATGCTGCTGCGTGACAGCCACAGGCGCATGATCGCAATCGTGCCCATCATCGTGAAAGCAGCTGCAAGGAACAAAATGGGTGCAGCCTTTCGCATCCATTGATTCAATTCTGCCAGATACATATCGGGATTGCTGCCGGGCACCATCTGTGCGGGGGGCGGCACGGCCAGCGAGATAACCAATTGCGGCAACAATAGGAAAACACCCGCCACCGTCCAGATCAGCGCCGAATGCGCACTCAGCAGCCGCCGCGCATCCGCCCATGCCGCACTCATATCAAATTTCTGCATAATGTCTCCGCTGAAGCTTGGCCATGCGCATATCCAAATCCACATCCATCCCCATGCCATTGTGTTGGCAACGAATTTGACGATTCGGCAAGCGAGAGTCCACCCCCGTCACCATCTCGGCTATCATCGCTTGCACTCACGCCCGCATCCGTGCAGGAAAAAAACATGATGAACAATCTTCTTGTTCCCGAAATCACCACCTCGGCGGGTCTCACCGATTATGCAACCGCCTTGCAATCGATGGATGAGCGCGCCGCCGCCATTCAGGCAGGCACGGCGGATGAACGCATCTGGTTTCTGGAGCATCCCCCACTTTACACTGCCGGCACCAGCGCCGATCCGGCGGAATTGCTGGATTCGCGCTTCCCTGTGTTCAATGCAGGGCGCGGCGGACGCTATACCTATCATGGGCCGGGCCAGCGCATTGGCTATATCCAATTGGATCTGGCGAAGCGTGGCCGCGATATCCGCCGCTATGTCGCCGCTGTCGAAGGATGGGTGATTGATGCGCTGGCGGCATTTGACGTCTCTGCACGCCGCGCAGAAGGGCGCATTGGCATATGGACCAACGATCTGGATGGCCGGGAAGCAAAAATCGGCGCTATCGGCGTGCGGGTCAAGCGCTGGGTGACGCTACATGGATTTGCCTTGAATATAGCGCCCGACCTGTCGCATTTTGGCGGCATTGTGCCATGCGGAATCGCCGAATTTCCTGTCACCAGCCTGCAAGCTTTAGGCATCAAGGCAAGTTTTGCCGATGTTGACGATGCGCTGCGCGCCACTTTGCCCAATTTTCTAAACCATGTTGAAGGTCTGAAATAAAATGAAAATCATCACCCGTCCGATGTTGATTGGCGCCGCTGTGTTGATGGTGGCCGGATGCAGCAAGAAGGACAGCAGCGACACGGCAGCGACGCTCGAAGAGGTCGCGGTGCAGCCCGGCACGATCAGCGATGATATGATCCTTTTGGATCAGGCCGCCAGTGATGGAACCGCCATCGACACCAGCCTTCCCAAAAATGAAGGCCGCACGACCGCGGCAGAGCCCACCCCCACGCCTGACGAAGCGCCTGCTGCAACCGCGCCAGCCGATGCTGCTGCGAACAATGCTAACCCAGCATCAAATCCTGCACCAGCCGCACCCGCCCCCAGTGCGGGACCTCCAGCAAAAGCAAAGACTAGCGGCGAATGAAATAGGAACAAAGCCCGGCGCGCTCAGCCCGGTGCCTCTGTTTAACGCAGGCCCAAAATCTTGTGCGCCTGCAAAGACAATCGCCAGCGCGAATCCGCCAGCGCAATCTCCATACATTCGGCCACATGATCGGCGCCGGTCACATCGTCCAGCGGCTGCAACAAATGATGGGTGAAGTTCAGGCTGGCGAGATAGTCACGGTCACTGCCGGGCTGCGGCCAGACCAATTTCAGCTCATCGCCCTGCAATTGCACCAATTCACTGCCCGCCTTGGGGCTCACGCAAATCCAGTCAATCGCATCCATCACCGGCAGTGTGCCATTGGTTTCCATCGCAATCGTAAAGCCCCGTTCATGCAGCGCATCGGCCAAGGCCTGATCCACCTGCAACATGGGTTCACCGCCTGTCAGCACCACATAGCGATGCGCCATTTCTGGCCCCCAACAGCCAGCGATCTGATCGGCCAAGGCCGCAGCATCGGCATAGCGGCCCCCCAATGTGCCATCGGTGCCAACGAAATCGGTGTCGCAAAATTTGCAGATGGCCTTCGCCCGATCCTGTTCGCGCCCGGTCCATAAATTGCATCCGGAAAAGCGGCAAAACACCGCACGGCGACCGGTTTGCGCCCCCTCTCCCTGCAGGGTCAGGAAAATTTCTTTAACTGCATAGCTCACAGAGCAGGCTGCTTTGCATAGCGTGTGGGATCTATCAGCCCGGCTTCCGCATAGCCCTTGCTGCGCAAATAGCAGCTGTCACATTCGCCGCAATGCAGGCCATCCGGCGTCGGATCATAGCAAGACCAGCTCATCGCTGCATCCAAGCCCAAGCGCGCGGCTTCCGCAGCAATTTCGGCTTTGGACATAAATTGCAGGGGCGCATGAATTTTAAACTCCACACCCTTATCGCCATCGCGCGTGGCCAAGCGGGCCAGATCCTCAAAACCCTGAATAAAATCCGGGCGACAGTCAGGATATCCCGAATAATCCAGCGCATTCACACCAATGACAATATCCTTGGCTTGGCGTGCCTCAGCCAGACCCAATGTCAGTGACAGAAAAATCAGGTTGCGGGCCGGCACATAGGTCACCGGAACATCACCATCAGCCTGCGCCTTTGGCACCTCAATATCAGCCGTTAATGCCGAACCGCCAAAGCGGCGCAAATCCAGCGGCAACACGATATGCTCGTCTGCGCCAACTGCTTTCGCTATGCGGGCGGCGGATTCCAACTCCACCCGATGACGCTGGTTATAATCCACCGTCAGCGCAACAATGCGGCACCCCGCTTCGCGCGCAAGGCCAGCACAGACCATGGAATCGAGCCCGCCCGAAAGCAGCACGACCATTGTTTTTCCGCTAAGATCGTCCATCGGCGGGCAAATAGGCCTGTTCATCATCCGGTGCAAGTCTGGTCTATCCTTCATTGCTGCGGCGCACAAAAAAGGGCCGCCCACTCAAGAGCGGACGGCCCAGTATGACAAAATGCCATATGGAGCAAAATGTCAGTTGGAGAAGGACACGAGAAACTCGCGCCTCCACCCCAAATTAGAAGAATAAGGTTAATAAATGATTTGCCTTTGCAGCCTGCTAACCCGAAGCGCCCCACGACACGTCCACTCCCACGCGCTCGCTGCCAGCCCATAGCGGATCAAGGCGCGATCAGCTTATGACCGCCCGCAGCTTCCCGTGCGCCGCGCCTCAATGCTGTGATCAAAGGGCCGACCATTCACAATGCCTTGCGTCTCAATCTGCACCAACCGGCTGGTCTCACGACGAATGATTGTATGGCCATGCCCTGTACCAGTGCAGGAATAATGAATGGTCGCCCGATTGGGTTTATTTTCGATCACAAATTGATTGCAATCGCCGCTGCGGTGCACAGGCCGCAACATTTCGCTCATCCGGCCGAAGCAGATTGTCCGCCATGGCGCAGGATGCCCCCGCTCCGTCAACGTCCATTGCCCCTTCTCTAGCTGGAAAAATAACAGAAGCGGCTTTGATGGACTGTGCGAATGGGCGGGGACGGGTGCGCGAGACTGAGAGTGCGACGACGGCGCAGTGACAAGCGCGCCCAAGCCGCCGATTAACCCTGCCGCCAGCACCCATGACCATGAGCGAATATATTTAGCCATATCATCTATCCCATCGCCCTTGCCTGCTCGCCGTCATTCGGCGCAGGCATAGCTCGCCCCAATGCCTGTGATCCGCCGCCCTATTCCTAAGGATCTACAGCGAAAGCAGATTAGCAAAAAGACAAGGCAAGATTAAGGCTAGCCTCAAAGGACCCGCCCCCATCCCTCAGTCAAGCAGCGCAATTAATGTTTGGTGATAATTTCATCCAACGGAATAGCGGTCACTTTCGAGCAGAAAGCACAATCGACCAGAATCACGCCATTTTCATCAGCCATATCCAGCCGTTCGCTTTCCGGAAATTGCGCCAAAACGGATTTGACATGCTCCTCATCGCATCGGCATGCACGGTGAACAGCGGTCCCTTTCACCACCCGCACTTCATCTTCGTGGAACAGCCGCCAAGCCAAAGTTTCCATCGAAACAGTCGGGTCCGTCAATTCTTCATCGCTAACGGTCGCGCCAATCGCCAGCGCATGAGCCCATTCCGGCCGATCTTGCCGCGTCTCCAACCGTTCGCGCCCCACTTCTCCTTCGGGTAGATATTGCAGCATCATGCCACCGGCGACGCAATTTTGATCCGCATCATGGCCCACGGCCAAACGGATCAAGCTGGGGATTTGTTCGGATTGTTCAAAATAATGCTCTGCGGCCGAGGCAATGGACGCGCCCTCCAGCGGCACAATACCCTGATAGCGTTCCTTGGTGGCCGCCTGATCAAAGGTAATCGCCAAAAAGCCTTCGCCAAAAAGCTCTGGCAGGCTGGCATTCATATCCAGCTTGGCCAAGCGATCCGCATCAAATTTCAAATAGCCACGCAATTCGCCGCCACGATAGTCGCAGACCAACAACTCCACGGGACCGCCGCCTTTTTGTGCCTGCAACGTCATCTGACTGTCGTCGTCTTTCAGCGTAGAGCCCAAAACCACGGTCAAAACCAGCGCTTCCGCCAGCAGCTTTTCAGCGACAGGCGGATATTGATGGGCGGACAATATTTCCTTCAACACCGGCCCCAGACGCACGAAGCGTCCACGCACATCACGCTCGCTGATCGTGAAGATCAAAGGCTGGTCGAAATAGATTTCCTGAAGATTGCTCACAATTTACCCAATGCCCAAAGCAACACAGATTTCTGTGCATGCAAACGATTTTCCGCCTCATCCCAAATGCGCGATTGCGGACCATCAATAACCTGCGCTGTTACCTCTTCATCCCGGTGGGCGGGCAGGCAATGCAGGAATATCGCGTCTGCTTTGGCAGACGCCATGATCGCATCATTCACCTGAAAAGGCATCATCGCAGCGATTTTTTCTTCGGCATGGGTCTGCCCCATGGAAACCCAAGTGTCCGTCACGATCACATCAGCGCCTGCAGCAGCCAATTTCGCATCGCGGATGATGTCAATCCGCGCGCCGCGCTCGCGCGCCTCAGCAACAAAAGCCGCATCAGGATCATAGCCTTCCGGGCAGGCAATGCGGACGTTGAATTTCAACAATCCGGCCGCCTCGACAATCGACGAGGTCACATTATTGCCATCACCAAAATAGGCGACCTCCAGCCCCGGCAAAGCCTTGCCATTTTCCAAAATCGTCAACAGATCCGCCATAATCTGGCAAGGATGGGATTGATCCGTCAGGCCATTGATCACCGGTATATCCGCATTGGCGGCCAAGGCTTCGATCTTGGCATGATCATCCGTGCGGATCATGATCGCATCGACAAAGCGCGACAGCACCTTGGCTGTATCCTCAATGGTTTCGCCGCGGCCCAATTGCATTTGATCTGATGTCATCATCATCGGATCACCGCCAAGCTGGCGAATGGCTATTTCAAAAGAGGTGCGCGTGCGCGTGCTATTCTTTTCGAATATCATCGCCAAAACATGGCCCGTCAGCGGAGCATCCGCATCCACCGCGCCTTTGGGCATATTCTTGCGCGCAGCCTTGCGATCCATCGCATCGTTCAGCATCGCCGCAATCGCATCGCCGCCCGCATCAGACAGGTTCAGAAAATGCCGCATCATGATTCCGGCAGCGTATAGCTTGCCGCCCCTGCTGAAAGTTTTTGGATAAATTCGTCGATATGCGCTTGCTCGATATTCAGCGGCGGCAAGATGCGCACCACATTCTCACCTGCGCCCACGGTCAACAGACCATGATTATCGCGCAGATGCGCTACAAAAGCGCGCGGATCAGTTTTCAACTTCAGTCCCAGCATCAGGCCCATGCCGCGCACGCTTTCAAACAAATGATCATGATTGGGGATCAATTGTTCCATCGCACCGCGCAGTCTTTCGCCAAGCGCCGCCACCCGATCCATGAAGCCATCTTCCAGCACCACATCCAGCACAGCCTGCCCCGCCGCCATGGCCAAGGGATTGCCGCCATAGGTGGAACCATGGGTGCCAAAGACCATGCCGCGCGCCGCCTTTTCGGTGGCCAGACATGCGCCCATTGGGAAGCCTCCGCCCAGCCCCTTGGCTGACGCCATAATATCGGGCTGCAGATCATAATGTTCATAGGCGTAAAATTTACCGGTGCGCGCCACACCGCATTGCACCTCATCAAAAATCAACATCAGATCGCGCTGATTGCAGATATCGCGCAACGCTTTCAGGAAGGGCTGGGATGCCGGGCGCAGCCCTCCTTCGCCCTGAATTGGCTCAATCAGAAAACCAGCTGTGCTATCATTCACCAAATCCAGCGTCGCATTCAGATCGTCAAAGGGCGCATAGACAAAGCCGGGCAGCAAAGGTTCAAAGCCCTGACGCAGCTTTTCCTGATTGGTCGCGGAAATCGTGCCCAGCGTCCGGCCATGAAAAGCATTGTTAAAGGTGATGATAGTGTTTTTCTGCGTATCCCCCACGCTGCTGTGATAGGCGCGCGCGGTTTTGATCGCGCACTCCACCGCCTCGGCGCCGCTGTTGGTGAAAAACACCGTGTCCGCAAAGCTATTATCCACCAGCCGCTGCGCCAGAGCCTCGCCCTGCGGACTGCCATATAGGTTGGATACATGCATCAAGGTTGCGGCTTGTTCCTGAATCGCCTTGGTCAGATGCGGGTGGCCATGGCCCAAGATATTCACCGCAATGCCGCTAGCAAAATCCAGATAGCGCTCGCCTCGTTCGCCAATCAGATAAGCGCCTTCTCCGCGCACCGGACGCACTTCATTCCGGGGGTAGACGGGCATCAGCGGCGAAATCGTCATGGCCAAAGCACCTTTCAAAATGCATAAAATAAAAAAGCGGCCCTGAAGATGGGCCGCCGCCTTTTAGGGGCGGGCATATATCACCGCTTGCGCCCCAAGGTCAACGAAACCGTGCATATGAAACGGCGATAGAGGCTTATTGCGCCATCAAAGCGCCATTATGCCAGCCGATCCCACGCTTGCTTGGTCAAGCTCAGGGATTTTCGTCGTGCCTCATGATCAAAGATGGAACTAACGATAATCACCTCATCCACCTGTGTTCGTTCCAGAAAAACACGCAATCCGGCTTCCACATCATCCACAGTGCCGACCGCCGAACATTGCAGCACATGGCCCAATATCGCTTGAGCATTGGGCGGCAGATTATCGACATAACCGGCGACAGGCGGCTTGAGCTGGCCCGGATTTCCCGTGCGCAAAGCAACAAAGGATTGCTGCTGAGAGGATGCCAGCAATGCCGCCTCTTCCCGGCTATCCGCCGCAAAAACGTTAAACGCTGCGGCGCTATAGGGCCGCGATGCTTGCGCCGAGGCTTTAAACTGTCGCCGATAAAGGCTCAGCGCCTCATCCAGCGCATCCGGCGCGAAATGGCTGGCAAAAGCATAGGGCAGGCCCAGCATCGCCGCCAGTTGCGCGCCAAACAGGCTCGATCCCAAAATCCATAAGGGAATATTCGTGCCAGCGCCCGGCACCGCACTGATCCCCAAATTCTCGTCCCCGGCCAAAAAGGCTTGCAGCTCCACCACATCTTGCGGAAATTGCCGTTCATCGCTGGCCAGATTGCGGCGCAGCGCACGGGCCACCCGCCCATCAGACCCCGGCGCACGGCCCAGCCCCAAATCAATCCGGCCGGGAAACAGCGCCTCCAACGTGCCAAATTGCTCGGCAATCACCATCGGTGCATGATTGGGCAGCATGATGCCGCCAGACGCCAGCCGGATATGCTCGGTCGCCTGCCCAATATGGGCCAGCACCAAAGATGTGGCAGCGCTGGCAATGCCAGCCATGCCATGATGCTCCGCCACCCAATAGCGCTGAAAGCCCAGCTCCTCGGCATGGCGGGCCAAATCAGCGGCATGGGCCAGCGATTGAGCAATGCTGCCGCCTTCGGTGACAGGGACGAGGTCTAGGAAAGAAAGCTGGGTCATCCCGCATCATATGCGGCTGGCCTTCCGCCGCTTCAAGCCCGGCAATGGCTTATGCTGCAATAGGAGAATTATACTGCGCTATGCATTTCTGATTGGGCAGCCGCCTTTCGGCATTGACCCCTTCCATCCCCCTCGCCACTAACAGCAAGGATCAGGCGCAACAGCGCTGTGAAAGACAATCCATTGGGAGAGATTACCACATGGGCCATCGACGGCTTGGCAAAAGCGCCATCTATGTTTCTGATATTTGCATGGGAACCATGACCTTCGGCAGTCAGGCTGACGAGGCAGAGGCTTTTCGCATATTGGATGAATCTTTTGATCGAGGGATAAATTTCTTCGACACAGCGGAAGGCTATCCGATCCCACCCAATGTCAATTGGGTCGGCCGCACCGAGGAAATCGTCGGTCGCTGGATGAAAAGCAAGCCGCGCGATGCCATCATATTGGCAACCAAAGTTTCTGGCCCCAGCCATTCATGGTTTCGCTCACCCTGCCGCTCTGGAATGACGGCGCTGGATCGCCACAATATCATGCGCGCTGTTGATGCCAGCCTGCTACGCCTGCAAACCGATTATATTGATTTATATCAAACCCATTGGCCCGATCATGACGCCCCTTATGAAGAGGTGATGGATACGCTGGATGATCTGGTGCGGATGGGCAAAGTGCGGATCACTGGCTGTTCCAACGAAACCAGCTGGGGGCTGATGAAATCCCTTGCCGTTTCGGATCAAAGCGGCGCGGCACGCTATCAAACAATCCAAAATAATTTCAGCCTCAACAATCGCCGCTTTGAAGATGAGCTGGCCCAAGTCTGCCGCAAGGAAGGGGTCAGCCTAATCCCCTATTCGCCCTTGGCGGGCGGCGTGCTTTCCGGCAAATATCAGGATGGCGCCTTTCCCGAAGGCGCACGCTTCACAGCCTATCGCAATGTCGGCGAACGCCAGCGCAAAATGGGCGAGCGTTTCGTCAACGAACGCTCCCTCATGGCCACGGCCCGCTATCTGCAAATTGCTCAGGAAGCCAGTCTGCACCCCGTTACCATGGCCACCGCATGGTCCAAACAGCATGATTTCGTCGCCTCCACCATCGTCGGCGCCACAAAATTGGATCAGGTCGCCCCCATTTTGGATGCCATGGATCTGGTGCTCACGGATGATGTGATGAAGGCGCTGAACCAAGTGGGCCGGGACATCCCCTACCCGATGGGCTGATCAAGCAGACGTGATGAGCACCGCTCTCTAGGGTCCTGACCCTTCTGTATCTGCGTTCTGCTAAACTTGCCCCGTCACCGGCCCCGGGCAGGGTCAGTGACGGGGTGGTGCGCGACGTCTGACCCTTGTGGCATGACCACGCTTCTTAGCCTGTCGGCACCGCCTCTCTTCA
>DASSAA010000016.1:0-150349 GCA_035685745.1 Sphingopyxis sp. | reverse complement strand
CGATGGTCGTGCTGATGCAGCTGGCTACCAAAAATATGTAACCGACCCTTATAATAAATGCTTGGACAAACTCGATCCCGGTGCGGATCCCGCCCTTTGCGGAACCCCCATTGGTTACAGTGACTATCTGACGGAAACGACTACGATTCAAACGTCTAGCCTGTATCAGCCGCAAAGCGTGAAGAACTGGACCAACGAAATCCGTATCAGCTCGACCGGCAATGGTCCCTTTGGCTGGACCGTCGGTGGTTTCTTGGAAGATCGCAAATCTACCGTGCGCTCGACCTTGTTGGCTGGCAATCCTTTGACGGGCGAATTGCTGCCATTTGAAGCCGAAAATATTTACTACGACCGCACCGTTTATGACCGTCAAAAGCAAAAAGCTTTGTTCGCTGAATTGAACTATAAGTTTTTTGACAAGCTGACCGCGACCTATGGCGTGCGTTGGTATGAATATGACAAGACCGTTGGCGGTATCGTCAATCAAGGTCAGATGCACTATGGTTCGGTTGCATCGGACTTTGTTGAAGCAAAGACCAAGGAAGATGGCTTTGTTCATAAGTTCAACCTGTCTTATGAATTTAGCCGTGATCTGATGATCTATGCGCAGGCAGCACAGGGCTTCCGTCCCGGTGGTGTGAACCAGGCCGTGGGTCTGGATGCAGCGCTGGCAGCCTATAGCTCTGACAGCCTGTGGAACTATGAACTGGGCGTAAAGAGCCAGCCGGTGCGCGGCGTTTATCTGAACCTGACCGGTTATCAGATCGATTGGGATAATATGCAGGTTTCGGGCCGCACTTCCGGCCTCAGCAGCTCGTTCGGCTTGATTTCCAACGTGGGCGCAGCACGCGTTCGCGGTTTGGAAGTGGAGCTAACGGCTCGTCCCTATCCCGGCCTCTCGCTGGGCGCGAACATGGGCTATACCGATGCGAAGTTGACCGAAGATCAGGTCAGCACAGTTGTGGTGGCATCGGGCCGCAAGGGTGATCGTCTCGCCCATGTGCCCAAGTGGAACCTCAGCGGTTCGGCCGATTATGTTTGGTCGCTGAGCGATTCGCTGGAAGGCAGCCTGCGTCTGGACGGTTCTTTTGTTGGATCGTCTTACACCGCTCTGTCGCCAACCGATCGTTATCGCCGCAAGGTGGACAGCTATGCGCTGTTCAACCTGCGCGCTGGTGTGCAGTCGCCAGATGGTGACTGGAGCATCAATGCCTATGTCAACAATGTGTTTGATGCATTGGCGATCACCACCAAGAGCGCATCGAGCAACAATGGTGACTATACTTTGGCTTATACTGCGCCTCCGCGCACCTATGGCCTGAATTTCACCAAGCATTTCCGCTAAGGGAATAGGGGATGCGCTGCACAATCATGTGTCAGCGCATCCCTTGCTTTGGGCGCAGGCTAACAGCCGGTTTTGGTTGTTAGCGAGCGTCAGTCTCGCGCTGCATCGCGCAGAGGCGAAAGGATAATCTTGAAGGGCCGGTTGGGCCGGCCCTTTACAAAATAGCGAATGAAACAAGGCCGATCAGGGTGAATCGGTTCTTATGAGGGGCGTGGAATGATGGGGATAAAGACGATAGCGAAGCGCGCGCTGCTGCTGAGCGGCGCTGCGATTTTCGGCATGAGTGGCAGCGTATCTGCCCATGTGGCGGAAGCGCCCTCCAATGGCGTAACAGTTTCTCCACCGGCCTTAAATATTCCCGCACCGGCGCGGCAGGCAGGCGAAGGCGCCGGCCCGTTTCGCAAGATGGTTATTCGCGGCGTGACCTTGATCGACGGCAGCGGCGCGGCACCGCGCGGCCCGGTCGATGTGGTTGTGGAAAATAATATCATCACCGAAATTCGCAACGCTGGCACGCCCGGTCTGCCTTTGGCAGCGCAGCGTGCACCGCGGGATGCGGATTATGAACTGGATGCCACTGGCATGTTCATGTTGCCCGGTTTTGTTGATATGCATGTGCATGCGTCGGGCAATGATAAGGCGCCAGACGCCAGCTATTCTTACAAGCTGTGGCTGGCTCATGGGGTAACAACTGTTCGCGGTGTTGGCCTTGGTTCCTATGAATTTGCCAAGAGCGAGCAGGCGCGTTCGGCACGCAACGAAATTGTTGCCCCGCGCATTTTTAACTATGTCGCCATGGGGTCTGGCAATGGCTGGACCGGCGGCCTGACCAACACACCGGAAAAGGCCCGTGCATGGGTGCGTTGGGCTGCCAAGGATGGCATCGACGGCATCAAATTGCTGGCCAATCCTGATCAGCCGCCGGAAACATTGCGCGCCATTTTTGACGAAGCCAAGAAGCAGAAAATCGGCACCGTGGCCCATTTGTCGCAAATTGGTGTCGCGCGGATGAGCGGCCGTGAGGCCGGCGATGCGGGCCTTGGCACAATCACCCATTTCTATGGCCATATGGAAAGCCTGTTGGAAAATGGCGCGGTGCAGGATTGGCATCCCGACTATAATTTCAACGATGAGCAATGGCGTTTCGCCGATGTTGCCAATCTGGCGCGCGAAAGCTTTGCGCCCGGCACCAAGGAATGGAATGACTATTTGCAGGCGCAAAAGGCCAATGGTGTGACCTTCGATCCCACCATGACCATTTATGCGGCGTCGCGCGATTTGATGCGCGCGCGCAATGCCGATTGGCATGGCAAATATACGATGCCGCAAATGTGGGATTTCTTCCAATCGTCGCGCATCAATCATGGCAGCTATTTCTTTGACTGGAACACCGAAAAAGAAGTGCGCTGGGGTAATTTCTACAAGAAATTCATGGCCTTGGTTAATGATTACAAACGCATTGGCGGCCGTGTCACCACGGGTTCGGATAGCGGCTTTATCTTTAAAACCTATGGCTTTGGCTTCGTTGAGGAATTGGAATTGCTGCAAGAGGCTGGCTTTAACCCCAGTCAGGTGATTCAGGCTGCCACGCTGAACGGTGCGCTGACCTTGTATGAAACCAAGGGCAATGATGCGCCGCCAATAGGCACGGTGCGGGTTGGCAAATTGGCTGACATGGTGCTGGTTAAGGAAAATCCGCTGCAGAATTTCAAGACGCTTTATGGCACGGGTGCGTTGCGTTTGAACGAGCAAACCCAGCAGTTGGAGCGGGTTGGCGGCGTGAGCTACACGATCAAGGATGGCATAGTTTATGATGCCAAGGCCTTGCTCGCGGATGTCGCGGAAATGGTGAAAGCCGAAAAGCGCCGCATGGGCCGCCCGGAAGAAGGCGTGACCATGCCCTGATAAGCAAGAACAGGCATAGTGTATAAGCTCTATGCCTGTTCTTTGATGTTTAAGATGAGAATTGGGACAGTTGATATGAAATCATTATTTGCCAAAGTGGCATCGGCAGCTCTGGGAGCTTCGCTGTTGGCATCGCCTGCATCGGCCCATTGGGACGATAAGAAAAAGCATGAAGAATTGGCCAAGGCGGTCAATATTGGCGCGCCCGCACGCAGCGCCAGCGATGGCGTTGGCCCTTTCCGCAAAATGGTGATCCGCAACGTCACCGTGATCGACGGCACGGGCGCGCCAGCGCGCAGCCGCTATGATATTGTGGTGGAAAATAATCGCATTGCGTCCATCACCCAATCCGGCTGGCCCGGCCTGCCATCCAAGCCCAATCGTGCGCCAAGCGATGCGGATTATGAAATTGATGCCACCGGCATGTATATCCTGCCCGGCTTCACCGATATGCACGTTCACCTGCCCGGCAGCGATAAGGCGCCGGATGCCAGCTATGCTTATAAGCTGTGGCTGGGCCATGGTGTGACCACGGTTCGCGGTGTGCCACTGGCCGATGCAGCAACGGCATCGCAGGAAAAAAATCGTTCGGCGCGCAATGAAATTACCGCACCGCGCATTTTTAACTATCAGACCTTGGGTGCTGGCTGGTCCGGCGGCGAAGTGACGACCGCAACGCAGGCCCGCGAATGGGTGCGCTGGGCGGCCAAGAATAATATCGACGGCATCAAATTCTTCCTGCGCCCGAATGAATCGCCTGCGGTGTGGACTGCGGCGCTGGATGAGGCTAAAAAACAGGGCCTTGGCACCACGGGCCATCTGGCACAAACCGGCGTTGGTCGTTTCAACGCGCGTCAGGCTGCCGAAGCTGGCTTGGGAACCATCACCCACTATTATGGCCATATGGAATCGCTGATCAAGGATCGGGCGCTTCAGGATTATCCAGCCCATTATGACTATAATAATGAACAGCATCGCTTTGCTGAGGTCGCTGAAATCTGGAAGCAGGTGCATCAGCCCGGCAGCAAGGAATGGAACGCCTATCTGGAAGAGCAGAAGGCCAATGGGGTGGTGTTTGATCCAACCATGACCATCTATCTGGCGTCGCGCGATTTGATGCGGGCCAAAAATGCGGATTGGCATGCAGAATATACCACGCCGCAAATGTGGACCTATTTCCAGTCCACGCGGGACAATCATGGCAGCTATTTCTTTGACTGGACCAGCGATATCGAATTCGCTTGGAAGCGCTTCTATGGTCTGTTCTTCCGCTTGGTGAATGATTATAAAAATATCGGTGGTCGTGTGACCGTGGGCACCGACAGCGGCTTCATCTTCAAAACCTATGGCTTCGGCTATGTGGAAGAATTGGAATTGCTGCGCGAAGCGGGCTTCTCGCCATTGGAAATTTTCCGCGCGGCGACGACACATGGTGCCCAGACGCTTTATGAACCCAAGGGTCAGGAAGCGCCAATGGGTGTGATCCGCACTGGTATGTTGGCCGATCTGGTGATTGTGCCGGAAAATCCGCTGCAGAATCTGAAGACGCTTTACGGCACGGGTTTCCAGCGCCTGTCGGATGAAACCAATCAGTTGGAGCGTGTTGGCGGCGTGAAATATACGATCAAGGACGGCATTGTCTTTGATGCACAAAAGCTGTTGGCAGATGTGCGCAACACGGTTGCCGCAGAAAAGGCACGCCTTGGGCAGTAAGCTTGGCTGAGGCTGTGAAATAAGAAAGGCTGCCCGGCATTGTGCAGGGCAGCCTTTGCTTAACAGTTAAAGCTAGGAAGCGTGACGAACGGACCGATTATCTTCCCATAAATCACCGTCTAATCGTGGCGTTTCAGATCGGCAGATGGGTGGTATTTTTAATTTCATCCAGCACAGCATAGGTGCGGGTTTCGCGAACGCCGGGCATATGGACCAGTTTTTCGACCAGAAAATTGCGATAGGCAGGCATATCCTGCACCCGCACTTTTAACAGATAGTCGAAACCGCCGCCGACCATATGGCATTCCAATATTTCGGGCATTTGTTCTATTGCAGCGGCAAATTCCTGAAACACATCGCCGGTGGTGCGATCCATCAGCACTTCGATGAAGATCAGCAAGGATCTGTCGAGCTTTGCCGGATCGAGCAGGGCGCTGAAGCCAAGAATATAGCCTTGTTCGCGCAGGCGCTTCAGCCGGTCAAAGCAAGCGGAAGGGGAAAGACCACATCGGTTGGCCAATTCCTGATTGGTGATGCGGCCTTCGCACTGGATCAGCTTTAAAATGCGGCGGTCAGCGTCCGTCAGCATCATGGTCCCTCTCATGATTTGCTGCACCTTTCCTTAGGTGTCAGTTCTTAAAGCAGCAGCTGTTTACATGAAGAGCCGAGATTTCAAATCAAAATATGTTTTTTGCGAAGAATGTTCAGAGAAATTGGCGCAGATTCGTCATTTTATCATGATAACCTGCTTATCGGGCCTTATGAATTGGGCTTCTGTTCGCAGATGCCGAATTTTTACGACAACATTTCCTCTTGGTTGAAAGGTGCAATATGATTCATCCGTCGCGGCAAAAAATGTGCATTATCAATCCAGCGCTTTTGCCTTTGATCGCGCCTCTGGTGGGCAAGCAAATTGATATTATGGTTCGGGTTGGCATCAGCTGGAACAGCTGGAATAAATTGTTGGAAGGCCAGCCTGTTCGCGTCTCCATGGCGGAGCGTTTTCGCAGCAGAATTGCGGATATGGCGGCCGAAAATCCGGCCTTTATCGCGGCTTATCCTGCGGCTGACGGCACGCTGGATCGGGATGCACTGGATGCGGAATTTATCCTGCCACCAGCCGAACATGCTGTGCCGCAGCGGGCGGAGGCAGAGCTGCTCACCGCTTAGAACAGCGGCCCGAGACGATCGAGTGATCCGCGATAGGTTGGCAGTGGCAGCGGTGCAGCGGAACGGCAACGGATTTTGGGGAAAGAGATAGGGTGGTGCCGACTGTCGGACTCGAACCGACGACCTACCGCTTACAAGGCGGTTGCTCTACCAGCTGAGCTAAGTCGGCGCTGCGCTGTGGCGTTGTTCGCCTTTGCTTTAAATTATGCCAAAGGTCCAGCCCTCTTGTGCTGCAATTTCCGGGGTGAGGGCTGGCGGGGTCCAGAAGCGGCTTTGGCTGGCGCAAAGTCGGATCCAGGCCGCCGTCAGCAAGGCATCGCTTTGATGGTCGCTGATCGGGCCGTGATGCGGCGTCGGCGGACAATGGAGCGCCGCCAGCGCTTCGTTCAACGCTTCGCCCGTGCGAATCTTGCTGCGGCCCTTGGGCAGGCCAGCAGCGCGGGCAGCGAGGCTGGTATAGCTTTCCATCATCGCCGGGCCGCGATCTGGCAGCGGATCCAGCGGCCAGAGCGGAACGATGGAATGCAACCGGTGGAGCATCCGCATTCCGGTGAGGCTGGCTTTGCCCACCTGCGCCGGGCCGACCAGACTGAGGTTGCTGATACTGGAGGCTTGACCGCTTTGCCGTTGATAATGCTCAACAAAGCGCAGCCGTCCGCCACCGCCTTCAAAAAGGTCGCCGACAATGCCGCCGCCATGGCGAAAATGGCGGTGAATTTCGGGGTGCTGCAAGAAGGAAGTGGCTTCCAGATGCGGATCCTCGGCGGAAAGCCGCTCAACCAACGCCCAGAGCGCGCGGGCATCCTGGGGGCTTTCGGGCCATGATGGAAAATAGCTGCCATGGTCGTGAAAGGGCAGGGCCGAGGAAAAATCAAAGCCGATAAGCAAATCGCTTTTCAACCGTGCTTGTTCAGCAATCCAATCGCAAATTTCCATCCGCGACCAGCGATGGCCGGGGCGCACCAATTGGGGCGCCGCATCGCCGCTGGCGATCGCCAAAGCAATGCCCTGTTGGCGCTCGCCGCGCGCGCCGGACCAATCGAGCGCGGCAAAATGATGGAATCTACGCATAGGATGGTGATTTGGGGATGGGTTGATGCTTGCACAATGGCCCTATCATCCCCACATGCCTATCATGCTGATCGAAACCGAATCTACGCCGAATCCGGCGACCTTGAAATTCCTGCCCGGCCGCCTCGTGATGGAAAGCGGAACGCGCGATTTTACTGGCCCTGAAGAAGCTGAAATTTCGCCGCTGGCCAGCGCGCTTTTCACGTTGGGTGATGTGACGGGCGTGTTTTTCGGGCGGGACTTTGTGTCCGTCACCATTGCGCCGGGGGCTTTATGGGCGGATGCCAAGCCGGATGTGCTGGGCATAGTGATGGATCATTTTCTGGCGGACATGCCGCTGTTTAAGGCTGGAACAGCGGGCTTTACAGTGCCGCCTGAGGGAGCCGATGATTTTGCCGATGATCCTGAAGATGCGGATATCATCGCGCAGATTAAGGAATTGATTGAAACCCGCGTGCGCCCGGCTGTTGCCAATGATGGCGGCGATATTGTCTATCGCGGGTTTGATAAGGGCAGTGTCTATCTGAAAATGCAGGGCGCGTGCGCGGGATGTCCTTCGTCCACCGCCACGCTGAAAAATGGCATTGAATCCCTGTTGAAACATTATGTGCCCGAAGTGACGGCGGTTTACGCCGTATAATATCTTCGCTGACCGGATTTCCCAAACCGCAGATTTCCCAAATCACAGGAAGACGCTCCTTATGAATCATCCTTTATCCGATGCCGCGCTGGATCAGCTGTTTCGGCAGGCGCGCAGCTTCAATGGCTATCTCGACAAGCCGGTTTCGGATGAACAGCTTCGCGCTATTTGGGATGTGATGAAATTCGGGCCGACAAGCGCCAATTGCTTGCCCGCACGTATTGTCTGGGTGCGATCAGCCGAGGCGAAAGAGAAGCTGGCCGGTCTGGTATCGGAAGGCAATGTGGCCAAAATTCGTTCGGCACCGGTCACGGCTATTTTGGGCATGGACCAAAAATTTTACGAGCATTTGCCGGATCTATTCCCCCACGGGGATGCGCGCAGTTGGTTTGCCGGAAATGATGCATTGGCGGAGACGACCGCTTTTCGCAACAGCAGCTTGCAGGGCGCCTATCTGATGCTTGCGGCCCGCGCCTTGGGGTTGGATACGGGCCCGATGTCGGGCTTTGACAATGCGGCGGTTGATGCGGCTTTCTTTGCCGAGACGCCGCATGTGAAAAGCAATTTCATCGTCACCATCGGCTATGGCGATACGGAAACGATTTTTGAACGCAGCCCGCGCCCCGATTTTGAGCGTTTCAATACGCTCGCTTAAGCGCGCTTCAGAAAGAACAGCCTCGCTCGATGCGATATTTGATATTGGATTCCGCAAGCGAGGCTTGCACCGCTGCGGTGATGGACGATGGCGTGCTGGTCGATTATCGGCATGAAGTGATCGGTCGTGGTCATGCCGAACGGCTGGTGCCCTTGATCGCCGAATTGGTGGACGGTGGCCGCGCTGATGAAATTTGGGTCGGTTGCGGGCCGGGCAGCTTTGCTGGAGTGCGCATTGGCGTGGCCGCAGCGCGCGGCTTGGCGCTGGGATGGGGCGTGACTGTGCGTGGTTTCAGCACGCTGGATCTGGTCGCGGCGAGCGCGGCTGCCGAGATTGCCGCAGCGGGCGGCGGCTTGGTGGTGATGGAAGGCGGGCATGGCCAATGGTTTGTGCGGCCTTACGGACCCGATCTTCTGCCCCTTGCCGAGATGCAGTCGCTGCCCCCTGAAGAGGCGGTGGCATTGCCCGCGGATCTGATCCTTGGCAATCGTGCATTACATTATGTGGAACGAAAGGGGGCGGGGCGGGCCTTATCGATCCTGCCCGATGCCCGCATGGCCTGCCATGTGCCGCAGTCGCTGATCTTTGATGACCCATCCCCCATTTATGGCCGGGCACCGGATGCCAAACCGATGGCCAGGGCATGAATGAAGGCGGCGCTGCCGACGGCGGCTCCTCGCCATCGCGCGGAGAAGCGAGCGAACCGGATAGGGGCGATACTGGCCTGCTGATCCGTCCGGCGCGGGTTGCGGATATTGCCGCCGTGATGCGCGTGATGGAGGCTGCCTTCGATCCCATCTATGGCGAGGCATGGAATAGCGCGCAGCTTTTGACCCTTTTTGCTTTGCCATCGGCGCATGTCGCAATGGCGATCATCGGGGACCGGGTGTGTGGATTTTACGCCGCGCGAATGGCAGGCCCGGAAACAGAACTGTTGTTAATTGCCGTGCATCCAGAGAATAGACAGGCCGGTATTGGACGCTTTCTGTTAGAGGATTGGCAAAGCTGGGCGGCGAACAAGGGCGCGGAAGACTATTTCCTAGAGATGCGCGCCGATAATAAAGCTGTTGGAATGTATAAGGCGGCTGGATTTTCTGAATGTGGCCGAAGAGCGGCTTATTATCGCGGCGGCGATGGTGTTGTTCGCGACGCAATTACCATGCGTAAAATAATTTCGGGAACTTCTTAGAGAATTAAGTCGTTGCTTAAACTAAGTGACGGTGGCATGGCGCGCGCGGGCCTGTTACTGGCCCCTATAACAATATCGCTTCCCCCGGATCATTATAAATTAGGAAACATCAATGTCAGCACAAGCCGACAACCATGATCTGCTCGTCACCTTGACCGCAGATATTGTCGCCGCACATGTCAGCAACAACAGCGTCGCTATCGCTGATCTTTCAACGCTGATTCATAATGTTCACGATGCCCTCACCGGCCTTGGTGAACCCTTGGTTGAAGAAGAAAAGCTGGTTCCTGCTGTTTCTATTCGCGCGTCGGTAAAGCCGGATTACATCGTATGTCTGGAAGACGGCAAGAAACTGAAGATGCTGCGCCGTCACTTGATGACGCATTATAATATGACGCCCGAAGATTATCGCGCGAAATGGGGCCTGCCAGCCGATTATCCGATGGTGGCACCAAGCTATACGGAAAAGCGCCGCGCGCTCGCCAAGGAAATTGGCTTGGGCACGAAGGGTCGCGGCGGCGGTCGTAAACCGCGCAAAGCCTGACGCATCCATGACGATTGCACGCACAAGGGCGTCTCCGGATGGGGGCGCCCTTGTTCTATGTGCGGCCTCCGCCTATAGTTTATCAACATATACAAGACCTGACTGTGGTTCTTGCGGGAAATGATTATGAGTGGATATATTGATCTTGAAGCCCTGTGCCAGGAAAAGGGCCTGCGCATTACAGACCAACGGCGCATCATTGCGCGGGTGATCTCGGAATCCAAAGATCATCCGGATGTTGAAACTCTGTATGAACGCGCTTCCAAATTTGACAGCGGCATTTCCATTGCCACCGTTTATCGCACCGTGCGCCTGTTTGAAGAAGCTGGCATATTGGATCGCCATGATTTTGGTGATGGCCGCTCGCGTTATGAAGCCGCGCCAGAGGCGCATCATGATCATCTGATCGATGTGGAATCGGGCCGCGTGATTGAATTTGTTGACCCGGAACTGGAAGCTTTGCAGCGTGTGATTGCAGAGCGTTTGGGCTTTCGCTTAGTGGATCATAGGATGGAGCTATATGGCGTCGCCATCGATCGCGACAAAGGCTGATAACCCGCTTTTGACGCTGGTTTTTGTGCTGCGGTTAACGCTGATGGCGTTGGCGCTTTTATTTCTGGTCATCCCCCATATTTTTTATCGGATGATTGGCAGGCCATCGCCGATGGTGATGGCCTTTTTGAATGTCGCAGGCTGGATTGGGGGCCTGCGCATTCATACTAAGGGCCAGCGGCTGACCCACCATGTTTTGTTTATCGCCAATCATATCAGCTGGCTGGATATATTGGCGCTGGGCGGCGCGGCCCGCTCGGCCTTTGTGTCCAAGGCGGAAATTGCGCGCACGCCGCTGGTTGGCTGGCTGGCCGATCAGAATCACACCCTTTATGTTGAGCGGGAAGCGCGCCGCGATATTGGTTTGCAGACCCAGCAGTTGCGCGATGCATTGCAGTCTGGCCGCCCCGTGACTTTGTTTCCCGAAGGCACAATTGGGACGGGGGATGGCATGCTGCCTTTTCGTCCGGCATTGCTTCAGGCGGTGGTTCCAACCCCGGAGAATGTTCAGATTCAGCCCGTCTATCTGGATTATGGCGCCGACACCTCGGATATTGTGTGGCTGGATGGTGAAAGCGGTGTTGATAATTTCCGCCGCTTGCTGTCGCGCCTCAAGCCGATCGGCCTGACTATTCATTATCTGGAACCGCTGGATGTCGGGCCACAGATGGACCGTAAACAATTGGCCGAAGCGGCCCGGTCCGCCATTTGCGCGGTCATGCGATGAGGCGGCATTGCCGCCCCTTTCGTCTGCGCCCGCTATCGCCTATAGCGCGCCGATGACTGCTGATTCCTCCACAAGCCCCGCCAAGACCTTTCACGTCAAATCCTTTGGCTGTCAGATGAACGTCTATGATGGCGAGCGGATGAGCGAAATGCTGGGGGCGCAGGGCTATCAACCTGCGGCAGAGGGCGCGGACGCCGATCTGGTGGTGCTGAACACCTGCCATATTCGGGAAAAAGCGGCCGAGAAAGTCTATTCTGATATTGGCCGGTTGCGCCGGGCTGATGGCAGCCGCCCGACCATCGCGGTGGCTGGCTGTGTCGCGCAGGCGGAAGGGGCAGAAATTGCGCGCCGCGCGCCGACCGTGGATGTGGTGGTGGGGCCGCAAGCCTATCACCGCTTGCCCGAATTGATCGCGCAGGCGCAAAAAGGCGTAAAGGCCATTGATTTGGATATGCCGCTGGAATCCAAATTTGATGTGCTGCCAAAGCGCGCCGCGCAGCAGCGGGCGAGCGCTTTTTTAACGGTGCAGGAAGGCTGCGATAAATTCTGTACCTATTGTGTGGTGCCCTATACGCGCGGCGCAGAAATCAGCCGTCCCTTTACCGATTTATTGGCAGAAGCGCGGGCCTTGATTGAAGCGGGCGTGCGGGAAATCACGCTGCTGGGGCAAAATGTGAATGCTTGGACCGGTGCTGATGATAAGGGCCGTGATATTGGGCTGGACGGTTTGATCCGGGCGCTGGCACAGGAAGATGGGCTGATGCGCATCCGCTATATGACCAGCCACCCCAATGATATGCGCGATGGGCTGATAGCTGCCCATGGCGAGGTAGAAAAATTAATGCCGTTTTTGCACTTGCCGGTGCAGGCGGGCAGCGACCGGATCTTGGCCGCGATGAACCGCAGTCACACGGCGGAATCCTATTTGAAAATCATTGAAAAAGCGCGTGCTGCCCGGCCCGGCATCGCCATTTCCGGTGACTTCATCGTGGGCTTTCCCGGCGAGACGGACGCTGATTTTGAGGCTACGCTGGATCTGGTTCGCTCCACAAATTATGCGATGGCTTACAGCTTTAAATATAGCAAACGGCCCGGCACCCCCGCCGCTGGCATGGATGAGCAAGTCAGCGAAGCGGTGATGAACGAGCGGTTGCAGCGCTTGCAGGCCCTGCTGAACGAGCAACAACAAGCCTTTAACGCGCAGCTGGTCGGAAAATCGACGAAGCTGTTGCTGGAACGCAAGGGCAAGTTGGATGGGCAGTGGATTGGCAAATCGCCATGGCTGCAATCGGTGCATGTGATCGCGCCGGAACTCTCCATCGGCGATGTCGTTGATGTTGATGTCGTTTCGGCTGGTCCGAATAGTTTGGGCGCCACTTTGCGCCAATATCTGGAGGCTTGATGACCAAACGCCCACTCGCCGCAACGCCCGCTTCACCCGGCGACCGTGTTCGATTGACGGCAGAGTTTGAACGCACCGCATTATTGGGCATATTATTTGGCGAATTTGATCGCAATCTGGTTGCGATTGAAAATCGGCTGGGCGTTTATATTTCAGCGCGCGGCAATCATGTGCAGATTGAGGGCGTGGCCGAAGCCGCTGCCCATGCGCGCGATGTGCTAAGCGATTTATACAGCCGCATCGAGCGTGGTGAAGATATGGATGCCGGGGTGATTGATGCCGTGATCGCGATGACGGATCAGCCAAGCTTGGATGGTATTGTGCGCCATGAATCGAATGCCGCGGCGCCTTCTGTGGTGATCCGCACGCGTAAGAAAACCATTGTTCCGCGTTCGCCCTCACAGGTGCCCTATATGCAATCGCTGGCCCGCGATGATGTGATTTTTGCGCTCGGCCCGGCGGGCACCGGAAAAACTTATTTGGCGGTGGCGCAGGCCGTATCGCAATTGATTACCGGTAATGTGCAGCGCTTGATCCTGTCGCGCCCGGCGGTGGAGGCAGGCGAAAAGCTGGGCTTTCTGCCCGGTGATATGAAGGAAAAGGTCGATCCTTATCTGCGTCCGCTTTATGATGCGCTGCATGATTGCCTGCCCGCCGAACAGGTGGAGCGCCGCATCGCCAGCGGCGAGATAGAGATTGCGCCGCTGGCCTTTATGCGTGGGCGCACATTGGCGGATGCTTTCATCATTTTGGATGAGGCGCAAAACACCACTATTCCGCAGATGAAAATGTTTCTGACCCGCTTTGGGATGAACAGCCGCATGGTGATTTGCGGCGATCCGCGGCAGGTCGATTTGCCGATGCCGATGAGCTCTGGTCTGGCGGATGCGGTCGGCCGACTGGAAGGGGTGGAGGGGATTAGCGTTTCCCGCTTTACCAGCAAGGATGTGGTGCGCCATCCCATCGTTGGACGGATAGTCGAGGCTTATGAAGGCCCTGACGCTTAAGGTCGGGCTTTTCCCTTCTCTTTCGATCAAGATTCGCGCTGAAGGAGGCGCCCTATGCTGAGTGTTGAAACCTGCGAAGCGCAGCCTTGGGCAGATGCCATTGATTGGGAAGTGCGAGCCGCTGCGGCGGTGGAGGCGGCATGGGCGCTGACCCCGCGTGCCGATTTGGCTGACGCCGCGCCGCTGGTGGAAGTGGCCGTTCGGTTGACCGACGATGCCGAGGTGCAGCAGCTGAATCGTGATTTTCGCGGCAAGGATCAGCCGACCAATGTCTTATCCTTTCCGCAATATGGGCCGGATGAATTTGATAGTCTGGCCAATACGGATGATGGCGAAATTCTGATCGGCGATATTGTTCTGGCGCGCGAAACTTGCGTTCGTGAGGCGCAGGAAAAATCAATTTCGATTATCGATCATGCCACCCATTTGATTGTGCATGGCGCGCTGCATCTGGTGGGATATGATCATCAGGATGATTTTACGGCACAGGCGATGGAGTCGCTGGAAGTGAAAGCACTTGCCACGCTGGGCATCGCCAATCCATATGATGTTCAGACATAACGAAGGAAATAAAGACTATTATGGCCGATGAGCAGGGTCATTCCAACCGATCGGAAGAGGACAGTAGTAGACCCGGCTTATTGGCGGGTATAAAATCTCTGTTATTTGGCGATCAGGTTGAGCCAACGCTTCGAGAGCAAATCGAAGAGGTGATCGACGAAGCGGAAGACGAAGAAGCGAGCGATCAGCGCCATCAGAACAATGGCGATCTTTCGCCGATTGAGCGCAAAATGATGCGCAATTTGCTGCATTTTGGCGAGCAGACGGCCGATGATGTCGCCGTGCCGCGCGGCGAGATCAGGGCGGTTCCGGAAACGGCGAGCTTTGATGATCTGGTTTCCATCTTTGCCAATGCCGGACACAGCCGCATCCCAGTCTATCGCGAATCGCTGGATGATGTGATCGGCATGATCCTGATCAAAGATGTGTTTGCGGCCATGGCCGAAGGGCGCACCTCGTCCGCGATTGCCGATCTGATTCGCCAGCCGCTTTATGTGCCCCAATCCATGGATGCCTTGGCTCTCTTGGCGGAAATGCGGGCCAAGCGCACCCATTTGGCCATTGTGATCGATGAATATTCGGGCACGGAAGGTTTGGTAACCTTTGAAGATCTGGTCGAAGAGATTGTCGGCGAGGTCGAGGATGAGCATGATGATGAGGCAGAGCCGCTGATCGTCGCCATTGAAAATGGCTGCTGGCAGGTGGATGCCCGCGCTGAATTAGAAGATATTGGCGAATTGATTGATCCGCGTTTGGCTGAGGTGGATGAAGATATTGATACCATTGGCGGCCTGTCTGTGGTGCTGGCCAATCATGTGCCCGAAGAGGGCGCCTTGCTGGTGCATGACAGCGGTTGGCGCATCGAAGTGATTGAAGCGGATGAGCGGCGGGTTCATCGCTTGCGGCTGCATCCCCCGGTGGAAATGGATATAGAAGCCGCTTCGAATTCGGGATCAGAGGAGTTTTGATTCCCTTATATCACCGCCGCCCAATTGCCTTTGGGCGGCGACAGGCTTAGCGAAAAGACAATGGACGTTTCCCAGCTTCGTATTGCGCTGTTTAGCGGCAATTATAATATGACCGTTGATGGCGCCAACAAAGCGCTGAACAGGCTTGTGGGCTATTTATTGGCTCAGGGTGCCGCCGTGCGCGTTTATTCGCCGACCGTCGACGATCCCGATTTTGCTCCAACCGGGGATTTGGTCAGCGTGCCATCCTTCCCCATTCCGGGGCGCAGTGAATATCGCATACCGGCGCATTTTTCGGCGCGGGTGCGGGCAGATTTAGAAGAATTCTCGCCCAATATCATCCATATCAGCAGCCCGGATCGGGTTTCGCGGCAAGTTGCTGCTTGGGCGCGAACTCGGCAATTGCCGGTAGCCTGCTCGGTCCACACCCGCTTTGAAACCTATTTTCGCTATTATAATCTCTCCTTTGTCGAGCCGTTGGTCGTGGCCTGGCTCAGGCGTCTGTATCGGCGCTGTGATGCGCTGATTGCGCCATCGGAAAGCTTTGCACAGGTGCTGCGCGATCAGCGGATGAATTATGATATCGGCATTTGGACGCGCGGCGTGGATCGAGAGATTTTTAATCCCGCTCGCCGCGATCTGACATGGCGGCGCGCTCTGGGCATAGCGGATGATATGCCCGTGATTGCCTTTCTGGGGCGGTTGGTGATGGAAAAAGGCTTGGATGTCTTTGCCGATTCCATTGATCTGTTGCGGCGGCGCGGCGCGACACATGATGTGGTGGTGATTGGCGAAGGCCCGGCAAATGATTGGTTTCGTTCGCGCTTGCCCGATGCCAAATTTGTTGGCTTTCAGGGCGGGGCCGATCTGGCGCGGGCGCTGGCCTCTTGTGATATATTGTTCAACCCTTCGGTGACAGAGGCGTTTGGTAATGTGACGCTGGAAGCTATGGCTTGTGGCCTGCCTGTGGTGGCGGCGCGCGCCACCGGCAGTGCCAGCATCGTCAAGCATCGGGTGACGGGCTATTTGATCGAGCCGGGTGCGGTGTCGTTATTTGCCGATGAATTGGCGCATTATTGCATCGATGCTAGGCTGCGTGCGGAGCATGGCGCGGCGGCACTGGAAGAAAGCAAATCCTATCAATGGGATGCGATCAATCAAGCGGTGGTTGACACCTATTTGCGCTTGATCCGGCAGAAAAGCCGGGCGGTAGGCTGAGCAAAGCCATGGCGCAGGATCTTTTTGGTGAAGGCTCGGGTGGCGGCGCAGAGCATATCAGCCATGAAATATCCGGCCAAGCTGTGCCTCTGGCGGAAAAGCTGCGCCCGAAACATCTCGCTGATGTTGTGGGGCAAGAGCATCTGACCGGACCGGAAGGCGCGATTGGCCGCATGGTCGCTGCTGGTAAATTATCCTCCATCATTTTCTGGGGCCCGCCGGGAACCGGAAAAACCACTATTGCGCGCTTGCTGGCCGAAGCTGTGGGAATGCGCTTTGCGCCCCTGTCCGCCGTATTTTCTGGCGTTGCGGATTTGAAAAAAGCCTTTGCTGAGGCAGAGAAAGCCACGCGTGCGGGCCAGAATAGTTTGTTGTTTGTGGATGAGATTCATCGATTCAACCGCGCCCAGCAAGATGGTTTTCTGCCCTTTGTGGAGCGCGGGACGGTGGTGTTGGTCGGCGCGACGACCGAAAACCCCAGTTTCGCGCTGAATGCCGCGCTGCTCAGCCGGGCGCAGGTGCTGGTGCTGCACCGATTGGATGCCGCGGCGCTGGATGTGTTGATCGACCGGGCCGAGGCGGAAATGGCGCGGCCCTTGCCCGTGACGGCGCAAGCGCGCGAGGCGTTGGTGGCGAGCGCTGATGGTGATGGGCGCTTTTTGCTAAATCAGGTGGAAACATTATTTTCCGCGCAATTGGATGCGCCCTTGGATCCGGCTGCGCTCAGCCAGTTTTTGCACCGCCGCCTGCCGGTTTATGACAAGGATGGCGATGGCCATTATAATCTGATTTCAGCCTTGCACAAATCGCTGCGTGGATCTGATCCTCAGGCGGCGCTCTATTGGCTGGCGCGTATGTTGGTGGCGGGGGAAGAGCCTCTCTATGTGCTGCGCCGCATTGTGCGCTTTGCGGTGGAGGATATCGGCCTCGCCGATCCGCAGGCGCTGGTGCAATGTCTGGCGGCCAAAGATGCCTATCAATTTTTGGGTTCACCCGAAGGCGAGTTGGCGATTGTGCAGGCTTGTCTTTATTGCGCCACTGCGCCCAAATCCAATGCCGCCTATGCCGCGCACAAGGCGGCATGGAAGCTTGCCCGGGAAACGGGGTCTTTGGCGCCGCCGCAGAATATTTTGAACGCGCCGACCAAGCTGATGAAAAATCTGGGCTATGGGGCGGGCTATCATTATGATCATGATGCGCCCGATGGTTTTTCGGGCGACAATTATTGGCCGGATGGAATGAAGCCGGTCGATCTTTATCAGCCGGTGGATCGTGGCTTTGAACGGCGGGTTGCCGAGCGGATCCAATGGTGGAATGCCCGCCGTGCCGAAATGCGGCAGGATTAGCCGCTGTGCTGGATTGGCGGTGCCCCCGCCCGATGATTTAATCTTGGCCGGGATAGCGTTCAAAGGCGGGCAGATCAGCCAGATTCTTCATATAGCTTAAGCGCTCGGCGGTTTGGATTTGCGCTTCCACCGCTATCGCTTCGGGATCGTCCAATGTTGCACTTTGCACGTCGATCTGGCCGGGGAAGATGGCTTCATTGCTATAAAATAAGCCGGTTCCGCAATCGGGGCAGAAGTGACGGCGGCCATGTTCGGACGAGGCGTAAAGCTTTGGTGTGCCCTTAATCTCGACATCGGCGGCGCTCACGAGCGCCCATCCGACCATCGGTGCGCCGGAATGGCGGCGACAGTCACTGCAATGGCATAAGCAATGATGCTGCACATGGGTGGGCATGGAATATTGAATAGCGCCGCAGTGGCACCGACCGGTGACGCGGTTGCTGTTGCTGTTGCTATTTCCCATGCGCTACTCCCTATATTCTTATCGGATATTTATCAGTCTATTCCCAAATCCACATCATTTTTTTCAGCCCAATCGCGATATTGGCCGCGTGGATCGGCGGTGGGGCTGCCCAATATCTGGGGCATCGCTCGGCGCAGATCGGCCAGATTGAGCGAACGGATCATGGCTTTAACCGGGCCAACACCGGCGGGGGTAATCGACAGGCGCTCAATCCCCGCACCGAGCAGCGCCATGGCTTCCAGCGGACGACCGCCCATTTCGCCGCAGACGCCCAAGGTCACCTTACTGCCTTCGCAAATTTTCACGACGCGGGCGATATAGCGCATGACAATCGGTGACAGCCAATCATAACGCTCTGCCAATCGGGGATGAGCGCGATCGGCGGCAAATAGAAATTGCGTCAGATCATTGGTGCCGATGGAAAGGAAATCCAGATGCGGCAGCATCAGATCCAGCGTTTCGATCAGGCCCGGCACCTCCAGCATGGCGCCATAGCGCACTGCATAAGGTAATTTTTTTTGCCGTTGTTTCAGCCAATCACGCTGGCTGACAAAGAGATTGCGCGCCTCGGCATATTCCCATGGTTCAGAAACCATGGGGAACATCACATTCAAGGTGCGGCCAGCGGCTCCTTCCATCAGGGCGCGTGCCTGCACTTTCAGCAGGCCTTCGCGATCCAGAGATAAGCGCAGGGCACGCCAGCCCATGGCGGGATTGGCCTCGCCCGCATTATCCTGCACATTCATATAGGGCAGGGGCTTGTCGCCGCCGATATCGACGGTGCGGAAAATCACCGGCCGGTCTCCGGCCGCATCCAGCACATCGCGATACAGCCGCTGCTGCCGTTCCCGTTGGGGCAGGGTGGCGGAAACCAGAAACTGAAATTCGGTGCGAAACAGGCCAATGCCGCTGGCGCCGGTCAGGTCCAGCGCCGCCACATCCTCGCGCAGGCCAGCATTGATCATCAATTCAATCGGCACACCATCCTTGGTGATGGCGGGCAGATCGCGCAAGGTGGCAAGGCTGGCGCGACGCTTTTGCGAGGCTTGCAGCTTGGCCTGAAACGCATCTTGCACGGCAGGCTGGGGGCGCACATCGACCATGAGGTTGTTGGCATCCAGCAACAGCAGATCGCCTTCGCGGATCGAGGTGCGGACATCCTTCACCCGGCCCAGAACCGGAATATCCATGGCGCGGGCGACAATGATCACATGGGCCGTGAGGGAGCCTTCCTCCAGCACCACACCCTTCAAGCGGCGCCGATCATATTCTAGCAGTTCCGCCGGGCCCAGATTGCGCGCGATCAGGATTGAATCCTGCCGCAGCCCCATGCGCGCCGCCGTGCCCATCTGCCCGGAAACGATGCGGATCAGGCGGTTCGACAAATCCTCCAGATCATGCATGCGATCCCGCAGCAGGGCATCGTCAATCTGGCGCATCCGCATCCGCGTGCGCTGTTGCACCCGCTCAATCGCCGCTTCCGCTGTCAGGCCGCTATCGATGGCTTCGTTAATCCGACGCGACCAGCCTTCGTCATAGGCGAACATTTTATAGGTTTCGAGAACCTCGTCATGCTCGCCGCCTGCGCCAAATTCGGCTTGGCTGGTGATGCGATCAATCTGTTCGCGCATTTTATCGAAGGCGGCGTAAACGCGGTGGCGTTCGGCCTCAATGTCATCGGCCACCGTATGTTCGATGGTGATGCGCGGTTGATGAAAAACGGCAATGCCAGCGCCCATGCCATCGACCAGTCGTTGGCCAGTCAGGCGCAGTGCCGATTGATCGCTGTTCATCGCATCGGATCGGGCGGCTGTATCGACCAGATCGGCATTGGCGATCAGTTCGGATAACACCATGCCCACCGTTTGCAGCGCTTCAATTTCAATTTCTTCGTAGCGCCGCGATTCGGTGTGCTGAACGCATAAAACGCCCACCGCCCGCTCTTCGCGAATGATCGGCACGCCCGCAAAGCTTTGAAACATATCTTCGCCTGTTTCGGGGCGGTAGCTGAAATCCGGATGCGCGGCAGCCTGATCCAGATTCAGCGTTTCGATCTGTTGCGCGATGGTGCCAACCAGCCCTTCGCCCAAGGCCAGGCGTGTGACATGCACGGCCTCCTGCTTCAGGCCGCGCGTGGCATATAATTCCAGAGCGCCGTCGCGCAGCAGATAGATAGAGCAAACTTCGGTGTTGAGCGCTTCCCCGATAATGCCGACAACGCGGTTCAGCTTGCCCTGCGCATTGGTTCGGGAAGCCATAACCTCGTGAAGCCGGGTCAGGATAGTGCGCGCGGATTGGGCGGCGGACGAGGGAGGCGGCGGTGCTTTGTTCATCACCGCCGTGCTAACAGATGCAAAAGCCCTGCGCCATCGCCCGCACGCAAAAAAGCGGTCGCCGCGCCATTTGGTCGCGCGGCGATAGCCATTAGTTACCCGTCACGGAGGTCGCCGCCACCACTTGTGCTTGCGGCTGTGCAGCAGGCTCGGTTGGCGCGAATTGAGATCCATATTGGGCATCCCACGCCACAACATCGCGCTGATATTGCGCATAGGCATTGTAAAAATCGATGAAAGGTTGATCGAGCGCCACTAGATGGGCGGTCGATTCCGTCACTAAATTCTGGCTGGGAGTGGCAGCGACAATTTGCGCAATTTCATTCGCTTTAACACAAAAAGCGCGCTGTGCTGGTGGCTGCGCGAAATAGTTGAACAAGCTGGTCGACAGCTTGTCGCGAGCGCCATTGCCCTTCGTCTTCAATTCCTTGTTGATTTGCGTAACGACGGCCTTTTCGGTCGATTGGATCGTCCGCACATGGGTTTTGACGATCTGGTTATAGGCGGCCACCAATGTCGCCTCTTCCGGGCCGCGGCATCCGATAGCGGCCACATTCAGGCCAATTTTCATATGCCAGAAAGCGCGTTCACCGCTGAGGTTGGCGTTGGCGGTCGCGAAACTGCCATCCGCGGTGCGGGCCGGCAGAATTTGGGTCAGCGAGGCATTGCCGGGCGGAAGGGGCCGCGGCGGGATCACGACAACGGGCGGCGGCGGCGGCGGTGGGGGTGGCGGAGGCGGCGCTTTGGGAGCACAGGCGGCAACTGTGGTCACCAGCCCCAGAAATATTAGTTTGCGCTTTAGATTCATAATCATCACTCCCGGCCCATCGACAAGACGCTGGACATATTGTTCGCTCAGCCGCGGCTCTGCAAGGCCGCTTCGGCCTGTTGCACCAGCGCTGCGATAATCTCGGCCACGCTTTCTTCTTGCGTCACCAGCCCGACGGATTGGCCCGCCATGATAGAGCCATTTTCCACATCGCCATCGATCACCGCGCGGCGCAATGCACCAGCCCAATAATGCTCAATCTCTAACTGTGCGGCCATCATGTCAACAGCCCCTGAATCCAAAAGCTTAGCGACTTCTATCTGCTTTGCGGTGAAGGCGGCGGTGCCCGCATTTTTTAGCGCCCGCACAGGGATGACCGGCAACCGAGGATCGACCTGCACACTGGTGACAGCATCGCGCGCGGAACCGCGCAAAATGGCCTTTTTAAACGCCGGGTGGGCAATGCTTTCATGAGCGCAAACAAATCGTGTGCCCAGTTGAACTCCAGCCGCGCCCATTTCCAGATAGGATGCAATGGCTTCGCCGCGGCCAATACCGCCCGCCACGAAAATCGGCAGTTCCTGCGCCAGATGGGGTAAAATTTCTTGTGCCAGCACGCTGGTGGCAACCGGGCCGATATGGCCGCCTGCTTCCGATCCTTCGATCACCAAGGCATCCACGCCGGACCGCACCAGCTTTTTGGCGATGCCCAATGTGGGAGCAAAGCAGATCACCTTGGCGCCAGCCGCCTTGATCGCTTCCAGACTGCCCTTGGGTGGCAGGCCGCCAGCCAGCACAATATGGCCGACTTGATGCTTGGCGCAGACGGCGATCAATTCCTGCAATTGAGGGTGCATGGTGATCAGATTGACGCCAAAATTGCGCTGCGCGAGCGCCTTGGTCGCCGTGATTTCCTGATCCAGCAGCTCGGGCGTCATCGCGCCACAGGCAATGACGCCGAAGCCGCCCGCATTGCTGATGGCGCTCACCAGATTGCGTTCCGAAACCCAGCTCATTGCGCCGCATAAGATGGCATAGTCGCTTCCCAGAAGCGCCACGCCGCGAGCCATATATTGCGTTAATTTTGTCATCACCCATGCCTTTGCCAGCCCTTTTGTCTGGGCGCAACGCCCTGTCTGGTCTGGCGCTTTATTGTCTCATCATCCTCTGTCCGGCGCATCAACCTTTCCTTTAGGCGCAAAAAGCAAATTCGATATTGTCTACTAAATTACTTGAATATAATTTATGGATGAAATTCGAGCAGAAAGTCGAGTGCGATGAATCCTGTCAGAGAAGATGGAAGCGCGAAGCGCGATCCAGGAGAAAGAGCGATCCAGACGGTATTGGAGGCGCTGCAAACTTTACGTTTCGGTGCAATTCAACTGACCATCCATGAAGGAAGGCTGGTTCAGGTCGATGTAACTGAACGGCATAGATATCCAAATTGATAACATAATAACATATTGAAATATTTATTAAATATATACTACAGACCGGACAGCCGGATGGGGTTTCTTGAATGAAAAAGGGAAAAACCATGAACGCTGAAATTCGGATTGACCGCCAGCTTATTGATCGCCGATTCAGGGCTGTATCCATTTTGTCCTTGTCTCTGGCGCTGCTGTCGGCTTCGCCGGCGCTGGCAAATGAGATTCTGTTGTACGAAACGGCCGATGTCTCGGATATGGATGCTGACACTGCGACTGAAAATGCAGCTGGCCAAAGCGTTCAGGCGAATTTTGGCAATGATATTATCGTTACGGCGCGTCGCCGTGCGGAAACGGCTCAGTATGTGCCGATCGCCATTTCCGTGATAGGCGGCGACCAGATAGACAGCACCGGCGCATTCAATGTGGGCCGTTTGCAACAGCTGGCGCCCACGCTGCAATTCTATTCATCGAACCCCCGTAATTCAGCGGTGAATATTCGCGGTATCGGGGCGCCTTTTGGCCTGACCAATGATGGTATCGAACAGGGCGTCGGCATTTATGTCGATGATGTCTATTATGCCCGTGTCGCTTCGGCGACGCTCGATTTTCTGGATGTGGCGCAGATTGAAGTGCTGCGCGGTCCGCAAGGCACGCTTTATGGCAAGAACACGACGGCAGGGGCGGTCAATATCACCACCAATCAGCCGACATTCGATTTTGAGGGTAAGGCCGAACTGAGCACCGGCAACCTCAATTTCAAGCAGGCCAAGGCAGCGATTTCCGGCCCGCTTTCAGAAAATCTGGCTGCGCGCATTGCCATTTCGTCCACCAGTCGTCGCGGCACCCTGTATAATGTAATCAGTGACCAATATGTCCAGAGTCAGGATAATATCGGCATTCGTGGTCAGCTATTGTGGAAGCCGACGGATGATCTGTCGGTGACGCTGGCGGGTGACTGGAACCGGCAGGAAGCTGTCTGCTGCGGATCGGTTTTCGTACGCGTTGGCGCAACCCAGCGGCCGCTCAATCGCCAATATGCCGCCCTCGCCGCTGCGCAGGGCTATGTGGTGCCCAGCACCAACCCCTATGACCGTTTGACCGACGTCGACGCTAGGCTGAATGCCGGCAATGATCTGGGGGGAGCCGCGCTGCGCGTGAAATGGGATCTGGGTCAGGGAACGCTGACGTCGGTAACGGCATGGCGCTATTGGGATTGGCGCCCGGAAAATGATCGCGATTTCACGGGTCTGCCGATTGTAACCAAGTCGCAAAATCCATCGCAGCAGAATCAATATACGCAGGAATTGCGTTATAATCACAGCGCCGACCGTTTTGATTTCGTGCTGGGCGGGTTTGCATTTTATCAGCGCATCGATACCCAGGGAACAGAACAACATGGCGCTGCCTCTAGCAGATGGTCGCTGAACCCAGCTACGGCGCTGCCCAGCGATTCGGCCAGTTTCCTGATGAATGATCCGTCGATCCTCAACGGGCTGACGGCGATCAACACCCAGTTTCTCAAGAACATCAGCCTTGCCATTTTTGGCCAGTTGAGCTGGAAAATCACCGACAGGCTGACTATCCAGCCGGGCGCTCGCGTCAATTATGATAAGAAGAATGGTTTTTACCAGCGGCAGGTGTTTCTGGAGGATGGCACGCCGATTGTTTTCAATTCCGGGCTGACCGGGGATGCGAAGGCCATTAACGATGCGCGGCTTGGTATCTTTGCACCTCAGGAAATCGCTCCGTCATTCAGCGACTGGAACTTCAGCTATGATCTGATCGCCAATTACAAGATCACGCCGGATGTGCTGGTTTATGGCAGCTATGCCAAGACGTTCAAATCGGGTGGCATCAATCAAAATGGTGTTCCGGCGGATAGCAATAACAATCCTATTCTGGCTGCCGCCACGATAAAGCCGGAATCGGTGCAGCATTTTGAGCTGGGCGTGAAATCGCAATTCTGGGGTCGCCGTGCGACGCTGAATCTTTCGGTCTTCCGCACCGATATCAAGGATTATCAGGCCAATGTGAACAATGGCCAGTTCGGCGTGCTGCGCGGATATCTCGCCAATGCGGGTAAAGTGCGTACACAGGGTATCGAGGCCGATCTGTCCGTGCGCCCCAGCGAACGGTTCAACGCCTATGCTAATGGCGCTTATACCGACGCCACCTATAAGGAGTTCGTCGATGCGCCTTGCCCGCCGGAACTTTCCGGTGGCTCGTCGAGCCCTGCGAATTGCGATATTTCGGGCCAGCGGCTGCCCGGAGTTTCGAAATGGGCCTTTTCCTTTGGTGCAGAGGCCAATGTGCCATCCAGCCTGTTTGGCCAGAACGGTCAATTCTATCTGGGCTATGACGGCAATTATCGTTCCAGCTTTTCGTCCAACCCCACTCCATCGGCCTATACTTGGATTGATGGCTATGCATTGTCGAACTTTCGCGCTGGTTTTCGCAGCGACAGCGGGTTCGAGGTATATGGCTGGGTTCGCAATGCCTTTGACAGGAAATATATGGATCAGCTGTTCGTCGGCCCGGGAAATACTGGCCTGATTACGGGCCTGCCCGGCGATCCGCGCACATGGGGCGGCACCATCAAAGCGCGTTTCTGAAGCGGCCTCGGGCGTAGGTTTTCCGCCCTTCGTCATGCGTTTTATAGGGCAAAAGGTCGGATATTTTGTGCTCCCTGTTTTTTCGAGAGGGGGCGTCCATGCGGATGCCCCTCATTTTTTTTTGCGAAACCCCATTTTATAAAAAAAAAGGCCCCGGATCGCACCGGGGCCTTGTTGGCCAGCCAACCGCTTGAGGGCCAGTGGGGGGCGCTTATTCGGCGTCCAGCCCATAGGCGGTGTGCAGCACCCGAACGGCCAGCTCGACCTCGTCCTGATCAATCAACACGCTGACCTTAATTTCGCTGGTTGAGATAGCCTGAATATTGATCGCGCGTTCGGCAAGGGCGCTGAACATCATGCTGGCGACACCGGCATGGCTTTTCATGCCGACGCCCACCACGCTGACTTTCGCAACCTTTTCGTCAGACAAGATCCGGTTGAAACCGATGCTTTCCTTTTGTGCTTCCAGCAGATCAATTGAGCGCAGCAGATCGGCGGCAGGAACGGTGAAGGTCACGTCCGTTTCGCCCTTATCGCGGCCCACATTCTGGATAATCATATCCACATTGATGCCAGCATTGGCGAGCGGCGAGAAAATATTGGCCACGGCACCGGGGCGATCAGGCACACGCGTGACGATGATTTTCGCTTCATTCTTATCATGGGCGATGCCGGTGATCAGCTGCCGTTCCATCTTGAGTTCCTCTATTTCAGTGTCGCTGACGATCATTGTGCCCGGCTTGGGCCCCTCATCGCCTTCGGTAAAGCTCGACAAGACCTGGATGCGCACACCCTTTTTCATCGCTAGGCCGACCGAGCGGGTTTGCAGCACCTTGGCGCCCACGCTGGCCAATTCCAGCATTTCTTCATAGGTGACAAAATCCAGCTTGCGAGCGCGTGAGACGATGCGCGGATCCGTGGTGTATACGCCGTCGACGTCGGTATAAATATCGCAGCGATCCGCTTCAATCGCGGCGGCCACGGCCACGGCGCTGGTATCCGATCCGCCGCGGCCCAATGTCGCCACCCGGCCATCGCCCATCACGCCCTGAAAGCCTGGGATCACGGCGACAGCGCCGCTGGCCATTGAGGCGCGCAGCGCGTCTGTTTCGATGGTGTGGATGCGGGCGCGATTATGGGCTTCTTCGGTGTTGATCGGCAATTGCCAGCCCAGCCAGCTGCGTGCGGGCACTCCGATGGCCTGCAAAGTCAGCGCCAGCAAACCGGATGTCACCTGTTCGCCAGCGGCCACCACCACATCATATTCGGCCGGATCATAGCGGGGATTGGCTTCGCGGCAGAAATTGACCAATCGGTCCGTCTCGCCAGCCATGGCGGAAACAACCACCGCCACTTCATTGCCCGCCGCTACTTCGCGCGCAACAAGGCGCGCGACGGTGCGAATTCGTTCGGTGCCCGCCATAGACGTGCCGCCGAATTTCATCACAATGCGCGCCATTTGCTTACCCTTTTCATGTCTTGTCCATGCCGCAACAAAATTTGTGACTTTGCGGCGTGGCGCTGGTAGGCAAGCAGGATCATATTGGCAAGAGTAAGGGCTTTTCCGATAGGAAAAAAACTTATGTTTAACGTGCAGCTGGTGACACAGAAATATTCATGACTTCCACGACGATTAATCCGCAAGAGGCAGCACATTTCGGCGCCTTGGCCGCCGAATGGTGGGATCCCAAAGGGTCCTCGGCGATGCTACACAAGCTGAACCCGGTGCGGCTTTCTTATATCCGCAGCCAGATTGATACATATTGGCAGCTTGATGCACGGGATCGTTTTCCGCTGCGCGGCAAGGCGGTGTTGGATGCGGGTTGCGGGGCGGGCTTGCTGGTTGAACCTCTGGCGCGGCTGGGCGCGGCTGTTACTGGCGTTGATGCGGCGCCGGAAAATATCGAAGCGGCCCGGGCTCATGCGGCGGGGCAGGATTTGGATATTCGCTATCATGCGGGCGAGCTGGCATCCTTGCCGCCCCAGACATTTGATCTGATCACCTCGATGGAAGTGATTGAGCATGTCACCGATCCGGCGGTTTTTGTGCAAGAATTGGCGTCACGCTTGGCCCCGGACGGGTTGATGATCCTGTCCACGCCCAATCGCACCGCCCTTTCCAAAATACTTCTGGTGGAAGCGGCTGAACGAATCGGGGCGGTGCCGCGCGGCACCCATGATTGGGATCAATTTATCACGCCAAATGAACTGGCTGATTTGCTGGCGGATGCGGGGCTGGAGGTGATGGACCGCACCGGCCTTGCGCCATCGCTGGCCAAGGGTTTCACGCTGGGCGGATCGGATAGCCTCAATTATCTGGTGACGGCGCGGCGTCGCTGATCGGGGCTGATCGGGCCTACTGCGATCAGAAATCGACATTTTCATAATAAGGCGGCGGGGTGATAATCTCCATCCGTTCGGACAGAAGGGGCCGGAAGCTGGGGCGGGATTTCAGCCCGCTATACCAGCCCTTGGTCAGATCATGGCCGGTCCAGTCGATGCCGCCCAAATAATCAGCCACGGAAATATGCGCCGCTGCGGCCAGATCGGCGAGGCTCATCGTCGCACCAGCCAGCCAAGTGCGATGATCGATCAGATAGTCGATATAATCCAGATGCTGATTGGCCGCTTTCATCGCCTCGCGCAGCGCGCCGCCATCGGGCGACAGCCGGTGAACGATGCGCTTTTGCATCCGCTCAAACAGCAGCGGGCCGGTGACATCATAATAAAATTCCTGATCAAACCAGGCAACAAGGCGGCGGATCTCTGCGCGATAGCCTGCCGTGCCATTGATCATGGATTTGGCATCCACCGTTTCTTCAAAATATTCGGTGATGGCATTGCTATCGATCAAGATTTGGCCGCGCCCTTGATCGATCATCACCGGGGTGCGGCCTGCAGGATTGATATCCACAAATTCGTCGCGTTTTTCCCAAGGCGATTCGCGCATCAGTTCATAACCGATGCCTTTTTCGCCCAATAATAGACGAACTTTGCGGGAAAAGGGGCAGAGCGGAAATTGATAGAGTTGCCACATGCCATTCGCATAGCGGCTGCGGCGGCAGCGAGGCAATGTCTATAGCGGGAAAGAGGCGCTTATTTCGCCGCGTCGCGCATATTTCTTTCCATTTGGGCGGCGACGTCGCTGGCCATATCCTTCAATACCGGCAGATAGGCGCCCAGCACCGATGCTGCGGCGCCCGCCATGCGTGTGCCAGCGCGCACTTGATCGCCCATCATTCGGGCATCATTGGCATCACGGCCGACGATTTCGCCCAACGTGGCATCGGCGGGAAGATCATTTGCGCTGGAATTGGGGTTGGTGCGGGCAATGACATCGGCGAGGGGACCGATGTTGATGTTCATCAAGGCTGCCATCATTGCCGAGATATTTTCGGCCAAGCGTTCCTGCTGGGCGGGATCGGTTAGGATCTGGCCTGTGCGGCCGCTGCCGACATCGCGGATAATGTCATCATGCGCCTGTGCTGGCATTGCCAGAAAAGCGGCGGCCAAGGCCATCAAAGGAAGGGGCTTCATAGGATGACATCCTTTCAACGTCGCGAAAATGGCGGGCAAGATGGTGATCGGTGATAGGGATGGCTTCTATAGGACGGTGTGGGTGAGCGCCCGGTGAACAAAGCTCGGGTCTGCGATGAAGTCATGGTCTTATGCGGCAAGCCGGATAAGGCTGGACTGGCTGGGCAGTTTTTGCTGGAGCCTTTCGATCGCAAGGAAAGAAGGAGCATAGGATGAGCCTGCGTCTGGAACGTCATGGAGAAGCGGCGCATCTGCTGATCGATCGTCCGGCCAAGCGCAATGCCTTCACGCTGGCGATGTGGCAAAAACTGCCGCTGCTGTTGGATCAGGCGATGGCCGATGATGGCGTGAAAGCGGTGATTTTGCGATCCGCTGTGCCCGGTATATTTTGCGCTGGCGCGGATATTCAGGAATCGGCGGCCCATGTGCAGGATGGCGCGTGGCGGGCGGCCAATCATGCCGCCATCGCCCAGGCCCAGCATCGCGTGGCGCGGGCCGAAAAGCCGGTGATTGCGGCAATTGATGGCGATTGTGTGGGCGGTGGCTGCGGCCTTGCCATTGCCTGCGACCTGAGAATCAGTAGCAGCGGTTCCCGCTTTGGCATCACCCCGGCGCGGCTGGGCATTGTCTATTCCCTGCATGATAGCAAATTGCTGGTCGATCTGGTGGGGCCAGCCCAAGCCAAATATATTCTTTTCACCGCCGCCCTGCTGCCCGCCGATGAAGCGCATCGGATCGGCTTGGTTGATCGGATGGAAGAGGATGTTTTGACGGCGGCCATGCAATTGGCCAGCGATATGGCGGAGCGGTCGCAGCATAGTATCAAAAGCGCCAAGGCCATTATCCGCCGGATTTTGGATGGTCAGGCCGATGATGATGCCCAGACCCATGCGATGTTTGCCGATTCCTTTATTGGGCCGGATTATCCGGAAGGAGTGGCGGCATTTCTGCAGAAACGGAAAGCCAATTTTTCCAGCTGAAAATAACCCGCTGAAATGAAAAGGCTGCGAATGCCTGTGCACTCGCAGCCTTTATGAAGCCTGGCTGGTGAAAGCCGCCTTATTCCGCAGCGACCGTTTCTGGTGCGGCCTGATTGTCGTTCAGCGGATGTTGCAAGCGGCCGAGCATTTCCTTGGGGCAGATCTGCCAGAAATGATGTTTGACCAAATCCCAATCATGCAGGATTTCGGCGGACCAGCGGCTGCCAGTGGCCTGCGCATGATCTTCGATCAACGCTTTCAACACGCCTTCCCAATGCGCGCTATCGAGCCGTTGCCATTGGATCGTTTCGGGATTGGCGCGGCGCGCAAAGCTTTCATCCAGATCATAGACAAAGGCCATGCCGCCGGTCATCCCCGCACCGAAATTGGACCCCACTGCACCCAAAATCACCGCAGTGCCGCCGGTCATATATTCGCAGCCATTGGCGCCGCATCCCTCGACGACCACTTGCGCGCCGGAATTGCGCACCGCGAAACGCTCGCCCGCTTGGCCTGCGGCCAACAAAGTGCCTGCCGTCGCGCCATAAAGCACGGTGTTGCCGATGATGCTATTTTGCTGGCTGATTAGGGGGCTGGATACGGTTGGCCGCACCACGATGCGCCCGCCGGACAGGCCCTTGCCGACATAATCATTGGCATCGCCAAACACTTCCAGCGCAATGCCTTGGCATAAAAAGGCACCCAAAGATTGTCCCGCGGTGCCGCGCAGACGAATTTCCACATGATTATCGGCCAGCGCCTTCATTCCGAAGCGGCGGGTGATTTCGGCGGACAGGCGGGTGCCGACGGCGCGGTGGGTGTTGCGCACATTATAGGTCAGCTGCATCCGTTCGCCGCGTTCAAACAGGGGCTGCGCGTCGATCAAAATCTGCGCATCCAGACTGTCTGGCACGGGATTGCGGAAGGTAGCGCTGATCGAACGGCGTTCCTCGTCGGGAATATCCACCTTGGCCAGCAGGGGGTTGAGATCCAGATCATCCAGATGCTCGGCACCGCGATTGACCTGCCGCAGCAATTCGGTGCGGCCAATCACTTCATCCAGCGTGCGGCAGCCAAGGCGGGCCAAGATTTCGCGCACCTCTTCGGCAATGAAGCTCATCAGATTGATGACCTTTTCCGGCGATCCAGAGAATTTCTGGCGCAGCGCTTCATCTTGCGTGCAGATACCAACCGGGCAGGTGTTGCTGTGGCATTGGCGCACCATGATGCAGCCCATGGCAACAAGGCTGAGCGTGCCGATGCCAAATTCTTCTGCGCCCAATATGGCAGCGATGACCACATCGCGCCCGGTTTTCAGACCGCCATCCGTCCGCAAGCGGATGCGATGGCGCAGGCCGTTAAGGGCGAGCACCTGATTCACTTCAGATAGGCCCATTTCCCACGGTGTTCCGGCATATTTGATACTGGTGTGGGGCGATGCGCCGGTGCCGCCAGTGTTGCCGGAAACAAGGATCACATCGGCATGGGCCTTGGCAACGCCAGCCGCCACCGTGCCGATTCCGGCGCTGGAGACCAGCTTCACGCAAACGCGGGCGCGGGGGTTGATTTGTTTGCAGTCGTAAATCAGCTGCGCCAAATCTTCGATCGAATAAATATCATGGTGCGGCGGCGGGCTAATCAGCATCACGCCGGGCGTTGCATGGCGCAGACGGGCGATAAACTCCGTTACCTTAAATCCCGGAAGCTGGCCGCCTTCGCCGGGCTTTGCGCCTTGCGCCACCTTGATTTCGATTTCATCGCACGCGCCCAGATATTCAGCGGTAACGCCAAAGCGGCCGCTGGCGATCTGCTTGATATTGCTGTTGGCATTATCGCCATTGGGATAGGGGCGATAGCGGCTGCTATCTTCGCCGCCTTCGCCGGAAACGGCTTTAGCGCCGATGCGATTCATCGCAATCGCCAGCGTTTCATGGGCTTCAGGCGATAGCGCGCCCAGGCTCATCCCCGGCGTGACAAAGCGTTTGCGGATCTCTGTGATGGCTTCCACGCTTTCCAGCGATACGGCCTGCGCGGGATAGTTGAATTCCATCAGATCGCGTAGATAGACGGGCGGCAAATCCGCCACGCCGCGCGAAAATTGCAAATAGGTGGAATAGCTATCCGTCGCGACAGAGGTTTGCAGCAAATGCATCAATTGCGCGGAATAGGCATGGGTTTCGCCGCCTGCGCGCTGGCGATAAAAGCCGCCGACCGGCAAGGTGATAACCCGCGATTGATAGGCCGCTTTATGCTTATCCGCAGCGCTGATATGAAGGGATTGATAGCCTTCACCAGAAATTTTGGCAGGCATTCCGGGGAATAAATCATTCACCAGCGCACGGGAAAGCCCCACTGCCTCGAAATTATAGCCGCCGCGATAAGAGGAAATGACCGAGATGCCCATTTTGGCCATGATTTTGAGCAGGCCCTCATTGATGGCCTTGCGAAAGCGTTGCAGGCCATCGGCCAGCGACAAGGGGCCAAACAGCCCGCGGGCTTGCCGGTCGGCAATGGCGGCCTCAGCCAGATAGGCTTGCACTGTTGTCGCGCCGACGCCGATCAACACGGCAAAACTATGCGTGTCCATCGCCTCCGCAGAGCGGACGTTGACCGAGGCATAGCTGCGCAGCCCTTTGCGAACGAGGTGAGTGTGAACCGCAGCTGCGGCCAGCACCATCGGCACGCCGACGCGATCCGGCCCGATATTCTGATCGGATAGGAATAATTCGCTGCGCCCCGCGCGCACCGCTTCTTCCGCTTCGCGGCGCACCCGGGCGATGGCTTCTCGCAAATCACTATGGTCACCATCGGCGGCAAAGGTGCAGTCGATATCGGCCACAGAATCGCCGAAATAGGCGCGCAGACGATCCCAATCCTCGCCTACCAGCACCGGGCTGTCGATCACCAGCACATGCGGATTCTGGCCTTGCTCGTCCAAGATGTTGGCCAGATTGGAAAATCTGGTGCCCAAGCTCATGATATGGCGTTCGCGCAGGCTGTCGATCGGCGGATTGGTGACCTGACTAAAATTCTGGCGGAAAAATTGCGCAACATGGCGCGGTTTATCCGAAATCACCGCCAGCGGCGTGTCGTCGCCCATAGAGCCGACCGCTTCCTTGGCATCTTCCACCATCGGGCTGAGGATTAATTCCATATCCTCCATCGTCAGGCCGGATGAAATTTGGCGGCGAAGCAATTCGGTGCGGTCCCATGCCGGCAGGCTGGCCGTTTCAGCAGGCGGCAGATCGGCCATGGAGCGGAAATCTTTCACTCGGCTGGCATAATCTTGCGCTCCGGCGATTTTGTCCATGATTTCGCGGTCGGTGTAAAATACGCCTTCGTCCAGATCGACGGCAATCATTTCGCCCGGACCCAGCCGACCCTTTTTGCGCACGCTGGCCTCGGGCAGCAGCACCATGCCCGCCTCGGAGCCGACAACCAGCAGATTATCGACCGTCAGCGTATAGCGTAGCGGGCGCAGCGCATTGCGATCCATGCCCGCAACCGCCCAGCGGCCATCGGTCATCGCCAGCGCGGCGGGGCCATCCCATGGCTCCATCACACTGGCCAGATAGCGATACATGGCGCGGTGCGCGTCTGGCATTTCTTCATCATTGGCCCAGGCTTCTGGAATTAAGATCAGCTTGGCTGTTGGGGCATCGCGCCCGGCGCGGCACAATGTTTCAAACACGGCGTCCAGCGCCGCCGTGTCGGACGCGCCCGCTGGAATAACGGGTTTGATTTCCTCGCTATGCTCACCAAAGGCGAGGCTGGCCATTTTGATTTCATGGCTTTTCATCCAATTGCGGTTGCCGCGAATGGTGTTGATTTCGCCATTATGGGCCAAGCAGCGAAAGGGCTGGGCCAGCCACCATTGAGGAAAAGTGTTGGTGGAATAGCGCTGATGAAAAATCGCCACCCGGCTTTCAAAGCTTTTATGCGCCAGATCGGGATAGAAATCGGCCAGACTTTCGGCCAGAAACAAGCCCTTATAGATGATCGAGCGGCAAGATAGGCTGCACAGATAAAAATCGGCAATCTGGGCTTCGACGACCTTTTTCTCGATGCGGCGGCGCACCAGATAAAGATGCTTTTCAAACTCCGCCAGCGTCTGCTCTTCCGGCAGGGGGCCAGCGATCATAATCTGTTCAATTTCCGGCCGGGTGCGCTGGGCCTTGGCCCCGATCACCGAGACATCCACCGGAACCTGACGCCAGCCATAAATGGTAAAGCCAGCTTCGATGATTTCTGATTCCACAATGGTACGGCAGGCTTCCTGCGCGCCCAAATCTGCACGCGGCAGGAAGATCATGCCAACAGCCAAGCGGTTCGGGCGCATTTTATGGCCCGAAGCCGTGATCGCATCGCTGAAGAAACGCACTGGAAGATCGACGTGAATCCCAGCCCCATCGCCCGTTTTGCCATCCGCATCGACGGCGCCGCGGTGCCAAACAGCCCGCAGCGCCTCTATCGCGGCCTCGACGACGCGGCGCGAAGGCTTGCCATCGGTGGCGGCGACCAGACCGACGCCGCAGGCATCGGATTCCATGTCGGGGCGATACATGCCATGTTCGGCAAGCATCGCATGATTGGGGGTGGGATATTGCGTCATGTGAAATTCCTGATGCTGGTTCCTATGGCCTCTATTTGGGGGTGTTGCTTCGTCCCTTACGGTTCCCGGCCAGACGGCTTCCGGCCAGACGGCTTCCGGCTTCTTCGATGGCTTTGTTTTCGGCTTCACTCACCTGCGATTTGGCGGCCTGTGCTGCTGTTTCCAGCGCCTCGACCCGGGCTCGCCATTCTGGCGACCAATTGGCGCGATCATAGGCTTCCATCTGGCTAGCCAATTCTGCCATTTCGGCCTTGTCGGCTAAATCGGCTGCGCTTTTCTCTGCCAGATGGGCTTTCAACACTTTGACATCCATTTTCAGGATTTTGGCGATCTGGCGCATTTGGGCGTCAGAGAGGTCATCTGAATTTTGTGAATTGGGCGTGGGGCCAAAATCCTTGAAAAATTCATCAATTTGGGGCCGCAAGACATTCAACCGGTCTACAAGCTCGGGTCCGCTGCGCACCATCGCAATGATCAGTTCCGGATCGGCCTGCATCGGCAGCACTTCGGAAGCAAAAGCGGCGCCAGCGGGAGTCGCAAAAAACGCGCTTACGTCATGAAGCTCAGTCACGCTGAAACGGCGGGCATAGGCACGGGATATGCCTTCATGCATGGCGGGCACCAGCACTGCCATCGCTTCATCGACGACGGGACGCAGAGCGGCATTCATCCGGGCTTGCTGATCGGCAAGCTGGGGATTTATGATCAGCGAAATCCGGTGCAAATCATCCTTGCTCACCAATTCGGCCTGCTCACGGTCCATACCAAATAGGCGGGATAGTTGGCGGCTGTTTAACCGGCCCATATCATCCGAAGCCAAATTCAGCAGACGGCCATATAGATTGTTGACCATGCGCTCGACGCTGTTTTTTTGCATGACGGAATTGGCCACCAGACGGGCGGCAATCAGGCGATCCGCTTCGATGGGGGCTAGACGATTGATACCCAAAAATTCTTCGACCCATGTCGCGGCCTTGGCGATATCCTTTTTCATGCGTTCGGCTTGCTGCTGAGCCCTATCCGTTTCGACCTGAGCGCGTTGCTCCATGCTTTCGGTCGGCTCCGCAGACATGGATTCGCCGGGCGCAACGGTGGCGAGCTGCGTATCGGCTGCGACCGTGGCTTTCGTTTCGCTGGCGTGGGCGATGGCAGACAGGCTGAGAAACGCTGCGCTGCTGGCCAGAAAATAGGCTTTCCAATTCTTCATCTATAATACCTTAGGCTGTTGCTATGCTGCGGCTTTGGCTTTCACAGCCTTTGCCTCCAGCCAGCTTGCTATCTGCGTGCTTACGTCGCGTCCATCCCGGATTCCCCAGACCACCAAACTGGCGCCGCGCACAATATCGCCTGCGGCAAAGACACCGGGCAGACTGGTCATCATGGTTTGATGATCCACCCGCAATGTGCCCCAGCGGGTAACGGACAGGTCCGGCGCACCGAATAAATAGGGCAATTCTTCCGGATCGAAGCCCAGCGCCTTAATCACCATATCGGCGGGCAGTTCGGAATTGCCGCTTGGGTCTGGTTCCGGACTGCGGCGACCGCTGGCATCGGCGGGACCCAGCCGCATGCCCGCCACGGAAACCCGAGCGACTTTGCCCTTTCCTTCGCGATCATCAGGGCCGCGATCATCACTTTCGCCGAGAAAGGCTTCCGGCGCTGAAAGCCAGATAAATTCCACCCCTTCCTCTTCAGCGTTGGTCACTTCGCGCTGGGATCCGGGCATATTGCTGCGATCCCGGCGATAGAGGCATTTCACCGATTTGGCACCTTGGCGAACAGCCGTGCGCACACAGTCCATCGCCGTGTCGCCGCCGCCGATCACGACAACATGCTTGCCCTCGGCATTGAGGGAACCGTCGTCAAAAGCAGGCACATCATCGCCAAAGCTTTTGCGGTTAGAGGTGATCAGATAATCAAGCGCCGGGATCACGCCATCCTTATCCTTGCCAGCAATGTGGATTTCGCGCGCCTTATAAACGCCGGTGGCGATCAAAATGGCGTCATGCGTCTGGCGCAGTCGTTCCAAGGGCTGGTCGCGGCCAACCTCAAAATTGAGATGAAAATGAATGCCCGCTTCCTGCAGGCGATCAATGCGGCGCATCACCACTGGCTTTTCCAGTTTGAAACCGGGGATGCCATAGGTCAGCAAGCCGCCAGCGCGATCCTGCCGATCATAAATATGCACCTCATGGCCAGCAGCGCGCAAATATTCCGCCGCCGTTAACCCTGCGGGGCCAGCGCCGATAATGCCCACCGATTGGCCGGTGGCTGGGCCCACATGAACAGGCTCTACCCAGCCTTCGGCCCATGCCGTGTCGGTGATATATTTTTCCACGCTGCCGATGGTCACGGCGCCATGGCCGCTATTTTCGATCACGCAATTGCCTTCGCACAGACGATCCTGCGGGCAGATGCGGCCGCAAATTTCGGGCATCGTCGATGTGGCGTTGGACAATTCATAGGCCTCCCGCAGGCGGCCTTGCGCGGTCAGCATCAGCCAATCGGGAATATGATTGCCCAGCGGGCAGTGAACCGAACAATAAGGGACGCCGCATTGCGAACAGCGCGCGGCTTGATCATCGGCTTGTTGCGGGGCGTATTTTTCAGCTATCTCTTTGAAATCGCGGGCCCGTTCTTCAGCAGAACGCTTTTCAGGATAGGATTGATTGCGCTCCACAAAGCGGAGCATGTGATTGGCAGCCATGCTTCGTCCCTTTCGTTAAGAGGAAAAAGCATGGCTGCGGGCTGCTTGTCACGAATTTTATGCTATATACGGCAGCATTGCTTACTTAAAAATAAGGCAAAATGAGTGATTGTGACAAAATAAAGATATATTTCCTATAACAAGGTCCGGATCGGACCTATATTGTCAGAAGCCACACTATCGCAGCAGAGCCAATCGCGATGCGATACCAAGCAAAGGGCGCAAAGCCATAGCGCGCGACAATGGCGACAAAGGCTTTCACGACCACCAAGGCAACGAGAAAGGCGGTGACCAGCCCAATGCTGATCGCGGTCAGATCATCCCAAGTCAGCAAAGCGCGATCCGACCAAAGGGCATAGACGGTGGCACCGGCCATGGTCGGCACGGCAAGGAAAAAGCTGAATTCTGCCGCCGTCTTGCGCTCCACGCCCATCAACAGGGCGCCCAATATGGTCGCGCCAGAACGGCTGACACCGGGGATCATGGCGATGCATTGAACCGCGCCGATAATCAGCGCCGTGCGCAGCGGCATGGCTTCCACCGTTTCTATTTTGACCGTTTTCACCATCCGCTCGATCAGCAGGATCAAGATGCCGCCAACCACCAAAGCAATGGCGACGACCATGGGCGATGTCAGCAATTGCCGCACGCCTTCATAGGCCACAGCGCCCACGACCATGGCGGGAAAAAAGGCCAGGATGATATTGCGGGTGAACAGATAGGCGTCATGGTCGCGGCGCAACAGCCCGATCCCTACATCCCAGAAGCGCTGGCGATAGACGACCAGCACGGCCATGATCGCCCCCAATTGAATGGCAATTTTGAAGGCGGCGGATCCCTCGCCGGTGAAGCCCAGCAGGCTGCTGGCCAAGATCAAATGCCCGGTTGAGGATACTGGCAAAAACTCTGTCAGCCCCTCGATGATGCCCAATAGGATGATGATCAATATATCGTGCATATGGGTCTTTCGCTGGCTGTGGGCTTGGGATGGCCCGGCATGGCAAGATGCCGCAAGGCCGGGCCATCATCATCGTCAGGGTGAAGGCTTAAGCAAATGTTTTCAAAGAAAAGCGACCGGACTGGCGATATTGCAGCAGCCATTCCCCAGCCACCGCTTCCAGCGCGGTGGGCGTGATGCCCAATGCGCTGAGGCCAGAGCTACCTGCTGAAAGGACAGCATCATCCTGCAGCATGTTCAGCTGATCCTTCTGGATGGGCGCGCCGGGCAGGGCTGCGATCAGGCCGCTCGGCAGATTTACAAATTTGCGGCGGCGACCGATGGCGTTTGCGATCCAGTGCATCAGATCGCGCATCGTATAAATTTGCGGGCCGCCCAGATCCAAAGTCTGTCCCGTCAATTTGCTTTCCAGTGCGGTGATGATGGCTTCAGCGACATCGCCGACATAGACCGGCTGCACCTGTGTCTGCCCATGCACCATCGGCACCATCAGCAGATTGCGGATCATCGCAGCCAGCATGTTGGTAAAATGATCGTCGCGCCCAAAAATGATGGATGGGCGCAGAATGACGGCATGGGGGCAGGCGGATCGAACAGCGGCTTCGCCTGCGGCTTTCGATCGGCCATAGGCGGCCCCGCTGCCGGGATTGGCACCAAGAGCCGAGAGGTGGATCAGGTTGGTGATGCCCTGCTGGCGCACGGCATCGGCGATATGGGCGGCGCCGTCGACGTGAATAGCCTCCATATCAGAAAAGCTGCCAGCCAGATTGATAACGGCAAAGCTGCCTTGCACTGCCCGGGCGATGCTCGCGGCATCGCGCACATCGGCGCGCACAAATTGGGTTTGCCCAAGCCCGCCCAAAGGGCGCAAAAATGTGGCTTGATGGGGATTGCGCTGGGCGATGCGTACCCGCGCGCCGCGGGCCAGAGCCTGTTCCACAACATAACGCCCAACAAAGCCGCCGCCGCCGATCACCGTGATTAACTGACCATCAAGCTTTTGCATTATCCGTTTCCATCTTTACCGTGCCCGAGGCTGGGCGCTAACCGGTAAATCAATGCCTTGAACCCCGCTTTGGAGCAAGGGCGGAGCGAACAGGCGCGGCAGTTTCAGAAAAGTGTAAGAAAAAACGGCTATATATAAAAAGCTTATTGACAGATTCGCGACCGCCACCTAGAGGCACGCACCTACCCCGTGCCCAGATGGCGGAATTGGTAGACGCACCAGCTTCAGGTGCTGGCGCTCGCAAGGGCGTGGAGGTTCGAGTCCTCTTCTGGGCACCATTTCTTCCCATCCGTGGACGCCGATGCGGCGCGCGGCAGGTGATTGGGAAGAGTCATTTCATAAGCTCTATCCGGAATTGTTTGCATGCTTGTGCATCCAGATGCCTGCATAGTTTTTCTGCCATTTCTGTCACGGATAGGCCGCTTTGCGGACGCCGTTTAGTCCTTTCATCGTGAAGGCGCGCTCTTAAAGCCGATTCCATTTGATGGTGATGGCGTGCTCAGGCCCGAAAGCGGGGGGCTCCTTTTTAAAAGCAGGAGGCTTCGTTCGCCTATCTATCTTCGTGCTGCTGACCGCGCGGCGAGCCAGGATTCGCGCATCTGCGGACCCGGAATGGGCGATGATTCTAAGATTTTTTGTGAATTGCCAATGGACAGACGCGGTTCCGCGATTTTTGAACGACATTTTTCATGTGGAAATCAAATCTTCTTGAAATAAAAATACTGCCTGTCGTGATAAAGTGCGCGTAAGTTTTATTTCAGATAAAATATCAACTTATTTAATATAGTTTAGGTTGAACGCCTTGAAAAATATCATTCAAAGCCTATTTAAATGATATACTATGATGAAGATTACAAAAAATAAGAATTTAGAGCGTCTCACGATCTGTGTTTAGCCGGACGTGTGCTGACCTAGGCAGCGTCCGGAGTATAGCATCTGAGCTATGACGTGTGGCTGTTTCATGCCGCGAGCGATCCCATCCTCTGATGCAAAGGAAAGTGAATATTCATCCCGGACAAGCCCGTGCTTGTGTGGGGATTGGTGCTGCATGAAAGTTTTTTAAATAATGACCACGCAATTTTATTCCTGGATGCAGGAAAGTTCAAGGAAGCTATTTGATGCAGAGGCACTTCTTACCCGTTACCCACGGCTGGAGTCGCATGAACTCTCTCGTTTGATTGAAACTTTGCCTGCCTTATCGTCGATTGACCGAGCGGTGTTGACCGCAGATGATCAATTTAGCGAGAAGCTTTCGCATTTTTATCGCGATCATCACCGGATGATCGAAGCGCCGATGCTATCCTTATTGATGTTTGCGCTTCTGCCATTGCTGGCAGCCAGTGTCATACTTTGGTGGATGACGGCCGGTTAGGCTGCGTCATGGCGTGATGATGTGCCGAATGCAATGGCGCCGCTCGCTTACCAATTCTACTTTTTTCTCTCTCCCCTCCCTGCGGCTGGTGCCGCGTTGAAAGAAAGTGACTATGTCTATCCCATCGACCTTCGCCCAACGGAATGCTGCTCTGGTTGCGCGGGCTCGCACGCAGAATCGGGTGGAATCGCCTGTTGCGTTGATGTTGCCGACGTCGCAACATGCGGCGGCGATCACCAGCGAAGATTTATCCGCCTTGTTGACCATCGTGCCGGTGGGCATTTTGGCGTTCATCACCTTTGGCCTGCTGCTCAGCCCCTTTTGATCAGGATAGATATTTATTCGCACCGGATCGCCATGGGCGCGCCGGTGCGAATAAAGTTTAATCCTATAAGGATCCGGCGCTTTTAAGCCGCTGGAACAGCAACAGGCTTGCCCAAAGCCTTTGCCAGATCTTGCAGAGCTTGCTCGCCGCTGCTGACCTTAATTGCCTGCATTCCCAAGGCGGCGGCTGGTTTGCAGTTGATGCCCAGATCATCCAGATAGATGCATTCGCTGGGCTGCACTTTCAGCGTTTCGCACATCATTTGATAGATGCGCGGGTCTGGCTTGCGGACGCCGACTTTGCTGGATTCAATAATATGGTCAAAACGGGTCATCACCGCTGCCACTTCTGCTGCGGCACTTGCGCTTTGGGCCATGCCAGCGCCCTTTCCGCTGGGCACATTGTTGGTGATACAGCCAAGGCGATATCCTTCGGATTTCAGTTGATCCAAAGCCTCCACCATGGCGGGGCGAATGGCGCCCGCCAGCACGGCGAGCACAGCGGATCCTTCCAATTCATGGCCCGCCGCTGCGGCTTCGCGCGCAAATTGTTCGTTAAATTGGGCCGCGTTGATTTCGGCGCGCTCGAATAAAGCCCAAGCATTGCTATCGGGGTTGATGCTGTTCACCCCGCGAATGAAATTCTGCGGCAGGCCGCGCTCCGCCTCCAGACGGTTAAAGGCTTCAAAAGGCGAGGAGGTGATAACACCGCCGAAATCGAAAATGATGGTCGTGATGGTCATAGGATTTGCAGCACACTTTCAAAATGGGGGGGCAAAAATGGGGGAGAGAGATGGGGTTAAGCGATTATTTCAGCCATTATGATGTAGGGTTAAGCCGGGGCGGGCCCAGCGGCATTTAACCAGCCGCCCGGTGCCGGACAGGGTGATATAAGCATCGCGCATATCACCGCCGCCAAAGGCGATATTGGTGGTGAAAATATCATCTGTCGCCACAAATTCGACCAACTCCCCTTCGGGGGACACCACGCTGATGCCGCATTCGCCGATGGTCGCCACGGCGATATTGCCGCCAGCCTCCATCCCCAAACTATCAAAAAAACGATAGCCTGCTGGGCGATAGATAGGAATGCCCGGTCCGCCGACCCCCGCCGTTCCATCCACTTTTCCGGCTGCGATAATGTTAAATTTCATCAGGCGGCAGGTATAGGTTTCGGCGGCATAGAGCGATTTTCCATCAGGAGAAAGGCCCACGCCATTGGGGTTGTTTGATGGAAAAATCACTTCTTCGATAAAGCTGCCATCGGCCTTGGCATAGAAAATTCCGACAATATCGTGGCTGCGCTTGGCATAATCCACCTTGCCATGATCGGTGAACCAAAAGCCGCCCTGATCATCAAAGACAATATCATTCGGCCCCCGCAGGCTGATGCCATGATCGCCGGATTGATAGAGAATTTCGACAACACCGGTTTCGATATCGATGCGTTCGATCCGGCCGCCGCTATAATCGGCAGCAATGCCTTGCGGGGCCAACATGCCATTGTTGCCGCCCCACGCAAATCCGCCATTGTTGCAGCAATAAAGCTTCCCATCCGGTCCGAAAGCCAGCCCATTGGGTCCGCCGCCCGGTTCGGCGATCACTTGCTTGCGCCCGCCGGGCCAGCACCGGGTGATCCGGCCCGCCTCAATTTCCGTCACGATCACACTGCCATCGGCCATCACCACTGGGGCTTCCGGAAAGCGCAGACCATCGGCGATCAGTTCAAACTGAGGCATCCTTATCTCCCTTGCTTCTATGCTCTTGCTATGCTTTGCGCGCATAATGCCTGTCCGAACCTTATTCGCCACTCCTTTTTATGAAGCCATGATTGGCTCGATTGAACTGCGGGAGGAATTGGCTGAAAGCTGCCGTCATTTCGCGCAAGAGGATGGCGCGGGTCGCCGGTGGAGCCGCGATCATGGCTATCGCGGCTATACCAGCTATGCCTCGCTGACGGATTTGCCGGTGCGCGACCCTGCCTTTGCTGATCTGAAGCGATTGCTGGATAAACAGGTGCGGGCTTTTGCAAGGGAATGTCATTTCGATTTGGCCAAATCGTTGCGCTTGGATAGTCTGTGGGTGAATATTCTGAAACCGGGCGGCATGCACAGCGGCCATATTCATCCCCATAGCGTGATTTCTGGGACTTTTTATGTGGCGGTGCCTGCCGGGTCGGGCGCACTGAAGCTGGAAGATCCGCGCCTGCCGATGCTGATGGCAGCGCCGGGGCGCAGCGATGATGCGCCAGAGCATCTTCAGCCCTTCATTTATGCCGAGCCTGCGGAAGGCACGGTATTTTTATGGGAAAGCTGGCTGCGGCACGAGGTGATGCCGAATAGGGCCAAGCAGGATCGCATCAGCATCAGCTTTAATTATAGCTGATCTTTCTATATTGGATGGATGAACATAGGGCGCTGGCCCCGGTCCGCGCGCAACCGACGCAACAGAAAGGCCCGATCATGACCGCCACTTACGATGCCGAACTTCAGCTTTTTATTGCAGGGGAATGGCGCGGGGCGGAGGGGCGCGATGTGCGGCCGATCTATAATCCCGCCACGGCGGCGCCGATTGCTGATCTGCCGGTGGCGACCGCCGCCGATCTGGATGAAGCGCTGGCTGCCGCGGCGCGTGGCTGGCCAGTCTGGCGCGCCAAAAGCCCTGAGGAACGGGGAGCTTTGCTGCACCGGGTAGCGGAAAACATCCGCGCCCGCGCTGATCATATCGCCACTTTACTAACGCTGGAGCAGGGCAAGATTTTCGCTGAAGCACGCGGCGAGGTCTTGTCGGCGGCGGGCATGTTTGAATATTTTGCTGAACAGGGAAAGCGCATTGAAGGGCGTGTCGTGCAGCGCCCCACGGGCCAGCGGGCGATGGTGCTGAAACAGCCCGTCGGCCCTGTCGCGGCCTTTTCACCATGGAATTTCCCGGTCAATCTGATGGCCAAAAAAATCGCGCCTGCCTTGGCGGCGGGCTGTGTGGTTATTTCCAAAGCGCCGGAAGAAACGCCGGGCAGCACCAGCGCGGTGATGCGCTGTATTGCGGATGCGGGCATCTCCGGCGATGTGGTGCAACTGGTCTATGGCGATCCTGATATGATCAGCCGCCATCTGCTGGCTAGCCCGATCATCCGCAAGGTCAGCTTCACTGGATCGACGGCGGTGGGCAAACATTTGATGGCATTGGCTGCCGATCAGTTGCAACGGATCACGATGGAATTGGGCGGCCATGCGCCGGTGTTGATTTTCGATGATTGCGATTTGGAATCAACGCTGGACAAGGTGGTGGCGCAGAAATTTCGCAATGCCGGTCAGGTCTGTGTCTCCCCCACCCGTTTTCATGTGCAGGCCGGAATTTATGATGCCTTTGTGAAGGGTTTTGCCGCGCGCACGGAAAAGATGAAAATTGGCAATGGGCTGGATGATGGCTCGCAAATGGGGCCGCTCGCCAACAGCCGCCGTGTAGCAGCGATAGAAAAGCTGGTCGCCGATGCCAAGGCAAAGGGCGGGCGGCTTGTCGCGGGCGGCGAAGCCATGGGCGAGGGCTATTTTTACCGCCCCACCGCCATCGCTGATGTGTCGCTGGATGCCGATGCGATGAATATCGAGCCTTTTGGCCCGCTGGCCCTGATTCGGCCCTTTGAAACGGAAGAAGAGGCGTTGGAGCAGGCCAATCGACTGCCCTTTGGTTTGGCCGCCTTTGCCTTCACAGAGCAAGCGCGCCGGATCAACCGGGTCGCCGATGCGATTGAAAGCGGCATGGTGGGGGTGAATGGTTTTGCCATTTCGTCGGCTGACATGCCCTTTGGCGGTATCAAGCAATCCGGCTTTGGCAGCGAAAGCGGGCCGGAAGGGCTGGATGGCTATTTGGCGACCAAAGCGATCCATATCTATTGATCATTTTGGGCAGCGGACGGGTTGGCAGCGAAACCGCGCGTTTCGCTCAATCTCGCTCCAGCTGCACAAAGTCGCGATCAAAGCTGGTCATATGCGCGCCGCCATCGACAAAAATCACTTGGCCGGTGATCGCCTCCGCCTGCGCGAGAAAGGCCACCGCATCGGCAATTTGTTCGGGCGTGGGGAGCGCTCCCAGCGGCATCAGCGCAGCCAGCCGCGCCATTTGCGCATCGCTATAATCGGGGGTCGGCAGAGTCAGCCCCGGCGCGACACCATTGACCCTGGCCTGCGCGCCAAAGGCCACTGCCAGCGTGCGGGTGCTTTGCCACAAGGCTTGTTTTGATAGGCTGTAGGCCAGTTGATCCGGCACCGGATTGGCAATGCGCTGATCCAAGATATTCACAATCACTGGCCGCCGAGGCCCTTGATGCGCGCTGACAACGGCCTGCGCCAGCATCACAGGCGCGTGATGATTCACCTGCATCGTATCGACCAGCGCCTGCTGGCTGAGATCCGGCCATTCGCCTTCGATAAAAAGCGACGCATTGTTGACCAACAGATCCGGCGCCCGGCTAAAATGCTGGGATATGGCGGGAATCAATTCTGCAACCGCGGCGGGATCGGCCAGATCGGCGATAAAGCTTTGATGCGCCGCGCCCGTTTCCTCCAGCGCGCTTTGCAGCCCGCCATCCATCTGCACCGAACTGCGTTGATGCAGCGCCAGCGCATAGCCCGCGTTCGCCAGCCGTGCCGCAATGGCGGCGCCCACGCGGTGCAGTCCGCCCGTCACCAGTGCGAGCGGCCGATCAGTCATTTTCTGGCCCGATGCATGGTGATGCCAATTTGTTCATCATCTTCGGCAATCGCCAATTTGACAATCTTCACTTCCACTTCGAGAACCTTATCATCCTGCACAAACAGGCTGTCGATGATATGATCAGCCACGCTTTCGATCAAAACGAAATGGACATCCTTTGGCAGAGCTTCTCTGGCAGCGAATTTCAAATCCATATAATTTTTTGAAGCGGCCAGCGGTGTTGTGGGTTCATAATGATCGGCCATCGCCAATTTCGCGCGGATAGAGATGCGCAAAGGCTGGGGCAAATGGGTCTCTTCGGAATAAATTCCTGTTAACACCTGCACGGTCAGACCATTGACTTCGAGCCACAAACTATCGGTCACAAAAAATTCCTAATCTGTGGGGCATGAACATTCGGCTTTCCATCGCCGGTTTCCGTCCCTAAAGCGCCGCCCCATTAGCGAAAGGTTTGGCGTTGGTCGAGTTACTTCCCTTATCGAATGTGGAACCGGTGGCGGTGGAGGCATTGCTGGATGCGGCTTTTGGGCCGGATCGCTTTGGCCGAACCGCCTATCGCATTCGATCCGGCGCGGCGGCGATCGATGATTTAAGCTTTGCACTTTATGATGAACATGGATTGGCAGGCACGATTCAATGCTGGCCAGTGGCCCATCATGCGCTGGATCAAGCCGCGACGCCGCTGGTGATGGTGGGGCCGGTTGCGGTGCGCCCCAATGTGCAGCGCGGCGGCTATGGCCGGATGCTGATGGATCGGATGCTGCAAGCCGCCCACAGCAAGGCCGATGGCGCGTTGATGATGATCGGTGATCCTGAATATTATGGCCGCTTCTGGGGCTTTGATGCGGCGGCGACAGCATCATGGGATTTGCCCGGAAGCTTTGAACAGCGCCGTTTATTGGGGCTGGAGGTTAACGGCCACAGGCTGCCGCATGGCGCAGGGATGATCGGCCCGCGCTGACCCATGATGCTTGGGATGGCGTTCGGCCACAGCAAAGCTTGCTTGTGGGGCGGATGCGCTTATCTTTTCGATATGGTTACACCCCCGAATGCGCCGCTGCGCGATTTTTCTGCTCTGACGTTGCAAGATGCCGTGCAATTGCTGGCCCAGCGCAAGCTGCCGCCGGTGGAAAGTTGGCATCCTGAGCGCCGTGGCGACAGCGATATGGAAATCAAAGCCGATGGCCGCTGGTTTCACGAAGGCGGCGAAATTAAGCGCCCGGCGATGGTGCGGCTTTTCTCTACCATTTTGCGCCGGGATGCGGATGGCAGCTATCATCTGGTGACCCCGGCAGAGCAGCTTTCTGTCGTGGTGGAGGATTTGCCCTTTCGCGCGGTGGAGATGAAAAGCGAAGGGCAGGGGGCATCCCGCAAGCTGATATTTCGGCTGAACACGGATGATCTGGTGATGGCGGGCCCCGATCACCCCCTAAGCTTTGGGGCGGATCCCGATCAACCCGATCCGCGCCTGCATGTGCGCGGCGCTATCGGCCATGGGCTGGAGGCGCGATTGGACCGGGCGCTTTATTATGAATTGGTGGAAATAGCGCTGGCAGAGTGTCGCGATGATGCGCCGAGCCTATCTTCCAACGGCGCTGTTTTTCCTTTGATGGTGTCCTGATGCTATCGCGGAAACTGGCCACCGCGCTGGACAATTTGCTGCCCGATGTGGGCCATGATGAAGCGGATCTGGTTCAAACGCAGACGCTGCGTGATGCTGCGGTGTTGATCGCTTTCACCGATCGGCCCGAACCCGGCGTGATATTGACCCAGCGGCCACAATGGCTGCGCGCCCATGCCGGGCAGGTGGCCTTTCCGGGCGGCAAGGTTGATCCGGGTGATCGGGATGCCATAGACGCCGCCTTGCGCGAAGCGGAGGAGGAGATTGGGCTGGATCGCCGTCAGGTGGAAATTGCCGGGCCGACCCATCCTTATCGTTCGGGCAGTGGCTATCATATTACCCCGGTTTTGGGCGTGATCCCGCCGGATATTGGCTTTGATCCCAATCCGGATGAGGTGGAGGCATGGTTTGAAGTGCCTCTCGACATTTTGTTCAATCCCGACAATTACGAGCGGCATCAGGCGGAATGGAATGGCCATATCCGCCGCTATTATTCCATGGATTGGCAGGATTGGCGGATTTGGGGCGTGACGGCGGATATCATTATCAATTTGGCGCGGCGCCTGCCGCCCGGCTGGCATCGCTAAGATGAGCGGGACCGGAATAAGGGGTGCCGGAATGAGCGAGGGCGCGGCCCTATTGCCGGATGCGGCATGGCGCGGGCGCAGCGGGCTGGCCCGGCTGGTGGCGGCATTGGGGCGCGAGGATCTGCGCATTGTCGGCGGCGCTGTGCGTGATAGCTGGCTGGGGCTGGATGTCACCGATGTGGATATTGCGACGCGGCTGTTGCCGGATCAGGTGATGGAGCGGTTGCAGCAAGCAGGGATTAAAGCGATCCCAACTGGCATCGCGCATGGCACGGTGACGGCGGTGGCGGATGGCGATCCTTATGAGGTCACAACGCTGCGCCGCGATGTGGAAACGGATGGCCGCCGCGCCACCATCGCCTTTGCCAGCGAATGGCGGGATGATGCGGCGCGGCGCGATTTCACCATCAATGCGCTTTATGCTGATCCCGAAAGCGGCGAGATTTTTGATTATTTTGGTGGGCTGGCCGATTTGGCAGCGGGCCGCGTGATCTTCATTGGCGATGCCGCCACCCGCATTGCCGAGGATCATCTGCGGATATTGCGCTTTTATCGTTTTGCGGCGCGCTTCACCAAAATCACTGTAGACGGCCTCTCCCTTGATCCGGCTAGCCATCAGGCCGTGGTGGCCGCGCGCCATTCTCTGAAAAGCCTGTCACGCGAACGGATCGCGGATGAGCTGTTGAAAATATTGGCTTTGCTCGATCCCTATGCGGTTGCTGCGCAGATGACAAAGGATGGCATTTTTGCTGTGCTGCTGCCGGAAAGTGGCGAAGATGGCCTGTCCACGCTTGAAGCGCTGCTGGTGGAAGAGCGGGCCGCCGGGGCCACGCCCGATGGGCTACGCCGTCTTGCGGCGCTGTTGCCAGCGGATGCTGCGGTGGCGGAGCAAGTCGCCAGCCGCTTGCGCCTATCGCGGCGGCAGCGATTGCATTTGGCGGCGATTGCCGGGCATCGGCATGATTCAAGTGGGAGCGCGCGTCAATTGGCCTATCACATGGGCATGGCCGCCGCGCGCGATACTCTCTTGTTTCGCCCGGGCGGAGCGGATGCGCTGTTGAGCTTGGTCGATTGGACGGTGCCGGAATTGCCGCTGAAGGGCGGCGATATTGTCGCCCGTGGTCTGGCGCGGGGACCTGCAGTGGCGCAATTGCTGAAGGCGGTGGAGGCCGATTGGTTGGCCGAGGATTTCCCCGGCGCGGAGCGCGTGCAGGAAATTTTGGCTCAGAAAATCGGCGCAATCAACGAGCGCTGCCAATAATCGAAGGCGGCCTGTTCATCCATTGGATGGGCAAAAAGAAAGCCCTGCCCATGGTTGCAGCCTAGCGCCGAAAGCAAGCGTGCCTGATCGGGATTTTCCACGCCTTCCGCAGTGGTTTGCAGGTGGAGCGCTTCGGCCAAGCTTTGGATGGTGCGCACAATCGCGACCTGATCGCGATCCTTTTCCATATGCTCCACAAAGCTGCGGTCGATTTTCAGCACATCGATGGACAGGCGCTGCAAACAGGCCAAATTGGAATAGCCGGTGCCAAAATCATCCATAGCAATGCGCGTTTTCAGCGCTTTTAATTGCTTGAATACGGCCATGGCATGATCGGGATCGCCGACGACGGCGCTTTCCGTCAGCTCGATCATCAGACGATCTCCGCCGACACCATATTGGGTCAAGGCGCGCCGGACGACATTGACGATATCATCGCGCAGCAGCTGAATGGCGGACACATTGACCGAGAAAAAACAATCCATCGGTGCCGCATCATGGCTGGCATCCCATTGAGCCAAAACGGAAACCGCTTTGTTGATTGCCCATTGGCCTAGCGGAATGATCAGTCCGCTTTCCTCGGCCACGGGAATGAAATCATTGGGGGCAATGGGCTGGCCCTTGTCATCATCCCAGCGGGCCAGTGCTTCAAATCCGGCGACACTGCCGGTGGAAAGGTTGATCAGAGGCTGAAAGGCCAGAGTTAATCGATCATTTTCAATGGCATCGCGCAGCGCTGTTTCAATAGCGAAGCGATTGTCTGGCAGCATGGCAGCGGCGGGTTCGTAAATTTCCATCCGGCCACTGCTCTGTGCGCGTTTTAAAGCGATTTGGGCATGGCGGATATGGTCGGCGCTATCGATTAAGCCTTTGCCGGAGGATTGGATCGCAACGCCCATGGCACAGTCGACGCTGATCGTTAATTCGCCAATACGAAAGGGATGGCTGAAGCAGCTATGGATGCGCCGTGCCAGTTCGCGCACATCCTGCTGGGTGCCGGCGACACGGGAAAAGATGGCAAATTCATCGCCGCCGGTGCGGGCCAGCATATCGCTGCCGCGCATATTATATTTCAGCCGCCGGGCCACGGCGACAATCAGCTTATCCCCAGCATCGGGGCCTATATGCTCATTGATTCGGCTAAACCGGCTCAGGTTCAGCAGCAGGATCGCATTCTCGATTCCAGCTTTTTGCTCTGATGCTGCCTCATTGCTGGTGTCTGATTCCAGCATGGCGACAAAGCCAGATCGATTGGGTAGGCCGGTCAGCGTATCAAAGGTTAATTCCCGGCGCAGATCGCGTTCGGTTTGCGATTGCTGGGTGGCGTCAATCAGCGATAGCAGGAACAGATCGGTCGTGCCGTTGCTGGCTTCCAGTTTTTGGAGATAAGCCTGCATTTGTGCAGCGCTATCTTCTGCACCTATTTGGCAAATAAATTCATGCGCGCCATCCGAATCTTTGTAAGCCGCAGCTATGGCGCGGATCATGTCCACGGGCTGGTTGGCGCCGGATAGAGAGAGGCCCAGATCGTCAAACTTCTGGTTGCTGGTGTGCACATGGAAATGCCCCCGGGCCATTGGCATCACAAGCGCCGCCGCAATGGGCAGGGCATGAAGCCAGCCTATGGAATGGGCATCTCTATCGCTGTGTTCCGCCTTGCTTGGCGGTTCCATAGGGGGAGCCTTGCCTTTCACCATGGGAAAGACAGTGAAGGATAAAGGTTAACAAGCGAATGACGCGCGGACAGAAAAGTCAAATCCTATGCAAACCGATTGTTGCGCGGAAAGCCAGTCGGCGGCATTCGGCCTGAGGCACCGCGCGCGACGCGCCAAGGTTTAACATCGGTTTCGGTGCGGATTCTGCCGGTTTCTCCGCCCATCGGCCAGCTCAGCCCATCCGCGAAGGTGAAGGTGATGATATCCGACAGGCCGCCATCGCGATAGCGTTGCAACATCACGCCTTGGCCACGGGTCATCACCGGCACTTCGGCGATGGGGAAGATCACCAATTTGCGATTATCCCCGATCACGGCGATGCTATCATGGGCATCGGCAATTTCGCGCACCACGATCAGCTGCGATTTGGCTTTCAGATTCACGACATTGCGACCCTTGCGGGTTTCGGCGACCACATCCTGCATCTGGGCCAGAAAGCCATGACCGCTGGTGGAGGCCAGCAACAGGCGGCCTTCGGGATGGGCCGGGATCATCGCGACGATTTTCGCGTCGCTATCAATATCCACCATCACGCGCAGCGGCTCGCCAAAGCCGCGGCCACCGGGCAGCTTATCGGCGCCGATGGTATAAAAACGGCCATTGTCGGCAGCGATGAGCAATTTTTCGGTGGTTTGTGCATGAACGGCAAAGGCCAATTCATCGCCTTCTTTGAACTTGAATTCGGCCCATTGATCGGGCGTTACATGGCCGCGCTGGGCGCGAATCCAGCCGCGTTTGGAGAGGATCACCGTCACCGGTTCCTTCTCGATCATTGCGTCCAGCGGTATGTCGCGCGTGGGGGCGGCTTCGGCCACCGTGGTGCGGCGCGCACCCAACAGCGTATCGAGGCCATAGACTTTGCGCAGCGCCGTCAGATCGCGCTTCAGTCTGGTGCGCTGGCGAGCCGGGCTTTCGACCAGCTTGGCCAAATCCTCGCGCTCGGCGATCAGTTGATCGCGCTCACGGGTTAATTCCATTTCTTCCAGCTTGCGCAAGGATCGCAGGCGCATGTTTAAAATCGCTTCGGCTTGACGGTCCGTCAGCTCAAATTCCGCCATCATCACAGCCTTGGGTTCATCCTCATAACGGATGATCTCGATGATCCGATCCAGATTCAGAAAGGCGATAAGATAGCCAGCGACGAGTTCCAGCCGATCGTCGATTTTGGCGATGCGATGCTCTGCGCGGCGCACCAGCACGATGATCTGATGTTGCAGCCATTCGGTTAGCAATTGGTGCAGGCCCATAACCTTTGGCGTGCGGGTCGCGTCCAGCACGTTCAGGTTCAGCGCAAAGCGATTTTCCAGATCGGTCAGCCGGTAAAGGCTGTCTTTCAAGATGTCGGGATCAACATTGCGGCTTTTTGGCACGATAACAACGCGTAGATCCTCGGCGCTTTCATCGCGGACATCTTCCAATATCGGCAGTTTTTTATCGGCGATCAATTGAGCGATCTGTTCAATCAGCTTGCCTTTGGCGACGCCATAGGGAATTTCGCTGATCACCAGCTGCCATGTGCCGCCGCTATGCTTTTCCAGCCCGCTTTCTTCCCAACTGCCATCCTCTTGGCGGCCGGTGGAAAAGCGCGCCCGCACGCGGAAGCTGCCGCGCCCGCTGCTATAGGCATGGGCAATGGTTTCCGGGCTATCGACCAACAGGCCGCCGGTTGGGAAATCCGGGCCCTTCACATGCTCCAGCAAATCGGCGGTGGAGGCATCGGGCCGATCAATCAGCAGCAGCGCGGCATTGATCACTTCGGCGGCATTGTGCGGCGGGATATTGGTCGCCATGCCCACGGCAATGCCGCTGGAGCCATTGGCCAGCAAATTGGGGAACAGGCCGGGCATGATTTCCGGTTCCTGATCCTCGCCATTATAGGTTGGCTTGAAATCGACGGTGCCTTCATCCAGCCCTGCCATCAAATCAATGGCAACGCGGGTCAGCCGTGCTTCGGTATAGCGATAGGCGGCGGCATTATCGCCATCAATATTGCCGAAATTCCCCTGACCATCCACCAAGGGATAGCGCAGCGAAAAATCCTGAGCCAGCCGCACCATCGCATCATAAACGGCGGTATCCCCATGGGGATGGAAACGGCCGATCACATCGCCGACCACGCGGGCGGATTTTTTATAGCCTTGGCTGGGATCCAGCCGCATCGCCCGCATCGCCCACAACAGGCGTCGGTGAACGGGTTTCAGCCCGTCGCGTAAATCCGGCAGAGAGCGAGCGGTGATGGTGGACAGGGCATAAACCAGATAGCGTTCCGACAGGGCGCTGCCGAAAGACGTGTCGATGCTATTGCGGTCGCCGTCGTCAGAAGGGCTATTATCATCGGTGGTGTTCGCCATTGTGGGTAGGCGATAGCAAGCTGGCGGCCCTATGGCAAAGGCCGATGTGCGCTATTTTTGCGCTGGCGCAGCGATTGGCACGTTCCCGGCCTGTTCTTCCATGCTGGCTTGCTGCCTGATTTTGGCGTTGCTCATTTTTTGGCGATGCCCATTTTTTTAACGCTGACAGTCTTTCTACGCCGCATTTTAGAAAAGCATCGTTGCAAGATGACAGCGCGCGGGGCAATTCGATCCGGCGCTGGGATGCGTTATAGGGGCACCGCAAAGGCTGATAGCCAAGGGGGGTGGACCTTATGGCGCGTCTTGGCTTATTTGCAATTAACTCGCATTACCATATGTGGCGCGCGAGATTGCGGAGCAGCTTATGTATGCCTTCATCGACCAGCCCGTAACCTATCTGGACAATAGCGGACGCTTTCTGCTGTGGGCGATGCGGACATGGAATCATGCCAATGAGCAGCAGATTGAACCGCTGTCGATTTTGCGCCACGGTTTTCTTGGACTTTGCGCGGGGCCTGCTTTGCCGCATTTCCATCATGGGATGAGCCTGCTATGCGGCGAGGCCATAATGCCAATGAGCTGGTCGCCGATGGGCAGCCAGCGAATCGGCGAGTGGGAAGCTTTGCTTTTGAAATTGTGGACGGATATTGCTTCTGGCCATGGCAAGAAAGCGGATGCGACTCTGGCCTTGTTGGTTAAGCCTGTGGCTGTGGAGCCGATCGTCCATCATCTGGGCGTTTCGTTGAAACAGCTGGAAATAGCTGGATTTGACGTCTCGAACCTTTCTCTTCTTTCCCTTGAAGCACCAGGAATTTAAATGATGAGCGATGCTGTCGCTGCCGTTGAAAAACTAGAACCGACCACGGCATTGTCGGTCGAAGAAGTTTTGCGCGTCCGCCATTGGAACGAACATCTGTTCAGCTTTTCGATCACGCGGCCGGCCTCTTTCCGATTTCGTTCCGGCGAATTTGTGATGATCGGGCTGCCGGGGGACAATGGTCGCCCGTTGCTGCGCGCTTATTCTGTTGCCAGCCCGGCCTATTCGGATGAGCTGGAATTTCTGTCGATCAAGGTCGCGGATGGCCCGCTGACCTCGCGTCTGCAATTGATCCAGCCGGGCGACCAAATTTATCTGGGCCGCAAGCCGACTGGCACTTTGGTGACGGATGCGCTGCTGCCCGGAAAGCGATTGTTCATGCTATCGACCGGAACAGGATTGGCCCCCTTCCTCAGCCTGGCGCGCGACCCTGATATTTATGATCAATTTGATCAGATTTGCATTGTCCACTGTGTCCGCAAAGTCAGCGATCTGGCCTATCGTGAAGAATTGGAAAGCCAATTGGCGGGCGATCCGCTGGTGCAGGATGAAGCCTTGTTGAAATTCCATTATCTGCCCACGGTAACGCGGGAAGATTTTCACACCACCGGGCGCATCAACACGCTGATCGAAAATGGCCGCTTGTTCCAGCATCCGATCACCGGCGCGACCGAATTTGATCGCGAAACGGATCGCATCATGATGTGTGGCAGCATGGCGCTGATCAAAGATCTTTCGGCTTATTTTGAAGCCAAGGGCTTTAAGGAAGGCAGCAATTCCGCGCCCGGCGATTTCGTGATTGAGCGCGCCTTTGTTGGCTGATGCTATAGGCGATTGCGCCATCACCCACGGGTGAGGTGTTGAATATTCAAAGAAAAGCCGCGCGACGCCTAGAAAGGATGTCGCGCGGCTTTTCTTTGTGCCGATGATATATGCTATAGCGCGGCGATGATTCTTGCTTCCTTAAACAACAGCGCGTGCCAAGCATGAGCGCGCAGCCCGATCCACAAGGCACCTCCACTGAGGATTCGTCGCCATCCGCACAAGGCAGCCGTCTGGCTGACGTAGCTTTGCAGCGCGACATATTGACGCAAATTGCGCGCGAGGGCCGCTATATTACTTATGGCGATATGCTAGCGAAATTGGGGTTTCGTTTCACGCGCCCCAAAATGCGGGCGCTGTGCCAAACATTGGCAGAGGTCGACCGGCAATGTGTGGCGGATGGCGAGCCAGAGCTGGCCGTTTTGGTGGTGCGCGAGGCGGATAAGCTGCCCGGTCAGGGCTGGTGGACCGCCAATCCGGTGGTGCTGCGCGACTATCTCGGCCCATGGGAAGGGCGCGAGGCCGGAAAGTTCATCCGCGATCAACAGGCGCTGGCCTATCGCTATTGGAAAGGCCGTGAGGCTTGAGTTTGGGTGTTTAACGGCATTTGCCCCGGCACCATAGCTGGGCCGGGGCGGGCCTTTTTTCCCCTATCCTAGGTCCTGAATCTAGGCTTTTAAGCCGATCTCGCGCAGCCTTTGTTGCAGATAATCATCCGCCGTGATCGGTGTGGGATAAAGATCAGGATGATCGGTATCGATGCAATTTTCTAGCGTCTCGATCTGAAAATCTGATCGGAAATGCAGAAAAAATGGCATGGAATAACGAGCAAGGCTTGCCCGGCCAGCATCCGGATTGACGACCCGGTGGGTGGTTGAAGGCAGGCGATTGTTGGTCAGCCGTTGCAGCATATCGCCGACATTCACGGCCATCGCCCCGGGTGGCGGGGACACTTTGATCCAGCTGCCATCCCTATCCAAAATTTCAAGGCCAGCTTCTTCCGCCCCCAGCAGCAAGGTGATGGTGTTGATATCTTCATGCGCCTCGGCCCGCATCCCTTTTGCGGCGCTGTCCACCGGCGGGTAATGGAGCAGCCGCATCACGCTGTTGCCATCGCGGATCGGCTCATCAAAATAATCCGCCGGCAGTTTCAAATAGGTTGCGATGGCGCTCAGCAGCGTGGCGCCCACCCGATCAAATTCGGCATATAAGCTTTCAAATATAGGGCGAAAGGACGGGATTTCTGCGGGCCACACATTGTTTGGCTGTTGCTGGGCCAGCGGATGGCCCTGCGGCAGATCGCGGCCAACATGCCAGAATTCTTTTAAGTCCACCTGCTGCGCGCCTTTGGCAATTTCGGTGCCAAAGGGGGTGTAGCCGCGCGCACCAAAAAGTCCGGCCAGATGATAGGCGCGCTTTTGCTCGACCGGCAAAGCGAAAAATTCCCGGGCGGCTTCCCATCCGCGCGCGATCACGCCCGGATCAATGCCATGATCGCAGATCATCGCAAAACCAAAGCGTTCAAAAGAGGCGCCAAATTGCTGAGCCAATTGATCGGGCGGCAGGGTCATAGAGATGATGGGAACAGCGGCTGTCATGCGTTTTATATCCAGCTTTTTTCAGGGGAGGGGAAGCGGCGGATGGGGTTAGGCTAAGCGGATTGCGGCCCGCTGGAAAGCAAAAAGGCAGTTTCGCGTTGAGGCAGGCTGGGCTAGACAGGCTTTATGAGCAAACAATATTGGTTGATGAAATCGGAACCGGATGTTTATGGCTGGGATGATCTGGTCAAAGAGGGTTCCGGCATCTGGGATGGCGTGCGCAATCATAGCGCGAAGCTGAATATGATGGCGATGAAGGTCGGCGATGAGGTGATCTTTTATCACAGCAATATCGGCCGCGAAGCCGTTGGCATTATGAAAGTGACGGAAGAATATTTTCCGGATCCGACCGCCGATGAAGGATCCCCTTGGGTGGTGGTGCGTCTGGAGCCGGTGCGCAAGCTGAACCGCGCGGTGACCTTGGCGGAGTTTAAGGCGGAGCCACGGCTGCAGGATATGGATTTGATCAAATATATGCGCCTATCTGTGGGCAAGATCAAACCGCAGGAGTGGGATGTCGTCATGGAAATGGCGCAAAGCTAAGAAGGGCGGCATCGGCGCGTGGCGGGCCGCAGCGTGACTGCGGCCGTCAATCCACCAGCATCGCTTGACTGGGCATGGCCTCCACCAGCGAGGCGGCATCGCGCCACTCTGCGCTGAGCCAATGGCGATGATCTTCCCGGCGCACAATCACGGGCATGGCGCCATCATGATAATGGCGGATCAGGCGATTGGCCTCGACATGCAAAATGGCGAAACTGGGCCAATCTTCCGTTTGCCGGAGGATTGCGGCAAAGGCAAAAATTGCCTCATCGGCCATGCGTACCCGATGCTGCCGCTTGATGCCAGAGACGCTTGACCAGATGGAAAAGCTGGTGGCTGGTACCAGACAGCGCAGTTCAGCGTGCCGCAAGGTGCCGATCCAAAATGGGCTTTTCAGATTGCGCACGCTGGTGATCGGGCGGGTGCCAGATGGCGGCGGCGGAACGCCCCACAGACGCGGGGTCAGATATGTTTTCCCGCCCGCGCGGCCATTGGAAATGATGACGGGAGCTGGCTGCAATGGCGCAACTGAGCCGCCCGCCCATGGATCTTGACCGACATCGGCGCCAAAGACCTGACCGATAGCGGCGGCATTCGCATCCAGATGATAAAGGTGCAACGCTTTGGCTCCTGAGTTTGACCGTCCGCATCTTGCCTGTTTCACCAACCCAGCCGACCCATCATGGTCCAGCAGGTCAATCGTTGAGGCGGACTCGCCCGCGACCGGCCTTCACCGTGCTTCGCGCTTTTTTGCTATCAACCCGCCTTGCCTTTGCGGCTTTGCTCGGCTTGGTTTTGATACGCCGTTCGGGCCGAGCGAGCGCAGCGTCGATCAAATCGGATGCGCGTTGGCGCGCATCGGCGCGATTGGCGTCTTGGGTGCGATAGCGGCGGGCAACAAATAAAAGCTCCCCGTCGCTGGTGAGGCGGCTGCCCGCCAGATCTTTCAGGCGGCGGTAGGCATCGGGCGGCAGGCGCAGCGCGAAAACATCGATTCGCAACTGGCATGCCGTTGCTACCTTATTCACATTTTGCCCGCCCGGGCCGGTGCCCGCCAGAAAGCGCTCACTTATCGCGCTTTCTGGAATCTCAGCCACGGGTTGGTGCAGCGCCTTCGGGCGCCGTGAAACCATGGTTGGTGAAGGCTTCTGGGAAGGGCGCTTCGGCGATAATGGCGGGCTTATTGTCACGCGCCACTTCGATCCGCTCGGCATGCAACATGGTGCGGCTGCGCTTGTTGCCCGAACCATAGACAGGATCGCCAAGCAGGGGAAAGCCCAAGCCTTCCAGTGCGTGAACGCGAATCTGGTGGGTGCGGCCTGTTTCCGGACGGAAGCGCAGCAAGGTGCGGCCATCTTGTTCCGCCAGCTTTTCCCAGTGGGAGACAGAGGCCTTGCCGCGCAATTCGCCCGCCGTATCGCCGACCATCCGCCAGCCCGCTTCCTCGGTCGAGATTTTCGCCAGCGGCAGATCAATGGTGCCGCCATCGCCGTCGATCACTCCATCGAGGATCGCCAAATATTGTTTCTGCACCAGCCGATTTTCAAAAGCGCGGGTGAAGCGGCCATGCGCCTTGGGATTGCGGGCCAGCAACAGGCAGCCTGAGGTGTCGCGATCCAGCCGGTGCACCGCCAAGGGCCAGCGCTTAAAACCAAAGCGCAGACTATCCAGATGATTTTCAAGACTGAGGCTGCCGTCACGCGGCGGATCGACCGGCAGGCCAGATGGCTTGTCGATCACAAGAGCTTCCCCATCAAGGAAGAGGACACGGTCGGATAATAGCATCGCCAGCCTATAGGCGAAAGCCATCGAAACGCCAATGGCGCAAAGCCCATGTGGCACAGGGAATGATGTGCGCCAAATTGGTCCGATGGTTGCAAGATTGCGGTGACGGATCAATCCGTCATGCCAAAGGCGTAAACATCCATCGCCAACATGCCATAAGTGGTGCTGTGGTGCAGGCGCTTTCCGTGCAGCGCGCCGCCCATGCTGCCAGCCCCCATCGCCACATGCAGCGGCAAAATATGGTCCATCGTCGGGTGGTTTTCATGGCCATAAGGGGCGCGTTCGACGATATGCAGCAAATCATCGACGGCGTCTTCCGCCACTTTTTGCGCCGCCCATTCGGTAAATTCGCTCACCCAATGGGGCGCAGGCGCATCAATGCCCAAATTTGCGCCAAAAATAGCCCGCAAATTATGCGTCATGCTGCCTGACCCGATAATCAACACGCCATCCTCGCGCAGCGGGGCGAGCGCCTGACCCAGTGCATAATGCCATTCGGGCGGGGCACTGCTATGAATGGACAATTGCACCACGGGAATGTCGGCGTCGGGGTATATCAAGGACAAGGGCACCCATGCGCCATGGTCCAACCCGCGTTCGGGGTCGGCATCAATATCCAGCCCATGCGCCGCCAACAGGCTTTGCACATGCAGCGCCAGTTCTGGGTCGCCCGATGCGGGATAGCGCATGTCAAACAAAGCTTGTGGGAAATTGCTGAAATCATGCACGGTTGGCGGGGCTGGGCTGGCGGTAATGCTGGCTCGTCCGCCCGTCCAATCTGCATCATGATGGGCTGAAACAACCAATATCGCCGATGGGCGCAGCAAATCAGCGCCCAGCGTCGATAAATAATCGCGCGCTGCACTCGGCTCCAAGGCCATCATCGGCGAACCGTGAGAGATAAAGAGGCTGGGCAATCTCATGATCTGGCGCATGATATGGTCCTTCCATGGGGTGCGGATCAGCTCCCACGACAAGGGAGCCGATCCGCCAAGGGATTTAAGCCGTTAATTTGCTGGCTGTTCGCGCAACCCGTTCACCCAGATAGCGGGCACCGCCCAGATCAATGTCGCTGGGCTGGCGCGATCCATCGCCATTGGCAATGGTCGTGGCACCATAGGGCGCCCCACCAACAATCTCGTCATTGTTCATCTGGGCCGTGTAGCCATAATCAAGGCCGACTACGGTCATGCCAAAATGCAGCATCTGGGTGATTACGCTGAACAAAGTGGTTTCCTGACCGCCATGTTGCGTTGCTGTCGAGGTAAAGGCCGCGCCGACTTTGCCGCCGAGCAGGCCCTGTGCCCAAACGCCGCCAGCGGTATCCCAATAAGCGGCCATCTGGCTGGCCATCCGGCCAAAGCGGGTCGGCGTGCCGATGATGATGCCATCATATTGCGCCAAATCCTGAGGCGCGCCGATCAGCGGATGGGCGGTGTCCGTCTTAAAGCCTGCGGCGGTGACAACCGCTTCTGGCGCAGTTTCAGGTACGCGGCGGATATCCACTTCGGCACCGGCAGCGCGGGCACCTTCTGCGACGGCATCCGCCATCTGTTCGATATGGCCATAGCTGGAATAATAAAGCACCAGAATCTTCGTCATCGCTTTTTACCTTTCAATGGAAATTGGTTGAAATCATTTGGGGTTTGGGCCGCCGCCTGGGGGGGCGTTGGGTGGCGGCCCGGTTCCCCCGCGCTCAGCCAGATGGCGAACGCAGGGGGAGGGGAAGTTTCAAGGCCCGTTGGATCGTCATAAACTATCCACCAACACCAGTTCGGCATCGTCCAAAGCCTCAATTTCGATCGTGCCGATATCGCGCATGGCCACACCGTCTCGCGGATCGGCTTCCAAGCCATTGACCCGGATGCGGCCAGTGGCAGACACCAGATAGGCGTGCCGCCCATCCGCCAGTGCATAGCTCAGCTTTTCGCCAGCATGGACCGTTGCCGCCGCCACACGGGCGTTGGCGCGGATTGGCAACGCATCATCACCCGCCATGCCGCTGGCCAGTGTCACAAATTGGCCAGACCGATCGGCCTTGGGAAATTCGCGCTGGCCCCAGCCGGGGTTGCCGCCTTGTGAGTCTGGGATGATCCAGATTTGAAACAGGCTGGTCGTTTCATCTTCCAGATTAAACTCGCTGTGGGTCACTCCGGTGCCAGCGCTCATCACCTGCACATCGCCAGCAGCGGTGCGACCGATATTGCCCATGGAATCGCGGTGCGTGATGGCGCCGGTGCGCACATAGGTGATGATTTCCATGTCGCGGTGGGGATGGGGCGGAAAGCCCGATTGCGCAGCGATGCGATCATCATTCCACACCCGAAGCGCGCCCCATTGGTTGCGCTCATCATTGCGATAATTGGCAAATGAAAAATGATGGCGTGCATCCAGCCAGCCATGATCGGCGTGGCCCAGCGAATCAAATTTACGAATTTCAATCATGGGACATTCCTTTCTATCGATCGCAGCGCCAGCGGAGGGCAGGGAAAGTGCCGCTTTCCACTTCATCAAAAATGGAGCCGCGCATTGATCTGTTAAGAAGAAGATAGCGCTTTCTATCGTTTCAAAAATAGCTAAGTTTGAAACTTATCGTTTCCAAATTGGGGGTGTTGATGGCGCAACCAGATTATGAGGGCTGGGCGGCCTTTGTGGCAGTGGCCGACTCTGGCGGATTTACTGCGGCGGCCAAAGGCATGCGCCTATCGAAAGCCAGCATCTCCAAAGCGATTACGCGGTTGGAGGCGTCTTTGGGGATCACTCTGTTTCACCGCAGTTCGCGCTCCGTCACTCTTTCAACCGTGGGCGAAGGCCTGCTGGATGATGCGCGCGCCATGGTAGCAGCGGCGCAGGCCGCCACAGAAGCGGCACTGGGGGATCGAACCGATCTGGCGGGGTCGATCCGCATGGCCGCACCGATGAGCTTTGGCATTCGGGTTTTGGGCGGCGTGCTGGCGGAATTTATGGCCGCGCATCCGGCAGTCTTGATCGATTTGACGCTCAGTGACGCACGCCATGATCTGGTGGCAGAGGGATTTGATCTGGCTCTGCGTATATCGCCGATGGATGATAGCAGCCTGCTCGCCCGCATCATCGGGCCGGTTTCGATCTCGCTGGTCGCCAGTCCCACCTATTTAAACAGCGCGCCGCGGCTTCGGCATCCGCTGGATTTATCGGCTCACCGGCTTTTTGGCTATGGCCATCGTGGCCGAGCGGTTCCGATTCGCTTTGTGCGTGGCAGCGAAGAAGCCGCCATCACCCCAACCGGGCCCTTATTTGCGAATAATGGTGATGTCGCCTTGCCGATGATTTTGGCGGGTGGCGGGGTCGCCATGTTGCCCGATTTTATTACGGAAGAGCAACTGTTGTCGGGTCAGTTGGTTAAGCTGTTAAGTGATTGGCATCCGCCACAGAATTTCCTTCATCTGCTGTCTCCACCATCGCGGCTTCGGCCCATGCGGGTACGGATTTTGGCCGATTTTCTGGAATCCCGGCTTAAGCAAAGCTGCACCGCCGATCTTGCTGATGCGTAACGGATTAAGCAGATATTAACCTTTTTCTTTCACCCATTTCATGGTTAATAGATTATCATCCTAAGCCAATAGGGGATCGGCCATGGGATGATGGATTCACGAGGGGGCGTTATGCGCATATTGCTGATCGAGGATGAGCCGACGACCGCTAAGGCCATCGATACGATGCTAACCACCGAGGGTTTCAACGTCTATTCCACGGACTTGGGCGAAGAGGGCCTCGATCTCGGCAAGCTTTATGATTATGATATCATATTGCTCGATCTCAATCTGCCAGACATGCACGGTTATGATGTGCTGAAGAAATTGCGCTCGGCCAAGGTGCAAACCCCAGTCTTGGTCCTTTCGGGCATTTCGGAAATGGACACCAAGGTGCGTAGCTTCGGCTTTGGCGCCGATGATTATGTGACCAAGCCTTTTCACCGGAATGAATTGGTCGCCCGTATTCACGCCGTGGTGCGCCGATCCAAAGGCCATAGCCAAAGTGTGATCCGCACAGGCAAGCTGGCGGTTAATCTGGATAGCAAAACGGTCGAGGTTGATGGTGCGCGCGTGCATCTGACCGGTAAAGAATATCAGATGCTGGAATTGCTGTCGCTGCGCAAAGGCACCACGCTGACCAAGGAAATGTTCCTCAACCATCTCTATGGCGGGATGGATGAACCAGAATTGAAGATTATCGATGTGTTCATCTGCAAGCTGCGCAAGAAATTGGCGCTGGCCTGTGAGGGGGAAAATTACATCGAAACAGTGTGGGGTCGCGGTTATGTGCTGCGCGATCTCGATGAAAATGGCGATCCGGTGCTGGAAGTAGCCTGATTTCGCCCGCGAAACAGTTTCCATTTTAAAATGGCGCAGGGCATCGTTCCCGCGCCATTCTATGGCGGTTCCGCAAGCGGCGATCAGCGACGCAGGCCTGAAATCTTCACATTGTTGATCCGGCCATATTTCACATCACAGGTGAATTTTCCGGTCTGATAGCGATGGCGGTTATTCCAGCGCCGATCGTTGCGATTGTCTGATACCACCCGGCCCTTGATGCGATAGCCATCTTTCTTGCGATCAATGCTGCTGACCTGATCGACATTGACGCGGCCATAGCGGCGCCCGTCGCGCTCGACGGCACGCACACATTGGTTCACAGCGCTGCGGCCATTGCCATAGCGGCGATAATCATAGCCATTGCGATCATAACGACCGCCACGGTCATAACGATCGTCGCGGTTGTTGCTACTGGACAAAATGGCGGCCAGTCCACCCAGCACGACGGCCCCGGCGATGATTTCGCCGGCCCCAATGCCATCCCGATTGCGATCCGTATCACGAGCGGAGGCGGGAGCGGCGGTCAGCGCCATCGCGCCAATCAGTGCGGCGGATATAGGAGCTTTCCATGTGGGGAGTTTGAAACGAGAGATCATCACTTTATTCCTTATCAGGCCGTTTGGCAGGCCCTGTGATAATCTGACTACAGCTGCTCCATTGACCCAAAGCTGAACTATGCGCTTATCTGTTGTTCATAAAGGCGATTATACCAACGCAGATCAGCCTAGCATTGCTATTCTATGGGTTTGTGCATCGCCTCTTCTGGTGGTCAGTCTTTTTGGGCTGTGGTGATATTCTGGCCTGCCAAGGCCGGAGCGATCATCGCGATCAGCGCTTCTGCCCCGGCCTGATCCGCGGCTGAAAAGCGGGCAGGGGTGGGGCTGTCCAGATCCAACACCCCGATCAAGGCCCCCTGATAGCGAATAGGCACGACCAATTCGCTGCGGCTGGCGGCATCACAGGCGATATGGCCGGGGAAGGCGTGGACATCATCCACCCGCTGCGTGGTCTGGCTGCGCGCTGCCGCGCCGCACACGCCCTTATCCAGCGCAATGCGGATGCAGGCGGCTTGCCCCTGAAAGGGGCCTAACACCAGCTCCGTGCCGTCAAAACGATAAAAGCCTGCCCAGTTTAAGTCGGGTATGGCCTGCCAGATCAGCGCCGCGACATTGGCCATATTAGCGATGGCATCCGCTTCGCCCGCCACCAAAGATTTGGCGGCCTGTGCCGCTTCTGCCCACAAGGGAGCAGCATCAGTGGCGGTGAAAGAAAAAGCGAATGCCATCGACGCAGCCCTATTCCTGCGCTCGGATCACTAGCCCCGTGAAATGGGCGGCAAAGGCATATTTATCCGAAGCCTCGGCAATAATCTTATCCACCGGCTTGCCAGACCCATGGCCTGCGCGCGTTTCAATGCGGATCAGATGCGGTTTGTTGCCAATGTCGGCGGCCTGCAAGGCAGCGACATATTTAAAGCTATGCCCCGGCACCACCCGATCATCCGTATCCGCTGTTGTCACAAGAATGGCGGGATATTTTTGGCCAGCTTTGATATTATGATAGGGCGAATAGCGCAGCAGATTGCGGAAATCCGCCTCCACTTCAGGATCGCCATAATCATCTTTCCAATAGCGGCCAGCGGTGAATTTGGGGAAGCGGATCATGTCCATCACGCCCACTGCCGGCAGGGCGGCGGCAAAGAGGTCGGGCCGCTGGTTGACCACCGCACCCATTAATAGGCCGCCGTTGGAGCCACCTTCAATCGCCAATTGATCCGCTCCGGTGATCCCTTGTGCTTTCAGATATTCCCCCGCAGCGATGAAATCATCGAACACATTCTGCTTATTGGCCAAGCGCCCGCCATCGTGCCACGCTTTGCCATATTCGCCGCCGCCGCGCAGATTGACCATCGCCAGCACCCCGCCTTGCTCGATCCAGCTAAGCCAAGTGGGCGAAAAGCTGGGCGTCAGGGAAACGTTAAAACCGCCATAGCCATACATTAAGGTTGGCGATCCGCCAGCCCGATCCACTCCCTTTTTGGCGACGACAAACATCGGCACCTTGGTGCCGTCTTTGGATGCAAAAAAGCGCTGCTCCACGACGAAATCATCGGGATTAAACGCCAATTTGGGGGCTGCGAAAATCTCGCTGGCGCCGGTTTTGCTGTTAAAGCGATAGATGGTCGCCGGGCGAGCGAAGCTGTGGAAAGCATAAAAGCTTTCGCTATCTTTCGGATTGCCGGAAAAGCCCGCAGCTGTGCCAATATCCGCCAGCGCGACTTCCCCCATCGGGCGTCCATCCAGCGCCACCATTTCCACTTTGGATTTGGCATCTTCCATATAGGTCAGGATCAGGCGGTCGCCGACCCGCGATGCGCTGGCCAGAGTCGCCGCCCGCTCTGGCACCAATTCGGCGATGACAGATGGATTGTTGATATCCAGCGCGATTAACCGTTCGCGCGGCGCATCTTTGTTGGTTTGAAAGATAAAACGCGTGCCTTCATTCGCCACATAGGCCCAGCTGTGGGCGAAATCTGGAAATATAGTCTTGGGCGCGCCAACGCCCTGCGCCGTAATGGGATAAAGCACCAGGCGGATGCGCGCATCCGTGCCCTTGGTGGCATAGGTCAGCAGATATTTTCCATCATCGGTGACCTCGCCGATATTGTTCAGCTCCGGATCTTCGGGCGTTGCATGAACCAGCAGGTCGGCGCTTTGATCGGTGCCAAGGCGATGGAAATAAATCGCCTGATCTCGGTTCAAATCCTGAAACGCGCCTTCCGCATCGGGCTGCGGGAAGCGGCTATAGTAAAATCCGCTGCCATCCTTGGCCCAGCTGAGCGCTGAAAATTTCACCCATTCCACCACATCCGGCTGATCTTCCCCGGTGGCGACATTTTTCACCCGCACTGTGCGCCAGTCGCTGCCGCCATCTTGCACCGCATAGAGCAGATATTGGCCATCCTCAGACGGCGCCCATTCGGCCAGCGCGGTGGCGCCATCCTTGGCCCATAAATTGGGATCGATCAGCACCCGGCCTGCGCCCTTCAGCCCATCGCGAACATAGAGCACCGATTGCGGCTGCAACCCATCATTGCGGCTATAAAAATACCGTTCCCCCGCCTTTTGCGGCAGGCCGAAGCGTTCATAGTCATAAAGCGCCGTCATGCGGGCTTTCAATGTGTCACGGCCCGCAATCGTCGCCAGATAGGCGTCCGTGGTTTGATTTTGTGCGGCCACCCATGCTGCGACCTTGGGGTTGACGCGAACATCATCTTCTAACCAGCGATAGGGATCCGCCACCGCCACGCCAAACAGATCGTCGGTGACCGGGCCTTTCTCGGTGACGGGATATGCAAAGGATTGTGGCGCAGAGGTCTGCTGGGGGGCAGCGGCTTGAGCGGCGGGGGTTTGAGCATGAGCGGTCATGGATAAGGCGATAAGCGGTATAGACAAAAGCACAAGATGGGAGCGCATGAGGAAGCTTTCATAAGATGAGCTGATAGTTCCATCTGTAACTATATGGCGGCGCTGGGCCAACCATCATTTGCGCTCTCTGCAGCGCTCTTCTCGATAGGCTGAGCGCACATAAAAAAAAGACCCCGCGTTTCCGCGAGGCCTTTGATTTCATCAGAACTGCCGCAGATTATGCGACGTCCGAATAATCTTCGTCGCTCAGAACTGGGCCGCTGTCTTGGCCCTTGGCCGACACATCACGATCCACAAATTCGATGATCGCAATCGGGGCCGCATCCGAAGCGCGGATACCAGCCTTGATCACGCGGGTGTAACCGCCATTGCGATCCTTGTAACGCTCAGCCAGCGTATCGAACAATTTCTTGAGCTGCGCATCGTCCATCAGACGGCTTTGCGCCAGACGACGGTTGGCAAGGCCGCCACGCTTTGCCAGCGTGATCAGCTTTTCAACATAGGGACGGAGTTCCTTGGCCTTGGCGACCGTGGTTGTGATCTGTTCATGCTTGATCAGCGAAGCCGACATGTTGCGGAACATCGCGGTGCGATGCGCGCTGGTCCGCTGAAGCTTACGACCACCTACTTTATGACGCATAATCCATTCCTTTGTTTGTTAAGAGCCCGTGTGAGGTAGCCCATACCAGGCCCACTTGCGGGGGAGCCCATTCCCGTTTTCGGATAGCGAAACAGAGGCCAGCCCCGATCATTATCCTATTCGGCTCCCCGGCTTGCACCGGGGAGTGCGATGATTAACCCAGCAGCTCTTGCTCAAGCTTCTTGGCCATTTCCTCGATATTCTCAGGCGGCCAGCCGGGGATGTCCATGCCCAAACGCAGACCCATGGATGACAGCACTTCCTTGATTTCGTTCAAAGATTTGCGGCCAAAATTTGGCGTGCGGAGCATTTCGGCTTCGGTCTTTTGCACCAGATCGCCGATATAGATGATATTGTCGTTCTTGAGGCAGTTGGCCGAACGCACGGAAAGTTCCAGTTCGTCCACCTTCTTGAGAAGGTAACGGTTGAGCTGGTTGGCATCCGATTCTTCGCTGCTTTGCGATGCTGCAGCGGCGCCGATCAGGCTGCTGTCGCTCATCGCTTCTTCGAAGTGGACAAAGACTTGCAGCTGATCCTGCAAGATGCGTGCAGCATAAGCGACAGCATCTTCCGGGGTGACGGTGCCGTCGGTCTCGACCGTCAGATTCAGCTTATCATAGTCCAATTCTTGGCCAATACGGGCGTTTTCCACCTTATAGGCCACCTGACGCACAGGCGAAAACAGCGCATCAATCGGGATCAGGCCAATGGGCGCATCCGCCGGACGGTTGGCTGCCGCAGGAACATAGCCTTTGCCAGTGTCGGCGGTCAGTTCCATGTTCAGCGTCGCGCCATCGTCCAGATGGCAGATGATATGATTGGGGTTCATCACCTGCGTGTCGCCCGAAACCATGATGTCGCCAGCCTTGACGGTGGCTGGACCAGTGGCGGAAAGTTGCAGACGCTTTTGGCCTTCGCTTTCCATTTTCAGGGCAATTTGCTTCACGTTCAGAATGATGTCAGTGACATCTTCCCGGACGCCGGCAAGGCTGGAGAATTCGTGGAGGACATTCTCGATCTTGATCGAAGTAACGGCCGCACCCTGAAGCGACGATAGGAGCACGCGGCGCAGCGCGTTACCAAGCGTCAAGCCGAAACCGCGCTCGAGCGGTTCAGCAACAAAGGTTGCTTTCCGCTTGCCGTCGCTGCCGGCCTTGATTTCCAGGTTGCTGGGCTTCTTCAATTCCTGCCAGTTCCGGATATTGACAGTCATAGACTTCCCTTTGCTTTGGGCGGGATCAGCAGCTGTTCAGCAACCAATCCAGCGGTAGATATTGCGACGCAGCGGCGACACCAAGTGCCGCCGCTTCGTTGGGATATCAGACGCGGCGGCGCTTGGCCGGGCGGACACCATTATGTGGGATCGGCGTTACGTCACGGATCGACGTGATATGGAAGCCGACGGCCTGCAGAGCGCGCAGAGCCGATTCACGGCCTGCGCCGGGGCCTTTCACTTCAACTTCCAGCGTGCGGACGCCATGGTCGGCAGCCTTCTTGCCAGCATCTTCAGCGCAAACCTGTGCGGCATAAGGGGTCGACTTGCGGCTACCCTTAAAGCCCATCATGCCAGCGCTCGACCAAGAAATGGCGTTGCCCTGAGCATCGGTGATGGTGATCATGGTGTTGTTGAAGGTTGCGTTGACGTGGGCCACGCCAGACGAAATATTTTTGCGTTCGCGCCGACGAAGGCGCTGCGGTTCACGAGCCATTGTAAATTCCTACCTAAATCCTGAAGCGAACCGATCAGCTGTAGGTTCAGCAGATCGGCAAAGAAGCAAGGGGGTTCGCCAAAAAGCGAACGCGCCAATCTTACTTCTTCTTACCTGCGATCGGCTTAGCCTTGCCCTTGCGGGTGCGCGCATTGGTGTGCGTGCGCTGGCCACGAACAGGCAGGCCTTTACGATGGCGCAGGCCGCGATAGCAGGCCAGATCCATCAAACGCTTGATGTTCATCGAGGTTTCGCGGCGCAGATCACCTTCCACACTGTGGTCAGCATCCAGCGTTTCGCGGATTTGCAGGATTTCGGCATCCGACAGGTCTTGAACACGGCGCGCATGGTCGATGTTCAGCTTGTTCGCGATGTCTACAGCGGTCTTGCGACCAATGCCGTGAATATAAGTCAGCGCGATGATAACGCGCTTGTTGGTGGGCAAGTTAACGCCCGCAATACGTGCCATGTGAATCTTTCTCCTGCTCCACAGGATCCTCTGGCAAGAAGGTCCTATCTCAAAGCGTCTGAATTCCAACGCGAAAAACGGACCACGAAGACGCTGCTTGCGCTCCGCTGTCCGGTCGTGATGTCGGAATGGACGAGCGTTAGGGTGAGTCGGGCCAGATGTCAAGCAAAGGTGCGGCTTTGCGGCTGCGTCAGCGGGGCGAATATCATGGCCAATTTGCGACCGAAGGCGCTCGTTCAAGCTTCACGTCAATCCCGAGCTTAGGCCGCATCCAAATTCTTGGCTATTGAGGATATTTGGCGGCAAGGGCGCGATCACGCAGGCGTGCCACAGCGGCTTGGTGAATGGCGGGGGATGATGTGATCACACCAAAAGCCTGCGCCCGGGGCGTGTTAAAATGAAGCGCATTGCCAAAAGCGTCAGTGACACAGGCGCCCGCTTCGGCCGCGATCAGCGCTGCGGCTGCGACATCCCATTCATGGCCCCAGCGCAGGGTTGCCACCAGATCGGCGCGATCATCCGCGACCATCGCCATGCGCAGTGCAATACTATTGGGGCGGGCCACGGTGCTGAGATCGGCATCAATTTGGGCCAGCCCATCCGCTGGCACCCGGGCGCCAGAAAAAACTTGCCGGGTGCTGGCGCTGAGCGGCTGATCGTTCAGCCGTGCTCCGCCGCCACGCACGGCGAGATATAATTCATCAAGGGCCGGGGCATAGAGGATCGCCAATTGCGGCTGGCCATTGTCAATCAGGGCGATGGAAACGGCCCAGCCGGTGCGACCGCGAATGAAATCCCGTGTCCCATCGATGGGATCCACACACCAGATTTTCTGATGGAGCAGCCGTTGTTTATCGTCCGCCGTTTCTTCGGATAGCCAGCCTGCATCCGGTTCGATAGCGCTGAGCACATCTTTCAGCCGGGCATCCACCGCCAGATCGACATCGCTGACCGGATTATCGGGGGATTTGTTCCACACTTGGACGGATCGGCCTTGGCCTTTCCAGCGGGCCAAGGCCATATCCCCAACTTCGCGCGTTGCGGCGATGACGGCTTCGATGGGCAGGTCCGTCATGCCGCTGGCTCAGCTGCTGGCGACGGTCATGCCGTCGATTCGCAGGGTGGGAGCGTTGGTGGCTTGACGAAACTCCAGATCATTGGCGGGCGTTATCGCAGCAAACATATCGATCAAATTGCTCGCGATGGTAAATTCTGCAATCGGCCCGACGATTTCGCCATCGTGGATCAGCATACCCGATGCCCCGCGGCTGTAATCGCCGGTCACGGGATTTACACCCTGACCGATTAACTCTGTGATCAACACGCCTTCGCGAATATCGGCAATCATCGCCTCGCGCGATATATCGCCCGCCGCCAGATGCAAATTGCTGGCCATCACGCCCGAAGCGCCGCCGCCGCGGCTGGCATGGCCGGTGGGGGTTAGGCCCAATTGCCGGGCAGAGGCCGTGTCGAGCAGCCATCCGGTGATAAGCCCATCCTTCACAATATCGCGCGCCGCTGTCGGCAGGCCTTCGCCATCAAAAGCGCGGCTGCGCAGGCCGCGCGCGCGGTGCGGCTCGTCGCGGATCAGGATTTGGCTATCAAATAATTTATTCTTTTCCTTGCCCAGCAAGAAACTGGTGCCCCGCGCCACCGCTGGCCCCGCCATAGCGCCCAATATATGGCCGATAATGGTGCTCGATACGCGTGGGTCCAGCAGCACCGGCAGTTTGCCGACAGGGGCTTTCCTGGGGTTAAGGCGGGTGACGGCGCGATGGCCAGCCCTTATGCCAATTTGTTCGGCAGATTCCAGATCGCTGAGATGGTGGGCGCTATGCCAGCCATAATCGCGCTGCATGGCGGCGCCTTCGCCCGCGATCACGCTGGCAGACAGGCTGTGCCCGCTCGATCCATAGCCACCTGCAAAGCCATGGCTGGTAACCAAGGCGAAGCGGGTGCGGCTGTGGCTTGCGCTGCCGCCTTCGCTGTTGGTGACGCCGGTGACAGAGCGCGCAGCTTCTTCGGCAGCAAGCGCCGAAGCACGCAGGGCGGCGGGATCGGCTTCGCTATGATCATCCAGTTCCAGATCAGGAACGGAGCCTTGAAACAGCATCTCTTCGGGCGCGAGGCCGGAATAAGGGTCTTCCGGGGCCTGTTGAGCCATGGCGACACAGCGCTCCACCAGCTTTTGCAATTCCCCAGCGTCCATATCGGCGGTGGAAACGCTGGCGCTGCGCTGCCCGATGAAGAGGCGCAGGCTGATGTCCTGCGTTTCAGACCGCTCGACATCTTCCAATGCGCCCAGCCGCATCGAAACAGATGTCGACGCATTGCAATAATAGACCGCATCGGCGGCGTCGGCCCCTGCCTTGGTGGCAGCATCACAAAGCAGTTGCGCCCGCTCCAGGGCTTCAGAAACTTTCAGCATGATTCTGCCCTAGACCGCGCAAGGGGAGGCGTCAAAAAAAATACCAAATTAGAAGGGTTGTTTAGATATTTAAATTGGAAGGCCGTATATTCGGCAGCCGCTGGCATTGCTGCGGGTTGTCGTTCGTTAGAGGTGAGGCCCGTCAGAAGGTGGGATTCGTCAGAAGCCGGCGATCATATGGCTGGCTAGCCCCAATCCGTTCACCCACAAAAAGGGCAAGCATAGGACGGCGGCCCATAAGCGCAGCACATCGCGGCGAAAGCGGCTGTGCAGCCCGCTGCTGGCCAAGGCATGGCGGCTGAGATGATCCCAGCGCCGCTCCAGCGCTTGGGCTGCGGGCACAGCCACGGCGGCAACCATGATCAAGGCAATCAGCAGAAAAGCCGATGATGCACCGCGTGATATGGCTCCCGAAACCAACCAGATTTGCCAAATGGCAAAAACAATCAGGGCGGTGGCGGCATGAACGGTCATTCGCCGGCCAAGGCTGCGTGGCGCGGGCACATGAACCCCCGCTCGGCGCCAAATGCCGGTTCCAAATGATGAAGCCATCTACCCCGCCTCCTGCATCGCGACTCGGGCGATGCTTATCCTATTGTCATCATGCCATGATCTTTGGTCATGATCACAGCATTTGGTTAATAATCTATAACAATGTGCCAGTGTTTTGAGGTCAAAAGCGAAGATATTGCGACCAAATCGATAGCAAAACGCTTTCACGTGAAATCGAGGCGCGCGCAGCAGAGGATGTTTCTTATCTTTTGGCGCTTATTCTTTAGCGCGCCTCCTCTAGCGCGGGGGGATGGCGGGAAATTCACCCGATTCTTCGTCGCGGCGCGGTGTCATCACGCCATTGCCCTGTGCATCCAGATCGGCTGCGGCCTGACGGCGGCGCTCTTCCATCGCTTTTTCTTCGGCGACCACCGCCGCTTCGACCTCGCGGGCGGCATCATCAATGCCTTCGATTCGCTTGGCGCGCTCTTCTGCAATCATCGCCTGCCAATCGGTTTTATTGGCGGCGCGGCGCTCGGCCTTGGCGCCCGAAACCAGCGATTGCGTGCATCCGGTAAAGCCGCCCAGCCCCACAGGCGAACAACTGTCTGTGCCAAAGCGACCGACGCGTTCCACCGCCACGATGCGATTGGCCCACGCTTCATTGCGCGGATCGGATGGATCGCCGCCACGGAAAATTTGCGGCACCCGGTAACGATCGGATTCTGGCAAGCGATTGCAAACGACAATTTCATTATCGGTGCTGGGTTTGCACTGGTCATCGCCATAAACGATCACCTGATTAATTTTTTCGGATCCCGCGCCATCCTGCGCAGCAGCGGGGAAGGTGGCTAGTCCGCCCAGCAGGGCCAAGCTTATCAGGGGCAGGCGGTTCATCAACTCATCCTTCAATTTGGCTGCCGTCATGGCGTGTTTACTCTGCATCCGGCCTGAACATAGTGTCTATTGCAGACGGGAATGATGGTTTAAATGCGTTTGGATATGGCAATGGCGGCGCGGCAGCCCGCCCGAATGGCAAAGCTGAGCAGGGGATAGGCGGGCGCACTTTCGGCTCCTGCGGCAAGGGCGGCGTCGCGATGCTCCAACTCTTCAGCGCGGAATTCAGCGACGGCATCGCTTAATTCGGGATCGCTATCGCCCAGCTTTTCCAGCTGTTCCTGATAGTGAAGATCAATCTCTGTTTCGACCGCTGCGGTGCAGGCCATGGCCACCCGCGGGCCCATCGCCGCCGTTACTGCACCCAGCGCAAAGCCCGCGACATTCCAAAAGGGTTGCAGAGCGGTAGGGCGCACGCCGCGCCGGGCGATCATCTGATCGAAAAATTCCCGATGCCGTTCTTCCTGCTCGGCCATATGGGCAATCTCGCGCCCCATTGGGTGGCGATCCCCCATCACCGCCAACTGGCCCGCATAAATGCGCGTGGCACCATATTCGCCGGCCTGATTCACACGGATCATTGAGGCGGTGTTTTGATCGGTTGGGGTGGGTTGCATGGTCATGGCCTAGATTTGCCCCCTCTTTGCCAGAAGTGCAAGATCAACGCGGCTCCGGCGAAGCTGAAGACCATATTCATCACCGCCATCGAGATGCCGAAAAAGGTCCATTGCGGCACGTCGCATCGGATGATCGGCGCGGCCATGATGTCACTTAGCGAAATCGGGCCAGCAGAACCGCTGGAGCAGCTGGTCAGGCCTTGCCAAAAACCAAATTCCACTCCCGCATGAAAAGCGCCGATGCAGCCACTGATAAATATGGCTATCGCGGCGAGCAGCACCAGCGCTCGTGAAAGCGACGCTTGACTGCGCAGCACCAGCGCCAAGAGGGCCAGCAATATGGCCGCCTGATGGGGCCAGCGCTGCCAATAGCACATTTCGCAAGGATGCAGTCCGAAACCAAATTGGGAAATCAGCGCGCCGCCATAGAGGATTAACGGCACCAACAGAGCCAGCAAGGCGGCCAGATTGCGATCATGGGAAGGGCGCGTCTGCTTCATATATGGTGGCTCTTATCCTATGAAGATGGGCTGGGTTTATCCTGTGTGCGATCCGGGTCTTAAGATTTTGACGCCGATGTTCTGCTAGCCCCGGTGCCCGGTGTCTGCGGCTTGATCCGGCCAATGGTCTGCAACGCATAATGCAGCTGGAAATCCTTAATGCCCTTGGCCTTCAACTGTTCGGCGGTTTCCGTGAAGCGCGGATCGGGCTTGCTGTCCTTTTCTAGCAGGCCATTGTCCACCTTCTTTTCATTGATCAGATGGCGGCGCAAATCGCTTTCGCGGAAAGTCGGCCGCGAGGCATAGTCCGGATCAGAAAGCTGGGGCACGCGCAGATCAGGCTCGATCCCCCCTTCCTGCACGCTGCGGCCCGATGGGGTGAAATAGCGCGCCGTCGTCAGCCGCAGGGCGGTCGTCTCGCTCAGCGGCAGCACGGTCTGCACCGAACCTTTGCCAAAGCTGCGCTGACCCATCACCACCGCGCGGTGGTGATCCTGAAGCGCGCCTGCAACAATTTCCGATGCGGATGCCGATCCAGCATCGATCAGCACAATGACCGGCGCGCCGCCGGATATATCGCCGGGCTGCGCGAAATAACGTTCGATATCGGATTTGCTGCGGCCACGCTGGGAAACAATTTCGCCGCGTTCCAGAAACAGATCGCTGACCCCAACCGCTTCATCCAGCAAGCCGCCGGGATTGGATCGCAGATCCAAGATCCAGCCGCGTGGCTTGGCCCCAAGGGATTTTTCCGCCGCCAGCATGGCCGCTTCCAGATCACGGGTGGCGTTGGCAGAGAAAGAAATGATCCGCAGCACGCCCACATCGCCCTGCAATTCCCATGTGACGGGCTTCACATCGATAATTTCGCGCGTCAGGGTGAGTTCCAGCGGCTTTTGCTGGCCCTCTCGCACCACGGTGATGGCCACTTCGGTGCCGGGGCGGCCGCGCATCTGCTCTACCGCTTCATCCAGCCCCATGCCGAACACCAGCACTTTGTTGATATGGGTGATATAATCGCCTGCTTTGATTCCAGCGCGATCCGCTGGGGTGCCGGCGGTGGGGGCAATCACTTTCACCACCCCATCTTCCTGCGTCACCGACAGGCCAAGGCCGCCATATTCGCCATCGGTTTGCGTGCGCAAATTGGAAAAGCCGCGCGCATCTAGATAGCCGCTATGCGGATCCAGTGATGTCAGCATGCCGTTAATCGCGCCTTCAATCAGCTTGGCGTCGGTCACCGGCTCAACATAATGGCTCTTCACTTCCAGAAACACATTCATGAAGCGTTGAAATTCTTCGGTTGTCGATGCATCCACTTTGGCCATGGCACCGGTGGCCAAGGGCACCAGCGCCAAAGTGCTCATGGCGGCGGCGGCCTGCCACAAGGCAAAGCGGCGGCGGGGCCCAGTTGGCTTGGTCATCGAATCAATCATGCCTATCTTTCATTCAGCGCAGCGCGCCATCATGTTTCACTCACTATAGGATGCTCGCGGACAAGCTCCAAGAATTTGCGGCCCTGATGACAATCAGAGGGTGGCGATTTTACCTCTGTGTGTAAACGGCAGAAACAGAACAGGAAATATATGGCATCAGCGGATCAGCGCCAATATGTCGATTGGCGTGCCGTTTCGGCGCAATTCCACGATAATATCCTGCCCCGCTGCGCCTGCACGGCCAATGGCTATGCCGCCATCCAATTCATCGCCCACCGACGCCGAAAGGGCGATCATGCCGGCCACCAGCGAAATCCAGCCGCCGCCATGATCCATGATTAAAATCTTGCCATAGCCGCGATAATCGCCCGCATAGCTCACGCGGCCTGCGGCAGGGGCCACCACTTGTGCCCCCGCTGCTGTCGCGATCCGCAGACCTCGGGAACGAATGCCGCTGTCGTCCAGTTCGGAAAATCCCGTTACGATACGGCCCATCACTGGCATATGATAAGCACCTTGGCGCATGGCATCGGGGGCGCTCTGGGCTGGCGGCGGTGTCGCTGTGATCGGATCATCGGGGCGGGATGGGCGCGCCAGCGGCCCCGGCAATTGCATCAATTCGCTGCGGGTTTGGTTATCAACCTCCAGCGCGGCAATCAGGGTCGTGATATCCCGCGCTTTTTCGCCCAGTCCGATGGCGCGATCATTTTCTAGCCGCGCGCTATGGGCCAATTGCAGCGATCGGGCACGGCCATCTTGTTCCAACTTGCTCAGTGCGGCGCGCTGCTCGGCCAATTTATGATGTGCGGCTTCCAAGGATTGCATGACATGTTTTTGTTGCGCGAGCAGCCCGCGCAGCGCGGCCAGTTCCTGCCGCACCAACGCCGATTTTTCTTCCACCACGGGCATCACCGTTTCGATCATGATGCGGGCGTGCACCAATTCATCCAGCGATCCCGGTTGGGCCAAAATTGTGGTCGGCGGGCGGCGGCTTAATTGTTGCAGCAGGGCGGTTAATTCCATCAGCGGCTTTTGCTGCCGTGCCAATTTGCGCTGCTGGCTTTCGCGCTGCCGGTTCACTGCCGTCAACTTGGCCTCGGCGCCCTGAATATCGGCTTCGGACGATTGGATGCGGGCGGCCAGCGATATGCTTTGAAGCTTCAGTTTTTCCGCTTCATCCTGCGCTTTGGCGGCCTGTTTTTCCAATTGCACACTGCGCGCCAAGGCCGATGCGGATTGCTTTTGTGCGGCGTGCAAATCGGCTCGCTCTTGTGTGACCATTTTCGTGGCATCGAAAAGCTCGTCCGTCGATTGCCACCCGACAAAGCGCGAAAGGGGCCCCTGATGCAGCGCCGCCCACAAGGCAGCCAATATGAATGCCGCGATCAGCCCAAGGATTAGCCGCCGCCGATGATGGGCCAGAAAGGCAGTTGGTCTCACTGCCGCCCTTCGCGGTGATAGGGGTGGCCTGCGATGATAGAAGTGGCGCGCCACAATTGCTCGGCCAGCATGGCGCGGGCCAGCAGATGCGGCCAAGTGGCGCGGCCAAAGGCGATGATCTTATCCGCTCCCTCTCGCTCTGCCGGGGTAAAGCCATCGGCGGCTCCCAGACAAAAGCGGGCTTCCCGCACGCCGCTGTCACGCCACTTTTCCAGCATTTTAGCAAATTCAAGCGAGCTCATCTGATCCCCGCCTTCATCTAGCAAGATGGTTCGGCATTGTTCGGTGACAGCCGGATAGCGCCCGCCTGTGTCGGGCAGTTCGCTGAGCTTATGCGCCCAAGTGACGCGTTTCAGATAACGATCGAAAAGTTCGGCTTCCGACCCACGGCCGATACGCCCCCGCGCTATGATGTGAAGCAACATAACGCCCCGCTTACCCTATTTCCCTGCCAGATAATATATCAGACAGGGAAGAAAAAGGCGGCGAACAAAGGAAGAAAGAATCGCGTTTTGATCGCGGAACAATCAAAAGAGAATCTGGCCTGAGTGGGGCGGATAGTTGAATGGACCGCGCGCTTAATTGATCGCGGGGGCCGCCGGTGCATCCCCAAAGGACCACATGCGTTCCAGATTGTAAAAGCTGCGCACTTCCGGGCGGAACAGATGGACGATCACATCGCCGGCATCGATCAAAACCCAATCGGCGCTGGGCAGACCCTCGATCCGCACAGGATGTCCGGTTTCCTGCTTGATCCGTTGGGCCAACTTATCCGCTATGGCAGAAACATGGCGCGTGGAACGGCCACTCGCAATCACCATATGATCGGCGATATTGCTTTTCCCGACAAGCGGAATGGAAATGGTTTCCTGAGCCTGATCCTCATCCAATTGGTGAAGAATCAATGCGTGGAGCGCTTCCACGCTATCATTCAGAGGAGCGGCGCTGGGCGCGGCGTCCTGACTGGCGGCTGTCAAACTTTGCCTTTCCTTTTGCCTAGGCCAATCATCACATGGGTGACCGGATCGCGAAAAGCAGACCGGGCGTGAATATCGAGCCAGCGGGGATTCGCCTGCCTTATAGCGGTTGCGGATCGCGTATCGGGCGAAAAACGCAAGAACACGAGGGCAGGTGGTCTCCAATTTGTCCAATGATTTTTCTGGTCAACGGGGCGGACAAATCGACGCAGCCAGCCCATCGCCTGCTTGGCGTGAGTGCGCCCATTATAACCCGGTCGCGCAATAACCGCAATCGGCATCAGATGCGCCATTCTGCGCCATTCTTTCCATTTTGGCAGCTGTTGCAGATTGTCCGCGCCGATAATCCAGATGAAGCGGCGATTCGGATAGCGGCGGATCAGTGCTGCCAAAGTATCGACCGTATAGCGGGTGCCCAATTGCTGCTCGATGGCGGTTGGCCGAATCGGCGAGCGGCGAGCGGCCTGCCGGGCTGATGCCATGCGGGCGGCTAGCGGCGCCATGCCCGCGGCAGGCTTCAGCGGATTGCCGGGGGATACCAGCCACCAGATTTCATCCAGCCCCAGCGCTTTCATCGCATTCAGGCTGATGGCGCGGTGGCCGCCATGGGCCGGATTAAAGCTGCCGCCAAGAAGGCCGGTGGTAATCATGCCCGCTGCTGCCCCATGCGATCAGGGGCGCAATTGGCCTGAGCCGCGGACCTGCCATTTATAGGTGGTCAGCCCTTCCAGTGCGACCGGTCCGCGCGCATGAAGCCGCCCCGTCGCAATGCCAATTTCCGCGCCCAGCCCAAATTCGCCGCCGTCGGCAAATTGGGTGGAGGCATTGTGCATCACAATGGCGCTATCCACCTCGGCCAGAAAACGCGCGGCATGTTCGGCATTTTCGGTGATGATGGCATCGGTGTGGCGACTAGAATGGCGATCAATATGTGCAAGCGCGCCATCCAGGCCATCGACGATGGCGATGGATACAATGGCATCCAGATATTCGCTGTCCCAATCACTGTCGTCTGCCGGGGTAACATGCGGGCTGATCTCGGCGACGCTTTCATCACCGCGCACTTCGCAGCCTGCCGTGATCAGTGCATGAATCACCGCTTGCGTGGCGGGAAAGACCCGGTCGATCAAAATCGTTTCGGTGGCACCGCAAATGCCGGTGCGGCGCATTTTGGCGTTCACGGCCAGCGCAATGGCCTTTTCCGCGTCCGCATCGCCATCGATATAGCTATGACAAATGCCATCCAGATGCGCCAACACTGGCACCCGTGCTTCATCCTGCACCCGCGCCACCAGCCCTTTGCCGCCGCGCGGAATGATGATGTCGATCAAGTCTTGGGCGCGCAGCATGGCGCCAACCAGCGCCCGATCCTGATCGGGGATCAACTGCACCGCATCGGTCGGCAGCCCCACCTCATCCAGGCCAGCGATCAATGCGGCATGTAGGGCGCGGTTGCTGTGCACGGCTTCGCTTCCGCCGCGCAAAATCACGGCATTGCCAGACATTAACCCCAAAGCGGCAGCATCGGCGGTGACATTGGGGCGGCTTTCATAAATAATGCCCACCACGCCGAGCGGCACACGGATGCGGCGCAAATTTAAGCCATTGGGGCGGCGCGTTTCATCGATCACTGCGCCGACGGGGTCGGCCAGCGACGCCACAGCCTCTAACGCTGAAGCGATGCCTTGCAAGCGCGCCGGATCCAGCCGCAAACGATCAAGTAGGGCCGTGGTTTGGCCATTGGCCTCTCCGGCGGCCATGTCCCGGCTATTGGCTGCCAAAATCTCTGCTGTTCGAGCGCGAATTTGCGCTGCCGCAGCGTTTAAAGCAGCCGCCTTGGTCGCGGTCGGCATTATGGCCAAAGCTTTTGCAGCGATGCGGGCGCGCTGGCCCAGTTCGGCAATCACGCTATCAGCATCCTGAAGCGGCGACAGAGAGATGGGTTTAACAGTCATGTTGATCGTCTAACATGCTTTGGGTCCGCTGCGAAAGGCCCGTTGCACAGGCGCAGCGCAGCAGGGTAAGCAAGAAAAAGGCGAGCAGTCTATTCAACCGCTCGCCCTTTGGCATTTCCATGCCTTGATTGGCGTTATGAGATCCTAAACAGCCGATCCTTTGCGCGGATCAATATGCGGATCAATTATAGGGTGGGGAATCCTCAAATTCGTCGAAATGGGGATAGTCGGTGGCCACGCTGGCTTTGAAATCCGGTTCGCGTTTTTCCAAAAAGCTCATCACGCCTTCTGCCGCATCGGGGCTGCGTCCGCGCGCGAAAATCACCCGGCTATCCCAGCGATGCGCGCTCATCGGATGCGCCGCGCCCAACATGCGCCACATCATGTGCCGCGTCAGCGCCACGGAAACGGGCGCGCTATGGGCGGTCATCTCACGGGCTTTGGCAATGGCGGCGTCGATCAGCGCGCCCGGCTCATGCACGGCTTGCACCAGCCCTTTTTCCAACGCTTCTTCGGCGCCGATCAGGCGACCGGAATAGCAAAGGTCCACCGCATTGGCGATGCCGACCAAGCGCGGCAAGAACCAGCTGGACGCCGCTTCGGGCACAATGCCGCGGCGAGCAAAGACAAAACCAAAGCGAGCAGTGGTGCTGGCAAGGCGGGCATCCATCGGCAGCGTCATGGTGGCGCCAATGCCCACGGCGGCGCCATTGATCGCGCCCAATACCGGCTTTTTCGCTTCAAAAATCCGCATCGAGACGCGGCCACCGCTATCGCGAATCAGGGGGTGGCTCCAGTCGATCGTGCCATCTTCCGCGACCGGACTGGCGGATATGCTGTCGGCGGCGAGTTCCTGCTTGTCGGTGCGTTTTTCATAATCAAATGTTTCAGCGCCCGCGCCCAGATCGGCGCCCGCGCAATAGGCGCGATCCCCTGCGCCGGTGAAGATCACGGCGCGCACCGCATCATCGGCATCGCATTCATCCAGCGCCGCGACAACTTCTTGCATCATTTCGCCGGTAAAGGCGTTCATGCGATCAGGCCGGTGCAGGGTCAGAAGGGCGATTCCTTCCTGCTTATCAAGGCGAATTTGCTCGAAACTCATCATTTTCTCCCCTAGTCGTTCAGTCTCTGTGGCCATCATTCGCCTGCCGTGCAAGCGCTGCGATGGGATAAGCAGATGCCTCGTAACATGATATTGAGCTTATTAAGCTAACGTCATTAGGGTTGATGGCAAGGGATGATGACGCGCCTTGTCTTTCTCGCTATTAGGCCCCTGTTCGCCTCGGCGCATCGGTCACTGATCGAGTCGCCGCGTTGGGGTGATTGATTTTCGTTCGACAGAAAGATTGCGCACATGGCCCGTCGCCGCCAGATTTATGAAGGCAAAGCGAAGATCCTCTATGAGGGCCCCGAACCCGGCACGCTGATCCAATATTTCAAGGATGATGCCACCGCTTTCAACGCGCAAAAACGCGGTACGATCAGCGGTAAAGGTGTGTTGAACAATCGGATTTCCGAATATTTGTTCACGCTGCTGGGCAATATTGGCGTGCCCCATCATTTCATCCGCCGCCTCAATATGCGCGAGCAGTTGATCCGGCAGGTAGAAATTGTGCCGATTGAAGTGGTCGTCCGCAATGTGGCGGCGGGTTCGCTCAGCAAGCGTTTGGGCGTGGAAGAGGGCACGCAATTGCCCCGCACCTTGATCGAATATTGCTATAAGGATGATGCGCTGGGCGATCCATTGGTCGCCGAAGAGCATATCGCCTGTTTCAATTGGTGCTCGCAAGAAGAGCTGCACGATATTCAGGATATGGCGATCCGCATCAATGATTTTATGAGCGGCGTCTTTGCGGCTGTGGGCATTCGGCTGGTCGATTTTAAACTGGAATTTGGTCGGCTGTATGAAGGCGATTTCAGCCGCATCATATTGGCGGATGAAATCAGCCCCGATGGTTGCCGCCTATGGGATATGGTTTCGGGCGAAAAACTGGATAAGGATCGCTTCCGGCGCGATTTGGGCGGCGAGACAGAGGCTTATCAGGAAGTGGCGCGCCGCTTGGGTCTGATGCCTGAAAGCGATCAAAATTCGGTGACGGATATTGATAGCCACCGCAAAAAGAAGGTTTGATCGGCTTTTATAGCATCAGGGGCGCCATGCCGTCTTGATTGGCCGATGAAATAGGATTTCAAGCAAGCGGCGAAGGGGAATATCTTTCGTCGCTTTTTTGTGGCCTAGGCGGGTTTTAGCACGAGTTGGGCGTGTTTCGGGCCTTGACCGGAATTTCGGGCACGGCCACGCTTGCCCTATGAAAGCTTCCTGTTCCCGCCGCCTCGCGCTGCTCCTCTCTCCCTTTGCTCTGCTTGCCGTCACCGCTGCTCCACCCCCTCTGTGGGCGCAAAGCGCAGCATCTGCGGCTCCATCAAAGGCCCATAGCGCGGTCAATCCGCAAAGCGCCGCCGCCGATGCGTGGAAATTTGCCAGCAGCGATTTGGCCGCCGATCCCGCCGTCACCTTTGGGGTGCTGGGTAATGGCATGAAATATGCGATCCTGCCCAATGCGACGCCCAAAGGCCGTGTTTCCATCCGCATGCATGTCGATGTCGGCAGTTTGGCCGAGGCGGACGACCAGCGCGGTCTGGCCCATTTTCTGGAACATATGGCATTTAACGGTAGCAAGGCGATTGCCGAGGGTGATTTGATCAAATTGCTGGAACGCAAGGGGCTGGCTTTTGGGGCGGATACCAATGCCTCAACCGGTTTTGACGCCACGGAATATAAGCTGGATCTGCCGCAGGGCAGCGACGATCTGATCGATACGGCGCTGTTGATTATGCGGGAAACGGCAAGCGAATTGACCATTGCCCCCGATGCCGTGAATCGCGAGCGCGGGATCATCCTGTCTGAACGCCGGGCGCGTGATACCTATGCGCTGCGCAATCTGGTCGAACAATTGCGCTTTCAATATCAGGGGCTGCGGTTGGCAGATCGTTTGCCCATCGGCACCGAAGAGGTGATCCGAAACGCGCCTGCTTCCCGGATCCGGGATTTTTATCGCGCTTTTTATCGGCCGGAACGGATCACGCTGGTGGTGGTCGGCGATATTGATGCCAAGGCGATAGAAACCAAAATTCAATCACGCTTTGCGGATTGGAGCGCTGATGGCGCTGCGGTAGAGCAGCCCGGCATAGGCGCACTTGATTTTGCGCGCCCATTGGATGCGGATATTTTCGTTGATCCAGCGATTAGCGATAGCGTCAGCATTTCTTATCTGCGCCCCTATCGCAAGGAAGCGGATGATATCGCGCGCCGATCCCGAGTGGTTTTGGAAAATATCGGCCAGAATATCATCTCGCGCCGCTTCAGCAAAATTGCCGCCAGCGAGGATGCGCCAGTGCTGGGCGGCGGACTGAGTCGAGGCAATGGCTGGAAAGCCTTTCATCTCACGGCCATGTCCGCAACGGCGCGGGAGGGGGATTGGGCCGCCGCATTGGCGCTGGCTGAGCAGGAAATGCGCCGCATTTTGGAACAGGATGTGACGGAGGCAGAGGTGCAAGAGCAACTCGCCAATCATCGCACCGCGCTGCGCAACGCCGTGGCCAACGCCAGCACACGCCGCAGCGAAGCGCTTGCCGCATCGCTGGTTGCCGCGGTATCGGATGAGTTTATTTTCATCCACCCCGAAGAACAGCTGAAAATATTGGAACAGCTAGAACCGCAGATTAACGCGCGCACGGTCACAGATGCTTTGCGATCCTTGATGGATGGGGTTGGGCAGCCGCTGATCCGGGTCACCGCGAAAAAGCCGATTGAAGGCGGCAAGCAAGCGGTTCTGGCCGCCTATCAGGCGTCGCAGGCCCAGGTGATTGCTGCATCACAGGCGCAGGCCGTTGCGGCCTTTGCTTATGAGGATTTGGGCAAGCCGGGGCGGGTTGTCAGCGATGAACGCGTGCCTGATTTGGATATTCGCCGCATTCGCTTTGCCAATAATGTGATGCTGAATATCAAGCGCACCGATTTTCAGAAAGATCGAGTTGCCATTTCCATGCGGGTTGATGGCGGCGCGCTGATGGCGACGCGGGAGGATCCTACCAAAGTCGCTTTGGCCGGGTCGCTGGCCATTGGCGGGTTGGAAGCACATAGTTTTGATGATTTGCGCAGCATTTTTGCGGGCCGCACGATCAGTCCGGCCTTCGGCATGTCCGCAGATGCTTTCGGTGGCAGCGCCACCACCACGCCGCAGGATTTGGCGCTGCAAGCCAAGGTGATGGCCGCCTATCTGTTGCATCCCGGCTATCGGGCCGATGGATTGGCCATGATGCGCCGGGTTTATCCTCAGCATTATGCCGCAATGGATGCGACCCCCGCGGCGGTGATTGCGCGCGATCAGGAAGCGATTATCACAGGCCATGATCCGCGCATGGTCACCCCATCGCTTGATCAGATGATGGCGCTGGACTGGGCATCCCTCAAAGCCAATATCATAGACAACCTGCGGCGCGGCGCGCTGGAGATTGGCATTGTTGGCGATATCGATGAACAGGCTGCGATTGATGCCATCGCCGCGAGCTTCGGCGCGCTGCCCAAACGTCGGGCGCAATTTGATCCGCGCAAGCAAGCCCGCGATTTGCGCTTCACGAGCGATTTTTCAGAGCATGTCTTAATCCATAAGGGGCCAGCGGATCAGGCGGATTTGCGCGTCTATTGGCCCGCGCGGGACGATGAGGATTTGGCCGAAGCCATGCAGTTGAATCTGCTCAGCCGTGTTCTCGGTTTAAAATTGCTCGAAGAAGTTCGCGAAAAATTGGGCGAAAGCTATAGCCCGCAGGCCGGGGTGACGCTGTCCAGCATCTATCCGGGTTTTGGCCGCCTGTCGGTTGCCAGCAATGTCGATGTGCAACAAATAGATGCCACCCTTGCTGTGATCTTCACCATAGCTCGCGAGCTGCGCGATCAGGAAATCGACGCTGACCTGTTAGAACGGGCGCGCAAGCCGCTGATCGAGACTATGGTGAAATCACGCCGGGAAAATAGCTATTGGCTTGGCTATGTCAGCGCGGCGACGTCCCGCGGGGATCGTCTCAGTCGCATTCATCAGGCCATAGGTGAGATTGAGCGTGTGAGCGTGGCAGATATTCAAAAGCTCGCCCGCCGTTATTTGCTTGATGACAAGGCGCTGGTGATCAAAGCAATCAGCGATAAGGCTGTGGCTGGCGATCAAAGTGGAGCAGGAGGCGGAGGCACCACCGAAGCACCGGGCATCGCACCATAGATTCAGCAGGGCGGTGATCGGATCGATATGAAGCTATCCGGCGGGCAAGCCGCTTAGGCTTCAGTGGTAGGCCAAGCCTTGGGCGCTCAGGAAATTGTGCAGGCAGGCATAGAGCATGTCGCGTGCGTCCATGCCCAGCATCTCGGCAGAGAGGAAGTCGAAATGATGGCGGTCCTGCAGGGCCGCCGCCATCACCATTTGCGCGAGCAGGGCTTCATCAAAGCTGAGCCGCGAGCAGCAGGGCGGCGCCACGGCAAATGGGTCTGGCCATATCTGACCCATTGCCTCCATCAATACACGAAATCGGCGAGCGGCTATGCGGCTGCCCAAGCGGCGTTCCAGCTCTGGCAAAGTGTCCCGGCCAGCGCGGCGGCATAGGATGGCATGGCGCAGGGCCAATATGCTTTGCGCTGGCAAGATCGGCAAATCGCGCACCGCAGGTTGGTTTATCCATCGCCGGAACAAGAGCTTGCTATCTATCTTTGCCTCCTATCCCAATGGGTTCATGCACCAAGCAGGCGTATGCCTCGCGCTGATATCAGCTCCTCAACGGCCACATAGTCCCCGCGGTTAAAAAGGTGCCGGCCACCGCATGGGCGGCCGGCAGGAGGGGACTGCCTCATCTTGCTAATGCTAATCATTCTTAAGATCAAGCGATAAAATAGCCATTTGTGCAAATTCTGAAAATATCTTGTGGATCGTCGCGATTCATAGATTCAGCTTCACCCTTAGGGGCCGCTGAGACGTTCGTAGGCAGGTGAAGAGACTTAGCCCATTGGCCCCGCTCTTGAGCCTAGCGTGGGCTTAGCATCAGGCCAGCTTGGCCAATGCCTTCGGATGGAAGTTGGAGGTTGGAGAAGGAGAGGGATAGCAGCCACTGCGCCGGATTGTGCGCAGGACGGGCCGCATCCTGGCTTTCGCGCCAGTCAAAAGAAAAAGGGCGCCGGTTCAAATGGCGCCCTTTTATTCCATATTGAGAGAAGCCGCTTATTCTGTAACCGGCTTGGATTGCAGTTGGATGTAATTTTCCAGCCCCATGCGCTCGATCATTTCAAACTGTTTTTCCAGTTCATCGACATGATGTTCTTCGCTCTGCAGAATATCTGCGAACAAATCGCGGCTCACATAATCGCGAACAGTTTCGCAATGTGCGATGGCATCGCGCAGCAGAGGAATCGCTTCTTCTTCTACGGCCAGATCGGCGCGCAGAATTTCTTCCACCGTTTCGCCGACACGCAAACGGCCCAGCAATTGAAAATTCGGCAGGCCGCCCAGAAACAAGATGCGATCCGCAAGGCGATCCGCATGTTTCATTTCGTCGATGGATTCTTCCCGCTCGAAAGCGGCCAGCCGCGCGACGCCCCAATTATCCAGCATGCGATAATGCAGCCAATATTGGTTGATCGCGGTCAGCTCATTCTTGAGTGCCTCGTTCAGGAACTCAATGACTTTAACGTCGCCCTTCATAATATTTACCGCCAATCTGAAGTGGTGTGATGGGCATGACTATAGCGTGTGTGGGGATATTTTACTAGCCAAGAAATGGCGGAAAACCAAGGAAAATTAGGCCTCTACAGGCAGGTCGTTGATGATATTGCGAGCGAAAGGCAGGCACTGACCGCATTTGGGTTTGCGACCCATTTGCGCATAAGCGGCCTTGGCGCACCGGATCTGGCAACTGCGGGCAACATCCCGCAGTTCTTCTTCTCTGATTGCATTGCAGATGCAGACGACCATGTGCGAATCCTTCTCAACAATCTCCATTTAGGGCTAGTGCGACCCATTCGCAATAGTTAAGTTGCAAGCCTGTCGCATTTGTTGGTGTAAGGATTATTCTGGCCTCACCCCTTGCCCGGAATGGGATTCGCGGGCATAGGCGCGCCTAATATTCAGCCCCCAAATGAAAAGAGTTCGCCCCATGAAAGTGAATGTTTATGTGACGCTCAAGCCGGGTGTCCTTGATCCCCAGGGTAAGGCCATCCATAATGCACTGGAAGGCTTGGGCTTTGATGGCGTTTCCGATGTGCGCGCGGGCCGGTTTATTGAACTGGAAGTCGCCGACACTATATCGGACGCAGATTTGGATCAAATGTGCGCGAAGCTGCTCGCCAACACGGTCATTGAAAATTATCGCATCGAGCGTCCCTGAAAGGGAGAATGTCCATGAAGACCGCAGTCATCGTCTTTCCGGGTTCCAATTGTGATCGTGATATGGCGGTCGCGCTGGAGCAGGTAACGGGCCGTGCGCCCACTATGGTCTGGCATCGCGACGCCGATCTTCCGGATGGCATTGATTTCATCGCGCTGCCCGGCGGATTTTCCTATGGGGATTATCTGCGCTCTGGCGCCATGGCCGCCCGTTCGCCGATCCTGCAGGCTGTGGCTGCCGCCGCCGCCCGCGGCGTTTCCGTGCTTGGCGTTTGCAATGGCTTTCAGGTTTTGACCGAAGCGCAGCTGCTGCCCGGCGCTTTGATGCGCAATGCGGGGCTGAACTTCATCTGCCGCAGCGTGCCGCTGATCGTGGAAAATAACAGCTCGCTTTTCACCTCTGCCTATCAAAAGGGCGAGGAAGTGCGCATTCCGATCGCGCATCATGACGGCAATTTCTTTGCCGATGACGCCACATTGGATCGCTTGGAAGGCGAAGGCCGGGTGGCGTTTCGCTATGGCGAGCCTGTTAACGGTTCGGCTCGCAATATTGCCGGTGTCCTCAACGAGGCGGGAAATGTGCTGGGCATGATGCCCCATCCGGAACGCGCCATTGATACCGCCCATGGCGGCACCGATGGCCTGCGCCTGTTTGAAGCCGCACTGCGCGTGCTGGCCTAATCATGATGATCTGGCCCTGCGCCTGTGCGGGGCCAGATAGGGCCTTATGATCGTGAGCATCAGCGGCCAAAACAGCGTATTCCACAGATCATGTCCATGGTCTGCGATGGAGCAGTTTTTGGGGCGTGTTAGCTCATACCAATGATCCAGCAGCTCGCCGCCCACCGCCGCGATGGCGACGAGGGCTAGCGCGCCAAGATGGCGCTGTGGACCGCGCAGCATCAGCAGGGCTGCCAGATAGATCGCCATGCCCACATAAATATGCAGCGCATCGCGGCTCATCCCGGTAAAGCTCACAATTACCAGTTTCGCGTCACCAAAGCTATTTGGGCCAATGGCTGTGGTCAGCAGATGCAGGGCCATGGCCTAAACTTTGGTTTGAAAGGGCGAGAAGTTGGTGCCCTCGTCATAAACATCCACGCCTTCGCGGCGCTTCAGCGTGTTGACCGCCCAATAAGTGAAAGGCGTCAGCACCGCTTCCCAGCCCGATTTGATCAGCCATTGCGATAGGATAACCTGCACCAATTGCTCGGGCGGCCAGCCCGCCAATCCATAAAAGGCCAGCGGATAGAAGATCAGGCTGTCCAAGCCTTGACCGACGATGGTGCTACCAATGGTGCGGGCCCATAAATGCTTGCCTTGCGACCAGATTTTCATCCGCGCAAGCACATAGCTGTTGGCAAATTCGCCCGCCCAAAAAGCCGCCATCGAAGCAATGACGATGCGCCAGCTGTTGCCAAAGACAAATTCATAGCTTTCTTGCCCCGGCCAGCCTTTGGCTGGCGGCAGTGAGACGACGACCCACGCCATGAAGGCCATGAAGGCCAGCGCCGCAAATCCGGTCCAGATCACGCGCCGGGCGCGGGCATAGCCATAAACTTCTGTCAGCACATCGCCGATAATATAGCCCAGCGGAAAGAACATCACGCCCGCGCCAAAGGCCCATTCGCTGCCATCCGGCATCGGAATGAAACTGGGTTTCGACGCACCAATAATATTGGACAGCAGCAGGATGGTCACAAAGGCCGCCATCACCAGATCATAATAGCGCACCTCGCGCACGGCCGACGCCGCTATGGCGCGGGGCTGCTGTTCGCTGACTGGCTGCTGCGGCTGGGTTTCGGAAGGCATCGTCATTCCTCTATGCTTAACCTGCTTTATCCGTCATGCAATGCCGGGCCGAGCGAGGATGGATGAAGGGAGGCAAGAAAAACGGACCCGTTTCGCCTTGGCCATTGCCATGATAGGGGAAGAAGCGCTAGCGAGCGAAGCAAGCCTAGCGCCCATGCGGCCCCGTAGCTCAGCTGGATAGAGCACTCGCCTTCTAAGCGAGTGGTCGCAGGTTCGAATCCTGCCGGGGTCGCCATTTTCTTCTTCAAGCCTTGATGAAGCCCTGATGCAGGGCCGAGCGTGCGGATCGTCTGATTGCCTTATGATCTGCAAGCGGGGCCGATTCTGATGGCGAAAGGGCCCCGCAGTTCTGGCGCAGTAAAGCCTAGCTCAACGGGGCTTCCCACCGCCCACGTCGAAATCGACATGCTGGATCCCGTTCAAACGGAATGGCACGCGATAATCTTCGATCACGGGCGTTCCGGCATCCCAGCCGATTGTGGCGCCTTCCAAGGGCCAGGCTCCGCCTAGCGTAAGTGGCATGACCAGGCTGCCCGCTGCTTCCCCATTGATCCGCATGTTCACTGTTCCGCCTTTTCCGGCGCCGCCGCCATCATAAACGAAGCTGAGTTCGATATCATGGGTGCCGACCGGAAGCGCTTTGCTGCTTTCCAAGCGGAACAGGTCTTCGGGCAAGCTGGAGCGACGATAAACAAAATTGGGTTTGCCATCCAGCATCAGCAGTCCCCAGCCGCCAAAGCGCCCGCCTTGTGTCACCACCGCGCCGCTGTCTTTCGCCTGTGTTAGATCGATACGAGCGGAGATTTTCCACGAGCGGTTGCGAATATCGGGAAAGGCGCTGTCGGAATAACGTTGTGGGCTGGGATAAAAGCGGAAGCTGCTCTTGTTGCCGAGCGGCGAAGGCCGGTTGGAACTGTTAATGCGCCCGACAAGTGAGGCTTGGACGGGCAGCACATTGTTGCGCGCAGCCTCTTTTTCAAAGAGCTGCTTCATTTCGGCCAGCTTTTCCGGATATTTTTCCGCCAAATTGGTGGACTGTGAAAAATCCTTGTTCAGGTCATATAATTCCCACCGATAGGCGAGCGGGTCGGGCGTTGCGCCGGTCATCCATGGCAGGCGTTCCGGCGTGGTCGATGCCATCCAGCCGCGATCATAAATAGCGCGGTTGGCGAACATTTCAAAATATTGCACATCCCGGCCCGGCGCATAATAGACGAGGAATGGCTTATCGGGCGCGGCGGAACTTTGCGTGCGAAGCCAATTGATCGTGCGATCAGCCAGATCACGGTCCAGAATATAGGTCGGATCATCGGTGGGCGGTTCCACCGTGTTGCGATTTTCCACCAAAGCCGGTGCCCATTGATCGGTTTCACCCCCGTTGAAACCAAAGAAATAATCAAAGCCAAAGCCATTGGGCCAACGGTCAAACGGGCCGGATGGGCCCGTTTCCCATGCTGGCGTATTGTGATTTTTGCCGATGAAAGCGGTGACATAGCCATTGCCTTTCAGCACTTCGCCAAAGGTAACGGCATCGTCAGGGATCACGCCGGTATATCCCGGGCGGCCCGTGGCAATTTCGCTGATCACACCATTGTTGACAGCGTGATGATTGCGCCCCGTCAGCAAGGCGGCGCGTGTCGGCGAGCAGAGCGCCGTGGTATGAAAGCGGTTATAGCGCAAGCCCCGGTCCGCCAGCGCATCAAAAGTTGGGGTAGCGATAGGGCCGCCAAAAGTGCTGCTGGCAGCAAATCCCACATCATCGGTCATGATGATCAGCACATTGGGCGCGTTGGCAGGAGCGGTGGGTTGCGCAGGATAGGCGTCTAAACTGGATGGTGGCGGTATTGATTGACCGGATACAGACGCGGCGCCTATCGGCAAAAGGGCAAGGCTCAGTGCTAAAGTGGAAATATATCTCGCTTTGATCGATAATCTATTCTTCATTCCCAGCTCCCAATATGATTTTTTGTCATGTTAGCGAGAAGAATCGGGGCTTCAATAGATGAAATGGATCGATGTTTGAACATCTGTGTCAGATATTGATACTGAAACCTCTTTTGCTTTCTTGTTGAGTGCATAGGTTTGAAAATTGTTAACCAAGAATTTCGGTTGTAAATATTCGAACTGGATTGGCTTTGTTTGTCAATTTGTTAGGAAGTGAACAGAGATATGATTTGCCGAGGCTATCCCGTATCAAAATCCCGTTCCAAGGCGCATATCTTGGCGCAGAAGAGAGCGCGGCTTTGAGGATAGAAGATTTTCAGACTCTGGGCGGAGATAGAATGAGGCTGAGATTTTTTGGCGATTGCCTCGACCAAGGCTTGCCAAAGCACTTTAGGCCCGCGAACGAGGATCGGCAGTCGCGGCGCGAAGACGCTGCTGGTGGGAAGGTATTAATATGATGGACGATATGATCGATCTGCCCGGTGGGGCTTATCGGATGGGGTCTGATGATCACTATCCTGAAGAAGCGCCAGCCCGGACCGTGATTGTTGACCCTTTCTCGATTGATCGCACCCCTGTGACCAATGCCCAATTCGCGCGCTTTGTGGACGAGACGGGCTATATTACCACGGCCGAGACGCCGCCGCGCGCAGAAGATTATCCGGGTGCGGATCCGGCGATGTTGCAGGCGGGATCTTCGCTATTTGTGCCCACCGCAGGGCCGGTTCCGTTGCACAATCCCTTGAGTTGGTGGCAATTCTCATTCGGCACCGATTGGCGCCACCCTTGGGGGCCGCAAAGCGATATTGCGGCCCTTGCCGATCATCCCGTCACCCATGTCAGCTATTATGATGCTGCGGCTTATGCCCAATGGGCCGGAAAACAGCTGCCGACGGAGGCCGAGTGGGAATTTGCAGCGCGCGGCGGTTTGGATAGCAAGGCTTTTGCATGGGGCGATGAGCTGGAACCGGATGGCCAGCATATGGCCAATGTCTGGCAGGGGGAATTCCCATGGGGCAATACGCAGGCTGATGGGTTTATTCGCACCTCGCCTGTCCGCCACTATCCGGCCAATGGCTATGGGCTGTTCGATATGATCGGCAATATGTGGGAGTGGACCGAGGATTGGTATGGCATGGATCGCAGCGCTGCGGTGTCCCAGCCATGCTGCACCCCGCGCAATCCGCGCGGCGGCAGCGAAGATGCCAGCCGTGATCTGAATGATCCGGGCGCCCAATTTGGCCGCAAGGTGTTAAAGGGCGGGTCGCATTTATGTGCGCCAAGCTATTGCCAGCGTTACCGCCCTGCCGCGCGTTATCCACAGACGGTGGATACATCCACGTCCCATATCGGTTTTCGCTGCGTTCGCCGCCCCGAATAGCAAACAGCCTGCGGACCATAGAGGGTCGCAGGCTGTTCTTGTGGGTTATGTTGATGCTCTGCTGGGCACCGGCTAGCAGATCAGGCCTGTGTGTCTTGCCAGCCGCCGCCAAGGGCCAGAAACAGGCCGATCAAATAGGTTGCGCGCTGTTGCTCGGCTTGCGCGATGCTGGCGCGGATCTGTGCCAAGGATCGCTCGGCATCCAGCACCACCTGAAAGCCCTCGCGCCCCGCTTCATAGCGTAGGCGCGCGATGCGGGCGGCTTCGGCTGCCTCGCGTTCGGCTGCGCTCAGCGCCGCGACACGTTCGATTTCGCCGGAATAATTGGCCAGCGCGCTTTCTGTTTCGCGCAAAGCGCCCAGCCATGTGCCGTCAAAGGTCGCCAATGCCGCGTCGGCGCCGGCTTCGGCTTGAGCGATGCGGGATTTTGCCAAGGCGATATTGGGGAAGCTCCAGCTGATCAGTGGCCCGATGGAAAAGCGGAAGGAATCGGAAGAGCCAATGTCGCCAATATCCTGCGCGGTCGAGCCGATCGAGCCGCCCAGCCGGATGCTGGGATAAAGATCCGCAGTGGCAACATTCACCCGGGCCGAAGCCGCCGCCAATTGCCGCTCTGCGCGGCGAATATCGGGCCGCCGCGCCAGCAAAGATGCGCCATCCCCCACAGGAATGGCCTGATGAATTTCGGGCACAGCCTGACAGCTGAGCACATGTTGCGGTGCTTCGGCAGGCGGCTTTCCGGTCAACACCGCCAAACGATAAAGGGCGGCGGACCGCTGCGCCGTTAATTGCGGAATAGCGGCCCGCGTTTGTTCATAAAGCGCGCCCGCTTGCGCGGTTTCCAGCCGCGTTGCGCGCCCACCTTCAAACAGGCGGCGGGTTAAATCGAAAGTGCGCTGTTGAATTTGCAGCGTTTCTTCGGCGACTGCCAATTGGCGGTTGAACGCACAGACATCGGCATAGGCACGGGTTGTTTCAGCGGCAACGGTGATGCGAGACAGGTCAAAAGCGGCCTGCACCGCTTCCGCATCGGCGCGGCTGGCGCGAATGGCGCTGCCCACGCGGCCAAATAAATCAATCTGATAGCCGACATCCAGGCCGACATCATAATTTTCACCTTCTATCGGGCCGACCCCCGTCACCGTTCCCGGTTGACGGGCATAGGCACCGCTGGCGCCAATATCGGTGCTGGGCAGGCGACCGGACCGTGCTTCCCGCAGCACGGCGCGGGCTTGCGCCAGATTGGCCGCAGCCACCCGCAAATCCGTGTTGGCGACCAGCGCTTCTTCGACCAGAGCGTCGAGGGCCGGATCGGCAAACAGGCTCCACCATTTGCCGCTGGGCTGTTCGCCATTGAAGGCTGGCGATTTGCCAGCTTCCAAAAAGCTGCTTTGCGACGGTGCGGCCGGGGTGGGGGAGATATATTTTGGCCCCACAGCGCAGGCCGAAAGGGCCAATGCGCTGGATGCGATCAATAAATTGCGGACCATTAGATTTCCTCCGCCGGCGCATGTCCGGCCTGTATTTTCTTCTGCTTGCGCTGGTTCCAGCGGGTCACACGATCGCCCAAGCCCCGGCAGATGACGTAAAAAACGGGGGTGAACAGCAAGCCAAAGAAGGTCACACCAAACATTCCAAAGGTCACGGCGGTGCCCAAGGCTTGCCGCATTTCTTGCCCCGGCCCGGTAGCCAGAGCGAGCGGCAGCACGCCGAAGATGAACGCAAAGCTGGTCATCAAAATCGGGCGCAAGCGTGCGCGGGCGGCGTGAACGGCGGCGTCTATGGTCGACATGCCATCCTGATCTTCCGCCTGTTTGGCAAATTCCACGATCAAAATGGCGTTTTTGGCGGCCAAAGCGATCAACACCACCAAGCCCACCTGCGTCAGGATATTGTTATCCATTCCGCGCAGATTGACCCCCAATATGGCCGCGAGCAGACACATGGGAACGATCAGGATCACGGCTAGCGGCAGCGGCAGCGATTCATATTGTGCCGCAAGCACAAGGAACACAAACACCACCGACAGCATGAAGATGATGGCGGCGCTGTTTCCAGCCGCCTTTTCCTGATAGGCAAGGCCCGTCCATTCATAAGAATAGCCGGATGGCAGCGCCTTTGCAGCCAGCCCTTCCATCACGTCCAGCGCTGCGCCGGATGAGATGCCCGGTGCCGCCTGCCCCTGCAAATCAATCGCTGGGAACAAATTGTAACGCACCACGCGGGTCGGGCCGCTATCATCGCTGAAGCTTGCCACAGACGACAGGGGCACCATCTGGCCCGATGAAGATCGCACCTGCAAACGGCCCACATCCTCGATCCGCTCGCGCGCAGAGGCTTCAGCCTGTGCGGTGACGCGGAAGGTGCGGCCAAGATAGTTGAAATCATTGACATAGGTTGATGCCAAATAGGTGCCGAGGGTGGCATAAATCTGGCTGGGATTAACCCCCAAAATCATCGCCTTGTCCCGATCCACTTCCGCATGGATGCGCGGTGATCCGGTGTTAAACATGGTGAAAACCTGCTGCACATCCTTTTCCTGTGCGGCGGCCCCCATCATCGCATAGGCGACTTGTTCCAGATCGCGGTAGCTTTGGCCTTCGCGGGCCTGCAGCATCATGTTGAAACCACTGCCGGTGCCAAGCCCCGGCACGGCTGGCGGCGAAATCACAAAAGCCTGTGCTTCAGGAAAGGCTTGTGCCAGTGCGCCAGAGAGTTTCTGGGACAAGGCATCGGCGTTATTCGCCTTGCCGCGCTCGGCCCAATCCGCCAGTCGGATAAACATCGTGCCGCTGTTGGATGCGGCCGAAAAGCTTGATCCATCCATGCCGGAAATGGCCGACACGCTGGCAACACTATCCTGCGCTTCCAGCAAGCTGCTGGCTTTTTTCATCACCGCTTCGGTGCGCTCCAGCGAAGCGCCTGCGGGCAATTGCAGCACGCCGATCAACACGCCCTGATCCTGTTCGGGGATAAAGCCGGTTGGCGTCGCCATCATCCGCCATCCGGTGAAGGACAGCAAAATAGCATAGATGATCAGCATCAGGCTGGTTTTACGCACCAAAGTCGCTGTCGTGCGGCCATAGCGTTCCGACAAATTGGTAAAGCCAGTGTTGAACTTATCCGCACCTTTGCGAACGAAGGCCAGCACCGGATTTTTCGGCGGCGCTGCATCATGATTATGCGGTTTCAGCAGCAGAGCGGCCATGGCAGGCGACAAGGTCAGCGACGATATGGTCGAGAAAATGGTCGCGGACGCGATGGTGACCGCAAATTGCTGGTAAAAAATGCCGGGAATGCCGGGCACAAAGGCGGTCGGCACAAACACTGCCACCAGAACAAGGCCGATAGCAATCAAGGCACCGGATACCTCGCGCATGGTGCGGTGAGCGGCTTCCCGAGGCGTTAGCCCCTTGGAAATATGCGTCTCCACCGCTTCCACCACAACGATGGCGTCATCGACCACAATCCCGACCGCCAGCACAAGCGCGAACAGGGATAGGGAGTTGATCGAATAGCCCAGCATCAATTGCACAGCAAAAGTGCCAACCAGCGCTACGGGAATGGCCATGATCGGAATGATCGCGGCCCGCCAGCTTTGCAGGAAAACAAGAATAACGACGACCACCAGCACAATCGCTTCGAGCAGGCTTTTCTGCACCGCCGTCACCGATGCTTCGACATATTCTGTTGGGTTGAAGGCGATCAGATAATCCAGCCCCGGGGGGAAGTCTTTCTTCGCGGCTTCGATTTCGTCCAGCACCAATTTGGATGCCGCCAGCGCATTGGCGCCGGGCTGTTGAATCACCGCAATACCGATGCCGGGATTGCCGTTAAAGGCACTGCGAACACTATAATCCTGGCTACCCAGATGGACCCGGGCGACGTCTTTCACCCGTGTGATGGCGCCATTGCTGGTATCCGTTTTGATAACGATATTTTCAAATTCTTCGGGCGAAACGAGACGACCCGGCACCTGAACCGGCAGTTCAAAAGCGGGCGTGCCCTGATCATAGGGGGGCGCGCCCAAGCTGCCGCCAGCCACCTGCACATTCTGCGATTGCAGCGCTGCGATGATTTCTGTGGAGGTCAGGTTGCGCGCAGCGGCCTTGTCGGGATCAATCCAGATTCGCATGGAATAAAAGCCGCCGCCAAACATCTGGACGCCGCCGACGCCTTCAAGCCGCAGCAGGCGATCCCTGATGGTGGAGTTGGCATAGTTGCCGACATAGTCGCTATCGAGCAGGCCATCCTTGGCATAAAGCGCCACGATCATCAGGAAGCCGGTTTCCTGCTTGGCCACCTGCACGCCGATTTGGCGCACCTGTTCGGGCAAGCGGGGTTCGGCTAGCGCAACGCGGTTCTGCACCAGCACCTGCGCGGAATCGAGGTCGGTTCCCGGCTCGAATGTGATGGTGATCTGCGCCATCCCCTGTGTCGAGGAGCTTTGCAGATACAGCATGTTTTCCACGCCGTTAATTTCCTGCTCCAGCGTCGCGGCCACCGTTTCAGCGATGGTTTCCGACGAGGCGCCCGGATAGGAAGCGGTAATCCCAATGGTTGGTGGTGCAATTTCGGGATATTGCGACAGCGGCAATTGGGGATAAGAGAATATCCCGATCAGGGTGATGAAAATGGATATAACGGCCGCAAAAATCGGCCGATCCACAAAGAAGCGGCTGAAATTCACGAATTGGTGCCTTTCGCCTTGGCATCACCCTTGGGCGCTGCACCTTGCTGGCCGGGCTGTTGCGCCTCTTTGGAAGATTTGGGCGCAATCACCTGACCATTATCGTCAAAACGACCGACCTCAACCTGTGCTTTCTGGCCGGGGCGTACCCGTTGCAGACCATTGATGATCACCCGATCCTTGGCATCAAGGCCTGATCGGATAATGCGCAGACCGCCCACCATCGTGCCCAGTTCCACGGGCCGCTGCTGCACCATATTGTCTTTATCCACAACATAGACGAGGCGGCGGGTGGCATCGGTAACAATGGCCGCGGCGGGCAGCAACATGGCAGGTTGCGGGGCGGAGGCAGCCAATTGCAATTGGCCAAACAGGCCGGGCACCAGCTTACCACCGGGATTTTGCACCAGCGCGCGCACCGCGATGGTGCCGGATCCGCTGGACAGGGCGTTGTCAACAAAATCGATCCGGCCATCATGGCTATAATCATCTTCGCCCTGCAAACGAATGCGAACGGGCGCGCCGAGCAGTGTATCGCCGCGGCGCTCATAATTCAGCAGGCTGGCTTCAGAGCCTTGGAAAGAAAAGTGAATTGGGCTGGTCGAAACAATCGTCGTCAGCACCGTTTGATCCGCAGCGACGCTGTTGCCAGCATCGATCAGGCGCTGCGAGACGCGGCCTGAGATGGGCGCGGTGACACTGGTGAAGCCCACATTCAACTGGGCCGCGCGAACGGCGGCCTGTGATGCGGCCAGATCGGCTTCGGCGGCGCGCAAGGCGGCGCGGCGCTGTTCCACCTCTTCCTGGCTGGCGGCTTGTGCTTTGGCCAGATTTTCAGAACGTGCCAATTCCGTACGGGCGTTGATCAATGTTGCCTGTGAGCGGGCAAGTTGCGCTTTGGCTTGATCCAATGCGGCCTGTGTTGGGCGTGCATCAATGCTGAACAGCAATTGTCCTTTGCGAACATATTGACCGTCAGTGAAATGGACGCGCGTTAAATAGCCGGATGCGCGGGGGCGCACTTCGACGCTTTCAATCGCCTCAAAGCGGCCAACAAAATCCTCCCATTCGGTTACGTCACGAATCACAGGTGCCGATATGGTCACCGGCAGGGGGGGAGGACCATTTTGTCCGTCATCGCCGCCGGAACAGGCGGCGAGCGTCAACATCAGGATCAATGCGGGGGCGAGGGAGAGCCGCTTAAGCATAGGAATAGATCTTTTCCGTTTGAACAAGGAATGAAGATGATGAGCGCGCAGCCCTCATCTGATTTTGATGCGGAATATCTATGTTCATTTCGCAAGTCAACAGATGTTGATTTGTTGGGCAGAATGCTTAGATGACAAACTGCTATGACGAAAAAACCAATCACCCGTAGGCGGGATGCCGTGGCTACGAGGGCCGCGATCTTGGCCGCCGCCCATCAACGCTTCATGCGGGAAAGCTATGATAGTGTGGGTTTGCGCGACATTGCGGGCGATGTGGGGGTGGATGTTGCGCTGATCGGCCGATATTTCGGTGGCAAAGAGGGGCTGTTTGGGGAAGTTTTGACTTCGGATGAACGCCCGCTGCTTTCTGAAGGGATGACGGCGGAAACCATGCCCGATCATCTGTGCCAATTGGTGACAGAGGATGTGAATGCTGAACGTGACCATCGAATGGAAATGTTTATCATCATGTTGCGTTCCGCTTCTTCCCCAAAAGCCGGAAAAATTATCCGCCGCATCATGGGCGATGATATATTACAACCGCTGGCCGATCAGATTGGCGGAGAATCTGCGCAATGGCGGGCCAATATGTTGCTGGCTCTGATGATGGGTGTCAGCGTGCTGCGCACGGTGATGGAAAGCGACGGGCTGAACTGCATGTTTGAGAGTGAAAGCGCTTATAAAGAGAGATTGCGCGGGCTGTTTGAAGCGGTGCTGCAAGCCTGAGCTTTGGTGTGCAGATACGCATCCTAAGAATCGGCACGATTGGATTTGGGGGCGGGCAGTGCTCAAGCTGATCGCTTTTTTCGATCAGTGATTGATTTAAGCGATCACTGATGATTAATAAATTAATTTCCTCAATCACTAAATTTCGTCTAGATATGAATCTCCCGATAACCAATGGAGGCTCATTCATGTCCGTTTTGAATACGACTATTAAACCTTTCGCTGCGACCGCATATAAAGAAGGCAAATTCGTCGACGTCACCGATGCCGACGTGAAGGGCAAATGGTCCGTTTTCTTCTTTTACCCAGCCGATTTCACCTTCGTATGCCCCACGGAGCTGGAAGATCTGGCGGATATTTATCCCACGCTTCAGGCGATGAATGTGGAAGTCTATTCGGTTTCGACCGACACGCATTTCAGCCACAAGGCATGGCATGACACCTCGCCAGCCATCGGCAAGATCAACTATTATATGCTGGGCGACCAGAATCACACCATCTCGAACAATTTCGAAGTGTTGCGTCCGGGCGTTGGCCTAGCTGATCGCGGCACCTTTGTGGTCGATCCTGAAGGCGTGATCCAGCTGCTGGAAATCACCCCAGAAGGTGTGGGCCGTAACGCTGCAGAATTGCTGCGCAAGATTAAGGCGCTGCAATATTGGGTCAGCCATCCAGGTGAAGTTTGCCCTGCAAAGTGGGAAGAAGGCGAAGCAACGCTGGCTCCTTCGCTGGATCTCGTCGGCAAAATCTAAGTCAAATTCTCAGCCTTCAGTGGCTGTGGAGCATCTAAATCTGCGCCGGAACCTGCCGGTTTCGGCGCAGCCATAATCGGCGGGCCGCCCATGGCTGGCCACAGCCTTTCCCTCTCTTTCCTCCCCACCCTTTTTTACAGGAGCCTCTCTATGCTTGACGCATCGATGAAACAGCAGCTTCAGGCTGTTCTCGTAAATATTCGCGAGCCCATCGAACTGCTCGCATCGCTGGATGACGGCCCGAAATCGGCAGAGCTGGAAAGCTTGCTTAACGATATTGCGGCCGCTTCCGATAAGGTCAGCGTGAAGCGCACCGATGATGATGCGCGCCGCCCTAGCTTTCTGATCCGCCGCACGGGCACCGATATTGGCGTGCGCTTTGCCGGTATTCCGCTGGGCCATGAATTCACCTCGCTTGTTTTGGCGCTGTTGCAGGTTGGCGGCCATCCGCCGAAAACCTCTGATGAGGTGCTGGATCAAATCCGCGCACTGGACGGCGATTTTCATTTTGAAACCTATTTCTCGCTGTCGTGCCAAAATTGCCCGGATATTGTGCAGGCGCTGAATTTGATGAGCGTCATCAACCCGCGCATCACCCACACGTCGATTGATGGCGCCTTGTTCCAAACCGAAGTGGATGCACGCAAGATCATGGCCGTGCCCACCATTTTCCTGAACGGCGATAATTTCGGTCAGGGCCGGATGGAATTGGAAGAAATTCTGGCCAAAATCGATACCGGTGCATCGGCACGAGTAGCAGAAAAAATCGCCGCTAAAGATGCGTTTGATGTGCTGGTGGTCGGCGGTGGTCCCGCTGGCGCAGCGGCGGCCATCTATACGGCGCGCAAAGGCATTCGCACTGGCATGGCCGCCGAGCGTTTCGGCGGACAGGTGCTCGATACGATGACGATCGAAAACTTCATTTCGGTGCAGCACACTGAGGGACCGAAGCTGGTATCCCAGTTGGAACAGCATGTTGGCGATTATGATGTGGATGTGATGAATCTGCAGCGGGCAGAAAAGTTGATCCCGGCCAGCCAGCCCGGCGGTTTGCATGAAGTGCGCTTGGAAAATGGCGCATCGCTAAAGGCGCGCACGGTTATTCTTTCCACCGGTGCTCGCTGGCGGCAGATGGGCGTGCCCGGCGAGGATGAATATCGCAACAAGGGCGTGGCTTATTGCCCGCATTGCGATGGTCCGCTGTATAAAGGCAAGCGCGTTGCGGTGATTGGCGGCGGCAATTCCGGTGTGGAAGCGGCCATCGATCTTGCGGGCCTTGTCCAGCATGTGACCTTGATCGAATTTGATCAGCAATTGCGGGCGGATGCGGTGTTGCAACGCAAGCTCGCCAGCTTGCCGAATGTCACCATTTTGACCTCGGCACTGACCACGCAGGTGGAGGGTGATGGCGAAAAGGTGCAGGCCCTTATCTATAAGGATCGCACGACAGACAGCGAGCATCGGATCGAATTGGAAGGCATTTTCGTGCAAATCGGCTTGGTGCCGAACACGGAATGGCTGGAAGGCAGCATCGCGCTTTCCAATCGCGGCGAGATAGAGGTGGACGCCCGGGGTGAAACCAGCGTCGCCGGTATCTTTGGCGCAGGCGACTGCACCACCGTGCCCTATAAGCAAATCGTCATCGCCATGGGCGACGGCGCCAAAGCGGCCCTTTCGGCCTTTGATTATCTGATCCGTCAGCCCACCGAAACGGTGGCTGAACTGGAACCAGCGGAATAATCGATCCTGCCATCATGATCATCCGCGCCATCGCATCCGGCGGTGGCGCGGATGATCGATTCAAGGATGACGATTAGGCTGGCGATGGCGGCTCGCTCAGCGGTGTCGTTTCGCTTAGCGACGGCTCGCTCCGTGACGGGGCCATGGGAATTTGCCGCCGATCCAGCCGCTTCCCCTTGGTGCGGCTGGTTAAATGAAACAGGCCGCAACGGTCGCAGCGATAGGGGCGCAGAGTGATGCTGGCGCGCAAGGCCGCTATCATCGCTTCCTGTTCATCAGCATAGCGAAGTTTCTTGGCGCAAATGCTCAGCCTTGTTCGTTTCACCGGCTTTTCTCTTATCGCTGCTGCGCTTTCCAAGCCTGCACCGCGGCCATCGTCTGGGTGATATGGCCTTGCGGTTTGCGATCTGTATAGCGCAGCAAAATCCGGCCATCCGGCGCGATCACAAAGGATGTGCGGTTGGACATCATCGGCTTGCCCGCAATCTGCATCGCCGCTTCATAGCGCGCGGCGACAGCAGCACCGGGATCGGCGGCGACAGCAAATTTATCGCGGCATTCCACCTTGGAAAACTCCGCCACCCGATCGATATTCCCAGCGGTTACGCCGATCACCTGCGCGCCCAATTTTTGGAAATCATCGCTCTTTTCCGCAAAGAGATTCGCCTCAACGGTGCAGCCGGGGGTGAAAGCGGCGGGAAAGAAATAGAGCACCACCGGCCCTTTGCGCAATTCCTGCGCCAGATTGAGGCGATAGGCTTGGCCGCCTTTGGCCGCATTCAGGGTGAAATCAGGCGCGCGCGCGCCTTGTTCAATGGCCGCGACGCTGGGGCTGGATGTGAAAGCCAGCACGCCGCCTGCCGCCACAATGGCGCATAAGCCCAATGCAACAGCGAATTTCATCTTCTTTTTCATTCGCTTAACCTTCCAATCTTGATTGCTGAAATCTCGCCTATGGGCCTTAAAACGTGGCCAATATCCGGTTCAAATCGGCCCTTTCCGGCACGGTAAAGCGCAGGCCCAGCTTGGTGCGCCGCCACAAAATATCGTCCACCGTGCGGGCCCATTCTTCGTGAACCAGCCATTTCACCTCAGCGCGGCTCAATCCATGGGCGATTTCGCCGCCCAGATCACCCCAGCTTTTCGCATTGCCAAGCCAGCGGCGCGCATCCGTGCCATAGCTATGGGCAATGCGCTGCACTGTATCGGGCGCCATAAAGCCATGATGATAGTGATAATTGGCGATCAAACCATCGATATGACCGGGGGCAAAATCGCCGCCGGGCAGGGGCCGTGTGGTGGTCCATGGTCCAGGACGGCTCACATCTAGATAGGCCAGCAATTGGTCCACTGCCTTTTCGCCAACATGGCGATAGCTGGTGATTTTTCCGCCATAGATGGTCAGCAGGGGCGGCCCCTTTTCGCTGTCGACATCAATGCGATAGCCCCGCGTGGCCGCTTCCGGCTTGCCCGATCCATCGTCAATCAGCGGGCGCACTCCGCTATAGCTCCACAGCACATCGCGCGGGCTGATTTCGGTTTTGAAATAGAGGTTGGCACCATCACATAAATAGGCGATTTCTTCCTCGCTCGCCACCAATTTGGCGGATGGGTCCTTATGATCGACATCTGTGGTGCCGATCAGGGTAAAATCCTGTTGATAGGGGATAGCGAAAAAAATGCGCCCATCGGGCAGTTGAAAAAAATAAGCATAATCATGGGTGAAGATGGCGGGCACAACGATATGGGATCCGCGAACCAGCCGCATTTTATGATCGGGCGCGGCATCGGCGCGGTGCAATATATCCAGCACGGACGGCCCGGCAGCGTTGATGATGCTGCGTCCGTAAAAAACATGGGTAGAGCCATTGTCGTTGCTGGGATGACCGCTTGCGTCGCTGCTGGCCTCCACGCGCCAGAGGCCATTTTGCACGCTGATGCGCTGCGCCTCGGTGCGGGGACGGATTTGGGCACCATGGACCTTGGCGTCGCGCGCGTTCAGGATCACCAACCGGGCATCATCCACCCAGCCATCGGAATATTCAAAGCCGCGGCGATAGCTATTTTGCAAGGGCGCGCCAGCAGGATGGCGGGTGAGATCGACCGATTGGGTCGCCGGCCATGCTTTGCGGCCACCGATATGGTCATAAAGAAACAATCCCGCTCGCAGCATCCAGCGAGGGCGCAGGCCTTTGATATAAGGTAGGATAAAGCGTTTGGGTTCGATCAAATGAGGCGCAATGGACCACAGAATTTCACGCTCTTTCAGGGCCTCTCGCACCAGCGAAAATTCATAATGTTCCAGATAGCGCAAGCCGCCATGGATCAGCTTGGTGGATGCGGAAGAGGTGCCTTGCGCCAGATCGCCCCGCTCCAGCAGCAGCACGCTCGCCCCGCGCCCGGCCGCGTCCCGCGCCGCGCCCGCGCCGTTAATGCCGCCACCAATGATGATCACGTCAAAGGGCTGATCCATATTTTGCATCGTCATGATGCTAAGCCGTTTCGCATCACTTGGCCAGATATGTTGGCATGGCGGCGGTTCGCTATCCGCGTTGCATTTCGGGCCTAGCTGCTTCACCGTTGGGATGGCCATTTGGCAGGCGCCTCGATGCCTTTAGTGTGTCCCGGCAATGCATGGCGATGCGATGATCCCAAGGGGAAGTGTGTGAGCGTGAAAGTCGAAACGCTGGTCTTGTTCGGCGCCACGGGTGATCTGGCGCACCGGATGTTGTTTCCATCGCTTTATAACCTGCATAGCAATGACTTGCTGGATGATCGGTTGACGATCATCGGATCGGGCCGATCCGACATAACGCGCGATGCATTTCATGATCAGATCCGCAAAAGCCTGACCCAGAATTTGGAAGGCGAGGGCTTGAACGAAGCCCAGCTTGCCGATTTTCTCGCGCGGATTGATTATTGCGCCGTCGATGCCGCTGTCGCGGATGATTTTGCCAAGCTCGCTTCTGTGCTGGGGGATCGCTTGCGCCAGCCGGTGGGGGTCTATCTTTCGACACCGCCATCCTCTTTCGGGCCGATTGCACGCGGGCTGGCCCATGCCAATATCGCCTGCGCCGATTGCCGTATCGCGATGGAAAAGCCGATTGGCCATGATCTGGCCTCGTCGCATCAGGTGAATGATGATCTGGCCTCGGCCTTCGCCGAAGATCGGGTGTTTCGTATCGATCATTATCTCGGCAAAGATACGGTCCAGAATTTGATGGCGCTGCGCTTTGCCAATATGTTGTTTGAGCCGCTGTGGAATGCGCAGGCAATTGATCATGTGCAGATCACGGTCGCGGAAACGGTGGGGCTGGAAGGGCGCATATCCTATTATGATGGGGTTGGCGCTCTGCGCGATATGGTGCAAAATCATATGCTGCAACTGCTCGCCATCATCGCGATGGAACCGCCCGCCAGCGTCAGCGCCACAGCGGTGCGGGATGAAAAGGTGAAGCTGCTGCGGTCGCTGCGCAAAATGAGCAGCGTCGATGTGAAGGCCCATAGTGTGAAGGGCCAATATATTGCCGGTGCGGTCAATGGATTGCCGGTTGCGGGCTATGCCGATGAACTGGGCGCGCCATCCAACACGGAAACTTTCGTCGCATTGAAAGCGTATATTGATAATTGGCGGTGGAAAGGCGTGCCTTTCTATCTGCGCACCGGCAAACGCATGCCGCTTCGCCGATCCGAAGTGATGATCCAGTTCAAGCCGGTGCCGCACAATATTTTTGCGCTTGGTGGCGGCCAATTGGATGCCAATCGGATGATCATCAAACTTCAGCCTGAGGAAAATATTCAGGTGAAGGTGATGGCCAAGCAGCCCGGTCTGGATCGTAATGGCGTGACTTTGCGGGATGTGACCTTGGATGTTTCGTTATCGCATAGTTTCGCCGGGCAGCGCCGCCCCATTGCGTATGAACGGCTGCTACTGGATTTCATCGAAGGCGAGCAGACCTTATTTGTGCGCCGGGATGAGGTGGAGGCGCAATGGGAATGGATTGATGCCATTCGCCATGCATGGGATGAAACAGCGCAGGCGCCGCAACATTATACCGCTGGCAGTTGGGGGCCATCCAGCGCCATGGGGCTGATCGAACGCGATGGGTCCAGCTGGTATGATTGATCAGCGGCCAAGCGGAAGACGCAGGGGCGGGGGCAGGATTTTGCCGATAAGGATGAAGCCATGACAGCATTGCACCCCGCCGTCGCCAAGGTGACGGATCGCATCATTGATCGCAGCCGCGCCAGCCGCGCCGCCTATCTGGTGCTGATGGATCGTCAGCGCGAGGCGGGCACCAATCGCGGCAATTTATCCTGTGGCAATTTGGCGCATGGCTTTGCGGCATCGGATGGCGACAAGCCGATCATCCGCGCTGGGCAGCGCATGAATATCGGCATCGTCACGGCCTATAATGATATGCTGTCCGCCCATCAGCCCTATGGCCGTTTTCCAGAGCTGATAAAGATATTTGCGCGGGAAAAGGGCGCCACGGCGCAGGTGGCCGGCGGCGTTCCTGCCATGTGTGATGGGGTGACGCAGGGGCAGGCGGGGATGGACCTATCCCTTTTCAGCCGCGATACCATCGCACAGGGCACGGCCATCGCGCTCAGCCATGCGATGTTTGAATCGGCGCTGCATCTGGGCATTTGTGACAAGATCGTACCGGGGCTGTTGATCGGCGGTTTGCGCTTTGGTCATTTGCCGCAAATCCTCGTGCCTGCGGGGCCGATGCCTTCTGGCCTGCCCAATAAGGAAAAACAGCGTATCCGCCAGCTTTATGCCGAGGGCAAGGTGGGCCGGGCGGAACTGCTGGATGCGGAATCGGCCAGCTATCACAGCGCGGGAACCTGCACTTTTTACGGCACAGCCAACAGCAATCAGATGATGATGGAGGTGATGGGCCTGCATATTCCGGGCGCGGCCTTCATCAATCCCGGCACCAAGCTGCGCCAGCAACTCACTCGCGCCGCTACCCATCGGATCACCGAAATCGGCTGGGATGGGGATGATTATCGGCCGCTATCGGCCTGTGTGGATGAAAAAGCGATTGTCAATGCGGCCATCGGCCTGTTGGCGACAGGCGGCTCCACCAACCATGCCATCCATCTGCCCGCGATCGCCCGCGCCGCTGGCATTCAGATTGATTGGCAGGATTTTTCCGATCTCAGCCATGCTGTGCCGTTGCTGTCGCGCATTTATCCCAATGGCGACGGCGATGTGAATCATTTCCATGCGGCGGGCGGCATGGCCTTTGTTGTGCGCCAATTGATGGACGCTGGCTTGCTGCATGATGATGTGCTGACGGTCGGCGGCACCATGGCCGATTATGCCGCGGAGCCGGTGCTGGAAGATGATCAGCTGCGGTGGCGAGCTGCGACGACCGAAACGCGGGATGATGCGATGCTGCGTCCCGTTGCGGCGCCTTTTTCACCCGATGGCGGTATGCGGCTGTTGGTCGGTAATCTCGGCCGGGCGATTATGAAGACCAGCGCCGTGGCGGAAGATCGCTGGACGATCGAAGCACCCTGCCGCATTTTTGACACCCAAGCCGCAGTTCAAGCGGCGTTCAAGGCGGGCGAGCTGGACCGTGACGTGGTGGTCGTGGTGCGGTTTCAAGGTCCGCGCGCCAATGGTATGCCGGAATTGCACCAGCTCACACCAGCTTTGGGCGTGTTGCAGGATCGCGGCTTTCGGGTTGCGCTGCTCACCGATGGACGCATGTCGGGGGCTAGCGGTAAAGTGCCTGCGGTCATCCATCTTTCGCCTGAAGCCTTGCCGGGCGTGGACGGCAGCAGCGGCCCTATCGCTTATCTGCAAGATGGCGATAGGATTCGCATCTGCGCGGCCTCTGGCGAGGTTCAGGCATTGGTCGATGCCGAGGATTGGGCGGCCCGATCGCCCGCCATCGCGCCGCCGCCCGCTCTGGGTGTCGGGCGCGAATTGTTCAGCGTCTATCGCCTGTTGGCTGATGATGCAGAAAAAGGCGCCTCGGCCATGCTCGCTGCAATGGAACAGATGATGTGACCGATAATATACAGCAGGAACAGGCGGTAGCGAAACAGGTGATGGCAGATCAGGCCTTTCAAGATATTCAGCAATTGATGCGCATTGCGCCCGTCATTCCTGTGATCATGGTCGATGATGTTCAGGATGCCGTGCCGATGGCGCAGGCCTTGGTTGCTGGCGGACTGCGAGTGTTGGAGGTGACAATGCGCACGCCTGCCGCGCTGGATGCAATGCGGGCGATGCAATCCGTGCCGGGCGCCATTGTGGGGGCGGGAACGGTGCTCAATCCCGCCATGCTGGATCAGGCGCTGGAGGCGGGCGCGCAATTTATCGTATCGCCGGGGCTGACCGATCCCTTGGGCCGCGCCGCACTGGCCAGCACAGTGCCCTTCCTGCCCGGTGTCGCCAATGCCGGTGATATCATGCGCGGTCTGGATCTGGGGCTGACCGCATTTAAATTTTTTCCAGCGGAAGCAAGCGGCGGCATTGCGGCACTCAAAGCGTTGATCGGGCCCTTTGGCGGAGTGAAATTCTGTCCAACCGGCGGCATCACGCCCCAGAATGCGGCGCAATGGCTGGCGCTGGAATCGGTTTTATGCGTCGGCGGCAGCTGGGTGGTGCCCAAATCGCCGCTTGATTATGCGGTGGTTGAGCGGCTGGCGAAGGAGGCTTGTCGCCTTCGCGGTTGATCCAGAAGCGCAACCCTGTCAGCATAGTCGCTGATCGCGGTTCGGTTCAAAAGAGCGGGGCGCCGCATCGGGGCAGGGGCAGATCGGATGATGACGCGTCAAAGCGACCGGAATAGCGCAAAGGCGGGCCATATTGGCTGATCTCGTCACGCGCCTGATCTTGCCACCGGGCAGCGTGGCGGCGGGCGATGCGCTGACGCTGCACTGCTGGTTGCCGCAGGTGCCGCCGCGCGCCGCGATATTGTTATCCCATGGCTATGCTGAGCATGGCGGCCGCTATGCACCATTGGCAGCCGCCTTCAACACGGCTGGCTATGCCGTTTATGCCATCGATCATTGGGGCCATGGCACATCCGATGGCGTGGGCGGTTTTGTGCCGCAATTTTCGGTCTATCGCGATGGTCTGGATGCGCTGGTGGCGCAGGTGCGGGCAGAGCAGGGCGATGCCGCCTCATTGTTTCTGGTCGGCCATAGTATGGGCGGGCTGATCGCGGCCGATTATCTGATCGATCATCAACATGATTTTATCGCGGCGGCCTTATCCGGCCCGGCGCTGGCTCCGGCCAAGCGGCCATCGCGCTTGATGAAGGCGGCCAGCCGCATCTTGTCGCGCTATGCGCCCAAAATGGGTGTGTTGTCGCTCAATGGCGATGCGGTCAGCCGTGATTCGGCGGTGGTTGCGGCCTATCGCTCTGATCCCTTGGTCTATCGCGGCAAGATCAGCGCACGCTTGGGGCATGAGATGTTGCAGGCGATGGATCGTGTCGCGCAGCATCGGCGAGCCATTCACTTGCCTTTGTTCATCCAGCATGGCGGCGCTGATCAACTGACGGCGATGCAAGGGTCAGAGCAGTTTTTCGTTTTTCTGGGCTCGGTGGATAAGCAGATTCAGATTTATGATGGTCTGTTTCATGAAATTTATAACGAACCGGAACGGGCAGAGGTGATCGCCGATCTGATCACATGGTGTGATCGGCATTTGCCACCGGTGGCATAAGGAAATGGGGTGGGCCATATGATGTTGAAAATCCTGTTGTTCATCATATTGGCGCTGATCGTCGCCATGTTGCTGATCTATTTTTTCTTCCCGGCCCATTTGCTGGCCTTTGGCCGCGCGCGCTTGCGCAAAAAGGGCGGCTGGGTGCAAAAACACTTGTTGGTGGAGGGCCGCCAATGGCCCTATTTGGAAGGCGGCGATCTCAGCAAACCGACGCTGATCCTGATCCACGGTTTTTCCGGAGAAAAGGATAATTGGGCCTTTGTAGCGCCGCTATTGAAACAGGATTTTCATCTGATCGCGCCCGATTTGCCGGGCTTTGGCGAAAATGAAAGGCGCAGCGATATCGGCTTTGATAACGCCAGCCAGACCCGCCGGTTCAAAGCTTTTGTTGATGCATTGGGCATAAAGCGCCCACATTTGGCAGGCAATAGCATGGGCGGCTGGATCGCCATGCGCTATGCGATGGATTATCCCGATGCGCTCGCTAGCCTGATCTTGATCGACAATGCCGGGGTGATGGGCAGCCAGGAAAGCGAGCTGCAACAATTGGCCGCGGATGAAACTTATAATCCGCTCAGCCTGCACGATTTGGCCGATAGCGAACGCTTTATGGCCTTTGTGGCGCATAAGCCGCCCCGCATCCCCGCGCGCCTGAAACCCGCTTTCCATGCCGATGCTCTGCGCTATCAAGATCAGCTGGATGCGATTTTCTGGATCATCGCCCGCGAAATGCGCGATGATCCGCTCAATGATCGTTTAAGCGAGATTCAGGTGCCCACGCTGATCATCTGGGGCCGGCATGATCGCCTGATCGACGTCAGCTGCGTGCCGGTGATGGAGGCTGGCATCAAGGGCAGTCAGGCAGTGGTTTTTGAGGATGTCGGCCATGTGCCGATGGTCGAAGATCCCAAGGCCACCGCCGATGCGATTCGCACCTTTCTTCACGGCAAATGATGGGGGGGGGGAAGGCAGCGCCCTCCCACCCAACGCTTTTGCCATCATTTAATAGCTGCGCGGCATCCCCAGCACATGCTCCGCCACGAAAGACAGGATCATATTGGTGCTGATCGGCGCGACTTGATAGAGGCGGGTTTCGCGGAATTTGCGCTCAATGTCATATTCCGCGGCAAAGCCAAAGCCGCCATGGGTTTGGATCGCCGCTTCGCCAGCGGCCCAGCTCGCCTCAGCGGCCAGCATCTTCGCCATATTGGCTTCCGCGCCGACATTCTCGCCCGCCTCATATTTGGCGATGCCATCATGCACCATCAATTCGGCAGCTTTCATCTGCGCATAAGCCCGCGCAATCGGGAATTGCACCCCTTGGTTCTGCCCAATGGGCCGCCCAAATAGCACCCGTTCTTTGGCATAATTGCTGGCGCGCTCGATGAAGAATTTGGCGTCACCAATGCATTCGGCGGCAATCAACAACCGCTCGGCATTCATGCCGGACAAGATATAGCGAAAACCCTTGCCTTCCTCGCCAATTAAATTGGCGGCGGGCACGCGCATATTGTCGAAGAATAATTCCGTCGTGGCATGGTTCATCATCGTATCAATGGGGCGGATGGTCAGCGAACCTGCTGCCAAAGCCTCTTTCATATCGACGATGAACACCGACAAACCATCGGTGCGGCTTGCGGCCTGATCGCGCGGCGTGGTGCGGGCGAGCAGGATCATCAAGTCGCTATGTTCGGTGCGGCTGATCCAGATTTTCTGGCCGTTGACGATATAATCATCGCCATCGCGCACGGCGGTGCTTTTCAGGCTCAGCGTATCGGTGCCGCTGGTCGGTTCGGTCACGCCAAAGGCTTGCAAGCGCAATTCCCCTGTCGCCACGCGCGGCAGATAGCGGGCCTTTTGCTCGTCCGATCCGTGGCGCAGCACCGTGCCCATCACATACATTTGCGCATGAACCGCTCCGCCATTGCAGCCTTGGCGTTGGATCTCCTCCAAAATCGCCGCTGCTGCGGACAAGGGCAGGCCGGCACCGCCATATTCTTCGGGGATCAGCGCCGCCAAATAGCCCGCCTCGCCCAAAGCCGTGACAAATTCGGTGGGATAGGCCCGCTCTTTATCCTTGGCTTGCCAATAGGGGCCGGGAAAGGCTGCGCACAGCTTGGCCACTTCCTCGCGAATGTCGTTATAATCGGGGATCATGCTGCCTCAAATATCGCTGCAATGCCTTGGCCGCCGCCAATGCACATGGTTTCCAATCCATATTTGCCGCCGCGACGCTGCAATTCGCGGGTCAAATTCGCCAAAATGCGTCCGCCGGTCGCCCCAATCGGGTGGCCCAGCGAAATGCCGCTGCCGTTGACGTTCAGCATATCCATGCGGCTGTCATCGTCGCTCCAGCCAAAGCCCTTCAGGCAAGCCAGCACCTGCGGCGCAAAGGCTTCGTTGAGTTCCACCAGATCAATGTCATTCCAGCCCAGACCATTGCGCGCAAACAGGCGCTCGACGGCTGGCACAGGCCCAATGCCCATCCGGCTGGGGTCACAACCTGCCGCGGCCCAGCTATGGAAATAGGCAATTGGCTCCAGTCCCAATTCTTCCAGCTTATCCTCCGCCACGATCAGGCAGGCTGCCGCCGCGTCATTTTGCTGGCTGGCATTGCCCGCCGTCACCACGCCGCCTTCCAATGGGCGCAGCTTGCCAAGGCTTTCCATGGTGGCGTCGGCGCGATAGCCTTCGTCATGATCAAAGAGGATCGGATCACCGCGGCGCTGCGGTACGCTCACGGGCACCAGTTCATCCGCGAACAAGCCCTTGGCCCAAGCTGCGGCGGCATTTTGGTGGCTGCGCACGGCATAAGCGTCGCAGGCCTCACGGCTGATGCCATAATCTTTGGCCAGATTTTCCGCCGTCTCGATCATCCCCGAAATCACGCCAAACCGCTCGACAGGCTGCGACATCACGCGCCCCCGCGTCAGCCGGTCATGCAGGGTCAAATTGCCCGCCCGCACACCTTTGCGAACATCGGTGGTATAATGTTCGACGTTGGACATGCTTTCCACGCCGCCAGCGACCACCACGTCCGACACACCCGTCTGCACCATCATTGCGGCATTGACGATGGCCTGCAAACCAGAGCCGCAGCGCCGATCCAGCTGATAGCCCGGCACTTCCAGCGGTAACCCTGCTGCCAGCCATGACCAATGGCCAATGCAAGGCGCTTCGCCATTGCCATAGCCTTGGGAAAACACCACATCATCCACGCGTGACGGGTCAATTTTGGTGCGTTCCATCAGCGCCTTCAAAATCACCGCGCCCAAATCCCCAGCGGTCATGGACGACAGGCTGCCACCAAATTTTCCAACGGCAGTGCGGATGGGGGCGACAATGGCCGCGCGACGTGTGGTCATGATTTTTCTCCCTTATGGCCGGTGCCGACGATTCCCGTGTCGATCAAACGGCCCAATTCTCCGGAACTCAGCTTCAAACGCTGGCTCAAAATCTCTTCGCTATGCTGCCCGTTGCGCGGGGCCGGGCGGGGTGCTTGCCGTTCCATTTGCGGCACGCTGCCAAAGCTGCCCGCCGCCGGATATTCGAATCCGCTGGGATTCTCTGCCGCGCCAAAAATCGGGTTGTCCGCCACCAATTTCGGGTCATGCACCGCATCTTTCATGGTGCGATAGGGGCTGTGAACAATGCCGCCTGCATCAAAGGCGGGCACCAAGTCGGCCATATCGCGCGCGCCAATGGCTTGTTCAAATAGGGGATAGAGCGCATCGCGGTGGGTGAAGCGCAGGCCGTCATCTTTGGCGAAGCTCACGCCGCGCTCCGCCTCAATCGCGGCGACCGCGCTGGTTAATTGCAGGGCATCCAGCAAATTGGCCCATTGGCGCGGGGTGACGACCACAATCATCATCCGCTGCCCATCGCGGGTCAGGAAATCGCGGCCAAACAGCCCATAAACCGCATTGCCAAGGCGCGGGCGATTTTCGCCGCTATATAAAATTTCCGCAATGCCGCCCAAATTGGCCACGCTGCCAATCGCGACATCTGATAAGGGAATGCGGATCTCCGCGCCTTCGCCGGTTTGGCTGCGGCGCTGAATGGCGGCCATCAATGCAAAGGCGGCATAGGCCCCGCTTAAAAAATCCCATGCGGGCAGCACATGATTCACCGGCTCCGGTCCCGCGCCGGTCATCATCGGATAACCGACGGCATTATTGACCGTATAATCCAAAGCGGGGGAGCCATCAGCCCAGCCCATGACGCGCGCCGTCACCAAATCCTTGCGGCCTTTCGCCAATTCGTCATGGCTCAGAAAACCATTCACTGGGAAATTGGTGATAAACTGCCCTGTTTCGCGCACCAAGGCCTGCAACAACTCCCGCCCTTCGGGGCGTCCTAAATCCAGCGCGACCGATTTTTTGGCGCGGTTTAAATTTTCCCAATAGAGGCTGTCATTCTTGTCCGTCACTGGCCAGCGCCGATAATCCGGCCCACCGCCAATTTGGTCGACGCGGATCACCTCCGCGCCCATTTGCGCCATATAAAGACCCGCAGTGGGCGAGGCGACAAAGGATGACGCCTCAATCACCGACAAGCCGTTCAGCATGGAATACATGACGGTTTCCTTTTCAGCATGATCCGGAAAAGTGGGAACCGGTTTTCCGGTCAGATCATGCGAACATAAAAAACAAGAATATGATGGGTTTTATCCTATCATGCTCTAGATCGGGTCATATCCAAACACATCGCCGCTGCGCTCGGCGGGGTCCGCAAAGCTGGGGCGGAAAGCGGGCAACAGTTCATCCGCAATGCTCTGCGGCGTCCAGCCTTCATTTTTCTGCATCGAACGAATGGGGCGCGGCTTGGAAAAGAGCGCGATTTCATTTTTGCGAACCGAGAAAATTTGATTGCTCACCTCAGCGGATGCGTCGCTGGCAAGGAAAACCACCAATGGCGCGATTTTATCGGCGCTCATGCTTTTCATACGCTCCACCCGCTCAATTTCTTCTGGCGTGGTGGCGGGAATGCTGGCGGTCATCCGGCTCCATGCAAAAGGCGCGATACAGTTGGACCGCACACCGGCGCGGGCCATATCCAGCGCAATGCTTTGCGACAGGCCGACAATGCCCAGCTTCGCCGCCGAATAATTGGCTTGGCCGAAATTGCCGATCAGGCCGCTGGTCGATGTGAAATGTATGAAGCTGCCGCTGCCCTGATCTTTGAAATAGGGGGTGGCCGCTTTCGACACATTGAAACAGCCGTTTAGATGCACGTCGATCACGGCGTTCCAATCTTCATGGCTCATTTTATGCCAGATGCGGTCGCGCAAAATGCCTGCATTGTTCACCACCGCATCAATGCGGCCAAAATTTTGCACCGCATCTTCGATGATGCTGGCGGCGCCCTTGGGATCCGCGACGCTCGCGCCATTGGCGACGGCCTTGCCGCCTGCGGCCCGAATATCATTCACCGTTTCTTGCGCCGGCGACAGGTCCACTCCTTCGCCTTCGCCCGATGTGCCCAAATCATTGACGACGACGCTGGCCCCTTCACGGGCGCATAACAGCGCAATCTCGCGCCCCACGCCGCGACCCGCTCCCGTGATGGCAACAACCTTGCCCGCCAAAATTCCGGCCATGAAAATCTCCCTTGCTCTTGGATAGAGGATTAGGCAGTGGCAGAGAGTAATTCAATATACAGGAAACAATTTTCACAATTGTGAAAAGTTAAGCGAGGGTTTCATGGCCAGCGAAGTTCGTTCCGTCACTCAGGCTTTCGCCATTTTGCGATTGTTGGGCGACACAGAGCCGCTCACCTTATCGGAAACGGCACGCTTGGTCGGCCTGGGGCCATCCACTTGTTTCAACCTGCTGCGAACCTTGCTGGCCGAAGGTGCGGTGGTGCGGGAAGATCCGGGCAAAAAATATCGTCTCGCGGCCCCTTGGGCGGCATCCGGCCTGTTCCATGACAGCGAGGCCCGCCAGATCATCGAGCGTGCCCGCCCGCTCATTGCTCGCTTTGCTATCCAGCATGAGGTGACAGTTGGTCTGTGGCAAGTTGCCCCCAAAGAAAGGCTGCAACTGGTCGCCCATGCCGAAAGCAACGCCGCCATGGTCATCCGCTTGGCCAATCATCAACGCCAACCTTTGGGCAGCGGGTCGGTTGGCCGCGCTATATTGGCGGCGCAAAATTTGCCGCAGGCGGAAATCCAACGCCTGTTTGGCGCGGTGCGCTGGCAACGCGCCCTCAGCTTCTCGGAATATCTGGGCCAAATCCGCAGCACGGAAACCGAAGGCTTTGCGATCGACAATGGCTATGCCCATGTCAGCATTGCCTCTATCGCGGCGGTGGTCCCGCAGGCAGCACAGGCTTTCTCGCTATCCCTCAGTTTTTTCGCCGGTTCCCGCTCATCAGACGAAATCGCAATTTTGGGCCAAGCCGTCCGGCAATTGGGACAGCATATTGCGGACGGAAGCAAAAATACTGACTGAACCCCTTAGTCCTGCATTGCGCGGATATGTGAAGCAATAGGTTGTTTTTACACTATTTACACCAATAGTGATGACAGCCACAGAGTGGCGTGCTGATTTTGACACGCTAGCACTTGGCTTACCTCGACTGGTCTAGGTCTAGCTTGTGCAAGGCCTAAGCTTGTGTAGGGAAAACAGATGAAGAAAATCACCGCAGCCATTTTGGGCTTGGGCTTGCTTGCTCCGGTGACGGCTGATGCCGAAACCTATTGGCTGGTCGCACAGGTCGGGGACAAGCCGAACCGCGAAGCCTATGTGGTGGACAGTGATTTCATCCATTCTGACCCGATGAAGCCCAACGGATATATGGCCCGCGCCAGCATCATCTATGAAGCGGCGGACAAGCCAGATCGCGTCGCCCAACTTTATAGCGTGAATTGCGATACGGGGATGATGGAAACCATCACCTCGCAATTGCTCTGGCGGCACAAGCGCGTAGAACAGGTGCCAAATATGGCTTTGCAGGCCCCCCGTTCTTTTGGCGAGCAGCAAGTGCTGAAATTCGCCTGTGCCTTTGGGGCGGAACGCAATGCGATACACGCGCAACAAGCTAAAAACGCTAAGAAATTGCGAAAGAAGCGAACGCCGCTGCCAACGCAGGCCCAAGACATCGCCCCCGGCGGTATTTTCGCGACGCCAGAAAGCCTGCACGAAAATGGCTTTCTCATTCTGGGCGATACCGGGCCGATCATCAGCAATTTCTTTTGGGAAAAATTATGGACGGACGGCGTCAAACCACCCCACACCCGCACCATGACGGCGGAGGAATGGGCGGAATTGGGCCGTGGCTTGGCCCAAACGGGTGAGCAATTAAAAGCGACGCAAAAACATGCGGCGCAAACCCTAGAGGAAGGCCAAAGACGCAATCGCCGCACCGCTTATGCGGTCGATTCGCTGGAAACATGGATCAATGGCTCTAGCGACAATCTCCAGCGCCAATGGGGTGCGCCCGAATCTGCTCATATGGCGGCAGATGGTCAGGGCCGTTATGACGTGCTGACCTATAGATTCCATAGCGTGCAACAGGGGATCAATGCCCATGGCGGTGTCGTCGCCACGCGCAATTACACCTGCACCATCGATTTTCACGCCCGCAGCGGCGTGATCTTCGATTATTATGCCCGTGGAAATTACTGCAAAGGCTTTCTTCGTTAAGCCTTAGGGTCAAAACCCTAGGCCGTGGCACGCGGCATATGCCATGTGTCACTTCGCCTGAAGCGGCGTTAATTGGCCTCGTTCAACAGCGCCGCCGCTTCTTCGCCCATCCAGTCCAGCGCGCCGACTACCCGCCACAATTCGCGGCCCTCGCGATCATAATAGATGGTGGTTGGCAGCACGCTGTTATAATGATCCATCAGCGCATTTTCAGCGTCGCTATAGGGCAATATCGCTTTTAGTCCGGCCTTTTCAACCCATGGACCGACAATGGCCGCCCCCTGTAAATCCTGCGATACGGCGATCACATGGCGCTGGCCCTGCCATTTTGTTGCCAGCGCATCCAGCGTCGGCATTTCGGCAACGCAGGGCGCACACCATGTGGCCCATAGGTTGATCAGCAAGGGTTGGCCCGCAAAATCACGCAGGCGAACCGCCTCGCCCTTGGGGCCTGAAAAGGGCGCATCCGGGGCCATTTCGCCTTTGTGGCTGCGGTCAATCTGATATTGCGCGCCTGCTGGCTGGGCGGCGGCACCGCTCTGCGCGGCAGAAGACGCCGCATCGCTTGGCGCCAATACTTGCTCGCTGGCCTGCTTTTCCCTATCGCACCCAGCAACAGTGGCCCCGATCATCATCAGGGCAAGGACAGCATATTGATGTGGAAAGCGGCGAATGACGACTTCTCCGAACAGTAACAGCATGTGGGGCGGGCGCTTTGGTGGCGGTCCCGCAGCCATCATGCAAGAAATTAACGCTTCGATCCCGATTGATAAACGATTGTGGGAAGAAGATATAGCGGCCAGCCGCGCCCATGCGGAAATGCTGGGCGCACAGGGCATTATTTCCGCTGAAGACGCTGTGAAAATCGACGCAGGCTTGACCCAGATCGCGCAGGAATATGCCGCCAACGGCGTTCCGGTGGATTTGTCACTCGAAGATATCCATATGACGACCGAATCGCGCCTGCGCGAATTGATCGGCGATGCAGCGGGGCGTCTGCACACCGCGCGTTCGCGCAATGATCAGGTCGCCACCGATTTCCGCCTATGGGTGCGCACCGCCAGCGACCGCATCGATCAGGGCTTGGCCGCGATGCAAATGGCATTGCTGGCGCGGGCCGAGGAACATGCTGAAACGATCATGCCCGGCTTCACCCATCTTCAGGTCGCTCAGCCGGTCACCTTGGGTCACCATCTGTTGGCCTATGTGGAAATGCTGGCGCGGGATCGCAGCCGCTTTCGTGATGCGCGGGTGCGCCTGAATGAATCGCCCCTTGGCGCTGCCGCTTTGGCGGGCACCGGCTTTGCTGTCGATCGCCATGCGACCACCAAGGCGCTGGGCTTTGATCGGCCCATGGCCAACAGCATCGACGCGGTATCGGATCGCGATTTCGCGCTGGAATTCTGTGCGTCCGCGAGCATCGCCGCTATTCATTTGTCGCGCTTTGCCGAAGAAATCGTCATCTGGGCCAGCCAGCCCTTTGGTTTCATCAGCCTGCCAGACGCATGGTCAACGGGTTCGTCGATCATGCCGCAAAAGCGCAACCCCGATGCCGCCGAATTGGTGCGGGGCCGCGCCGGCATGTTGCTCGGCGCGTTCCAACGCCTTGCCGTTGTCGTCAAGGGCCTGCCACTGACCTACAGCAAAGACCTCCAAGACGATAAGGCAACCGTCTTTGAAGCCTTTGATGCACTGGCCCTTTCCCTCGCGGCGATGACCGGCATGGTCGAAACGCTGACCTTCCGCACGGATCGGATGCGGGCATTGGCGGCATCGGGCTATTCCACCGCCACGGATCTGGCCGATTGGCTGGTGCGCGAAGCGGGCCTGCCTTTCCGCGATGCTCACCATGTCGTTGGATCTTGCGTGAAGCGGGCCGAGGAATTGGGCGTGGAGCTTTCGGCCTTGCCGGAAAGCGATGCCAGCGCGATCCATCCGGCGGTGACCGCCGAGGTTCTCGCCGCGCTGACCGTGGAAGCCTCTGTCGCCAGCCGCACCAGCTATGGCGGAACTGCGCCGATTCGGGTAAAGGAAGCCATATTGGCAGCGCGCGCGGCGGCGGAAGGATGAATATGGCGAAATTTCAGCGGGTGGTCAGCGGCGCGATCCTTGGATCAGCCCTGTTGCTGGCGGCTTGCGGCCAAAAAGCCGATTTGAAACCGCCCGCAGGCGAGGCGCCTCAAGCTGTTCCTATTGGCGCGACTCGTGTGCCCACGACCGAGGAGTTGACGACACCCAGCGTGCAGGCCCGGCCCGCGCGCAGTGACGAACTTCTTAAACGCTCGGAAGAACGCGCGCCGGATGATTTTGATCTGCCGCCGCAGCGTTAATCACAGCGGGGCAGGCTCGGCGCCGGCTATGGCTCCACAGCAAAGTGGCCCCAAGGCTGCTGTGACGGGGGCCGACATTCAACGAAACAATAAGGCGGGTTATTTCCCAGCCCGCCCAATCAGGATCTCCTTTGATGGACCATTTTGAACTGCGTAATGGCGAATTGCACGCCGAGGATATTCCGCTCAGCCGCATTGCGGAGGAAGTCGGCACGCCCGTCTATGTCTATTCGCGCCAAACGTTGGAGCGTCATGCGCAGGTGTTTCGCGATGGGCTGAAAGATATTCCGAAAAAGCACATTGCCTTTGCCATCAAATGCAATCCCAATCTGGGCGTTTTGCGCGTTCTTGCGGCGCAGGGCTATGGCGCCGATGTGGTGTCCGGCGGCGAGTTGGAACGGGCGCTGGCGGCTGGCATGGCGGCGAAAGATATCGTCTTTTCCGGTGTCGGCAAAACGCGCAAGGAATTGGCTTTGGGGTTGGACCGCGGAATCGGCCAATTCAATATCGAGCATGAACCCGAAGGCATTGCACTGGCCGAAATCGCGGTGGCGAAGAATATGATCGCGCCAGCAGTGTTGCGGGTGAACCCCGATGTCGATGCAGGCACCCATGCGAAAATCTCCACCGGCAAGGCCGAAAATAAATTTGGCGTCGGCATTGATGTCGCGCCGGAAATTTTTGGCCGTTTGGCCCAATTGCCGGGCATGAATCTGCGCGGTGTTGCCCTGCATATCGGCAGCCAGCTGACCAGCCTTGATCCGCTGAAGGCGGCGTTTGAGCGGGTCGGCCTGTTGATCGCCGATTTGCGCGCAGCGGGGCATGAAATCACCCATGTCGATTTGGGCGGCGGCCTTGGTGTGCCATATCATCCCGATGATAATCCGCCCAGCCCAGCCGAATATGGCGCGATGGTCGCCAGCGTGACCAAGGATTGGGATGTCACCCTGATGTTTGAGCCGGGCCGGGTTATCGCGGGCAACACCGGCGTGTTGTTGACCGAAGTGTTATGGGTGAAGCCGGGGGCAAATAACCCCTTTGTGATCGTCGATGCGGCGATGAACGATCTGGCGCGTCCGGCCCTTTATGATGCCTATCATGAATTTGTCGCGGTGAAGCCCAGCGGCGAAAAAATGACGGCATGGATCGTTGGCCCGGTCTGTGAAACCGGCGATACTTTTGCCCGGGATCGCCATATTGATAAGGTGGAATCCGGTGATCTGGCGGTGTTCCGCACGGCGGGGGCTTATGGCGCGACCATGGCTTCCACCTATAACAGCCGCGATCTGGTGCCAGAAATATTGGTGGATGGGGATCGCTATATTCGGGTGGCCGACCGCATCGCTGCGGGCACGATCATGGCCGCCGAACGGGTGCCCGATTGGATCGGCTGATATCGGGCTGATTGCCAAAATTGATCCTATCTGGCCGCATCGCCTCCTGAAAAAGGCGGTGCGGCCATTTTCTATGGCGATGCACCGGTTTGCGCCGCCTGCTGGATCGGCTAAGCTTGGGCTTATGCAGCAATTGCCTATCTTTTTAAATTTGGCGGGCCGGCTGGTGCTGGTGATCGGTGAGGGCGCGGCGGCGGATGCCAAGGCGCGGCTGGTCGCGCGGGCGGGCGGGCAAGTGGTGCGCCAATGGCAGCAAGGCGTGATGCTTGCCTTTGTCGCGCTGGAGGATGAGGCCGCTGCCAGCAAGGCGGCGGAGGATCTGCGGGCCAAGGGTCTGCTCGTGAATGTGGTGGATCGCCCGCAATATTGTGATTTTACCACCCCCGCCATTGTGGATCGGGCTCCGGTGACCATCGCTGTGGGCACGGCGGGGGCCTCGGCGGGCCTTGCCAAGGCGGTGCGCCAGCGGATCGAGGCGCTGTTGCCGTCGCGCCTCGGCGCCTTGGCAGAGGCGCTGCTGTCGGCGCGTCCGTCGCTAAAACAGCGCTGGCCCGATGCGGCCGCAAGGCGGCGCGCGCTGGATGGCGCGCTGGCCGCTGGGGGAGCGCTGGATCCGCTGCGCGAAGATGCGGCGGACCGGGTGACGGCATGGCTGGCCCATAGCGGCGATGTCCCAACAGGCCGGCTAGAGATTGTGCGGTTGAGCAGTGATGATCCGGATGATCTCAGCCTGCGCCATGCCCGGCTGATGGGTGAGGCGGATCATATTTTCCACACCGCCCGGCTGCCTGCCGCCATTTTGAACCGGGCGAGGGCCGATGCCGAGCGTCATATATGCGCGGCTTTGCCCGCTGATCTGCCAGCCATATTGCCCCATGGTCTGTGCCTGTGGCTGGATGAAGCGCCCGATCCAACGGCCAGCGGCCTGCGCTAAACAGGCGGTCAGCGGCGTTATCGAATTTTGCGCTTTCCTATTATGCCTTCCCATGATGTGAATCGCTTTTAACCCATCGATCGAGGCCGCATACAGGCGGGGCTAAGATCGAAGTTTCTTCGCGCGAGAATAGGGCCTAAACTTTGGCAACTTCCGTTTCGGATCATATTCGGCTTGCGATCCACGACATGGCGGCAAAGGCCAGCCTGCGGCGGCCTGCTTTTCCCCTGCTGACATTGGCGCTTGGCCCTGCTAACGGCCAATTATGACGACACCGCTTTCGCATATCCGCAATTTTTCGATCATCGCCCATATTGATCATGGGAAATCGACGCTCGCTGACCGTTTGATTCAATTTACGGGCGGGCTGACCGAACGTGAAATGTCTTCGCAGGTTCTCGATAATATGGATATCGAGAAAGAGCGGGGGATCACGATCAAGGCGCAAACCGTGCGGCTGTCTTATAAAGCGAAGGATGGGGAAACCTATCAGCTGAATTTGATGGACACGCCGGGCCACGTCGACTTTGCCTATGAAGTCTCGCGCAGCCTTGCAGCCTGTGAAGGCGCGTTGCTGGTGGTCGATGCGGCGCAGGGCGTGGAAGCGCAAACCTTGGCCAACGTCTATCAATCGATCGAGCATGATCATGAAATTGTGCCGGTGATCAACAAGATCGACCTTCCCGCAGCTGATGTGGATAAGGTGAAGGCCGAAATCGAAGATATCATCGGCTTGCCGACGGACGATGCGGTGCTGGCCAGCGCGAAATCCGGCATCGGTATCGAAGAAACGCTGGAAGCGATCATCAAGCAGATTCCCGCGCCCCAAGGCGATGCCATCGCGCCGCTCGTCGCGATGCTGGTTGACAGCTGGTATGATCCTTATTTGGGCGTGGTTATTTTGGTTCGCGTCATCGACGGTGTGCTGAAAAAGGGCCAGCAGATTAAGTTCATGCAGGCGGGCACCACCCACCTGATCGACCGTGTTGGTTGCTTCACGCCGAAACGCCATGATCTGTCGGAACTGGGACCGGGCGAAGTCGGCTTCATCACCGCACAAATTAAGGATGTGGCACAGGCCCGCGTTGGTGACACCGTCACCGATGCCAAAAAACCAGCCGCCAAGGCCTTGGAAGGCTTTAAGGAAGTGCAGCCGGTGGTGTTCTGCGGCATGTTCCCGACGGATGCCAACGATTTTGAAAAGTTGCGCGAATCGATTCAAAAGCTGCGTTTGAACGATGCGTCTTTCAGCTTTGAAATGGAAAGCTCGGCGGCGCTTGGTTTCGGCTTCCGCTGCGGTTTCTTGGGGCTGCTTCACCTTGAAATTATTCAAGAACGCCTCAGCCGCGAATATGATCTCGACCTCATCACCACCGCTCCCTCGGTGGTTTATAAGATGAAGCTTGGCCATACGAAAAATGAAGATGCCAAGGAAATTGAGCTTCATAATCCGGCAGATATGCCGGATGTGAACCGGATCGAAGAAATCCAAGAACCTTGGATCGAAGCGATGATCTATGTGCCCGATGAATATCTGGGCCCGATCCTGAAGCTGTGCCAAGACCGGCGCGGAGTGCAGAAAAATCTTACCTATGTCGGCGAGCGTGCGCAAATCACCTATGAATTGCCGCTCAACGAAGTGGTGTTCGATTTTTATGACCGCCTGAAGAGCATCAGCCGTGGCTATGCCAGCTTTGACTATCATCAAATCGGCCACCGTCCGGGCGACTTGGTGAAGATGAGCGTGCTGGTGAACAATGAACCTGTCGATGCTTTGTCGATGATCGTCCACCGTGGCAGCGCCGAAACGCGTGGTCGCGGCATGTGCGAACGCCTCAAGGATCTGATCCCGCGGCATATGTTTAAAATCCCCATTCAGGCCGCCATTGGTGGCAAGGTGATCGCCCGTGAAACCATCGCCGCGCTGCGCAAGGATGTGACCGCAAAATGCTATGGCGGCGACGCCAGTCGTAAGAAGAAACTTCTGGAAAAACAGAAGGAAGGCAAAAAGCGGATGCGCGAATATGGCAATGTGAATATCCCGCAAGAAGCCTTTATCGCCGCGCTGCGCATGGGCGACGAAAGTTAATCCGGCACGGGCGGCCATATGAAGACAGCCGCCCTGTTCTTAGCATATCGCCGATTGTCTTTCGTTCATAAGTCCCTAGCATCCTAATCCATCGGGGATGGGAGATGGACGAATGGGGCAAGCGATAGGCCGGATGGAAGATTTTCTCGTTCACAGTCAAATGAACGACGGCACTGCCATTGTGCTGCGCACGATTCACCCGGAGGATGAAGAATCGCTGCGCGAAGGCATTGCCAAATTATCCGCAGAATCGCGCTATTTGCGCTTTTTTTCACCAGCGCCGACGGTGCCAGATGCTGTTGTAGAGCAGCTGGTCGATGTCGATGGCGTCGATCATCTGGCATGGGGGGCCATCTGCACCGGCTGCGATGATCCTTATCCCATCGGCGCGGTGCATGCCGTTCGGCATAAAAGCGGCGGCAGCGCGGCGGAATATTCCATCGCCGTGCTGGATGCCTTTCATGGGCAGGGGGTTGCCCGCATGTTGACGGCGGCGCTGTTGATTGATTGCCATCGGGCCGGAATCAGTCGTTTGGATGTGTTTATTTTAACCGAGAATCGGGCTGCTGCGACGCTGGTGCAATCGATGGGCGCTATCGCCCATGAACAAGATCAGGGGATGACCGAATGGGTGCTGAATGTGGAAGAGGCGATCCATTGCCTGCGGCATGATGAAAACGCCATTGGTCTGGCACAGGTTTTTGCGCAGATGATGTAAGCGGCGCAGCGAGCATCAAGAGAAAAAGAGAACAGGCGCCAGAGCATGAAGCTCGGCGCCTGTTTCGTCAGCCAAGGGAAAGGCTGGCTGACTTTAGACTATGAGAGGATTATTGGGTTGCGGCTGGCGGCGTGGTCGCCACAGCAGCAGCTTCGCCAGGAGTCAGTTTTCCGCTATCAATAGCGTCTGCCTTGGCTTCACCCACACGCTCTACCTGATCAGCATGCGCTTCGGCGGCATCCTTGGCAGCACCATCGGGCAGAGTGTCAGCCTGAGCTTCGATCAAATCCGATTGCGCTTCGGCAACATTTTCAACCTGGCTGGCTTCTTTGCTCTGGCAGGCGCCCAAGGCCAAGGCCGACGCAGCGGTAAGAGTGACAATAAGCTTTTGCATAATAGAATTTCTCCCTTGTTACAGGGAGCCAAACGCCGAGATTATCGATGGGTTGCAAAGTTGATGAAGATTGTTTGTCCAGATGCGCCGGACGGGGACGGAAAAAGGCGCAACCACAGGAAGGATATGGTTTACGCCTTTTGCTTAAAGCCCGCTTTTTATATGCTCAAAATTGCTGTTGGCGATCATAAAGATGGCGATAATGTTGAATACGGGTGACGCGAAGGCCGGGCATACCGCTGCGATCAATTGAGCGCTGCCAACTGGCAAATTCTTCCAGTGTTAAACCATAACGCTCGCACACTTCATCCACATTCAGCAAGCCGCCATTTACGGCTGCGACAACCTCTGCTTTGCGGCGCACGACCCAGCGCGTTGTCGACGGTGGTGGTAGCGAATCGAGCGTCAGGGGCTCGCCAAGGGGGCCAATGACCTGAGCGGGTCGGATTTTCTGCGTCTCGATCATATATCATCCATTGGTTTTATTCGGCTGACCGGTGATGCCGGCGAGCAAGGAGATAGGTGGCGCTGCTCAACATTGGTTAAAGCATTAAGGTTAATATCAATTTAAGATTTATGGCCGTTCGCATGCTATGGCCAACAGGGGGGCGATGAGTGGGAAGGCGGCGTGATTGGCGCGTGCAGTGGATTTTCAATAAACTGGAAATTTGCTGCGATAGTTATTAGATGGGCGGCATCATGGCATCCCCCTTCATCTCTACCGATCCGCTTTGCGGCGCTGATTTTCAGCTTTCCGAACCTTTAACTGCGCGGCGCATCGTGGTGGCCATGTCGGGCGGGGTGGATTCCAGCGTTGTGGCAGCCCTTGCGGCCCGTTCCGGCGCGGAAGTGATCGGCATCACGCTGCAGCTTTATGAGCATGGGGCCAAAGCCAAGCGTGTCGGTGCTTGCTGCGCTGGTCAGGATATTCGCGATGCGCGGGCTGTCGCTGATCGGCTGGGCTTTGCGCATCATGTTTATGATCATGAAAGCCGCTTTCGCGACACTGTTGTTGAGCAGTTTGCCGATGAATATCTGGCCGGACGCACCCCCATCCCCTGCGTGCGATGCAATATGGGGGTGAAGTTCACCGATTTGTTTCAATTGGCGCGGGATCTAGGGGCGGATTGCTTGGCGACCGGCCATTATGTGCGCCGCCTGATGGGGCCGCAGGGGCCGCAGCTTCACCGCGCGATCGATCCGGCCCGCGACCAAAGCTACTTTCTTTTTGCGACAACCAAAGACCAGCTGGATTATCTGCGTTTCCCGCTGGGCGGCTTAGAAAAGTCGGTGGTGCGGGATATTGCGCGCGATTTGGGTTTGGGCGTGGCGGGCAAGCCAGATAGTCAGGACATTTGTTTTGTGCCGGATGGCGATTATGCCTCGCTGGTTCGAAAATTGCGCCCGGATGCCGACGATCAGGGCGAGATTGTTCATGTCAATGGTGAGGTGCTGGGCGCCCATAAGGGCTTGATTCATTATACTGTTGGCCAGCGGCGGGGCTTGGAAATCGGCGGGCAGGCAGAGCCGCTTTATGTGGTGGGTCTGGATGCGGCCAAGAAGCAGGTGTTGGTCGGGCCGCGGCGCGCACTGGCGGTTGCTGAAGCGCGGCTGGGTGAGATGAACTGGCTGGCCGATGTGCAGGATCAGCCGCTGTTGGCCAAGGTTCGCAGCATGGCGAAGCCGGTTCCTGCCCAAATGCAAGGCGACCGGCTGGTCTTTGACGCACCGGAATATGGAGTGTCGCCGGGGCAGGCGGCCGTGCTTTATGATGCGGCAGATAGCAGCCGCGTTTTGGGCGGCGGGTGGATCGAAGAGACTGTCGCCGCCAATTTACAAGATTGATTGCACTTTCGTCGGCAAGCCTTAGGGTCAGGGCCTATTTATTTCACGTTCGAGGTTTGAGGCGATAGGCCGCAGGGCGAGGAGGAAAGGCGATGGAATATGATAATATTTCAAGACTTTTCGACGAAGCCATGAAGCCTATCGGGCAAATCCCTTCGGGACGTCGAAATGGCTTTGATCTCAGGCCCGCGCATCCTTGCGGGTAGCGATGCTACCCCCTGCGCCTGCCCGAACCTGATATCTTCGCCATTTTGACGCCTCGAACGTGAAATAAATAGGCCCTGACCCTAAACTTGCAGGGAAATGACGGGAGATAGAGATGACGGGATTGGTTCTGCGCGGCGCGATCAGCCTTTGGGCTGCCTTATTCCTGTTCATAGGCGCGCGGGGTATTTTGGATCCCGGCGTTTATGCGGAAAGCTTTTCCATTCGGATTGATGCGGCGGCAGCCAACACTTTGCGCGCCGATTTCTCGGCTTTCTTTCTGGTGGCGGCGGGCGGCGCCTTGTTGGGCGCGCTGGTGCCGAAATGGAATCGTGCTTTGCTGGTGCCAGCGGCCCTATTTGGCACCGCCTTGGTAGGACGGATCATGGGCGCGGCAATGGGCGATTTTGTGAACGAAGCCATTGTGCAGGCGATGATCATAGAGGCTTTGAGCGTCGTTTTGCTGGCCGGAGGCTGGTGGATTCTCACCAAAGCGCCAAAGCCTGCGGTGATCGCATCGGATGAAGCGCTGGCGAGTGAAGCGCCGATTCCCGCTTATGATTCGGCTCATCACACCGGGCTTTGAGCATGGGCAGTGGGAAAGGGCACAGACTATGAAACATGTGCGGGTCGATATTATATCGGACATTATGTGCCCTTGGTGCCTGATCGGCTGGCTGAAATTTCAACAGGTCATGGCGCATTATGCCGATCAACTGGCCTTTGATGTACGCTGGCGGCCGTTTGAGCTGAATCCAGCGATGCCAGCAGATGGGGTGAATGCCGCTGAATATCTGGCGCAGCGCTATGGCCTCAGCCCTGCTAAAGGCAGCGCAAACCGCCAGAATATCGCCAGCACGGCGGCCGCGCTGGGCTTTGATATCAATTGGGGCGCGGATTTCCGAATGCGCAACAGTTTTAACGGGCATCGTTTGTTAAGCTGGGCTGAGGCGGTGGATGATCAGCCTGAGCTGGCAGGAAAAGCGCGCGGAACCAAGCAGATGGCTTTGAAACTGGCCTTGTTTCGCGCACATTTTTCTGAAGGGCGCGATGTGAATGATGCCGCGACACTGGCTGAAATCGCTGCGTCGGTGGGGCTGGATGCGGGCAAGGCACGCGCCATTCTAGCTGGCGATGACTATGGCGATATTGTGCGTTCTCAGCAGGCTGAATGGCAGGATCATGGCATTTCCGCTGTTCCCACTTTCCTGTTGGAACAGCGGATGATGGTGCCGGGCGCGCAAGATCCCGATGTGTTTATCCGGGTTATCGACCGCAAAATTTTGGCGGCTTCTGCTGAGGCAGGATAGGCCTGCGTAAGGAACATTGCAGGCCATTTAGTGGTTTTCACAGCATGGCAGCATTTTGCTGCCCAGCATGATGGAGACCGAAAATGAAGGCCCGCAAAGGTGGCGATAAAAAAGCCGGGGCAGCTTCGCCGGATACCGACAATCGCGAACAATATGACGAAGATGCGCAAGCGCAGACCGTGGCCGATGAAATCTTGGCTTCGCGGCATGATATGCGGCGGAAAACAGCTGAAAGCCGAAAGCGTGCCAGCGGATCACAAAGTGATGATGTGCAGGATCTGATCGATCATATGAAGCAGATGGAAACATCGGGTCGGATCGATATGGATGCCTATCGGGGTGAGCGGAATGACGATGATGAGGAAGGCGGACTGGGCCGTAGCGGGATTGAAAATGGTCAACCGCGCGGAGCCGAATAATCGCGCTATATCGGCTTGGCCGGTGATTCCGGTTAACCTGAAAACCTGTCCCTTGGCCTCAGGCCATAGCATCTTAGCGCTGCTTTGATGCGTTGCTGAAACACTCCCCACAGGCGGGGTCACAAGCCGGAAGAAGGCGGATGACGCTTTGCTTCCCAGTTTCAGCGAAAGGTTAAGGCCATGGCAGAGCGTGACTATAGCAATATCACCGAGCATCTGAAGATTTTGGCAGCGGATGGCACCCATGTTGGCACGGTGGATCATTTGGATGGTGATCGGATCAAGCTGACAAAGGCAGACAGCACGGACGGCCGCCATCATTATCTGCCGGTTGGGCTGGTGGCATCGGTGGATGACCAAGCGGTGCATCTCTCGGCCAATGGGGCTGAGGCGTCGCAGCTTTTTGAAGAATGATGCCCATGCCAATGGTGGATCACACCGCTGGTTGAAAGGCATAAGGCCGAACATTTTGATCCGGCCTTATGCTGATCTTATCTGGCGGTTTTTCAATCATCCTCGATGAGGAGCTCCGCCAGCTTGACGCAAGTTTAAACCGAAAAGCCACCTTTGTTTCGGCGGTTAGAGCTGAGCGACAGCACTTTCTTGCCAATCGGCGTCAGTGTCCATTTGGCGCCCTGTTTGGCGACAAGGCCGAGCTCGGCCAATTCATCGCGGCTGTTGTCATTGGGCAATTGGGCGCGGCGGTTGGATATGCCTTCGAGAGTTGCGCGCTGGGCTTGGTTCAGCAGGGGCAGCGACACTTTGGTTTTTTCGGTCATTCTTATGCTTTCAGAAGATATTGCTCAGCAAGCGCAGCTTGGGAGAGGGCAGACGGCCAACTTACAGAAGGCTGGGCCGCCTGTCCCTTGAATTTTTATACTGGCTCGCACCAGAGGAGGCCGGTTGTCATCCCGCAGCTATGCCAGCCTTGCTGAACATATCTTCGCTGCCCGCATTATCATCGACGATGAGAGCGGCTTCGCCAGCATGGGCTTTTTTGCGGCTGTCAAAATTATTCCAAACCGTGTTCCAATCGCCGCGGGTCGCGCCCTTGCTATATTCTGTGGCGCGGGTTTCGAAGAAATTGGCATGTTCCACGCCGTTGAGCAGCGGAGCAAGCCATGGCAGCGGATGCTCTTCGATCATATAGATGGGCGCGAAGCCCAGCTGGCTTAGGCGCCAATCGGCAATATAGCGAATATAGCGTTTGATTTCCTTAGGTGTCATGCCCGGCACGGGGCCTTGCTCGAACGCCAGATCGATGAAGGCATCTTCGAGACGAACCGTTTTCTGGCACGTGTCGATAATATCTTCTTTCACCGCTTTGGTCAGGCAGCCCCGTTCCTTGGTAAAGGTGTGGAACAGCTTGATGATGCCTTCGCAGTGCAGGCTTTCATCGCGGATTGACCAACTCACGATCTGGCCCATGCCCTTCATCTTGTTGAAGCGCGGGAAGTTCATCAGCATGGCAAAGCTGGCGAACAATTGCAGGCCTTCGGTGAAGGCGCCGAACATGGCAAGAGTGCGCGCAATATCTTCGTCGCTATCGACGCCGAACGTGCCCATATAATCATGCTTGGCACGCATTTCATCATATTCGAGGAACATGCCATATTCGCTTTCTGGCATGCCGATCGTGTCCAGCAAATGCGAATAAGCGGCGATATGCACGGTTTCCATGTTGCTGAATGCCGTCAGCATCATCTTGATTTCCGTGGGCTTGAACACGCTGCCATATTTATCGTGATAGCAATCCTGCACCTCGATATCGGCTTGCGTGAAGAAACGGAAAATTTGGGTTAGCAAATTGCGTTCATGATCGCTGATTTTTTGTGCCCAATCGCGGCAATCCTCGCCCAGCGGCACTTCTTCCGGCACCCAGTGAATCTGCTGTTGGCGCTTCCAAAAATCAAAGGCCCAGGGATATTCGAAGGGCTTGTAGGTTTTGCGGGCTTCAAGAAGGGGCATGGGACATTCCTTGGATCAGTTTGGTCCGCGCCGGACGATAGCGGCCGGGCAAGAGCGAGAGGCCGGATCGCCGCGCTATTTTCATAGAAAAATCGCGGCGATCATCAGCCAATATTTATTGGCAAGCCAAGCATTCGTCATAATCGGTGCTGTCGGATGATAGCTCAAATTTCGCGGCTTCTGGCGTATTATCGGCCTCTACACCGCCAGCAAAACCAGCGCGCTGGACCGACTTCGAGCGCAGATAATAGAGCGATTTAATGCCCAATTCCCAAGCGCGGAAATGCAGCATCAGCAGATCCCATTTTTCCACATCAGCGGGAATGAACAGGTTCAGCGAAGCGGCCTGATCAATATAGGGGGTGCGGTCCGCCGCTAGTTCCAACAGCCAGCGCTGATCAATTTCAAAGCTGGTTTTATAACAATCTTTTTCTTCCTGCGACAGGAAGTCGAGATGCTGGACGCTGCCGCCCTTTTCGAGAATCGAGTTCCACACCGCTTCACTGTTTTTTGCTTTATCGATCAACAATTTTTCCAGATGCGGATTACGGATCGAAAAACTACCCGACAGGGTTTTGTGGGTATAGATATTGGCGGGTGTTGGCTCGATACAGGCGCTGGTTCCACCGCAAATGATGCTGATCGACGCCGTCGGCGCGATCGCCATTTTGCAGCTGAAACGTTCCATCACACCCTGATCCGCGGCATCCGGGCAGGGGCCGCGTTCCTTAGCGAGCAGCATGGAGGCCTGATCCGCTTGGGCGCGGATATGTTTGAAGATTTTTAGGTTCCAGCTTTTGGCCATGGCGCCTTCAAACGACAGGTTGCGAGCTTGCAGGAAGCTGTGGAATCCCATGATGCCAAGGCCAACCGAGCGTTCACGGCTGGCCGAATATTTGGCGCGGGCCATTTCATCGGGCGCACGGTCAATATAATCCTGCAGCACATTATCCAGCATCCGCATCACATCTTCGATGAAACGCTTATCGCCATTCCATTCATCCCATGTTTCCAGATTGAGGGATGACAGGCAGCAGACGGCGGTGCGGTCATTGCCCAAATGGTCACGGCCCGTAGGCAAAGTGATTTCGCTGCAGAGGTTGGAGGTGGTGACTTTCAGGCCCAGATCGCGGTGATGCTTGGGCATGGTGCGGTTCACATGATCAATGAAGATGATGTAGGGTTCGCCTGTGGCAAGGCGCGTTTCCACGATTTTCTGGAACAGACCGCGCGCGTCGACCTGCCCGCGTACACTGTCATCCTTCGGCGATTTCAGATCAAATTGGCTGCCATCGCGCACCGCTTCCATAAATTCATCGGTGATGAGCACACCATGATGAAGATTGAGTGCTTTCCGGTTGAAATCACCCGATGGTTTGCGGACTTCCAGAAATTCTTCGATTTCGGGGTGGTGAATATCCAAATAGCAAGCGGCTGAACCGCGGCGTAGCGATCCTTGCGAAATGGCGAGCGTGAGGCTGTCCATCACGCGAACGAAAGGGATGATGCCGCTGGTTTTGCCATTCAGGCCAACGGGTTCGCCGATACCGCGCACATTGCCCCAATAGGTGCCGATACCGCCGCCGCGTGACGCCAGCCACACATTTTCATTCCATGTGTTGACGATGCCTTCAAGGCTGTCGTCCACAGAATTGAGATAGCAGCTGATCGGCAGACCCCGACCGGTGCCGCCATTGGAGAGCACTGGCGTGGCTGGCATGAACCACAACCGCGAAATATAATCATAAAGGCGCTGAGCGTGATCCTGATCATCGGCATAAGCATCGGCCACGCGCGCGAATAAATCCTGATAGGATTCGCCGGGCAGCAAATAGCGATCCTGCAAGGTTTCTTTGCCAAATTCTGTCAGCAAGGCATCGCGGCTGCGATCCACCAATATCTCAAAACGGCGCGCATGGACGCGGGGTTGGCTTGCGTCGTTGAGCTTGGATGATTCCGGAACGGGAGAGGCCACTGATTCGGCCCCGGCGACAGTCGCAGACAAAAGGTCCGTCTTAGCCTCATCAAGGGTTGCCATGTCGTTCGTTCCCATCCGGTCCATCTCGCGAAAATCCATTGTCCCGCCCCTGTTACAACGCACCCCATCGTGCGTTTGATCCTAAAATTAATGGCGATGGGACCGAGCCCAAAGCCTGGCGCATAGGCGACAAGAATAGATATTTTGCGCGCAAAATCGCCTGCCCGAACCCCCATATTGCTCAGGGCACGGAATAGTGCGATTTTTCGCTAAATACTAATTCTAGGGCGTCGCTTTTGGTTTCCCTACCACCCATTGTGCCACGTTCGCATCGGGATGCAAGACGATAAATGCTGTACGGCCCTCTCAGCTCGTCGATGACTTGCTATCATTCGGCGCGCTGAAAAGCCGTTTTTGGCGGTAAAGGCAAGGCTTTCGGTGGCTGCGATGAAAATTGCGATGAAAATAAAGCCGTTGACATCCATATGGACGGTCCTTTGAGAACAGGGCAGCGGTGTTGACCTGATCGCTTCGGGCTGTGGCATTGGTTCTGTTAATGCCTGCCTCTCGGGTGTTTGGTGGAGGTTCGTGCAGATAGAAAAAGGGCCCCGGCATTGCCGAGGCCCCTTTCCATTCATTACCGGGCTGTTACGCGCGGGTGGAGCTGTTGCCAGATCCACCGCCGCCAAGCAGCCATGACCAGAAATTACCCATGTGCCTTCTCCTATTATCTATATCGGAAGCACTTTTCCAATATAGTTAACAGGATATTTACCATTTTCATTAACGATAGGCGAGTTGGGAATGAAACTATCGGTTTCAGAATGGCACTAAGCCGATTGAGCGCGGGTTGTGTCGTTCAATGCCGTCAGGATTTCGAAAAAGGGTTGCGGCTTTCCAAGGTGATAGCCTTGCCCGATGTCGCAGCCGAGTTGCCCGAGAAGCTGCCGTGTTTCTTCATTCTCGATGCCTTCCGCGACGGCGATAGCGCCCAAGCGGTGGGCTAGATCAATCGTGGATTTAACGATTTCAAAATTGCGCTTCGATTCGCGCATTGTTGTGACAAATTGTTTGTCGATCTTGATCTCATCCGCCTCGATTCGGATCAAATATTCCAGATTGGATTGGCCGGTGCCATAATCATCTACGGACAGCCGCACACCTGCTTGCCGTAGGCTGGACAGGCTGTGCATCGCATACGGGCTATTTTCAAATTGTGCCGTCTCGGTGATTTCAATCGTCAGCCGGGATGCCGGGAAATTCTGTTCTCTCAACATGTCTTGAATCGTGGATGCCAGATCGGGCTGGTCCAGCAAAGATGCGGATAGGTTGACGGATATTGCCAGATCATGGCCCCGGGCTGACAATTCTGCACCGGAATGTATAGCGCGATATATGATGAAGAGAGTCAGTTGGTATATATCATGGCTTTGCTCGGCCTGGATGATAAATTCGTCTGGCGGAATGACGCCGCGTGTCGGGTGTGTCCAGCGGGCGAGGGCCTCCATACCCATCATGGAGCCGGATTTCAGGTCAAATTGTGGTTGGAAGGCGACCCAGATATCGCTGTCGGCCAACGCCTCTTCCAGTTGCGAATGGAAAGAGAATTTCCATGCTGCTTCATCCGCACCGCTTGCGGCGTGATGCTCATAAAGGCTGCGATTGCGAATAGCGCGCTCTGCTGCACCGCGGGCGGCGGCCAAGCGCTGGGCGTTGCTATCGTCAAATTGTGCATTGATGCCAAAGGCTACGCTGACGTCGATGCGCCGTGCATCGATAGCGAGAGGGGAATGGAATAAAGCGCCCAGACCCGCCAACTGAGCTTCCAGATCCGCTTGTTGCGGCAAGGGCACGCGCCATGCAAAAATGCCGTCCACATCATGGTGAAGACTCTTTCCTGTCGCCGAAAGCTGCAATCTTCGTGCCACCTGTTCGGTCAATTGCTGGCTGGCATCAGGCGATAAGAAGGTGACCAGTTCATCAAAGTTCAGGATTTTGGCGACAACCACTATGTCGTTGCCGAAATGGGGACCGGCTCGCATGGCGTTGAAATTGGGAAGGCCGGAGATCGGATTTTGATGCTGAGCAGATTGGCTGTGGCGTCTACGCGCGACGCAATAAGCGAGAATGGCCAGATACATCAGCGCTGCTCCGACCGGAATATAGATCAGAAATTGTGCCAATAGGATCTTGCAGCCGATGACTGTCAGGCCCAGAGCTAAAGATAAAAGCAGGAAGCGCTTCGTCAGATTGCGCCATAAGAGAAAAAAGCTGATCGCAAAAACAGGGATAAGGGCTGCATACCAGCCATAGGCGGTGGGCATCCCGCGTTTCAATGTTTCCCCGGCGATTAAATGAATATGGGCTCCCGGAACCAAATTATGCCCCGGCAAATAATGACGTGCCGTAGACGCGCTGCTCATGGAAGCAAAGATGACATCTTTGCCTTGCAATTGTGACGTTGCAATATTGCCAGCGATGACATCGGCGGCGCTATAATTTTGGATGCTATTGGTGTCATAGCTATAATCGATTGAAACCTGCGCGGAGGTCGACGTGGAATCGCGCTTCGCTAGCAGGGCCGCGAAGCTGGGGATCATCAGATCATCTGCCTTGACCACCAAAGGAACATCCCAGATCTGCCATAATCTATATTCCCAGCAGGTGCAGGCTTTTTGGACATTGGGCCCGAAGCGCGCAGAGGGCCAGTCGTTTATGATGGCTTCGCCATCCTGATAACTAAGGGCAGGAACGGCCAAGATTGCACGGTGGCCCATTCGCCTTACAGCAGTGGCCAATTGATCGAAGGCCGGGTCATTCACGCTGTCGTTATACACAAAATCGATAAAAACGCGCTTCGCACCCGCTCTGTTCAGCGCGTCAATCGTCTGAGCATGAAGCGGGATGGATTGGCTTTGATCGCTGATGCTTGCCAATGTTTTATCGTCGATCCCAACGACGACGATATCACCGCTGACCGGGCGCCAGTTGAACTTGCCGATGCTGCTTTCGATTAGCATGTCGACGGGAAGGGTCAGGGCATAGGTGGCCGCAAAAATGGTTAGGGTCAGCGAGAGCAACAGTCCGCGCCATCCCACAACCATTTTGTTTTTCGTTCGCCGCACTGCTTACCCCCGCGATGAAGTGGGGATGCTACGACAATATAGTTAGCAATCCGTTAAATCTATCTGACTCGGGGGTGAGCATATCCTAAAAGGATAGGCCTGCAGAACAGGCGATGTTGATGAAAAGCCGTAATTTTTGAAAGACGGCTTTTCATTGGCAGATGACAGCTAGGCGGCGATTAGGCGCCCACAGGAATGGCAGGCAATGCCGAGTCACCAGCGATGGCGGAAGCCATCAGACCCACGGCTGCGGGAACGATCTGATCAAGGTAAAAGCGCGCCGCGTGGATTTTTGCTTGCAAAAATTCGGTGTCCCCTCCGCCGCGGGCAAGCATGGCTTCAGCGGCTTCCATTTCCTTGATAAACAGCCATCCGCAGGTTGCGGTGGAGAGCATGGTTAAATAGGGATAGCTTCCAGCGAGCCGATCCGGCGTTGAGGCACCCACCATATAAGCGGTGACATGGCGGCAGGCCTCGGCAAGCTGGGCGAGCGAGGCGTAGTTTTTGCCATCGCGGGCGATCTCGTCGATCAAAGCGCTGACTGCAGCGCCGCCAGCGAGGCCCAGCTTGCGGCCGACGAGGTCCGCCGCCTGAATGCCATTGGTGCCTTCGTAAATAGGTGCGATCCGCGCATCACGATAATGCTGTGCGGCGCCCGTTTCCTCGATAAAGCCCATTCCGCCATGAACTTGCACGCCCAAGCTAGCCACTTCGCAGCCGATATCGGTGGCATGGGCCTTGGCGAGGGGGATTAACACTTCGGCACGCATCGCGGCGTTCTCATCGCCAAGGTGGCCGAAGTCCGTCTGGCTGGCTGCATAATAGACCAGCGCTCGTGCGGCCTCTGTCTGCGCGCGCATCCGCCATAGCATTCGGCGCACGTCGGGATGCTGATCGATGGTCACGGGTGTGCGATCCGCGGATCCTGCGAGCGAAGATTGCACCCGCTCGGAAGCGTAATTTTGCGCTTGTTGCAGCGCTCTTTCCGCAATTTGCACCCCCTGACAGCCGACCATCAACCGCGCGTTGTTCATCATCACAAACATGGCGCGCATACCGCCCATTTCCGCGCCGACAATTTCGCCCAAACAATCTTCATCCTCGCCATAGACCATGACGGCCGTGGGCGAGGCATGAATACCCAGCTTATGTTCTATGCTGGCGCAGTGAACGCCGTTGGACAATGTGGGGCGCCCTTCGGCGTCGAGGCGATATTTGGGCACGAGGAACAGCGAGATGCCGCGGGTGCCTTCGGGCGCATCCGGGGTTCGGGCAAGAACCAGATGGATGATATTTTCCGTCAGATCATGTTCGCCGAAGGTGATGAAAATCTTTTGGCCTTTGATCCGATACAGGCCGGCATGGGGGCCATCGATGATTTTTTCGGCGGTGGAGCGCAGCGCGCCGACATCGCTGCCAGCGCTGGGCTCCGTCAGATTCATCGTGGCGGTCCATTCACCGCTGACAATTTTGGGCAAATAGGTCTGGCGCTGCTCCTCGCTGCCATAGGCCATCAGGGCGTGAATCGCGCCTGCGGACAAGATTGGGCAGAGGGTGAAGCCCATATTGGCTGTGCCGAGCGCTTCGGTGATGGCAGCCGCAAGGGTGAAGGGAAGGCCCTGGCCGCCATATTGAGTGGGGCCGTCAATACTGCCCCAGCCCGCCTCAACAAATTGGCTATAAGCTTCTTTAAAGCCGGGAGGCATGGTCACTTTTCCATCCGCCCATTTGGGATTTTTCTCGTCCCCCACGCGGTTCAACGGGGCATAAACATCCCGTGCAAATTCGCCGATCCCTGTCACAATCGCTTCTACCATATCTGGCGTGGCGTCTTGAAACGCTTCATGTTCGGCCATCGCAGGCAGATGGGCGATGTGGTTGAGAACGAATAATTGTTCGGTGGTCGGCGGCGAATAGGTCATATTAATCCCGACTAATGAGGTGAATTTTCGATTGGTGGCTTTATAGCGTCGCTCGAACGAGGTGCAAATGACCGAACGCATGATCACAGAAATTCATCCCTTTAATAGCGTTGCGATCCGCGCTGCAGCTGAGTGGATCGCAAAGGGGCAGCCCGTGGCCGTGCCGACAGAAACCGTTTATGGCCTTGCGGCCGACGCCTGCAATGCGACGGCAGTTGCGCGTATTTATGCGGCCAAGGGGCGCCCGGATTTTAATCCATTGATCGTGCATGTGCCCAATATTGCGGTGGCGGAAACTTTGGGCCTTTTTGGGCCTTTTGAACAATTGCTTGCTGACAAATTCTGGCCCGGCCCACTAACCATCATTGTACCCAAAAGCCCAGATTGCCCTGTTGCTTCCATCGCGACGGCGGGGCTGGATACAATAGCGCTGCGCGTGCCGCAGCACCGCGCGATGCAGGCATTGTTGGCGCAGGCGGGGCGCCCGTTGGCGGCGCCAAGCGCCAACGCCAGCGGCATGGTCAGCCCCACAAGGGCACAGCATGTGAAAGCCAGTCTTGAGGGGCGCATTGCTATGGTGCTTGATGATGGACCATGCACGGCAGGCGTGGAATCAACGATCGTGCGCGTGACGCAGAGCGGGATTGAGGTGCTGAGACCGGGACCGATTACGCGCGAATTGCTAGCGGACGCTGTGGGCCTGCCCGTTACTGGGGTGAAGGGCGCGGAGGTGGTGGCACCGGGGATGCTTGCCAGCCATTATGCGCCGGGTAAGCCGGTGAGGCTGAATGCTGCGGATTTCTCTGATGAGGAGTTCTTTATTGGTTTTGGGGCGTTGGCGGGGGATTTCAATCTAAGCCCTTCTCGCGATCTCACCGAGGCTGCTGCCAGATTATTTGATGCGCTTCACGCGGGATCGGCAAGCGACAAGCCGCGCATCGCTGTCGCCACTATTCCAAGTGACGGGCTGGGCGCTGCGATCAATGACCGGCTAGGCCGTGCCGCAGTCTAAGTGATCAGGGTTATACCGGGTTTCAGACAGATCGGTTTAACAGAAACATGCCAAGGCCGATCATCGCCAAACTCGCGACAATGTAAGGAATGCCGAAAATTATAAGGAAAAAGAAAGCTGCGGCTCCGGAATCGCCACTCCATGCATCTGGGTCCGCGATCCCCGCATCCCATGCGCTGAAAGTGAAAAGCGCAAGGAGGCAGATACCAATGGCGACACAGCCCCAGCCCAAACGCTGTCGCGGGCGGACATAATGAAATACTATCCAAGCCACTGGGATCATTATTGGCAATATGCCTACCGCCGCATAGGGTTGAGCCTGATCGGGCAGCAGTAAAGCCAACAGAGGATTCAGGATGAAGGCAATGATGGCGCCGATGGCCATCGGAATGAACCATTGTGATATAGGCTGCTTCATATTTGCGATCCGCTCTTTCACAAGGAACATTCTATAGGCATTTTGCCGATCAATGCTTCTTAAAAACGCCTAGTGAAACCGAAGGTCAACTGGCCATAATCATAAGCGCCGCTGATTTGCGGGATATTATTATAGGATGCAGCCGCCTTGAGGTGCCAATTGCGACCAACCGCAGGGCTGGTGATTTCAGCACCGGCATAATAGGATGCGCGCCAGTCACTGACGGCATCTTTTTGAACTCCAACGCCGCCAGCGATCATATAGCGCCAGCCGCCGCTGTAACGACGCATTTGTAATACTGGCAGGGCCTGTACATACCAGCGCGGCGAATAATAATCATATTCGCCGGGTTTGCTGCTGTGGAAATAGCGGGTGCGAAGCTGAGCACTGAGGCCCCATTCGGGTTTCAAACTGTGGACATAATTGGCACGCGCATGAAGGCGCACATTCTTGCCGGTAAATTCCTGTGCGCCCGCTACGACTGTGAAATTGTTCCGATCGTCGACAGGAATATCCATGGCCGCGCCAAAGAAGGTGTAAGTAATTCCTTCATCTACGCCGCGCGGTGTTTCGACAATATCGCGCTCGATGAAGAATTCTTTGCGGAATCGCGATTCATCGTGAAGGGTCGCCGAGCCAATAATGGTGTCGCCGTCGGTGCCGATCTGCGCGTTCCATTTCCAATCCGCCGAGCCATTGGCATAGCGCAGAAAGACGCGCTCTTTGTCGCGCGTGGCCAGCCCCAGCGGACGATACCATGCCTTCTCAATCCTGATACCCAGATAATCATTGGGACCACGGTAAATTGGGTCGAGATTGAGGCCGGCGCGGATCACATCCGTCTTGTCAGCGTCTGTCGATGCGAAAATATCTATGCCGATTGCGTGGCTGGGCGATGCGTGTGATCCGGCTGTTTCGTCGTCAGCCTCTTGTGCATGGGCGGAAGCAGGCAGCAGCAAGCCGAATGCGGCAACAAGCGAAATGGCAGCATATTTCATTTCGTATCCCATTTTTTCTTCATGCCGATAATTTCGGCAACATAACCCCAAACGCAAACGGGCTGCATCAAAAGACTATAGGCCAATGCGTAGAAGAGGAAGCCCATCGGATTGCGCCGAACTTTCAATTCTTCGCCTTCATAAACCCCCCGTTGGATACGAAAGATCACTATATTCCAAAGGGCTGCCAATGGCAGAACGGCTAATGTTAGTGGCCCTGCTATATAAAAATAGCCAAAGAAGGCGAGGATGATGCCGGGAATGAAGACAAAGCTATAGACCAGGTCTAGCGGCAGGAAGGCAACATTCCACCAGATGAATAGCGTCGTCATGCGCCGTTTGAAGAGCAGGCGCCAATGGGCTTTAAACGCCTCCATCAAGCCCCGAGACCAGCGTTTGCGTTGCAACGCAAATTGCCGCACGCTTTCTGGCACATTGGTGAAAGCCAAAGCGTTATCGGCATAGCCAATGCGGTAATCACGTTCCAGCAAAGCCCAGGACACGACAATATCTTCGCCGACACATTCCGGCCAGCCGCCGACCTCTTCCAAAGCGTCTCGTCGATAGAGGGAAAAGGCCCCCTGCGCGACGAGCGTGCCATGATACATGCCCTGCATCCGCTTGACGGAAGCGATGCCGTGAAAATAGTCCCACTCCTGTGCCCGGGTCAGGAAATTGTTGCGGGAATTGCGCACCATTACGGCACCCGCGATGGCAACTGTATTGTCGGGATCCGACAGATAGCGTTTGACGATCCGGGTCAATCCATTGCGCTTTACCCAGCAATCGCCATCAATGGTCACGATCAGATCATGGGAGGCGGCCTTGAGGCCATCATTGAGCACCGCAGATTTTCCGCGATTGATCTGAAAGTCATGCAAAGTGAAGCGGATATTCTGGGGAGCTTTTAACGCTGCCAGATGGGCGCGGGCGATGGCAACCGTATTGTCTGATGAACCATCGTTGAGGATCAAGATTTCGAGCGGGCCCTGATAGTCCTGTTTCGCGAGGCTGGACAGCGTGTCTCGGATACCAGCCGCTTCATTATAAGCCGCCACCAGCACGGTGATGGCGGGCAGGGGGCTATCAGGCGTGACATGCGCTTTCGGCCTGCGATCTAATAGGAGGGTTGCGACCAGAAAGGCGTTCATGAAGCCAGGCACATAAGCGATGAAGGTGATCGCGATCAGGGCAAATGCCCAACTGGTGATCTGGGCCAGATCTTGAAGCCAGCGTTGCGACAACCACACGCTCAATGTCGTCCATGCGATCGCTAGAGATAAAGCGACAATGAATTTTGCACGTACGCCCAGATAGAGGCGGCGCCACTCTTCTTCTTTGCTGGCCGATAATGACATGTTTCACACGCGCAGCGCCAGTGACGGCGTTTGCTCTACCTTCGATATAAATATGGGAACGAAAGCCTCCCCTTGGGCCGCCGCGCGTCGTGGTTGGCGTTTATACTCAGCATTTTAGCCATAGAAGATGAAAGAGGTATTAACAAACAGCAGCTTGGAACGGGTTTTCTGTGAAGCCCGTTCCTGTTTTCGGGTGATTCTTAAAGCTCGCCCAGATCGCAACCGCGCTGTTCCAAGATTGGACGAAGAGCCCGGAAGGCTGCTGGGTGGCGGTTGAGCGGAATGGTCGGATAAAGGTGGTGAATGATGTGATATTGCATCCCGGATGATCCAATATTGCCCCAAAGGCTTTTGAAACCTCTGGTGTTGCGATAACGCCCATGGCCATTCATCGGGCGATGCGGTGCCCAGCTGAGATAGAAGTTGATATAGACAGCGCCGATTTTCAGCGGCAACCACCATAGGAAAAAAGCCTCCAATGCGTAGCCATTCCAAGCTAGCGCAGCGAGAATAGCATATTGTAGTGGCTTGGCGATCATCGCGTGCAGCATGGCGCTTTTCGCGGCCGGGGTGCCCAATCTTTGCAGCGTTGCGCCATAGCGCTCATGGCGTGGTTGGCTTTTAACCAGCGCTTTGCCTATGGCCGCCCATGGGCTGGCCGCGGCCATCGGGATATCGGGATCGAGCAAGGGATCATTGGTGTGGCGGTGATGCTCAAAATGCGTCACCCGCAACACGGATAAAGGAACAAACATCGGGATCAGTGAATACCAGCCGATAAATTCATTGAACCAATGCCACCGCGAACCTTCCGGCGCAATAATATGATGCTGGGCATCATGCGATGGCAAATAGGCGGCAGTTATGTTGATGATTGCAATCAGAAATCCTGCCCAAAGCGGCAAGATTCCCATGATGACAAGAGGCCACAGCGCCAACCACAGGCTGGTGTTGACCAGCGGCCAGATCACCATCACCCATGGAAAGCCGCCGATAAATTGTTCGGCAATCGCTTTTTCTTGAGCGCGAAGGGTGGGAGGCGGGGTTTCTGTCACCATAGCCAGGTCCTCCGTTGCCGTGCGATTCCGCCCAGCCCGATGCCGATCACAAGGCCGAACTGAAGTGGAGTGAGGCCAGCGGGCGCGTGGAGGTCCATTTCCATCATCGCTGCGGCGATAACGGGCGCCAAAAATCCGATCCCGAATAGGATAGGGCCCAAGCTGAAAAGAAAGGCGATTATGCGCATAGCCGCCTGTTTCATCGCAGTGCAGCCCGCAGTGCAGCTCTATGCCAGATGCCCGTCATCATCCCTGCCATCTCCCGCTTGTTGTGGAGGAAGCTTAGCAGCGAGAAAATTCAGAATTTGACATTTTGCGCCAAATTCCGACAGCTTCGTGCCGGGAGAAAAATATGGGTGACATGGTGACCAGCCTGTTGCTGGAGGGCGCTGGTGAACTGCTTGTTTCGCTGGGCGGGGATCCGGCGGAGATCGCCGCACAGGCGGGAATTCCGCTGGCAGCCCTATCCCGGGCCGATGTGCCAGTGCTGGGGGCCGCCGTTACGGATTTTTACGCGCAGGCGGCGAAAGCGACAGAGTGCCGCAATTTTGGCCTGATGATGGCGCAACGGTCGAGCCTTGCCGTGGTGGGCAATGTCTGGTTGTTGCTCAGCACAGCGCCAACCATCGGCCAGATGGTCGAAGATTTGGTGGTGAATTTCAGCCTCTATAGCGAAGGCGCGATTATTGCTTTGGATCATGGAGTGGCCGGAGCGCTGATGTCTTTCGATGGACGGGCGGGCCGCTCTGCAAGTCAGCTTCAGATGATGGAATTTGCGCTGGCGATCTGTTGTGAAGAGATGCGCCGCCATTGCCCGCCGGATTGGCAGCCGACGATGATCCAGTTTCGCCATAAGGCGCCAGCTGACACGGCGCTTCATCGCCAGATTTTCGGGCCCAATCTGATGTTCGATCAGGATGGCAATATGATATTTATGGATGCTGACACATTAGCGCAGGAAAGAAAAAATAACGCCTTCGGATGCCGTATGTCAGCTCAGAAGCAATTGCTGGCGATGCGGGGCGCGATGCGGCCACAATTGGCGGTGCAGGTGGAGGGGGTGATCCGTAGCGGCGGCGCGATCACCTGTCGTTCGGCAACGGATGCGGCCAAGATTTTGGGGCTGGCACAGCGCACGATGCAACGACGCCTTGCCGACGAAGGAACAAGCTTCAACACCATAGTGGATGCTGTTCGCGCTGATCTTGCGCTGAAATATGTCGAGCAGTCGGCGCTGACACTGGGCCAGATCGCCGAACTGCTCGGCTATTCAGAACAAAGTGCTTTCACCCGCGCTTTTCGGCGCTGGCATGGCGGCACGGCGATGTCCTTTCGCAAGGGTTAAAGAGAAGCCTTGGCTGGGTTCAGGCAGGGCTTCCTGTTAAAGTGGCTGCCTGTGCGCTGCCATCCGCACGGGGCTGATCGCGCATGCCATAGCGGGCATAAAGGGTGGGCAGCACGAACAGGGTGAGCAAGGTGGCCGAAACGAGCCCGCCGATCACCACCGTTGCCAGCGGCTTTTGCACCTCTGCGCCTGCGCCGGTAGCCAGCGCCATCGGCACAAAACCAAGCGAGGCGACCAGTGCGGTCATAATCACCGGTCGCAGCCGCATCATCGCACCATCATGCGCCGCCGTGGCGCGGTCCATACCATTTCGGATCAATCCCTGAATGGATGTGACCATCACCAAGCCATTGAGCACCGCGATGCCGGATAGGGCGATAAAGCCCACGGCAGCGGAGATGGAAAATGGCATGCCGCGCAGCAGCAGAGCGAAAATGCCGCCGATCAGGGCAAAGGGCACTCCGGTGAACACGATTGCGGCATCGCGGACCGAGCCTAGAGCGCCGTAAAGCAGGAACAGGATCAGTGCAAAGCAGGCTGGCACCACCATCATCAAGGTAGCGCGCGCCGATTCCAGATTTTCGAACTGGCCGCCCCATTCCAGAAAACTGCCTGCGGGCAAGCGCACATCCGCGGCGATAGCAGCCTGCGCGTCGGCAACGACACTGGCGACGTCGCGATCACGCACATTGGCCTGAACCACAATCCGCCTTTTGCCATTTTCGCGGCTGATCTGATTGGGCCCATCGACGACCATGATATCGGCGATGCTGGCGAGCGGAACGAAACTGCCCGATGGTGTGGGCACCGGAACCTGCCCCAAAGTATCGAAGTTGGCTCTTGCGGCATCATCCAACCGGATGACGATGGGAAAGCGCCGGTCGCCTTCAAAGATCAGCCCGGCTTCGCGGCCACCTATGGCAGCGGCGACGACATCCTGCATATCGCGAGCTGTTACGCCCAATTGGGCCATCGCATCACGGCGGGGGCGTATATCCAATATGGGCAGGCCTTCCGTCTGCTCCACCTTCACATCAACAGCGCCATCGGTGGCCCGCAGAATGGCGGCGACCTGATCTGCCGTTTTGTTCATGGCGGCGAAATCTTCACCAAATATTTTCACCGCCAAATCACCGCGAACGCCGGATATCAGCTCGTTAAAACGCATCTGGATCGGCTGGGTGATTTCATAGGCGCTGCCAGGCTGGGTTTCCATCTGGGTTTCCAGGCGTTTGATGAAATCGGCTTTGGCCAATCGCGGATTCGGCCATTCGGAACGCGGCTTCATAATGATGAATGTGTCGCTGATATTGGGCGGCATTGGATCGGAAGCCAACTCCGCGGTGCCGGTTTTTGAAAAAACGACCGCCACTTCAGGCAATTGGGCGATGGATCTTTCCAATCGGCTCTGCATGATTTGCGCCTGCTGAACGGAGGTGCCGGGAACCCGCAGGGCTTGAACGGATAAATCGCCTTCATCCAGTTGCGGCAGGAATTCCGATCCCAAAGTGGTGAAGGCGGCGGCGGCGACGGACAAAGCGCCAACTGCGATACCCAGAGTGAGTGATGGGCGCCGCATGGCTTTGGTGAGACCGGGTTCATAGCGCTGCTTGATCGCAGTGATGAACCGGCCTTCCTTTTCGTTGACGGGTTTGCTGATCCAGATGGCGATGGCGGCGGGGATGAAGGTGAGAGAGAGGATGAAAGCAAAGCCCAGCGCCATCATCACGGTGAGCGCCATCGGGGTGAAGGTTTTGCCTTCGATCCCGGAAAGCGTCAGCAGCGGAGCATAGACCAATATGATGATCGCCTGACCATAAACGGACGGACGGATCATTTCTCGCGCGGCCTGACCCACGATTTCTAGCCGTTCGCCGGTGTCGAGGGTCTGGCCGCGACGATGCTGCGCCTCGGCAATGCGGCGGAGTGCATTTTCCACAATGATCACCGCGCCATCGACGATCAAGCCGAAATCCAGCGCACCGAGGCTCATCAAATTGGCGGAAACGCCCGCTTGCAACATGCCCGCCCCGGTGAGCAGCATGGTGACGGGAATGACCAGAGCTGCGATAATGGCGGCGCGGACATTGCCCAGCAGCAAGAAGAGGATGGCGATAACCAGCAACGCCCCTTCGCTGAGGTTTTTTGCGACCGTTTTGATCGTTGAATTGACCAGCTTGGTGCGATCCAGCACGGGTTCTATGACCACGTCGGTGGGCAGGGATGCGTTGATTTCTTCCAGCCGGGCGGCGACCGCAGAGGCGACATCGCGGCTGTTTTCGCCGATCCGCATGATGGCTGTGCCGACAACGACTTCGCGCCCATTTTCCGAGGCGGAGCCGGTGCGGATTTCTTGTCCATTGCGCACGGTGGCGACTTGATTCAACAAAATGGGAACGCCGCTGCGCGTGGCGATAACAGTGCGGGCGAGATCCGCTGCGTTGGTCAGGCGCGCGTCCGCCCGCACCGCCAGCCCTTCACCATTGCGATCGATCACGCCGCCGCCAGTGCTGGCATTATTGGCTTCCAGCGCGCTTGCCAGATCGTTGAGGCTCAGCCCCAGTGCGGCAAGGCGCTGCACGTCGGGGACAACAAGAAACTGTTTGGCATAGCCGCCGATGGAATCAATGCCAGCCACCCCGGGGGTGGATTTTAGCAAGGGGGCGATGATCCAATCCTGTGCCGTGCGCAAATAGGTGGCCTGATCGGCTTCGGTGACTAACCGCTCGCCCTCGGGCGTGATATAGCTGCCATCGGGTTGCAGGCCGGGCTCGCCGGGCTGGTGCTTATCATCGGGGCGATGCGCCAGATGCACCGTCCACATAAACACTTCGCCCAAGCCTGTGGAAATGGGGCCCATTTCCGGCACGGCGCCGTTGGGCAGATCTTCTTCGACGTTTCGCAGCCGCTCTGCCACTTGTTGGCGGGCAAAATAAATGTCGGTGGAATCGGTGAAAACCGCTGTCACTTGGGCAAAGCCGTTGCGACTGAGTGAGCGGCTATATTCCAGCCCCGGCACGCCCGCCAGCGCGGTTTCAATCGGGAAGGCAACCTGCTTTTCGACCAATTCGGTGGAGAGCGATGGTGCGCTGATATTGATTTGCACTTGGTTGTTCGTGATGTCTGGTACGGCATCGATCGGAAGTTTCGCCAGAGCGAAGGCCCCGCCGATGGCGGCAATGAGCGTTAGGAACAGCACCAGCCAGCGCCGCTCCACTGAAAAGGAGACGATGTGGTTGATCATGATTAATGCCCATGCTCCGCTTCGCCCTTACCGAGCTCTGCTTTGAGGATAAAACTATTGGCGGCGGCGATGCGCTCATCGCCTTTCAGGCCCGCGCGGATGGTGACCCGGTCGCCGCCGCGCTCGCCGAGGGTGACGTTGACAGCACGGAAACCTTTGGCTGTGCGGACAAAGACCACATTATTGCCATTGACCGTTTGCACCGCAGTTTGCGGCACGGAGATGGACTGATCGTCGCCTTCCATCAATTTGACCGATGCGGTAACGCTTTCACCGATCCGCCACATGGCGTCGCCATTGCTGAGGCTGGCGATGGCAGGGACCAGCCGTTGCTCCAGATCAAGCGCAGGCGATACGAATATGACCTTGCCGGTGCCGATGCGACCGGGCGCGGAAATTTCAACCATGGCGCCGGGCCTCACACGGCTCGCGATGGCGGGATCCAGTGAAAATTCAACCGACACCTGCCCCAGATTGGCCACGCGAAACAATTCGGCATCAGCCGCCACGCTTTGTCCGAGCATGGCCGGGCGTGAGATGATCTGGCCGGCAATGGGGGATCGAATGGCGATGCGGTTGAGCGCTCCGGCGCTTGTTCCGGCAGCGCCCAGCGCCTGCTGAGCCTGCCGCAGCGCGATACGCGCTTCGGTTGCGGCGGTGCGGGCTGCAATCAGATCCTGTTCGGGCGAGACACGCTCGGCAAATAAGCGCTGCTCGCGTGAGAGATTGGAATTGGCCAGATTCAGCCTCGCACGGGCGGCCTCGACCGAACCGGTCAATTCCGCAGCTTCGCGGCTTTCCACAATGGCCAGCACATCGCCGCGCGCAACATTTTGACCCAGATTGCGGTTCAGCGAGACCAAGCGGCCGCCAATGGCCGCGGAGATGACTTGCACGGATTGCGGATCGCCCGCGATGGTGGCGGGGATGGTGACATCTGCAATCGAGCCGCCAACGCTAGGGGTCGTCAGCGTGATCCCGGCGGCTTGGACCTGCTCAGCGGTCAGGCTGACCAGGGCCTCTTCATCCTCGGCATTGGCTTTTTCTTTTTCCGAGGCGGCGGCTTTTTTATCCGCCTCTGGCGCGGCGCTGCAGCCAGCCAGCGATAAGCTTAGGGCCAGCGTAGCAAGCGCGGCATGGGGGGCGATTATGGCGCGCATATCAAATCCGTCCATCAACAAGAGGGGTGGTGAGCCGCACCAGTTCAGCCTTGGCTGCGTGATAATCGGCGAGGGCGTCAATGGCCGCAGCTTGGGTATCGGCTAGGGTGCTATTGGCGTCGATCAGATCAAGCTGGCCGAATTTTCCTTCCCGATAGCCGATGCGAGCTATGCGCGCGGCCTCTTCGGCTGCAGCAAGGGCAGGGCCACTGGCGGCAAAGGCACGGTCGGCTGCATTGGACAGGGCCGTTTGCGCGGCGGCGATATCCCGATGGGCGCGCAGCAGGGCGGCTCGCTCTTGTGCTGCCGCCCGATCACGCAGGGCACGGGCTTGATCGAGAGCCGGCCGACCGGTGTTGAAAATCTGCAAAGGGATGGAAAGGCCGACGGTTGCCGCCATATCGCCGCTATTCTGAAAACGCCGTGCGCCAGCATTGATGCTGATATCGGGAATACGCTGGCTGTCGGCAAGCCGAACACGGGCATTGGCTGCGATCATTTCGGCTTGCGCTGCTGCCAGCGCGAGGGTGGATGCGGGCTGGATCGAATTGGGGCCCATGCTTCCTTCAATCTGTGCAAACCATGCGGAATCGAGCGGGCCATTAACCGGGCGACCCACCAGACGGCCCAGCTGATCGCGCGCGGTGGTGAGCAGGCGTTCCTGTTGCACCCTATTGGTATGGGCCTGAATTTGGATCACATCCGCGCGCTGGGCTTCCAGCGGGGATGCGTTGCCAGCGCGAACCCGCACCTTGGCGACCCGCAGCGCTTCGGATGCAATGGCATATTGCTCCTGCGCATTGGCGAGGCGCCGCTCCGCGGCCACGGTATCGGTATAAGCCTGTGTGATCTCGGCCCGCAGGTCGGCCATGGAAATTGCGGCTGCGATATGGGCTGCGCTGCTTTCTGCATCGGCAACGGCTATTCGCGCTGCACGTTTTCCGCCGCGTTCAAGTGGCAGCTCGACGCCGATGGTGACTTCGGATTCGGCTGTTCCGGAATAAGGCCCGGTGCCAACGACATTGGCAACTTCGACAGAAAGGCTTGGATTGGGCCGCAGCGCCGCACCCGCGCGCGCTGCTTGAGCGGCCCGCAGGCTAGCTTCGGCTTCGTCGCGAGCGGGGGCATGTTTTTCAGCTTCGGCAAGTGCCTGATCGAGGCTGAAAGGGGCGATGGATGGCGCAACCGTGCTTTCGGCGGGCATGGCTTGCGCCTGCGCGATCGGCGCAAAGCTTAGGGTGGCCAGCAAGGCCACATAGTGTCGATACATGAAATGGGCTCCTGAAGAATCAGAGTCACGGTCCGCGAAAGATCGCGGGCGGAAAATTCTTCAGGCGATGGGGGGGCGAATGCTTTGTTCGGGATCGATGGCCGTGAGCACATCGGCATGAGGCGCCGAACGCAAGGAGCTGCTTTGCAGCATGTCTTCGGACAGGCTAGAAAAATCAGGCGTCGCAAGATGATGGCCATGGCAGCCGCTATGGGCGTGTAGGGCGCTATCGCTTTTGGGCGTTTCATTGGGTGGGGGAGCATCGATTGTGCGGTAAGCGCCGCTTTCTTCGATGCAAATGGCCGGTTCCAACGCATGCGCCATCGAACCTGCCCCCAAGGAGAGGGAGACGAGGATAGCCGCAAAGAGAGTCCAGAATCTGACCACGGCTGTCATGTAGCATGTTTTTACACGCGCTGCCTAGCAACTGTATCTGTCATGTCGTTGCGGCGGTCCATTTCTGACGGCTCTTGCACAGGGCGTTCGCGATGATGACGAGCTTTCTGGCGACGGCGGTGATGACGACCTTGTGCGGTTTTCCGGCCTTGCGGAGGCGATCTGC
>DASSAA010000015.1:0-47931 GCA_035685745.1 Sphingopyxis sp. | reverse complement strand
TGCTCTCTTCCTTCTGGTGCGCGGTCCTGCAAGGCCGCAATCAACTGTTCGAGACGATGAAGAGAGGCGGTGCCGACAGGCTAAGAAGCGTGGTCATGCCACAAGGGTCAGACGTCGCGCACCACCCCGTCACTGACCCTGGCCGGGGCCGGTGACGGGGCAAGTTTAGCAGAACGCAGATACAGAAGGATCAGGATCTAGTGGCGCTTTGGTAGCAAATCTGTGGGCAGCATGGGCTGGCTGAGCAAATCTTCCATCCGGCGCCATTTGGTGGCTTCGTTTGCGCCGCCCGCTTCGATATATTGGCGCACCATCGCTTCACCAAGGCCATAGTTGATCACATAGCTGCGATATTGCTCGGTAAAGCGGATGGACTGATCGGCACGTTCCGGCGTCAGCAGCAGATATTTTTCGCTCAAGGCTAGGGCGGCGGCACGGTCAATCTCGCCATCCAAATATTGTTGGGCGATGGTGAGGCGGGCGCCGCTCAATTCCGCCACCATATCCATGATGCGCCAATAATCATCGGATGGTGCGGCGGGCAAGCCTGCCAGCGGCATGAATATATCGCGTTCCACCTGCTGTTTGTTGGGAAAGGCGAGGCGGATGCCGTAATTGGCGGAGCCTTCCGCAATCAGGCTCAGCGGGCTGTAAAGCGGATAGATGCTAAATTCGCGCCAGCCTCGCTCGCGGACCAGTTTTTCTTCCAATTTCATATTCAGCAGATGATGGCCCGGATAGCCTTCGTGACAGCCCAGATCCAGCGCGCGGGGCAGGCGGATCGGGAAATCTATATTCACCTCTATTTTGCTGTGAAAATCGCCCTGATAATAATTATAGCCACTCCAGCTTTTGTCGGTCACAAAACTGAGCGCAAAGCTTTCGCCCGTGGGCATGGCGATATGGGCGCTGCTCTTGGCTCGGCACATTGCAATGGCCTGTTCAAAAACGGGCTTCAGCCGATCCTTGGGGATGGTGAATTGGGCTGAGAGGGCTTCGATTCGATCGGCCAATGGCGCAGTGCCGGGCAGCAGCTTGTCCAAGCGCTGGAGCACCGCATCATAGCTAGCCAGCGGTTGCAAGCGGGGCCGCACGCCGAATAATTTTTCCGCCTCATCGGCAAAGGAAAAGCGCGTGCCTTGCATCATCTGAAGCCGCGTTTCGGCGGCAATAAGCTGGGCGTTCAGGGCGCGGAGTCGCTGAGTTTTCATCGGATCATCGGCAAAATCCCGCTGCAAAGCGGAAACCGCCGCAATCAACCGCCGCGCTTCCGCCACAAGATCGCCGATGCTGCGTGGCTGAGCCTGTGCCGTTTCGCGCCATGCTGCGGGGCCATAATAGGCATCGACATAGCCGGGCTCATGGACATCGGCTTCCAGCGATAAAGCTACGAAGGCGTCCGCGATGATATTGATTTTGCCTGCTGCCATGGCGGCGGGTTGCGCTGCCGTCTTGGTCGCCGGATCGGCTGCGCAACCTGCAAGGCTGGTGGAGAAAAGCAGCGCGGAGGCCATAAGGGTGCGATAAGGATGCAGCATCGGCAATTTTCCTTTTTCTTATCCCGCAGGCGCGATCCGCCGCCAGCTTACACCGGCTGCGTTGTGCTGCGCACATCACCATCCTGCGCAATCTCAGCCTCGGCGAGAGCCTGCTCGCGTTGATGATCGGCATCGGCGGGTGCGAAGCGCAAAATCAAATAACCCATCACAGCGCAGAGGATGGAGCCCATTAAAATACCAATTTTGGCTTCATCTTGCAGCAAGGCGCTGTGCGAAAAGGCAAGGCCGCTGATAAACAGGCTCATCGTAAAGCCAATGCCGCATAGCATGGCGATGCCATAGACTTGCAGCCAAGTCGCGCCGCGCAACTTTCCTGCAATACCCATTCGAACGCTGAGCCAGACACTGCCGAAAATGCCAATTTGCTTGCCGAAAAACAGTCCGGCTGCAATGCCCAGCGGCAAGGGTGCGAAGATTTGGTCCATCGTCAGGCCGCCAAGCGATACCCCTGCATTGGCGAAACCGAATAAGGGAACGATGAAAAAGGCAACCGGGATATGCAGAGCATGTTCCAGCCGGTGGAGCGGTGACGTCGCGCTATCAGGCGCTCCGGGCGTCGTTTCCACGGGAATGGCCATCGCCGCGAGCACGCCTGCTATGGTGGCATGGACGCCGGACAAGAGCGTGGCATACCAAAGGAAGGCAAAGAGGATCATATAGAGGATCAGGCTTTTAACCTGCTTTTTGCCGAGCCAGAGCATGACCGCCCAAATGGCCGCCGCCGCCGCGAGAGCCGCGAGATTGAGTTTGGCCGTGTAAAAAAGTGCAATGATCGCGACCGCGCCCATATCGTCCACAATCGCCACGGTGACGAGAAACAGTTTCAGCGAGGTTGGCGCACGTGATCCAAGCAGCGCCAGCACCCCGACGGCAAAAGCAATATCGGTGGCGGCCGGAATCGCCCAACCTTGCGATAGGCCCGGCGTGCCGCCCGCGACCAACATATAAATCAGCGCTGGCACGGCCATGCCGGATGCCGCGGCAATCATCGGCAAGCGCCGACGATCCCAACTGGCGAGCCTGCCATCGACGAATTCGCGCTTAATCTCTAAACCGACCAGCAGGAAGAAAATGGCCATCAAGCCATCATTGACCCACAAAAGCAGGCTCATGGACCCCAATTTATCGACCAAAATTGGACCCAAATCGGCATGAACAAAGGCATGATATGATTCGCTAGCCGAAGAATTGGCCAAAATTACCGCCAAAATGGCCGCGATTATGAGAAGCAGCCCGCCTGCAACCTCACTCGCCAGAAAGGAACGAAGGGCGGATCGTGGCGCTGAAATTGGTGGCATATATCTTTCTCGTCATGGCGAAAATATCGTCATTTTAAGGCGGTTCGGGGCGGACGATGCTATCTTTACTATGATGTCAATACGGATCATCTTCGGCAGATAAAGGGTCAACAGGCCAAGGGGAGGGGCGGGATAGTGGACACTATATCCGCAGCATTGGGCTGGCTTGTGTCGTTCGCAAGCCAGGAATTGCTGCTGTTTGCGGCCATTGGCATGTTGCTGATCGGCGTGGATGATCTGTTATTTGACGGGCTTTGGATAGCATCCACAGGACGCGGGGCAAGCGCAAATTTTTGTGCAGCGCGTGATGGGGGCGGCGACGAAAGCTGGCCGTTGCAGAGCGGCGGTGCGGTGGGTGCCGAAGGGCCATTGGCGATTTTTCTGCCAGCATGGGATGAGCATGAGGTTCTGGCCGAGACGTTAGCGCATATGCTGACCGCTTGGGATGGCGAGGATTTTCGCATCTACATCGGCTGCTATCCCAATGATCAGCGCACCATTTTATCCATTTCCGATAAAGTATCGGTGGATCACCGCCTACGGCTGGTGGTAGCCGATCGCCCCGGGCCGACCACCAAGGGGCATAATCTGAATCAGCTGTGGCTGGCGCTGGGTGCGGATGAGCGCGCGAGCGGACGGCGCTTTGCGGCGGTGGTGCTGCATGATGCGGAGGATATCGTCCATCCGCTGGAACTGGCCCTATATCGCCGTTTTCTGCCAAACCATGCGATGGTGCAAATACCCGTTCATGCGGTGATGAGTCGTGGCAGCCTTTGGATCAGCGGCCATTATATGGATGAATTTTCAGAAGCGCATGGTAAGGAATTGCGGCTGCGTTCGACGCTTGGTCTGCCCATTCCTTCGGCAGGCGTGGGCTGCGCCCTCTCGCGGGCGGCGGTGTCGTTGCTGGCGATGGAGCGCGATGGTCTGCCTTTTCGGCCGGAAAGCCTGACAGAGGATTATGAAATTGGCATTTTGATAGGCAGCTATGGCCTGTCTGCCATGTTTGCCGATATGCGCACCGAGGCGGGCGATCCTATCGTATCCCGCGGTGAATTTCCGAGCGAGTTTGCCGCAGCGGTGCGCCAGAAAGCGCGCTGGATTACAGGCATAGCATTGGCCGGTTGGGGGCATTTGGGATGGCCCGCTTTGCCCGCTGTCCGGCAGCAGCAACCGCAGGGGCGCCAAGGACGTCAGGGACATCAAGGAAAACAGGCGCGGCAGGGGCGGCTTGCGACTTGGCTGGGGCGATGGATGCTGTGGCGTGATCGCCGCGCGCCGCTGGCGGCCATCATCATGCTGGCGGGCTATTTGGGTTTGGCCTTTGCCTTGATCCATGCGGCGGGCCGCTCGGTGCTGGGCTGGGAGGGCGCAAATTGGGGAATGTGGCTAGCGCCGCTGTTGGCCATCAATGGCGCGATGCTGTCGTGGCGTCTGGCCATGCGTGCTTATTTTACCACGAAAAACCATGGCCCAATGCAAGGGCTGCTTTCCATCCCGCGCGCCGTTGTCGCGAATTTTGTTGCGATCTTTTCTGCTTATCATGCCGTGAAACTATATTTTCAGATGATCGGAACAGGCCGGACCATTTGGACCAAAACCCATCATAGCAGGCGTATTGCAAACCGCTTGAAGGGCGGCAGTCATTGACGGCGAAGCCGCAAATCATTTGGTGGCGAGAGGCCCCGGCGTTGCGATTTCTTGCTCTCTTTCTGCTGGCTTGGGTGGGGCTGCGGATGATGTCTTTCGCCATGGAGGCTGGATTTTTGATGCCGGCGGGCGAGGATCGGCGGCAATTGGTCATTGAGCATGTGGTCACATCTGACGCAGATTTGCGGCATGAAGATAGCTCGCCGCCGACCGAGGATGGTGAAGTGGTGCCGCAGCAAATGGATAGCCAGATGCCGGAGGGGCTTGGCTTAAGGGCGCGACAAGTCGCCAGCCTGCCAGAATCTTTTCTAACCATAAAAGCATGGGAGGCTTTGGCCATGCAATCGGCGAGCAATCTGCGGCGCGGGCATAATGTTCCTGCGGCAGGGTGGTCGGATTCGAATCCCACAGGGGGCGCCGCTGCTTCTCCGATGCCCCTCGTCTTGGATGAGTTGATGCCAGATGTTGACGCGGCTTTGGCAGGCAAGGAGCGTTATCAAGAGCGCAAAGATATAAGGGATACGCCGGGCACGGTAGAGCCGGTGGCGATCCGGCACATGGCGGGCTGGTCGCTATCCGCATGGGCGCTGTTGCGCGAAAAGGGCAGCGTGCCATCGCTGCCCTATGCGCTGGTGGCGGGGGAGTTGGCGGGAAGTCAGGGCGGTATGCGATTGGCTTATGGATTTGGCAAAGAGGGGCGTCTGCGGGCTTATGGCCGGGCGACCATGGCGCTGGAGCGGTGGCAGCAAAGCGAGGCGGCCATTGGCCTGACCTATGCCCCGGTGGCGACTGTGCCGCTGGATATTGCGGTGGAACGGCGGGTGAAGCTTGGCCGGGAAGGGCGCTCGGCCATGGCGGCGATGGTGGTTGGCGGTGTCAGTGGCAAACCCTTGCCTCACAATTTCCGGCTAGATGCCTATGGGCAAGCGGGCTTTGTGGGTCTGCGATCGCGCGATGCCTTTGCGGATGGAGCGGTGGTTGTGGATCGGGCGTGGGATCTAAGCGAGGAAGGAACATCTCTGCGCATCGGCGCTATGGTCACTGGGGCGGCGCAACCGGGCCTGTCGCGGGTGGATGTGGGACCGCGCGTCACCCTGCCTTTGCCGGCGGTGGGCAAGGGCGCGCGTGTGGCGGTGGATTGGCGTCAGCGGATCGCAGGCAATGCTGAGCCTCAGCGCGGATTTGCGCTGACTCTTGGGGTTGATTTCTAGCAGGCAGCGGGAATAATCCTCAAAGAGGCACGGGGTCCATTTCCCCGATGAAAAATCTGCGCTAAGGTCATGGCCAACAGCCCGCGTCGCATGCGGCCGATTATCGTGTTTGAGGCTCATGGACCTTTACCTTCCTGTCGCCAATCTTTCCGTCAATGCCCTGATCATCGTGCTGCTCGGCGGCGGGGTGGGCTTTTTATCGGGCATGTTTGGCGTGGGTGGCGGTTTTCTCACCACGCCCTTGCTCATTTTTTACGGCATTCCGCCCACTGTCGCAGCGGCCTCTGCCGCGACGCAGGTGACGGGCGCGAGCGTTTCCGGGGTGTTAGCGCATCTGGAACGCGGCGGCGTGGATTTGCGCATGGGCAGCATATTGATAGTCGGCGGTGTGATCGGGTCGCTGTTGGGAGCGGTGTTATTTGAATTTCTGTCCAATCTGGGACAGATTGATACGGCGATTGCGATCCTTTATGTTGGCTTGCTAGGCTCTGTCGGCACGGTGATGGGACGCGAGGCTTGGGGTGCCTTTCGTGCCCAGAAAGCGGGCAGCCCTGCACCCGCCCGCAAGAGGCGGCATCATCCGCTGGTCGCGGCCTTGCCGCTGCGGTGGCGCTTTTATCGTTCTAGCCTGTATATTTCGCCTTTGGCGCCGTTGATTTTGGGCATTGTCGCCGGAATTTTGACGATGCTGCTGGGCGTTGGCGGCGGTTTCATCATGGTGCCGGCGATGCTCTATCTGCTGGGCATGAGCACGCAGGTGGTGGTGGGCACATCGCTTTTTCAAATATTGTTTGTCACCATCGCAACGACGATGGTCCATGCGATGACAACCGGGGCGATGGATATTGTGCTCGCAGGCTTGCTGTTGCTTGGCTCGGTGGTGGGGGCGCAGGTTGGCGCGCGCTTTGCGCAAACGGTGCGGCCGGAATATTTGCGGTTGGCGCTGGCGGCCATTGTCTTGTTGGTGGCGGTGCAGATGGCGGTCGGCCTCTTCATTCGCCCTGCTGAAATTTATACGGTGCAATGATGGCAGCGCGCAGGCTTATCGGATTGGCGGCGCTGTGGCTGGCCGCGCTGATCACGCTGCCCTTGTCGGCGCAGCAAAATGATCCGCGTCTGGTGCCGGATGTATCGAGCCGCACCATCGAGATTCAATATAGCTTCACTGGCGAAGAATTGTTGTTATTTGGCGCGATCTTATATCCCGGCCAACGGGTGCCGGAGGATCGGGCGGATATTGTCGTTGTGCTCAAAGGGCCAGTGCAGCCGATGGTGCTGCGCGAGAAAAGCCGGGTGGCGGGCATTTGGGTGAATGCGGCGGATCTGCGTTTGCGCACAGCGCCAGCCTATTATGCCATTGGTTCGTCACGGCCGATTGACCAATTGGTAGATGAGCGCACCGCTGCTATATTTGAGCTGGGCCTGAGCAACCTATCCATGTCGCCCACGGGATTTCCCGAGGCCCAAAGTTTGGCGCGTTTTGAACGGGGCCTGATCGATCTTTATAAGCGGCTGGGCCTTTATTATGAAAATCCCGCGGCGGTGGAGATTAGCGAAGATGTTTTGTATCGCGCCCGCATCCCGGTGCCCGCACGGGTTCCGATTGGCACCTATCGCGCCGAGACATTTTTGATCAGCCAAGGCCGTGTGCTGGCAGTGGCATCGCGCGATGTGGAGATTCGCAAGGCGGGTTTTGAACGCTTTGTCGCGCAGGCGGCGGATGAGCATGGATTTCTTTATGGCCTGAGCGCGGTGATTCTGTCGTTGGCGATGGGATTCGGCGCATCGGCTTTGTTTCGGCGTCGCTAATCCATCGGCCGTTTTCGTGCTGGGCCAGCGAAAAGATTGGCTGTTCCTTTCTGCTTGCTGCGACAACAGAAACCTTCTATAGGAGCGTCAACTCCTAGACATGGTTAGCCAGTTAGGACGCTGCGGTATTTGCCGCAGCGGCTGAAGCCCTATGCACAAGCGTCTTGCGAGATAAGGAAGATTTTTTGGTCGATTTTGATGCCCTGAACGCGATTATCCTGCCCGAGGCCGAAGCTATGGGTCTTGCGGTGGTGCGCATTGCGTTTTTTGGCGGAGATGGCGATGCAACGCTGCAGATCATGGCAGAACAGCCGGATACCCGGCAGTTGCATATCGATCAATGCGCCGAGCTTTCGCGCCGCATTTCAGCGCATTTGGATGTGTTGGAAGAGGCGGGCAAGGATCCGATCGACATCGCTTATCGGCTGGAGGTTTCCTCGCCGGGCATTGATCGCCCGTTGACCCGCCATGCGGATTTCGCTGATTGGGCGGGCTTTGAAGCGCGCATTGCGCTGCGCGAAAAATTAAACGGTCGGCAGCGTTTCAATGGGGAATTGGTTGGCATCGATGATGATGGCCTGGTGACCATGATCGACCGGGAAGGTGCGTTGCACCATCTGCCTTTTGATGCGATTGACACGGCCAAGCTGGTGTTGACCGAAAAATTAATTGCCGCAACCGTCCCGCTTTCCACGGAAGGCGCTGACGAAATGGAAGAAGAAGGACAGGACTGATGGCCACTGCCATTTCCGCCAATAAGGCCGAGTTGCTTGCCATTGCCAATGCGGTCGCCAGCGAGAAGATGATCGATAAGGCGATCGTCATCGAGGCGATCGAAGAAGCCATTCAGCGCGCGGCGCGTGCCCGCTATGGCGCGGAAAATGATATTCGCGCCAAACTTGATCCCATGACCGGCGACTTACGCTTGTGGCGTGTCGTGGAAGTGGTTGAGCAGGTTGATGATTATTTCAAACAGGTCGATCTGGCTGCGGCGCAAAAGCTGCAAAAAGATGCAGGCATCGGCGATTTTATTGTTGATCCGCTGCCGCCGGTGGATCTGGGCCGTATTGATGCGCAATCGGCCAAGCAGGTGATTTTCCAAAAGGTTCGCGAAGCGGATCGGGAACGTCAGTTTGCGGAATTTAAGGATCGCGCTGGCGAAATTATCACCGGCGTCGTGAAATCGGTGGAATTTGGCCATATCGTGGTCAATCTGGGCCGCGCTGAGGGCGTGATCCGCCGCGATCAGCAAATCCCGCGCGAATTGATGCGTGTTGGCGACCGTGTTCGCGCATTGATCTTTTCCGTGCGCAACGAAACCCGTGGGCCACAGATTTTCCTGAGCCGTGCGCATCCTGATTTCATGCGCAAATTGTTCGCGCAGGAAGTGCCCGAAATTTACGATGGCATCATCGAAATTAAGGCTGCTGCGCGGGATCCGGGCAGCCGGGCCAAGATCGGCGTTATCAGCTATGATAGCTCGATTGATCCAGTGGGCGCCTGTGTTGGGATGAAGGGCAGCCGCGTGCAGGCTGTCGTTCAGGAAATGCAGGGCGAAAAAATCGATATTATCCCCTGGTCGGAAGATACGGCGACCTTCGTTGTCAATGCGCTTCAACCTGCCACCGTTCAGCGCGTTGTGATCGACGAAGATGATGGACGTATTGAAGTGGTGGTGCCAGATGACCAGCTGTCGCTGGCCATTGGTCGCCGCGGCCAGAATGTGCGCCTTGCCAGCCAATTGACCGGCAAGCAGATCGACATCATGACCGAAGCGGACGCCAGCGAAAAGCGTCAGAAGGAATTTGTCGAGCGTTCCACCTTGTTTCAGGATGAACTGGATGTGGATGAAACGCTGGCACAGCTGCTGGTTGCTGAAGGCTTTGGCGAGCTGGACGAAGTGGCTTATGTGCCGCTGGAAGAATTGGCGGCCATCGAAGGCTTTGATGAAGAACTGGGGCATGAGCTGCAGAGCCGTGCTATCGAAGCCTTGGAGCGCCGCGAAGATGCATCGCGTGAAGAGCGCCGCGCTTTGGGCGTTGAAGACGCCTTGGCTGAATTGCCGCATCTGAACGAAGCGATGTTGGTGACGCTGGGCAAGGCGGGCATTTTGACGCTGGATGATCTGGCTGATCTGGCAACGGATGAGCTGATTGCCAAGAAGCGCACGGATAATCGCCGTGGTCCACGCGACCGCGCCGAAGATCGCGGCGGGGTGCTGGGCGAATATGGCCTGAGCGACGAGCAGGGCAATGAAATTATCATGGCCGCCCGCGCCCATTGGTTTGATGACGAACCCGCTGGTGACGCTGTTTCCGGGGAGGCCGCCCATGCGGACCCCGAACAATGATCGCCTGACCACGACAGACCGCGCAAAGGGGCGCGGCAAAGAGCAGCCCGAAAGGCGTTGTGTGCTGACCGGAGAGGTTCAGCCTGCTGATCGGCTCGTGCGCTTGGCGCTCGGGCCGGATGGCGTGATCGCGCCGGATGTGCTGGGCAAGGCGCCAGGTCGCGGTGCGTGGATTGGTGTGGATCGCGCTACCTTGGAAGAGGCGCGCCTTAAGGGCAAGTTGAAGGGCGGGATTGCGCGCGCATTGCAAGACAATGGCGTGATTATTGCAGATGATCTTGGCGAGCGGATCGCGCTGCAATTGGAACGGGCCACGCTGAATCGGCTGGGGCTGGAAGCCCGGTCTGGAACCTTGATTACCGGCAGTGATCGTATCGAAGAAGCTGCGCGCCGGGGCCAAGTGTCCCTGCTGATCCATGCGAGCGATGCGGGCGAGGATGGTCGCCGCAAATTGGCGCAGGCCTGGCGCGTTGGTCAGGGTGCTGAGGGCACGGGCCAAGAAGGCCAGGTCTTGCTTGTCGACCGGGGCGTATTATCTATGGCTCTGGGACGTGAAAATGCGGTACATATCGCAATAACAGACAGCCGGGCCGCAGACCGTGTGCTGGCGCATTTGAGTCGCTGGCAGTTTTTCACTGGATGGAGTAGGGACACGGCGAGCCGTGACCCGAATGATGATTCCCCCGCAGCGGGGACAGGGGCGGCGTCCGCGAATAGGGACGCTGCCGTTTCGGACGCGTATTGAAGGATATAATAGTTTCGATGAGTGACGAACAGGACAAACCGACCCTTAGCCGCAAACCTTTGGGTTTGAAGCGGACGGTCGAGGCCGGACAAGTGCAGCAGCAATTCAGCCATGGCCGCCGGAATACGGTGGAAGTGGAGGTGAAGCGCCGCCGTGTCATCGTGCGCCCTGGCGATGTTGCACCGGCTGAGCCCGAAGCCGCACCTGCGCCGGAAGCTCCGGTGGCTGCACCCGCACCGACACCAGCGCCAACATCGGCTGCTGAAGCTGCTGCTCCGGCTGTCGCTGCGCCTGCGCCAGAATCCGCGCCTGCCTCTGTTCCTGCCCCTGATCCTGTTCCAGCGGCGCCGGCACCAGAGCCTGTGTCGGAAGCTGCGCCTGCGCCAGCCCCTGCTGCTGCCGCGCCAAAGCCTGCGCGCGCACCGGCTGTGGCTGCGCCCAAGCCTGCTACCAGATCTGCGCCCAGGGCCGCCGCTCCGAAACCGGCGGGCTCTGGATCGCGTGGCCAAGGTGCGGCGCGTGGTGGTGCCCGTCCACAAGATAGCCTGATGTCGCGTCAGGAATTGCAGGCCAAATTGCTGCGCGAAGCCGAAGAAGCGCGTTTATTGGCGCTTGAGGACGCACGCCGCCGTGAAGAGGCTGAACGTCTGCGCGCTCAAGAAGAAGAGCGCAACCGCGCCGATCAACAACGCAAGGCCCGCGAAGAGCAAGAAAAGGCTGCTGCTGCACCTGCCGCCGCGGCACCGGAACCCGTTAAAGATGCAAAAGCGGCGGCGCCCAAGGGTGATGCTGCCGCGCCGGAAGCGAATGCGAAGCCCGCAGGGGAAGCAAGAACGGCCAATCAACGGACGGCGGCGGCATCGCCTGCACCGCGCCGCTTTACGCCGATTGAAGCACCCAAACGGCCTGAGCCGAAGCGGCCTGATCCGAAAAGCCGTGGCAATGACAATCGCCGTCAATCCGGCAAGCTGACCGTGACGCGGGCGCTGAATGATGACGAGGGCGCGCGCGCGCGCAGCCTCGCCGCGCTGAAGCGGGCCCGCGAAAAGGAAAAGCGTTCGCATGCCAAGCCCACCGGCCCGCGTGAAAAGCAGGTCCGTGAAGTGATTGTGCCGGATTCGATCACGGTTCAGGAACTCGCCAACCGCATGGCCGAAAAGGGCGCCGATCTGGTGAAAGCCCTTTTCAAAATGGGCGTGATGGTGACGGTGAACCAGTCGATCGATCAGGATACAGCAGAGCTGCTGGTCACCGAATTTGGTCATGAGATCAAGCGGGTGAGCGAAGCGGATATCGACATTCGCGTTGATGATGATGTGGATGCGCCAGATGCGCTGAAGGCGCGCGCACCGGTGGTCACGATCATGGGCCATGTGGACCATGGGAAAACCTCGCTGCTCGATGCGCTGCGCGGTGCCAATGTTCAATCGGGTGAAGCAGGCGGCATCACCCAGCATATCGGCGCTTATCAGGTGAAAACACCCGATGGCAGCATCGTGACATTCCTGGATACGCCGGGCCACGAAGCTTTTACCGAAATGCGCCAGCGCGGTGCCAATGTTACGGACATCGTCATTTTGGTGGTCGCTGCGGATGATGGGCTGAAGCCACAATCGATTGAAGCGATCAACCATGCCAAGGCGGCTGGTGTGCCGATCATTGTTGCGATCAACAAGGTTGATAAGCCGGAAGCCAATGCCCAGCGCGTGCGGGAACGCCTGCTGGAGCATGAATTGGTGGTCGAGGAAATGGGTGGTGATGTTCAGAATGTCGAAGTATCGGCGCTGAAGAAAACCGGCCTTGATAAGCTGCTGGAAGCCATCGCGCTTCAGGCGGAAATCATGGAGCTGAAAGCCAATCCGGATCGCGCCGCAGAGGGCACGGTGGTGGAAGCCAAGCTGGATAAGGGCCGCGGCCCTGTTGCGACCATTTTGGTGCGTCGCGGCACATTGAAGGTCGGCGATATCTTTGTGTGCGGCGCGGAAAGCGGCCGTGTGCGGGCGCTGATCGACGATAAGGGCAAGCAGGTGAAAACGGCGGGTCCATCGGCGCCAGTCGAAGTGTTGGGTCTGGGCGGTGTGCCCATGGCTGGCAACACGCTGACGGTGGTTGAAAATGAATCCCGCGCTCGTGAAGTGGCATCCTATCGTCAGGAACAGGCGCTGCGCAAACGCACGGCTCAGGCCCCTGTCAGCTTGGAAGGCATGTTCTCGGCCCTCGCGGATAAGCAGAATATCATCGAATATCCGGTGGTGATTAAGGGCGATGTGCAGGGATCGGTGGAAGCCATCGTCAATGCGCTGAACCGTTTGTCGACCGACGAAATTCGGGTTCGGGTGCTGAATTCGGGTGCTGGTGCGATTACCGAAAGCGATGTGACGCTGGCAGCCTCTACGGGTGCGCCGATCATCGGTTTCAACGTGCGTCCCAATGCGAAGGCGCGCGAAATTGCGAACCGCGAAAAAGTCCGCTTCATGTATTATGACGTCATTTATCACCTGACCGAGGAAATCGCGAAGGAAATGGCGGGCGAGCTTGGTCCAGAACGGATCGAAACCGTGGTTGGCCGCGCCGAGGTGAAGGATGTCTTCCCGGCTGGCAAGCGCGACAAGGCCGCTGGTTTGCTGGTGCTGGAAGGCACTATTCGCAAGGGGCTTCATGCTCGTTTGACGCGCAACGATGTGATCGTCTCGGCGACCACCATCGCGTCGTTGCGCCGCTTCAAGGACGATGTCGCGGAAGTGCGCGCGGGCCTCGAATGTGGTGTGGTGTTGGCCGATACGAACGACATCAAGGCGGGTGACCATCTGGAAGTCTTCGAAGTCGAAGAGCGCGCCCGCACGCTGTAATATATGGCCCCCAAGCGGATTGCTTGGGGGCCATGCTATCCACTGCCGCGCGGCAATGGCCGGGGATTGGGCCTCGGATGATGTTTTTTCGGAGGCCAGGCCCAAAAACTGGCCCCTCCCCTTAGCGGGAGGGAATTGAGCGATGAAATATCAGGAAGACAATCAGGGGCCATCGGTGCGTGTGTTGCGCGTGGGTGAACAGGTGCGCCATGTGTTGAGCGAGATTTTGCAGCGCGGCGATGTGCATGATGATGTGCTATCGCGCAATCCCGTGAGCATCACAGAGGCGCGTATGTCGCCCGATTTGCGCCATGCCACCGTGTTCATCAAACCGCTGCTGGGTCGCAACGAACCCGAAGTGCTAAAAGCATTGCGGACCAACACCGCTTATTTGCAGCGCGAAGTGGCCAAGCGCATCCGCATGAAATATGCCGCCAAGCTGAAATTTCTGGCGGATGAAAGCTTTGATGAAGCGAGCCATATCGAAAAGCTGCTGCGCGACCCCAAAGTGGCACGGGATCTGACACCGCAGGACGGTGACGAAGCGGAATAGGTTGAAGCGCGAGCTAGCGACAGGTGTGGCGGCCCAGGAAGACGCATTTTTCTGGGGGCTCGCCTGCCGAAGCGTTGCAGCATTTGCAAAGCGCGATATCACGGCCTGATGGCCAAGCTTTATTTCTATTATGCCAGCATGAATGCGGGCAAATCGACCACGCTGCTACAGGCGGATTTCAACTATCGTGAACGCGGTATGGAGACCATGTTGTGGACCGCGGCGCTGGATGATCGCTATGGCTTGGGCCAGATCACCAGTCGGATCGGTCTGTGCGCGGAGGCACATGGCTTTCATCCCGATAGCGATATGTGGACCGCGATTTGCGCCGAGCAGGCACAAAGACATTTGGCTTGTGTGCTGGTGGATGAAGCGCAATTTCTTACCCGGGCACAGGTGCTGCAATTGGCGCGGCTGGCGGATGAATGCCAGATTCCGATCCTTTGCTATGGTTTGCGAACCGATTTTGCGGGGCAATTGTTCGATGGCTCGGCGGCCCTTTTAGGGCTGGCCGATGCTTTGGTGGAATTGAAGGCCGTCTGTGCTTGCGGGCGCAAGGCGACCATGAATCTGCGGGTTGACGCGGCGGGATGCGCCGTGGTGGATGGCGCGCAAACCGAAATTGGCGGCAATGATCGCTATGTCGCGCTATGCCGCCGCCATTTCATGGAGAAACGCCATGCCGGAATCGAGGCTGAAACCATCCGCTGACACGCTTTATGTACCGCTGGGTGATGCAAGTTTAGGGCTGGAAAAGCTGGTGGAGGGCCATCGCGCTGACTTGCGGAGGGCTTGCGCTGCGGATGAAAATATCTGGCCCATTTACTCTTCCAGTTTTGATCCCGCGCATTTTGATGCCAGCTTTGACACATTGCTGGCAGGCGAACGCATGAGCTATGCGGTGATATCGGATGGCGCGCTGGTGGGCATGACGGCATGGCTGCGGCCCGATTGGGATGCCGAAACCATCGAAATCGGGCAAAGCTATTTGCATCCCGATGTGCGCGGCAGCGGGCTGAACGGGCGGCTCAAACGCTTGATGATGGGCCATGCATTTGGGGTTGGGATTCGCCGTATCGAATTTCGCATTGATGAGCGCAATCAGCGCAGTCAGGCGGCGGTGCGCAAATTGGGCTGCACCAAGGAAGGGGTGTTGCGGCAACAGAAAATCACTTGGACCGGCCATGTGCGCGATGTCGGCCTTTGGTCTTTTCTGGCAAGCGAAGCGGCGAAATTGACAAAAGGGGGCGGAACGCCTTAGCGCCACGGCCATGAATGGCTGGATAATTCTTGATAAACCGGTGGGGCTTGGCTCGACACAGGCGGTTGGCGCGGTGAAGCGTGTGTGCCGCGAGGCGGGACTGGGCAAGGTGAAAGTGGGGCATGGCGGCACGCTGGATCCGCTGGCCTCTGGCGTGCTGCCAATTGCGCTGGGCGAGGCGACCAAATTGACCGGGCATATGCTGGATGCCGATAAAATCTATCGCTTCACCATCGCCTTTGGGGTGCAAACTTCAGGCCTTGATCTGGAAGGGGAGGTGGTCGCCACCAGCGAGGTGCGACCGACATCCCGCGATGTGATGGCGGTATTGCCGCAATTTTTAGGGCCGATCGAACAGATTCCACCCGCTTTTTCTGCGATTAAAATTGGCGGAGAGCGCGCCTATGATTTGGCGCGAAAAGGCCAGCAGGTGGAGATGCAGGCCCGCAAAGTGACGGTGCATGATCTGACATTGAATGATATGGCAATGGATGATCTGGCGATGGGGGATGCGGATTTGGACGCGCCCCTGCAAAGCGCGACCTTCACAGCCCATGTCTCTAAAGGCACCTATATTCGCAGCCTAGCGCGCGATCTGGCGCTGGCCGTCGGCACCGTGGGGCATGTGACGATGTTGCGGCGCGTGAAAGCGGGGCCGTTCCGGCTGGAACAGGCGATTTCGCTGGACAATTTGAACGCATTCGGTCAAGGCGCAGCGCAATCAGATATTATTCTGCCGCTTGAGGTGGGGCTGGTCGACATCCCGGCTCTGGACCTTTCTCTGGAAGCGGCGGAAGCGATTCGACAGGGTCGCATCTGGACCAGAGAAGGCACGCAGGACGGGCTTTATTGGGGCAGGGGCAGCGATATGCGGCCCATTGCTTTGATCCAAGTCTCGGCAGAAATGCTGAAAGTTGTGCGCGGCTTTAATCTTTAAAGAGGATGTTCGAGGAAGTTTATCCATGTCGATTACCGCTGAACGTAAAGCTGAACTGATTGCTGAACACGCCCGCGAAGCTGGCGATACCGGTTCGCCTGAAGTGCAGGTTGCCATTTTGACCGACCGTATCAATACCCTGACCGGTCACTTCAAATCGCACCACAAGGATAATCATAGCCGCCGTGGTCTGCTGATGATGGTCAACAAGCGTCGTAGCTTGCTGGATTATCTGAAGAAGAAAGATCTGGGTCGCTATCAAGACCTCATCGCGAAGCTTGGACTTCGTAAGTAATGAAGCGAAGGCGGCTCCGGTTCGGGGCCGCTTTTGTTTTGGCCCTATGCAAATTATGCTAGGGATTTGGAAGGGCAAGGCCGCCGCGATCCGGCGTCGGCCTTCCATGATGCAGGGGCATAGAAGCGCCCCGATCCGCCCGGGCCGGACTGCCCGGAACAGAGGCCCCGCCCGGCATAGGGCCAGGCGGGCGAAGGAAAATTTATGTTCGATGTAAAGAATGTGTCGATCAAGTGGGGCGATGAAACGCTGACTCTTGAAACGGGCAAGGTGGCGCGTCAGGCTGATGGCGCCGTGATTGCCACGCTGGGCGAAACGGTTGTGTTGTGCGCCGTGACCGCCGCAAAGTCGGTGAAAGATGGTCAGGATTTCTTCCCGCTGACCGTGCATTATCAGGAAAAATATGCCGCTGCGGGCCGTATCCCCGGCGGTTTCTTCAAGCGCGAACGCGGCGCGACGGAAAAGGAAACGCTGGTATCGCGTTTGATCGACCGTCCGATCCGTCCGCTGTTCCCTGAAGGTTTCTATAACGAAATCAACGCTATCGCTCAGGTTCTGAGCTATGATGGCCATAATGAACCGGATATTCTCGCGATGGTGGCGGCTTCGGCGGCCCTGACCATTTCGGGCGTTCCTTTCATGGGCCCGATTGGCGCGGCGCGCGTTGGCTATATTGACGGCGAATATATTCTGAACCCCACCGACGAACAGGTTGCTGAAGGCGATCTGGATCTGGTGGTTGCGGCGACCTATGACGCTGTGATGATGGTGGAATCGGAAGCCAATGAGCTGTCCGAAGACATCATGCTGGGCGCGGTGCTTTTTGCCCATGACGCTTGCCGTGATGTGGTGAAGGCGATCATCAGCCTGGCGGAGCAGGCAGCCAAGGATCCTTGGGAAATCGCGGCGAATGACGGCAATGCCGATCTGAAAGCCAAGCTTAATGATCTGATCGGCGCGGATATTGCGGCGGCTTATAAGCTGACCGACAAATCGGCGCGCTCCAATGCTTTGAACGCGGCGCGTGAAAAGGCGAAGGAACAATTTGTCGCCGATGGCCTGTCGCCACAAGATGTGATGGCTGGCATCAAGCTGACCAAGAAGCTGGAATCGGAAATCGTTCGCGGCGCGATCCTGAAGGATGGCACCCGCATCGATGGCCGCACCACAACGCAGATTCGCCCGATTGTGGCCGAAACGCATTTCCTGCCCCGCGCCCATGGTTCATCGCTGTTTACCCGCGGCGAAACCCAGTCCATCTCCACCTGCACCTTGGGCACCAAGGATGCGGAGCAGATGATCGACGGCCTCAGCGGCCTGCGTTATGAAAATTTCATGCTCCATTATAACTTCCCCCCTTATTCGGTGGGTGAAGTGGGCCGCTTTGGTGCGCCGGGTCGCCGTGAAATCGGCCATGGTAAGCTGGCTTGGCGCGCGCTGCGCCCGGTGCTGCCGACCAAGGATGAGTTCCCTTATACCATCCGCCTGACCAGCGACATCACCGAATCCAATGGTTCGTCGTCGATGGCAACGGTTTGCGGCGGTTCGCTGTCGCTGATGGATGCCGGTGTGCCCATCAAGCGCCCGGTTTCGGGCATCGCCATGGGTCTGATCTTGGAAGGCGGCGACTATGCCATCCTGTCGGATATTTTGGGTGATGAAGATCATCTCGGCGATATGGATTTCAAGGTAGCCGGAACGTCCGAAGGCATCACCACGATGCAGATGGATATTAAGATCGCCGGGATCACCCGCGAAATCTTTGAGCAGGCGCTGAACCAAGCCAAGGAAGGCCGCGCGCATATCCTTGGTGAAATGAACAAGGCGCTGGGTGAAACCCGCACCGAATTGTCGGCGCACGCACCGCGCATCGAAACGATGCAGATCGATAAGTCGAAAATCCGCGACATCATCGGCACCGGCGGCAAGGTGATCCGCGAAATCGTGGCCACCACGGGCGCCAAAGTCGATATTGACGATGAAGGCCTGATCAAAATCTCGTCGAGCGATCTGGATCAGATCGAAGCGGCGCGGAAATGGATTTCGGGCATCGTCGAAGAAGCAGAAGTCGGCAAAATTTACGACGGTAAGGTCGTCAATCTCGTTGATTTCGGTGCTTTTGTGAACTTCATGGGCGGCAAGGATGGTCTCGTCCATGTCAGCGAAATCAAGAATGAACGCGTCGAAAAGGTCGCGGATGTTCTGAGCGAAGGCCAAGAGGTTAAGGTCAAGGTTCTGGAAATCGATCCGCGTGGCAAGGTGCGTCTGTCGATGCGCGTTGTCGATCAGGAAACGGGCGAAGAATTGGAAGACACCCGCCCTGCACGCGAGCCTCGCGGTGATCGTGGCCCGCGCCGTGATGGTGAAGGTCGCGGTGGTGACCGTGGCCGTGGTGGCCGTGATCGCGGCCCGCGCCGCGATGGCGGTGGAGACCGTGGTCCGCGTGGTGATCGTTCGGATGGCCCTGTGGATCAAGGCCATGTACCTGATTTCCTGAAGGATTAATCCTTTCCTAAGCTATAGGGAAAAGGCCTCGCATATTGCGGGGCCTTTTTCGTTGCGGCTCTGCGCTTCGGGTGTTTCTTTGTGCCGCGATTTGCGTTTATGCTGCGCCGATGTTGACGATGACGCTTTCTTTGCTCGCCCTTTCGGCTGCATCGCTGCAACCGACCCCTGTTCCCGCACCGGCGGCTCCGATCGCGCCAGCGGTGGTTTCCGATCCTGTCGCGCTGGAAGAGCCCCTGCCGGACCGGCGAATCTATGTGGAATTGTTGACGGATGCAGGCCGCATGTTGGTGCGGCTGGAGACAGAGCGTGCGCCGATTACCACAGCCAATTTCCTGCGCTATGTTGATTCGAAACGGATGAATGGTTTTCAATTTTATCGGGCAACGCGCAATTGGGGCCCCGCCAATCAAATTATTCAGGCAGGAAATCGCGGTGATGTGCGGTTGAACTATCCTGCTATCGCGCATGAATCGACAGAGAAAACAGGGCTGACGCATTGCAAGGGCGCGCTTTCGATGGCGCGGTTGAATCCGGGTGATGCGACGACGGATTTTTTTGTCTTATTATCGGATATCAAAGGCTTTGATTCCGATCCGGAACGGACGGGGGATCAGGCAGGCTTTGCTGTTTTTGGCGAATTGATCGAAGGGCAAGATGTTGCGCAGGCGATATTTGATGCGCCGATTTCGCCAACTGCGGGCGATGGTGTGATGCAGGGGCAGATGCTGGAGCCGAAATTCACCATCCGCACTGCAAAGCGCGTTGCAGCGCCGTCGTTTGTGCCGCAAGGTTGCGTGGTGAAAGCATCCGGCCCAGCAGCGGCGGTGCAAGAGGGAGATTCGGAATGATCGCTGGGGTTGCTCCCTTGATTGGCGCCTGTGCCAAAGATGCAGAAAAGCGCATTGATGCAGGCATCATTTATTTTGCGTTCATAGAAGCTGTGGCTATACCGCGCGCATGACATATCGTCTTTCCTCGCGCGCTGTGACGCGCCTGCTCGCTGCGACTCTCGTGATCACGCCTTTGCTTGCTGCCTGCGGCGGCGGTGCGACAGTGAAACGCGATACCCGCTATGTCGCCCGCGATGTGAACACGCTGTATCGCGCTGCGCAGGATCGGCTGGATCGTGGCAATTTCCGCTTGGCCGCGGCCTTGTTTGACGAGGTAGAGCGCCAGCATCCCTATTCGCCATGGGCGCGCCGGGCCCAGCTGATGAGCAGCTTTTCCTATTATATGGACCGCGAATATATGCCGGCCATCGAATCGGCACAGCGTTTCTTGTCGATTCACCCCGGCAATAAGGACGCGCCCTACGCTTATTATCTGATTGCGCTGAGCTATTATGAGCAGATCAGCGATGTGACGCGCGATCAAAAGATCACCGAGCAGGCCAGCAATGCGCTGGGCGAAGTGATCCGCCGCTATCCTGACAGCCGCTATGCTGCCGATGCGCGCTTGAAGCAGGATCTGGTCCAGGATCATCTGGCTGGCAAAGAAATGGAAATTGGTCGCTTTTATCAGCGCAGTTCCAACTGGCTGGCGGCTTCCATCCGCTTCCGCGAGGTTGTGGATAAATTTCAGACCACCAGCCACACGGCAGAGGCGCTCTTTCGTCTGACCGAATCCTATCTGGCGCTGGGTGTGCCGGATGAAGCCAAGAAATCGGCCGCTGTGCTGGGTGCCAACTATCCTGGCAGCATCTGGTATGAACGGGCTTATGCGCTGATGAAGAAACACGCGCCGAACGTTTAATGGCGCAGGGCGTGAAAGGACAATAGATTCTTCTTTTGTTCTTTGTTAGGGACGGGGCATGTTAACGGCGCTATCCATCGCCAATATTGTCCTGATCGACCGCCTCGACCTAGAGTTTGAGGCGGGATTGGGCGTGTTGACCGGGGAAACCGGGGCAGGGAAATCGATTCTGCTCGATGCTCTGGGGCTGGTGCTTGGCAATCGTGCCGATATGGGGCTGGTGCGCCAAGGGGCAGACCGCGCGCAGGTGATCGCCACCTTCCACCCGCCTTGCTCTGGCTCTCGCCTGTTCCAACTGCTCACAGAAAATGATGTCGCGCCGGAAGAGGGGGAGGCGTTGATCATCCGCCGCACCCTGAAGCTGGATGGCGGCAGCCGCGCTTTCATCAATGATCAGCCCTGCTCAGCGGCGCTGCTGCGCGAAATTGGCACGATGCTGGTGGAAATTCACGGCCAGCATGATGATCGCGGCTTATTAGCGCCCGCAGGCCATCGCGCCTTGCTGGATGCCTATGCGCGGGTGAATGTGGAGCCGGTGGCGCGCGCCTTTGGGGCATGGCGCGCAGCGGAAGAGCAATTGGCGCAAGCGCGCGAAGCGCTGGATGCTGCCGAGCGTGATCGGGAATGGCTGGAACATAGTGTAGCAGAGCTGCAAGCGCTGCACCCGCGCGAAGGCGAAGAAGCGGAACTCGCCGAATCGCGGTCTTCGATGCAAAAGGGCGAGAAAATTGCCGGTGATCTGACCGATATTATGAAATGCTTCGATGGCAGCAAGGGCGGGCCGGCTTTGCTGCGCACGGCGGCGCGGCGGCTGGATCGTTTGGCTGGGGATCATATTCTGCTGGCCGAAGCACTGGCGAGCCTTGATCGGGCGATCATCGATGTGGACGAAGCGGAAGCCAAGCTTCATGCAGCGGCGCTGGCCACGGAATTTGATCCCCAGCGGCTGGACGATACCGAAAGCCGCTTGTTTGAATTGCGGGCGATGGCGCGCAAACATGCTGTGCAGCCGGATGATCTGTCCGAACTGCTCCAGCAATTGTCCGCCAAGCTGGACGCCATCGAAGGCGGTAACGCCGGGTTGCAGAAACTGGAAGCGGAGGTTGCCCGAACTGCGGCAGCCTATACCCATAGTGCAACGGCTTTATCGGATCAGCGACGCAAGGCCGCGGCCAAGCTGGACCAGAGGGTGGAAGCAGAGCTGGCGCCGCTGAAGCTGGATGCTGCGCGGGTTAAAACTTTGGTGGAGCCGCAACCGGCAGAGCGCTGGAATGCGGATGGGATGGACCGGGTGGAGTTTCTTATTTCCACCAATCCCGGAGCGCCCTTTGCGCCGCTGGGGAAAATTGCCTCGGGCGGGGAATTGTCGCGCTTCATTCTGGCGCTGAAAGTGGCGTTGGCTCAGGAAGGCGGCGCAGCAACCATTATCTTTGACGAAATTGATCGCGGCGTGGGCGGCGCCGTGGCCAGCGCCATTGGGGAACGGCTGGCGCGCTTGGCTGTGGGCGGAAAGCAATTGCTGGCGGTGACGCACAGCCCGCAAGTGGCGGCCAAGGGCGTGGGCCATTTCATGATCGCCAAATCCAGCGAAGGCACGGTGACCCGCACGGGAGTGCGCGCGCTCGATCCGCAGGAACGGCGGGAAGAAATTGCGCGTATGCTATCGGGAGCAGAGGTGACGGCGGAAGCCCGCGCACAGGCAGAGCGGCTGCTGGAAGTGATGGTGGATTGATGAAACGCCGCATGTTTTTGCGGGGGATGTTGGCCAGTTTGGCGATCAGCCTGCCATTGCCGCAGCTTCATGCACTGGAGAGGCAGATGGAAGAGATAAGCCCGGGCTTTGGCTTGATTCAGCAGATTGTGGCGCAGGATCAGATGCGGTCGGCGCTGATCGGAAAATTTCAGCGCATCGCCCGTCATGTTGCCGATGTTGGCGGGTTGACGGTGTTTGAGGATGCAGGCGATGCCAACGCTTTGTGGGTCATCAGCTTTTGGAAAAGCCGCGCCGATTATGATGCCAGTTTGCAAGTGGCGGAATTTCGCCCATGGCTGGTGGAGGGCGGCGAGCTGATCGCCCATATTCGCAGCAACGCCGAGATACAGATTCCCAATCGATCCTATGATGACTGAATTGTTTAATTTTTCCGAGGCCGAAGCGGCCAATGAATTGATGCGTCTGGCGCGGCAGATTAAGCGCGCGAACCGAAAATATCATGCCGAAGATGCGCCGGAGATGAGCGACGCCGACTATGATGCGCTGGTGCGCCGCAACAATGAATTGGAAGCGGCTTTTCCGCATTTGGTGCGCGCGGATAGCCCGAATCAACAGGTGGGTGCTTCTGTTGAATCCTCTGCGCTGGCGAAGGTGACCCATGCCGTTCGGATGATGAGCCTCGACAATGCCTTTTCCGGTGAAGAGGTGATGGATTTTGTTGGCCGTGTCCGCCGTTTCTTGCATCTGGATGGCGATGCGGTGGTGGCCCTGACCGCGGAAGACAAGATTGACGGGCTTTCTTGTTCGCTGCGCTATGAGCGCGGCAGGCTGGTGCAGGCGGCGACCCGCGGCGATGGTCAGGTGGGCGAAGATGTGACCGCCAATGTGCGGACAATCCGCGATATTCCGGAAACTCTGGCGGGTGAGGTGCCCGACATTTTTGAAATTCGCGGCGAAATTTATATGGCCAAGGCGGATTTTTCTGCGCTTAATCAGCGGTTGTTGGCAGAGGCTGATGATCCGGAAAAGGCGCGTCAATTTGCCAATCCCCGCAATGCAGCGGCGGGATCCTTGCGACAGAAAGATGCGCAGATCACCGCCACGCGGCCGCTGCGATTTCTGGCCCATGGTTGGGGCGAGGTCAGCGCCCTGCCAGCCGATACGCAAGATGGCGTGATGCACAGCATCGCATCCTGGGGTGTGCCAGTGTCGCCCCTATTGGCGCGCTTTGAAGCCGTGGAGGAATTGCTGGCCCATTATACGGCGATTGAGCGCCAGCGCGCTGAAATGGATTATGACATTGACGGCGTCGTCTATAAGATTGACCGGCTGGATTGGCAGCAACGGCTAGGCTTTGTTGCCAAGGCGCCGCGCTGGGCGATTGCCCATAAATTCCCTGCCGAGCGCGCGCAGACGACATTGGAGGCGATTGATATTCAGGTTGGCCGCACCGGGCAGTTAACGCCGGTGGGCCGTTTAACGCCGGTCAGCGTGGGCGGCGTGGTGGTATCCAATGTCACCTTGCACAATCGCGATGAAATTGGCCGCTTGGGCGTGCGGCCGGGGGATCGGGTGGTGGTGCAGCGCGCGGGTGATGTGATCCCGCAGGTGGTGGAAAATCTGACCCCGGATGAAGATCGGCCTGATTATATTTTTCCAGATCATTGCCCCATTTGCGGCAGCGAAGCGGTGGCCGAAGAAGGCGAAGTGCATATTCGCTGCACCGGTGGTTTGATCTGCGGTGCCCAAAAATTTGAGCGTTTGCGCCATTTTGCCAGCCGTCCGGCGTTGGAAATAGACGGGCTGGGCGAAAAAAGCATCGCCGAATTTCTGGAACTGGGCTGGCTGGACCGTGGGCCTGCCGATATTTTCCGCCTGCGGCGGCATCGGGATGCTTTGATGCAGCGCGAAGGCTGGAAGCAGCTGTCGGTTGATAAAATGCTGGCCGCTATTGAAGCCAAACGCGCGCCGGATGCCGCGCGCTTGCTCTTTGGGCTTGGCATTCGCCATGTCGGCGCGGTGACGGCGCGCGATCTGATGAAGGCTTTCGTTACCTTGCCCGCTTTGCGAGCGGTCGCTGAGCGCGCATCTGGCGGTGATCTGGCGGCGGAAGCGGAGTTAACCGCCATTGACGGTATCGGCCCGGCGGTGGTGGAAGCTTTGGGGGATTTCTTTCATGAACCGCATAATCAGGCGCTGTGGGATGATTTGTTGACGGAGGTTTCGCCGCCCGATTATTTCGTTGAAACGCGCGAAAGCGAGGTTTCCGGGATGAATATCGTCTTTACCGGCAAGCTGGAACAGATGAGCCGGGATGAGGCCAAGGCGCAGGCCGAAGCACTGGGGGCCAAGGCTGTAGGCACGGTGAGCGCGAAAACGGATATGTTGGTCGCAGGGCCGGGCGCGGGCAGCAAATTAAAACAGGCGCAAGCGCTTAATATCAGGGTGATTGATGAAGCTGCCTGGGCTGAGATTGTGAAAGCGGCGGGATAGAGCATTTTCAAGGTGACCGTTACCGGTCGCCGGCTCGGAAAATGCGGTATCAAGTGACCCAGCATTTTTCGAGCGATCCAGCATTTTCAGGGCGAGCGTTCATGGAACGCTGACTCGGGCTATCTGGCGAGATGGATGAGCGGGCAGCGCGCCCTCCGTCACCAACTGCCGAAGCTGGCGTCGGATGGGCTGGGGCGATGATAGGATCGCTCTTTGCGGCGATGGCCATAGCGTTGGCGCTTCACCATCAGCAGGCAGGGCCATTGCGCGCTGCCGCCGCGCGCGGCAAGGCGAAAGCCCTGCATATGATAAGCCGCCAGCACCGCATCCATTTGCTGGGCAATCAGGCCCGCCAGAATCACATGGCCGCCAGCAGCCGTGATGGCGGCGATATCGGCCGAAAGGTTGATTAGCGGCCCGGCCAATATGTTGGCGATCACCAGATCATAGGGGGCGCGGCGTAGGATGGCGGGATGATTGGTGCCCGCCGCAACGGCCAGCGCGATGCGGCCGGTGCCGCCGCCGATGGGCATGGCGTTGATCCGCGCATTATCTTGCGTCACCAATATGCTGGCTGGATCAATATCCGATGCCATCACCCGGGCGCGCGGCCATAGCGACAGGGCAGCAAAGGCCAGCAGGCCGGTGCCGGTGCCAATGTCGGCGATATTGCGGGGGTGCTGGCCTGCCCTTGCATGGCGATCCAGCATCGCAAGACAGCCCGCCGTTGTATCATGACCACCGGTGCCAAAAGCTTGGCTGGCATCGATCAGAAAGGATGTTGCGCCATCGGGCACCGTATCGGCATAGCTGCTGGTGTGAACATAGAAGCGGCCCGCCTGCACCGGCTCCAGCCCCTGTTGCGACAAGGTCACCCAATCTTCTTCGGGTAATTTTTCGACGGTGGCCTTGGCTTTTTTGGCGCTGGGAATCAGGCTTTGCAGCAGCTTGACCAATGAAGTGGCTGGCTTGGCATCCACATAGGCATCCAGCATCCATTCGCCGCGATCCTCATCCACCTCACGCGTGACGAGAACAGGTGCCTCTTCCCGCGCTTCCAGTTCGGGCACCTCGCCGCTGAGCGCTTCGGCTTCTTCGCGGGTGCAGGGGAGGGTGATAATCCAGCTCATGGTTATTCTTTCGCAAGGCGCTGGGCAAAATTTTGCTGCGCCGTGGCTGCATAATCGGTGCAGCCCATGGGATCCGCTAGCGGGGCGTTCCCGGCAAAGCGTTCAAACAGGCTGCTGGCCGAAGGATGCGGCGTTATCAACATATCGCAGCGAAGGGTAGCGGCCTTTTCCAGCCCTTGTTCCACACGGCTTTGCTGATCGGGATGATCGGTGAAGCGATAATTGGCGGGGGCCGGGGTTGAAAGACTGTCCATGAAGGCGATGCTTTTGCAATCCGTTCCCTCGCAGCTTTGCCAGATAAAGCTGGTGCTGCCGAGGCTGTGCGCCGGTGTGGCATAAGGGGTGAGCGAGAAATCACCAAGGCGCAGGGGCTGGCCATCCACCAGATCGGCGATCACTCGCAGCGGCGTGAAGGGATCGAGGATGGCGGCTTGCGGATCGGTGGGATAGGGACGCCCGGCGCGCAGCGCGGCTGCGGCGGCAGGAAGGGCGTGAACAGCGGCGTTGCTGGCTTGCTGCACTGTGCCGAGGCCGCCTGCATGATCATGATGTTCATGCGTAGCCAAGAGGATTTGGATGTTTTTGGGATCAAAGCCCAGCGCCCGGATATTGGCCAGAATGGTGGGGCCAGCCTCTGGCGTTGCGGCATCGATCAGGATCAGGCCCGCGCCGCTATCGATCAAAATCGCTGCAATGCCGCAGGTGCCGACATAATAGCTGGTGCCGTGAAGATGGGCGGGTGGGGCCGGATCGCTCCAGCCATCGCGGCCTTGGCATGCCGCCGCCAAGGAAGATGCCGGAAAAGCCGTGGCTTTGGACGGTTCTGCTATGGTTGACGCACAGGCCGTCAATGCGAATAGTGACAGCACACCCAAAAGCTTCGCTAACAAGGGGGATCTCCTTCAAATACGGCATAGCCGCTGGATCTCTTCATAAGGGAATCAGCGATTCGTAGCAGTCTTTTTGAACGAGGATTCGGTGCCGCAGCGGCAGCAGCGGGAATATGAGGCAAGTCGATAGTGGGCTGTGAAGTGAAGGAAACATAGCCATGACCACCGAGACACAGACAGAATAGAAGGCGAAAAAATTTCTGTTCCATCCGGCAAACGGCTTCTATGCAGTTTTATCAGCAAGGCCGGCAAGGCTGCAAATCAACGGTGGGAGAAAAAGAGCGTGCTGGGCAGCCGCCCCGCAGCGCTGATGTTTGCCCTCAGCCGTGCAGGAGAAATATAGATGATTATCGGCACCCCCCGCGAGATAAAAAATAATGAGTATCGCGTTGGTCTGACCCCGGAAAGCGTAAGAGAGCTGGTGGCGCATGGCCATGAGCTGATCGTCGAAACCGAAGCGGGGGCGGGGATTGGCGCGTCTGATCAACTCTATCGCGACGCGGGTGCCGTGATTGTGAATTCGCCGGCTGAGGTATTTGCCCGGGCCGATATGATCGTGAAGGTGAAAGAGCCGCAGGCCCATGAACAGGCGATGATGCGACCGGGGCAGATTTTATTTGCCTATCTGCACCTTGCGCCTGATCCTGTGCAGACCCGCGGCCTGATGGATGCTAGCGTGGTGGCCATTGCCTATGAAACGGTAACCGGGGCGCATGGTGGCTTGCCGCTGTTGAAGCCGATGAGCCAAGTGGCGGGCCGCATGTCGATTCAGGCGGGGGCCAATGCGCTGGAAAAGGTGAATGGCGGGCGCGGGGTGTTGCTGGGCGGGGTGCCGGGGGTGGCACCGGCCAAGGTTTGCATCATTGGCGGCGGCGTGGTCGGTTTCAACGCGGCGCAAATGGCGGTGGGGCTGGGCGCCGATGTGACCATCCTTGATCGCGATCCCGAAGTGTTGGAACGGGTCGGCACTTTTTTCGAGGCGCGGGCGGAGACACGCTTTTCCAACTATGCCAATCTGGCGGAATGTGTGGCCTCGGCTGATTTGGTGATTGGCGCGGTGCTGATCCCGGGCGGGGCGGCGCCGAAATTGGTGACGCGCGAGATGCTGAAAACCATGCAAGCGGGCGCGGTGATGGTTGATGTGGCGATTGATCAGGGCGGCTGCTTTGAAAGCAGCCATCCGACCACCCATGATGAGCCGACCTTCATTCTGGAAGATGTGGTGCATTATTGCGTGGCCAATATGCCCGGCGCGGTGGCGCGCACCAGCACCTATGCGCTGAACAATGTGACCTTGCCGCACGCCGTGCGCATCGCTGATCTGGGCTGGAAAGAGGCGATGCGGCGCGATCCACACTTGGCGCAGGGCTTGAATATATGGAATGGAGCCGTCACCTTCGAAGCTGTGGCACAGGCGCAGGGCTTGGATTATGTGCCTACAGAGCAAGCGCTTAACTGATCAGAGGAAAATTATGATGAGCGATAAATATGATGATCAGCCTGCCGCTGACGGCGATGAAAATGAGATTGTGAGCGCGGCGCGGGCCTCGCGTCAAAGCAAGGCCGCAGCAGACGCCAGCGTTGCGGAAGAAGAGCAGCGCGCGGGCAAGTCAGGCTTTGGCTGGAAAAAGGCTGCCGGAATTGGTATTGGCTCAGCAGCTGTGCTGGCGGCGCTTATTTTTGCGAACAGGGATAAGCGCTGATTTTATCGCAGCATGACGGGTGTGAATGTTGCAGTCAGCCGCGCTGTTTCTGTGATTTTACGCCCCTTTGGTAATTGCATATCCCGCGCTAAGCGCTAAACCGGCGCGCATCGACCGGATAGAGAAAAGAAGACGGGGCTGATATGGCTGGCAAGGAAATGGGTGCGCGTCCGCGCGCTCCGCACCTGCAGGTTTACAAATGGGGACCGCATATGACGGTTTCCATCCTTCACCGGGTGACCGGGGATGGACTTGCGATCGTTGGAACTTTGATGTTCCTTTCATGGCTTGGCGCGATTGCGGCCGGGCCGGATGCATATGCGGCCTTTCTGGCCTGCGTTTGGCATGACCCGGCGGGCGGCCAGTTGCACCAAATTACCAATATCCTCGGCAAAATTGTGCTGGTGGGCCTGACTTGGGCTTTCTTTCAGCATCTGTTTTCCGGCCTGCGGCACCTCGTGCTGGATACCGGCGCCGGATATGAGCTGAAGTCCAATCGGATGTGGTCGATCATCGTGATGTTCGCTGGCGCTGCCGCGACGGCGGCGACTTGGGCCTATCTCTTTGCAGGGGCACTTTAATGGGTAATGGAACACATCTTGGCCAAGTGCGCGGGCTGGGTTCCGCGCGTCATGGCGCGCAGCCTTGGTTGCAACAGCGGATGACGGCTCTGGGCAATATTGTCTTGGTAGGCTTTTTGTTTATCTCGCTGCTGCGTTTGCCTTTGGGCGAATTTGGCGCGGTGCATCGCTGGGCTTCAACTCCGATGGTGGCGTTGGCGCTTGCTTTGATGGTCATCAGCGTTTTCTGGCATGCCCGGATGGGTTTGCAGGTGCTGGTTGAAGACTATGTCCATGGCGCGACGCGTCTGTTGGCATTGGCAGCCTTGAATTTCTTTGTGTTTGGCGGCGCGGCTTATGGCTTGTTTGCCATTGCACGTATCGCATTCGCTGGGGGCCCCGCGGCATGACCGAATCTTATAAAATCATTGATCATATTTACGACACTGTTGTCGTTGGCGCTGGCGGCTCTGGCCTGCGCGCCACGATGGGCAGTGCCGAAGCGGGTTTGAAAACCGCTTGCATCACCAAAGTGTTCCCAACCCGCAGCCACACCGTTGCGGCGCAGGGCGGCATCGCCGCTTCGCTGGGCAATAATTCGCCAGACCATTGGAAATGGCACATGTACGATACCGTTAAGGGGTCGGACTGGCTGGGTGACCAAGACGCCATCGAATATATGGTGCGCGAAGCCCCCAATGCTGTTTACGAGCTGGAACATGCGGGCGTGCCCTTCAGCCGCAACCAAGACGGCACCATTTATCAGCGCCCCTTTGGCGGTCATATGCAAAATATGGGCGAAGGCCCGCCAGTGCAGCGGACCTGCGCCGCGGCTGACCGCACCGGTCACGCGATGCTGCACGCATTGTATCAGCAATCGCTGAAATATCAGTCGGACTTTTTCATCGAATATTTCGCTCTCGACCTGATTATGGAAGATGGCGAATGCCGCGGCGTGATCGCGCTGTGCATGGAAGATGGCTCGATCCACCGTTTCCGCAGCCAAGCTGTGGTGCTGGCAACCGGCGGCTATGGCCGTTCTTACTTCACCGCCACTTCGGCCCATACCTGCACCGGCGACGGCGGCGGCATGGTGCTGCGCGCTGGCCTGCCTTTGCAGGATATGGAATTTGTTCAGTTCCACCCGACCGGCATTTACGGCGCGGGCGTGCTGATCACCGAAGGTGCGCGCGGCGAAGGCGGCTATCTCACCAACAGCCAAGGTGAGCGTTTCATGGAACGCTATGCCCCTTCGGCCAAGGATTTGGCATCGCGTGACGTTGTGTCGCGTTCGATGGCGCTGGAAATTCGCGAAGGTCGCGGCGTTGGCGCTGAAAACGACCATATCTTCCTGCACCTCGATCATATTGATCCGGCGGTGCTGGCTGAGCGTCTGCCCGGCATCACCGAAAGCGGCAAGATTTTCGCCGGTGTGGACCTGACCCGTCAGCCTTTGCCAGTGGTTCCGACCGTTCACTATAATATGGGCGGCATTCCTTGTAACTATCACGGCGAAGTCGTGACGCTGAAGGATGGCAACCCTGAACATGTGATCCCCGGTCTGTTCGCGGTTGGCGAAGCGGCTTGCGTATCGGTTCATGGTGCGAACCGTTTGGGCTCCAACAGCCTGATCGACTTGGTGGTCTTTGGCCGTGCAACCGGTCATCGTCTGCAGGAAATCTTGACGCCTAACGCGGCGCAGCGCCCGCTGCCCAAGGATAGCGCTGATCTGGCGCTGACGCGCCTCGATCATTTCCGCAACGCCAATGGCAGCTCGCCAACGGCTGAAGTGCGCGTAGAAATGCAGCGGACCATGTCGCAACATGCCGCCGTGTTCCGCACGGATGAGTTGATGGCAGAAGGCAAGGTGAAGCTGGCCGCCACCTATGAGCGGATGCAGGATGTGGGCGTGACGGATCGCAGCTTGATCTGGAACACCGATCTGATCGAAACGCTGGAACTCGATAACCTGATCTCTCAGGCATCGGTGACCATGCATAGCGCGCATAACCGCAAAGAAAGCCGCGGCGCCCATGCACATGAGGATTTCCCCAATCGCGATGATGCGGAATGGATGAAGCATACGGTCAGCTGGTTTGACGGCTGGGGTGGCAAGGGCGGCGCGGTGCGCCTCGATTATCGCCCGGTTCACGAATATACGATGACCGATGAAGCCGAATATGTGCAGCCAAAGGCCCGCGTTTACTAAAGCGTGGCCCATGGGCTGACACTTAAGAGCTGAAACAAAAAAGGGCGCTTCGGTTTCGAAGCGCCCTTTTTTGTGGCCCAATGCTTTTGAAGGTGAGCGCGGTTGGATCGGCGTCGCTGCCTTAATCCGCAGCGACGCCGATCAGCTTGATCCGGGCCGTGTCGCCGCGCAGCAGGGTCAGATCGCGGCGTGGGCGGCGCAGTGCTGCCGCCATCAGGCGCATGACGGCATCATTGGCGGCGCCATCGGCGGGCGGGGCGGTGACTCGCACGGCGACGCTGCCATCCTCTGCCACCGTCACTTCATTGCGGCCCGACCCCGGCGTCACCCGCACTTCAATGCGCCCAGTGGCCTTGGCCAGCGCATGAAGGGCAGTGGTTAATTCCGGGGACGGGCGATATTTCAAGGCAGAACGACGAGCTTGCCGACCGACGAGCGATTGCCCAGCTTGGCGATGGCCTTGCCGCCTTCGGCCAGCGAAAAGCGCTCGGTGACACGGGGGCTGATTTTGCCTTCTGCCCACATATCGAAAAGCTGCGCGATATTTTTGCGGTTGCGGGCGGGTTCGCGCGCGACAAAGGCGCCCCAGAACACACCGGCAATATCACAGCTTTTCAGCAGGGTAAGGTTCAGCGGCATGCTTGGAATGCCTGCAGGGAAGCCAACCACCAGATAGCGGCCCTCCCAAGCGATGGAGCGCAGGGCTGGTTCCGCATAGGCACCGCCCACGGCATCATAGATCACATTGGCACCATTGGGCCCCACAGCGGCCTTAAACGCCTCTGACAAGGCGCGGGAGGCAGCTTTATCGGCTGGTGCTTCGCCATAGATCACCACATCATCGGCGCCTGCTTCGCGAGCGATGGCGGCTTTGGCCTCGCTGGAAACGCCGGCGATCACGCGTGCGCCCAAGGCTTTGCCGATTTCCACTGCGGCGATGCCGACGCCGCCTGATGCACCCAGCACCAACAAGGTGTCGCCAGCCTTGATATGGCCGCGATCCAGCAGGGCGTGAAAGCTGGTGCCATAGGTCATCAACAGCGATGCGCCTTCGGCGAAATCATGGCCTTCGGGCAGATGGTAAACATTATGCACGCTGACGGCGATAGCCTCGGCCATGCCGCCATTGCCGCACCCTGCGATGACCCGATCGCCCACTTTGAAATCGCTGACGCCTTCGCCCACTTCGGCGACCAGCCCAGCGACTTCGCCGCCCGGCGCAAAAGGCCGCTCCGGGCGGAATTGATATTTATCTTCGATAATCAGCACATCGGGAAAGTTGACGGCGCAAGCCTTCACATCGATGACGATTTGGCCCTTTCCAGCGGTGGGACGGGGCAGTTCCCCCAACACCAAGGTTTCGGGACCGCCGGTCTGCTGCGACAAAAGGGCTTTCATCATACTCTCCTGATTGTGATTATCGTTACTTTAACCCTGCTTAGGCCAATTAAAGAGCCGCGGGAATGAGCCATGGCTGATGAGTTGCCATATTTTCTTCATGGGCCTGTATCCGGGCATCGCTTTTCTCGGTGATAGAGATTTCATCGAGGCCGCCGAGCAGGCACATTTTGCGGAAAGGATCAATTTCAAAGGTGAAGCGATCCTGAAAAGGCGTCGTCACTGTTTGATGTTCTAAATCAACGCTGATCGGATCGGTTTGCGCCACTTCCATCAAACGGTCGACGGCTTCCTGCGGCAACACCAGCGGTAAAATACCATTTTTCACGGCATTACCAGAAAAGATATCGGAATAGCTGGGGGCAATGACCACGCGGATGCCCAGATCGCCGATCGCCCATGCCGCATGTTCGCGGCTGGAACCACAACCGAAATTGTCGCCGCCGATCAGGATCGGCGATCCTTTAAATTCGGCGCTGTCGAACAAATTGTCTGGATCCTGCCGCAGGGATTCAAATGCCCCCCGGCCCAGACCATTGCGGCTGACCGTTTTCAACCAATGGGCCGGAATGATCACATCGGTGTCGCAATTTTTCAGGCCCAGCGGAATCGCGCGGCCTTCCACTTGATTCAGCGGCTTCATGCCATCAACTCCCGAACGTCGGTCAATTTGCCCGTGACGGCAGCGGCAGCGGCCATCGCCGGGCTAACGAGGTGGGTGCGGGCACCCGGACCTTGGCGGCCCACGAAATTGCGGTTGCTGGTTGATGCGCAGCGCTCGCCAGCGGGCACCTTGTCAGGGTTCATGGCAAGGCAGGCCGAGCAGCCCGGCTCGCGCCATTCCAGCCCGGCTTCGATAAAGATTTTATCCAAGCCTTCGGCCTCCGCTTGGGCTTTCACCAGACCAGAGCCGGGCACCACAATCGCCCATTTCACTGTGTCGGCCTTTTTGCGGCCTTTTAAAATAGCAGCGGCGGCGCGCATATCTTCGATGCGGCTGTTGGTGCAACTGCCGATGAAAATATTCTCCACCGCAACATCCTGCATCCGTGTGCCGGGGGTCAGGCCCATATATTCCAGTGACTTGGCAGCGGCGACTTGCTTCGATGGATCGGCAAAACTGGCGGGATCGGGCACGATGCCGTTGATCGGCACCACATCTTCGGGGCTGGTGCCCCAAGTGACGCTGGGCGCAATGTCAGCGGCGTTGATGATGACGGTCTTGTCATAGACCGCGCCCGCATCGGTCGCGAGGCTTTTCCAATAAGCAACGGCGGCATCCCAATCATCGCCCTTGGGGGCATAGGGGCGGCCCTTGAGATAGGCGAAGGTTACATCATCCGGCGCGATCAAGCCCGCGCGTGCGCCGCCTTCAATCGCCATATTGCTGATCGTCAAGCGGCCTTCGATGGACAGGTTGCGGATCGCGCTGCCGGTATATTCAATGACATGGCCGGTGCCGCCAGCGGCACCAATGGTGCCGGTGATGTGGAGGATGATATCCTTGGCCGACACGCCGGGGCCGACTTCGCCTTCCACGCGCACTTCCATGGTTTTTGAAGGCTGGAGCAACAAGGTTTGCGTGGCCAGCACATGCTCGACCTCACTGGTGCCGATCCCAAAGGCCAGCGCGCCAATGCCGCCATGGCAGGCGGTGTGGCTGTCGCCGCAGACGATGGTGGTGCCGGGCAAGGAGAAACCCTGTTCTGGGCCAACGACGTGGACAATGCCCTGTTCGGGTGCGGCCGCGTCAATGTAGCGGATGCCGAAATCCGGGGCATTTTTTTCCAGCGCATCTAATTGCGCTGCGCTTTCGCTGTCGGTGATCGGGATTTTGCGGCCCTCTGCATCGCGGCGCGGGGTGGTCGGCAGATTGTGATCGGGCACCGCCAAGGTCAAATCCGGGCGCCGCACGGTGCGCCCCGCCGCACGAAGGCCGTCAAAGGCCTGTGGGCTGGTGACTTCATGGACCAGATGGCGATCAATGAATATCAGGCAAGTACCGTCCGGGCGCTGTTCAACAACATGCGCGTTCCAGATTTTTTCATAAAGGGTGCGAGCTTTGGTCATGCCGCTCACTTACGCCGCCTACACAAGTTTTCAACCCTGTCGGTCCCGAAATTTGACATTATCATAGCTGATTTGGGGCGTCATGGATTGGTTTGTTCGCCTTTCTTTCAAGCCATGCATATGGATCGCCAGAATAGCGCAGCGTGACGGCTTGATGGATGATGGTGCGGCGGATTAGTCTATATAATGGGCGGTGGTTTTGGCCGCGACTTCTTCTGCCGTTACACCATCCGCCAATTCGATCAGGCGGAAGGGGGCTTGATGGTCGGTTCGCCGGAACACAGCCAGATCGGTGACGATCATATCCACCACATTTTTTCCGGTCAGCGGCAGGGTGCAGGTGGGGATGAATTTGGGGCTGCCATCTTTGGCGACATGATCCATCACGACGATGATTTTTTTTACCCCCGCGACCAGATCCATGGCGCCGCCCATGCCCTTGATCATCTTGCCGGGGATCATCCAATTCGCAATATCGCCATTTTCCGCCACTTCCATGGCGCCGAGCACCGTCAGATCAATATGGCCGCCGCGGATCATGGCGAAACTGTCGGATGAGCTGAAATAGGCGCTTTGCGGCAATTCACTGATCGTTTGCTTGCCTGCGTTGATCAGGTCTGCGTCTTCTTCGCCTTCGATGGGGAAGGGGCCGATACCCAACATGCCATTTTCTGATTGCAGGGTTACATCCATGCCCGCTGGAATATGGTTGGCGACCAAGGTCGGGATACCGATGCCAAGGTTCACATAAAAACCATCCTGCAATTCCTGCGCAGCCCGGGCGGCCATTTCATCGCGGGTCCAAGCCATTATGCGCTCTCCTGTGCCCGCACGGTGCGGAATTCGATTTTCTTGTCATAAGGCGCGCCAAGGATCAGCCGCTTTACATAGATGCCGGGCAAATGGATGCTATCGGGATCCAGACTGCCGACGGGAACGATTTCTTCCACCTCGGCGACGCAGATTTTGGCGGCGGTTGCCATGGGCTGGTTGAAGTTGCGCGCTGTTTTGCGGAAGATTAAATTGCCTGATGTGTCGGCTTTCCAGCCTTTGATGATCGCAAGATCGGCAAAAATACCGCGTTCCAGAATATAATCCTGCCCATCAAATTCTTTCACTTCCTTGCCCTCGGCGACCAAGGTGCCGACGCCGGTTTTGGTGTAAAAGCCGGGGATGCCCGCGCCGCCCGCGCGGCAGCGTTCGGCCAGCGTGCCTTGCGGGCAGAATTCCACCTCAAGCTCGCCAGACAGATATTGGCGTTCAAATTCTTTGTTTTCGCCGACATAGGAAGAAATCATCTTCTTCACTTGGCGGGTGCGCAGCAATTTGCCGAGGCCCTCGCCATCAATGCCGGCATTGTTGCTGGCGATGGTCAGATTTTTGACGCCGGATGCCTGAATGGCATCAATCAGACGTTCGGGAATGCCGCATAGGCCAAATCCGCCAGCGCAAATTTCCATGCCATCGAACAACAGCCCATCAAGCGCCGCTGCGGCATCGGAATAGCGTTTGTTGCCCATCTCACTTCGTTCCTTTTTGCCGCGCCCGCTGATCTAGCAGCGAAAGACAGCCCCAATGGCCTGTCGATCGCAAGAGGCTTGCCGCCCATCTTTTCAATTGTGGAAAGAGTTCTGAAATATTTTGCAACAATTGCAAGCCGCTTTCCTAAATTGATTGGCGAAGTTTTTCATCATCCTATCAAAGATAGGCCGTAAGCCGATGTGGATAAGATCAATTTGCTGCAAAATGACGAAACCTATGCGGCACTTGGGCCGTATTGTTTCTGAAAGGGTTGGAAAAGGACCATGATAAAGGAGCGTCATCATGCGAACGATATTACTTCATGCTGATCAGGAAGCAGGTTTTGAGAATCGCCTGCGCGCTGCGCTGGATTTGACCGAGCGATTTAATGGCCATCTTCGCTTGTTGATCGCCACGCCCTTTCAACAATTTGTGAGCTTTGATCCTTTTGGCGGCAGCTATTTTGCTGCGGAGGTGCTGGCCAAGGCGCAGGCGGAAGATGCGGCGCTGGAACATGCGCTGGAACAACGCATGGCGGGCGAAAGCGTGCATTGGGATATTCGCCGCGCCAATGGCGATATTGTCGGTTCTTTGGCCGGGGCGGCAGCTTTGGCGGATCTGGCGATTGTCAGCCTGGCCGATGATGAAAGTCGCTCGACCATTCCCGATACATTGGCAGGCGATCTGGCCATTGCTGCACCCATTGCCGTGTTGGCGCTGCCCCGCGCGCCCTGCCAATTTTCCGCCAATGGTCCGGTGTTGGTGGCTTGGAATGGCGACGCCCATGCCGCCAATGTGCTGCGGCGGCTCATGCCCTTGCTGGATCAGCATAGCCATGTGAAGCTGCTGACGGTCGGCGATATTAAAGGCGAACATAGCGCCACCGATGCCTTGCTCTATCTGCAGCAGCATGGCTTTCCAGCCGAGCATCGCCATCATGATGCGGATGAACGGCGGGTAGCCGAAGTGATTACCGCCGAAGCAGAGGCTTTGGGCGCTCGACTGATTGCCATGGGTGCTTTTGGGCATAGCCGCTTGCGGCAGACATTTTTCGGTGGGGTGACGCAATATTTCCTAAGCCACAGCCATCGGCCTTTGTTGCTGGCCCATTAAGGGACCAAGGCCGGACAGCGGCGAGCGAAGCGGAACAGGGCGTGACACATGGGATATTTTGCATCTGATGTGCCGCTTTTTTCCGCTCGCTCACCGTTGCACCCAAAGGCAGGGCTTTAAATAGCCTATAGGCCCAATCGCTTCCAAAACTCCTCGGCCGTGATAATTGGCTCGGGATCATGAGCGGTTTTTGAACAGGGCTTTGGGGCTTGATGGGCGGGAGTTTGACGGACAGGGGCTTGCGGACGCGGCTTGGGTGGTAAATCCAGTGTGCAGGGCGAATTTCTGTCTTCCATTTCAAGCTCCTTGAGCCCGCTTAACCCGTCAGCTTGGTCAAGGTTCCGCGTTTAAACCTACTTTTCTCAGGCTTTTTACCTGCGGGCAGTTGACGTAAAGGGAAGCAGCCTTATTCCCTGCCCTCAGATGTGGGCGCCGATGATATTTGCGTTTTCGCAGGAATCGGGCGCGGTAGCGGGGCTGGTGCTTAAACTGGCAGATATATTGGAGGTCAGCGCTATCGGCACTGGCATCCATGAGCGGGCGCGGACCGCTCGTTTAACAGAAATGAACTAAGCAGAAGGATGAGTGCATTGTCATTTTTTAACCTGAACGGGCGCGTCGCGCTGGTCACTGGCGCATCGTCGGGCCTTGGTGCTGGTTTTGCCAAGGCGTTGGCGGCGGCTGGCGCGAAAGTGGTGTTGGCGGCGCGCCGTGCTGACAAGCTGGCCGAACAGGTCGCCGCGATTGAGGCGGCGGGCGGCGAGGCTTTCGCCGTCAGCATGGATGTGACCGACGAAGCATCAACTAAGGCTGCCTTTGATGCCGCAGAGGCGCATTTTGGCGTTGTCGATACCATTGTCGCCAATGCCGGTGTGGCAACCGAAAAGCTGGCACTGGGTCTGAGCGTGGAGGATGTCGATCATCTGCTGGCCGCCAATGTGCGCGGCGTGTTCCTGACGGCGACCGAAGGCGCGCGGCGCTTGGATGCCGATGGCAGCCGCGAAAAAGAGCATGGCCGCATTGTGATCATTGGATCGATCACGGCGGACAAAGTGTTTCCAGCGACATCCGTTTATGGCGCAACCAAGGCGGCAGCGCGGCATTTGGGCAAAGCATTGGCCCGCGAATGGGCGCGCCGCGGTATCAGCGTGAACGTCATCCAGCCCGGCTATTTTGAATCCGAGATGACTTCAGCGCTGTTTGAAAGCGAAGCGGGCCGCAAGATGGTGGCAGGCTTCTCGCGTCAGCGCCTGCGTCCGCCTAGCGATCTACATGCGCCCTTGCTGTTCCTTTGCTCTGATGCGGCGCAGGGCGTGACGGGGGCTGTCATCACCGTGGATGATGGGCAAAGCCTATGAGTGCGGCCCAGATTGAGGCGCCGAGCAGCGATGAGCTGTTGATCGAGCGGCGCGGCGGCATCGAAATCGCCACGCTCAATCGGCCAGAGCGGCTGAATGCGCTGAGCGAATCGCTGGTTGATGCGCTGAATGATTATTTTGGCGGCTTGGCGGCCCGCCCCGATGTGCGCGTGGTGATATTGCGCGGCGCGGGGCGCGGCTTTTGCGCCGGGCTGGATATTCAGGAAGATCGCGGCAGCGATGAAACGCCGGTGCTGCGAACCTTGCGCACGCAAACCAGTATCGGCAATATTTATCGCAAGATGCGCGCCTGCCCTCAGCCGATTATCGCCTTGGCGCAAGGTGCGGCGGCGGGCGGCGGCCTGTCGCTGATGTTGGCGTCTGATGTGCGCTATGGTACGCCGGATTTCCGCTGCAATGCGGCCTATATCCGCATTGGTCTGGGTGGCTGTGATATGGCGTCGAGCTATTTCTTGCCGCGCCTTGTGGGCGCCAGTCTGGCATCGGAAATGATCCTGACCGGCCGCTTTGTTGCGGCGGAGCGAGCTTTGCGTGCGGGGCTGATCAGTGAAATTGTGTCGCCAGAAGAATTGCTGGATCGCGGCCTAGCGCTGGCAGAAGATATGCTGGCGACCAGCCCTTATGGGCTGCGTTTATCGAAGCAGGCGTTGAATCTGAATATTGATGCGCAAAGCTTGGATGCCGCGATGGCGATTGAAGATCGGCAGCAGGTGATCCTGTCTGCCACCGAAGATTATAAGGAAGCGCTAAGCGCGTTTCTGCAAAAACGCCCGCCACATTATAGCGAGCGGTAAAGAATGATGGGATGGCCGCAAGCGACGCTTGCGGCCATCTTTGTCTGAGGAGCAGCCAGCTTAAGCGGCGCTGGCGGCCACGATGGTGCGGCCATCAGGGCCAAGCGCCGCGAGCGTCCAGCCGCCTGCGCCATCTTCGCGGCCCACCAAATGCATCGGCTGATCCACAAAGGCTGGTGATTGGGCGCGCATCTGAAAGCGTTTCAGGCTGTTCAGCCCTAGATGACGCTGCGCCAGATCCAGCAGCAGCGTTGCCGTGAGCGGGCCATGCACAACCAGCCCCGCATAGCCTTCTTCATCGCGGGCATAGGGCAGATCATAATGGATACGGTGGCTGTTAAAGGTCAGCGCGGAGTAGCGAAAGAGAAGCGGTGCGCTCGGCTGGATTTCGCGATGCCATTGCCAGCTTGTGAGATCCAGTGTGTCGCTGACGACCGGTGCCGGCTTATCATTTGCTGAGCTAGGCGCAGCAGCGGGCGCAGCCTCGCGATAAACGATGGTCTGTTTTTCCTGAATCGCCAGTTGATCATCGGCGAAATTCTCATGCGCAACTTCAACGAAAACCAATGGGCCGGATGCACCATTTTTTTCCTTGATTGATGCGATGGTGGAAACCCGCCGAATCTGTGCGCCGCTGCGGATGGGCGCATGAAATTGCATCTCGCTGGCGGCCCACATGCGGCGCGGCAAGGGAATGGGCGGCATGAAACTATCCGGCGTTTCATCGCGCAGCGGATGCCCATCTGGCCCCAATAATGCGGTTGGCGCATCGGGCAGGCAAAGGCACCAGTGAATACCCTGAGGCGCCAGTTGATCATCAGCGGCGGATGCGGTTGGTTGATCCAAGGTCGCGCGAAAGCGCGCCAGTGCGGCGGGCGTCAGGCAGTCGCTTTGTGAAGCGCTGCGCCCAATCATAGTCTCCCAGTTCATAAGAGCCTTAAGCATGGCTGGCGCTATTTTGCCAAGAAGTTGATTGTCAGAAACATGGTATCGGCATATAGAGTGCCAATAGATTGTCCGATGGGAGAGGGACGATGGCAGCGCGCAGGCTTTTCGGCAGATCCATTTTTTCCATGTGGAGACGATGTCACGCCATGCGCCTATGGAGTGTGATTGCGCTGCTGTTGCTGATGTTGATGCCGGGGCAAGGGATGGCGCAGAGCGCCGCGCCGCGCGCGCCCAATATCATCCTGTTGGTGGCAGATGATTGGGGCTTTAGCGATGTGGGCGCTTTTGGCGCGGAATTTGCGACGCCGCATCTGGATCGTCTGGCCTATGACGGGGTGCGTTTTTCCAATTTCCATGTTGCGGGAAGCTGCGCGCCGACACGGGCGATGCTGAACAGCGGGGTAATGAATCATCGCAATGGTTTGGGAAATATGGCGGAAACCATCCCGGATGCGCATGTGGGCAAGCCCAATTATGATACGGTGATGAATTTCCGCGTGGTGACATTGGCGGAAATGCTGAAAGCGGCGGGCTATCGCACCTATCTGACGGGGAAATGGCATTTGGGCAGTGATGCCCGACGTTTGCCCCATGCGCGCGGCTTTGATCGGGCATTCAGCCTTGCCGATGCGGGGGCCGATAATTTTGAACAAAAGCCGATCACTGGCCTGGCCCGTCATGCAGCATGGACAGAGAATGGACGGCCCGCCACTTTACCCAAAAACTATTATAGCTCGCGCTTTCTGGTCGATCAGATGATCGGCTATATCGATCAGGGCACCGCCAGTGGTCGGCCCTTTTTTGCATCGATCAATTTTCTGGCCAATCATATTCCGATTCAAGCTCCCGATGCGGATTTGGCGCGTTATCGCGATACTTATCGGCAGGGCTGGGATGTGGTGCGCGCGGCGCGCGCCAAAAAAGTGAGTGAATTGGGGCTGCTGCCCGCGGATATCCCCTTTGTTCATATGGGCACGACGCCCGATTGGAATGGTCTGAGCGATAAAAAACGGGATCGGGCGGTGCGCGAAATGCAGGCCTATGCCGCGATGGCGACGGCGATGGACCGCGAAATTGGCAGGCTGGTCGCGCATCTGAAGGCGATCGGGCAATATGAAAATACGATTATCCTATTTCTGTCGGACAATGGGGCGGAGCCGCTGGACCCTTATGGCAAGCTGAGAAATCGTCTGTTTCTGAGTATGCAGCTGGATATGAAAACAGAAAATATCGGGCGGCGCGGTACGATGAACGCCATTGGCCCGGCTTGGGCTTCGGCGGCGGTGTCTCCGCTGCGCGGCTATAAGTTTAGCGCCACCGAAGGCGGTCTGCGGGTGCCGCTGATCGTGCATTGGGCCGGGGCGCAGCCATCCGATGCTTTGAGCAAGGGCGCCATCGCCAAAGGCTTCGCCCATGTGACCGATATCATGCCAACGCTGGCCGAATTGGCAGGCGTGCCCCTGCCGGATCTGACGCGCTATGCGGCCGATATGGAGCCGATCACCGGTCGCAGTCTGGTGCCGATGCTGCGCGGCGGGGATGATAGCGTGCATGGCGATGCGCCGCTGGGATATGAACTGTCGGGCAATGCGGCCCTATTTCGCAGCGGCTATAAGCTGGTGCGCAATTTGCCGCCGACGGGCAATGGCGAATGGCAGCTTTATCATCTGGCTAGCGATCCGGGCGAGGTGCATGATTTGCGGGCCGCGCAGCCGACATTGTTTCAATCCATGCTGGCCGATTATCAAGCCTATGCGAAGGCCAATGGCGTGCTGGATATGCCCCAAGGCTATCGTGCCGACGAACAGATTGATCTTTATGCCATGCGCCAGCAGGGCGCGCGGCCGATGATTGCGCTGGCGGTGGTGATCGGGGTTTTAGCCCTGATCGTTGGCGGCGGCATTTGGCTGTGGCGCAGGCGCCGGGCGCGCCATATCGATTAAACGAAAGCCGATATGATCGGTGCCCATAGAGCGTTCCTGAAATTGCCGCGCCGCAGGACGATAGCGCGCGCAATAATTGGCGGCGCATAAAAAGCTGCCGCCTTTGATGATATGGCGCTCGGCATCTTCGACATCGCTGGTCCATTCCCACACATTGCCGATCAGATCATGGACGCCATGATCATCGGCGGGAAAGCAGGCAACTGGCGCGCGGCCTGTAAAGCCATCATCGCCCCGATCCTCGAAGGGAAAGCTGCCTTGCCAATTGTTGGCGCTGGCCTTGCCGTCTTTGATGGGGGGCGCATCGGGATCGGCGCCGCCGCTGCGGGCAGCCCATTCCCATTGAGCTTCGCTTGGCAAGGATTTGCCCTTCCACTTGGCATAGGCCAAGGCATCATCATAAGCGATATGGACGACCGGATCGCGCGGATTGAGCGGCTTGGAACCGGATGGCCCATCGGGCTGACGCCAATTTGCGCCCACCACCCAGCGCCACCAATTGGGATTGCCATCATTGGGAATGGCAAAAACGGCAGAGCCGGGTTGCAGCATATCGGGCGTAGCACCGGGCAGCGGCGGTGGCGCTTGCTCTGCCAGCGTGACATAGCCGGTCGCACGAACAAATTCTGCAAATTCCGCGTTGGTCACTTCATGGGTGGCGATCCAAAATCCTGCAACAGCCACCGATTCTTCGCCTGCTTCTTCGGGAAGCTGTGCGTCTGCGCCCTTATGCAGCGTGCCGCCTGCGATCCATTGATAGGCTTTATCGGGCATCGCCGGGCATGGTGCGGCTGCGCTATGCTGCGGGGAGTCGTTTGCAGCAGGCGGGGTGTTGCAGGCGGATAGCATCATCAGCGGAACGGCCAGCATAGCCAGCGTCCCCATGGTGTGGCGGTGATTGCCCATTATATGTTTTGCGCTGGCAAGGCAGCGACCAGACTGTCGACCATATGCATAATGATCGGCTCTGCCTCTTGCGGGGTTAATTGCTGATCGTAGCGCAAAGCGCGCCAATTTTGAAAGCTGAGCGCAGCGCATAGCGCTTCGGTTGAGATGCGGTCCGCCCGGACATGGTCGGGCAGTTGCCGCAACAGAAATTCTCGTTCCAATTGGATCACCTGCCCATATTGCACCAGCAACAGAGGCGATGAATGACGCCGAACATTGGCCGCCAGACGAAAAGGCAGCATCATTTCAAACACCGTCACGCGCCGCTGCGCCAGTTCGCGCAGCTTGCCTAGCCAATCAGTCGCGGCAAAAGGCGCGACGGCGATGGGCAGAACTTTTGCTGAAATGACGGCAGAAATTTCGGAATATATGGCGTCCATATCATCGAAATGGCGAAATACGGTGCGCAGCCCAATATTCGCTTCTTCTGCGACCCGCGCGGCACTGGGCATCAGATCACCAGCGGCGATCAGGCTCATCATCGCTTTGACGATACGCTGATGGCTCGACCGACTGCGCGCGCGTCGGCCGTCCTCATTGGGCCCTTTGTCCTGTGGTTTTGCGGTCATCACGGTCATTCCATCCTGCTGCCGCAGTGTCGTGCTGTGGTCAATGGGGCGAGGCTCGCTTTGTATGCGACACAAGATAATGACATTGATGGTGTCAATTGTTAAGAGGGAATCACAATGATGGGGAGGATGATTGATGAAAAGCAAAGGCTGGTTGTTGGCGGGCGCCATCACCTTGGGGCTGGTGGGCGGCTATACGCTGTTTGAAAGCCAAAAATATAAGCTGCCGGGTTTGATGCAGGATTGGCGCGATCCGATTCAGCCGCATCGGGATATTTCGTGGCAGCATGGTCCAGAGCAAATCACGGAGGAGCAGCGTCCACCCAATATCATTTTGATCGTTGCCGATGATCTGGGCTTTAATGATATCAGCCTGAACGGGGGCGGCTTGGCGGGCGGCGCGGTCAAGACCCCGAATATTGATCGGCTGGCTCAGGAAGGGGTGAGCTTTACCACCGCCTATGCCGCCAATGCCACCTGTTCGCCATCGCGCGCGGCGATGATGACAGGCCGTTATCCAACCCGCTTTGGCTTTGAATTTACCGCCGTGCCGGTGCAATTGGCCGAAGCGGTTGGGAAAGGGGAAGGGGTGGGGCCTTTGCGCTCTTTCTTCCACAAGGATCGTATCACCGATTCCATGCCGGATTATCCCGATATGGGGGTGCCCGCTTCAGAGATTACTATCGCAGAACTGCTGAAAGATGTTGGCTATCATACGGTTCATATCGGCAAATGGCATTTGGGCGAATCACCGCCATTGCAGCCGCAATCGCAGGGTTTTGATGAAAGCTTGGCGATATTGGCCGGGGCAGCGATGTTTCTGCAGGAAGATGATCCCGATAGCGTGAACGCCAAATTATCTTGGGACCCGCTTGATCGGTTTTTATGGGCGAATTTGCGCCACGCTGTCAGCTTCAATGGCGGCGCACGGTTTCGGCCCAAGGGGCATATGACGGATTATTTCGCAGATGAAGCGATGAAAGTGGTGGAGGCCAATCGCAACAGGCCCTTTTTCCTATATCTTGCTTTCAATGCGCCGCACACGCCGCTGCAGGCGACACAGGCTGATTATGATGCGCTGGCCCATATCGCGGATCATAAAACCCGTGTTTATGGCGCGATGATCGCGCAATTGGATCGGCGTATTGGTGATCTGATGGCCCAGCTGAAACAGAAAGGCATGGATGATAACACGTTGGTGATCTTCACCAGCGATAATGGCGGCGCTTGGTATAATGGCATTGTTGGGCTGAACGATCCTTATCGCGGCTGGAAGGCGACTTTTTATGAAGGCGGCATTCGCACGCCGCTGTTCATGCGCTGGCCGGATAAGATCGCGGCGGGCAGCCAGCGTCAGGATCTGACCGGGCATTTGGATATTTATTCCACCATTGCCGCTGCCGCAGGCGCGCCTTTACCCAAGGATCGGTTGATTGATGGGGAGGATATTTTATCGGGCCCGGCGACCCGCGATGCGATGTTCTGGCGATCCGGCGATTATCAGGCGATCCGGCAAGGCGATTGGAAATTGCAGGTGATGAAGCGCCCCATGGACGCGCGCCTTTATAATTTGGCGGAGGATCCGGGCGAAAAGCGCAATCTGGCCAAGGCGGAGCCAGCCCGGGTGGCGGCGATGAAAAAGCGGCTGGCTCAGCATGATGCCGCTCAGGCCGAGCCCATCTGGCCGGGCCTGATCGAGGCACCGATACGATTGGATGTGCCGCTGAATGCCCGATGGCAGGATGGGCAGGATTATATTTACTGGACCAATTAACCGGCGGTGAGGCGGCGAGGATGGGGAGTGAAACGGACAGAGGCGCTGTCTGCTGACACATGCGGTGCGCGCCAACGCTCCTCTATCACCTCACTTCGCTGCCATCCTCGCTGGCCATTCTCGCCCGTGATCCTCGCGCGCTGGCCGCGTTATCTGCATCATCTTTAGCCGTTGGCATCATGAATGATGGCGCGGGTAGCCGCGCTTGCAAGGCAGGAAAGCGCGGAGTCGTTGATGGTCTGATCCTGCAAATATTCGGTCATGAGGAAGTTTTCCTCTGCATCCTTCGATAATCTGGTCGTCTATCAGCCATGTTCATGCGTGCATTGTGCATGAAGAGCCGCCCGGTCTAGCCTTTCATGCGAGCCTCAGCCGATCTTGTTCTATGAAAGCGGTCTTTCTGTTTGCCCGCTATTGGAAGCCGTATCGCGGGCGGCTCTGGCAGTCGCAAAAGAAGCTGATGTCGCTAGAAAAATCCTGAAAACGCACGCTTCGAAGCTGCCACTATGGCGGCGCTGCTGAAAAATTGTCGGCAAGGATGGGCGGCGATGAAATCTTTCTCGGAAAAAAAGTTGCGCTTACATGGCGCTGGAGTCTCTTGGCTTCGGACGATTTTGCGTGAAGCAAAGGCTTGATATTTTAAGATTGCGGCATAAGCAGCTGTTCTTGGTGGATAGTCGACCCAAATGATGATGCCATATCCGGCTTTAGGGGCAAAGCCGCCGAACATTATTCGGCCAATGAACAAGATCGGGGGTAAAGATTTTTTATTTCCCGGAAAATACCAAACACCTTCGATCAAGCGAGTGATAGCTTGAAAGAAAATAAGAAATTGCCGTTTGCAATAAATGAATTGATAACAAGGGGTAGCTGAAAATGAAGAGTAATAGGGGTTTTAGCAGGCGCATTGGGGCCAATATGCGCGTGGCGCTGTTGGCATCGACCATCGGTGTCTTGAGTGCGGCGCCTGCAATGGCTCAGGATGGTAGCGGCGAGATCGTCGTTACAGCTTTGAAGCGCGATACGCGTCTTCAGGATACACCGCTTGCCATTTCGGCCGTGACTGGTGATTCGCTGGCAAAGGCTGGCACCACCAGCTTCACCGATCTGACCAGCAACACGCCAAGCCTGCGCATTGTCGACAGCGGCCCGGGCAACCGCCGCGTGATCCTGCGCGGGATTGTGGGTGCGGGTGAGCCAACCGTTGGTATGTATTATGACGAGTCGCCGGTTTCGGGTTCCGTAGGCACCACCAGCGACGCGGCAGGCAGCACGCCAGATTTCCGTATTTTCGACGTTGAGCGCGCGGAAATCCTGCGCGGCCCTCAGGGCACGCTTTATGGTTCGGGATCGATGGGCGGCACGGTTCGCATCATTTATGAAAAGCCAAAAGCGGATCGCATCGAAGGCGCTGCGGCCATGGGTATTTCCGCTGTAGAAGGCGGCTCCATGGGCGCTTCGGTTGATGGCATGATCAACCTGCCCATCGTTAATGATGTGCTGGCCTTGCGCGTGGTCGGTGGTTATCAGCAATTCGCTGGCTACATCGACAATGAAGTCTATGGCACCAAGAATATCAACGATGGTTATAGCTATAGCGGCCGTGCATTGCTGCGCTTTACGCCGACCGACCGTTTGACATTGGATCTGGGTGCTTATTTCACCAAGGTTGCGACCGATAGCTCGCGCTGGAACCTAGGCCAATATGACGCCGCAGGCGAATTGGTCACGGCTGGTAAAAAGCATGTGTCCAATGGCCGTTCGGAATCGGGCAATTACGACAAGAACCGCATCTATAGCGGTACGCTGCGTTATGATTTCGACACCGTGTCGGTTACCGCTGTTTCGACCTATTTTGATCGTGATCGTATCGTCGTAAACGACGTGTCGAACAATTTCGATGGTCGTGCTGATGCAGCTGGCTACCAAAAATATGTAACCGACCCTTATAATAAATGCTTGGACAAACTCGATCCCGGTGCGGATCCCGCCCTTTGC
>DASSAA010000014.1:0-19259 GCA_035685745.1 Sphingopyxis sp. | reverse complement strand
GCAGATCGCCTCCGCAAGGCCGGAAAACCGCACAAGGTCGTCATCACCGCCGTCGCCAGAAAGCTCGTCACCATCGCGAACGCCCTGTGCAAGAGCCGTCAGAAATGGACCGCCGCAACGACATGACAGATACAGTTGCTAAGGCCTCCTCTTGAGGCGGGTTTGAGCCGGGATGATCTTACGACGGAAAAGGGCAACTGGAACAGGATCTACCGACGGATCAGGCGATAGAGCGATACGGGGTTCTGGGAGTCTGTGTCAGACTACAGCCTCTAAGGCAGTAGCAACCCGCAATATTCTATCATCTTCATTTCCTTGAATTTGATTGCATTGCTATTGTAACGCTCTACGTTTCCTGTGTTTCATAAGAGGGTGCAATGCGAATTGAAAGCCTGCTGATTATTGGCTGCTTGCTTGCACCATTGCCATTAATGGCGCAGGCGACCGATGCTGTCTCGCTAGATTATGGATCAGCCCAGCAACGCCTGCTAGAAGTTTCCGATGCCCTTTCCGCTACAGAAGCCGAGGTTCGCAGTAAGGCCGCAACCGTAGGGGCCACGCGTTCCCTCGGTCGACCAGATATTGATTTCGAAGGACAATTGCTCGAATATCAAAAAACGCTTTATCTGCCGCTCGGGTCTCTGGCACCCGTCGCTCAGGCCTTTGGCATCCCGGACCCTTTGCGATTTCGGCGGCAGGAAACCGCCGTGCGCCCGATTGTGACCGTTAGCCTGCCCTTGTTCACCGGTGGGCTGATCAACGCGACAAAGACAGGCGCGCGGGCCAAGTTGGATCAGGCTCAGGCCGATCATCGGCGGCAAACCAACAAAGCCCTGCTTCAATTGGTGCAGGCCTATTATGGCCAACAACTCGCGGAACAAGCGCTTGGTATTCGCCGTGACGTGCTGGCTGGGCTGGATCAGCATCTTGCAGATGCACAAAAATTGGAGCGCGAGCAATTTATTAGCAAAGCTCAGCGCCTTCAGGCCCAAGTCGCCCGCGATGATGGCGCACGGGAATTTGACAAAGCAGTCGGCGACCTCTCTACCGCCAATGCGGTGCTTGCAGGCTTGTTGCGCACGCCCCAAGGCATACGCCCCACCACGCCGCTGTTCATCAACCGCCAGCCGCTTGAACCGCTGGCCCATTTCAAACAAGCGGCGCTGGATGCTCATCCGGAACTGCACCGCTTTCGCGCTCTCGAAGCACAGGCCCAAGCTGGTGTAGCGATAGAGCGATCAAAGCAATTGCCGACAATCGGCGCATTTGGGCAGTATAATTTTGATCGCCGCGATGCCCTGCTCACCGATTCCGATTGGGCCGTGGGCCTCAGCCTTCGATACAAGATCGCGTCGGGCCTTGGTCGCAATCAATCGGTCGCGGCAGCCCGCGAGACGCTGTATCAAGCCGAAGCCGGACGGCGCGAGGCGATGGTCCAGATCGAAATCGGCGTCACAAAGGCATGGAATGACGCCGAAGCCGCCAGATCTCATTTCTTATCGCTTAATAGTGCCCTTGCCTCGGCCCAAGAGAATTTGCGCCTGCAAAATCTGTCCTATCGTGAACAGCAAGCAACATCGCTGGATGTGGTCAATGCCGAACTCGGTTTGGGCCGCGCACGCATACAGCGCGCCCAAGCGGCCTATGACTATGTCATCGCTTTTGCCCAGCTGCTCGAGCTCAGCGACCAGATCATAGAAATGCCAGAATTTGCGATGGGTAGTGACAGAGAATTGCCATGACCGACGACAGCATCCTTGAGGAAGCGTCCCAACCCGTGAAGGCGGATGAAAACCGTGTGCGAGGTCGCACCCTCATCATCCTTTCGGCTGTCGCGGCGTTCATTGCGCTGGGCCTCTGGCTCGCCTATCGCCCGATCCCCGACCAGTTGCAGGGCATGGTCGATGCGCATGCGGTGCGCATCAATAGTAAGGTGACCGGGCGGATCGCGTCATTTGATGTCGACGAAGGTCAGGCCGTTGTGGCTGGACAATTGCTTTACACGATCGCCAGCCCCGAAGTTGCGGCCAAGGCTGAGCAAGCGGGCGGTGCACTTGCCGCCGCCGAAGCACTGTCCGACAAGGCACGCAGCGGCGCACGGCCAGAAGATATTCGCGCCGCCGAAGCGCAATGGCGACGGGCCGATGCCGCAGCGGCGCTTGCCGACACAACCTATCAACGCACCCAGCGGCTTGCTGCGGAGGGTGTGCTTGCAGGGCAAAAGCGGGATGAAGCGCGCACCAATGCGATTGCCGCGCGTGAGGCCGCCAATGCAGCGCGCGCCCAATATGATTTGGCACGCGCCGGGGCACGGTCCGAAGATAAAGCCGCCGCAGGCGGGCAAGTGCAGCAAGCACGCGGAGCCGCAGCAGAAGTTGCAGCCGCCGCCGCCGAAACGCAGGTCACGGCCCCCATGGCGGGAGAAATTGGTCGGCGACTGGCCCAACCAGGCGAACTGGTTCCACAAGGTTTTCCGGTCTTTATGCTGACGGATATCCAGCACCCTTGGGTCACCATCAATGTCCGGGAAGACCAGCTTCATGGGCTCAGCAAGGGCCGAACGCTGATCGGCAAAATTCCGGCCCTTGATCAGCGCCGCGCCGAATTTCGTGTCACTTTCCTTGCACCCGCAGGTGACTTTGCGACTTGGCGCGCCACGCGCCAATCCAGCGGCTTCGATATCAAAAGTTTTGAAATCCGCATGGCTCCAAGCAAGCCCGTTTCTGGCTTGCGTCCAGGCATGACCGTGTTGTTCGACTGGCCACAATGATGCAGGAGCGGGCGCTTGGACGAAGCTTTACAAACGCGTGGTATCGCGAACTAGTTTTTCTTCGGTCCAATCCTCTTGATCTGGCGCTTGTCACATGGCTTCCCTTGCTGCTGCTAGCAATTGTGGCCATCCAGCTATCGCCCAGCGTCATGCGGAATTTGCCCATTGCGGTGGTTGATCAGGACGGCAGCGCAACCGCCCGTGAATTGACGCGCCGGCTGGATGCGGCCCCAGGCTTGCATGTTTTGGAACATCCAACCGATATGCAAGCTGCGCAGCGAGCGATGCGGGAAAGAAGCATATATGCCATATTGCTGATCCCGCGCGATACCGAACGCAGCGTGATGCGCGGCGAAACGGGCAAGCTAATTCTCTTCTATAACGCCAGCTATTCGACGCCATCCGGCGCCGCGCTTCGCGAAGCAACCTCTGTGATCCAAGATTACTCAGGGCGGCTTGCGGTCGAACAAAGCGCCATATTGCGTCCGGGCACCGTCCGCGCGCCGCCCATTGCCGCCCAAACCACCATATTGTTTAATCCGCAAACAAGCTATGAATTGCAATTAGTAGCCTTAATTCATCCGGCTTTATTACATCTCATCTTCATGGTTGCCATTGTCAGCGCCTTGGGACGAGAATTGCGCGATGGCAGCATTGGTCCATGGCTGGACGGCGCAGCACCGGCGACCGCAGCCGCCGCAATAGGCGGAAAAGTCACAGTCTATATCCTGATATTCATGCTGTGGGGGATCTTGGCCACGGCCTATTTGGCAGGTCTGCGTGGATGGGCCCTACAGGGTAGCGTCGCCTTATTGCTGCTGGGATATATGACGATGTATCTTGCTTATACGGGCGTTGCCTTGTTGCTGATCGGTCTGACCTTGTCGATGGGCCGTGCACTATCACTGTCGGGCCTATATGCGGGGGCATCCTTCGCGTTCGCCGGCACAATCTTTCCTATCGAGTCGGCGTCCCGCTTCGCCCAAATCTGGAGCGCGATCCTACCCTATACCAGCTTTTCCAAGCTGCTTGTCGAGCAATGGCTGATGGGCGCAGCAGTTCGCGTCTCGATACCCCATATTTTCATCATGTTGTTATTTCTGTTCGTTGGCGCGGCCATTGGCCTTCCCCGCTATATTCAAGCGGCCAGCCGACCGGAAACATGGGGACGGCGATGATTGGGCGCGCTTATCTTGCAACCTTCCGCACGATCTTTTCTGACAGCACCGCTTTGCTGTTGCTGATTGGCTCGGCGATCCTTTACTCCTTCTTTTATCCCAGCGCTTATTGGGGTGATGTGCCTGTCCGACTGCCGATTGCGGTGGTGGATATGGATCATACGGCAAGCAGTCGGACGCTGATCAGCAAATTGTCAGCGTTGCAGCAGGCCGAATTGGTAGCCCAACTCCCGTCTCCCGATGCAGCCTTTGCACAGATGGAACGACGGGAAATTAGTGCGGCCATTGTCATTCTCGAAGGTTTTGAAGGCCGCATATTGCGCGGCGAACAAGGCGTCGTCGCCCTTTATGGCAATGGTGCCTATCTCCTAAGTTCCAGCACCGCGCTGGCGGGCGTGGCATCGGCGATGGGCAACATGGGCGTAAGCGCTGCCACCGATCAATCTATGGCCATGGGCGCCCCCGCGCCGCCGGCACTCGGCCTGATCGCACATCCGATGTTCAACCCACGCGAAGGCTATGGCAGCACGATCATTCCCGCCGTCAGCTTTCTGATCATCCATCAAACCTTGCTGATGGGCATGGCGCTATTGGCGGCAACCATGCGCGAACAGCAGGGACCATTGGCATTCAACGGCCAAGGATTGCTGGGAATTGGGCTGGCATTTTTCACCATCGGCTTTGCCAATGTCGCTTATTATACTGGTTTCGTTTTTTGGTTTCTCGATATGCCCCGCGCCGCGGGCCAATTTTACGCCCTCCTCATCGCGACATGTGTGTTTGTCGCGGCAACCGTCGCTGCGGCTTTGGCTCTCGCCAGCTTCTTTCAGGAACGGGAGCGTCCGATCCAGCTTTGGATCATTACCTCGCTGCCCATTTTCTTTCTCGCTGGCATATCTTGGCCTGCCGAAGCAACGCCCAGCTGGCTCAACCTATTGGCTCGCTTCCTCCCTACCACACCGGGCATTCACCTGATGGTCGGGATTAACCAAATGGGCGCATCGCTGACAGAACAGAAAAGTGAAATCCTAAATCTCGTGGCGTTGACTCTACTCTATGGCTCAATCAGCGTCTTACGCTATCGTCACAAACAAAGCCGCAACTACTCTATTGTGCGATAATTGGCTTCTCTGCTCCTAGATTCACGGGCACGCAAAACGATCAGGCAGAAGGGAAGATAGCGCTTTTGCTTCCCGGTCGGTGGCAACAGCTGAAGAGCTAAATCAGGATGTTTGTTTCCGGAGCTAAGGCGAAGTCAGATTAGTGAGCCGCCGTGCCCTGTCGCACGGCGGCTTTTTATAAGCTGCGGTTGAGCCATCAAGGGATGGACTGGATGGGCGGGGTCAGGTCCGCTTCCGCTCTTGTTACGCCGATCATCAATATTGAAACTTGGCCTGCACCGCGATGGTGCGTGGCGGCTGAAGGAATTTGGAGATGACATCGGGCGTGAGCGGCGTGTTGAACGCATGACCCGAGGTGATCTCGTTGGTGAGGTTTTTTCCGACCAGCGCCAATTCCCAGCGCTTATTTACATCGCGGATACCCATCCTCAGATCAAATTTAGCAAAGCCAGATTGCGCCGCGGCGGGGTTGTAACTTTCCTCCAAAAAAGCCTTGCTGCGGAATGTCATGCCGCCATTGGCGATGAAATCGACGGATGAACTGATTGGCTGTGCGAGGTCGACAGACAGCGTTCCGCTCCATTTCGGCGATCTGGCAAGTGGTTGCCCCCCGGCGTTATTCTGTTCGGGATCGCAAGTCGGGTTCGTATAGTGGCACGAGGCGCCCGGGAAATCGAGATATTTGGCATCCAGATAGGCGAGCGAACCGTTCAGCGTCAGGCCATCGTCCAGCTGCCATCCGAAATCTGCCTCAACCCCTTGGCTGCGTGCTTTGCCTGCATTGGCGGTGATGAAGCTGCTGCTGATGGCATCGAAAGAGGAAACCTGAAGATTGGAGAATTCGGTGCGAAATGCTGCGATATTCAGCCGCAGACGACGGTCGAACAAAGCGACTTTGGCACCAGCTTCAAAAGTTTCTGCATCTTCGGAATCGATCTGGAACTGATCGGCGGTGGTTGTCGCCTGCGCGCCAATGAAGCCGCCTGCTTTGGATCCCTGACCATAAGAGAGATAGAGCATGGCATCTTTCGAGACATCCCATTGGATGGCGGCGGATGGATCCCATTCCTTTTCCGTGCGGCGGCCAGATAGCGGAGTAGCTAGCCAATCGGGCCGGACCGTTCCGGTGTTCGCGCGGTTTTGATGCGCTGTCTTGCGATCATAGGTGTAGCGCAAGCTACCGATTAGGCGCACGGCCTCTGTCAGATGCCAAGTGGCGCTGCCAAAGCCGGATAGAGAGATGTTTTTCTGGTGGAAAGCACGATCCGAACGCCCTGTTGGAATCAGGGTAGAGCCGAACAGATCATAATCATTCACATGGGCATAAGCGCCAAATATATATTCCAACTTGCCATTGGTGGGCGACGCGATCCGAATTTCCTGTGACATTTGATGGAAATTTTCGGCAAAAGAGGAGGCAAAGGCTGGCACGGGGCTGAAATCGGCATCGACCTTTTTCTCAAAATCATAGGATGAATAGCCGGTGACAGAGGTCAGCACATGGTCGCCAATATCGATATTGGCTGTCGCACTGGCATTGAAATTGCGGCTGTTGTCGAAATCCTTTTCCATAAAGCCTGGAAATCCACCAGTTTCCCGTTTCAGATCAGGGTCTTTCGCAGTGAGGTAGCGTTCAACCGCGTTGCCGGTCAGATCGACCTTGCCGCCTTCAACCCGGATCAGCAGTTCGGCGCCATTGCCCGGATCAATCAGCAGGGAGGCGCGGCCAAATAAGCTTTTGCGCTTGGTTTCATTGCCGCCCAACACAGTGTTTTTAATATAGCCATCGCTATCTTCAAACTGGCCGGCCACGCGCAGGCTGACGGCATCCGATACTGGCCCGGAAATCATTCCGAACAGCCGGGTTCCACCCAGTTCAAATTCGCGGCTGGCTTCTAATGTCGCTCGCAAATCGCGTGTTGGCCGAGCGCTGACGACACTGATGGCGCCTGCGCTGGTGTTCTTGCCGACCAGCGCCCCTTGGGGGCCGCGCAGAATTTCGATGCGCTCAACATCCAGAAATGGTGCCTGAAATTGTCGTGCATGGCCGCCATAGATGCCATCGACAAAGAGACCGACCGTTTGTTCAAAGGCCAGATTGCCCGGTGTCGATCCAATGCCGCGGATATAAAATGCATTGTTGCCGGGCGTGGTTTGGACATAAAAATTCGGAACATAGCGATCAAGCTCGGTGAAATCCTGAATGCCCATGTCGGTCAATTGATCACCACCGATGACCGTCATCGAGATTGGAACATCTTGCACATCTTGGACGCGCTTTTGCGCTGTGACAACAATGATATTGCTTGCAGCGGTGCTCGTTTCACCTTGCGCTTGTGCGGCAATTGGGGCCGCGATGGCCACGGCCGCAGCGGATGCCGTCAGACATGCCCGAACCGAAAAATGACGTGTTAACATGCTGAACATCCACACTCTCCCTTGAATAGACAGGGCCTTGCCAAAGGATGGATGGCAAAGCCTTTGCGACCACTCCGGTTTTTCCGGACGCGGCCCGCCAGTCGCATTTTGTTTAGTGCGCTAAGATTATATTGTAAAGTAGGTTGACATAATGGGCGTGATAAGGGAGCGTGAAATCCGAGCGAGGCAGGCATAAGAGCCAATGTTTGAAGCCTTTAGGCGATATAGAAAATATGCTGCCAGAATGAGCGGTCGAGGATCGCAGCGGTCGCAAAGATCATATGTAGAGAGAGGAATTGGGATGTTGTCACGGCGATCATTGGTGAAGGCGGGGGCTGCCTCGGCCATGGCGGGTTTGCTGGGCGGACGTGCGGCAGCGAAGCCGAAAAAATCGCAAGCACCCAATATTCTGTTCATTCTGGCGGATGATCTGGGCTTTGCGGATCTGGGCTGTTTTGGCCGTGATGATATTGCTACGCCCGAATTGGATGCGCTGGCCGCCAGCGGTGTGGCGTTGCGCCGTTCCTATTCCAACAGCAGCGTTTGCTCACCGACACGACTGGCCTTGATGACGGGCCGTTATCAATATCGCTATCCTGGTGGATTGGATGAACCGCTGGGTGTGCATCCGGAACTGGGGTTGCCGGCTTCGGAAGTGACCTTGCCGGATATGCTGAAGAAGGCGGGCTATGACACATCGCTTGTCGGCAAATGGCATTTGGGCGGCCTGCCGGAATTTGGCCCGCGTAAGAGTGGCTATGATCGCTTCTTTGGCATTTATCAGGGTGGTGCGGATTATTTCGATCATGGCATGACCATCAGGGGCCATTTCCAGCATGATCTGTGGGAGAATGAAACAGAAATTCACCGCACAGGCTATTTGACCGATTTGATCACCGAGCGTTGCATAGAAGAGCTGGCCTATTTTAAAGAACGTGACCGACCCTTTTTGCTGAGCGCACATTATACGGCGCCGCATTGGCCATGGGAAGGCCCCGCCGATGAGGAGGTGGCAAAAACGATCCGCAACTCCTTTCATTATGACGGCGGTTCCAATGCCGTTTATGCGGCCATGGTTCGCAGTCTCGATAGCGGGGTGGGCCAGTTGCTGGCGGCGCTAGAGGCCAATGGGCAGGCGGAAAATACCATCATCATCTTTACCAGCGACAATGGCGGAGAAAGATTTTCCAAGATGTGGCCCTTGCGCGGAATGAAAGGCGAATTGCTGGAAGGGGGCATAAGAGTGCCCAGCATCATGCGCTGGCCCGGCAAGATCAAAGCGGGATCGCAAAGCGATTTAGTGCATATGACGATGGATTGGGTGCCGACCTTATTGGCCGCGGCAGGCGTGGAGCCAGAAGGTTGGCCGGATCTGGATGGTCAGAATATATTGCCCCAATTGCTCAGCGGTGAAGCGGGCGACCCCCGAACCTTATTTTGGCGGCATAAGTCACAGAATCAAAAAGCCGCGATAGAAGGCCATTATAAATATCTGGCGATGAGCGGCCACGAATTTCTTTTCGATATTGCCGCCGATCCGCTGGAAGTTGCCAATTTGAAAACGGTTCAGCCGGAATTATTTTCACGGCTGAAGCAGGCATTTGAGACTTGGGATCAGGATATGCTGCCCTATCTGCCCTCGACATTCAGTTATGAATTACGCGGCAATGGAAGCCTTGCTGGATATTGATCGGCTTTATTCGGCTGCGGGTGCGGGCTCTGCTTCTGGCGCGATTTGGGGTGGGGGACCCCAGTCGCGCGCCAGAGTATTGCGCAGAGCCTGCAGTGACTTGTCGCCCAAGCGGTCCGCCAATGACAGGTCGATCTTGCTCAATATCTCCAGCGCGTCGGCCCGCAGCTGAGCGGAGTTTTCGCTGAACGAAATCATCGACGCCCGCTTATCGGCCGGGTCGGGTTCGATCACGATCCAATCCCGATCGACCATTTCCTGCAACATTTTGCTAACGCCCTGACGGGTAATGCCCAGATTGCGAGCCAATTCTGCGGGGCGGCGCACGCCCAGCACGATATTGATGAAGGTCATGGATTGCGAGCGGGAGACAGCTTCCCAGCCGCGCGCGCGCAGGGCAGATTGCAGCGCTTCGTCGAACCAATAAAAGGCGCGCATCATATCCAGCATAAGAAAGCCATTTTTCATCCCATGGGCATTGCTGAGACGGGCGCAATTCGCAACCCTCTTGCGCATGGCTTGAGTGACGATGCGGCTGCTGAGCGATGTTTGATATAGACGGATGGGGTGTTGATGAATCAATTAGTCAACCTAGTTGACAATATAATATCGCCTCATCTATGTCCTTAAAAAAACATGGAGATGATGATGCCTGAACCCTTGGCAGATCGCCGCATTCCCGCTGGGGATGATTTTCTTTCGTCGGAAGCATTGGCTGCAATCACCCCGGACATATTGATCGCGCGGTTGGAAGCGTTGAAGCCGCTGGTGGCCAGCAAGGCCGCATCAGCCGAGCGAGAGCGGCGTCCTGATGATGAGGTGTGGGCTGCACTGCGCCAAAGCGGCTATTTTTACCTTTATGTGCCCCGCCGCTTTGGCGGGCTGGAATTTGATCCTGATACCTATATCAGCGCCACCTTGCCGATTGCAGAGGCTTGCCCCTCCACGGGGTGGACCGCCTGTTTCGCGGCCGAGCATAATTGGCTGATCGCCCAGATGCCGGAGGCAACACAGGCAGAAGTGTGGGGCAAAACGCCTTATGTGATCGCGCCGAGCGCCGCCGCTCCGCCGGGAATTGCCACGCCGGTCGATGGTGGCTTTCGTCTGACGGGGCGGTGGAAATGGGGCACCTGCGTGATGCATGCCGATTGGGTGATGCTGAATGCGATGGAGCCGGTGGAGGGTAGCCCGCCGATCATGCGGATGATGCTGATGCGTGCGGCGGATGTTCGTGTGATCGACACATGGCAAATGGCGGGCATGGCCGCGACGGGCAGCAATGATATTGTGGTGGATGATCTGTTCATCCCAGAGGCTTATCAATTTCCTGTGCAGCCGGTGCGCTCTGGGCGCGGCAATGGGCGCGCCATTCATGGCCCCGGCCTTTATGGATCGCCCATGCTGCCCAATTTATGCGTGACCGCCGCCATTCCGGCGTTGGGCGCGGCGCGGCAGGCGATCATGCTTTGCCGTGACAGGTTGCAGGCGCATGTGAAGCTGGGCAGCATGACGACCAGTGTCGAGAAACCGGCGGGGCAGATGCGGTTGGCCCGCGCAGATTTGCTGGCGCGCTCTGCAGAGCGGACGATCCGGGCTGCGGCGCGCGAAAATCTGATCATAGGCGACATTGATGAACCAGAGCAGACGGGCGAGCGCATCCGCATTCGTGCAGAGATTGCGATTGCGGTGCAGCAATGTGTCGAAGCTGTGCGCACATGCAGCGAAGCTGTAGGGTCCAGTGTTTATGCGCTGGATAATCCGATGCAGCGCCTGCTGCGTGATGTGCAGGTGATGCAAAGCCATGTTGTCTATGATCTGGATGTGGCGACAGAATTGCATGGGCGCGCTTTGGTTGGCCTAGCCCCCAATAGCTTGCTTCTTTAACCTGCGCATCCGCCGCGTCGGAGCGGGGTTTTAACCCCGCTTCAGCTTCCTAAGGGTGAAGGCTAGCGCCACCAAAAATGTGCCGCGGATCAGGAAACGAACGCCGATGAGCGTAGCCAGAAGAATGATAGCGACAGCAGGGGTGCTGAACAAAAGAATGGCACCCAGCGCGATGTCCACGGCGCCGAGTAGCAGCCGCCATCCCCGATCATGACCACCGCGCGCGGCGCTGACCAGTTCCAACACGCCAGCGACCAGCAGCCATGCACCGAACACCCACAGAAGTGAAAGAGCGCCGACAAAGGGATTGAACAAGGTCAATAGCCCCGCCACCAACGCCACGACCCCAAGGATCACCTCGATCCAGCGCGCCCGCTGGGAAAGGGTTGAGAGGCCCGAGGCAATGGCTGCCGCACCGTAGAAGAGCAGTAGCAACCCGAGCAACAGGCCGGTTGCGATGCTCGCGGCAAAAGGATGGAGGAATGCGGCGATGGCCAGCGCCACCATGACGCAGGCATAGGCGAGCACCCAGCCCCACGCATTGCCGAACATAGGTTGTGCGGGATGCCGCAGACTTTCCATATGGTCTTGGCGTGGTTGCTTTTGGTCCATGTGGGTTTGGTCCATTGTCATTCTCCGACCTCGGTGGCGATGTGCATCAAATTACCATGCAGCATCGAAGCCCTCAAGCAGGGAGGCCTGCGGAAACAGCATGACATGCGATAACGGCGGTATCAGAATATTTAATCAAGCTGATAGTCAGAAATTTACTTCCGTTTAGGCAGCAATATTCGGTCAATTCCTCTATAAATTTCTAGAATATCATGCATATTCCCTAGCAGAAGCTGCGTGGATCGGCGCGAACATATGAGGAAATAGGCATGGTCTTGAAAAAACGCTCTGTTGCTGGAATCAGTGCTGCCATGTTTTTGACGGGCAGCCTGCTTGCCTCATCCATTGCCGATGCCTGCACCCGCTTTGTTTATATGGGCGGTGATGGGCAGACGATTACGGCGCGATCGATGGATTGGAAAACAGATGTTGGCACCAATTTGTGGGTGTTCCCGCGCGGAATGAAACGGTCTGGGGAGGCGGGCCCCCATTCGATCCAATGGACCTCAAAATATGGCAGCGTGATCGCCTCTGGCTATGATATTTCCACGACGGACGGCATGAATGAGGCGGGGCTGGTGGCGAACGTGCTGTGGCTCGCGGAATCATCCTATCCAGCCTATGATGGCACGCAGCCGGGCTTGTCGCTGGCAGCATGGGCGCAATATGTGCTCGATAATTTTTCTACCGTGGATGAAGCGGTGACGGAGCTAGCGAAACAGGCCTTCACCGTCGTGACAGATAGTGTGCCGGGCGAAGAAAGGCTGGCAACGCTGCATCTCACCATATCCGATGTCTCTGGTGATAGCGCGATCATAGAATATATTGATGGCAAGCAGGTGATCCATCACAGCCGGGAATATCGGGTCGCTACCAATTCGCCCACCTATGATAAGCAATTGGCGCTGAACGAATATTGGAAGCAAATTGGCGGCACCGTCATGTTGCCGGGCACCAATCGCGCCTCAGATCGCTTTGCGCGCGCGTCATTTTATGCCGAGGCTATCCCCAAGACGAGCGATCCGGTGCAGACGCTGGCCAGCGCTTTCAGCGTTATTCGCAACACATCGGTGCCCTTCGGTATCTCGACGCCGGATCAACCCAATATCTCATCGACGCGCTGGCGCACGGTTTCGGATCAGAAGCGCAAGCTCTATTTCTTTGAATCCGCGCTGACGCCCAATGTCTTTTGGGTGGATCTGAACAAGCTTGATCTTTCAGAAAAGAGCGGGAAGGTGATGAAGCTGGATTTGGGGCCGGATCAAGCCAATATTTTTTCCGGCATGGTGAATGGCCATTTCAAACCCAGCAAGGCATTTACGTTTCTGGGCATTTGAAAATATGGATGAGTGATCCATCGCTGGTCAGCGGTGGATGTGGCCCGGCCTTTGTGAGGGCAACAGAATTTGGTCCTATTTTTTAAAGAGCATCCGATGAAACGAGTTTTTATTCTTGGCACGGCTGTGAGCAGCGCGCTGATCAGCACTCCCGCTTATGCGGAGCGGGTTACCGACAAAGGCTGGATTCAGGCCGGATTGTTTCGCCCATCCTTCGATTCTGATGTCCAGGTCAGCCTGCCAAATGGGCCGGTTGAAGGCACTCAGATCAACTTGGAAACCGATCTGGGGATGGCCAAGCATAAAAATATTGCTCAGATAGAGGCCGGGGTCCGACTGACCCCTCGGTTGAGGCTGGAGGGCGGTTATATCGCCTTGAAACGCAAAACTGCGCATGAGCTTGAACGCGATATTTTATGGGAAGATACGCTCTATCCCGCTCATGCGGATATCGGTTCGGGTGTCGAAACAGATATCTTTCGCGTGGCGCTGGGCTATTCATTGTTGAAAAATGATCATGCTGAAATGGGTGTTCGACTGGGCGCGCATATCACCCATTTTGACATGTTCATTGAAGGTAGCGCGATGGTAGGCGGGCAACCTGCAGGGCAAAGGCGAGAGCGCAAAAACAAGACTCTGCCGTTACCGAATGTGGGGGTGTTTGCGAATGTTGATATTTCCCCTGTATTTTCCGTGCATGGCGGCGCCAATTATTTTGCGCTGAAAATTGATGATAAAAAGGGAAAGCTGGTGGATCTCTCCGCTGGCGTGTCAGCCCGGCTTGCTCCCCATATCGGGATTGGCGCGCGATATCGCTATGTGGATTATAGCTTGCGCGTGCGCGACGATGATTGGCGCGGCAAGGTGGATTATCGTTTTTACGGTCCAGCCTTATTTGTGGAGGCCGCATTTTAGCTGCGACAATGATGTGTGACCGTATGATCGCCGTCTGAGCAGGCCCGACGCCAAGCGTTATAAGTGTTAGGACGGCACGTCTCGGAGCAAGCGGCTGCGGGTGAGGAAGCGTTTTTCGCGGCCATTGTCGAGGCTGAACATGCCGCCTCGGCCCGGCACAACATCGAGGATCAGCTGGGTGTGCGCCCAAGCTTCCCCTTGCGCTTTGCCAATATAGACGGGCGCGCCGCCGACTTCGCCCAAAAATATATCGCTATCGCCGAGCCGAAAATCACCTTGGGGATAGCACATTGGAGAAGATCCATCGCAGCAGCCGCCCGATTGGTGAAACATGATCGGGCCATATTCTGACTGCAATTCGGCGATGAAGGCGAGCGCCGACGGGGTGGCGATCACTTTCGCCTCTGCCACTCCGTCGGTCATCGTTCATCCCCTTTGGTGGCCGGGCTTAGGCGGTCAGATCCATCACCACACGCCCTTCGATCTGGCCCTTGCGCATCCGGTCGAGCACGGCGTTGACATCATCCAGCCTTGCCGTCTCAATCGTCGCCTTCACCTTGCCGTCGGCAGCAAAATCCAGCGATTCCTGCAAATCGAGCCGCGTCCCGACGATGGAACCGCGCACGGTGATGCCATTGAGCACCATGCCGAAAATATTCAGCGGGAAATCACCGGGGGGTAGGCCGTTCAAGGCGACGGTGCCGCCGCGTGCCGTCACGCCAATGGCTTGTTCAAAGGCTTTTTCACTGACGGCGGTGACCAAGACGCCATTGGCGCCGCCGCCGGTTTCTCGCTTGATGATGGTGGCAGGATCATCGTGCAGCGCATTGACGGTCACGGTGGCGCCCAGTCGGCGGGCCAGATCTAGCTTGGCATCGTCAATATCGATTGCGGCGACATTCAGCCCCATTGCGACGGCATATTGCACCGCCATATGGCCAAGGCCGCCAATGCCGCTGATGGCAACAAAATCGCCCGGCTTGGTATCGGTCATCTTCAGGCCTTTATAAACCGTGACACCGGCGCATAAAACAGGCGCGATTTCGTTGAAGCCGATATTGTCTGGCAGGTGGCCGACATAATTGGGATCGGCGACGACATAATCAGCAAAGCCGCCATTGATGGAATAGCCGGTGTTGATCTGAGATTCACACAATGTTTCCCAGCCACCCAGGCAATGATTGCAATAGCCGCAGGCGGAATAGAGCCAAGGCACGCCGACCCGGTCGCCTTCCTTCACATGGGTGACGCCTGCGCCCACCTGACTGACAAAGCCCACGCCTTCATGGCCGGGAATGAATGGGGGATTGGGTTTTACGGGCCAATCACCTTCGGCGGCGTGAAGATCGGTATGGCAGACGCCGGACGCCTGCACCGCCACTTGAATTTGGCCGGGGCCAGCTTGTGGCACGGGCACTTCATCGATGGTGAGTGGTTTGCCGAATTCGCGAACCACGGCAGCTTTCATGGTCTTTGACATCGTTATTCTCCCGAAAGGGTGGCCCGCGCGCGGGTTGTGGGGGGATGCGCGCGGGCCGGGGGACTACAGCTTAGAAAAAGCCAAGCTTTTTCGGGCTGTAGCTAACCAGCATATTTTTGGTTTGCTGATAATGGTCGAGCATCATCTTGTGATTCTCGCGGCCGAGGCCAGATTGTTTGTAGCCGCCGAAGGCCGCATGAGCGGGATAGGCGTGGTAGCAATTGGTCCATACTCGGCCCGCTTGAATGGCGCGGCCAAAGCGATAGCAGGTTGTCGCATCGCGGCTCCACACACCGGCACCCAAGCCATAAAGCGTGTCATTGGCAATCGCCAGCGCCTCTGCATCATCCTTGAATGTGGTGACGGACAGCACGGGGCCAAAAATTTCTTCCTGAAATATCCGCATCTTATTGTGACCGCGAAACACTGTCGGCTTGATATAATAGCCGCCTGATAAGTCGCCGCCGAGATCCGCCGCTTCACCGCCAATGAGCAATTCAGCGCCTTCCTGACGACCAATATCGAAATAGGAGAGGATTTTCTCGCGCTGTTCTGAGGAGGCTTGCGCGCCGATCATCGTGGCAGGATCCAGCGGATTGCCTTGGACAATCGCGGCGACCCGCTTCAACGCGCGCTCCATAAAGCGATCATAGATATTTTCATGGATCAGGGCGCGACTCGGGCAGGTGCACACCTCCCCCTGATTGAGTGCGAACATCACAAAGCCTTCAATCGCTTTATCGAAATAATCATCATCTTCGAGGCACACATCTTCAAAAAAGATATTGGGAGATTTCCCGCCCAATTCCAGCGTGACGGGAATCAGATTTTCGCTGGCATATTGCATGATCAAACGGCCGGTGGTTGTTTCGCCGGTGAAGGCGATTTTGGCGATCCGGCTGGATGAGGCCAGCGGCTTGCCCGCTTCCAGACCAAAGCCATTGACGATGTTGAGCACGCCCGGTGGCAGCAAATCGCCAATCAACTCGGCCCAGACCATGATGGAGGCAGGGGTTTGTTCGGCGGGTTTCAATACCACACAATTGCCAGCGGCCAGCGCCGGGGCCAATTTCCAACAGGCCATCAACAGTGGGAAGTTCCAAGGGATAATCTGGCCGACCACGCCCAAAGGTTCGTGGAAATGATAAGCGACCATATCCTGATCGATTTCCCCAAGCGATCCTTCTTGCGCCCGGATGGCTCCGGCGAAATAGCGGAAATGGTCAATCGCCAAGGGCACATCAGCAGCCATCGTCTCGCGGATGGGCTTGCCATTATCCCATGTCTCGGCCGTCGCCAGCATTTCCAGATTGGATTCCATCCGGTCGGCAATGCGGTGAAGGATCAGCGCCCGCTCGGCGACGGAGGTGCGGCCCCAAGCGTCTTTCGCGGCATGGGCGGCATCTAGCGCGGTTTCAATATCTGCCGCATCGGATCGGGCAATCTCGCCAACTGGCTTGCCGGTGATGGGGGAGACATTGTCGAAATAACGTCCTGCCTTGGGGGCCACCCATCGGCCACCAATGAAATTATCATAGCGGGAAGCGAATGGAACCTGCATCGTGGCAAGATGATCCTGAACAAGCGTGGTCATAGCCGAATATCCTCTTCCATAAGGGCGCCGTTTGCTGACGACTTATTAGAAGGATAATAGACCTGATCAGGGGTGCTGCGAAGGAGAGGGCCCATCATGCTGGTGCGAATCTGTCTCGGGTTTGGGACAGGTTGCGAGAAAAAGTGTCAGGGCTTTAAACCGGCCCGCTTCATGCGCCGATATAAGGTGGCGCGGCCGATCCCCAATATACGGGCGGCCTTGCTGGCATTGCCGCCAGCTTGCGCCAGCGCCTGCCGCACAACGGCGCGGTCGCCATCTTCAAAAGAAGGCGTATCCCCCGTGCCTAGCAGTTGATCCACAGACATCGGCTTGCTGAGCAACTGATCCTGAAGGCTCAAGCCAAGGCGCAGGCGCGCCGCGCGGCTGGCCCCGATGATCAAACCATCGCGATCTGTCGCCAGCAATGCGGTGGCTGAAGGTCCATTGTCGGGCAGAAAGATGATTTGATGGCCGTCAAAATGGTGACAGAAATATTCTCGCTCGATTCTGGCAGCGGCATCCCGCACCAGCGCGGCTATAATATCTGCCATGGCAGGCCCATGATCATCGCGGTAACTGGAAACATCCAGCGCAGCGATCAGTTTGCCATGCGGATCAAAGACTGGCGCGTCCATGCAGCTGATGCCGATATTGCGGCTGGCGAAATGCTGGTCGCGGTGAATGATGAGGGGCCGCCCTTCGACCAGGCAGGTGCCAATTCCATTGGTGCCTTCATTCGCCTCGGCCCATTGGCCGCCCTCGACCAGCCCTACCTGAGTGAATTGCTCTGCGTCGCCATCATTCACATGGCGTTGCAGGATCACGCCATGGGGATCGCTGAGCACAACGCAGCAGCCGGAACGGCCGACTGCACGGAATATCTGTTCCAGCACCGGATTGGCAATGGAGAGCAGCGCCTGATGTTCTTCCAGACGCGCGTTCAAAAAGGACGAGTCGACCCGTGTGCGGTCGGTTGCTGCCTCTGGGTCTAGCCCATGATGCTGCGCCGAGCGGCACCAGGAGGCGGCGACAGCAGACACCCCAGCATCGCTGGGCGACTGAACCGCGTTGAGAACAAAGGCGGCGTGATGGGAAATAGGACGTGTCATGCCTGCTCCTGAAGGCAGGATCATATGCAATGCCGCTTATGTCAATTGAGGGTGCGATCAGCTGAGGGCGGTAGCGGATTGGTACCACATGAGATGCACGGCTTGTTCACTCTTGGCACACGCTGCGGGTCGAGGGCACCGTGGGCAAGGGCACGCTGGGACTTGGTTCGACTTTTAAGGGAGAGGGGTGGGAGGTTCCGCTCACGACTCTGGCATTATAGGAGAGCCGCTACCGTCTTTATGTGGGTGAGGCACATCAACACCGGGATGGGTTCGGCCATTTTGCTTTGTAACGGCAGTAAAATAGCAATTTATTAAGCAGCTGTTGGGAGAATCGGTCCGGCGCCTGACATGTTTCTCATCTGATTCTCACCATGCCATTGATCTCGGCTGCGAAATCGGGGCCATCCCTGAAAAATTATTGCAAAATAATGACCTGCCGCAGGCTTGTTAAGAAATCGCGTAAATCTGCGCTATTCTAGGGAACAAAGAGCGGATTTTTGCGTTAATTTAATCCTGAACGACAGGGTAAAGCCAAAATGCCTGTTGACGGTATGGATTGGTGGGCTTAGAGGCGTTTTCACCGGACGGGGCTCGGCGGGAACGCTGCTCTGACTGGTCGCCAACATAGACGGACATTCGGACCTTCCGATAGCGATATCGGGAAGGAGGGTTTGTCCGGCATTTTATGTCTGGTGTGATCTTTGACATTGTGATTGTCGATGAAGGGACATGTGGGCGGCGGCCCTGGGTCTTGCAGCTTTAGGGTGCGAGGTTCTCAGGATAAAAAGCCAAGCCTGACCTACATGTCTTACACGTTTCCATAACGTGGAAGTGTCTGCATTTATGTGGATGCTTCTTGTGTAGGCCAGGCTCCTTAAAATGAGCGGTTAATTGAGGGATATTCCACCTTTGGTTAATCGAACATCAAACTTGAGAGTTTGATCCTGGCTCAGAATGAACGCTGGCGGCATGCCTAACACATGCAAGTCGAACGAGACCTTCGGGTCTAGTGGCGCACGGGTGCGTAACGCGTGGGAATCTGCCCTTGGGTACGGAATAACTCAGAGAAATTTGTGCTAATACCGTATAATGTCTTCGGACCAAAGATTTATCGCCCAAGGATGAGCCCGCGTAGGATTAGGTAGTTG
>DASSAA010000013.1:0-32687 GCA_035685745.1 Sphingopyxis sp. | reverse complement strand
CAGATCGCCTCCGCAAGGCCGGAAAACCGCACAAGGTCGTCATCACCGCCGTCGCCAGAAAGCTCGTCACCATTGCGAACGCCCTGTGCAAGAGCCGTCAGAAATGGACCGCCGCTACGACATGACAGATACAGTTGCTAGGTGAAGAAGGGCACGGCGGAGATTTTCTGCCGCTAAGCCTCGCTTCGCCATCGCCACAGCCATTGGCGAATGGCCGAGGTGAGGTTGGGCGGATCATCGCTTTCCATCCGCTCGACATCGATGCGCGCAACAAGGGCATTGATCGGCAGGCTGGCTTCGCTGGCGGCTTGCTCAAGCGCATCCCAAAATATCGGTTCCAAACTGATGGAGGTGGGATGGCTGGCGATCGTCACGGATCGCTTGCGCGGTGGAAGAAGCGGGCTGGTCATGACCAGACATGCTTAGAGGCAAAGCGGGGCAGCGCAAGAAGAAGGGCGGGGTTGCGGATGGACTGCACCGCCCTAAATATCATCCCAAACGGGGCCTAATACATATGTTGGCCGCCATTGATGCTCATCGTGGAGCCGGTCACAAAGCCTGCATTTTCGCTGCATAGAAAGGCCACACCGCGCGCAATTTCATCGGCCTGCCCAAGGCGGCCGACCGGAATTTTGGCGACGATTTTTTCCAGCACCGGCGCGGGCACGGCGGCGACCATATCGGTATCGACATAGCCCGGTGCGATGGCGTTGACGGTGACACCCTTTTTCGCGCCTTCTTGTGCCAGCGCCTTGGTAAAGCCGTGGATGCCGGATTTGGCGGCGGCATAATTGACCTGCCCATATTGGCCGGATTGGCCGTTGATGGAGCCAATGTTGACGATGCGGCCCCAGCCCCGCGCTATCATGCCCGGAAATGCGGCTTTGGCCATGTTAAAGCAGCCACCCAGATTGACGCGCATCACATCATTCCAATCATCAAAGCTCATGCGCGCAATGGTGCCGTCGCGGGTGATGCCCGCATTGTTGACGACAATATCAATCGGGCCAACATCGGCGGCAATGCGTTCACAGCTTTCCAAGCAGGCCTGATGATCGCCGACATCCCATTTATAGGCTGCGATACCCGTGCGGTCGGTGAAAGCGCGCGCCTTATCATCATTGCCCGCATAATTGGCGATGACCGTGATGCCATCGGCTTGGAGACGGCAGGAAATCGCCTCGCCAATGCCCCGTGTTCCACCCGTTACAATTGCAATTCTGCTCATATCGCTGTGGCCCTATCTGGAAGGATTGAGCGGCAAGATTAGCAGCGGGTGGAGGCGCTGCAAGTAGACGGAAACGTCAGGGCAGCGAATTTGCTGAAAGGGCCGAAGGGGTCGATCAGTCCAGCCAGCCGGATAATTCTTGCCGAACCAATTGATCCAGCATCGCCATCCCCAGCGCATCATCATTCAGGCAGGGAAGATAGGCGAAATCCTTCCCGCCCGCTGCGATAAAGCTTTCCTTGCCCCGGATTTCCAATTCTTCCAGCGTTTCGATACAATCGGCGGAGAAGCCGGGCGCAAAAATGGCGATTTTTTTGCCCTCGCGGCCCCATTGTTCCAAGCAGGTGGCGGTTGCCGGGCCGACCCATTTGGCTTTGCCAAATTGTGACTGGAAGGTGGTTTCAATCGGGCGGCCCAATTCTTCGGACAGCAATTGAGATGTTTTGTGGCATTGGTGAAAATAAGGATCGCCCAGATCGCAGGTGCGCTGCGGCATGCCATGATAGCTGGCAACCAAAATATCCGGCGTGAAATCGAGGGTGGCCAGCGCGCTGTTCACCGATTGGGCCAAGGCTTGGATATGGGATTTATGCGCAAAATAGGGCGGTAAAAAGCGCAGGCTGGGCTGTGCCCGCAGGCTGGCCATATGGCGGCCCACGGCATCGACCACCGTGGCGGTGGTTGCGGCCGAATATTGGGGATAGAGCGGCGCGATCAAAATGCGATCACAGCCTGCCGCGATTAAAGCATCAAGCGCGCCGCCAATCGCCGGATTGCCATAGCGCATGGCATAAGCAACGCGCACTTGCTGGCCCAGCATTGGCTGGAGCGCGGCGGCTTGACGGCGAGTGATGGCGGCCAGCGGAGAGCCTTCGGCGGTCCACACCAATTGATAGGCATGGGCCGATTTCTTGGGACGAGTGGTAAGCACGGCCCCGCGCAAAATGGGTTGCCATAGGATTTTGGGCAATTCTACCACGCGCGGATCCGACAGAAATTCCTTGAGATAGCGGCGCACCGGGCCGGGCTCTGGCGCATCGGGGGTGCCCAGATTGATCAGAAGAACGCCGATTTGCGCGGTTGGGGCAAGGGAATTGTGCATCATATCGTCATTTCTTGCGAAGGGCCTAGATCTTGTGAAGGGGCGGGGTCTTGTGAAGAGATGGGATCTGGAGGCGGCGCCTGTGGTTGGGGTGGGTCGTTTAGCGGCAATAGGCGTTGCAGCGGCAAGTGGCGAATGCGGCGGCCGGTTGCGGTATAAAGGGCGTTGGCGATAGCCGGTGCCACCACCGGCACAGAGATTTCTCCCAGCCCGCCCGGCTCCCGATCGCTTTCGATAAATTCCACCAAAATTTCAGGACTTTGGCTGAGCGTGGGCAGGCCGATCTGGCTGAGTTTGCGCGCTTGGGCATAGCCGCCTTCGAAATCGCTTGTAGCCCCGGTGGCGGCCGCGAGGCCGAAAATCAGACCGCCTTCAATTTGCTGCTTCGCAATTTCGGGATTGACCAGACGACCGGCATCGACCGCCGCCACCAATTGGATGATTTTCATCCCTTGGGAGGATGGGCGGACGGTCGCCATTAGCGCGATATGGCTGCCCTGCATCGCATGACAGGCCAAGCCTTGCAGGCTGCCTGCTTGCCCCCCTTTCCAGCCGCCAAGGGTGGAAGCGGTCAACAAACAGCGTGCCAGCAGCGGAGGCTGTGCCAGCATGGCCATGCGATAGGAGAGGGGGTCTGCGCCGCTGTGCGCGGCCAGTTCGTCTATAAAAGATTCAGTGAAAAAGGCGGTATAGCTATCGGCATTGCCGCGCCAGCGCCCTGTCGGCAGACCAATATCGGCCGGACAATGATCGACGGCGCGGTTGGGAATGGCATAAGGGCTGGCGGCACCAGCGAGGGCGGCCGCGTCGGGCTGGCCAGCGCTTTGCCGCTGGGCCTGCGCGGGCGATTGCAGATCGATCAGCTGCGCCCGGGCTTCATGGGTGGTGGAGGGCACCGCAATGCGGGACCAGAGCGCTTGTATGCCGCCCTTTTCATCAAGGGTGGCGATCATCCGCGCGCGCGCTGGCGGGCGCGGCGGCACGCGGGATATATCCTCCGCACGCGGCCAGAAAAGCTGCACCGGCTTTTGAATCTTGCGTGCAATAATGGCCGCTTGCACCGCCACATCATGATGAAGGCAGGCATCAAATGATCCCCCCGCCATCATCGGGAAGAGGCTGATTTTCGATTCGGATAGGCCCGTCGCCTTCGCCACGGCGGCGCGGCAGCGGGAAGGGGCCTGCGTGGCGACCCACAGGCGCAGCCGGTCGCCGTCGACCGCCGCTGTGGCGGTGCGGGTTTCCATGGCGGCATGGAGCGCTGGTTGAACCTGATAATCGGCGGCAATCTGTTTGGCGCCCGTCATGGCTTTGGCCACATCGCCATGGCCGACCATGCGATACCCCTCGCCGGACAAGGCCTTTTGCAAGGCAGTGTTGATGGCGGTGGTGGAAATGGGCGGACCGCTGGTGGTGAATTGGGGCGCGAATTGATCCAACGCCTGCTGCGCCGCCCAACTGTTGCGGGCAACGGTCGCCAGCCAATTTTCATGGGTGACGATGTGCAGCAGATCGGGGGAGGCCATCCCTTTTTTGCGATTGATGCTTTTCAGCCGCGTGTTGCCCACCGGACCTTGCCGAATGGCGGCATAAACCAAGCCGGGCAGACGCACATCGCCCGCATAGTTGGCGGAGCCATCCACCTTGGCGGGCAGGTCCAGCCGAGTTAGGGGCTTGCCATATAAGGGATCGGGATTGTCGATGCGGTAAAGCAAGTCTGTGGGCTGTGGCTGGACGGCGGCGGCAGCGGCCAATTCCGCGAAACGCAGCTTTTTATCGCCGTGGATCACAAAGCCTTGCTGGGTATCGCATTGCTGCCATTCGACGCCCCAGCGCTGCGCCGCCGCCATCATCAACAGGCAGCGGGCCTGCGCCGCCGCGTCTCGGCAGGGCTGTTCAAACATACGGACGGAGGAGGCGTTGAGCGTCAGCATCATCGCATGGCGCACAGCCCATTCCCGCCGGGCCCAACGCCGCACATCCAACAGCGCCTCGGGCAGCAGATGGCGCGGCATCATCAACTGGCTATCTTCGTCCACGACCAGTTGATTGGTGTAAATGGCGTTGATCGGCGCGCTGGCGACGGCGACACTGCGCCAATCGGCGCCCAGTTCATCGGCGATGATTTGTGGCAAGAGCGTGGTGACGCCCTGACCCATTTCGCATTGCGGCACAATGCAGGTGACGACCCCATCTTCGCCGATTTTCAAAAAGGCATTGAAAATATGTTCTGCCTCAGACGCCTGCAAATTGTGCAAATGGTCACGCGGCCACAGCGTCCAAGCCAGAGCGAGGCCGCCTGCCGCACCGGCGCCGATCAGCAAAGAACGGCGGCTGATGCCCGATGGAGCTGGCACAGGATTAGCGGATGTTATCTTGGGATCAGAAAGCATGGCCATGGCTGCTGATAAGGGGCCTGATCAAAACAGGCAAAATGTTTAGCCGTAGTGGACGATCAGCCTCGCTTGATCGGCCTGCCATGACCGGGCGCGCCGATCATGCTTGCAGGCCGAGGCGCTCTATCTCCATTTTCGGGCAACGGTCCATCACCACCATCAGCCCTGCCGCATCAGCCCGCCGCGCCGCTGCCGGATTGATCACGCCAAGCTGCATCCACACCACTTTGGCGCCATGAACAATGGCCTCGTCCACCGCGGTGCCAGCATCCTCGCTGTTGCGGAAAATATCGACCATTTCGGCTGGCGGCTCGACATCTGCCAGCGTTGCGACCACAGGCGCGCCAAGGATGGTTTGGCCCGCATGGCCGGGGTTGACCGCGATCACATCATGGCCTTGTTTGAGCAAAAAGCCCAAAACTTCGTTTGAAGCGCGGGCCGGATTGGGAGAGGCGCCGATGATGGCGATGCGGCGCTTGCTCGATAGCAGATTCAGAATTTCGGTTTCATCATTAATCGCCATGAGTTTTCTCCAATCCGTTATCGGCTGGCCGCTGCGTTAGGCCGTCTGCCGTGCGTTTAACCAATTTATGACATGGTCGGCGATGGCATGAAAGGGCTGGCCGCTAGGGTCCGTTCCCGCCGCGGGCGGAACGCCGCCGTCACTGGCCAGGCGAATGCCCATCGACAGCGGCACGCGGCCCAAAAAGGGCAGGCCCATTTGCGCTGCGGCTTGCTCCGCGCCGCCGGATCCGAAAGGATCGCTGGCTTCGCCGCAATGGGGGCAGGCATAGCCCGCCATATTTTCGACCATGCCAATGATCGGCACCTGCGCCGTGTTGAAAAAACTGATGGCGCGGCTGGCATCGATCAGCGCCAGATCTTGCGGTGTAGAAACAATCACCGCGCCGATGGGCTTGTGTTTTTGGATCATGGTCAATTGTATATCGCCGGTGCCGGGCGGCAGATCAATCACCAGCGTATCAATATCACCCCAATGGGCATCAATCAGCTGCTCCAGTGCGCGCGCCGCCATTGGCCCGCGCCAAGCAATGGCCTGACCCGATGCCGCGATCTGGCCGGTGGAGAGCATTGGCACGCCATAGGCATTGGGAACCGGGGTGAGCTTGCCATCTTGCGATTGCGGCTTTTGATCTTCGCTATCCATCAGGCGCGGTTGGGATGGGCCATAAATATCGGCATCCACCAGCCCGACTTTTAAACCGCGGCGTTGCAGGGCGACGGCCAGATTGGCCGAAAGCGTGGATTTGCCGACCCCGCCCTTGCCGCTGCCCACGGCGATAATCGTCATTGGGCGGCGCTCAGCTGTCATCGCGATGCGGACATTGGTGACGCCCGCTTCGGCCAGCAGGCCTTGTTTCACCTTTTCTTCCCATAGTGGGCGCTGGTCAGCGGGAAGTCCGCCGACATCCAGAATCAATGCTAAGGTGCCAGCATCGTCGATCAGGCGCAGACCGGATGCGCGGCCATCTGACAGGGAAGATGCGAGAGCGGACAGGCGAGCAAGATCAGCATTTTGGGTCATAATGGGTGCAGATAGTTTGCCTTGCGGTGAATTCCAGCCATTTTCCTGCATCTCCCCCTGTTAATCGGGATTGTCCGCCCTATAAAAGCATTATGAGTATCAAAAGCGAAGGCAGCATGACGGGAGGCAACTCGGGTGGGTTGCGCAAATTCCTGCATCACATCAGTCTGATGGCGAATAGCCCGTGGGGCAATGCGCCCAAAGGAGAAGGCGGCAGAGGCGGAGGGGACAGCAATGGCGACGGCGATTCGCAGCCCGGCCCTCGCAATCCTTGGGTAACACCCAAGCCGCAAGGCCCCTCTGGCGTGGGGCGCCCCCGTGGACCATCGACGCTGGATGAGCTGCTGAAACGCGCCCGCCAAGGCGGTGGCGGCGGTGGCGGTCAGGGCGGCGGCGGACATGGGCCGCAGCTGAACTTTGGTCAGAATCCGGGCTTTGTAAAATGGGCTGTGCTGGGCGTGATTGCCTTATTCGCCTTTATCTCGATGGTGCATATTGTGCCGCCAGAAAAAGAGGGCGTGGTCACCCGGCTGGGCAGCTATTCCCGCACAGTTGGTCCCGGTGTGAAATTTACGCTGCCGCTGCCGATTGAGCGGATTCGCTTGGAAGACGTGCGCGCGATTCGCACCATGGCGATTGGATCGCCCAATGCGACAGATGAAAATTTTGTGCTGACCCGCGATCAGAGCATCGTTGATCTGGCTTATGAAGTGCGCTGGTCGGTGCGCGATCCGGAATATTTCTTCTTCCAGATCGCCAATCCTGAAGACACGATTCGCGAAGTGGCGGAAAGCGCCATGCGGGCGACGGTGGCCAATTTCGATCTGGTGCAGGCTATCGGCCCGGGCCGGGTGGAGATTGAAGCGCAGGTGCAACAGCGGATGCAATCGCTGCTGGATGAATATCGCGCGGGTGTGACGATCCAAGGCATTGCGATCCGGCAGGCCGATCCGCCGAGCCAGGTGGATGAAGCCTTTAAGGAAGTGACCGCATCGCGTCAGGAACGGGAATCGGCGATCAACCTTGCCCGCGCTTATCAACAGCAAGTGTTGGAACGCGCCCGTGGTGACACGGCGGCTTTCGATCAGATTTATGAGCAATATCGGCTGGCCCCCGGCGTGACCCGCCAGCGGCTTTATTATGAAACAATGGAGAATGTGTTGTCGAACGTCGATAAGACGATCGTCGAACCGCGCGGCGTGACCAGCTATTTGCCGCTGAATGAATTGCAGCGGCGCGCCAATGCGCCTGTTGTGTCGGCGGCTCCGGCAGAGAAGGGAGGCCAATGATGCGGTCTCTGATGCAAAATCCGATGAAATTGGTCATCGCTTTGTTGGCGTTGCTGGTGGCTCTATCACTGACGGTCACGATTGTGCCGGAAGATAGGCAGGCCGTTATTTTGCGCATGGGCGAAGTTTATGGCACCAAAAATGCGTATAAAGCGAATGAGCGCTTCGGACAAACGGGCGCGGGCCTGTTGCTGACCATGCCGTTCGCGGATTCGGTGCAAATGATCGATAAGCGCGTGTTGGGCATCAATATGGAGCGCCAGCAAGTGCTCTCCACCGACCAGCAGCGCTTGCAGGTGGATGCTTTTGCGCGTTTTCGCATCACCAACCCCGTGCGTATGTATACTGCGATACGCACCGAAGAACGTTTGCAGCAACAGCTGGCGACGATTTTGGGATCATCCTTGCGCAACGAATTGGGCAAACGGACCTTTGCCACTCTTTTGTCAGCCGAGCGCGGCGCGGTGATGGATAATATTCAGGTCGCGTTGAACCGAGAAGCGCGCAAATATGGCGCAGAAATCATCGATGTGCGGATTAAGCGTGCCGATTTGCCCGAAGGGGCGACATTGGAAGCGGCCTATAATCGGATGCGGACGGCGCGTCAGCAGGAAGCCATTTCGATCCGCGCTGAAGGGCAAAAAGAAGCGCAGATTATTCGCGGTGAAGCCGATGGTGAAGCGGCCCGCATTTATGCTGCAAGCTTTGGCAAAGACCCAGAGTTTTATGACTTCTACCGTGCGATGCAAAGCTATCGCCAAACATTTTTGGGCGAGAATAATAAGGGCTCAACCTCGATCATTCTTTCGCCAGAAAATGAATATCTTCGCCGCTTTCGCGGCAATTAGGATCGGATAAAGGCTGATCTGTAGAGGATGAAAGCGGTGGTGGACCGGAGCATGGCAGTCAATGGACAGGGATCCGGTCAGCCCTAAGCCGAACGGTGATTGTTCAATTGCCGTTCAGCCAACAGACGACAGATAATAACGACCTGCCCCCCGGTTTGACGTGAGATGAAGAGGATTTGCAAACGTGCGTTATGTATATGGCATCACTTCGGCGCTACTAATCGGGGGCTCCGCGCTAGCAATTGCCACGCAATCTCCGGTGATTGCGCAAATTGCACAAAATGAATCGAGCGAAATGGCGCGGGTTGTGCCGCGCGCCGGTGCGCCGGAAAGCTTCGCTGATTTGGTCGATCAGTTGCAGCCTGCGGTGGTGAATATTTCCACCAAGCAGGAAGTGACACTGGGTGTGCGCTTGAATCCCTTTGCTGGCACACGCGAACCGATCACGCAGGAACAGCAGGGCGGTGGATCGGGCTTTCTGATTTCGGCGGATGGCTTCATTGTCACCAACAATCATGTCGTCTCGGGCGGGCCACGCGGCGAAGCCGTTAGCGAAGTGACGGTGATTCTGACCAATCGCAAAGAATATCGCGCCAAGATTATTGGCCGGGATGCGGCATCCGATCTGGCGCTGTTGAAAATTGATGCTACGGGCCTGCCTTTTGTGAAATTCGCCGATAGCAGCACCGCGCGTGTTGGTGATTGGGTGGTGGCGATTGGCAACCCGCTGGGCCTTGGCTCCACGGTGACGGCAGGGATTATTTCTGCTGTGCAGCGCAACTTGGGCCAGGGCGGCGCTTATGACCGCTATATTCAAACGGATACGGCGATTAATCGGGGCAACTCGGGCGGCCCCTTATTTGATTTGCAGGGCAATGTGGTGGGCATCAACAATATGCTGATCTCGCCCGTGGGTGCGAATATTGGCGTGAACTTTGCCATTCCAGCTGATGCGGCAATCCCCGTGATCGATGCCTTGCGAGCTGGTGAACGGCCGCAGCGCGGCTATTTGGGCATTGGTATTGCGCCGGTGAGCGAAGATATGGCGGCGGCCATGGGCCTGCCCAAGAATCGCGGTGAAATCGTCCAGCGGGTGGAGGATGGCGGCGCAGCGGCCAAGGCTGGCTTGAAGCGCGGCGACGTGGTGATCAAGGTTGCGGATCGTGATATCACGCCGCAGCAGACATTGTCTTATATCGTATCCAATGTGAAACCCGGATCGCGGATTCCGATTGATATCATTCGGGATGGCAAGGAAATGCGCCTGACCGCGGTGGTGGCAGCGCGTCCGCCTGAAGAGGAATTGCTGGGATCCAATTTTGATCCGGAAGCGGAAGAAAATCTGCCATCGGATCCACGCGGCACGGCGGATCAGACTGTGCAGGATCGCTTGGGTATGGCGGTGCAGCCGCTGACCACAGCGATTGCGCGCTCGATTGGTGTGGACGCCAACACCAAGGGCATTGTGGTGCTGGCCGTTGCCAACAGCAGCGATGCGGGCCGCAAGGGCCTGCGCCGGGGCGATGTGATCCTGACCGCGAACCGACAGGCTGTGACCAGCAGCGATGCTTTGGCGGCAGTGCTGGAGGAAGCACGCAAAGCCAAGCGGGACGCGGTGGTGCTGGAAGTGCTCCGCCGGGGTCAGCAGCCAGCTTTTGTTGCGGTGCGCGTCAAAAATTGAGATTGCGTGCCACTCTGTAACAAAGGGCGCCGTGACCATAGGTCCGGCGCCCTTTTTGATGGATTGATTTCCGCTCCGCGTGACTTAGGGTCAGAGCCTAGGCTTCACGCGAAGCTCAAACTGAGGGAGGCTGGTGCGTGACAGACGCAATTTTGGCGACGGAAATTTACCTTGGTTTGGGCGGCGGCGGCGCGGCCGATGGCCCGCGCCAATCGCTGGTGCTGAAACGCGCCAATCGCCATGGCTTGATCGCGGGGGCAACCGGCACCGGGAAAACAGTGACGCTGCAAGGCATTGCGGAAAGTTTTTCGGCTGCTGGCGTGCCGGTCTTTGTGGCCGATGTGAAGGGCGATGTTGCCGGCATGGCGATGCCCGGCAGCCCGACGAGCAAAACCCATGACGCCTTTTCGGCGCGGGCTGCGCTGATTGGCGATGCGGATTGGGCCTATCGCGACAATCCGGTGATCTTTTGGGATTTATTTGGCGAACAGGGCCATCCCGTGCGCACCACCATTTCAGAAATGGGGCCCTTGCTGTTGGCGCGCTTGATGGGCCTGAACGAGGTGCAGGAAGGTGTGCTGAATATCGCCTTTCGGGTGGCCGATGAGCAGCAATGGTTGCTGCTGGATCTGGCGGATCTACAGGCCATGCTGGCTTGGTGCGCGGAAAATGCCAGCGATTTGAGCGCCCGTTATGGCAATGTCACGCGGCAAACCGTGGGCGCGATCCAGCGCCAATTGCTGAGCTTGGATGCGCAAGGCGGGCAGAATTTCTTTGGCGAGCCCGCGCTGGATATAATGGATATGATCCGCTGCGACGAGGATGGCCGCGGCTATGTCAATATTTTGGCTGCAGACAGGTTGATGGCCAGCCCTAAGCTTTATGCCACCTTCCTATTGTGGCTCTTGTCTGAAATGTTTGAAACATTGCCGGAGGTGGGCGATCCGGAAAAGCCAAAGCTGGTCTTCTTTTTTGATGAAGCGCATTTGCTGTTTGACGATGCGCCGGCGGCGCTGGTCGATAAGATTGAGCAGGTCGTGCGGCTGATCCGATCCAAGGGCGTGGGCGTTTATTTCGTGACGCAAAACCCCATTGATGTGCCTGAAAAAGTGGCGGGTCAGTTGGGCAATCGGGTGCAACATGCGCTGCGTGCCTTCACGCCGCGCGATCAAAAGGCGGTGAAGGCGGCGGCGGATACATTTCGTCCCAACCCCGCCGTCGATGTGGTGCGGGAAATTACCGAACTGAAAGTGGGCGAGGCGTTGGTATCCTTGTTGCAGGCGGATGGCGCACCATCGCCGGTGGAGCGCACATTGATCAAAGCGCCGCAGTCCCGCGCTGGTCCGTTGACGGCCAAGGAGCGGGCGATCATCCAATCGCTGTCGCCGCTTGGGGATAAATATGATGAACGCATAAATCGGGAGAGTGCGGAAGAATTGCTGGCGAGCAAAGCGGAGCAGGCGAAAGCGGCTGCTTTGGAAGCGGCAGCGCAGAAGGAAGCCGACAAGGCCGAGGCGATCGCTGCCAAAGAGGAAGCGAAGCGTCAGGCGGCGGAAGAGCGGGAGAGGCTGCGCCGAGAAGCCGCAGCCGCGCGCGAAGCGGCCAAGCCGGGGCTGGTGACGAAAATGGCCCAATCGGCGGCGCGCTCGGCGGCAACCAATATTGGGCGTCAGATGGGCGGCAAATTGGGCGGGCAATTGCTGCGCGGCTTGCTGGGTGGCTTGTTTAAATAAGGCCGCTTGCTTTGGGTGGCTAGCGGCGGAACGGCTATTGATCGGTATATAAGCCGAATGGGGGGGATGATGGCCAAGAAAGAGGATATCGTCTGGCTGGAAGAAAGTCTGGTGGCGCTGGCGGATCAAGAGGTGGATATTCGCGGTCCGTTGTTTGACCAATTTTTTGCAGCTTTTCCGGAACGAAGACCCGCCTTTCTCAATCTGGATGCGGCATCGCGGCGGATGACCGACGAATGTTTACAGATGCTCTATGGGCTGGCTGGCGGGGAGGGCTGGGTCTGGCCGCTGGTGGCGGAGTTGGTCGCGACTCACCATAATTATGGCGTGATTCCGATGATGGAATATGACGCCTTTATCGATGCCACAGTCGCGCAGCTTGCCGCGGCCCAAGGCGAGGGATGGACCGAGGATCATGCCGCCGCTTGGGGACGGCAGGCCGATGCGCTGAAGACAATGGTGCGCGAGGCAACGGCGGGCTGGGCACAGGCGATGGCGGCCAACCGGCCCGGCACTGGCCCGGCACTGTGAGGTCTTAACATTGTGCGGCCCTAAATGGCACTGCGCGGTGCCGCGCGGCGTCTCAATTCCCCCGCATGGCGATTAGCGCTGACCCTGATGTAAATAGTGGCTCGACAAGCGCAGAAAATCGCGGCAGCTTTGTCACATGACAAGCAATATCTTACCTGGAGAGGTAGCCGCAGCCGTCGTGGACCCCGCCGCTTATGGCCAATGGGACGCGCTTCACCAACATTTGGCTTGGGCTCGCAAAAATGCGCCGCTCGCGCGCGTGGAAACGGCCGAATATGATCCCTTCTGGCTGGTTACACGCCATGCCGATGTGATGGCGATCAGCCGTGATCCCCAGCGCTTTGCCAATGGCATTCGCCCCACGGTGCTGACCAATCGCGATGGCGAAGCGCTGGCCCGCGCGGCCACGCCCAATCATGATGGCCATTTGATCCGATCTTTGGTGCAGATGGATCAGCCGGATCATATGAAATATCGTCTGCTGACCCAAAGCTGGTTCATGCCGAAAAACTTGAAGATTGTGGAAGGCCGTATTCGCCAATTGGCGCGCGAAACTGTGGATCATATGTTGTCTTTGGGCAATGAATGCGACTTCGCCCGCGATGTGGCGGCTTTTTATCCGCTGCGCGTGGTGATGGATATTTTGGGGGTGCCGCCCGAAGATGAGCCACGGATGCTGATGCTGACCCAGCAATTGTTCGGTTCTAGTGACCCCGAATTGAATCGCAGCCGTGAAGCGATTAGCAGCGCCGAACAGGCGATTGCGATGCTGCATCATGTGATCGCCGATTTTGAAGGCTATTTCCGTGAGCTGACGGCAGATCGCCGCGCCAATCCACGCGAAGATATTGCCACTGTGATCGCCAATGCGACCATTGATGGCGGCCAAATTCCCGATCGCGAATTGGCGGGATATTATATGATTGTCGCCACGGCAGGCCATGATACGACCAGCGCATCCACGGCGGCGGCGATTATGGAATTGGCGCGCAATCCCGCTTTGTTTGAACGCTATCAATCCGCTGACAGCGATAAATCCAGCCTGATTGAGGAGACGATTCGTTGGGCGACGCCGGTGCAGCATTTCATGCGATCGGCCAAAGAGGATGTGGAAATTGGCGGCCAGTTGATCCGCGAAGGGGATTGGCTGATGCTGAACTATGTGTCGGCCAATCGGGATGAGGCCGTGTTTGACGATCCCTTCACTTTCAATCCGGATCGCCAGAAAAATGCCCAAATTGCTTTCGGCTATGGCGCGCATGTCTGTCTGGGCCAGCATTTGGCACGGATGGAAATGCGGATTTTGATGGAGGAATTGCTGCCCCGCCTGAAATCGCTGGAACTGGCTGGCGATCCGGCGCGGGTGCAATCGGCCTTTGTGGGTGGGTTGAAGCGCTTGCCGATTCGCTTTGAGGCGGCCTGAGCGGCTTTATTTATCGATGAAAGGGTGGAAGCGCGGGCCTGTTAGCAGGGCTGCGCTTCTGCCACATCATAGCGCAGCAATTGCCGATCGCTGATGCCCAATTCGGGCCAGCTGGCGCGCCATTGCTGCAAATGCGGCGATTGAAAATGATCCGCGAGCGCGGCGTCATCCCGCCAGCCTTCCTGCACATGAACCAGCCCCGGATCGGCCAAATCCAAGGCATAATGATAGAAGAGGCAGCCCGCTTCCGCCCGGCTGGCATCGATCATCGCCTGCATGGTCGGTCGCGCCTGCTCCAGATGATCCGGTGCGATACGAAAATTTCCGATCACCAGCAGCATCGCGGTTCCTTTTGATCCACCCTATCGGTTTGTTGTCACATCGTTTTTTGCCAAAAAACCGGTTCCCACTTTTTGGCGCGATGCTCTAGATTTTTTCGTTGGGAAAGAAGCGGGCGATAATATCGCTGGCCAGCCGCGCGGGGCGCATGGTTTCCGCATCGATGCAGCACCAGCTAGAGCGCACTTCGGCCAATATTGTCTCGCCGCGTTTGATAATGGTTTCATAAAAGGCGCGGGCACCTTGCACCTTTTCCAAGATCACCGTGGCGATCACCTGATCGTCCAGAAAAGCGGGGCGGCGATAGGTGATTTCATGCTTCAGCGCGACCCATAGATGCTCTGCCACCGCTTCTGGCGGAGCGATTTGGCGCCAGTGGGCCAGCACCGCATCCTGAACCCAGCTGAGATAATGGGCATTGTTGACATGCCCCATAAAGTCGATCGCATCGGGACCGACGGTGAGGGCATATTCATGCGGGATGGCAGGGCTTTTCATGATGCTGACATTATTGTCAGGATTTTGTGGCGAAAAGATGAAAGGCCTGCCGTCCGTCTAAAATAACGCACATATCCTCTCATTCCAGCGCTTCATCCACGGCCGCGATAGGGGGCGACGCCCTGATCCGGCAGCCACAAATCCGCTGGAGGGGCGCTGGATTGCCAGAAAACATCAATCGGAATGCCGCCGCGCGGATACCAATAGCCACCGATTCGCAGCCATGTGGGCTGCATTTCATCGAACAGGCGGCGGCCAATGCCGACGGTGCAATCCTCGTGAAATGCGGCATGGTTGCGAAAGCTGCTGAGGAATAATTTCAGGCTTTTGGATTCGACGATGGTCTCACCCGGCGCATAGTCGATTACCAGATGGGCAAAATCCGGCTGACCGGTCACGGGGCAGAGAGAGGTGAATTCCGGCGCCGCAAAGCGCACCAGATAAAGCTCGCTCTTGCGCGGATTGGGAACATAATCGAGAACGGCGGCGCTTGGTGCGGTGGGCAGTTCGCTTGACTGGCCCAGATGTTTCGGGGCCAAAGGGGGATGGCTGGAATCGGTCATGGAAACCGTCTAGTGCGGCGCGCGGCTCTTGTCATCTTTATGATCAGCGTGACCATTGGGGAATGGCATGGCTGATGGAGCAGCGGGCATGTCTGTGGTGACGCAGGCAATCGAATGAGGTGGAAGAGCGGTGACGAGGTTGAAGCAGGCAGTGCAGACAAAAGCCCCTCAGGCCAAAGCGTTTGCGAAAGCGGCGTTATGCGTTTCGGGGGCCGTGCTGGCTGTGGGCGGGCTGGGAGCTGGTTCCATCGCTCCGGCCATGGCGCAGCAGGGCGGGGCCGACACTGCCGCGCCGCCAGCGCCGCGCGGGTTCACCTTTCGCTTGCCGCCAGCGGAAGACCAGCGCGACAATCGGGTGCAAGGGCCATCCGATAATGGTTTGCCGCCCGCAGCGCCTGCAGATCAGCAACCACCCCGTTCCCGGCCAGCCCCCACGCCTACGCCTGTTCCTGCTCCTACGCCGCTACCGATGCCTGCGCCTGCACCAGCGCCCGGTTCTGGCACGGTATCGCCGGGTGGAACGAAAGCGCCGCCGCCGTCCGCTAACAAGGCACCCGCACCGGCCCAGCGTGAAGAGGCACCGCGCGCCTCTCCTGTGCCGGAAGGATTGACACCGCCAGCGGTTCTGGATGAGCAAGGGGGCAGCGCAGAGGGGCTAGCTCCGCTGCCGGATGAGGTGGCGGGTGTTGCTGCTGAGAGCGGCATGGCGCAAGCCGATGCGCCGGATGAAGCCGCGCCAGTGCCGGCTTCTGGGTCGGCGCTTGGCGATGATGGCATCGGCTGGATCGGCTGGGCCTTGGCTGTGTTGGCGGCCATCGGCGCTGGGATTTTCTATTGGCGCCGTCAAAATCAGGTAGCAGATGAGGATGGCGATGGTGCGGTGGTTGTCGAGGCGGATGATGGCCCGGCGCAGCGGCCCGCCCGGCCTGCCGCCACCGCCAGCAAAGGGACGTCCTCTGCGGGCGATTCTGTCGGGCAGCCAAAGGCCCCGGCTGATAATGAGGCTGAGGCCATATCGGCCGCCCGCCCGAGGTCTGCGCTGGCGGATTCCCCTGATCTTGCCGATTCTTACGTAACTGCGCGGCCGCTGGTGCGCCGACCGGTGGATGAGATGCGCGCCGATGTGGGCATGGAAATTATGGTGCGGTCGATCCGGGTGGAGGTGGATCATGTTGCGGTTGGCTTCCTGTTAACGCTGACCAATCGCGGGGCATTGGATGCGCAGGGGTTGATGGTGAGGCTGGCGCTGGGCCAAGGATCGGCGATGAATGAAGCCGTGCTCAACCGCTTTTATGATGGCGCGGGAGGCAGTGTGCTGCGCGATGATATTGCGCTGGCTGCTGGCCATTCGGAACAGTTGAGCAGCGAAGCGAAAATGCCGCGTGCTGTCATTGAACCATTGATGATGGGCGGCAAGCCGATGCTCGTGCCGGTGTTGGCCGCAGATGTGACCTATAATTGGGATGGTCCGGGCGAGGCTTTTGGCCAAATTGCTGCCGCCTATGTGCTGGGCCGGGCGGGGGCTGGCGGATCAGATAAATTGGCGCCTATTCCTTTGGATCGCGAAAGATGGGCGGTGGACCGACCCGATGGTCGCCCCACCGCCATGGCCCGCCAGCAATAAACAGAAGCGCGGTTTTGAGTGTGCTTTTCTATTTGCTACAGCAACGAATTTTCATCTTTGCTAGGCGCTTGAAAAACAGATCATTGGGCCATAGGCTGCGGATCTGGCCCGGAAAGACATTGCCACATTTGGGGGCCGGCAGCTGGACAGAATATTTCCCGATGCTGGGCGGTAACAGGAGCATAAAATGGACGCCTTGGTCACTACAGACTGGCTGGAAAGCGAATTAGGAGCTTCGGATTTGCGCATCGTGGATGCGACCAAATTCATGGCTGATTCGGATCGTGACGCTCGTGCGGAATATGCCGCTGGGCATATCCCGGGCGCTGTTTTTATGGATCTGACCGAATTGGTCGATGTGGGGAACAGCATTGAAAATATGGCGCCGCAGCCAGAAAAATTTGCCAGCCGGATGCAGTCGCTGGGTCTGGGTGACGGCAGCCGGATCGTCCTTTATGATGATAGCCCGCTGAACAGCGCGGCGCGGGCTTGGTGGCTGCTGAAGCTTTTTGGTGCCCATGATGTGGCGTTGCTGGACGGCGGATTGGCAAAATGGAAAGCCGAAGGGCGCCAATTGGAAATGGGCAAGCAAGCGCTGCGCCACCGCCATTTCACGGTTTGGCGGGATGCGGCTGCGGTGCGAACCAAAGATCAGGTTGCCGCAAATCTGGAGAGCGGAGCGGAGCAATTGGTCGACGCTCGCCCGGCTGCACGCTTTACGGGTGCGGAGCGTGATCCACGCCCCGGCATGGCCCCCGGCCATATTCCCGGATCGCGCAACCTGCCACATAACCAGTTGTTTCAAGACAATGGCACGTGGAAGCAAGGCGATGAACTGAAAGCCGCCTTTGATGCGGCGGGCGTGGATTTGACCAAGCCTTTGGTGACCACTTGCGGCAGCGGCATGACGGCATCGGTGCTGGCCTTTGGCGCGCATTTGCTGGGCAAGGAAGATGTGGCTGTTTATGACGGCAGCTGGACCGAATGGGGGGCCGATCCGGCAACACCCAAAACCACCGGCCCTGCATCATAAAGATAGATAGAAGAGGTTGAGCGAGTGGCGGATCCCACAGATAAAAAGCCTGTGCGGTCCGCCACAGCAGTGGTGCATGGCGGACGCCGCCCCGAATGGACGGGGGATCCGCGGCTGGGCGGCAGCGTGGTCAATCCCCCGGTTTGGCGGGCGTCGACCATCCTTTATGACAATGTCGCCGATCTGAATGGGCGGGGCCATGCCACCCATGATAAGCTTTATTATGGTCGCCGGGGCACGCCAACGGTATGGGCGCTGGCCGATGCGCTGACGCAATTGGAAAGCGGTGCGGAAGGCACTTTGCTTTACCCTTCCGGTGTCGCCGCAATATCCGCTGCCTTGCTGGCGCTGCTTTCGCCCGGTGATCATCTGTTGATGGTCGATAGCGCTTATGAGCCGACCAGATCCTTCTGCAACGGCATGTTGGCGCGCATGGGGGTGCGCACAACCTATTATGATCCGCTGATCGGCGCAGGCATCGCGGATTTGATCGAGCCAGAAACGCGGCTGATCTTTTTGGAATCCCCTGGCAGCCTGACCTTTGAAGTGCAGGATGTGCCTGCCATCACCGCCATTGCGCGGGCGCGCGGCATTATGACCATGTTGGACAATAGCTGGGCCACGCCCTTGCTTTTTCCTGCGTTGGCGCATGGCGTGGATATTATGATGATGAGCCTGACCAAATATGTCGGCGGCCATTCGGATGCGATGATGGGCAGCCTGACGGCGACGAAGGCAGTGTGGCCTAAGCTGCGCCATGGCGCTTATCAATTGGGGCAGGCGGTATCCCCCGATGATTGCGCGCTGATGCTGCGCGGATTGCGGACATTGGATGTGCGGCTGGAACGGCATGGCCAAAATGCGCTGCAAGTGGCGCGCTGGCTGCAGGAGCGGCGCGAGGTGGCGCGCGTCTTATGCCCCGGTCTGCCGGATGATCCCGGTTATCCGCTATGGCGGCGTGATTTTCGCGGCATGAGCGGATTGTTCAGCTTTACCTTGCGCAATGCTGATGATGCGGCACGGGAGCGATTTGTGGATGCGCTGGCCTATTTTGGCATTGGTTTTAGCTGGGGCGGCTTTGAAAGCTTGGCGGTGCCCAGTGATCCGGCGGGTATCCGAACGGCGACTCAGTGGACAGACCCGCATCCCTTGGTGCGCCTGTCGATTGGGCTAGAGGATCCGGCGGATCTGATCGCTGATCTGGAGCAGGCTTTTGCCCAGCTATGACGGGTCTTGAACGGGTGGAAGGCGGCATTGCCCAGACGATAGAGGCGATGCAGGCCATTGGTCTGGATATTGGGGCAACCCGCATATCGCTTTACGGCGTGGTGACGGCGGTGGTGGTCGCTCTGCTGCTGTTCGTGCTGTTTAAGGTGATCATGCGCGGTGCCAAATGGCTGCTCCGGCGCAACCATCAGCTGGACGATGGCCAAAGATTGCTGACAGAAAAGCTGATCGGCATCACTTTGGGCGGCTTTGCCTTGCTGTTGGGCATTGATGTGTTGGGCATTGATTTGACAGCGCTGGCCTTTTTTTCCGGTGCTTTGGGGCTGGCCATTGGCTTTGGTTTGCAGAAAACCGTCGGCAATTTGATTGCGGGCATTATTTTGCTGATGGATCGTTCGATCAAGCCCGGTGATGTGATTGTGGTGGGGGATGGCAGCGTGATGGGTGGCGGGCTTTCCGGCGGTTTGCCCAATGTCGGCCAGGTTGCGAAAATCGGTGTGCGTGCGGTGAATGTGGTGACACGCGATGGCAAGAAGCATCTGATCCCAAATGAATTGCTGATGACGCAAGCGGTCGAAAATTGGAGCTATGCCAGCCCGGAAGTACGGGTGCGGATGCAGATTCCCGTGCCTTATGAATGTGATTTACGGCAAGCGCAGGCAATTATTGTGAAAGCGGCGACGGACAATGTTCGGATTTTGGCTCATCCAGAACCCATGGTGTGGATTACGGCCTTTGGTCCGCGTGCGGTGGAGCATGAATTGCGATATTGGATCGCCGATCCCGAAGCGGGGTTGGGCAATATTCAAGGCGCGGTGTTTATGGAAATATGGGATCGCTTCAAGGAAGCGGGGATCATCATTCCCTATCCGCGCCACGATATTCATATGATGAAAACGCCGGAGCTTGGCGATGAAGACCACCCCAGCGTTTTCTAATGTTTTGCGTTCGGATAAAAGGCCTTACCGCAATGTAAAATTCAAGGCGTTCAGCCTTGTTCGGCCTGCTTGGCGCGTTCGATACCAGCGACGATTAGGCTCTTGGCCTCTTCCACATCACCCCAGCCATCGAGCTTGACCCATTTGCCGGGCTCAAGATCTTTATAATGGGTGAAGAAATGCTCAATCTGTTGCAGCAAAATGGAAGGCAGATCTTCGAAATTTGCTACGCTGTCATAATAAGGGAAGGTCTTGCTGACTGGAACGCAGAGCAGCTTTTCATCGCCGCCGCCATCATCTTCCATCTTCAAAACGCCGATCGGGCGGCATTTCACCACAGCGCCTGCGATGATCGGTGAGCGGGCAACGACCAGCGCATCCAGTGGATCACCATCTTCGCCCAGCGTGTGGGGAATGAAGCCATAGTTGGCGGGATAGCGCATCGGCGTGTGGAGAAAACGGTCCACAAACAAAGCGCCGGACGCTTTATCAAATTCATATTTCACCGGTTCGCCGCCGATGGGAACCTCGATCAGCACATTCAGGCTTTCCGGCGCATTATCGCCAGCGGGAATGAGGTCGATACGCATGGGGGAGCATCCTTTATTTTCTGCGATTCGTGCGCCCCCTTAGCGCCTCGCAGCGCGTTAAGTCGAGCCGTGAGTCAGGAAAGGTGATCGGAAGGGCTGTTCGGCAGGCCGATCAGATCGGGCGACGCGGCGTGAACAGGCGATCAAACCAATCCGGACCCACAGCATTTTTTTCCAGATGGGGCCAGCGCAGCCCGCCATGATAGGCGAGGCTGATGTCGCGATAACGGCCATTGCGCTCCACCAACAGGCGGATCGGGCTTTTGCTGTCCTTTGCCATTTGGACGGCAGCTTCCAACCGCTCGCGGCTATAGCTGATGCCATCCACGGCCAAAATCTGGGTGCCATTGACCAGATCGGCGCGAAAGGCCGGTCCATCCCATAGCACGCTGGCGATCTTGCCAGCCCGATCCACGGTCAGCCCCAAACTGTGGGTGAGATCGGTACCGCGACTGAGCGCCATCCGCGCATGATCAAAGCTATTGGGTGTATCGCGCCAGACCAGTTGATAGCCAGCCAGCGCAAAGGCAGAAAGTGGCGGAGGAAGTCCCGCTTTCTGCATTTGATCGCGCAGGAACCCATCCCAATCATATGGATGCACGGCCTGCAGCGCCGCCACGACATCGGTAATGTCATAGGTGGATTGACCATAATCACCCTCGCGCGCGGCAAAGAAGATTTTGGCGAAATCATCCAGTGATTTCTTATTCTTGCTTTGGGTGCGGATCAACATATCGGCGCTGAGCCACATCAGCGAGCCTTCGTTATAATAATCCTCGGCGCGGGTCATGCTAGGGAAGCTGCGCGGTTTGCGGGCGGCGATCACGGGATCGAGCGCTGTATCCTCGACACTGCGCCATTCGCGGCCGGGTTGGGCCCCGAAATAAGCGGCCTGAGAAGCCCATTCACCCAGCACCATCGCTTTGGATTGCAGACCGGACCGCGCCGCCAGCACCAGATCCCAAAAACTGGTCTGCCCTTCATAGACCCAGAGCAAATTGCTTTGCATCGGGGTGCGGAAGTCTGGCGTCCATAATTTGGCGGGGCGGCGATATTTTCCATTCCAGCTGTGCACAAATTCATGCGGCAACAGGCCGCGCATCGCTTCATTCTGATCCCATCGGGTGAAATAATCCGGCTGGCGGCTGTTTTCACTGCTGCGATGATGTTCCAAGCCGATACCGCCCAATTGATCGGTCAGCGCGAGCAGAAATTCATAGCGATCAAAAGGACGGCTGCCGAATAGGCTGATCGTTTCAGCGACCAAAGCCGCGTGGCGGGCGATATGATCGGGGCTGGCCTCAAGATAATGCGCTTCATCGGCAACAATATTGAGATGAACATTCTGGCCCAAATCCCATTTTTTGAAATAACGGCCCGCAAACATCGGGCTATCGACCAAGGCTTCATAGCTGGTGACACCATAGCTATAGCGATTACCGCTGATTTTCAGCCCATCAATGGCGGCGGCCCCGGTCCATCCTGCTGGCAGGGTGACATCGAGCTGCACCGGGATCTGGCGGGTGAAATATCCTGCCGGATAGAAGCTCAGCTGTTCCCATTGCAGGTTCATCATCACCGGTGTGGCAACAATGCGCCCCTCGCTGGGGCGGGTGGGTGAAAGAAAGCTAAATTCAATCTCCACCATTTTGGTGCCCGTTGGCACATCCAGATCAATGGCATAAACATCGGTGGGCTGGCGCGTCCAGCGCAGCGGCTTGCCGCCCGCGCTGGCTTTGAAACCGGCAATATCGGCAATGGCGCCGCGCGGTGCGTGCTTGCCCGGAAGCCATTGGGGATAAAGCAAGGTGAGCGGCCCGGCCTCGGCGACAGGAATATTTTGGCGGACTTTGAAAATGCCGCGCATATGATCGCTGGCATCCACCCGCAATTGCATGGTGCCGGGATAGGGCTGGTCTTGCGGCAGCGCGATATTGTGGGACGCAGCGACCGGATCAGGGCGACTGAGATCGGGCTGGGCCAGCAGTGCGGAGCCGGAAAAGGCCAGCGGAAGGGCGAGGGCGGCGGCAATCCGATAGGAGGCTGTCTTCTTCATAAAGCGGGTTGTGCCGTCAAATTTGGATAAGGTCCAGCAAGGGGCCAACGCCCATGGTAGAAAAGCAGCGAGGAGGCGCTTTTGTTTTTGCCAAAAAGCGATTAGACGCCGCTGCCATGAGCAAGGAAAAAAGCGCGAAAATCGTAGCACCGCAGCCGGTGCGTGGAACGCAGGATATGCTAGGCGATTTCGCTGATCGCTTCGCCTATGTCGTCGACACATTTGAAAAAACACGCCGCCTTTACGGTTTTAAGCGGGTGGAAGTGCCGGTGATTGAGCCGACCGCTGTTTTCGCCCGCAGCTTGGGTGAGACGACCGATGTTGTGTCCAAGGAAATGTATAGTTTCGAGGATCGCGGCGGCGAATCCATCACCTTGCGGCCCGAGTTTACGGCAGGAATATCCCGCGCTTATGTGACCAATGGCTGGCAGCAATATGCGCCACTAAAAGTGGCCACCCATGGGCCTTTGTTCCGTTATGAACGGCCGCAAAAAGGCCGCTATCGTCAATTTCATCAGGTCGATGCCGAAGTGCTGGGCAGCGATAGCCCGCTGATGGACACGGAATTGCTGGTCTTTGCCGACCATCTGCTGCGCGAATTGGGCGTAGCAGATGGGGTGACGCTGACCCTCAACACTTTGGGTGATGCCGACAGCCGCGATGCGTGGCGGGCCGCGCTGGTGGAGCATTTTAACGCCCATCGCGCGGAGCTGAGCGAAGACAGTTTGGTGCGGTTGGACAAAAATCCGATGCGGATTTTGGACAGCAAAGATCCCAAGGATCGCCCGATTGCTGATAGCGCACCGGATATTGATGCATATCTGACCAGCGAAGCACAGGATTTCTTTGCCGCGGTGACCAACGGGCTGGATGCGGCGGGGGTGGCATGGCAGCGCAATGCGCGGCTGGTGCGTGGGCTGGATTATTATCGCCACACTGCCTTTGAATTTATCACCGAACGCTTGGGCGCACAGGGCACGGTGCTGGGCGGCGGCCGTTATGACGGGCTGATCGAAAATCTGGGCGGCCCCGCGACACCGGCTGTGGGCTGGGCCGCCGGCATTGAGCGGTTGGCGATGCTGGTGGATGCGGATCGGATCGATCCACGCATCGACGCCGTGATTGCATTGGAAGATGATGCCGCGCTGGCATCGGCCCAAAAAGCGATGGCGGCTTTGCGCGCTGATGGCATCAGTGTGGAAATGGTGGCCAACGGATCACCGCGCAAACGCTATGACAAAGCAGCAAAAATTCCGGCCCATGTGCTGATCAGCATCACTATGCGTGATGGCGCGCCGCACCACAATGTGCGCGGTGAAGGTGATTTGGCGGCGCGCATCCAAGCGCTTGTTCAGGCGATCTGATGGCACAGGTTTCGGATCGCCAGATTGATGCTTTGATCGAGCGCCATGCTGCCTTGCAAGCGCGCATGGCGAGCGGCGATATGGCACCTGCGGATTTTGTTGCGGCGTCCAAAGAATTTTCCGAGCTGGAACCTGTGGCGCAGGCGGCACGCGAGCTGGTGCGGCTGCGTCAGGAATTGACGGCGCTGCAAGAAATGCGCGCCGATCCTGAACTGAAGGCGATGGCTGAGGAGGAATTGAGCGAGGTTGAAGCCGCTCTGCCGCTGGCCGAACAGGATCTGGCGATCAAATTGCTGCCCCGCGATGTCGCCGATGATCGCGCTGCGATGCTGGAAATTCGCGCGGGCACGGGCGGCGATGAGGCGGCTTTGTTCGCAGGCGACCTGCTGCGCATGTATAGCCGCTATGCCGATGATCAGGGCTGGCGGGTGGAGATTATCTCTGGCCATGAGGCTGAGGTCGGCGGTTATAAAGAAGTGGTGGCCTCCGTTTCCGGGCAGGGCGTGTTTGCCAAACTGAAATTTGAAAGCGGCGTACATCGGGTGCAGCGCGTGCCGACCACCGAAAGCGGCGGGCGTATTCACACCAGCGCGGCGACCGTTGCGGTGTTGCCCGAAGCGGAAGAGGTGGATGTCGCGATTAACGACGCCGATCTGAAAATTGATATTTACCGGGCCAGCGGCGCTGGCGGCCAGCATGTGAACACCACCGACAGCGCCATCCGCATCACCCATATCCCCACCGGCTTGGTGGTGATTCAGCAGGATCAGCGCAGCCAGCATAAGAATCGCGCCAAGGCGATGCAGGTGCTGCGCGCCCGCCTTTATGATCTGGAGCGAGAAAAAGCCCATAGCGCCGAGGCATCGGCCAGAAAGTCTATGGTGGGATCGGGGGATCGGTCTGAACGGATTCGCACCTATAATTTCCCGCAAGGGCGGGTGACGGACCATCGCATCAATTTGACGCTGCATCGGCTGCCGGAAATTATGGAGGGGCAGATGGAGGATCTGATCGGCGCGTTGATCGCCGAAGATCAGGCACAGCGCTTGGCGGGCCTGAGTGAACGATAAGAATAGGGCTGAGGCGGCGTGGCCCAGCGACACTGGCGCGGCGCTTCGGCAGGCGGCTGCGCTGTTGGCTCCCATTTCTGATACGGCGCGGTTGGATGCAGAATTGCTGCTGGCCCATGCGCTGGGAATAGAGCGCGATCGGCTGTTGCTGGATCCCAGCCGATACCAAACGCCAGCAGAGTTTCCGGCTTTGTTGCAGCGGCGTTTGCGACAGGAGCCCTTGGCTTATATCCTGGGCTATCGTGATTTTTGGACGCTGCGTCTGGCCGTGGGGCCGGGGGCGCTGATCCCGAGGCCCGATAGCGAAACGCTGATTGAGGCGCTGCTGGAGGAAATTTCTGATCGTCAGGCCCCGCTGCGGATGTTGGATTTGGGCACCGGGCCGGGCACTTTGTTGCTGGCAGCGCTGAGCGAATATCCGGCTGCGACCGGGCTGGGCGTGGATGCCAGCGCGGCGGCGTTGGCCTATGCAGAGGAAAATGCTGCTGCGGCGGGCCTTGTTGACCGCGCGCAGTTTCAGATCGGCGATTGGGGGCAGGGCTTAAGCGGCCCTTTTGATCTGATCCTCTGCAATCCGCCCTATATCGCCGAAAGCGAAAATATAATGGCGGATGTGGCGGATTATGAGCCAGCATCGGCACTGTTTGCCGGGGCCGATGGGCTAAGCGATTATCGCTTGCTGATGCCGCAAATAGATCAGCTTTTGTCCGAAACGGGCATAGCTTTGCTTGAAATTGGCTCCACACAATATCAGCCTGTCGCGGCAATGGCGCGAGAATGTGGCTTTGCCGTGCAATGCTATCCCGATCTTGGGGGGCGGGATCGGGCGGTGCTGTTGAGACGAAATTAGGGGCGGCTGCACGAATTTTCTTGGTTTCAGCGGAAAAGCGCGGTAGGGGCAGGTAACAGATTTCTGAAAAACCATTGGAGATGCACGGCATCAAAGTTGGATCGGATAATCTGCTTCCCATTACAAATTTCGTTGGAGCTTTGGTTTTGACGGATGGTGAAGGAAGAGCCACGCCGCATGGCGTGGGCGTCGCGCATATAGGGCGCGGTCGGCCATAAGGGGTTGGCATAGCATTAAGCTTATCGACAGGATGTCTCACTTGAACATGAACAACCGGCAAAACGGCCGCCGTCGCGGTCGTAGCAGTAACAACAATAATAATCGGCCGCAGTCCGGTGGACGCGGGGGCGTTGATCAAGCCAATCGCATCGATAGTCGTGCGCGCGGAAACGCTGCGCAGATGATCGAAAAATATCGCAATCTTGCGCGCGATGCGCAATTGGCCGGTGATCGCGTTCAGACCGAATATTATCTGCAATTCGCCGATCATTATTTTCGCGTCGTCAGCGATTTCCGCCTGCGTCAGGAAGAGCGGGCGGCCCAAAATGGCTATGAACGCCAATCGGACCGTCAGCGCGATGTGCGCGGCGTAGAAGATTTTGATGGCCATGATGACAGCGATCTGGACCATGACCGTGAGGCTGGTGAGCAAGGCGGCCATGGACAAAACCAAGGTCGCGGCTCGGATCAGGATGGCGATAGCGACGGAGAAGGCCGGGATCAGCGCAGCACCCGTGACTATCGCGGCAACCGGGATGATCAGCGGGATGATGATGATTCACGTGGCCAGCGCCCATCGCCCCGCGGGCGGCAACCGCGCCGCGAGCCCCGCGAACCCAGAGAATTTCGTGAACCGCGCGAGCTTCGTGAACCCCGCGAGCCTCGTGAACCCCGCGCGGAGACGGACGCGCCGGTGATGGAGCCTTCAGCTGGGGACGTCAGTGATGCCGCCTCGGCGGAAGAGGTTGTCGCACCCCGTCGCACTCGCAGTCCGCGCCGTGTGCGCACGGATGATTCGCTGAGCATCGATAGCGCCGCTTTGCCGCCCGCCATTGGGCGTCCAGAGTCGGCGGACGAACCAGAAGCGGTTGAGGCGCCAGCAGACAAGCCGGTTCCTGCGCTGAAACCCCGCCGCCCCCGCCGCACCGCAGCGGCTGCCACTAAGGCCAGCGAAGATGTTGCGGATGTTGAGGTTGCGGAATGACAAGAGCCATGCGCCGCCGCTGCCCTTGATAGAGCCGCGCCGCCTGCATGATCCAAAAGCCCTGCCAGAGCCGAATGCTCTGGCAGGGCTTTTTGCTGGTGGGTGAGGCTAGGCGCGTAGCGGGCCTAAGCCCTTTTCCCAGATATTATTTGCACATCAGGATTGGCCGGTGCGGCGCATGATGTTGCGGCTGGCCCAGCCCATGAGCAGGAAGCTGAGGATCGAAGCCGCCAAATTGGCGAAGGCCGCGCCGATTGTGTCATAGAGCGGCAGCCATAGGGCTAGCAGTGCCAGCAAAGTGGCGGTTGAGACGCAGGTGATGATGAGTGACAGGCGGGCGCCATCGGTGGCCATCAGCAAGGGCCGATAGCTGACACCGACAAGGTCGATTGAGGCGGCAATGCCCAGCACCAGCAGGATGGGATAGGCGGGAAGAAAATCCTGCCCTGCGATGAGGCCGAGCAGCGGTTCGCCAATGGCCAGAATGAGCAAAATGATGATGGCGCCCGCGGCCAGCGCCAGCCGGTTGGTGCGACGGAACAGCGCGCGCAGTTCCGCTGCGCCTGCATGGCTGTTGGTGCGCGCCAGTTCGACAAAGATGCTGCGCGAGAGCAGGCCTGATATTTTGCTGAGCGAATTGGCGAGCTGGTTGGCAAGACGATAGAGTCCGGCACCGGTGGGGCCCACAAAGATGCCGATGAACAGCACCGCAGCTTGCTGACCCATGGAGGATAGGGTGGTTTGCAAATTGGTGGTGGTCATGAATCCGATCAGGCCGGGATTTTCATGCCGTGCATCCAGAGCGCGGCCTGCCCGCCAGCTGCCCATCCGGCCTTTGCCCGCGCGCAGCGCCAGCCACCAATAGCTGATGGCGCAGAGCAGCTCTGCGCCCGCCCATGCAAACAAAAAGCCAGCGATGGAGGGGCCCGTCGCCAGCACCAGCAGCGCGCCGATCATGCGCCCGATGGGAATCATTGTTTCCGCCAAGGCGCCCGCGTCAAACCGATCAAATAATCGCAAAATGCCCATGGGCGTGGAGCGGATGGTCAGCAACATGACGGCGCAAAACAGCAAAGCCTCAATCGCCATATCGCGCGAAAGGCCCATGAGCGGGCCGAACGCCAGTGTCAGCACGACCGCTAAACCACAGCCGATCACCGCTGCTGCCAGATCGACGATGATGCAAAAGCGGGCCAAGCGGTTGAGCGCGTCGCGACCCTGGGGCGCAGCGTCGGCGCGCAGATGGTCTTGGCCATAGCGGACGATAATCTGCCAACTGTCAAAACTCATGATGATGTTGATTGCCTGCGCTGCTGACAGAATAAGCGCAAAACGGCCAAAATCAGCAACGCCAAGCGTGCGTGTGGCGATGGCAAGATAGATGATCGACAGAATTGCGCCGACGCCCTTGCCGCCCAGCAGCCAGCCGGTGTTGGCAAGGATGCGCGCAAAGCCGCCGCCTGCGCCGGAATTTTGGGCGTTTATAGGATCAGGCTTGCTCATGTTTGCGACATGCTCCGGCGCCGGAGGGCCCGGCTCGGCCTATCTAGGCAGCTCTGCATGAAACGGCAATTATTCACAGTTGGCGATTGTCGACAAACAGCTTTTTGCGATAGGGCATAGGAATGAGCATCACCAAAGCCATCATTCTTTCCGCCGGGCAGGGCTCGCGCTTGCTGCCCCTGACCCGTGACGTGCCGAAATGCATGATCGATTTTAACGGCCGCAGCCTGATCAGTTGGCAGGTCGCGGCACTGGTTGCCAATGGTGTGAACGATATTGTGGTGGTGACCGGCTTTCGCACCGAGCGGGTGGAAGATCATGCGCTGGAAATTTACCGCGAGACCGGCGCGCGAATCCGCACCTTGTTCAATCCCTTTTTTCAGGTGGCGGATAATCTGGGCACATGCTGGATCGCGCGAGGGGAGATGGATCAGGATTTTATCATCCTCAATGGTGATACCATCATATCCGATGAAATTGTCGCGCGGCTGATTGCCGGAGCGACAGCGCCGGATGCGGCGCCGATCACCGTGACGGTGGATGTGAAAAGCGATTATGATGATGATGATATGAAGGTAAGCCGGGATGAGGATGGCCGCCTTCATGCCATTGGCAAGCGATTGTTGCCGCCTGATACCAACGCCGAATCCATCGGAATGCTGGCATTTTGCGGCGATGGACCGGCGATATTTCGCAGCCAGATTGATCAGATGATGCGAACGCCAGAAGGTGTGGAGCGCTGGTATCTGCGGGCGATTGATCTGATCGCCAAGGGCAATCGCGTGGGCACGATTTCTATCGAAGGGCTGGATTGGCAAGAGGTGGATTTCCACCAAGATGTGGACGATGCAGAGGCTTTAACGGCGCAATGGGTCGCGGAAGGCCGCTACGCAAAATAAGGTTTCAACCAATCCATCAGGGCATCGCGCTGGGCATCATCCAGCGCGACGGCGTTGGCGAGATTCGGTTGGCCGGGCCAACCTGCGTCAGACAGTGTCAGGCCCGCAGCGCTGCGGGTGCCATCATAGCGCGGCAAAACATGGAAATGGACATGTGGATCCACCATCATCAGCATAAGATAATTGATGCGGCTATAATCGACCGCTTTTTGTAAAGCCGTCTCCAGCGTCTTGGTGATGACGGAAAGTTCGGCATGGGCTTCTGGCGGAATATCGCCAAAGCTGGTGGCATCGGATTTTGCCGCTAGCACCAAAGAACCAAGCGTTGGCTGGGCCGGGCGCAGCAAAATCACCCAATGTTGATACTCACGGATCAGCGTGGCGGGCCAGCCGAATTTGCGGATAGTGTCGTTCATGCGCCTTGCTCCAGCCAACTGACAATGGGCTTCCCGCGGGATTTGATCCAATAGGCCTGAAGCAATTGGAAAATATGGACGGCGAGCGAGAGAGCGGTCCACCAAGCAATGGCGATGATGCCCCAATCCGGTCGCCCCGCCAGCATGAAGATAAAAAGGATCAGGATATTGGGATTGCGCCGCGCGGTGATCAGGCGAAACCAAGTGTCAAATGGCCGCCAAACATGAATATGCATGTGAAATTGCGCGATAAAGGCGCCTTCGACCAAGCGCTGAGCAACATAGCCGACAAGGATCACGATCATCACGGTCCAGAAGGTGGCAGGCGCAAGGGCTAGGCCCCAGCTGCCAAGGCCTAGGCCCCATGCATACCACCAGAAGGGCGGGTGGACGAGATCAAGGCCATGGTCGGCAACATTGCCCCATTTCGATGAGGTGATGGTGCAGCGAGCCAATTTCCCATCAACCGTATCCAGCACCATGAAGATGAATCCGGCCAAGAGGCCCGCCCAATAATGGCCATAAGCAAATAGGAAGGTGGCAGCGATGCAGCCGACCGCGCCAATGGCTGTCACCATATTGGGCGTCATGCCCATCCGTGCAGCGGCTCGCGTCAGCACCAGCGCCAATTCGGGCCAAAGATATTTGGTGAGCAGGTCTGTCACGCCCTTATAGGCGCCGAAATAGCTTTGCCGTTCGATGGCTGGCCGGGTCTGCGGCGTGAGCTCGCTGACGAAAGGCACCTCCAGCTTGCGCAGTTGATCATTATAGATGCGCTGGCCGTCGCCCAATTCGGTGATTGTTAAACCCTCCGCTGCCAAGGGCCGTTCGGCGGCATGCGCGGCGGGCATATGGCCCACCACCAATACCCCGCCATGTGTAAACACGGTTCCCGGCGTTGCCAGCGCGATGCGCATCAACAGCGGATCAAACACAAAGCTGAGATTGGCGGCGAGCACAAAGCCCGGCGCGACATTGCCCTTGTCGCTGGCCACCATCCGCCTGATCCGCTCTGCGTTTGACATGCCCCATATCTGGGTTTCATTGCTGCCGATCAGGTAAATATCAGGGTGGCTATCGTGGATCATGCTTCTTCCTTGGAATGGAAGTGCCTATAAGCGATTGTCACAAGATCGCCAGCCCACTCTCGCTTATGCAGGCGGCAGCGGGCGGGGCTTATGATTTTCATCCAGCGCGACAAATGTAAACAGGCCTTCCGTTACCTTTTGCTGCACCCGCCCGGAATCGCGCGTTGCGACAACCTCAATACGAATGCGCATAGAGGTGCGGCCCCGCGTTTCCAGATGGGCATAGACGGAAATCAAATCGCGCATCAAAATGGGCGCGATAAATTTCATCGTATCAATGGCGATGGTCGCAACTGGGCCCTGCGCAATGTCTCCCGCGACAATGCCAGCCGCTATATCCATCTGGCTGAGCACCCAGCCGCCGAAAATATGGCCATTGGAATTGATATCGGCCGGGCGTGGGACAACGCGCAAAATCGGCGATTGGGGCTGCTCAGTCATTCCGCATCTCTTCATCTTCAAGCGGGTCTTCGATGGCATCATCGTGGCCGCTGCCGCTGGATAGAAAGACCAGCCCCATTAAAGCGGCGCCCAGCATTACAGACAAGCCCACCCCTGCCGCTGTTGCGATGATCATATGAATGGTCAGACCTTCGTCCAATTCATAAGATAGCCAGAGCAGCGCGGCGGCGACCGCGACAAGGGAAACCACTGACATGCCCAGCATCAGTCGACGATAGCGGGCCCATGCGATCTCGGCGGTGCGTTTTTGATCGAGCGGAGATTCTTTAACCATAAAGTGGTTCATGAACCATGCTGGCGTCGACGCCAAGGGCCAAAGCCACCGATATCGGGTGGCGATTGCTTTCAGCTTTGAAGTGAATCATGCTAGCCTCCGTTCAGGCAGAGGAAATCTATAGGGAGAGCCATGGCATGACCATCAGATCTATTTTGCAGGGTCGGTCCGACAGGATCATCTCTGGCCATCTGGAGGATCAGGTTCGGGCGGCCATCAATATATTGGCCGAGCATCGGATCGGCGCCATTCCGGTGATGGATCAGAATCGCGTGGTCGGGATATTTTCGGAACGCGATCTGGTGCGTCTGTTTTCGGCTCATGGGCCTGAGATTTTAGATCGCAGTCTGGGTGAAGTGATGACCCGCACGCCGGTTCTGGCGGCGATTGATATGTCGATCATGGGCGCATTGGCCTTGATGACCCAGAAGCGCGTCCGTCATCTGCCCATCATGGATGATGATCTGTTGTGCGGCTTCATCTCTATTGGAGACCTCGTAAAATATCGCATCGACAAGATCGAAGCGGAGGCAAGCGCGCTAAGGGATTATATCGCGACCTGATGATGCCATGGTGATTCTGCTGTGGGGCGGGGTTCCTGCGATTCTGACCCGTGGGACACTCGCTGTGATAGCATTTTTTTTGCAGTGCAAAAATTAGGCGAAACTTCCTGTCAATTGTGAAAATGGCAGAATTTCCCAGATTTCTGCGGCTTACCGCTTGTGTCAGTCGCAAATGGGCAAAGTGATTGAAAGAAAAATGAAAAGAATCGGTTGACGGTTTGGGATGGTGGGCTTAGAGGCGTTTTCACCGGACGGGGCTCGGCGGGAACGCTGCTCTGACTGGTCGCCAACATAGACGGACATTCGGACCTTCCGATAGCGATATCGGGAAGGAGGGTTTGTCCGGCAT
>DASSAA010000012.1:0-80774 GCA_035685745.1 Sphingopyxis sp. | reverse complement strand
GAAGAGAGGCGGTGCCGACAGGCTAAGAAGCGTGGTCATGCCACAAGGGTCAGACGTCGCGCACCACCCCGTCACTGACCCTGCCCGGGGCCGGTGACGGGGCAAGTTTAGCAGAACGCAGATACAGAAGGGTCAGGGCCTATGAATGAACCGGCCAGCGCAACGGCAACCCATTTCTCCACACCGCCTATCACTATTTTGGCAGAATTGAGATTTGATGATGCCATGTAGAGATTTCCATTTTCGTGTCATCAGTCCCCTTGTCATACTCTCAATCTTCGCTAAGAAGCCCTCTGTGAGATCCTCTCACATGATCGCGCTGGTACTTCGAAAGAAGTTTAAAATGGGAACACGGTATGCAGCTTTGCTGCCAATCCGAGGCTGTCCCTGCAACTGTGAGCGGTGAGTAAGATGCACTGTTTCGTTTTTTCGAAACAGCCACTGGAGCTTTGCTCTGGGAAGGCGTGCGTCGAGCGATGACCCGCAAGCCAGGAGACCTGCCAGCGTGGGTCGCTCTTTGCCATAGCCCAGGGGTTGGTTACGGCACGGTGTCCTTTCCGTCTGAGCGACGAATCCGTTACGGCTGGGGCCGTATGGATCAGCGCTTGGCGGGTGAATTACGCCCATTCGCTTTGCACTGATCGACTGTTCGTTGGCTCAACTTGTGGTTCAGGTTTTCTCCTCCTGTCCACCAGAAAATCTAGCCGATGGTTGCCCCATTTTGCCGTTCATAGCTCGGCGTTGGGGGCACTCCTCATGATATGTCTAAACAAATCTTCATCCCTTGCGATTGCTATCGCATGCCTAGCAACATCTTTGGGCGCACAGGCTGCAGCTATCGAGACGCCACATCATATCGTCGTCACGGCATCGCGCGTGACACAAGAAGCCCGGGAAGTTGGCAGTTCTGTTTCTGTCATCACTGCGGAGGATATCAAAAAAAATCAGATTATCTTTGTGAAAGACGCCCTGCAGGATTTGCCGGGGGTGAAAATTACGTCCGATCGCCCAGGCGACTATACTGGCGTCAGCATTCGCGGATCGAATAATGACGAAGTTCTGTGGTTAATTGATGGCATTGAATTGGGTGATCCCAGCTCCACCAGCACCGAGTTTCGCGCGGACCATCTAACCTCGCGGGATATTGCGCGTATCGAAGTGTTGCGCGGCAATCAAAGCTCTCTTTACGGGTCGGATGCGATTGGCGGCGTAGTGAACATCATCACCAAGCGCGCGGAGCAAGACGGCATTGAAATAAACGCGGAAGCTGAAGCGGGCAACTATGGCGCGCTATCCGGCTCTGCATCAATCCTCGGCAAAAATGGTGTGATCGATTTCCGGCTGACCGCAACCGGTTATCGGCATAATGGACCATCGCAGTCTGATCCGCGCACGGAGGCAACACCCGGCGCGGTGACGGAAAAGGACGAATATTGGCGCTATGGCTTTAGTGGCCGCATTGGTGTGGCGGCCAGCCCCAATCTATCTTTTCAAGCTATTGGCCTGTGGCAGGATAGTTTTTCAGATCTGGATGATACGGCCAGCGACACTTTAAACACGGTCAAGAAACAGGAATATGCCTTTGCTGGGCAAGCCAATTATCGTTCGGATGACATGCGATTCCAGGCAGATCTAACGGCCAGCCGCTATGTGACCCAGCGCCTTTATTTCGGTGTCGCTAATCGCGTCGAGGGCGACATGTATAAAGGGTTTAAGGACGCTGTGAACCTTGCTCTGAAATTTAACGCCAGCGACGCCGTCACATTGGCTATCGGGGGCAATTGGGAATGGGAAAAGACGGATCAGCTAACCGATTATTCCGGCAATTTTAATGAGGGTATCGACACCAAGTCCCTTTATGGTGAGCTGGCCCTTCGTCCGCTTGACAATCTCACCATTACGGCTGCTGCGCGCCTTGACGATAACAGTCGCTTCGGTAGCTTCGACACCTATCGCGGCACGGCGGCCTATATCGCCGGACCTTTGAAATTACGGGCCAGTTACGGCACGGGAGCGAAGGCACCGGGCCTCTACCAATTGTTTGATCCGCTCTATGGCAATTTGGATCTGAAAGCTGAGACCAGCAGCGGCGGTGATGTCGGATTTGATCTGAATCTGCGCCAAGGTCTCACTCTGCAAATGAGCTATTTCTTCAATAAGAAAAAGAATGAGATTAACTGGGACGGCAGATATGAACAATTTGGTCGTTCGCGGGCACATGGCATCGAATTGGGATTGAGCGCACAACCCTTCGACTGGTTGCGTTTCCACCAAAGTTTCAGCGTGATCGAGCATAAGGTGGATAATAGCCGCAATGGCGACCACCCCTATGTGAACAGCGGACGCCCCGAATATTATGGCATGACAGCGGCGACGGTTACCCCCTTAGATGGTGCTAGCCTGACGGCTCGTGTGCGTTATAGTGATGGTAATAGATCAGGCTATGGCGGGGCGACCAAGGCTTATGCTGTGGCAGATTTGCTGGGCAGTGTGGCAATCACCGATAAGGTCGAAATTTATGCCCGCGTCGTGAACCTGTTCGATACATGGTATCAGGTCACTTATGGCACCCAGACATTGGGCCGCAGCGCCTATGGCGGCATACGCCTGAGCTTCTGATCTGCTCCTTCAACGCGGGGCAGCAGAGGCCTGTTTCCCCGCGTTTTTCCAGACTTAGGAAACGCACATGACATTTATTGAAAAACACACCCTGAATCATGAAGATGGTCGCGTAAAAGCCGAATATTGGCCGCTCCCCCTCGATGAAAATTTTCTCGAGGGGTTGATGCGACACTTATTTGAAAACCATTGGCAACATTTAACCTTTGGCCCGATGATCGCTGGTGGTGCCTATGAATTGCGCTGTCCTGCCGCGCCGAAATCCATTCATTATGGCGGCGGATATTTCACCGTACATTGGGGACGATATGGTCATTTCCATTTGTGCCTTGGAGAAAGCAAAGGGTCAGCGGAGCTCATTGCTCATCGCCGCCCGTCCAAAGCGGAATTTGTGCGAGGCTTGGATGCTCAGGGGCATCCCGTCACCTGGTCGCTGCAAATGGCCAATGGGCATGGTGAAAGCACCCTTGCCATCTATTTTCCCAATCCCTTTCTGACCGACGAAGATGGCATTGCCGACACGCCCGATTTCTCGCGCCTCGCGCTGTGGCATGATTTGCTGCGCCGCTATGCGGGCCATGAACCCGATGGCACGGACGAGCTAGGCCAAGGCTTTGGCCGCTGATGCTTAAGCTGGCGGCCATGATCTGCGGCTTGTGCCTTGCCGGTGCCTTGCCCACTCAGGCACAAGCCGCACAGATAGCACAGCCCAAAGCGGCATCTTTTGGCCTTTGTGCCGATCAGATGCTGATGATGCTTGCCGACCCGCACCAGATTGCGTCTCTCTCGGCGCAGGCAAAAGGGCCGCTTTCGGCCTATGCCGACAAAGCGAAATATTTTCCAACCAATCGCGGTAGCGCGGAAGAAGTCATCGCATCAGGCGCAAAAATCTTGCTGCAAAGCGATGCGATGAGCCAGCAAAGCGCGGCGGCGCTGCGCGGTTTTGGTGTGGAGGTTGTGAGCATCCCTTTTGCCGATAGCTGGGCCGAGGTCGATGCGATGGTGCGCCATGTCGCCCGCGCCTTGGGGCAGGTTCAGCGTGGTGAAGCTGTTATCCGCAATATGCGCCAACGGCTGGCCGCCGTGCACCCCACAGAACCAATGGAGCAGTGGCCTACCATTATTTATTACCGTCCAGATGGCGGAGGCGCAGGCTCAGGAACCTTCGTGGACATCAGCTTGAAAGCCGCTGGCTTTCGCAATTTACAGGCCGAATGGGGGCCGCCCTCATGGAGTGGCATTCCAGCGGAGCGCGTGGTTCGTCAACCACCAGATGTCTTTGCCGTCAGCTATTTTGATACAAGCAACAACGGATCATCCGTGCTGCGGCGCAACCCTATTCTGTGGGGGCAGGCGCGGCGGCGTCCCCTTGTCGCAGTTGCTGGAAAATATTGGAATTGCGGTAGCCCCCTGCTGGTCGACGCCGTGGAATTGCTGGCGAAAGAAAGACAGAAGTTGATGCAAAGACCCGCAATGACCGCACGGCGCACAGCCCATGAAAGGGCGCGGCGATGAACATTCTTTCTTCCCCGACCGCGCCTGTTATCAAGACAGTCAACCAAAGCGCCCTATGCCTTTCGCTCGGCGCGCTTCTGCTTCTTCTGATGCTGGCATCGCTGAATTTCGGCTATGTCGATCTGTCGCAAACCCTTTTGATCCGCGCGGCCTTTGGCTTGGCAGATGATCCGACCAATTTGATTGTCCAACAATTGCGGATGCCGCGCATGTTGCTCGCCGTGATGGTTGGCATGTCACTGGGCGCTTCAGGAGCCGTGCTACAAGGCCTGCTGCACAACCCATTGGCGGAGCCTGGCACGCTAGGCATCACGGGCGCAGCAAGTTTGGGCGCGGTAATCGCCATTTATTTCGGCTTTGTCGCCACCATGCCTTTGGCCCTACCAATATTTGCAATGATCGGCGCGGCGGTGGCCACGCTCATTTTGCTGCTTGTCGCGCGTGAAAGTGGCCGAACACTGACGTTGATTTTACTCGGCGTCGGCATTGGCGGCATTTCCATCGCGCTCGTATCCCTCGCGATGAATCTGTCGCCAAATCCTTGGGCAGTCAGCGAAATCGCCATGTGGCTGCTCGGCTCCGTCCGCGACCGCACCTTCCGCGAAGTGATCCTGGCCGCGCCATTTATCGGCGTTGGGCTGGTGATGCTGCTTGCCTGTGCACCCTCACTCAATATCCTGTCGCTGGGCGAAGATAGCGCCCGGACCTTGGGGCTGAACATCGGCAAGCTCAGGCTATTGGCCATTGGCGGCACCAGCTTGGCAGTGGGCGCCGGCGTGGCCGTTTCCGGCTCTGTCGGCTTTGTCGGTCTGATGATGCCGCATGTCATCCGACCCTTCGTCGGCAATATACCCAGCCGCCTCATCCTTCCTAGCGCCATTGGCGGCGGAGCCTTGGTGCTGACAGCAGATATTGCTGTGCGGCTCATCGCGGTCGGCCCCGAATTGCAGCTTGGCGTTCTCACCTCGCTCGTTGGAACACCCTTCTTTCTCTATTTGGTATTCAGCCTCAGAAAGCAAATGCGATGACGAGTTTGCAAGTCGATGCCATGCATGTGCCTATCGGACGGCGTAGCATTTTGCAGGACATCAGCTTCAGGGCATCCAGCGGCGAGTTGATCGGATTGGTTGGCCCCAATGGTGCAGGGAAATCCACCCTCGCCCGCGCCATCGCGGGCTTACTACCGATCAGCAGTGGCCAGATTTTGGTGGACGGCCAATGCCTGCGTCAACTGGGCCCCAAGGCAAGCGCCAAGAAAATCGCCTATTTGGCGCAGGGAGATTCGGTCCATTGGCCGCTCTCTGCCTACAGCATTGTGTCATTGGGACGCGCGCCACATGTCGGCCAATTTGGCGGAAACAGCCATATAGACGAAGCTGCCATCGCCCGCGCGATGGAGAGAGCAGCGGTGAAAGATTTCGTGCACCGCGATGTCACCCAGCTTTCCGGCGGTGAACGCGCCCGCGTGCTGTTGGCGCGGGCCTTGGCGGTTGAAGCGCCAATTTTAATCGCGGACGAACCCGTCGGCGCACTTGATCCGCGCCATGGGCTCAACATCATGAGCCTATTGCGCGAGGAAGCCGATCAGGGCGCGCTGGTCATCACGGTCATTCACGATCTGGCACTGGCTACGCGCTATTGCGACCGGCTGATTGCTCTGCGCGAAGGCGAATTGGTCGGCGATGGCCTGCCGCATGAAGTGCTGTCCCCGCAGGGCATGGCGCTAAATTACGCCGTCGAAGGGCATCACGCCACCCATCAGGGTCAAGCTTTTGTGCTGCCATGGCGGGCATTGTGATCGCCCCGACCCCACCCCTTCTTCCCTATTTTTCCTTTTGAGGTTCATATCATGAGCAAAATTCCTGTCACCATCATCACTGGCTTTTTAGGAGCCGGTAAAACGACCCTTATCCGCCACCTGCTGCAAAATGCGGGCCAACGAAAACTCGCACTGATCATCAATGAATTTGGCGATGTTGGCATTGATGGCGATTTGGTGAAGGGCTGTAATGACGCCGCCTGCCCTGTCGAAAATATTGTTGAACTCGCCAATGGTTGCATCTGCTGCACCGTAGCAGATGACTTCCTTCCTACCATCGAAGCGCTGCTCGACCGCGCCGATAAGCCCGACCATATCCTGATCGAAACATCGGGCCTTGCCCTACCCAAGCCGCTGGTCAAAGCCTTCCAATGGCCCAGCGTCCGCACCCGCGCCACCGTGGATGCCGTTATCGCGATGATCGACGCCGATGCCGTGATGGCAGGCCGCTTCGCTCCCGATGAGGCCGCCCTCGCCGTCCTGCGCGCCGAAGATCCCACGCTGGATCATGAAACCCCGCTGGAGGAATTGTTCGAAGAACAGCTTGGCTGCGCAGATATGGTGATTCTTAACAAATGTGACCTGTTGACAGCAGAGCAAATTGCGGCCGTTGAGGCCATCGTCACCAAAGATATGCGCGCAGGAACCGGCATCGTGCACGCATCGAGCGGCGCGGTGGAGCCTACCATATTGTTCGGCCATGCTGCCGCTGCCGAAGATGATCTCGATAGCCGCCCTTCTCATCATGACGGCGCGGCGGACGATCATGACCATGATGATTTCGATAGCTTCGTGGTGCGCGGAGGCGATGTGACAGACCCGAAAATCTTTGTGCAAGCGCTTTCCACCATCATCGCAAGCCATGATATTTTGCGTATAAAAGGTTTCGCTTCCGTCGCAAACAAACCGGCTCGCTTGGTCATCCAAGCGGTCGGCCCGCGCATACAGCATTTCTTCGATCGGCCATGGTCAGCAAATGAATTGCGCCAAACGTCGCTGGTCGTGATTGGAGAAAAAGGCCTGGATGGCGCCGCCATCACCGCCGCTATCCAAGCGGAGCTTGGCTAAATGCACCTATTATCGGCCACCCCTGGCACCATCATCGATGGTGACGAAGCCATTGATCTTGGACAATCGGCGGGAGACTTGGTGATCTTAACGGTGGCCGATAGCGAGCTTACCTGCCTTGCGAAAGCAGCAGCGCAGTGGGACGAAGGGGGCCCCAGCGTACGACTGGCCAATTTGCTAGCGTTAAAACACCCCTATTCGGTCGATCTCTATGTCGAAACAGTGATCCGAAAAGCTCGATTTGTCTGCGTCATCTTGCTCGGCGGGAAGAGCTATTGGCCCTATGGATTGGAAGAAATCGCTCTTGCCGCTCGGGAAGAAGGCATTGCTTTTGCAGCCATTTCCGGCAGCGGCGATCCTGACCCCGCCCTAGCACCCTATAGCAATATTCCACTGGCGGACTGCGCCCAGCTCAACGCCTATATCAAAGAGGGCGGCGTGCTTAACGCGCGCAGCTTCTTGCTCAAAGCGGCCATGCTAGCGAAGTTCGACACAGAGCAGCCGAAGCCCCTGCATGTCTTGCCCGATGCCGCCATATATGCGGCCCCTCTGCCAGACCAATTGGGCCGCCCTGTCGCCCTGTTCACCTTTTACCGTGCCCTAACGGTTTCCGGCACGACCGATGCCGTCGACGCGATGATTGCGGGTTTGACCCGCGAAGGTTTCGCGGTTTTGGCAGTCGCCGTTCGATCACTGCGCGCGCCAGAGTGCGTTCATCTGCTCGGTCAACTGATTGATCATCATAGCCCCTCCATTATAGTAAACGCTACCAGCTTCGCCGCATCATCTGCCACTGAACCACGCCAGCCTGCCATTTTAGAGCGCGCCAATTGCCCCATCTTGCAGATTGCTTTCGCAGCAGAGCAGGAAGAGGCATGGCAGGCATCTTCGCGGGGGCTAGGCCCACGCGATTTGGCGATGAATGTCGCCATGCCAGAGGTGGATGGCCGCATCTTCACCCGCGCCGTGGCGTTTAAAGCCAGCGCAGAATTTGATGAACGCACGCAATGCGCCATTGTCACGCCAAAGCCTGTGGCAGATCGGATAGCCTTCGTCGCGAAACTTGCGGCCCATTGGGTGCGATTAAAAGAAACTCCCCCGGACAAGCGCCGCATCGCGTTAATCTTGGCCAACTACCCCAATCAAGATGGGCGCATTGGCAATGGGGTCGGCTTGGACACCCCCGCCAGCGTCATCGCCATCCTAAACGCCATGCGCGATGCTGGCTATATTATCGCAGACGCACCGGATGATGGCACAACATTAATGGCGCTTATCAACGATGGCGTTACAAATAGCCAAGCCAGCCAAGCACGCAGCAGCGAGGCATTGCTTTCCCTCGCGGATTATCAGAAATTCTTTAATGGAATCAGTCCATCTGGGGCAAAAACCATATCCGAACGCTGGGGCGCGCCGGAAAAGGATCCCTTTTTCCGCGATGGAGCCTTTCATCTTCCTGTTCATATTTTCGGCCAAATCGCCATCGTAGTGCAACCTGCGCGCGGATATAATATTGACCCTAAAAGCAGTTATCACGACCCTGCCTTGCCGCCGCCACATGGTTATTTGGCCTTTCACTTTTGGCTGGAGCATCACTTCAAGGCGCAGGCGGCGGTGCATGTCGGCAAACATGGCAATTTAGAATGGCTGCCGGGTAAAGCCGTGTCGCTGGCGGCCGATTGTTTTCCTGAAATCTGCGGCGGCACCATGCCGACTATCTATCCTTTCATCGTCAATGACCCCGGTGAAGGGACACAGGCAAAAAGGCGAATTTCGGCTATTATCATTGATCATCTCACTCCGCCGCTGACTCGTGCTGAAAGCTATGGCCCGCTCAAGCAATTAGAGGCGCTGGTTGATGAATATTATCTGGCTGCGGGTATGGATCACCGCCGTCTTGACCGCCTTAAAAAGGATATTCTCAACTTAGCCGCGCTCAGCGGACTAGATCGTGATGCAAATGTAAGCGGTGAAGGTGATGACGTCCTTGAGGCTATCGACAATTATCTATGCGAACTCAAAGAGCTGCAGATACGTGATGGTTTGCATATCTTTTCTCAAAGCCCGACAGGACGGTTGCGCCGTGATCTGTTAATTGCGCTTGCTCGTACACCGCGCGGCCAAGGGAAAAACGGTGATGCATCAGTGCTGCGCGCCATGGCAGATGATTTAGGACTTTGCTTTGATCCGCTGGATTGCGAATTTTCGCAAGCTTGGACGGGCCCTCGCCCTCAAGCATTGCTTCGGCTCTCAGACGACCCGTGGCGAAGCGTCGGCGATACGGTCGAGCGTCTAGAATATCTGGCAATGGACTTGATTGAAAACGGCCAAGGCATCGGCCCTGCCAGCCATGCGGTGATCTCCTCTATCACCGCCGATTTAGCCCCCCGCGTGGACGCTTGCGGACCATCAGAAATCGCGGCCTTACTCTCGGCTTTAGACGGACAGTTTGTTGTGCCTGCCCCCTCCGGCGCGCCAACACGCGGACGTCCCGATGTATTGCCAACGGGACGTAATTTCTTTTCAGTCGACCCCCGCGCCATTCCAACTCAAACGGCATGGGATTTGGGTTTTCGGTCGGCGCAGTTGCTGGTTGAAGATTATCTGCAACGCCACGGAGAATATCCGACCTCCATCGCCATGTCGGCATGGGGCACAGCCAATATGCGAACTGGCGGCGATGATATCGCGCAGGCATTGGCGTTAATGGGCGCAAAACCGATATGGGAGTTAAGCTCTGGCCGATTAACAGGGTTTGAAGTGCTGAAATTGGCCGTGCTAGGGAGGCCCCGCGTCGACGTGACCTTCCGTGCATCGGGCTTTTTTCGTGATGCCTTTCCAGAACAAATCAACCTGCTTGATAGCGCCGCTCGAGCCGTCATGACGCTTGATGAGGCGCAAGAAGACAATCCTGCCGCCGCGCATTATCGCGCCGAACAAGCCGAACTCATTGCGAATGGCCAAGCGCCGGACCGTGCCGCTCATCGCGCCGGCGCACGTATTTTCGGTTCTGCTCCTGGCAGTTATGGCGCTGGCTTACAGGCTTTGATCGATGAACAATGCTGGGGTGATCGCAGCGATTTGGCGGAAAATTATCTGCGCTGGGGCAGCTTCATCTATGGTGATGGCGCGCAGGGAGAGGCGGACCAGTCGGCATTGAAACGCCGTTTCAGAACCGTCGATGCCATCGTCCAAAATCAGGATAATCGCGAACATGATTTGCTCGACAGTGATGATTATTACCAGTTTGAAGGCGGACTGTCCGCGGCGATTGAAATGGTAAGAGGCAAGGCTCCACTTGCCTATCATAATGATCATAGCCGCCCCGAAAGACCTCGCATCCGCACCTTGGAAGATGAAATCGGCCTCATTGTTCGCGGGCGACTCACCAACCCCAAATGGATCGCAGGCGTCATGCGCCATGGTTATAAAGGAGCGTTTGAAATAGCGGCAAGTGTCGATTATCTTTTCGGCTTCCGCGCTGCAACCAACGCTGTGCGCGATCATCATTTTGACGCAGTTTATTCTGCCATCATCCTAAATGATGATGTGCGGCAATTTATGAAAACAGCCAATCCGAACGCCCTTCGCACCATGGCCGCGCGCCTCGAAGAAGCCATAGCCCGCGGTCTATGGAGCCCGAGGTCTAACAGCGCATCGATCTCACTTTCTGCGATAGCAAATGACCAGAAATGAGAGATCGCCCCTGTCAATCGGATGGCCTTCAAATCATAACTCATACCAACCGGCATAGTGTTTGACTCACAGAGGCTTCCCAAGCGGCTGACATTGTGAATCTATAGCGCTCTGTTTTTGGAGGACATGTCCATGGGATCGGCGATTGGGTTACGGACCGTGCAGGACTGGGCTCTCCGGTTCAATGCGCGCGGCCCTGACGGCTTGCTAGATGGCAAGGCGCCGGGGCCTCGTTCGCGGCTGAACCATATTAGGCGTCTGCGGTGGCCCATTGGCGCTCAAAACGCAATTCAGGAAAACCCTGTGCTACGGATTGATCCAATGCGTCATAATAGGCTCCTGCACCGCCAAAATAAATCAGCACACGGGCTGACTTATCGTCACGGTTCGCACCCATCATCCAGCTATTTACCTTACCTCCCTCGGCCATCAACGTCTGATTGTGGATGTCGGCCGTCGCAGCCGTCCATTCCCGTTCAGACTGTTCCTTTGCGTGGAAAAGATCATATCCTTCCGTTTGCATTTTCTGAATGCATTTGGAAATCCAAATGGCATTTTGTTCAATCGACGTCGGCAGATTGGCAAAGGGCGCTTGCGGGCCAGTGACCATGAAGAAATTGGGGAAATCAACCGTGCACACGCCCATGATGCATTGCGATTGATCTTGCCATTTTTCGCGCAGGCTTTGCCCCGTCAGGCCGCGAATGGGGAAAGCTTCCAATGCGCCCGTATAGGCTTTGAAACCTGTCGCTAAAACGATGATATCAAATTCATACTCCTGCGCGGAGGTGCGAACGCCATTTTCCGTAATCTCGATAATTGGCTCGGCATTTTTAATATCGACCAAAGTCACATTGTCGCGGTTAAAAGCTTCCAAATAGCCATGATCCAGTGGCGGCCGTTTTGCGAACAAGGGATAATCGTCAAACGTCGGGGCCAAAAGCTCCGCAATTTTCGGATCATGGACCCGCTCTTTCATCTTGCGCGTGATGAATTCGCCCGCCAAGCGATTGGCTTCGGGATTGACCAGCAGATCGTCGAACGTTTCGAAAACCCAGCGGAAGCTACCCGTCCAATTTTCTTCAAAAATCCGTTCCCGCTCTTCAGCGGGCGTATCGACGGCGTTGCGGCCCACCGGACTATCAAACGCCATGCCGAAGATGTGATTGCGGCATTTTTGCAAAATGGCGTCGTAATTATCCTTAATTTCCCGTTCCCATTCCGGCGTCATCGGCTTTTGCATGGCAGGCAATATATAATTGGGGGTGCGCTGGAAAACGGTGACCTGCGCCGCCGTTTCCGCGACCACTGGCAGCATTTGCACCGTGGTCGCGCCCGCGCCGATGATGCCCACGCGCTTACCCGCATAATCCACGCCCTCTTCGGGCCAGCGCAGCGAATGAAATAATGGCCCTTTGAACCTATCCATGCCCGCAATCTTGGGGATCATCGGTTCGGAAATCATACCCATGCCGCTGATGAAATATTTGCAGGTGAATTGCTCGCCCGCGCCAGTGGTGACGCGCCAATGGCCTTGATCGGGCTGGAAAGCCGCTTCGGTGATTTCCGTATTCAATTGAATATGCGGCCACATATTGCATTTATCCGCAACGAAACGCAGATAGTCTTGTGTTTCCGCTCGGCCGGGATAGCGCTTTGTCCACGACCATTGTTGCAGGATTTCTTTTGAGAAACCCAAGCAATAATAATAGCTTTCACTATCGGTCGCGGCCCCTGGATAGCGGTTCCACGTCCATGTGCCACCAACATCATTGGCGCGATCAAACACGCGAACGCTCAGGCCAATATCGCGCAAATAATGGATCAACGCCAACCCCGCAAAACCCGCGCCGATGACGATTGCGTCAAAATCCGTTTGGCCTTGCTGATCGCCCCCATTCTGTTGGCGAATTTCCTTTTCTATCGCAGACATTCACTCTCTCCAATTGCTAAAGCCATTCTTTGAACGGTCTTTGGTTTTTTTGACTTATCTATTGGGTTTCACGTAATATTTCGTCTCTGTGGCTATTTTCCGTCCACATTTTTGCGGTGATATTTTGGGTGTTTAAAAATGATGGCGAAGGCTTTGGCTGAACATAATCATCCACCCGCCAAAATGACCCGCGCGCCAGATTATGGGGATGCTGCTGCGCTTCCTCCATCGTCAGAACTTCCGTGAAGCAACAATCTGTTTCGGCAAAAATCTGCGCCCAATCGCTGCGGCTTTTCGTCGCGAAAATCTGGGACAGCCTGTCTTTCATTGCGGGCCAATTGGCTTGGCACAATTGGTCCGCGAACAAAGGATCGTCGCCCAGCCCCAAATGATCCACAAAGCGTTGGTAAAATTGCGTTTCTACCGCGCCGATGGCGACATATTTGCCGTCTTTGGTTTGGTAACAGCCGTAAAATGGCGCGCCGCCATCCAATAAATTTTTGCCGCGCTCTTCGCCCCACATTTGATTATGATGCAAAGACCATGTGGCCGCCATCAAGGTCGATGACCCATCTGCCATATTGCAATCAATGATGCGGCCCTGCCCAGTGGTTTTGGCGGCCAACAGCCCCGCCACCATCCCAAAAGCCAGCATCATGCCGCCGCCGCCATAATCCCCAATCAGATTAAGCGGCGGTTGCGGCGGTTCGCCTTCTTGGCCCAAGAGCGAAAGACAGCCATTTAACGACAGATAATTAATATCATGGCCCGCGCGCTGGGCGAAGTCACCGCTTTGCCCCCATCCGGTCATGCGGCCATAAACCAGCGCCGGATTTCGCTTCATCGCCGCCTCTGGCCCAAGGCCCAAACGCTCTGCCACGCCCGGGCGAAAGCCTTCGATCAGCCCATCTGCGCTATCCAGCAAACGCAGCACTATGTCGATCGAGGCGGGGTCTTTTAGATCCAAGGTGATGGATTTGCGGGACCGCAACATCACATCGCGGCGCTGATCTTGCGCCAAGGGATCGCTGCCGCCGGGGCGATCAATGCGGATCACTTCGGCCCCATGATCGGCCAGCATCATCGCGCAAAATGGCGCAGGGCCGATGGCCGCCAATTCGATAATCCGAATATTGTCCAACACGGGCCGTTGCAGCGCCTTTGCGGTGAATTGACCTTGTTTCATTGGCCGCATTCCGCGCCGATATGCGTTGATTGCGGCGTCAAAAGGCCCGCGTCGATTGCCAATTTTCTCATCGCGGCTCTCCCACCGAATAGCTTGGATCATATCGCAGCTTTTTATATTTGCTAGACCCAAACAAGTAAAATTTTCCGAAAATTTCACGGCTTATTTTCCGTGTGCCAATGTTAAAAATCAGAGGCCGAAAATTTTCCGCGTGGTTTGACGATAGGTTTCGAACTGTTTGCCCAAATCGACATTTTCCGGCGCCACTAACCATTGGTAAATGGTCCCGAAAATAAAGCTGCAAAACCCAAAGGCATAGGTTTCTGCATCGACCGCCGGATCAATTTCGCCGCTGCTCACCCCTTCTTGCACCCAATGGGCGACATCGCTGCGATAGATCAGGTGATAAGCGGCCAAATGATCGCGCACATCATTGTGCGAACTGATGGATTCAAACCATAAAATATACATCGCCTGCATATAGCTGGTGTGGCTTGATAAAAATCCTTCGACCGCGCGCAAGGCCGCCAAACAAGCCTCTGCCCCCGATCTTGTGCCAACTTGATTGGCAAGCTCACGCGTCCAACTGGTGTTAAAATGCAGCACCAATTGCCCAAATAAAGCGTCTTTTGATCCAAATCGACTGGACGCCAGACCGCGCGAATAGCCTGCCCTTTCACCAACCGCTTTTAAGGTGGTGGCATGGGTGCCTTGTTCGACAATCAATTGCATCGCAGCATCAAACATGCGCGCATCCGACAAAGCAGTTCGCTCTGCCTGTGTGCGGCGTTGATTGCGCGGCTTTGATTTTGCTTTGGCGGCTTTCGCATCGGATGGCGTTGCCAAGGCGACCGCTGTAACCTCTCGAAGCGAGGCTTTTCCTTTAAGCTGAGAAGAAACGCTCATTGGAACCGGTCAACCTTTTCAAACAAAATATCACCATTTTCGACAGATTTTCGCAATGCTTGCTTGTCAATCTTCCCGACGCTGGTCAACGGAAGATTTGCGACATGGGTCCAATATTCCGGTATCCAAAATCGAGCGACTTCATCTTGCAACAGACGGCGTAGATGACCGAAATCGGGCGGCGCGCCATCCGGGCTCGTGACAATGGCCAAAGGCCTTTCTTCCCAGCGCGGGTCAGCGACGCCGATAATCGCCGCCAGATTAACGCCTGGCAGGCCCATGATGATATTCTCTAGCTCGGCTGATGGAATCCACTCGCCGCCAGATTTAATCAAATCTTTCAATCGGTCCGTCACCTGCACATAGCCGCGCGCGTCAATCGTTCCCGCATCGCCTGTGTTCAGCCAGCCATCGGCGGTTAACACATCGCTGTCGACAACGCGGTGATAGCCTTTGGCGATCCACGGTCCTTTTAGCTGTAGCTTGCCCACAGTCTGGCCATCTTCGGCGACCCGCTGGCCAGCATCATCGACCAAGCGCACAAAAACTCCCGCGACAGGCCGCCCGCTTTTTGCGCGCATCTTGCGCGCTTCATTGGGGGTGGCCGCCGCCGCAGGATGCGACAATACGCACAGGGGGCTGGTTTCTGTCATGCCCCAGCCTTGGATTAACGGGATGCCCCATTGCCGCTCGACCTTGTTCAGCAGAGCGTCCGACATTGCCGAACCGCCCACCACCATCAGCCGGAAACTAGACATATCCAGCGGTTGTTCGCCATCCATCCGCAGCAGATCATTGACAATGGTTGGCACCGTCGCGGTAAAACTGGGGGCCGACAGCGCGATCATGCGGCGGATCATATCGGGCTGCAAAAAGGATGTTGGCAGCACAAAATCGGCCCCCGCCAGCCACCCCGAAAAGGGCAATCCCCAAGCATTGGCATGGAACATCGGCGGCAACAGCAAAATCCGGTCCGCCTCGCTCAAGCCAAAGGCATTGGCCGCCATAGAGGCCAAACTGTGCAGATAAATGGTCCGGTGCGAATAGACCACGCCCTTCGGATTGCCCGTTGTGCCTGAGGTATAACAGGCCGCCGCTGCCGATTGTTCATCAAGCTGCGGCAAATCCAACATGGGTTCATGCGCCGCAATAAAATCTTCATATGCAATTTTGGGCTTTTCCAGCGCGCTCAACAGGCCGATGTCGCCCGTCACAATCACCAATTTCAGCGCATCCAAACGGTTTAGCTCTGGGATAAGGTCAGCCAATAAAGATGCATCAGCCAGCAAATATTGGTCTTCGGCATCGGCCATAATATAGCCGATTTGTTCGGCATGAAGCCGCAAGTTCAGCGTATGCAACACCGCGCCCAAGGCTGGCACCGCCAGATAGGCTTCAAAATGCGCGAAATCATTCCAGCTCAGCGTTGCCACGCGGTCATTGGTCTGGACGCCTGCGGACTGTAGCGCCGCCATGAATTTGCGCGCACGCTGAGCCGTTTCGGCAAAGCTGCGCCAGTGAATGTCGGTCCCGTCAAATTGCCCGATGCGGCTATGGCCATGAATATGTTCGCCATGGCTCAGGATCATCCCCGTCCCCAATGGCATATGCATCATTTTATGGTCCATCATGGCTCCCCGCATTTGCGCGCGCATCTTTTGGCGGCGTCTAATAAAGCAGGAACATCATATTCCAGGCCGCGTTCATAGGGACCATCGACTTGGCCTTGTTTGTGCAGCACATAAGCCCCTTCGACAATGGCGGCCAAACGCCATAGGGCAAAGGCTTGGTAATATAGCAAATGGCGGATCGACAGGCCCGTTTGGCGGGCCCAATATTGCGCCAACTCCGCGCCGCTTAAAACATTGGCGCGATTGGACACACGCTGCACAAAGGCAAAACCAAGCGGCAGATTTTCATCGCGATTCCAAAGCGCCGTGACCAAGCCCACATCCACCATCGGATCGGCCAAAGTCGCCATTTCCCAATCCAATATGGCTTTCACCATGGGCGATGATTGATCCATCAAAACATTGTCGAGATGATAGTCGCAGTGAACGATACGCACCGCTTCGGGTTCCGGCGCGAATTGGGCCAGCCAATCGCCCAATATTTCCATATCCGGCAAATCCCGCACACAGGCCTGTGCCCGCACGCTGCGCCACCGTTCGATTTGGCGCGGCACAAAATCGCGAGCCTTTTCACAGTCGCCCAAGCTGCTGGGAATATCCGTGATATTATGCACGCTCGCCAAAGAGGAAATCAGCGCGCGGCCCAGATCATTCACCGTGCCATCGACATCGGCATAGTTGGCGGGCAGCGCATCTGTAATCGCCACGCCTTCGATAAAGCGCGTCAAGGCAAAGGGTGCGCCAATCACCTGCTTATCGTCGCAAAACAAGATCGGTTCCGGCACGGGAGCCTTGCCTGAAATAGCCGAAATGAAACGAAATTCGCGGGATATTCCAGCGCCCGCCAAATCAGAAATCACATCCACTGGCGGATGCCGCAAGATCAATGGTCCGACAGCCGATTGGCACAGCGCCGTCACATTGCTGTTGCCGCCCGCCAGCATTTTCTCGATCCGAAAACCATGGATATTCGCCTTTTGCTCTATCCAGTTGGCCAGCGGGGCATAGCGTTCCATCACAGCTTGCATAGCAAGCCCCCATCATTGGGAATGATCGCGCCCGTCATATAGGGAGAGCCTGCAACCCACCACACCACTTCGGCCAATTCTTCGGGCGCGCCTTCGCGGCCCAAGGGCACGCTTTTTACCAATTTGGCTTTTGCGGTGGCAGAGATATTGGCGGTCATCTCTGTCGAGATCATGCCGGGGATCACCAAATTGCAGCGGATGTTTTTGCGGGCCAATTCCATGGCCAACACTTGCGTCAGCCCCGCCAGCCCCGCTTTTGACGCGCCATAAGCGGCATCTCCGGCAAAGCCGCGCAAACCCACGACAGCGCCGATATTCACGATGGAGCCACCCTCACCCATGAATGGCAAAGCGGCGCGCACCAGATTAAACGGACCGGTTAAATTGGTGTCGATTACCGATTGCCAATCATCTTGGGGCAAGGATTGCACCAGCCCGCCACGATGCAGCCCCGCATTATTGACCAACACGTCAATCCGGCCCCACCGCTCTGCCACCATCTGGCACGCCTGATGGACCGCATCGCAATCCGTCACATCAACGCCAAGGCCAATGGCATGATCGCCCAGCCGCTCGGCTTCGATCATCACGCTGTCCCCGCGCGCCAACAGCGCAACCTTATCGCCATTGGCCGCAGCATGTTTGGCGATCGCGAGGCCAATGCCCCGCGATGCACCCGTTACCACCCAAATCCGTTGTTCTAACTTATGATTTTTCATCTTGTCCGTCACTTACAGAGCCTGCGTCACAGCGATGCCCCATGTGCGGCGTGGACGCGGAGCGGCATAGCTCCACACACCCTGCACGTCATAACCAATGGTCCAGCCCTTTTCATTGCCCAGATTTTTACCGAACAGGCTGACCGTCGTTTTGTTGAAGCGAACATTGACCGACGCATCGAGCAAATATTGACCATCATTGCGAAGGTCGGGGTTGTTCAAAAAGGTGATTTCATGGCTGCCAATATGATGAACCGATGCGGTCACCCAAGCCGTGGCGTTTGAGCCGACATCTTGTTCATAAGTGGCACCGACATTCCATGTCCATTTCGGGGCGCGGCGGATTTTCAGGAAGCTGGCGTCAATTTCCGTGCCAGTGCTGTAAATATCACCCATGAAATCCTTATATTTCGCGTCCAAATAGCCCAAATTGCCATTCAAGGTCAGGCCATCGGTGGCGCGTGCCGTAATATCCAGTTCAAAGCCCTTTAGCTCCGCCGACGAAGCGTTGATGGTGCGGTTTTCTCGGCCCGTTGACGAACCGGGCGCGGGCACGTCCAAATCCTGCTGCATATCATCATATTTCATAACGAAAGCAGCACCATTTAAACGCACGCGGCCATCGGCCAGCTCGGTTTTGAAACCCAGCTCATAATTGTCCAAAGTTTCCGGATCATAAGGCACCGTCGCCGCGCCAATGGTGGACGGACGGCCGTTGAAACCGCCGCCGCGATAGCCCCGCGACCACAGGCCATAGACCATCACATCGTCATTCACTTCATAACGAAGCGAAACGCGTGGGGTGAATTTCTTCCAACTGGCCTTTTCGGGATTGGCCATGACAATCACACCCGGCGTTTCCGACGTGGGGTTCACTTCATTCTCGTCGGCATAGGTGAAGATCGGGCCGTCATTGACGATGCTGGACTTGCGATCTTTCGTATAACGCGCACCCAAGGTCAGCGTTAGCCCGTCGCTTATCTCATAATCACCTTCGCCATAGATTGCCCAAGATTTGTTGGTTTGGGTCACATCTTGCGTGCTGGTCAGCAGCGGAGCGCCCGCAAAGCCGATATAATTTTTCAAATTGATCGTGTAGCGGCTGTCCCAAAAATATGCCCCAACAACAAAGGCTAACGGACCAGAGCCACCCTTGGTTAGGCGAAACTCATTGGTCGTTTGCCGCCAGCGCGCCGGACGATCGGTGTGAAACAGAGTCAGCGGGCCGCCATCAAAATCCTGATAAATTTCTTCATCGGTTTTCAACCAACCGAAAATATAGTCAAATTGGAAATCGTCGCTGATGTCATAGCTGGCCTTGGCGATTGCCATGTCCAATTGAAATTCAGCATTTTTCTCTAACCGACCATTGGAAACACTGTCATAGGCACTGCCGGATGTCGGCACTCCGGGGGCAGAGGAACATTGTTCATACACGTCGCAGAATAAATCGCCGGACTTGGCGAAAGCCAAAAGCTGGGGCGGATCTTGCTTGGTTTTTTGATGGTCATAGCTGAATTGCAATTCCAGCCGATCGGTTGGCTCGATCAATAAAGCCCCCGAAAGCGCAAAAAATTCAGATCGTTGGCCGGGCTGATTATAGACCAAATTGGTCATATAGCCATCGGACCGCTCATAAGCACCGCTGACCTTCACCGCGACATTTTCACTCAAACCGGTGCTTGCCACACCTTCAAGCTTCAGCGTGTCAAAACGGCCATAGGTTAAGCGTGCCTTGCCAGTGGTGTCATAAGTCGGGCGAGAGCGCGCCAAATTGACGACGCCGCCCGTGGCATTGCGGCCAAAAAGCGTGCCTTGCGGTCCACGCAGCACCTCAACACGGTCAATATCAATGGCTTTCAACAAGCTGCCAGAGCTTTGGCCGATGTAAACATCGTCAAACACCACGCCCACAGCAGGATCAACGGACTTTTCCACATCCGCAACACCAATGCCGCGAATATAAACCGCTGCAACGCCGCCCGGTCCTTGCTGGGTATCGTCGATCACAATATTCGGCGCCGAATTTGCGAAATCGCGCACGTCAGAGTCAAAACGGCGATCCAATTCGCTGGCGGAAAGCGCGCTGATCGACGCAGGCACATCCTGCATACTTTCAGCCCGCTTACGGGCGGTCACGACGATTTCTTCCAGTCCGCGATTTGTTACGGTCGCCGCCGCTGCCTCGCTCATTTCTTGGGCGAACGCATTGGTCGAAGGACTGGCTACAGCCGCCGCTGTCGCCATGAGTGAAACAGAAAAAACCTTTGCTCTCATGATGATGTCTCTCCCTCACATCGGCGCATGTCATGATCCGCATTGGCTTTTGCCTTCTCTCACGAATCGCGCCCTGACAACAGCTTGCTAAACTTATTTGCTATCGACAAGCAAAAATTTCTTACTACTCATAATAATATGTACGATGTCATCATATCTATTTGTTTTTACGTTATAAAAAATAATTTTTATACAAATTTCATTTTCTTGCTTGTCGCGAACTAATAAATTTATAAGATCAATTATCAAGATAGAAAATCAGGTGGGAGGAACAGGATGTCGCTGCGTTTGGCTGGAAAAACGGCGTTAATTTCGGGCGGTGCCAGCGGCATTGGCGAGGCACAGGCACTGTTATTTGCGCGCGAAGGGGCAAAGGTGCTGATCGGCGATTTGCAAAGCGACAAGGGCGAAGCAGTTGTAAAAGCCATTCAATCCGCTAGCGGTTACGCCGAATTCATCCCGTTAAATGTGACCGAAGCCGATAGCTGGGCCGCCGCAGTGGCCCATGCGGTCGAGCGTTTTGGTGGCCTGACAACCTTGGTCAACACCGCTGGCATTTTTCACCCTGGCGGCATTATGACGGAAACACAGGCTGGCTGGGATCGCATGGTGGCCGTGAACCAAAGCGGCGTGTTTCTGGGCATGAAGGCCGCCGCACCCGCCCTTTTGGCCAGCGGCAATGCCTCTATCACCAATGTCAGTTCGCTATATGGCTTGATCGGCAGCCCAAATGCCATTGCCTATCACGCGTCAAAAGCCGCAGTCCGCGTTATGGGCAAAGCAGGCGCAATGGAGTTTGCGAAACAAGGGATCAGGGTCAACACCATTTTCCCCGGACAAATAAAAACACCGATTTTAGGCGACATTACACCAGAACAGGATGAAGCAATTAAAGCCTCTATTCCCATGGGTATTGTCGGCGAGCCCATGGATATCGCCTATGCCACATTATATTTGGCATCAGATGAGGCCAAATATGTATCGGGCGCCGAAATATGGGTCGATGGCGCATGGTATGCGGGCCAATAACAGCGACCGAAACGATATTAACAAAATAATTTGAGAGAGTTAGCATGGCTTGGGATTTTTCAACCGACGCAGAATTTGAAAAAGAATTGCAGTGGATGCGTCAATTTGTCGCAGAGGAAATAGAGCCGCTGGATTTGCTGTTCCGCGATCCGGCCGCCCATGTTGATCCCCATTCGCCAGCCGCCCGCATCATGGCTCCGCTCAAAAAACAGGTGCAAGAACGCGGATTATGGGCCTGCCATTTGGGACCAGAATTGGGCGGCAACGGCTTTGGCCAACTCAAGCTTGGGTTAATGAACGAAATTTTGGGCCGCAGCCGCTTTGCCCCCACCGTATTTGGCACACAGGCGCCCGACACTGGCAATGCGGAAATCCTCGCCCGATTTGGCACGGAAGAACAGAAGCGCCAATATTTGCAGCCCCTGCTCGATGGCGAAATCGTCTCCTGCTATTCCATGACAGAGCCGCAAGCCGGCGCCGATCCGGGCCAATTCACCTGCAAAGCCCATTTAGATGGCGATCAATGGGTGATACATGGCGAAAAATGGTTCGCCTCTCACGCTTGTATCGCAGAATTTCTAATCGTCATGGTCATCACCGATCCCGAAGTGCCAGTGCATGAAGGTTCGACCATGTTGATCGTACCGCGCGACACGCCAGGCTTGGAATTCATCCGCAACACAGCCGTCGGGCCAAAGGATGAGATTGGCAGCGGCGTTCATGGATATTTGCGTTTCAGCGATTGCCGTGTGCCCGAAGCCAGCCGCCTTGGCCCCGTTGGCGCGGGCTTTAAAGTCGCGCAATCGCGCCTTGGCGGCGGGCGCATCCACCATGCCATGCGGACCGTGGGCATGCTGAATAAAGCCATGGATTATATGAAAGAAAGGGTGGTCAGCCGCATCACCAAAGGCGAGCGTTTGGCCGATAAGCAAATGGTGCAAGAAAAAATCGCCGACAGCTATACCCAGATTTTGCAGTTTCGTTTGCATGTGCTCTACGCGGCATGGCTGCTAGACCGCGACAAGGCCTATACCCGCCCTGTCCGCCGCGAAATTAGCGCGATTAAGGCGGCGATGCCCGATGTGCTGCGCGATGTTGTCTATCGTGCGCTGCATTTGCATGGCTCGCTGGGCATGTCGAATGAAACCCCGCTGATGGATATGTGGCAATATGTGCCGGAAATGGGCATCGTTGATGGCCCAACCGAAGTGCATAAAGTGGGCGTCGCCAAGGATATTTTGCGCGATGTCCAGCCTGCGACCGGCACTTTCCCATCCTATCATGTGCCGACCAATTTGGCCGCCGCGCGCCAGAAATATGCGGCTTATTTGAACGACTAAACCATCATAAATATATTTGGGAGCAAGAGGATGATTGATATGGAAGGCCGCCTTGACCGTGTGGAAAGTCGCTTTGCGATACATGATCTGGTCAGCGATTATTGCCACGGTTTCGATAAAAGAGATTGGGATCGCTTTTCGGCCATTTGGTGGACCGATGCCGTCTGGGATATCGGTCCGCCCTTTGGCGTCTTCGAAGCAAGTGAAGGCATCGCCCATGTCACCAAAGATATTTTATGGGATGCGTGGCTGGCCTCCAGCCATTTCACGACAAATTTGGTGGTCGAATTTACCAGTCAAGACACGGCCACTGGCGTCAGCGATGTGGACTGCATCGGAACCACATCCGATGGCTTAGCCCAGACCGTCAGCGCCACCTATTATGACCAATATCAGCGCCGCGATGGGGTGTGGAAAATCGCCCATCGCAAGGTGAAAATGCATCATTTCAACCCCCTACCCGGTGTCACCCTGTCGCCCCCAGCTTAAGGAGATCATCATGGCCTATCTGGAAACCCAAGACGGCGGGCGGGTCTATTACCAGCACCACCGCGCCGAAAAACTTCCAATCATGCTGATTCATGGTTGGGGCATGTCGTTGGAATATTGGACATCGACCATCGAAGCTCTGTTGGCGGCCGGCCATGGCGTGCTAGCCTTGGATCAGCGCGGCTGCGGGCGCAGCGATCGTGATTTTGCCGATATGTCTGTAAGCGCCATCGCTTCCGATGTTTGCGGAATTTTGCATCAAGCGGGCGTGGACCGCATCGTGCTGAACGGATGGTCCTTGGGCGGCGCGGTGGCGGTGGAGGCGGCCCATCAATTGGGTGACCGCGTGGCTGGCCTTATCTCCACCTGCGGCGCGACACCCCGTTATGTTCAGGGCGAAAACTTCCCCCATGGCGGCACGGCAGACGATGTTTTGGTCATCGCCGATGCCATCACAGCGGATCGCGCCAACTTCTTTCATGGATTGGCCCAAGGCGCATCGGGCGAAGGCGCAAGCGACGCGATGATCGCATGGGTTGAGCGCGGATTTATCGCCACCGGACCGCGCACTAGCGCGACCTTGATGGAATTGGCGCATTTGGATCAGCGCGATATTTTCGCCGCATTCCGCTTTCCGATCCTGTCCATCGGCGGCAACAAGGATATGATCGCCGATCCCGCTATCGCCGCCTATGCCGCCAAAGCCGCGCAAAATGGCCGCTTGCTGATGATGGACACGGGCCATTCCCCGCAATTGGAACGACCCGCCGAATATCATCAAGCCATCCTTAATTTCCTTGCGGAGCTAGACGGATGACGACCACTCATATGACAGATTTGGCCGCCCTACTCGCGCCATTAGAGCAGGAATTTTCCTGTAAATCGCTGAAGATGCCCAACCGTTATTGCATGGCGCCGATGTCGCGATATTTCGCGCCCGATGGCATTTTAACGGCGGACGGCGCAGAATATTATCGTCGCCGCGCCGCCGCTGGCATTGGCGCGATCATCACGGAAGGGACGGCCGTGGGCATCGATCATGCCGTGGCCGCCGATACTATTCCGCATTTCTCGCGTGAGATCCCGCTGCAAGCGTGGAAAGCTGCCGTCGATGCCGTCCATGCCGAAGGTGGAGCCTTCATTCCCCAATTGTGGCATGTCGGCGGCTGCATGGATTTCAACTTCCCCGATGCCCCCCATGCCCCGCTGGTCAGCCCATCCGGCTTTGCTGGTCCCGACATCGCTGGGGGACGCGCCATGGACCAAAAAGATATCGACGAAGTCATCGCGGCTTTCGCTCAAGCGGCCCGCGACGCCAAGGATATCGGCTGCGACGCCATCGAATTGCACGGCGCGCATGGCTATATTTTCGATCAATTTTTCTGGGATCGCACCAATTTCCGCACCGACCAATATGGCGGCCCAGACATCGCCGATCGCGCTACATTCGCTGCCGAAGTGGTAGCCGCATGCCGCGAAGCTGTGGGCGAAGATTTTGCCATCATCCTGCGGCTATCCCAATGGAAAACCTATGATTATGACGTGAAATTGGCCAGCAATCCCGATGAACTTCACCGCTGGCTAGAGCCGTTGGTAAAGGCGGGCGTCGATATTTTCCACGCCTCGCAGCGCCGCTTTTGGGAGCCTGAATTTGAAAGCGATTCCAAAAATTTCGGTGGCTGGATCAAGGCCCTGACTGGAAAGCCTGTGATCACGGTCGGCTCTGTCGGCATGGACCGCGATTTGATGGAAGATTTCGTCGCAGGTGTTTCATCGCCAATGCTCGGCCGATTGGAACTCTTGATCGAAATGTTCACACGTAACGAATTTGACCTAATCGCTTTAGGTCGTGTTTTATTAGCCGATCCCAACTGGCTAGAAAAAATCAAACAAGGTTGTCTGGCCGAGTTGGCTACCTATGATCGTTCCAAGGCTTTAGTCCAGTATGAACATTAGAGCGTTTTCCACTCATTCCGGTTGGTATCCGCATGATCTGAAGTAGTTGGCGCACTCGGCGGGCTTGAAGATATCGACGAGTTTGCCGATCAGGTCTCACAGCCCGCTGACGGTTCGCTCACCGATCTTTCGGAGCATGGCCTTGAGGCGGGCGAAGGCTTTTTCGATCGGGTTGAAGTTGGGGCTATAGGGCGGGAGCAAGCGCAAGGTTGCGCCTGCGGCCTCGATGAGCACCTGCACCGATGCGCGCTTGTGGCTCGACAGGTTGTCCATGATGACGACGTCGCCGGGCCTCAGTTCCGGGTCGAGGACTGGGGCGACGTAAGCTTCGAACCAGTCGCCGTTGATCGGCCCATCGCGCACCATGGGCGCGACCATGCCGGTCATCCCGGTCATGCGCAGGCCTGCGACCAAGGTGGTGATCTTGCGGTGGCCATGTGGGAAGCCCTGCAAGACCGTCTGGCAAGAGTGTTCCTGAGCCGATGTTGACCGAACAATGTGCGCAACCTACGTGCCGCCCTTCATTAGTGCAAAGCATGAACACATTGCTCCGTTTGCGCGCACGCGTCGATCGCGATAGATTGATCATCGCCATGCTTTCGACGGGGGCTTTCACCGATAGCCACGCCTTAGGCCGGTGAGCAGAAACTGCGGAAGCTCATAGAACTCGCGATATGTTGCCCAGCCAGTGATCTCCGGGACAGGATTCTGCCATTGCCATCATGTTCCATCGCATCCGCTACGCCTGTGCGTTGTGGTGAGGTTGACGATGGACCATGTTTCCTCTGCCTGGATCGCGTCGCCGTAGAGGACAAGACAGCCGCCGATTGATCTGCCCCGTTCCCGGCCGCTGACGACAACTGAAAATCGGCCGAAGCTGCCGTCGATCTGAACATCTGGGGTGCCCTGAGCTAGCCAGTGGTCGTCGTCCTGCTGGAATATCGCCTTCAAGGCATCTTGCACAGCTGGCCCCTCGACCATGCGTGTCTTTCTTTGTCCAATCAGCCACAGTCGCACCCCGGGTGCCAGCGAGGCGAAGGTGGCATAGTGCGGATCCGGACGGGCGATCAAATCCAGCAGATTTCGCACCTGAAGCGCAAGTTGTTCTTCCGCAGCGCGATGGATGCCAACTCGGGGCACATTAATCATTGGTGCGGATTGCTGTTGCGCAGCAGCGGGCCAGGAAGCCGCCGTCAGCAAGCCGATGACCAGCAAGGCCTTGCGTTTTATTCCCACCTTCAGCGATCCAGAGGGGGCGTATAATGTCCCACCGCAGCGTCATACACATAGATTGCCATGTCAGCCGCATCTAACGGTCGCGTCTTGCCGTTGTGGGCAGCATCAAGCGTATGTCGCGGCAGGTTCATCCGCATATATTTGCCTGAACTGGGGGTGATGGCAAGAGCGCGCGTTCTGGAGCCTGGGCGGACACGAGAACCGCAAGGAAAACGAGCGGTTGTCTTGTGAGCGGCGAACCACCTCGGCGGACGCCCTGTTGGCACCAGAAAACTCAATCTGGAAATCAGCGCGCGCTCGGTCCCCGCCAAGCGTGACAACGGCGGTCTAGGCGTCGTGGACAAAGGGTATCCAGAGTTTGATTGAAGCGAGAGCGACGAAGCCGAGGTATGATTCCTTGGTTTTGTCGTAGCGGGTGGCGACCCGCCGCCAATTCTTGAGCTTGCTGAACAAGCGCTCGATGAGATTGCGCCAGCGGTATTTCGCGCAATCATGCGGGATTGGCATACGGCGATTCTTCTTGGCCGGGATGACCGCTTCGACACCGGCTGCGGCAAATTCGCCGCGGATCGCACTCGATGCGCTGACACCAAAGCGATCGGCCGCCGCGCGGCAACTCAACCCACCGTCAATCGCCGTGATGACCCTGTCCCGAAGCTCCTGTGAAAGTGTTCGCGCCATCCATGCTGGCCTCCTCCAACCAGCAGAAAGCGTGAATCACATCGGCACCGCTAAGGGAATCCCCAATGATTCAGTTCATGTGGAAACCGCTCTAAATAAGCACGAACTTTCTTAAAGAGGGATCTCATAACGGTGACAATGCTATATGGTCAGAGACGACGCGCGCACCTTGACCGGCCTCCACCGAGTGTTCCAAGCTATATGTTAGTGTATTGGCGAGGGAACGGCTTTCGGCGAGGGTGGCCGATACCCGAGCGAGCTGTGCGGCCGGACGGTGTTGTAATGCCGGCGCAAGGCTTTGATCAGGATTCGCGCCTCGGCGAACGAGTAGAAATCTCGCCGTTAAGCAGCTTGGACTTGTAACGATTTTGTGTCGGTCATCTATCTCATTATGCCACCTTGGCTTCAAAAGTGAGCGGGCTGATGCCGCCCAGATATGAATGGCGACGTCGGGAATTGTAGAAGCCATTGATGTACTGGTAGATGGCAGCCCCTGCCTACGGCGCTGACCCCAGATCACTAGGTCAATAATGCGACACCCACTTGCCCAGCGTCGACTTTCCCATCCCCAAATCCGATGCGCCCCGGTTCCGGAGCAATCCGCTGGTCAGCGCGATCCGCACTGCTTCCTGCTTGAGCTCTTCGATATGCTTGATCATCTCGTCGGCCTCCTGTCACGAGCTCTAGACGCTCAAGTGACCGGTCCAAAACCGTTACAAGTCCATGGTGCACCCGACGGGATTCGAACCCATGGCCCCCAGATTAGGAATCTGATGCTCTATCCTGCTGAGCTACGGGTGCATCTTGTGTTGATCTCTACCAAATCAGGCACTTTCGCTAATATCCATGGGCAAGCGCGTCAAGCGCTTAAACCGCGTGATGCGGCGAAGCGGGATCGATGGATCGGCGCGAACGAGGTGCTGCGGCTTTGCCGATCTTCGTGCGCTTTGCTAAGGGATGCGCGCCTATCGAATGCGCTTGCGAAATCCCACCCATCCCCTATGAGCGCGCTCGTGAGATATATCTCACATGATCGCGCCGGTACTCCGAAAGGAGTTTAAAATGGGAACGCGGTAAAAGGCTTATTGATCGGGCCTTTAAACCGAGGCTGTCCCTGCAACTGTGAGCGGTGAGTGCGGTGCATTGTTTTGGTTCGTCCGAAACAACCACTGGAGCAAGGCTCTGGGAAGGTGTGCATCAAGCGTTGACCCGCAAGCCAGGAGACCTGCCGGCGTGGGTCGCTCTTTGCCATGGTCCAGGGTCAGGCCAAGGCACGGTATCTTCCGTCTGAGCGACGAATCCGTTGCGGCTGGGGCCGCTTGGATCAGCGTTTGGCGGGTGAGATGCGCCCATTCGTCAGCCGCTGATCAACTGTTCGTTGCGAAGAAGCGCCGCAAAACCATGATTTTGCCCGCATCATCTGCATCCGCATGGTTGCCCCAATTTTCCGCAGAAAGCTCGGCGTGCGGAAGGCAAATGTGCCATGTCATTTCAGAACTCCTCTTCCCTATATGCCGTGATCGTTGCGGCATTTTTCAGTTCGGCCACCGCCCACGCCGAAGAGGCCGTCGCGCCAGATAGCATTGCAGACACGATTATCGTCACCGCATCGCGCGTCACCGACGAAATGCGCGAAATTGGCAGCGCCGTTTCCGTCATCACCCGCGATGATCTGTCCCGCGGCCAAATTACCTTTGTGAAAGATGCGCTGCGCGATTTGCCCGGGGTTGTCATCACATCCGATCGCCCGGGCGATCTTACGGGCATGAGCATTCGCGGTTCGAGCAATGATGAAATTTTGTGGCTGATCGATGGCATTGAATTGGGCGATCCCAGCGCCATCAGCACCGAATTTCGTTCCGATCATCTGGCTTCAGCCGACATTGATCGGATTGAAGTGCTGCGCGGCAATCAAAGCTCACTCTATGGATCCGATGCCATCGGCGGCGTCGTCAACATCATCACCAAGCGAGCGACGCAAGACGGGTTGTCGGCCAATGTCGAGGGCGAAGCTGGCGCTTATGGCACCCGCATGGGCGCAGCATCCATCCTCGGAAAATCAGGCGCCGTCGATTTCCGCCTAACCGCGTCTGGTTATCGTCACGATGGTCTGTCGGTCGCCGATCCCAAAACCGGCCCAGCCGGTGCCATCACGGAAAAAGATGAATATTGGCGCTATGGTTTCAGCGGTCGCATCGGATTGGCGGCCAGCGACAATCTGTCGTTCCAGCTGATTGGTCTGTGGCAAGATAGTTTTTCCGATCTCGACAATGCACCCTATTCCGATAACGACGACACCGCCAAAAGCCGTGAACATGCTTTCGCCGGGCAAGGCAGCTTCAAATCAAGCGACGGCCATTTCAAAGCGGATCTGACCGCAAGTCGCTATGCCATTCGTCGGCTCTATCATGGGATCTATAATCTGCCCGAAGGCGATATGTATAAAGGCTATAAGGACAGTGTCCGGCTAGCGCTTTCCTATAGCGGTATAGAGGCCGTCACTTTGGCCGCAGGCGCCAATTGGGAACAGGAAAAAACCAATCAGCTCACCAGCTATTCCGGCAATTTCCAAGAACATATCTCGACCCGATCCGCCTATGGAGAGGTTGCGCTGCGCCCGCTCACCGGCATGACGCTGACTGGCGCCGTTCGGGTGGATGACAACAGCCGTTTCGGCACATTCGATACCTATCGCGGCACCATCGCCTATCTCGTCGGCCCGCTAAAGCTGCGCGCAAGCTATGGCACGGGGGCAAAGGCGCCCGGCCTCTATCAGCTGTTCGATCCGCGCGCTGGAAACCCCTATCTAAAAGCCGAAACAAGCCGCGGCGGCGATGTCGGCTTCGATTTGGCGCTGAAGGAAGGACTGGCCCTGCAAATGAGCTATTTCTTCAATCATAAGCGCAATGAAATCTCCTATGACTATGCTCGGGACACGTCACCGCCGCACAATCTGTCTTCGGAAGGCTATAGCCAATATGGCCGTAGCCGGGCGCAAGGCGTGGAAATTGGCCTGACCGCTCAGCCCTTTGCTTGGTTGAACCTCAGCCAAAGCTTTGGTTTCACCGACCATGAAGTGGATAATAGCAAGACCGGCGATGGCCCTTATCGGGATAGCGGCAAGGCATCTTATAGCGGCACCACCGCCATCACCCTGACGCCGGATGACCGCTCCAGCCTAACGGCGCGCCTGCGCTATCGCGATGGCGACAAAAGTGGCTGGGCGGGCGACACCCGCGCCTATGCCGTGGTGGATCTGCTCGGCTCTTACGCTTTGTCCGAAAAGGTCGAAATCTATGGCCGCGTCGTGAACCTATTCGATAAATGGTATCAAGCCAGCTATGGCACCCAGACCTTGGGCCTGAGCGCCTATGGCGGCGTGCGCCTTAGCTTCTAACGCTTCAAAAGGCGGAGCGGCGGCGCAAAACAGCCTCCGCCCCGCCTCCCCATTCGCATCAGAGGATGCCGCCATGAATCCCATTCCACACCGGCTTGGCGCTTTCAGCACATCCTTATCATGATTTTCGCCACCGGTTGCGGGCGCAAAGGTCTGCAATCGGCATGGCAGTGGCCATCGCGCCACAGAAGCAGGACGAAGACTGTGACAGACGCATCGACCAAAAAACCGCGCAGTGAGGAAGAGCATAAGTGCAAAATGCAAAAGCTCCAAAATGCGCAGCGCAAGAAAATCAGCCAAAAAACCATCAAGAAGGGCTTGGTAATTGTTCACACCGGCACCGGAAAAGGCAAGACATCCGCCGCCCTTGGCATGGTGGTCCGCGCGCTTGGACATGGCATGAAAGTGGGCGTGGTTCAATTTGTGAAAGGCGCAATGCAAACTGGCGAAAGCGCGGTGTTTGAAAAATTCCCTGAACAGATAGAATTTAGGCCAATGGGCGATGGCTTCACATGGGATACGCAGGATCGCACCCAGGATATTGCCACAACACGCGCCGCGTGGGACGAGGTGAAGCGCATGATGGCCGATCCCAGCTATGACATGATCCTAGCAGACGAGCTAAACATCGTGCTGCGCTATGATTATTTGCCGTTGGAAGAGGTTTTGGAGGTAATCGCACAAAAACATGCGATGCAACATCTGATCATCACCGGCCGCAACGCCCCTGACGCCCTGATCGCCGCCGCCGATCTTGTAACGGATATGGTGGCGGTAAAACATCCGTTTCGCGAACAAAATGTCAAAGCGCAAAAAGGCATCGAGTTTTAACGATGTCCGATCGACTCGGCCCTATCATGCTCGGAAATTTGCTGGACGAGGGATCGGGCCGCGTCGACATAGGTTGGGCCGCCGCAAACGGTCCAAGCATGGGGCAGAAAAATGCGCGGAATATGGCGCAGCGCGGGATGGTGCAACATTTCGCTGCCCTGATCGCTGATCCTCGCCGTGCTGCTTTCCAAGATGATAAAATCAGGCTGTGCGGCGGCCATTTCTTCAATGCTCAATTGAGCCAGCGCAGGCTTGTCCAACTGCGATGCCAGATTGACCAACCCCGCGCGGTTCATCAAATCATCGATCAGCGTGCCGGTGCCGGTCATAAAACCGCGCCGTTGATAAAAAGCCGCTACTCGGCCCCGGCCCGGCGACGGCAGAGCCTCCATACCGTCCATCATCTTCTGCACCAGCGCCTGTCCCCGGTCCGCATAGCCGACGGCCTGCGCCGCAGCGTGGATCGACGCATAAATATCATCCAGATTGCGGGCCGTCTGCAAATCCATCGACGGATATCCACGACCAGCCAAGGCCCCCATGGCCGCGCTGCGACGGGCGGGCATACCCATGACCAAATCGGGATCGATATCCAAAATCTCTTCCGCTGCATTGCCCAAAATGCGCAGATCCTTCACCTCAGACGCCGCCGCGGACATTTCCGGATCGCGCGCATTGCGCGTCAATCCAGCAATCTGATCCCGGTCGGCCAAGGCCAGCAACAATTGATCGACACACAGGTTCAGCGACACGATACGCTGTGGCCGCTCGGCCGCGCCAGCATCGCTTGCCATCTGGCTATTCCTATCCACTGGCGCCGCAACCTCGCTGCACCCCGCAAGCCCCATCAGCACACACAAAAAAGGCAAAGGCAATTTTTTCATGTCTGCCTCCCTAGCTGCCAATATTCTGCAAACAAGGCTTTTTGAACGATGCTTCGGTCCCTCTCGTCCCGCCTGCTGATATCTGCTCTGCTGATCCTCAGCCTGTTCGCGGCGACCGCCTCGCTGCTGCTGGGGCCGGTCGATCTGGGTCCGGCGCGGCTGTGGGCGGCAGTGATCGGGCAGGGCGATCCGATTGCACAGATCATCTTGTGGGAATTGCGTTTGCCGCGCACCTTGCTCGGCCTGATAGTCGGCGCCATGCTGGGGCTGGCTGGGGCCGCGCTTCAGGGTTTTTTGCGCAACCCTCTTGCCGAACCGTCCGTCTTGGGCACATCCAATGCGGCCGCCCTCGGCGCTGTCGCGGCGCTTTATTTCGGAATGGCGGAATGGCATCCGGCGATTTTGCCCGCCATGGCGATCAGCACCGCCCTGTTGTCCCTTGCCCTACTCATCTCCCTAGGCGGCCGAACCGAATCGGCACTCAGCCTGATTTTGGCGGGCATCGCAGTCGGCACACTGGCGGGCGCGGCCATCAGCCTTTCGCTCAATCTTTCGCCCAACCCCTTCGCCGCGATGGAGATTATGACCTGGCTGATGGGCAGTCTGGAAAATCGATCCTTTCAGCATCTGTGGATTGCCGCGCCGTGCATCCTGATCGGCATGGCGCTGATACTCTGGGATGCGCGGGCGCTGGATGCGCTGACATTGGGAGAAGAAGGCGCGAAAAGCTTGGGAATGAATTTAAAGCGCACCCAATATCGCTTGCTGGCGGGCACCGCCATCGGTGTGGGGGGGGCAGTGGCCGTATCGGGGGCCATCGGCTTTGTTGGCTTGATCGTGCCCCATCTGATCCGCCCGCTCACCGATCGCAGCCCATCGGCAATTCTGCTTCCTTCCGCCATTGGCGGGGCCGCTCTGCTAACCTTGGCGGATGTATTCGTGCGGATCATTCCCAGCAGCAATGAATTGAAACTGGGCGTTGTCACTGCCTTTTTGGGTGTGCCCTTTTTCCTGATCCACCTTGTTCGGGCGCGGAGACTTTGGTCATGATCACTTTCCAATCCCTCACCGTCCGGCGCAAGCGACAGATCATCCTTGATGACATCAGCGGCCATTTCCCGGCTGGGCAACTTACCGGCATTATCGGTCCCAATGGCGCCGGTAAATCGACACTGGCCCGCGCCTTGCTGGGCCTGATGCGCTATGAAGGCCGTGTGGCTTTGCAGGGGCAGGATATTGCTGGCCTGTCACCAACCCAGTTGGCGCTTCGCATCGCCTATCTCCCTCAGGGCCAGATTTTGCATTGGCCATTGTCGGTCGAGCGACTGGTCAGCCTGGGCCGCCTGCCGCACCTCGCCCCGCTATCCACCCTCAACCCCGCCGATAGCTTGGCCATTGAACAAGCGATGGAGCGCACCGGCGTGTTGGCCATGCGCGGGCGAGATGCCACGCAATTGTCGGGCGGCGAACGCGCGCGGGTGCTGCTGGCCCGCGCCCTTGCCAGCGAAGCCCCCGCTCTGATCGTTGATGAACCGCTGGCCAGCCTTGATCCCGGCTATCAGCTGGATGTGATGGATTTGCTGCGACGCGAAAGCCAGCGCGGCGCGATGGTCGCCTGTGTGCTGCATGATCTGGATATGGCGCTGCGCTATTGTGATCGGCTGATCCTGCTGCATCAAGGGCGCATCTTATCGGCAGGCGCCCCGTTGGAAGTGTTAACGCCTGATCATCTGCGCATCAGCTTTGGGATCGCCGCACAGGTCCAAACCCACGGCGACGAAAAAATGCTGCTGGTCTCCGGGCGCAGATCCATGACGCACAGCGTTGATTTATAGCCAGCCTCCCCTCTTCCCGGCGCGGATGATTGACGCCGCAGCCGATTGCGCCTATCCGGCGCCCCAGCGTTAGGTTTCCTCATCAGAGGAATGAAAATGGGAACGGAATATTCCGGCTGCCCCTGCAACTGTACGCGGTGAGCCATTGATCTGATGCCATTGGAGTCATGCTCCGAGAAGGCGATCATACCGGCACTGACCCGCAAGCCAGGAGACCTGCCTAGCGCCGTCGTCTTTCGTGCGGACAGGGTGTTCCGGGCGGACGGGGGTCAACCCGAGCGACGACAAAGCTGGCCGCGATTTTGCGCGGGGCTGAGGTCGTGCGCTTTCGCGCCGCCTGATGCCGCGCGCAGCGTTGCGGTCCCGTCGATGGGATATAAAGTGAAGTCAATTTTAACCGCTAGTTTTTCGTGGATCGCGCTGGCGCTCCCCGCCACCGCTTATGCTGCCGATGCGGCCAAGATCGATGAGGGCAAGGATCCGCACGCCATATTGGTCACAGCAACGCGCATGGCCGTGCCCCTTTCCAGCATCACTGCATCCATCACCATGGTCGATAAGGAAACGCTGGATCGCAATCAGGATATCAGCGTCAGCGATGTATTGCTGCGCACACCCAGCATCAGCATGGTGCGCAATGGCGGCTATGGCACCGCCACCAATATGCGCATTCGCGGTTCAGAAAATGATCATATCGTGGTGGTGGTCGATGGCGTGAAGCTAAATGATCCATCCTCCACCGCCGGTGGTTATAATTTTGCGCATATGATGGTGGGCGATGCCGCCCAGATTGAAATTTTACGGGGGCCGCAATCCATCCTGTGGGGCAGCCAGGCCATCGCCGGTGTGGTCAACATCCGCACCGCAATACCAAGCCAGCCACTGGAAGCCAGCTTTGATATTGAGGCGGGATCGCGGGAAACCGTCAGCACGCGGCTTGGCTTGGGCGGCCAGCAAGGGCGACTGCGCTGGCGCATCGGCACGCAATATTTCACCACGGCGGGAATTTCCGCACTGGCGCCCGCCTTTGGCGGCAAGGAAAAGGACGGCTATCGCAATCACAGTGTCAGCGGGCGGGCCGAATGGGAGCTTTCCTCCGATGTCCGCATCACCGCAGGCGGCTATTATAGCGCTGGCCGCACCGATATTGATTCCACCACCGCCGATACGCCGGAATATTCAAAAAACCGCGAATGGCTGGCCCACAGCGGCATCCACTTCGCGCTGGCGGACGGGCGCCTGCAAAACCGCCTGACCCTGCAATATAGCAACACCTCGCGCATCAACCATAATCCGGCGCGCGAACGAACCCTCACGCTGGATGCGGAAGGCTCTAACAAACGGGCAGAATATCAGGGGCGCTTTGCGATAAATCCCGCCATCAGCCTGAATTTTGGCGCCGATTATGAACGATCCGAATTCCGCAGCCGATCACCCGCCGCCTCCCTCGCCACGCCGCTGCCCGCCTTTGCCGCCGGAACGGCAGAGCTCACGGGATTTTATGGCCAGATTCTGGCGGAACCCATCGCCAATGTGCATCTGGATGCCGGCGTCCGCCGCGACGAGCATAGTCTTTTTGGCGGTGCCACCCTCTTTGCTGCGGGCCTGCGTTGGGATTTGCCAAGCGGCACCACCGTTCGCGCCCATTTCGGCGAAGGCTTTAAGGCCCCTTCCCTTTATCAACTCTACAGCGAATATGGGAATGATACGCTGGCGCCTGAACAGGCGACGGGCTGGGAAGCCGGGCTGGAGCAAAGCCTATTTGGCGGCCAAGCCAAAATCGGCGCAACTTGGTTTCAGCGCCGAATCAAAAACCAGATCATCTATCAACCCTGCCCGCAAACACCGCCCAACCCTCTGTGCTTTGTCCCCAGCGACCCGCAACGCCCGCGCGGCGGCTTTTATGACAATGTCTCCCGCAGCGGCGCTCATGGTATTGAGGCAAGCGCCAATCTCACTTTAGGGGCGCTGAACCTCGCGGGCAATTATGGCTGGGCCGTCTCGGAAGATCGCGGGGTCGCCAATTTCGGTCGCTGGCTACCGCGCCGTCCCCGTGAAACAGCCAATGTCTCGGCCCATATCCGCACCCCCATTGGCGCGGAAATTGGCGGTGCCATTCGTTGGGCTGGAAAAAGCTATGACAATGCCGCCAACACGCTTCGGCTAGACAGTTATCATCTGGTCGACCTGCGCGCCGAAATGCCCTTATCCAACACAGTCCGCTTCTTCGCCCGCGCAGAGAATATCTTCGACAAACATTATATGATCGCTAACCGTTATGCCACGCTGGGTCGCAGCATTTACGCTGGCCTTCGGGGGCGCTTTTAATGCTGCGCGCCGTCAACCAAGGCCCCTCCATCGTGGCATGCAGCACCTGCCGCTTCAGCCCAGATTCGCGCGATGACGCCGATGGGCAGCGCGGCGGCCAGCGCCTGTATGAAATATTGATGCAGGTGAAAGCCAGCGACCCGCGCTATGCTGGAATATCAGTGCAGAAAATGGCCTGTCTGTTCGCCTGTCAGGATTATTGCACAGCGCATATCCGCGATAAGGATAAGATCTCTTATATTTTGGGCCGCCTCTCTCCAGATGAAGAGGCGGCCCGGGCCTTGCTCGATTATGCAGTGCTTCATGCGGCCAGCCGCGATGGCCGCGTGCCCTATTCCCATTGGCCAGAAGGGGTGAAAGGCCATTTTATCACCCGTATGCCGCCAGCAGGATTTGTTGAAGAATGAGCTATTTTTCATCAGCCGCCGCCTTTGAAGAGGCCTTATCGGATCTGCCGGGCCCTGATCCAACAGCCGCTGCTGGCGCCGCGCGGCGTCAGGAAAAACTGGCCAAACCCGCCGGTTCGCTGGGTCGACTAGAGGATATCGCGCTGTTTTTCGCGGCATGGCAGGGGCAAGAAATCCCGCTTTGGAGCGATGCCCGCATGGCCATTTTCGCTGGCAACCATGGTATAGCGGTTCATGCGGTTAGCGCTTTTCCGGTCAGCGTGACGGCGGCGATGGTGCGGAATTTTGAGCATGGCGGGGCCGCCATCAATGCCCTGTGCGGGGCAGCAGGTCTCGAACTGAAAATCGCGGCCCTTCATCTGGATCAACCGACCGCCGATTTCACCATCGCCCCCGCCCTTACCGCCAGCGAATGTCTTGAGGCGCTGAATATCGGCGCCGCCATGGTCGAGCCGCATTTGAAACTAATCGCCTTGGGCGAAATGGGCATCGCCAACAGCACCGCCGGGGCGGCGCTGGCGGCGCGCAGCTTTGGCGGCAATGGGGCAGATTGGGTCGGCCCCGGCAGCGGGGTTGATGATGCAGGCATAGCGCGCAAAACACAGGTGATTGATCAGGCGCTGCGCACCCATGGCTATGCCGCAAAATCCGCCTTTGAAACCTTGCGCCGGGTCGGCGGCTGGGAAATTGCCGCCATGGCTGGGGCGATTTTGCGCGCGCGCCACGCCCGCATTCCGGTGTTGCTGGATGGTTTTATCGGCTGCTCAGCCCTTGCGCCATTGGCGGTGGATAATGCCGCCATCACCGACCATTGCATTGCCAGCCATCTTTCGGCTGAGCCCGGCCACAAGAAAATGCTGGATCACCTCAGCCTCTCACCCCTGCTCAGCCTCTCCATGCGTTTGGGCGAAGGTAGCGGAGCAGCGGTGGCCGCCAATATTCTGCGGTCGGCTCTGGCCGCCCACAGCCAGATGGCCACGCTTGACGATGTGATGGCCCTAGATGTGAACGACGCGCTGACATTATGAGCGGCAGCATCGCCCTTCACTTGTTGCGTCACGGCGCACCGGAAACGCCCGGTCTGCTCTTGGGCCATCAGGATATGCCCGCCAGCGAGGCGGGGGCCGCCGCCTGCGCCGCCAAGGCAGAGCCGCTATCTTTTGATCATATCCTGTCTTCCGATCTTTCGCGCTGCACCACCTCTGCCGCGCGGATCGCCGCCACGCGCAAGATGGTGTTTTCCACCGATAGCCGCTGGCGCGAATTAGATTTCGGATCATGGGATGGCCTGCCCCCCGATCATGTCGCTGCTGAGCGGCTGCACCAATTCTGGGCCGATCCCGATGCCCATGCCCCGCCACAGGGCGAGCGCCATGCCGATCTGGTGGCGCGCATCGCCTGTGCGCTGGATGATCTGGCCAACACAACCGCCCTGCCAGACGCCTCATCCCCGGATCGATCGATTCTGGTCATCACCCATGGCGGGGCGATGCGGGCGGCGCTGCAACATCTGCTCGGCTGGTCCTATCGCCAATGTTGGTCGATCAACCTGCCCTATGCCTGCCGCCTTTCCTTGCGGCTATGGCGGAATGATGGCTGGCACGGCCAGATAGAAGCCTTGGTGCCATGAAAGGGCTGATTATCGCCCTGCAATTCATGACCCGCCTGCCCAGCCCCTCACTGGCGGTGAGCAAGCAAGACTTTGCCCATTGCATCCGCTGGTTTCCCGCCGTTGGTCTGATCATCGGTGCTTTTCTGGTCGCAGCAGCATGGGCGGGGCTGTGGATCAGCAACTGGCTCGCGGCGCTTGCGGCACTAATCTTCTGGGTTGTGATCAGCGGCGCGCTTCATTTGGATGGGCTGGGCGATATCGCCGATGCCAGCGGCGCAGCGCATAAGGAACAGGATAAAGAGCGCCTGCTCGCGGTGCTGGCCGATCCGCATGTCGGCAGTTTCGGTGTAACCGCCATCGCATTGCAATTGATCGCCAAGCTGGTGCTGCTGCAACAATTGCTGGAGCATCGGGCCTTCATCCCCTTGCTACTCATTCCTTTCGCCGCCCGCATTGGCCCACTTTTATGGTCACGCATTTTGCCGTCGCTGCACGCCGGCCTTGGTGACATATTCCACTCAGCCGTTCGCTCATGGCATCTCTGGCTATGGGGGCTGATCGGATTGGTCCTATCGCCGCTTTCGCCTTCCTTGTTCGCTGCCCCCTTCGCTCTGCTGATATGGGCGGCGTGGATCAAGCGCCGCATCGGCGGCATATCGGGCGATGGCCATGGCGCGGGCATTGAGCTGTGCGAAACCCTGCTGCTGCTGGCAGCGGTGATCTGGGCCAATATCCCATGACGCGCCACACGGAATGGAGCTGGCACGGCGGCGCTTTGGAATTGGCACAGCGCCGCTTTCCCGATGCCCCCCAACCATGGATCGACTTATCCGCAGGCATTAACCCGCATGGCTGGCCGGTGCCACATGATCTGGCGATCGATTGGCAACGCCTGCCCGAGGCGCATCAACTGATGGCCCTAGAGGCACAGGCTGCGCAATATTTCGGGGTTGACCCATGCTATGTCTGCGCGGTTCCGGGCACGGAAATGGCGATGCGGCTGATCGGCGCCATGATCGGCCCCGCTGGTCAATATGGCTTGCCAGCTTATCGCACCCACAGCGAAATATTCGCCCAAGCCACCGCCGCAGCCTCGCTTGATGAAGCCGACGCTGGCCAGCCGCTGATCTTCGCCAATCCGGCCAATCCCGATGGCCGCCTGCTGAAACGATCTGCCTTGCTGGCCCTGCTGGATCAACGCGCCATGGGATGGACGATGATCGACGAAGCCTATGCCGATACGGATCCAAAGCAGAGCGTAGCCGATCAGATTGATGAACGTCGCCGCATCATATTATTGCGCTCATTCGGAAAATTTTTCGGTCTCGCCGGGGTGCGGCTCGGCTTTGTCCTCGCCCCAACCGCCCTGCTGCAAAAGCTTCGCCATGCCATGGGCGCTTGGCCTATTTCCTCCGCCGCCATCGCAATCGGCCGCGCCGCTTATAGCGACCATCGCTGGATCGCCGATGCGCGAACACAGATGCACGCGGCCGCGATGCAGCTTGATGCCTTGCTCGCTGCGCAAGGCTTGATCACCACCGGTGCATGTCCGCTCTACCGCCTGATTATCAGCGACAAAGCCGCCCCCCTATTTGACCAATTGGCACAGCAAGCCATCCTCACCCGCCCCTTCGATGATCATCCTAACTGGCTGCGCATCGGCCTGCCCGCCGATCGGCTTGCATTCGACCGTTTGGCGGAGGCGCTGGCTGGTGATTGATCCCGCCCCGCTTCTGGCACTGGCCTTGGATGCCGCCTTTGGCTGGCCAGAATTTCTCTATCGTCATATTGGCCATCCCGTCGGCCTCTTCGCCCAATTTCTGAATCGAGCGGCAAGACGAGGCAACATAGCCTCTCATTCTTTTGCCCGGCGGCGCGGCGCTGGAATTATCGCCATGCTCATCTTGTTGCTGCTGGTGATCAGCACTGCGACCGCGCTGGAGCACGGCGCCCAAATCTGGCTCGGCGCCTATGCGCCCTTCGCCATCGCGCTGCTCGCATGGCCCGGCTTGGCCCAGCGCAGCCTTTATACCCATGTTCGCGATGTCGCACAGGCGCTGGAACAGGGCGGTCTGGCAGCGGCGCGCGCTGCGGTCGGGAAAATCTGTGGCCGGGATACGCAGGCATTGGATCGGCATGGCGTGGCCCGCGCCGCCATCGAAAGCCTCGCCGAAAGCCTGTCAGACGCAGTCGTTGCGCCGCTTTTCTGGTTTCTTATCGGCGGCTTACCGGGCCTTTGGGCCTATAAAGCCATCAACACCGCCGATAGTATGATCGGGCATAAGGATGCCGAGTGGCGCGCCTTTGGCTGGGCCGCTGCGCGCGCCGACGATATCGCCAATCTGCTGCCCGCGCGCCTATCCGGCCTGCTCATCTGCCTTGCTGGCATGAGCGGATGGCGCATCATGTGGGGCCATGCATCCCGCCATGCCTCGCCCAACAGCGGTTGGCCGGAAGCCGCCATGGCCGGAGCGCTCAAGCTGCGCCTTGCGGGCCCCGCCACCTATGATGGCATCTTGCATCACAAGCGCTGGATCGGCCAAGGCCGCAGCGATGCGACACCGGCCCAACTTCGCTTGGCCCTTCGCCTTTATATCCGCAGCCTGATTTTGCTCTGGCTGCTTGTGGGAGCTTATCTATGGGCGCAATAATGCTGCAAGGGACCGGGTCTGATGTCGGCAAATCGGTGATCGTCGCGGGCCTTTGCCGGGCCTTTGCCAATCGCGGGCTGACCGTTCGTCCCTTCAAGCCCCAGAATATGTCCAACAATGCCGCGGTGACGGTGGATGGTGGCGAGATTGGCCGGGCGCAGGCGCTTCAGGCCCTCGCCTGCCGCGTGCCTGCGCACACGGATATGAACCCGGTGCTGTTGAAACCGCAGGCCGATCACAGTTCGCAATTGATCGTTCAGGGCCGGGTTGCAGGCATATTGGATGGCCGCAATTTCCGTGCGGGCCGCGCCAACCTGCTGCCCGCCATCATGGAAAGCTATGCACGCCTCAAAGCGCAAGCGGATCTGGTAATCGTCGAAGGCGCAGGCTCTCCCGCCGAAATTAATCTGCGCGCCCATGATGTCGCCAATATGGGTTTCGCGCGCGCCGCCCATGTTCCGGTGGTGCTGATCGGCGATATTGATCGCGGCGGTGTGATCGCTTCCATTGTTGGCACCAAAGCAGTGATCGAAGCGAAAGATGCAGCCATGATCGCTGGCTTTCTTATCAACAAATTTCGCGGTGATGTTTCGCTGTTCACCGATGGCTATGATATTATCGCCGAACGAACCGGCTGGCCGGGCCTTGGCATTATTCCCTGGCTTGCCGATGTGCGCCACCTGCCCAGCGAAGATGCCGTCATCTTGGAAAAAGGCCCGGCCACAGCAGCGCAAAAGATTAAGATCGCTTGCCCCATCCTGCCGCGCATCGCCAATTTCGATGAACTGGATCCTTGGCGGCTGGAACCATCGGTGGAGCTTGTCATGGTGCCGCCCGGCCAGCCGATCCCGGCCGATGCCGCGATCATCATTCTGCCCGGATCGAAAGCCACTATTTCCGATTTTCAGGCGCTGAAAGCGGAAGGCTGGGATATTGATCTGCGCGCCCACCATCGCCGGGGCGGGATGATTTTTGGCATTTGCGGCGGCTATCAAATGCTTGGTCTTGAAATCGCGGACCCGCTGGGCATTGAAGGGCCATGCGGCGCCATCGCCGGGCTGGGCCTACTCAACATCAAAACCAGCCTCAACAGCCATAAGCAGTTGCGCCCCATAACCGGAACCGCCCTAGGTGCCTCTATTTCCGGTTATGAGATGCATATGGGGGAAAGCCATATCACCGGCCCCGCCACCAGCTTTGCAAATTTAGATGATGGCGCTTCCTCTACGCTGCCTGATGGCGCCGTCTCGCCCTGCGGCCGCGTCATCGGCAGCTATGTTCACGGCCTTTTCGCTTCTGCCGACTTTCGCCATATGCTGTTGCAGCGGATCGGCGAACAAGGCGCTGGCGCTGATTATCACGCCCATGTTGATCGGGCGCTGGATGCCATTGCGGCGGATCTGGAAAAGCATGTCGATCTTGATCGCCTCGCCCAGATCGCGGGCCTGCCAACGGATTAAAGCCATGATCCATCACAGCATCTATATATCCGGCGGCGCACGATCCGGGAAAAGCCGTTTTGCGCAGCATCTGGCAGAGGAACGCGCTGGCCCCCATTTTTTCCTTGCCACTGCCCATGCTTATGATGCCGAAATGGCCGACCGTATCCAGCGCCATCAGGATGACCGCGATCAACGCTGGACCAGTATTGAGGCCCCCTATGCGCTGGCGGATGCCATTCGCGCCCATGGCCAAAAGGGCGCGACCTTGCTGGTCGATTGCATCACCCTATGGCTGAGCAATCACATGCTAGCTGACAATGATGTGGCATGGCAGCGTGACGATTTGTGCGATGCTATCCGATCTTGCCCGGCAACCCTGATCATCGTTTCCAACGAGGTTGGCATGGGTATCGTGCCGGAAAATGCCCTCGCGCGACATTTCCGTGATGAAGCAGGCCGCACCAATCAACAGATCGCCGCCCTATGTGACGAGGTTTTTGTGACCATCTCCGGAATTCCGCTTCGATTGCGGTAAGGCTTTGGGCATCGCGAGTCTCTATTCGCATTTTGATATTGTTCGCGATTTTTATCGAGACTGATCCTATGTTGTTTTGCACTTTGCCGCTCAGAACAATCTCTTCATCCGGAATTTCGGGTGATCTTGCATTTTCTTTGAAACAAATTTGAAAACTGCAAGTAATCCACTTCAGCAGTGTCCACGGACCATTCCGATATGCACTGCATGATCATATCAGATGATCAATGAAATTATTTTGGATAGGAATTTTATGCGTAAATCTGCTCTCTTAGCTGCTGCAACTGCAGCTTTCTTTATCGCTCCTATTGCTGGGGCACAGGAAGTAGAACCACAAGAGCCGGTCGCAACGGAAGAGCCTGCGCCAGCACCTAGCGAAGAGCCTGCACCCGCGCCTGCGGAAGAGCCTGCTCCTGCCCCTGCAGATGAGCCTGCTCCCGAAGCAGCATAATCGGCCTAACCGATAAAAAGAAGAGCGGCGGGGCCGAAAGCCCAGCCGCTCTTTTTCTTATCCACTATCCGCTGATCGTTCAGATCAGCACTCTACCAGCCAACCACTGATCCTTCAGATCAGTTCAAAGCTTCCGGCGGCACAATAGGCACCAACAGAGGCATGGCCGGAATACCATCCTCTGCCAGCGCCTGCGCCTCTTCCGCCGATGTCTGGCCATGGATCATTTCTTCGGTCGCCCTGCCCTCGTGCATCGCACGGGCGGCGTCAGCAAAATCACTGCCCACCCATCGCGATTGCGGCAGCATCTCGGCCTGTTTCGCAGCGATTTCTGCCATCATATGGCGCACCAATTCTGCCCGGGCAGCGGACGCAGCCGCTTCATCGCGCCCGCCCTGCATCGCTCCGCTTGGGTTTGTCGTCCCCGTTCCCGGCCCGCTCGCTGCCACAGCCCCATCCTCCGCCCCTGAAGGCGGGCGTGCAGGCCTGCTTTCGGAACGTTGATTGGATTTCACACCCAATCGCGGCGCCATCACCGCTTTGCGCACCGATGCATCGCCGCAAATGGGGCATATGATCAAGCCGCGCGCCTGCTGATCTGCAAAACTGCTGCTGCTGGCAAACCAAGCTTCAAAGCGATGATCACCAGCCGAGCAACAAAGGTCAAATACGATCAAGGTCAGCCAATTCCTAACAAGGGATCCAAACCACCCCGCGCATCCAGCGCCGCCAGATCATCGCTGCCGCCGATATGCTGACCATCGATAAATATCTGCGGCACGGTGCGGCCACCATGGGCGCGCTCCACCATCAGGGCAAAACCCTGATCATCGCGTGAAACCTCATATTCCTCATAAGTCACGCCCTTGGAATCGAGCAGGGCCTTTGCCCGCGCGCAATAAGGGCAGAAGAATTTGGTATAGATTTCAATCTTGGCCATGGCGGAGTTTACCTTCACTAATCCTATCGCCCCATATCGGAATCCCATGCGGCAAAGTCAAATATGTTGCTGGTCATAATCGCGCTAGGCACAACCCGCGCCCAGCTGACGGCGGAAACCCGCCCCGCCCCGCCGCGTTTCAATATGGCCGCACACGCCCGAAGCGTCGCTCCGCTGGCATGAACATCATCAACCAATATCACATGTCGACCACGCAAATCGCCTAGGCGCTGCGGCGCGATGGCAAAGGCCCCGCTTACAATGGCTCGCCGCTCTCGCCGCCCCTTGCCGCGCAAAACCGGCGTCGCCCGTGTCCTTATCAGCAACGCCGGATCATAAGCCACACCACAAAGCCGCGCCATATGCCGCGCAATCAGTGCCGATTGATTATAGCCACGCGACCAGAGCCGCCAGCGGTGCAGCGGCACCGGCAGCAACAAAGGCTCCAGCGCGGCTTGCTGCACCAGCGCTGGAATATGGCGCGCCATCAGCTGGGCCATCAATTGCGCATCCCCCATCCGCCGTCCATGCTTCAGCCGCAAGGCCAAACGGCGCGCGACATCGCCATAAGCCACGGCAGCGGGGGCACCGCAAAAAGCGGGCGGATCAGCCATGCAAGCGCCGCACTGCATCGGCAATTGGGCCTGCGCCAGATGCTGCACCAAAGGCATAGAGCAAAGAGTGCAGGCAGGCCCATCCAGAAAATCCAGCGCTTGCCAACAAGCAAGGCACAGTTGCCGATCCCCTGCCACGACCACCCCGCAGGCAGGGCAACGTGGCGGCAAAGCCAGATCCAGCGCCAGCCGTCCCGCAGCCATCAGCCCATGCCCGATCCGCTGCGCCGATAACGCCAGCGGCAGCCCCACACCGCCCCAGCGACAGGGCGGCGTTTCTTCAGATTCCTTCATCGGCCAGCATCCCCCTGCCCCGATCCACAAGCCCCCAACCTACCAGCCCCCTGATCCACCCTCTTGTGCCGCAGCCCCGGCACGTTCACAAGCGCAGCCATGACCAGCCCCGCCCCTCTATTTTCTCGCGCGCGCAGCGCTGCCCAACGCGATCGGATGATATATGCGCCCGCGGGCGCCGATTTTCTGAAACCCATTATCGCCGACGCCATCTTGGATCGGCTGGCCATGGTAACGCGGGACTTCAGCCGCATCCTGCTAATCGGCGCGCATGATCCCGAACTGGCTCAGGCTCTGCGCAGCCGAGGCGCTCTCACCATTTTGGAATCTGCACCCCTGCTCGCGGCCCAAAGCGGAGCAATGCTGGGCGATGCGGAAACAATCGATCTGCCGCTGGGCAGTTTTGATCTGATCCTTTGGCCCACGGGGCTGGATAGCGTCCATGATGTGCCCGGCGCTCTGCTGCGTATGCGCGCCTTATTGGCGCCAGATGGTTTGCTGCTCGGGGCCCTTGTCGGCGACGGCAGCCTGCCCCGCCTGCGCCGCGCGGTGATGGCCGATGGCGTGCGCGGCATTCCGCGTATGCACCCCCAAATTGATCTGGCATCCACCGGCAATCTGCTTCAGCGCGTGGGCTTCACACTGCCCGTGGTCGATGTCGAGGCGCTGAATGTGCGCTATGGCGCGCTAGCCGGGCTGGTGCGGGATTTGCGCGCCAACAATTTGTCGAGCCGACTAAACCCGGCGCCCTCCCCCCTCACGCGCCAAGAAGCGGCCCATATTGCAGCCGCCTTTACGGCCCAAGCCGATGACGATGGCCGGATCAGCGAGGCATTCCGGATCATTTATTTCAGTGGCTGGGCACCCGACCCCAGCCAGCCCAAACCGGCGCGCCGGGGCAGCGCCACCGCATCCCTTGCAGAGGCGCTGAAAAAGCCGCTTGATCCAGCATCACCAGAATAAAGGGCGTCTCCGTCGCCGCTTCATGGCTTTGGCTTCTTTAGCTTTGGCTTAAACCAGCGCCTCGATCAGGCCGATCAGCGGAATGTCGGCAGGCGGCATATCCAGACCATACATTTCCACCGGGCGCACCCAGCGCAGCGCTTCGGCATGATGGGCTGTCGGCGTTCCGCGCCACTTACGGCAAACATAAAGCAGCAACAGCAAATGCTTCTCGCCCACCTTATCACTGGCGAAGCAAGCAGGCGCCAGACACGCCTGCTCCACATCAATGCCCAATTCTTCGTGCAATTCGCGGATCAGGGCGGTTTCCGGCGTTTCGCCATGCTCCATCTTGCCGCCGGGAAATTCCCACAGGCCCGCCATGCTGCCACCAGCCGGGCGCTGCTGCACCAAGATGCGGCCATCGCCATCGACCAGCGCCGCCGCCGTCACCACCAGATAATTCACCGGCAAGGCGCCGGATTCATGCTTAAGCAACAGAAGATTCTTTCATCACCAATCAGCCAAAATGATCCCATCCCTATCGGGCGGAATAGCTGATGATTTTCACTTTCTGCCCCGGCGTCAGCCGCGCATTGGCGGCCAATCGGTTCAGCACCAAAAACCGCTCTTGCTGATATTGGCTATAGGCCATGCGGCGGGAAAGGCTGGCAATGCTATCGCCATTTCTAACCGTTACCACCTCCACCTTGCGGCTGCGCACCGCTGCGGCTTCGGCATTGCTCAGGCGGCGCACACTGCTGAACATGCTGTTAAACACGCCCGCACCACCGGCCCGCGTCAGCGCCACAAAGTGAAAAGCCTGCGATTTGGAAAATTCATAAGCATAAACCGTCACATCCACTTGCCCGGATTGGGTATTGGCCCGCAACGAGGTATAGGAAACGGGCAGGCCGTTCACCGTGGTGCGCTGAATATTGCCGGTTCCGACATTGCTGTTTTGGCCCGCCACGCCGCGAATGACGCTGGCGATATAGGCGTTCATATCCCCCGTATAGCGCGCGGTGGAAAATTGCGCCTGCCCGCCATTGCCGCTCACCGAAACAGCGCTGGTGCCATTTTGCATCGCATAGCCAGTTGGAATGGTGAATTTCAGTTTCAAATCGGGGTGCAGGAAATCATTGCCCTCCACCACGCCCTGTGCCGGATCATCGCCATAGGTCATGCCATTGATCTGACCCATGAACACATCCCCATTGCGGGTGCGTCCGGTGCCCCCTGCCTTTCTGGCCAGAGCTTCAGCATTGGTCACCCGTGATGCCGGATCAGGGTGGGTGCTGGCCCATGCTGGCAGCGATGATCCGCCATTATTGCCCGCCAATCGCGCATCCAGCGCCGTTTGATTCGCCAGACTGGCCAGCATGGTGGCCAGCGCTCCGCTATCATATCCGGCGCTTACCAAATATTGCACGCCCAATTGGTCCGCCTGCAATTCCTGACTGCGCGAAAAGCCCAATGTCGCCAATTGCGCCACCTTCATGGCGTTATTTTGCAACAAACCGCCCAGCCCGCCTAGCAAGCCGCCGCCATCGCCTATGGCGCCGCCCAGCACCGATCCCAGCACCCCCAAAATCGTGTTGCGGGTCGCCGCCGACTGGCGCTTTTTGCTATGCTGCGCCGCCACATGGCCCACCTCATGGCCCAGCACCCCGGCCAGTTCCGCTTCATCATTCATCAACGCCATCAATTGACGGGTCACATAAATATAGCCGCCGGGAATGGCGAAGGCGTTGTTGACCGGCGAATTCAGCAAAGTCACATGAAAATCGCGCGCATTGCCCAGCCCGGATTGCAGCGCAATATTCTGCCCGATGCGGGTGACATAGGCCGCTTGTGGTCCGCTGTAAGCGCCGCCAAATTCCTCCATCAACTGAGGATGCGCCTCTGCCCCCTGCTGCCGCTCTTGCGCGGTGATGCTCTGCGCTGTCTTAATCTTCTTCAGCTGCGCATCGGCTGCGGGCGCAAGTGCCACAGCGCCAAAACCGGTCGTCGCCAGCAAAGCAGCGGTCAAGAAAAAAGAGGGTTTCCGGAAATTGGCCATGGACGCGTTTCTCCAATCATAAGGGCCGATCTTGCTGCCAAAGCCCAGACCAGCCAAGCCAGCTAGGCCTGCCAGACCAGCAACAATGGCATCGGGCCGTTCACAAGGCAACGCCGCGGCCGCTTTCCGGTTCCGCGGCACAGCCAAGGGAGCGCAAGGCGCCTCCCCCTCAGCCTATCCGTGATCAGGCGCGGCCCATGCCCAAAAATTTATCTTCGCGCTGCAACAACAGCTCTTGCGACGACATATCCGTCAGCGAGGCAAGTTGACGCGCAATTTCATCGCCCAGCGCTCGCATCGCCTGCTCTGGATTGCGGTGCGCCCCGCCCACTGGTTCGGGCACGATGGCGTCAATCACCTTCATACCCAGCAAATCCTGCGCCGACATTTTCATCGCTGTCGCCGCATCGGCGGCCTTCTCAGCGGTGCGCCACAGGATAGACGCGCAACCTTCCGGCGAAATGACCGAATAAACGGCATGTTCAAACATCAGCACCCGGTTGGCGGCCGCCATGGCAATCGCGCCGCCAGACCCGCCTTCGCCGACGATGGCAGCCACCATCGGCACACCCAGCGCCAAACATTGTTGGGTGGATCGGGCTATCGCCTCCGCCTGACCGCGCTCTTCCGCCTGAATGCCGGGAAAGGCACCAGACGTATCGACCAGCGAAATCACCGGCAAGCCAAAGCGATCCGCAAGCTGCATCAAGCGAATGGCTTTGCGATAGCCTTCCGGTTTGGCCATGCCGAAATTATGCTTCATGCGCGATGGAATATCATCGCCCTTTTCATGGCCCATCACCATCACCCGCTGGCCACGGAAACGCGCAAAGCCGCCGATGATGGCATGATCATCCGCAAAGTTGCGATCCCCCGCCAGCGGCAGGAAGTCATCAAACATGCCATCGATATAATGTTTGAAATGCGGGCGCTCCGGATGACGCGCGACCTGCGTTTTCTGCCACGGGCTGAGCTTGGAATAAATATCGCGCAGCAATTTGGAGCTTTTATCCTCCAGCCGCGCAATATCATTCTCGATATTCAGCGTGGGGTCTTCCCCCATTGCGCGCAGTTCCGCAATTTGCCGGTCCAGCGCGGCAACCTGTTTTTCGAAATCCAGAAAGGCAGTCATGCCGAAGCGCTAGGCGGATGAAGCGCCAAGGTCAACGCCCTAGGATCATGAGTTATTCATTATGCCCATCTGCGCCAGAGGATGGCGGCGATTGACCAGTTCCACCAAATGACTGCTATCAACATGGGTGTATATTTCTGTTGTCGCAATATCGGCATGGCCCAACATCATCTGAAGCGCCCGCAAATCTGCGCCGCCTTCCAGCAAATGGGTCGCAAAGGCATGGCGCAGCACATGGGGGCTGACCGCCATCGGATCCACTCCGGCCCGCGCCGCCAATTCGCGCAGCAATTGATACAGACGAATACGCGACAGATGCGATTTCCCTGATGGAAACAGCCATGGTGATTCGGCTGGAATATGTTCCAGCCAGCGATCCAGCACGATTTTTGAACGCGCCGACAGCGGCACCAACCGATCCTTTTCGCCTTTGCCCCGGATCATCAGAAAGCCATCAGCGCCCTGAATGGCGCGGCGCGGCAGCGCCACCAATTCCGTCGCTCGCAAGCCGGATCCATAAAGCATTTCCAGCATCAACAGCAGGCGCAGCGCCGTAGGCCGCGCAGCCTCTCCTCCCGCTTCCTGTTCTGCGGTCGCAAATAAACGCTCCACATGCTGATGCGATAAAATCCGCGGTAAAGGTCGGCGCGTCGCAGGGCGCGCAATATCCAGCGTGGGATTATCCTCACGCTCGCCTTCCTCTGCCAAAAAAGCATAAAATTGCCTCAGTGCAGACAATTTGCGCGCCGCGCTGCTCGCCGCCAGCGCGCGATATTCCGCCATCAGCGCCCGCAAATCCTGCACATCCGCTGTGGCCAGTGATGATGGCGCCAACTCTGCCGCCTGCGTCAGATCGCGGCGATAGGCCGCCAGCGTGTTGCGTGATGCGCCCCGCTCTGCCGCCATCATTTCCAAAAACCGGTCGATCAGCGATCCGTCAGACACGCACCAAGGCTTCCGCCGCGATCATCCGTGCTTCGGCTTCCAGCCCCACGGCCTTCAGCGCGCGCGTGATATGATAGAGATGATAGGCTGGAACTTTGGCCCAATCGCCTTGCATCCCAATGGCGGCAAGCAGCGCGACCATGCCCGGTTCCTGCCGTTCAACCGCTTCGCTCATCGCCCGTGTCCAGCGACTTTGCTTGGCAAAATCAACGCCCAATTTCCCCGCTGCCGATGCGCTATCCTCGGCCGATATCCGGTCCAGACCGGCCAAGCCCGCCAGCAGCAATTTGGCGCGCTGGCCATCGGTGCTGTCATCATCACTGGAAAAACCATTGACCGCCGATGCATTGATATTGCTCAATGGCCGATCCGATCCCACCGCCATGATGGCCCAGGCCCGGCTGCCAATATTCAGCTGGGAAATCCACGCACTGGCATTGCGATCATAGCCGCCCGCCAGCATCGATCCCACCAGCTGCCAAGGATCATCATCCACCTGAGCGCCCAGCGGCAAGGCAGCGGCTGCCCGGGCGGTCAGAATGATAGCGGCATATTGCTGGCGCGCATTGGCCGAGCCACCCCACAAGCGCTTCATGCCAGCATAGCGCGCATCGCCGCTGCCCGCGCCTAAGGCATCACGCACCAAGGCCATATGCGCGGCCAATCCTTCGGATGGCTCTTGTTCTCCGGCAGCCGCGCTTAACAGTGAGACATAGGCCGCATTGGAAAGCACGCCCCGCACCGCCGCTTCAGGCGCAGAAGCAAGGCGCCGATCCATCTCTGTCATCGGTGCCAGCACAGACCATGACTGCATCGCGCCCGACGCCGACGCCATCAGCGCATCTGGGATGGCCGTGCCGGTGGCGGTTGCCATCGCAAAGCGCCAATCGGTCAGCCGATCCACGCCATTCCATTCAATCGTCGTCGATCGGCTCGCACTGCTCGTTACGCCCAGCACCCGCTCGGTCAGCAATATATCAAAATTTGCGACTTTGCCGCCGGACCGCACCTTGCTAACCGCCCAGCCTGCGGGGCCAGCTTCGCCCGAAAAGCTGGAACATATGGCGGATGATAAGCGCCAGACATGTTCATTGCCATGCGCTAATCCCGCAGGCACATAAGCGCAAAGCCCTGCCGGATCCGCCGTGGCGAGATAGGTTTGCTGCGCGGCCGATACCATGGCTTTGGTCGCGCGATCATAATCCACCGATTGCACGATCCAGCGCGCTGCCACCGATTCGCCCATGCGCAGCAGCAAAGCCGCCCGCTCCGCCGCCAAGTCCGCACCATTGACCGTCGATGGCGTATCCAATGCGGAAACCAATGCCCGGCGCAGCAAGATATGCGCCCAGCGAGAAGCAAAATCGCCGCTCGCCGCCCGCATCAGCAAGGCGGTATATTCGCCGCGCGTGCCAAAAGCATTGCTGGAAAACCCACCATTTTCAACCGTCAACGGCCCGATACGGCTAAGCGAACGCCGCGTTCCCGGTGGCAGATCATATTTTAACCGGCCCGGAATCGCATATTCCGATTCGGCAATCTCATTATCTTCAGCGGGGCCTGCCTCAGCCCCGGCCGCACGCGCGGTTCCAGTCTCAGTCGCACTGCCAGAGGGCGGGTTGCTCGGCGAAGCTGCTGTTGCGCCGCTGCCTGCGGATCCGCTGCCCGTCGCTTTTGGTGCAGGCGCGCTCCCCTGTTTCGGCGCAGGCGCCTGCTTGGCTGGCGGTGTTTGTTTCGGCGTAGCTTTTGGCGTTGGCGCCGATTTTGGCGCGGGTTCAGGGCTGCCAAAACCTTCGGGCAGCAAGGATTCCTGCGCCACGGCTGGCAAAATAAGCGCCGTTGCCAGCGCCGCGCCGGAAATCCCCAAAGCCCAAAGGCTTTTGGTCTTGCCAGCCTTGCGAGCTATATTCGCCTTCATCATCGGTGCGCGGCTCATGGTGTCTGCCCCTTCGATTCTGCTGGCAGCCCGGCTTCCGCCGAAGCGGATCGGGTCATTTCGGCGATCTTATCGGTCACATCCACCTCAAAACTGTGGGGCTCCATCGGCCGCCCCCCATAGAAGAATAGGAAAAAAATTCCCACCAACAGCAGCGCAATTCCCAACCACCGGCGTAATTTCCGCTTGCTTTCTGGTGCCTTGCTACCGCTCAAATCCTGTCACTTCCTATTCCGTTCGGCCGCGCGATGCAGCAAAAACATTGTTCCGCGCCGCATGCGCGGTATAGCCGCCATCATCATGACGCAAAACCCGAAAAGCCCGATTTCCCCGATACCGTCTTTCATTCTGCAAAGACCCATCGTTCTCGTTGGGCTGATGGGATCAGGAAAATCAACCATTGGCCGCCGTTTGGCGACGCGCCTGAACATGCGCTTTATCGATACGGATGACGAGATTGAACGGGCCGCTGGCATGACGATCAGCGACATTTTCGCGCGATTTGGCGAATCACATTTCCGCGATGGCGAGCGGCGCGTCATCACCCGGCTGCTGGATGAACAGCCTTTGGTGCTGGCCACCGGCGGCGGCGCTTTCATGAATGATGAAACGCGCACAGCGATTCAGGAAAAAGCCACATCGATCTGGCTTGATGCCGATATCCCCACTTTGGTGGAGCGTGTCGGCCGCCGTAGCCATCGGCCCCTGCTGAAAGATCGCAACCCGGCGGAGGTGCTGCAAGAGCTGGCCACCGTTCGTAACCCCATTTATGCGCAGGCTCATCTGCGCGTCAGTTCTGCCAGCGACCCGCATGAAGCGACGGTCCGCGCAATTTTGGAGGCTCTGGCCACATGCAAAGCTTAACCGTCTCGCTCGGGGCACGCAGTTATGAGATTGTGATTGGGGATGGCCTGCTGGCCAACGCCGCCCAATATATCGCCCCCCTGCTGCGCCGTCCGCGCACCATGATCATCACCGATAAAAATGTCGCGCCGCATTATCTGGCGATGGTGCAAGCCTCGCTGGATCAAGCGGGAATTGCTCATGAGGCGCTGATTCTCGATGCCGGGGAAGGCAGCAAAAGCTGGGATGGGCTGGCCAAAGTCACCGAATGGCTGATCGCTCAAGCCGTGGAGCGCAGCGATCATGTGCTGGCGCTTGGCGGCGGCGTGATCGGCGATCTGGTCGGCTTTGCCTGCTCCATCGTCAAGCGTGGCTGTCAGTTCATTCAATTGCCCACCACCTTGCTGGCGCAGGTCGATAGCAGTGTCGGCGGCAAGACTGCGATCAATGTGCCTGCTGGCAAAAATCTGATCGGCGCCTTTCATCAGCCCACGCTGGTGCTGATTGATCCCACCACCCTTACCAGCCTGCCGCGCCGCGAACTTGGCGCAGGCTATGCGGAAGTGGTGAAATATGGGCTGATCGACGACGCCGATTTTTTCGCATGGTGCGAGAAAAATGGCGCCGCGCTGTTAAAAGGGGATCGCGAAGCCCGCCATTATGCCATTGCCCATGCTGTCGGTTGCAAAGCCCGCATTGTGGCGGCGGACGAGCGCGAAACGCAGGATATCCGCGCGCTGCTCAATCTGGGTCACAGCTTTGGCCATGCGTTGGAGGCAGAGACAGGCTATTCTGATTTGCTGCTGCATGGCGAAGCCGTTGCGGCTGGCATGGCGCTGGCGTTTCGCTTTTCCGCCGCGCAAGGGCTGTGCCCACCCGACCGCGCCGAACGAGTGCGGGCGCATTTGGCGTCTGTTGGCCTGCCGCACAATTTGGCAAGCGCCGAAGTTGCGGCAAGCGGCGCCATTTTGGCAGGCCATATGGGCCATGATAAAAAGGTGCGCGATGGCAAGCTGCCGCTAATCTTGGCGCGGGATATTGGCCAATCTTTCGTGACCGAGGATTATGGGCTGGATCGGGTCGCAGCCTTTCTCGATACGGATCAGTAAAGAGGGGCGGATAGCAAGCCGCCGCCATCAACCCTATCAGGCCGTGGTGCTTCCTTCCGTGGTGCCGCCTTCGCTATTCGGCGCATGATCCAGCGTCAACACAGCCACATCAAAGGGCAGCATCACGGCGCTATGGCGGGCAGGATAATCTTTCACGGCGGCCAGCACTGAAAAGTCCGTCCAGGATGGGCCATCCGCCTCGCCGCGCAACCAGCCCCATAGTTGATCCCGGCTCTGGCGCATCGCCGCCTCATCCAGACCCAGAGCATGGCGGGCAAAAAGGCTGGCGGATGCCTGCCCCAAAGCGCAGGCCTCCACCTTCATCCCCAGCTTGATAATGCGCCCCCGATCATCAAGGCAAAGGTCCAGCCCGACTCTGCTACCACAAATCGCCGAACGCTGGCTGCCATGCAAATCTGCATCGGTCAGCGGCGGATATTGGGCATTTTCCACCGCCAGCGCCAGAATATCACGATTATAAAGCGGTGCGCTCACGGCTTTAGGGTTCATTCTGCTGATCGGCCTTGATCTGGGCCGCTTTTGCTTCCGCCCGGCGCTCGGCAATCACCTTGCTCAGGGCCGCCCCGGTCGCGTTCAGCGCCGGATAGCTGCGGCTGTCGCGCATCCATTCTGGCCGCAGCGCATTGCCATAGCCAATATCATAAAGCAGCGTCATCGCCATGAAAGCGATGGTCGCGATCAACAGGCCCTTCACCGCACCAAAGCCGGCACCCAGCCCGCGATCAAAGCCGCCAACCAACGAGGATCGGCTGCGCTCGCCCATTTTTCGCGATAGATATTTTCCAGCCAGAAACATGACGCCGAATATTAACACAAAGGCCAGCATCGCTGCGCCGCCCGCAGTTCCCACGCGATCATCGAGCAAAGCGGTGACTGGCGCATGCAGGAAACGAACCGCCAAAATCGCCAGCAACCATGCCAGCAACGACAGAATTTCCTGAACCAGCCCGCGCATAAACCCCAGCACAGCGCCGCCGCCGACCAGCGTCATCACCGCAATATCCATGGCAGTCATATTGTCCATAAAGCGCTGGCTAGTCCCGTCCGAGCATCAGGTCAACGAGTTCCCCCAGCCGTGAAAAGCCCTGAATCGCAATCGCCTTATGGCCTTTCATGCCGCTGGGCGCCCAAGCCCGCGAAAAACCAAGCTTTGCCGCTTCTTTCAGGCGCAGTGCATCATGCGCCACTGGCCGCACCTCGCCCGATAGGGAAAGCTCCCCAAAAGCAATGGTTTCGGCAGGAACCGGACGTTCGGTAAAAGCCGATACCAGCGCCGCCGCCACCGCAAGGTCCGCCGCAGGATCGGTCAGCCGATAGCCCCCCGCAATGTTCAGATAGACTTCCGCCGCGCCCATCTGCAATCCACAGCGTGCCTCCAGCACCGCCAGCACCATCGCCAGCCGGCCATTGTCCCAGCCCACCACGGCCCGGCGCGGTGTCGCCCCACTGGCCAGACGCACGGTCAACGCCTGCACCTCTACCAGCACCGGCCTTGTCCCTTCCAAGGCCGGAAACACCACCGATCCCGGCACATCCTGATTGCGATCGGTCAAAAACAAGCTGGATGGATTGGCGACCTCGCCCAGCCCATCCTCATTCATGGAAAAAACGCCAATCTCGTCTGTGCCGCCAAAGCGGTTTTTCACCGCGCGCAAGATGCGATATTGATGGCTGCGCTCGCCCTCGAAAGCCAGCACCGTATCCACCATATGCTCCAGCACCCGCGGCCCGGCGATGGTGCCATCCTTGGTCACATGGCCCACCAGCACCAGCGCCGCGGCGCCCTGCTTGGCATAGCGGATCAACTCTTGCGCGCTGGCCCGCACCTGGCTGACGGTACCGGGGGCGCTGTCGATCACATCGCTGTGCATGGTCTGGATCGAATCGATCACAACAAAATCGGCTTTGCGCCCTTCCAGCGTCGCCAATATATCGCGCACCGATGTCGCGCTGGCGAGCGCCACCGGCGCATGGCCCAGCCCCAACCGCTGCGCCCGCAGCCGCACCTGCGCCGCGGCTTCCTCCCCGCTGATATAGACCACGGATTTTCCCGCCAGCGCCAATTGCCCAGCGGCCTGCAACAGCAAGGTGGATTTGCCGATACCCGGATCGCCGCCGATCAGCGTTGCCGATCCCGCCACGAAACCGCCGCCCAGCGCCCGATCAAATTCCGATATGCCGCACAACATGCGTTCCGGCATGATGCTCGGGGCATCCAGCGATTCCAGCGCGATAGAGCGGCCGCCACGGCTCAGATCATGTTTGACGGAGAATGTCGTTTGTGGCGCTTCCTCCACCAACACATTCCATTCTTGGCAATCACCACATTGCCCCTGCCACCGATGGGTGACAGAACCGCAATTTTGGCAGACATATTGACGTTTCGCTTTGGCCATGGCTTGGCTTAGCCAGAACAAAGATCGAACACCAGCCTGTTTTTATGGAGTGACTGCGATGATCCCTGCCCCCAGCCGCCGCCAATTGCTGACTCTATTCGCCACCGCCCCAATCCTGACTCTGCCCGCCTGTGTTGGCATGGGCAGTTGGTCGCTCACCGATGCCGTGCGCGAATTAATGACTCTATCGTCCCAGCGCGCCATCGCCACGCTAACAGAGCCGGGCGGATTTTATGATTCGCAAATCGCCCGGCTTGATCTGCCTGCGCAATGGGGCGGCCATGGCGGCTCCTTGGCAGATAGGATCCTCAATTCCGCCCTGTTTAAAGAGCGGCTAACGCGCGAGGTGAACGGCGTTGCGGAAAAAGGCGCTGCGCGCGCTGCGCCCCTGTTTGTGGAGGCCATACGCTCAATCAGCATCGCCGATGCCGCCGCCATTTTGCGCGGCGGCCCGACAGCGGCGACCGATCTGTTGCAACGCAGCATGGGCAATAGCTTGATCGGCGCCATGTTTCCAGCCGTGCAGGATGCGCTGCAAATGGCCAGCAATCCCATCATCGGCGAAGCGCTGCGCGCGACCAGCGGCGTAAATATTTCTGATCTGGCACAAAATATCGCGCGCCAAAGCAATGACGCCATCTTCCGCGCCATCGGTCAGGAAGAAGCTGCGATCCGGGCCAATCCGCAGGCCACCCGCAACCCGCTGTTGATCGGAGCTTTGGTGCTGGGGAAATAAGCCGCGCTGGGCAAAGCGCCGCATCTGCGGCTGATATTACCCGATGTCAGCGATTGTTGGTTTGATGGCCCTCTTGGTCTAAAGGATCAGCAAAACTCGAATCCTCCACATGCTCCCCAAAGGATAAGCCCGTCATGAAATTTTTCGCTGACACAGCCGAAATCGCCGATATTCAGGAATTGGCCGCCACTGGCCTGCTCGATGGCGTCACCACCAACCCGTCGCTGATCGCCAAATCCGGCCGTGATTTCAAGGAAGTGACCAAGGAAATCTGCGCCCTTGTGGATGGCCCGGTTTCCGCCGAAGTGGTGGCGCTGGATCATGCCACCATGATGCAGGAAGCCGAAGTGCTGCGGAAAATCGCTGACAATGTCTGCATCAAGGTGCCGCTGACAATTGATGGCCTGAAAACCTGCAAGGCGCTGACCAATGATGGCACGATGGTGAATGTCACCCTCTGCTTTTCCGCCGCTCAAGCCTTGCTCGCCGCCAAAGCGGGCGCAACCTTCGTCTCGCCCTTCGTTGGCCGTCATGATGACAATGGCTTTGATGGCATGGCCCTGATCGACGATATCCGTCTGATCTATGATAATTATAGCTATAAGACGGAAATTCTGGTCGCCAGCGTGCGCCATGGCATTCATGTGTTGGAAGCAGCGAAAATCGGTGCCGATGTGATGACCGCGCCGCCTTCGGTGATCCGCGGCCTGTTCAAACATATCCTCACGGAAAAGGGCATTGAAGGCTTTATGGCGGATTGGGCCAAAACCGGCCAATCCATCTAAACAACGCTAATTTCTGTCCTATTGAAGCGGCCATAAAAGGCTGCATCAAAAGACGAATCGCATCAAACAGCCCCCGCAGCCCTGCGCTTCGGGGGCTGTTCTTTGCCCTTTATACGAACCCTCTCCACCTTAGCAGTTGACGTAAACGTAAAGTCACGTCGATATTGCACCTATGAATGTTAAGGAGAGATTCGCATGAGTGAGACCGCCGCCGTCCTAACGGAACGCAAAGGCCATGTGCTGATTATCACAATCAACCGTGCAGACGCCCGCAATGCCGTGAACGCCGATGTTCATGTTGGCGTTGGCACCGCGCTTGAAGAAGCCGAAAAGGATAGCGAAATCCGCGCTGTGGTCATCACCGGCGCAGGCGAGAAAAGCTTCTGTGCTGGCGCCGATCTGGTCGCCTTGTCGCGCGGAGAGATGCTGGCACCGAAAGATCCTGCACAGCAGGCATGGGGCTTTGCCGGTATCGTATCACACCCCATTTCCAAGCCCATTATCGCTGCGGTCAATGGCTTTGCCTTTGGCGGTGGCTGCGAAATCGCGCTGTCGGCGGATCTGGTCGTTGCCGCAGATCATGCTCAATTCGGCCTGCCCGAAGTGAAAGTCGGCCTGTTTGCCGCTGCTGGCGGCGCTTTCCGTATCGCGCGCCAACTGCCACCAAAAATCGCCATGGAACATTTGTTGACCGGCGATCCCTTCACCGCTGAAGCCGCGCTTCGCTATGGCTTTGCCAATCGAGTGGTGCCGCTCGCCGATCTGATGCCAACCGCACTGGCACTGGCTGAAAAAATCGCCGCCAATGCACCGCTTTCGGTTCAGGCCAGCAAGCGCGTGGCGCTGGGCATTTTGGACGGCAAGGTCGATGCAGAAACGGGCGATTGGGATACCAACGCACGCGAACGCGACATTTTGTTCCGCAGTGAAGACGCCCGCGAAGGCCCGCTTGCATTCGCGCAAAAGCGCAAGCCCGAATGGAAGGCCCGCTAATATGGCGCTGATCGACCCCGCAATGGCGGCCAATAAAATGACCGATCCGGAATTGATTCCGGTCATTATCGGTGTGGGGCAGATCAATGATCGCCCCGCCGATCCTGATAATGGGCTGGATAGCCTGGGCCTGATGGTGGAGGCGCTGAAACGCGCCGACGCCGATGCAGGTGGCGGCTTGCTGGCCGAGATCGACAGTCTCGCCATTGTGGATCAGATCAGCTTTTATTCTTTGGGCAAATTATGCGAACCATTGGCGGCGGCGATTGGTGCCAATCCCGCCGTCAACTATCAATCGGCTGCCCCGCATGGCGACACGCCCGTTCGCTTGCTCAACGAAGCGGCCAACCGCATTGGTGCAGGCGAGATTAAGCTGGCCGCCATTGCCGGCGGCGAAGCGCTGCGGACAGCGGCAGGCCGCGCCAAAAAGGCCGCAGCGGGGGAAGATAAAAGCTATAATGCGGTGCGTCAGGTATCGACACGCAAAGAACCCAATTATGCCCAGCGCCACGGCCTCTCCGCGCCGGTGGATGTCTATCCCCTTTATGAAAATGCCACGCGCGCTTCGTGGGGCCAATCCCTGTCAGACGCGCAGGATGAAAGCGCACAAATTTGGTCGCTTTTTTCGCAAGTCGCGGCCGAGAATGATGGCGCATGGATCAAAACCGGCGCCGCTCCGGCGGATATTCTGACGGTCAGCGACAAAAACCGCCCTATCGCTTTTCCGTATAACAAGCTGATGGTCGCCAATAGCAGTGTCAATCAGGGTGCAGCTTTCCTCGTCGCCAGCCTTGCCGAAGCACGCCGCCGCGGCATTGCAGAAGATCAGATCATCTATATCGGCATGGGGGCAGCGGCCAAGGAACCTGCCAGCATTTTGGCGCGAGATCGCTATCATGGCAGCGTCAGTATGGAAACCAGCATCAACCGCACATTGGAACTCAACCAGATGACGGCTGCTGATTTTGATTGTGTGGAATTATACAGCTGCTTTCCCTGCGTGCCCAAAATGGCCCGGCGCACGCTGGGCTGGGATGCGGATAAGCCCGCCACCGTCTTTGGCGGCCTGACCTTCGGTGGCGGCCCCATTGCCAATTATATGAGCCACGCCATTGTTTCCATGGCGCAAAAGCTACGCAAAGAAGGCCGTTATGGCTTTTTATTCGCCAATGGCGGCTTTGCCACCGATAACCATTGCATCGTGCTGGGCGCCGAACCCATCGCCGCCGCCCAATTCCCGCAGGATTTCGATTATCAATCGGAAGCGGAAGAAAAGCGCGGCCCCGTGCCTGCCATGGCAGAAGGCTATGAAGGCCCGGCGACCATCGAAAGCTACACCGTCTTTTATGGCCGCGATGGTCAACCACGCGCTGGCGTCATCGTCGCCCGCACGCCGGATGACAAGCGCACTCTGGCCCATGTGGATATTGGTGATGCCGCGATGCTGGAATTTCTGACCAGCGGCAAAATTGAGCCGGTCGGCAAGGCTGGGCATATCAAAAATTGGGGTGATAAAGGCACGCTTTGGCAAAACGCAGCCTAACAGCCGCACGCAGACGCGCTTCATCCTAAAATAGCAAGGGGGCTGGTGCGACGCACTGGCCCCCTGTTCATATCCATCCGCCTTCACTCCCCATGGCCAGTCCCGCTTGCGGTGGAGGCAGCGCAATTTCACTGCTTTAGGCTGGTCAAAAAATCTCTATCTCCCTTGGCATTTTCTTGGCCCGGCGTTACCCTTACGACGTGGGATTTATGCTGTTGCCCCAAGATGAGAGGCAGCAAGCAGGAGAGATGATTTGACGAACGCGCCAGTATCTGAACCTTTTGTTCCGGTGCCCGACGACGCCGCTGCCAACACCCTTTGCAGCGCTGCCGATTATGACCGCCTTTATGCCCAAAGCATCAACGACCCCGATGCTTTTTGGGCCGAGCAGGCCAATTGCCTGGATTGGGTGACTAAGCCGAAAAAAATCTCTGGCTGGTCTTTCGATCCGGTCAACATAAAATGGTTTGAAGATGGTCAGTTGAACCTTTGCTACAATGCTGTGGATCGCCATGTGGAGAACGGCCATGGCGAACGCATAGCGATTATTTTTGAACCGGATTCCCCGGATGCCGAAGCACGGCAGATCAGCTATGCCGAGCTGCAATCCGAAGTGATCCGCTTTGCCGCCACGCTCCAGAAAATGGGGGTGAAAAAGGGCGATCGCGTCACCATTTATATGCCGATGATCCCGGAAGGCGCCTTCGCCATGCTGGCATGCGCCCGCCTTGGCGCCGTGCATAGTGTGATCTTTGGCGGCTTTTCGCCCGATGCCATCCATGGCCGGATCGAAGATTGCGGCAGCGATTGGGTGGTTGCCGCCGATGAAGGTCGGCGCGGCGGCAAAGTCATTCCGCTGAAAGCCAATGTCGATAAAGCGCTGGAGCGTATCGATGTGAAGGGTGTGTTGGTTGTCGCCCACACCGGCGGCGCGGTGGATATGAAGGCTGGCCGCGACCATTATTATCATGAATTTTCCGCCGATGTGACCGCCAGCACCCCTGCGGACTGCCCATGCGAGGTGATGAACGCCGAAGACCCGCTGTTCATCCTTTACACCTCCGGCTCCACCGGAAAGCCCAAGGGTGTGTTGCACACCACCGGCGGCTATGCGGTGTGGACCGCGGTCAGCTTCCGTTATGGCTTTGATTATCGCCCCGGCGAAGTTTTCTGGTGCACCGCCGATATCGGCTGGGTCACCGGCCATAGCTATGTCGTTTATGGACCGCTGCAAAATGGCGCCACTACGCTGATGTTTGAAGGGGTGCCCAACTATCCCGATCATGATCGTTTCTGGCAGATTGTGGATAAATATCGCGTCAATATTCTTTATACCGCCCCCACCGCGATCCGCGCTCTGATGCGCGAAGGCGATGATTATGTGACGCCTTATGATCTTTCCTCCATTCGCCTGCTCGGCAGCGTGGGCGAGCCGATCAATCCGGAAGCGTGGCGCTGGTATTATGAAATTGTCGGCAAAAGCCGGGTGCCGGTGATTGACACATGGTGGCAAACCGAAACCGGCGCGATGATGATGACCACTCTGCCCGGCGCGCATAAAATGCAGCCCGGCAGCGCTGGCCGCCCCTTCTTTGGCGTCCGTCCGCAATTGGTCGATGGCGATGGCAAAGTGCTGGCGGATGAGCAAATTGGCGGTGCAGCCGAGGGCAATTTCGTGATCACCCACAGCTGGCCCGGTCAGGCGCGCACGCTTTATGGCGATCATGATCGCTTTGTGCAGACCTATTTCGCCAGCTTTCCGGGGAAATATGTCACGGGCGATGGTTGCCGCCGCGATGCCGATGGCTATTGGCGGATCACTGGCCGGGTCGATGATGTGATCAACGTTTCTGGCCATCGCATGGGCACCGCCGAAGTGGAAAGCGCTCTGGTGCTCCATGATCTGGTAGCCGAAGCGGCGGTTGTCGGCTTCCCGCATGATATCAAGGGTCAAGGCATTTACAGCTATGTCACCCTCAATGCCGGGGTTGAGCCGTCAGACGAATTGTTGGCCACGCTAAAGCAGCAGGTGCGCAAGGAAATCGGCCCCATCGCAACGCCGGATCATATCCAATTCACCCCGGCGCTGCCGAAAACCCGTTCGGGCAAAATCATGCGCCGTATTTTGCGGAAAATTGCGGAAAATGATTATGGCTCGCTCGGCGACACTTCCACCCTCGCCGATCCCAGCCTTGTCGATGGGCTGATCGAGGGCCGGCAGAATAAGTAAAGGCGCAAAGGGCGCGGCCTAGGCTTATGGCCTAGGCCGCGCCCTTTCTTATCACGATCAGCGCGGCAACTGCCATCTCACATGATTGTGATATTGGCTTTTTACCGCGCGTCCCTCGGCATCCTTGGCAGGATGAAATCTCGCGCGTTTTCGCACCAAGGCACAAGTTTCATCATCCAATTCCGCAAAGCCCGACGGATCAGTAATGTGGCAATCGCTCACCTCCCCCGTCTCGGAAACCATCAGTAGAAAACCCACCATCCCTTCATCGCGGTTGCGCCGCGATAGGCTTGGATAATCCAAATTGGTTACCCAGCGCGCTGCATAATTTGCCGGGCGCGCTTCCACGGCAATATCGTCATTCCAGCCGATCGCTTTACGCTGCCCCGCGATGCAGCCTTCCAATGCCGCGACGGCTTTCACTATGCCAGATATGCTGAGCAACAGTTCACCGCCGCGCGAACCCGCCAATGATATCTGCTGATCATCCCGCAACTTTTCAAAAGTTTGCGCCTTTCGGTCTAACCAAAGCGCATAGGGCTTATCATCCTCTGCACTGAGGCCGAATATCGCGGCATGACTATGCTCTATCTGTTGGGGCAGCATCGTCATTGTCACCCTGCCCGCCAGCGCCCGGCTCGCCTCCTCGCTGGTCTCAGCCATGTTCATGGCCATCAGCGGCCCGCTCACCATCCAACGAACGGAAGTTTTCACCAGCGACCAACGCAATTTTAATGTAACGGCTTGATCGTCCACACCAAAATCACGGGTCAAATAACAGGCCAGATCGGTCGGCTCAATTTTCCATGCCGACGCGGGCTGCAGCGCAGCAGCCTCTGCCGGTTCCGCTTTGACAGGGGATAAAATCATTACCGCCGCCACAGCCCACAGCAGCGATACGTTCACTCCATCGCGCATAGACTATCCCCCCAGCATTGCCCGATAGAGAGCTTAGAAGTGATGCCAAGGGCGGGTCAATGGCCGCATATCATATCACGCATAAGCCAAGGCCCGGCCTGTCAGCATATGACAGGCCGGGCCTTGATGTTTCCACAAGCCGTAAAAGAGCCGCCTAAACGGCCCCGTGGCAATGCTTATATTTGCGGCCTGAACCACAGGGGCAAGGATCGTTGCGGCTCAATGCCATATCGGCATAAGGATTGCCCCCATCTGCTGCCGCTGGGCGCGGAATTTGAAACGGCGGCAGGGCATCGGGAATTAAACCCCGTGTGCCGGCATCTTCATCCGCACTATTATCCTCACCGGTGAACGGATCGATATGGGTGGTCAAAAAGTCTGGCAGTTCTGGCAGGGGCAGCGGCTCTGGCTCTTCGCTGCGGAATTCCAGACGCGCAATGGTGCGGGTCACATCCTCGCGAATATTGCTGAGCATCCGTTCAAACAGGCCAAAGGCTTCCTGCTTATATTCATTGATCGGCTGCTTTTGCGCATAAGCGCGCAGGAACACGGCTTGGCGCAGCGCATCCAATGTTGCCAGATGCTCTTTCCAATGATGATCCAGCGTCTGCAGCAACACCGATTTCTGAATGCTGCGCCATGTTGCTTCATCCACATCGGCGGACTTTGCCGCCACATGCTCATCCGCCAACACTTGCAGCCGCTCGTCGAACATTTCCGGCTCGACAGCATCTTCTTCCATCCAAGCGTCAATCGGCGGGCTCAGGTCCAGCACATTGGAGATGCGCTCTTTCAGAGCCGAAATTTCCCATTGTTCGGGATAGCTTCCCGGCGGGCACGCATCGGCCACAATGCTGTTCACCGTTTCCGCCCGCATCGCGGTCATCACATCATCGACCGTTTCGCTGTCAATAATTTCGCCGCGCTGCTCGTAGATCACCTTGCGCTGGTCGTTCATCACATTGTCATATTCAACGACCTGTTTGCGCACATCATAGTTGCGCGCTTCCACCTTCTTCTGCGCTTGCTCAATCGCCTTGGACAGCCATTTGGACCCAATGGCCTCGCCTTCCTCCAGCGTCTTGTTCATCATTTTGGAGAACAGCGTTTCAGGGCCAAATATCCGCAGCAGATCATCATCAAGGCACAGATAGAATTTCGACAAGCCCGGATCACCCTGACGGCCTGAGCGTCCGCGCAGCTGATTATCGATACGGCGGCTTTCATGCCGCTCCGTCGCCAACACAAACAGACCGCCTGCAGCCCGCACTTGCGCCCGTTCTGCGGCAACTTCATCCCGAATGCGCTGCTCTGCGGCTTCGCGTTCGGGGCCTTCGGGCAGATCGGCCAGTTCCGCTTCAATGCGAAACTCTTCATTGCCGCCCAGTTTAATATCGGTTCCGCGACCGGCCATATTGGTGGCGATGGTCACCGTGCCCAATCGGCCCGCCTGCGCCACAATCTGCGCCTCGCTTTCGTGGAAACGCGCATTCAGCACGCTGTGCGCCACGCCTTCCTTTTCCAGATAGGAAGATAAAAGCTCGGACTTTTCAATCGAAACCGTTCCGACCAGCACCGGCTGGCCGCGCTCATTGGCCTCACGAATGGTGCGCGCAATCGCCATGAATTTATCGGTGATATTGCGGTAAAACTCATCCTCATCATCCTGCCGCGCAATCGGGCGGTTGGTGGGGATGGTCACCACATTCATTTTATAAATATCGAAAAATTCGGCCGCTTCCGTCGCCGCCGTTCCCGTCATCCCGGAAAGCTTGGGATACATGCGGAAATAATTTTGGAAAGTGATGGAAGCCAGCGTCTGGTTTTCCGGCTCGATCCGCACGCCTTCCTTGGCTTCCACCGCCTGATGCAGCCCATCCGACCAGCGGCGACCATCCATCATACGGCCCGTAAATTCATCGATAATCACGACCTTACCGTCTTTGACGATATAGTCGGTATCGGCGCGAAACATCTTGATCGCTTTCAGCGCCTGATTGACATGATGAACAATCTGCGTGTTCTCAATATCATATAAATTGCCGCCAAAAAGCAAACCGGCCTCGCTGAGCAATTGCTCCACATGCTCCGTGCCCTCTTCGGTGAGATTGATCGATTTGGATTTTTCATCCATCTCATAATCATTATCGACCAAATTCAGCACGACAGCATTCACGCTGACATAAAGCTCGGTCTTATCATCGGTCGGGCCGGAAATGATCAGCGGTGTTCGCGCCTCATCGATCAGAATGGAATCGACTTCGTCAACAATGCCATAATTAAATTCGCGGTGGACCATCTGTTCGCGATCAAATTTCATATTGTCGCGCAGATAATCAAAGCCCAGCTCATTGTTGGTGGCATAGGTGATATCGCAATTATAGGCTTCGCGGCGTTCCATTTCATTCAGATTGGGAATGATGGTGCCGGTCGTCAGGCCCAAAAAGCTGTAAAGCACGCCCATGGTTTCCGCGTCACGGCGAGCCAGATAATCGTTCACCGTTACCACATGAACGCCTTTGCCTTCTAAGGCATTCAGATAGACAGGCAAAGTCGCCATCAGCGTCTTGCCTTCGCCGGTCGCCATTTCGGCAATCTCGCCGCGATGCAGCACCACGCCGCCCACCATCTGCACATCGAAATGGCGCATATTCAGCACCCGGCGCGATGCCTCGCGCACCGTTGCAAAAGCTTCTGGCAGCAGCTTATCCAGCGTCTCACCATCGGCGAGCCGCTGGCGGAACAATGGCGTCTGGGCCTGAAGCGCGCTATCGTCCATCGCCTCCATCTGCGGCTCTAGCGCATTAATTTTGTCCACAATTTTTTGGATGGAAGCGACATAGCGCTCGTTGGATGAGCCAAAGAGGCTTTTCACCAAGCCAGAAAACATCAGTATTTCCTCGGGAATATCATGAAGAGTTGCGGATGACCGCGCACAGGCCAAAAGCCCATATGAAAGAAAGCCGAAAACAAGGTTCGGATCAGGCTGAAAAGGCGCCTGTAGATAAAGTTTCGTGCTATTCCAAAGCGCAGTCAATGCGCGGCAACAGCCCCGGCGTGGGGGGCAGCGCATCAGCGCGCGCCGCAAGGGGCGCATCACTCAATCGGCGATCTTTTTGATTTTCCGGCGGATGATGGCGATCTTCCATCACCTCTGCCGAGCCCTTGACCTCCGTCAGCACGACCATCGCGCCCAAAGCAGCGGCTTGCGCCGGCGCTGCCACAGCGCGATCAGCGGCACTCCAACCGGAAAGCAACGCCAACAGGGTCAAGAATAACCGCAAGAAAAGCCCCTTAATCGCCATATGCGAGAACAGCATATAGTCTGATTGCCTATGAACATAGGGTGAAAGCCCAGCAGCGTCCAGTGCCGTCACGCATGAACCTATGCCAAATCCTTGCCATTATGACATCATCCTGCATAGTCATCGCAGGGGTGCACCGGGCCATTTCAACAGATGAAAGGCCCTGTCCCTGCACAGAAATACCATCAATGTCGCAACAAGATATTAATGATAACAACATCATATCAGGGGGATAGAGGCATGACAGGCAAAGCAATTTTCATCACCGGTGCAGGCTCTGGCATCGGTCAGGCCACCGCACTTCATTTTGCGGCGCGCGGCTGGTTTGTCGGCCTTGCCGATATCAACAGCCAATCGCTGGACGAAACAGCCGCCTCGCTTCAACCCGGCCAATATAGCCGCCATGTGATGGATGTGCGGGATCGCGATCAATGGGCAGCGGCCCTGCGCGAATTTCATGCCGCCTCAGGCGGGCGGCTTGATGTGTTGTTCAACAATGCTGGCATTGGCACCGGCGGGCAATTTGCCGAACTGCCGCCTGTCGAAGCCGATCGGCTGATCGCCATCAATTTCGGCGGTGTCGTCAATGGCGTGCTGATGGCACTTCCCTATTTGCGCGAAAGCAAAGGGCTGATTCTGAACACTGGCTCCGCATCCGGATTTTATGGCGTGGCGGGCCTTGCCCTTTATTCCGCCACGAAATTTGCCGTACGCGGCCTGACCGAGGCGCTGGACGTGGAATTTGCCAAATATGGTGTGAAAGTGCGGTCCTTAATGCCCGGCTTTATCAACACACCGCTGCTGGATCAGGTGATGGGTGACAGCAATGAAACGGCGCATCAACGCTTGACGGAAAGCGGCGCGGAAATTTGCGCGGTGGGCGATGTGGCGCAGGCCGCATGGGATGCAGTGCATGGCGCGCGCGTTCACACACCCGTGGGCAAAACCGCGCGCCGGCTGGCCTTTTTTGCCCGTTTCTTTCCGTCGCTGATTGTCCGCCAATCACGCAAAATGGATGAGAATGCCGCAGCTGCCGTCTAAACATCGTCGCCAGTCAGCGCCCCGCAAATAACAGATCATCTCTTTGCACCGCTGCCTAAATCATCAGGGCTTTTGTCGCCCAAACATGGCCCTGATGCGATAAGGATGAAATGATGTTCAGACAGATGCTTTTGTGGCCGCTCGCTTTGGGCCTTGCCGCGCCCGCATGTGCAGGGGCTGCAGAGGCTGCTGAGCCTCAGATCACGCCTGCCGCTGCTTCTGCCTCAACCTCTGATAGTGAGAAGGTCTGGATTCCCGATCAGCCCATGCGCTGTAACGGGATCAGCGGCTGGCAACATTATCAAATCAACGGCCCCGTCCCTGTGCGCGACCGTCCCGCAGCCTCGGGCAAGATCCTCGGCAGCCTGCCCGCCATCGCGACAGACCAGGATTATAGCGTCCTTTTTGATATTCTCACGATCCAGCGCGGCTGGGTGCAGATTGCCAATGCCTCTGATGCCTATAATGAAGCGGCAGGCTATCCCAAACGCTCCGTCTATCAAGGCGTGGGATGGATCCCCGCCGATGCCGCCTTGCTACGCGTGCAATCCGGCCGTGGCTATGCCCGCCCCGACCTCTCTTCCACGCGCCTGCTAGACCTGAAACCTCGCTGGCTGGGCGATGCGGGCGTAATAAAATCGCTCGCTGGCTGCCATGGCGAATGGGTTTTGCTCGCCTATCGGCTGACGCGCTCCGAAACAGGCCAGTCCATTCCCAAGGATCAGCAAAAAACAGAGATGGCGTGGTTCCGCGGCTATTGCCCGATCGAGGAAACGACCTGTGACATGGCCTCAGTCGATGAAGACGAAGCCGCCTGAACCGCACCCATCAGCTTATTTTCATTGCAAGGCCTGTTGCGGCCGCTGCTCACAGGCTCCTCAGCAACATGATGTGATGGAACCGCAGCGCCCGATATGCGCTCCATCTATATCCTTATGCCTATAGGAGCAGCATCATGCCTATGAAAACAGTCTATTCCGCTATCGCCACCGCAACTGGCGGGCGCGATGGTCAGGCCAGCACGCCCGACGGCAGCCTCCAGCTGAAACTGGCCGTTCCCAAGGAAATGGGCGGCGGCGGTGATGGCAACAACCCAGAGCAACTGTTCGCGGCGGGCTATGCCGCCTGCTTTTTGGGTGCGATGAAATTTGCCGCGTCGCAAAATCCGGATTTCCCGCAGGTGAGCAAAGACAGCAGCGTCACCGCCACCGTCGGCATCGGCCCGCGCGAAGACAAGGGCTTTGGCTTGAAAGTGGATTTGCTTGTCTCCATTCCCGGCGAAGATTTGGCCGATGTGCAGGCCTTGGTCGATGAAGCCGATCAGATCTGCCCTTATAGCCATGCGGTGCGCGGCAATATCGAAGTGGGGCTAAGCACGCGTTGAGGCCGGTCTTGGCCTCCCATTGAAGATCATCGGCGCCGGGCCTAAAGTGCGCAGCGACCCTAACGCTCTTGCACCGAAAGCCACTCTACCATGACGCCCACTGCAAAAATTCTGCTGCTTGGTTCCGGCGAACTAGGCCGCGAATTTACTATCGCAGCCAAACGGCTAGGCTGCCATGTGATCGCATGTGACAGCTATGCTGGCGCCCCAGCAATGCAGGTAGCGGATGATTTTGAGGTGTTCTCTATGCTCGATAGCGCAGCGTTGAAAGCCGCCATCACCCAGCATCAGCCTGACCATATCGTTCCAGAAATCGAGGCCATAAGAACAGAGGCTTTGGCCGAGGTAGAGGCGGCGGGCTTTCATGTTGTTCCGTCCGCCCGCGCGGCCCAATTGACGATGAACCGCGATGCGATTCGTGATTTGGCGGCGCATGAACTAGGGCTCACCACCTCGCGCTTTGAATATGCCGAAAGCCGCGCGCAATTGGTGGCCGCCGCTGCCCGCATCGGCTTTCCTCTTGTCGTCAAGCCGGTGATGTCCTCATCAGGCAAAGGGCAAAGCACAGTCTCCTCCGCAGAAGCTGTGGATGCCGCATGGGATTATGCCGCCGCCGATATGCGCGGGGATCGCTTGCGTGTCATTGCGGAAGCTTTCATCGATTTCGATTATGAAATCACGCTGTTAACCGTGCGCCACAAACAGGGCATATCCTTTTGCCCGCCCATTGGTCACCGTCAGGAACGCGGTGATTATCGTGAAAGCTGGCAGCCCGCCGCCATGACCGACGCTGCCCTTGATAAGGCCAAAGCCATGGCACGGCAGGTCGTCGATGCCTTGGGCGGCTATGGCATATTTGGGGTGGAATTTTTCGTGAAGGGCGATGAAGTGATCTTCTCTGAGCTCAGCCCGCGCCCGCATGATACCGGCATGGTCACGCTGATTTCCCAGAGCCTGACGGAATTTGATTTGCACGCCCGCGCCATTTTGGGCCTGCCTATCCCAGCGGAACTTGCTGTGCCCCATGCCAGCGCTTCCTCCGTTCTGCTGGCAGATAGGCAAGCCGATGATTTCGCGATCACCGGTCTGGCCAAGGCACTGTTGCCACCCAATGCCGAAACCCATGTCGATGTGCGTATTTTCGGCAAGCCCGTCACCCGCCCCTATCGCCGCATGGCGGTTGCCTTAGCGCGGGTGGAAAGCGGCACCACCGATGAGGCGCGTCAGGCGGCCAATAATGCCGCAGTCAAGCTTGGGATCACTTACTCCTAGACTCCCTTTCTTTTAGATCGCGCTATCCAGCCTCAGTTTCGGCCACATTTCTAACCAGTTTTTGGCCGCAACCCGCGCGTCAAAAATGGCGTGTCTTTTGCCGCGAAAGCTGGATGTTGGTCGCAGCCGCAAGGCTAGCAAATCCGCCAACCCATGTGGCGCAAGAATCGCGCATTGCCCCTCCCCATAGCGCCGTGCCGCCACCGCCGTTGCCGTTTCCGGCCAATGGCGCATGGCATCATTTGTGCTGCGATAGCGGGCATCGCCATTGCGCCTGTGCATCCGCGCCTGATTCTTCACCGACCAGGAAATATCCGGCGCCGCTTGCCGCAAATTATCTTCAATGCGCCGATCCTCCTGTTCACCTGCGCGCGAAGGATCAAACCAGATCACATCCACATCCGATATCAGCTGTGCAGGGGGCCGCTGATGCAGATGATCCCATATCGCATTGCGCACAAATCCAGCGCCAATCCAGCAATCGGGCAAGCCCAGCGCCTCCACCAGCCCCAGCACATGTCATCGAACAGGATCCGCTCGAAGTATATCAGCCACACGCTGTTCATCCCTCATGATCGGGCCATCCGCACAAAGTCTTTCCCGCAAGCCTGCCTTTCACCATGGAGCGGCCCAAAAAATAAGATGCCAGTTGAGACTTTCCACCGCGCCGCTGCTCAATCAACATTCCGTCGTCCGCCCCTCGCTCGCGCCGCCGCTGCCTGCTACACAGCGGCCTATGTCTGCAAAGAATCATCTCTATCTGGTCGATGGATCCAGCTATATTTTCCGCGCCTATCATCGGCTACCCCCACTCACCAATCCCAAAGGGGTGCCGGTCGGCGCCGTCTATGGCTATACCACCATGCTTTGGAAGCTGGCCAAAGATTTGCAGGATGCCGATGGGCCAACCCATTTGGCGGTGATTTTGGATCATAGCAGCCACAGTTTCCGAAACGAAATTTACGATCAATATAAAGCCAATCGGCCGGAAGCCCCGGAGGATCTGAAACCGCAATTTCCGCTCATTCGTGATGCGACCCGCGCCTTCTCTCTGCCCTGTATCGAAATGCAGGGTTTTGAAGCGGATGATCTGATCGCCAGCTATACCGAGGCGGCGGTAGCGGCGGGTTGGGATGTCACCATCGTTTCATCCGACAAGGATTTGATGCAGCTAATCCGCGAGCCGGAAGCTGGCCCCAGTGTCGATATGCTCGATACGATGAAAAACGCCCATATCGGCGTGGATGCGGTGATCGAGCGCTTTGGGGTGGAGCCTGAGCGGGTCGGCGATGTGCTGGCGCTGATGGGCGATAGCGTGGACAATATCCCCGGCGTGCGCGGCGTTGGTCCCAAAACCGCCACCAAATTGATCGTGGAATATGGCGATCTGGAAGCTGTGCTGGCGGCCGCCGAGGCGATGAAAAAATCGAAGATGCGCGAAAATCTGATCGAACAGGCCGATATGGCGCGCCTATCGCGCATCTTGGTTGATCTGAAACGCGATATGGATTTGCCCCAACCGCTAGACGAACTGAAGCTCAGTCTGATTCCGCCCGATCCGCTGCGCGCTTTTCTGGATGAACATGGCTTTCGCTCCCTCTCTGCCAAGGTCGATAATGGCAGCACGCCGGGCGGCCCAGCCTTGCCCGCGCGCACGCCAGCCGCAACCTCCACGGGTGATGGCGCACCAGCAGCAACGCCAAGCCTGCCGCCAATGCCAGCGATTGACCGCAGCGCCTATCAATGCGTGACCGATATTGAAACGCTAGACCGCTGGATCGCCGAGGCGAAAGACGCCCATATTGTCGGGCTCGACACGGAAACCGCATCGCTGGATAGCGTGACCGGCGATCTCGTCGGCATCAGCCTTGCCACGGCGGCGGGCCGCGCTTGCTATATCCCGCTCGGCCATGGCGGCACCGATATGTTCGCAGAACGTCCGGTTCAAATCGATAAGGCCGTGGCACTGGAAAAGCTCGGCGCGCTGTTTGCCGACGAAGCCGTGCTGAAAATTGGCCAGAATTTGAAATATGATATGGGCGTGCTGGCCCAACATGGCCTTCGCGTTGCGCCTTATGACGATACGCTGGTGATGAGCTTTGCGCTGGATGCAGGCCGCAACGGCCATGGCTTGGATGAACAAGCCAAAATTCATCTCGATCATATCTGCCTGACCTTCAAAGATGTGTGTGGCACCGGAAAATCGCAGATCAGCTTTGCCGAAGTGCCGCTGGACCGCGCCACCGAATATGCCGCCGAAGATGCCGATGTCGCCCTGCGTTTATGGCAGATGGCGAAGCTGCGTTTGCCGCTGGAAGGGGGCACCCGCATCTATGAAATGGTCGACCGGCCACTTGTCGCAACGCTGGAGCGGATGGAGCGCGAAGGCATTTTGGTGGACCGCGAATATCTCGCCCGGCTTTCAGGTGAATTTGCGGTCGAAATGGCCCGGATTGAAAGCGAAGTGCATGAACTGGCCGGGCAAAATTTCTCAATCGGCAGCCCCAAACAGCTTGGCGAAATTTTGTTTGATAAAATGGGCTATAAAGGCGGCCGCAAGGGCAAATCCGGTGTGTGGTCCACCGACCAGAATGAATTGGAACGGCTGGAACGTGATGGCATTCCAATCGCGCGCAAAATATTGGAATGGCGCCAACTTGCCAAATTAAAATCCACTTATACCGATGCGCTTCAGGAACAGATTAACCGCAAGACCGGCCGCGTTCACACCAGCTATAGTCTGGCAGGCGCGCAAACTGGGCGGCTATCCTCCACCGATCCGAATTTGCAGAATATCCCGATCCGCAGTGAAGCGGGCCGCCAGATTCGCGATGCCTTTATCGCGCCGCCGGGCCATGTGTTGATCGCCGCCGACTATAGCCAGATCGAGCTGCGCCTTGCCGCCCATATGGCCGATGTGCCGGAATTGAAGCAGGCTTTCGCCGACAAGCAGGATATTCACTCCGCGACCGCGAAAGAGCTATTTGGCGAGGTCACGCGTGATAGCCGGGCCAAAGCCAAAACGGTGAATTTCTCGATCCTTTATGGCATTTCGCGTTGGGGTTTAGCGGGCCGCCTCGAAGTGTCGCCTGATGAAGCGCAAGCCTTGATCAGCCGCTATTTTGAACGCTTCCCCGGCATCAATAGCTATATCAGTGACACGCTCGAAAGCGTGCGCGAAAAAGGCTATACGGAAACCTTGTTCGGCCGAAAAACATGGTTCCCCCGTATCAAAGCGGCCAACCAAAATGAACGGCAAGGCAGTGAACGCGCCGCCATCAACGCGCCCATTCAGGGCACCAGCGCCGATCTGATCAAGCGCGCCATGGTGCGGATGCCAGCCGCCCTCGCCGAGGCGGGTTTCGCCGATGTCAAAATGCTGCTGCAAGTGCATGACGAACTGGTGTTTGAAGCGCCCGAAGCCCAAGCGGAAGGCGCAGGCGAAGTGATCCGCCGCGTGATGGCAGAGGCCGCCCAGCCGCTGCTGAACCTGTCGGTGCCGCTGGATGTGGAAATCGGCATTGGCAAAAGCTGGGGGCAAGCGCATTGACGATGCTGCCGATGCTCGCGCTCGCCATGATATTGCCGCCAGCTGAAACGGCAGACGACACACTGGGCGGCATAGCGCACGAAACGGCACCGCCAATCATAGCGCCGCTTCCCGCACCCGATACGCCGCCTTCAATTGCGGATGCGGATGTGCGGGAATTTATCGCCATCGCGGCGCGCAAAGAGGCGGGGCGCTCGGCTATAGGCGGCATTGGCCCTGCCGATAAAATATTGGTGATCGCGCGGGGGCGGGGCAATTTTCCGGAAATTTCGGGCAGCGCGGGCCTGTCTCAGCGCCAAATATTAATGCCGCCGCCCGAAGGCGCGGTCGCCATGGTGCGCTTTCGCCAGCACCGCGATCCCGTCTTGCCGGGACCATCGCGGCAAGATTTGGAATATGCCGCCCAGCATAAGGTGCCGTTGTTTGTGATCGGCGAATGGAATCGCGCCATTCCCATGTGGGAAGTGGCGTGGGTTGGCGGCCAAGTGCAATATCGCACCATTGGCGACGTAGGCGAAATTGGCCCCTGGCGCGATTAAGCGCGATTAAGATAGCCGCTTCATTCCTATAAACGCGCCGCAGGCGGGACACCCAAAGCTGAGCAGCACTGGCGTCACAGCTTTTGCTAGGAGAGAGTCTCCATTGCTTCTATGACAATGGGATGACAGCCAGCGGGGGGCGGGCAACTGCCACAGGCCGGTTGGATGAAAGGCCCTGTAGACCCATGGAATCCCCTTCGAATCATCCCATAACACCGCCCACCCGCATCCAACAAAATCTGCTGGCTCGGGCCGAACGGCAGTTTCTCAACTATCTGTGCGCGCGCTTGCCTGCTTGGGTGACCCCCGATCAATTAACGTCTGTCGGCTTTATCGGTGCGATGATGGTCGCGGCGGGTTATCTCCTCAGTTGGATCGATCCAATCTGGCTGGTGCTTTCCATCACCGGATATGGGGTCAACTGGTTTGGCGATTCGCTGGATGGCAGTCTGGCCCGCTGGCGCCGGATTGAGCGGCCCGCTTATGGTTATTTTCTGGACCATAGTGTGGATGGCCTGGCTATATTCATGATGGTCGGCGGACTGGGCCTCAGCCCCTATTTGCGCTTCGACGTGGCACTGATCTGTGTGGTTTGTTATCTGCTTTTGGCCATCCACACTTTTTTGGCGGCCAAGGTGCTCGGCGAATTTCGCTTATCCTATCTGGCGGGTGGTCCCACGGAAATGCGCCTGATGCTGATCGCGATGACGGGGCTGATGCCATGGATCGGCGGCGGTGATATTGGCTCCACCAATATGTCCGTCTTCGATATTTTCTCTCTCAGCGTGGCGGCGATATTGCTGATGCTCTTTTTGGTGCAAAGCTTTGTGACCGCGCGGCTGTTGCGCGCGCGGGAAAGCTAAAGGATCAGCACCCCAGCGCCCGCGTTCGCGCTTGCACATAGCTGCCCAGCAACGACACGGATTTGGTCTGAAACGCCAATTCCTCCAGCGCCCGGTCCACCGCAGCGTCGCCGGGAGCCCCGACGATATCCGCGAAAAACTTCGTCGCCGCAAAACTGCCGCCCATTTGATAGCTTTCCAGCTTGGTCATATTCACGCCATTGGTCGCAAAGCCCCCCAGTGCTTTATACAAGGCAGCCGGAATATTTTTCACCTCAAAGACCATGGTGGTCATCAACGGCACCTCGGCGGGCAGGCTCGTCAAGGGTTCACGGGCCAGCACGACAAAACGGGTCATATTATGATCCGCATCTTCAATACCGGATTCATGCAGGGTCAGCCCATAAAGATCCGCCGCATGGGGCGGTGCAATCGCCGCAAGACCCGGCTCATCGCTATCCGCCACCCATGCCGCCGCACCCGCCGTGTCGCTATGCGCAACGGGGGCGATGCCATTGGCGCGCAACCATTTGCGGCATTGGCCGAGCGCCTGTTCATGGCTCATCGCTCGCTTAATCGGTGCCAGATCCCGGCTCATCAAGCCATGGCGGATTCGCAAGAAATGCTCGCCCACGATCGAAAGGCCGGATTCGGGCAACAGAAAATGAATATCCGCCACCCGGCCATGAAGGCTGTTTTCAATGGGAATGATCGCCCGCGCCACCGTGCCGTCGCGCACCGCTTCAATGGCATCTTCAAAGCTATAGCAAGGCAGCGGCAAAGCATTGGGATCAAATTCGCGGGCCGCCAGATCGCTATTGGCCCCCGGTGCGCCCTGAAAGGCTAGGCCACGCGCGGGTTCCGCCTCTGCGGCGCCGCGCATTTTTTTCACCAATTGCTCAGCCGAAGCGGAATAGCTGCCCATTTTTGCCCTATCTGTTCCCAATATCCGGCGCATAGCCGCCCATCGGATAGGACGCAACCAGTCCGCTTTCGCAAGCCGTTTTCCCTGTGCTTGGCTCGCTTTCTTTGCCCACCACAGCGCCTTTAGAATATTTTCTCGCCACGCTTTCCCTTGCACCTATCGTTGTGCATCAGTAAGGCACCGACAAATTCATTAGGGCACGTCCAATAAGGGACGATAATCTAACGGGGCTGCTACGCATGGACAATCGCTTCAATACTATTGCTGGCTGGGGTTTGTTCGCTGGCATTTGTGCGCTGGGTCTTACCATCGGCACAGGTATGGTTTTTTCCAATCACGCGCCAGAAACCCCCGGCTATCCGATCGAAGATGCGGATTCTTCGGGTGCTGGTGGACCAGCGGCAACACCGCTGCCTAATCTGTTGGCAGTAGCCGATGCCGCCAAGGGCGAAACTGTGTTCGCAAAATGTGCCGCATGTCACACCATCGATCAGGGCGGCGCCAATGGCATTGGCCCCAATTTGTGGGGCTCTATGGGCAAAGGCCATGGCCATGTGGCTGGCTTTGCTTATTCTTCGGCCCTTACCTCGGTTCCCGGCAATTGGGATTTTGAGGCAATGGACGCTTGGCTGACCAGCCCGCGCAAATATGCACCGGGCACGAAAATGTCCTTCGCTGGCCTCAGCAACGCAGAAGACCGCGCCAATCTGATGGTCTATATGAACGCGCAAGGCTCCAACTTGCCGCTTCCCGCGCCCGTCGCGGAAGAAGCACCGGCTGCGGATGGCGAAGCGGCACCAGCCGACGGCGAAGCCCCAGCGGCTGACGCCCCCGCCGAAGCGGCTGCATCCTAATGAAAAGCTTGCCCGCCATGCTGTTGGCGGGCCTGCTGCTTTCCGGCTGCGGCCAACAGGCCCAGCCGGACGGGCAAAGCCAATCAGGCGTAAGCCCCTCGACACCCGGTAAGGGACAGCCAGTTGCAGCCGTCGAGCCAACAGCCAAAATGGGTGAATTTCTATTTCGCCGCTGCATTGCCTGCCACACGATTGAGGCGGGCGGAAAACATGGCATTGGTCCCAATCTTCATGGCGTTACCGGCCGCGCGCTGGCCGCTGCGCCGGGCTTTTCTTATTCCGCCGCGATGAAGGCCAAGGGCGGCATCTGGGATGAAGCCACACTCGATAAATTTCTAGAACAGCCGATGATGGCCATTCCCGGCACGCGCATGGCCTTTGCCGGTGTGATTGAGCCCGCGGATCGCAAGGCGCTCTATCTCTATCTGCTAGAAAACAGCCGCTAAGGATCAACCCATCAAAAAAGCCGCCAATCCTATGATCGGCGGCTTTTATCATTTCATCATAGCTGATCCGGGCCGCGCCTATGGCTTCGCAGCCCTAACAAGCCCCAGCCCATAGCAAATGCGGCGGCTTAATCATCGTCTACCAGATCATAAAAGCGCTGGAAAATATCCCATGCTTCTTCCGCTGTTTCCACAAATTGAAACAAGTCCAGATCCGGCGCACTGATTACGCCTTCTTCCACCAGCGCATCGAAATTGACGACCCGATTCCAAAATTCCTTCCCAAAGAGCACGATCGGAATCGGCTTGACCTTGCCGGTTTGAATCAAGGTCAGCAGCTCAAACATTTCGTCAAAGGTGCCAAAGCCGCCCGGAAACACAGCAACGGCGCGCGCGCGCAACAGGAAATGCATTTTACGCAGCGCGAAATAGTGAAATTGGAAACTTAAATCCGGCGTCACAAAGCGATTCGGCGCCTGCTCATGCGGCAACACAATATTCAGGCCAATCGAATCGCGACCTTCATCTGCTGCCCCGCGATTCGCCGCCTCCATAATGGATGGCCCACCGCCGGAGCAGACAACAAATTGGCGCTGCCCCATATCATCGCACGGAACCTGACTGGCAAGCCGCGCCAATTTGCGCGCTTCATCATAATAACGGGCCTTTGCCTTCAAACGACGCGCGATATTACGGCTCTGTTCGTCTCCAGCCCCACTTTCCAGCCCCGCACCATCCTGCGGTTCAGGAATGCGGGCCGATCCATAGATCACCATGGTCGATGCGATGCCCGCCTCATCCAGCAGCAATTCCGGCTTCAGCAACTCCAGCTGAAAACGCACGGGCCGCAGATCGTCTCGGAGCAGAAATTCCTTATCCTGAAACGCGAGCTTATAGGCTGCGCTGGCTGTCTGGGGCGTAGAAACCGCTTGCTGGGCAAATTCCACATCTTCTTTGGCTTTGTGGAAACGGGTGCGACGGGTTTGGCTTTTTTCACTCATTTATCAGTTGCTAGCGTCAGATTACGCATCTGCCAAGTCAGCGGCAAAAGCCATTGCCACTCATATCAAAATGAAAATGATCATGATGGGCGCTGTTATAATCTGGCCCCAAAGCAGTGCCAAATCTGCGGCAGGCCGATTTATGCAATGCACGCAGAAATTCCTGTTCCTGCCGATCCCCGCGCCAACCCTGCAGCACGGTCACACGGCGACCGTCGCTGAGCACAAAAGCCGAAATATCAATCGCGTTAGACAAGGCGTGTTGGGATATGCGGCCCGAACTGCGGCCATAAAGATTGCGACAACTATAGGTGCCGAATGTTTCGATCTTGACCACCTCGGCCCGCAATATCTGCCGCGCTGCCGGGCGAACGGCATATTGCGCCCATGCCGAAAAATTTTGCGCCAAAGGACAGGTCAAGGCCCCCAGCCCGGTTACTGGCACGCCGATATCTAGCAATTTCACACTGTCGATCGCACTACAGCCGCCGCCGAATATCTGATTGGCCAAGGGTGTATATTTCACATTGGCGCGTTGCAGATCGGCCAAACATTGCCGCGATTCCGCGCTGGTAAAGGCAGGCGCCCCGCTCTGCGTTCCCTTGGGTCCGCCGGGGGTTTTACTGCCGCCGCCCTTATCCGGCGCACCAAAGCAAGCAGATAAACTTAAGGTCGCGGCCACAGCCATTGCGATGCGCCCCATGTCATTCCATCGCCTGATCATGCTGCCCCTTTTGGCTCATTGGTCATCAACACCTTAATCTTTAATGTAAAAGCAGAAAACATCCACTGTTTCGCGCTATTTTGTTTGACAGTTCCGCCTGCACCTCTAAACGCAGCATTGGGCCACGCGGTCCCAACGCCGCGCGAGCTCTCTGTGAGGAGAGTCTTTATGACTGATATAGTGAAACCGCAGGCTGTTCCTGCGCGTCCTTTCTTTTCTTCCGGTCCATGCGCTAAAGCGCCGACTTGGTCAGCCGACAAATTAGCAACCGAATCCCTTGGCCGCTCGCATCGCGCCAAGATCGGCAAGAATCGCCTCGCTTATTGCATCGACTTGATGCGCGAGCTGCTGAATCTGCCGGAAACACATCGCATTGGCATTGTGCCCGGTTCGGATACCGGCGCATTTGAAATGGCCATGTGGACCATGCTGGGCGCACGTCCGGTCACGGCTCTGGCTTGGGAAAGCTTCGGTGATGGTTGGGTCACCGATGCTGCCAAGCAATTGAAGCTGGACCCCACCGTGATCCGCGCAGACTATGGCCAATTGCCTGATCTGACCCAAGTGGATTGGTCGAATGACGTGCTGTTCACTTGGAATGGCACCACCAGCGGCGTTCGCGTTCCCAATGGCGACTGGATTCCCGACGACCGCGAAGGCCTGAGCTTCGCTGACTCGACCAGCGCGGTCTTCGCTTATGACATGCCTTGGGATAAGATCGACGTTGCGACCTTCTCTTGGCAGAAGGTTCTCGGCGGCGAAGGCGGTCATGGCGTCTTGATCCTCGGCCCCCGCGCTGTGGAACGTCTGGAAAGCTACACCCCTGCATGGCCTTTGCCGAAGGTTTTCCGCCTCACCAAGGGCGGCAAGCTGGTCGAAGGCGTGTTCAAGGGCGAAACCATCAACACCCCATCGATGCTGGCTGTCGAAGACGCCATCTTCAATCTGGAA
>DASSAA010000011.1:0-123082 GCA_035685745.1 Sphingopyxis sp. | reverse complement strand
GTCACCTCGCTTTATAATTTGAAGTCTAGGGTAACGGAAAAATCTATATTGATTACGTCCATAAAAAATAAAGAAATTAAGTAAGAAAATATTTTTTTCAAAAATTTTGGGCGCAAAAATGAAAGTCATCCGTCTTTATATGTAGGGGAGCAGAAGAAGAGACTCCCTCGATACTAAGGGAGAGATTATGTTTTTTCGTCGTCATTTGATGTCGAGTCTCGCTATCGGCGCCGTTGTCGCTGTTTCTGCGCCTGTTCAAGTGGAGGCGCGAGAAGTTCAGTCCTATGATATTCCATCACAGGACTTGGGTAGCGCTCTTAGGAAATTTGCAAAGTCTTCGCGGCTCCAAGTCATTTTTGATGGCGACACTACGCGCGGCAAGCGCAATGAAGCGCTGAAAAGTCAAGCCAGCCCGGAAGCCGCCCTGCGCGAACTTCTGCGCGGCACCGGCCTGACCTATCGCCGCGACGGAAAAATCTTCATCATCAGTGCGGTGCAAAAGGCTGGAGTGTCTAGCCCTGTCGTGCTCGCCAGTGCAGTGCAGGCCGCGACGAGTGTGCCCGCGCCCGCTGCCTATTCAGATGAAATCATCGTCACAGCGCAGAAAAAAGAGGAGCGCATCACTGACGTTCCCATCGCAATGACGGCTTTGTCAGGGCAGATGATGGATGATTTGAAAATTGAGGGTGGCTCTGAGCTGCTGCGAGCCATTCCGAATGTCAACTTTTCTAAAAGCAATTTTTCAATGTATAATTTCTCGATCCGCGGGATCGGAACCAAAGCGATTTCAGCGTCGAGTGATCCGGCGGTAGCAATTAGCTTCAATAATACTCCTCTCGTCCGCAACCGGTTGTTTGAGTCCGAATTCTTCGACATGCAACGTGTAGAGGTTTTGCGGGGCCCTCAAGGCACCCTCTATGGGCGCAACGCGACAGGGGGCGTCGTGAACATGATTCCAGCGCTTCCTAGCGCCAGTTTTGGCGGCGAGGCGAAGGCGGAGGTTGGCAACTTCGGAACCATGCGGTTGAGTGGGGTGTTGAACGTACCAGTCGGCGAAACGTTAGGTATACGTGTGGCTGGCGCCATGACCAAGCGGGATGGTTTCGATTATAATACGTTTACACAGGCGCGGGTGAACGGTCGCGATCTATGGTCAACGCGCGCGACCTTAGCGTGGGAACCGAGTGACCGCTTCAAAGTCAATGTGATCTGGCAGCACTTCGAGGAAGATGATGATCGTGCGCGCACGGGCAAGAACCTATGCACGCGGGATCCGGGGCCGACGCAGTTCGGCGGCGTGACGATCACTGATCCGTTGGTGCAGGGACGGCTAAGCCAAGGGTGTCTGCCTGGATCGCTATATGACGATGCTGCCTATGGCGTGCCTAATGGTAACGCACTTTCCTACATTCTTGCTCCTAATAGCGTCAGTATAGGGAGAGATCCAACCACGCGTCAAAATGTTACCATGATCAAGCAGGGTGATCCGTACGCTGGCGTTGTCCAATCAAGAAATCTTCGGGAGGTCTCGACGATTTTCGACCCGGTCTTTCGCGCGAAGAATGACGTCGTCCAGTTCAATATGGAGTTGGAGCCGTCTAACGGTCTAAAGATCGTATCGCAAACCGCATATTCTCGTGACAGGTACTATTCATCTCAAGATTACAATCGATTCGTTACAAATCCGCTCTTCAACGACTCATCGCAGCCTCTCCTCAATGCGCTGAATCGGCCTATCGATAGTGATTTGTATCCTGGGGCAACTCCAGAAGGCGTTTTTTGTGATCCAAACCTTGGTTGTTCCGATCGAATGCTTTCCCTTGACATAAGCCGATCAAGAAATCGGCAATGGTCTCAAGAGTTGCGAATGCAATCAGATTTCGATGGGCCGATAAACTTCAACATCGGTGCAAACTACCTCGATTTCAAATCTAAAGATGATTATTATGTATTGAACAATTTCTTTACGCTTATTGCTCAATATTTTTACGCTGATCGTCACCCCGTCACATATCTTCCTACTCCACGTGATTGTCCTTTGGGCTACGAAAAAACCGAATGTGTTTACGTGGATCCTAATCCGGTCGGCAGCTTAAACGATCAGGGGCATAATTATTTTCTCAGCCAGAATGGCATTCAAATAAAATCGAGAGCTGTATTTGGAGAGCTTTATTGGAATGTTAATGAGACACTGAAGATAACCGCCGGGATCCGCTATACTGAAGATAAAAAAGTTTCTACACAGGTGCCGAGTCAGTTAATGTTGGGGGGAGGTATAGAGGCGCCACTACCGGGAAATAATACAGGAGGTAGAGTAAATAGTGGATATCCTGCATTGGATGACATTCATCAAAAATGGAACAAGTTTACGGGACGACTAGTCTTGGATTGGAAGCCCGATGTTTCGTTTACGGACGATACTCTCATTTATGCTTCTGTATCCAGGGGATACAAAGGCGGTGGAACAAATCCTCCGCGCGTCGATATCAATCCAGCAATTGTACAATATCAACCTCTCGCACAAACATTTCGACCAGAATATCTGAATGCTTTTGAAATCGGGACGAAGAACAGTTTCGAGGGCGGTCGCATTACGCTGAACGCGACGGCCTTCTTCTACGATTACAAAGATTATCAGATTTCACAGATCGTTGATCGTATTGCATTCAACGAGAATTTCGATGCGACAAGCTGGGGGTTGGAATTCGAAGCGGCGTGGCGCCCGTCGCGCGCGTTTCGTGCCGATGCGAATTTGGGATATTTGCGAACGCGCCTTAAGAACGGTTCTGAATCGATTGATGTCATGGACCGCACCCAAGGCAATGAAGAGTGGGTAGTATTGCGGTCTTGGCTGCAGGCTCCTTCGAATTGTGTGGCCCCGCGTGTGCTGGTACAGAAAATCCTTGAAGGTCCAACCTCGTTCCATCAACTAGCGTTGCCGGCCATGTGTCCAGGAAGTAACAGAATTGGTGATTATAATCCAGCTACTACGGGCGGGGTTTCATATAATTCGTTCTTCGGATTTACTTATGATCCGTTTGCTACTTACAACCCTAACACAGTAGGTTTGAATATAGACGATGGTGGTAGTGGAGCACCCAATATGGGGCGTGGGTTTGCTGCTAACTTGGCAGGAAATGAGCTCCCTAACTCACCGAGACTAACATTCAATATTGGATCGCAATATACAATATTTATTGATGAAGGAAACTGGGAGCTAACATTCCGAGGAGATTACTATCGTCAATCAAAGAGCTATGCACGTATTTACAATACGGCTTACGATCGATTGAAGGGGTGGGGAAACGTAAACCTCGCTGTTTCTCTCACTCGTCCTGATAGCGGATTTTCAATGCAAGTATACATCAAGAATTTGTTAGATAGTTCACCTATTACTGACTTTTTTACAAATGCAGACGATACAGGGTTGAGTACTAATGTATTTACTCTGGATCCTAGAATAGTAGGTCTTAATTTTTCAAAGAAATTTTAAGAAAGGATCTGTTTATATGCAAAAGATATATTTTAGTATAAATCAATATAAGTATATAATGAATAATATCTTATTCTAGGTTGTTTTAAAATCTAAATAACGATCTATTTTTTCTATTTAATGGGAGAGTGTTATGAAAAAAGTTTTGGCAACTCTTATCGCATCTGCGTCTCTGTTTGGAGCGCATGTTGCTAATGCTCAAACTTGGACGCCTACATCTTCGTCAGCGCCGGTCTTGAAATGGGAGGGACTTGTTACAGTGCAAAAGGGCAGCGGCCCGATTTTGGATTGCACCTTGTATGTGGAAGTCGATAATCCCGGCTCTGGGGCTACGACGACTGGACGAGCCAAACTCGACACGCCTGCTCATCCTGCCTGCCCGTATATTGTTCTGGTCGGCATGCCCTACGAGGTCGATTACGATGCGGGTCTGCCCGAAACGCTGACGTTTCGCGCCGTGTACGCGGAGACGCCGCTGACTCCCGGCGATTGCAGCGGTGATATTACGGCCGTCTTAAATGACGGTACCGATGACAGTTTGGATATCAATGCGCTTTTACCTGAAGTGCTGCCTGGCACGGGCGATTGCACAATCGTCGGCAATCTGACGCTTGTGGATCCATCTGCGGTGGATATCAGTTGATTGATGTCTGATTGACTACACCGTAGTGACGCGGGTGATCCGATCACCGTGATTGGAGCACCCGCACCTCACTGGATCAATCTAGCCGTACCTTTTAAGCGGGGCTGTTCGTTCTGGACCATCGTCATTAATCTATCTCTAGCTCAGTATTGATGTAACTCTAAGGCAGGCATAGCAATGTGATTGCACTGAAACGAGCATTTGTAACTTTGATTCTGTGCCAACTCGTTTATGTGCCGTGGGCTCAGGCCGAACCCGATAGGGGGCACGCCGCGACTGAGGCGACTTGGCAGCGCTCCATCCAGTCGGGCGCCATCGTTCTCCTCAATACCTCCCCCGCGGATGACACCGAGATCGTCATCACCGCCGACCGCTGGGGGGAAACGAAAGTGGAGGCGGAAAGCGAGTATGAGGAGGCAGAAATTGCCAGCCACGGCGCGGATAGCATTCAGGACCTGCTAACACGCCTGTCGCCCTTCATTGACCCCCGCGCGGAGGAACCCATAATTCTAATTAATGGCAAGCCCGCGGGGTTGGATGTCTCGGTCCTTTCCTATCCTACGGAGGCGTTGCAGCGGGTGGCTGTGCTTAAGCCGGAGGCGGCTGCGCAATATGGGGAAGCGGCGGGGAAGCGTGTTGTCAATCTGGTGCTGAAAAAGCATTTTTCGATGATGGATGCTGGCGCCAGTGCCAATTTGGCCACGGCGGGCGGGCAATATGGTGGCTCCTTATCAGCCGGCCTCACGCAGATTAGCGGACATGCGCGCTGGAATGTTCAGGCGCGGGTTGGTGCTGACAGTGATTTTCTGAAAAGCGCTCGCAATTTGCCACCCCGTGACGGCGTATTTGATAGTGTTGGTTTTATCTCTGCTCCCGATGGCGGGGAGATTGATCCGGCACTCAGTCTGGCAGCGGGTGAGTTGGTTACGGTCGCGGCGCTGCCGCAATTTCCTTTGACCCATGCACCGTCCCCGAATGACTTCGTTGGGACTGCGAATAGGCTCAACCCCTTAAATCCCAATCGCTTTGAAACGCTGCAATCATCGCGGCGCAATGCGTCGCTAAGAATTGGCGTGACGCGGCCTGTCGGCAATTTTTCGGTGTCGCTGAATGTGAATGCCAGTCGCAGCAGCAGCGAAGGTTTGCGCGGACTGCCCATGGCGTCGGTTCTCCTTCCGGCGGGATATTCGATGTCGCCATTTGCTGGTGATGTGATGTTAACTCGGCCTTTCGCGGGGGAGCAGGCTTTGCGCACTGAAAATGGCTCGACATCGCTGAACGGCACTGTGAACGTGAATGGCAATATCGGGAGCTGGCAGACAAGCTTAGGTTTAAGCTATTCTCGGGGGTGGTCCAACAATCTGCTGGAAAATGGCGTTGATATCGCTCGTGTGCAGAGTTTGGTTGATGGAGAGGATCCGGCATTCAATCCCTTTGGGCTGTGGGGCAGGGAGCTGCTGAGCGCCAGCCGCAACCGCTCAAGAAGCGAAAATCTGACCGCGCGGTTCAATGTGCGAAAAACCATATTGGACCTGCCCGCTGGGTCAGTTGCCTGGAATGTGACGGCCAATACAAGCCGTAATAATTCGCATAGCCGCCGCATGGATGCGGAGGGTGCGCTTGTGCAGGAGCAGTCTAGCGGGCGGAGCCAGTCTAGCGGGCAAACCTCTTTGAGCATTCCTCTGGCGCGGCGGGGAGGGGGCGGCTTAGACATATTGGGGGATTTGTCGGTCGATGTTTCGGCTAGCATGCAAACTGTCGATAAGAGCCGGCCAAGAAAGCAATATGGCAGCAGCGTAAATTGGTCGCCATGGAGCGTGGTGCAACTGCGGGGATCGGTTGATTATACGGAATCATCTCCGTCCTTTGAGCAGCTGGACGGTGCCATTTTGACGACCGTCAACAGGGTCTTCGATTATGAGCGGCAAGAGATGGCGGATGTCATTTGGTTGACCGGTGGAAACTCGAATTTGGGGCGGGGCAGTCAGCAAAACATCACGCTGGCTGCGACAATCCGGCCGCTGGGAAATCAGGCCTTAACGCTGAATTTCGGATATCAACAATTGACATCAAAAGGCGCCGTTTCTTCCTTCCCTGAATTAACGCCTGCGATTGAGGCGGCCTTTCCAGAGCGGATCACAAGGGATGCTGATGGGCGGCTGACCATGATTGATGCCAGAGCAATTAATATCGAGCGTGAACATAGCTCGGGACTGTCTTCCGGCTTGGCATTCCGTTCGGGGACGGCTCGTTCACGGGGAGAGGGGGCACCGAAAGGCAGGGCAGCAAAAGGAAATGCGACGCAATTTAGTGTTTCGCTAAATCATCGGATGGCGCTGGAAAGTGAATTGCTGACGCGATCGGGTGTGGACGTCATCGACCAACTTCGCGGCGGGGGCCGGTCGCGGCACAATGTGTCGCTACAGACCTCGATAGGTAGGCGCGGCATGGGCGCCAGCCTAAACGGAAATTGGTCTAGTCCGGCACGGTTAAGAAATGGCGCTGGTGGCGGCCAGGATTTTCTCTTTAAGCCGCCGATGACGTTTAATTTTTCCACTTTTGCTGAGCCTGAGCATCTGTTTCCATCTCTTGGCAGCGATGGGATCTGGAGCAAGCTGAAGATTTCAGTGGATGTTCAGAATCTGTTGAATGGTTATCGGCGGGTTCGACTGGCGGATGGGAGCATTCCTGCTGGATATAGTCGAGAAGAAGTTGATCCATTAGGACGATCAATACGGATCAATTTGCGTAAGAGGTTTTGAGGCAATATTTGTATGTGATATTGATTAAAAATTAAAAGGGGAGAGTGTTAATGAATAAGCTAATGATGTCTTTCTATATGGCCACCGCATTTGTGGCCCATCCAGCCATCGCACTGGCAGCGGATAATGCTGCTCCGGCGCCAGCACCAGCGAAAACCGAATGGACGCTTAAAGAAATTCAAGCGGATACGGAAAAAGCATTTCTGGAGCAGGACCTTAATCAAGATGGTGTTGTAGACGCTGTGGATCGCGGCATTCAGCGCCAGCAAAAGCTTGATGCCCGTTTTGCGGAGTTTGATACCAATAAAGATGGCAATATCAGCAAGGCGGAATGGGATCAGGGCAATATCAGCAAAGTCGCAGGTAATGACCAGAGCGTGACATTAGCCGCGCTTCTGGAACAAGTGCGCGATGATTTTAACAAGCTGGATTTAAATGGCGATGGCACATTGACTGCAGCAGAGCGCACGGAGGCTTTTGCTGCGATGAGGAAGCGGCGTGATGAGGCGCGCGCTTTGACAGAAAGCGAAGGAGCGACGGCTTCTAAATGAGTATCTGGTAAATAAATATTTGAGTAAGAAGTTGAAGGTCGTTGTCAAAGACGAACGAGTAGATTGCTCGGCGTGGAGGTGCCTTTCGCTCCACGCCGAATTTAGGCATAGATTATAGGCGAGGATGCGGAACGGCGTAACCGAAGGAGGGGTGTTTTGCGATTTGGTGCGATGATGGCCATGCTTCTGCCTTTTTCACCGATTGCCCATGCGAAATCGGCTGAGACATTGAGGTTGGCGCCAAGCTCTCAATGGAATGTTCATTATGCGGATGAAAGCTGCCGCATGTCCCGATCCTTTGGTGAAGGAGATCAGCAAATTCTGATGGTAGCGCGGCGTTTTGAGCCGGGTGGGGGCTTGCGGATGAGCTTGATTGGCAAGGCGATGCGCGCGCATGATGATGGCAAGGTGACGATCATATTCGGCCCTTCGCAAACGGAGCAAAGCTATGGATTTTTTGCGGCGCGGTTGAGCGATAAAACCCCAGTCATCAATTTGAGAGGCGAGGTAAGGCTGATACCTCTGACCGAGGCGCAGAAAGAGACGAATAAGCTTGCCTATAAAAGGGGCCTATCCCCACCAGAGTGGCCGTCTCCAACTGAGGCGCAAGAAGCGGCTATTAGCTATATTGAAATTCGCAAGCGCTCTTCTCCCGCCTATATTCTTGAGACGGGCTCTCTGGGGCCGGTGATGAAGATTATGCGTGATTGCACCGACGAATTGTTGCGACAATGGGGTGTCGATCCAGAGCGCCACAAGGCGCTAACACGGCCTGCAACGCCCAAAACTCGCTTTACCAATTGGATCACTTCAGACGATTATCCGCGGGATATGTTGGAACGAGGGTCGCGGGCGGTGGTTCAATTCCGCCTGCATGTGAATGAACAGGGGGGGGCTACGGCATGTCATATCCAACAATCGACCCGCCCGGCCGCCTTTGATCAAGCGGTTTGCAAGGCGCTGATCCGCAATGCTGCATTTGATCCAGCGCTTGATGCAAATGGTGTCGCACTGCCTTCCTATTGGCATAACACTGTGATTTTCGATATTCCTTATTAGAAATAGGGCGCCGGGCTAATCGCTATAGGGTTTGAGGGCTGTTCTCACAGAGATGATGAAGGCTAGCACTCAAAGGCCAATTGCTGGTTTGAAGTCCGGCTAACTATTTTCTTGCCCATATAAATAATGAAGATTTGACCGGTCAAGATTGGATTTTTATCTTTTTAGATATGCCTGTTAAGCGCCGTGCATATGGTTTTGAAATGCAGCTTTCTTAGCGAGGTCATAAATATTAATCTTCATGTTGTATGAGATAATCGTTTGTTAACTTCTTATATATAGGAGTCAATATCCTGAGGTTGCAGAAATTCATTCTATGCAATGCGGGGAGATTTCGATGTCCAGAAAATCTATAAAGCGATCAATGGTTTTGTTGATGGTCGGGATGATTCCCGTGACAGCGAATGCGGCCGTGACTGGAACCGTCGACGCGACGATCACTTTGGAAGCGGGCTGCATTGTGAATGGCCAGAATTTTGATGATGGCTCAACCGGCGTGGACTTTGGGACCATCGATTTTGGCACGCATAATACATTATTTACCGAGTCTGATGCCCAGATATTGAGCGGCGCGACGGAGCTTACGGTGCAATGTAGCAATGGCATTACGCCAGTGGTCACTTTCGACGCCGGGTTGAATGATAGCCAGGGTGCGGGCGTTGGCCTGCATGCCATGGTCATCAAACGGATGCAGCGCAATTCGTGACCTATAATCTCTATTCCGATGCCGGACGAACCACCATCATACCGGTTGGTGGTGATGTCACCCTGGATGACGATGGAACGCAGCAGACGGTGAGTGTCTATGCGCGGGCTTTTGGCGAAGCCGGTCTGATAACCGGAACCTATACGGATACGATGACGGTCGTCGTCACACTATAGGCGGCGAAGGGCAGAGGAGCTCAATGTGCGTCAGCCAAGCTGCCCGGAGAGATGGATTGGCGCTGCGGCGTTGTTGGCGATGGCTATATTGCTGAGCACGACCGATGCGATGGCCGAAACTTCAGCGCAATTTGAAGTTTCGGCCAAGATCGAGGCTGGCTGTTCTATTGACGGCTTTGGAGCAAGCGGACATGCAGGCTCGTTCGGAACGCTTGATTTCGGCACGGATTCAACCTTTTCGACGGCAATGCGCACCGCGACGATCATGGGATCTCAGAGCATCGTTTTGCGCTGCACACCCGGCATTAGTCTGACGATGGCTGTCGATGGCGGTGCCCATGCCATAGGCGGTGTCCGTGCTATGCAGCATAGCAGCGACCCATCGGAACGGATCGCTTATACAATATGCCGCGACGCGGCCTGCGCCCAACCGATCGCCATCGGTGGATCGACAGGAATAGCCATCACTGGGGCTGTGAGCGAAGATGTTCCTTTGCCACTCTACGCATCCTTAACATTGCCTGGTTCCATGCGATTTGGAACTTATGGTGACACACTCATGGTGACTTTGACATGGTAAGCGATGGTTCGTCGAATGGGCTGAAATTGTCGCGCCGGTCGATACGCCGCTTGATGAATAGAGCGGTGTTATCGATGACAGCGATCCTATCGACTGTAGTGCTAGCCAACCAAGCGGGAGCGCAGCAGCCGGGATCACTTTTGATCTGGCCGATCAATCCTATAATTGAAAGCGACGCTCGCGCCGCGGCCCTTTGGCTTGAAAATAAAGGGAAGGCATCGGCCACGCTTCAGATCCGCATTTATGCCTGGGCGCAGCAGGATGGTGACAATCGCTATGCGGAGCAGAGCGAGGTGATCGGCACGCCACCGATTGTTACGATCGAAGCAGGTCAGCGCCAGCTTGTGCGGTTAACACGCATGACGCCGCCGTCCGATATGGCAGAGGCCAGCTATCGCATCATTGTCGACGAAATCCCAACCAGTGATGCGGCAGAGGCGCCCGGCGCTGCTATCCGGTTTCGGATGCGCTATTCTTTGCCGCTTTTTGCTTATGGAAACCGCGCCGTTCCGCCGACAACGGAATTGGCTTGGCGCATGGGGCACCATGATGACGGCCGCTTCCTCGAAATTCGCAATCATGGCACAGGCCATGCAAAGCTGACCAAGCTGCGTTTTTCATCCGGCGTAAGGGAGGCAGCGGTCGGCAAAGCATTTCTTGGTTATATCCTTCCCGGTGCGACCATGCGCTGGCCCTTGCCCTATGAGGCGGACGGAACGGAAGAATTGGTCGCAACCGTCAACGGAAAAGATGATATTGTTATCGGGCGCCAGTAGGAATAGTGGCCGTGGGTTCCCTGATCCATCCGCGACGATCTGGCCGATGGACCGCAAATTGGATCGGGGCGATCATCATGCCCATCATGATCATATTTCACCCGGTTCCGGCGATGGCTGCGGATACTCGCTATGGATCACTGCCACCGCCGCCGATGCAATTGGATATGGCTGCTGAGCAACGGCTGGAATTGGAACTGATAGTGAACGGCCTTTCCGGCCTGATTGTCCCTGTCATAAAACAGGGGCCGCGCTTTCGCCTTGATGTGCAGGATTTGCGGCGTGCTGGTATGCTGCTGGATACATCCGTTGATGCGTTATTTCTTGACAGTCTGGAAGGGGTCGCGGCGGATTATGATGCGCCGCGTCAGCAATTGCATCTCACTGTATCGCCTCAATATTTGCCCGATCAGCGGATCAGCCGCGAGGGCCGAGAGGCACAGAAAGCACAATATGATAGCGGTGCGCTTCTCAACTATGATCTTTATGTCAGCGGTGGTGGCGCAGCAGGCCAGACGCAAGCATCATTGGGGCATGAGCTGCGCATTTTTGGACCGCTGGGCTTGATCTCGACCACCGCTGTGCTGCGGGCTGGTGCCGGAAAGAGCTATGCCCGCCTTGATAGCTATTGGCGCCGATCCGATCAGGCCAGCATGACCACGATGGAAGCTGGAGATTTTATTACACGCAGCTTGCCGTGGGCGCCAGCCGTGCGCCTTGGCGGTGTGCAATTTTCGCGCGATTTTTCTGTGCGTCCAGATGTTATCACCTATCCTCTGCCTGAATTTTCAGGAAGCGCGGCACTGCCCTCAACGGTGGACCTTGTTATACAGGGGCAAAGGGTGGCGGGGGCAGCGGTGAATCCCGGCCCGTTCCTGCTGGATACATTGCCCCCGATCAACGGCTATGGTGAAGCCAATTTGGTTGTGACCGACATGGTCGGCCGCAATGTCAGCGCGGCCATGCCCTTTTACATCAGCAGCGCGCTCCTTCGGCCGGGATTGACGGATTATGCCGTGGCTATCGGCGCTTTTCGTCGCAACTATGGTGTCCGCAATTTCGATTATGGCGATATGGCCGCCAGCGCTTCCGCTCGTCACGGGATATCGGGCGGCATGACCTTGGAAGCGCGTGCAGAATTGGCAGGCGATATGCGCCTGATTGGCGGGGGCGCGGTGGTGAAACTGCGCCATTATGGCGTGCTCAGCGCAGCCTATAGCCGCAGCTTTCAAAATGGGAAGGGCGGCGGCGAGCTGATGCTTGGCTATGATTATCAGACGCGCGGCTTTTCCATCGGCTTGCGCCATAATCGGCGGGATCGGGACTATAGTGATCTGGGCCTGCTTGATCGCGGGAAGCCGACTGGATGGGAACATCTGTCCAGCGCAACGGCCAGCCTGTCGCTGCGCCGCGCAGGCACATTTGGCATCGGATATTTCGATCTGCAGCAAGAAAATGGACAGGATGCGCGCTTTGCCAATGTGGCTTGGTCCGTGCCGATATGGAAAAAAATCCGTCTCTACACATCGCTATCGCGCGATTTTGCGGAGCGTAAATGGACGGGAGCCTTAACTTTAAGTGTGTCACTGGGTGGCGGCAGTGCATCGGCGGGGGTCGCGAGGCGGGAAAATGGAGATATGATGGTACGCGCGGACTATGCCCGCTCTGCGCCGGTGACGGGAGGTTTTGGCTGGAACGCCAGCGTTGCGGATGATGGTGCGGGAACCCCCTATTGGCGCGGGGAAGTCCAGTGGCGGTCGCAGCCGGTGCAGCTGCGTGCGGGCGCTTATGGCCAGAAGTCTGTGACGGGCTGGTTTGGTGCCAGCGGCTCGCTTGTGTTCATGGATGATGCGCTGTTCGCCGCGAACCGCGTGTCAGATGCTTTTGCTGTCGTTAGCACCAATGGTGAGCCGGGGGTTCCGGTGCGTTATGAAAATCAGTTGATCGGGACGACCAACGGCAAAGGCCATATCTTGCTTCCTTCGGTCAGCGCTTATTATCCGGGGCTGTATGAGATCGATACATTGTCGCTTTCCGCCAATGTTCATGCGCCGCTGGTTAGCCAGCGTGTCGCTGTCGCCGCCGGAAGCGGGCATGTCATCGCCTTCCCGGTGGAACATAAAGCGTCTGGCCGCGCGACGGTTAGAAATCGGGAAGGGGCACCGCTGCCCGCCGGGGCCATTGCCACCATCAACGGGGATCGTTCCACTTATATCGGCTGGGACGGCTTGCTCTATATCGAAAGGCTGATGGACCATAATCGCGTCGATATTCTTTTGCCGGGCGGCGAGATCTGTCATCTCGCCTTCGCTGCCAAGCCCGATCCCGGCAGTGACAAAATATTAGAGTTGGGAGATTTAGCATGCCAGCCCTGATGCGTTTGATCTGTTGTTGCATGATGATCATGGCTGGGATCGTGACCGGGGCTGACGCCATGGCGTGCACAACGACCACCACCCATGTGAATTTGGGCAGCCATAGCTCTTACTCTGTCGCATCGACGTCCAAAGATGGTAGCGGATCCGCGGGGCTGTCATGCAATGTCACGCTGGGGCTGCTGAGCACGCATTATATTGCGGTGCAGGTGGATGCTTCGACCTTTATGTTGACGGGCCCGACGGGGCAGACCGTGCCCTATACTGCATCGTTGACAGCCAATGGCCCAGCTTTGGGGATCGGCAATTTTCAGAATCTCTCTTCAACCACACTCCTCAGCCTGTTTTCCGGAACCAACAATAGCATTCCGATATATCTTCGCACACATGCCACGTCTGGACTGAGCGCTGGAACTTATAACGGATATATGGATTTGCGTTGGTATTATTCCGTTTGCAATCTGGGGGTTGTGGCGTGCCTAAGCTATGCAAATAGCACCGGCCTTGAACGTCCCTTGCTGGGAACTCCGAGCAATTGGGGGAGTGGGAATCCGGTTCGGATCAATATCGAACTGACGATCGAAAAAGATTGTATCATCACAGCGCCTGATGCCAATTTTGGTACCGCGCCGCTGGCCAGTAGCTTTAATCCGATTAGCCGCACCATCTTGATCCGATGCAGTGCGGGTGCGGCCTATACGGTGGGGCTGAGTGACGGCAATCATCCCGACAATGGCGCGCGGCGTATGCGCAGCGGCAGCAATTATCTGCGCTATGATATTTTCAAAACCGATATATTGGGCGAACGGTGGGGCGCTATGGGAAGCGCTCGGCGCAGCAGTGGCAGTGCCAATGACAATGCTGGGATCTATGATTCCATCACAGAGCAAGGCTTTCGCTACACTGCCGCTATTCTGCCGGGGCAAACGACCCCGCCGCCGGGGGAATATACAGACACGATCCTGTTAGACATCGCCTTTTAACGCTTTGCGTCCCCTTATCTGTGGCAGCGACTATATCGCCCTAGCTGAGGCAGTGGCGCGATATGATGCTGCCCAGAATGGCGATGCACAGATTTAGAGGCCTGACCTTGGTCTAGGCTTCGGTTCGTGACGGCGCCTTGCTGTGATGTGCCGTGCTGCAATATGCTGTGCAGATAAATCGGCAGCTTTCTTCAGCTCTTATCGGGCAAGGGGATGAATTCCTGATTGTCTCCATCTGGCAGCTTCATACGTTGCTGGCGCCAGTCTTCCGCAGCTTGTTCCAACCGTTCTTTTGAAGATGAAACGAAATTCCACAGCAGATAGCGTTCGCCTAGCGGTTCCCCGCCAAGGGTCATCACCTGGCTTGGCTGGCGAGCCAGAATTTGGCCACCCAATTTTCCATCCAATATGGCCATCTGACCAGCTGTGAGCAATTTGCCATCCACCTCAATCTCGCCGGTGGCGCAATAAATAGCGCGTTCGGAATAAGCCTGTGTCACTGCGCGGCGTGCGCCTGCCTCCATTTGCCAATGTTCGTAAAATATCGGCGAGTGGCTAGGCGTTCTGGCCTTTAATCCATCGGTTTCGCCAACGATCAGCCGTCCTTTCACTCCATCTTCGTGCCATTCGGGCAAATCAGCCCCTTCGAGGTGATGAAAGGAGGGTGCGACCTCTTCATATTCGGTGGGAAGGGCGACCCATGCTTGAATACCATGCATGGCTGCACCGTGCGCACGGGCATATTCCAACCTTTCACTATGGGTGATCCCGCTGCCTGCAACCATCCAATTGACCTCGCCGGGGCGGATTTCCTGATGGCATCCCAGACTATCGCGGTGAGTGATCTGGCCGGAATAAAGATAGGTGACTGTCGATAGGCCGATATGAGGATGCGGCCGCACGTCCAATTCCCGTGGAATTCCGGGCGCCAATTCCAATGGTCCAAGATGGTCGAAGAAGATAAAAGGCCCAACCATCCGTCGGGCATGGAACGGCAGCACTCGTCCGACGACAAAGCCGCCGCCCAGATCATGTGTGCGTTTGTCGATTATCCGTTCGATGGTCATGATCTCTTTCCTCTAGGTTTATGGAAGTTGGAAGATGGGGGATGGCGGGCTGGCCATAGGCTGCCCGCCATCCATATTGGTGGCGACATTATCGCATTTACGTTCGATATATCATTTGCAATCACTATAGGGCGGTTCTTTTAACGCTTTCCTATTCTTACGCTTGATGGCTCACAAAGCTACCGCGGTTGTAATCATCAATAGCTTGGCGGATTTCCTTCTCGCTATTCATCACAAAGGGACCATGGCCGAAGATCGGCTCGTCAATCGGCTCGCCAGTCAACACAAGGATAGTCGCATCGCCATCGGTGTGGATGTCCGCTGCCTTACCATCGCGGCTTAGCAACAGCATCTCGGCTTCGCCGACACCCTCGCTGCCATTCACCGTGATATGGCCGCTGAGGATCACCAGCATGGCCGTGTGACCTTCGGGCAGATCAAGGGTGAGATCGGCATCGCGATTGAGGCGAAGGTCCCACATGTTGATCGGCGTGAAGGTTCGGGCCGGACCTTTGATACCCATCAGATCACCGGCAATGATCCGAGCAAGGCCTGCGCCATTGGGAAGCGCAACGGTTGGAATATCCGCCGCAGTGATGGCCTGATATCCGCTGGGCGCCATCTTATCCTTGGCAGGAAGATTGACCCAAAGCTGCACCATTTTAAACGGGCCGCCCGTTTTGGCGAAAGCTGGGGAATGATATTCCTCGTGGATAATGCCGCCAGCGGCGGTCATCCATTGCACATCACCGGGCCTGATAACACCGCCATTGCCAGCGGAATCCTGATGCTCAACCTCGCCATCATAGACGATGGTGACGGTTTCAAAACCGCGATGCGGATGCTGGCCTACACCGCGTCGATCGGTTGTCGGCGCGAAATTATAAGGCCCAGCATAATCGAGCAGCAGAAATGGACTCACCGCCGCGCCAAGGCTGTTGTAAGAAAAAAGCGACCGGACGGGAAATCCGTCGCCGACCCAATGCTGATTGGGGTTGCTGTAGGTTCCAAGGATCCTTTTCATTTTGCATCTCCTGAGCTTCCCGCTGGAAGCCTTTTTCAAGGATCTATTTAGCGATTGGGATAGACTATCAGTAGATTGCGAAATCAGAATGACTGTCCTACCAATCGGACAATGCAGGACCTCAACGATCTTTATCTGTTTGTGCAAGCTGTCGATCATGGCGGCTTTGCTCCAGCGGCGCGCGTTTTAGGGCTGCAGAAATCGAAAATCAGCCGTCGTATCGGCTTGCTTGAAGAAAGATTGGGTGTGCGGCTGATCCAGCGTTCCACACGGCGCTTTGTGATCACCGAAATCGGGCAGGAATATTATCGCCGCTGTGTTGCCATGTTGGTGGAGGCTGAGGGCGCGCAGGCGGTGATCGATCAGTCACGCGCGGCACCATGCGGCATTGTCCGCTTGAGCTGCCCGACAGGCCTTATGGCTTTTCAATTTGGCGCGCTGTTTGCGCGTTTCATGACGCTTTATCCGGATGTCGAGCTGCATATTGAAAGCACCAATCGCCGTGTTGATGTGATCAGCGAAGGTTTTGATCTAGCGATCCGTGTGCGTCCGCCCCCCTTGGCGGAAACTGCACTGGTCATGCGCCGCTTCGATGAGCGCACCGTGCGGATCGTGGCCAGCCCAGATTTGTTGAGAATGCGCTCCATTGGCGCGCCCGCAGACTTGGCCTTAATGCCCAGTGTCGATTTTGGCGGTGTGCCCGGTGACCATCGTTGGCATTTGACCCACCGCGATGGCACCGTAGCTGAAGTGCGCCACACACCGCGCTTGATCACCGACGATATGGCAGCGCTGCGCCAAGCCGCGCTGGCCGGAGTAGGAGCAGTGCGTTTGCCGACGCTCGCCGTCTGGGATGATTTACAGCAGGGGCGGCTGGTCACCGTCTTGCCCGATTGGCGGCCGGTGAACGAGATTGTTCATGCTGTATTCCCATCGCGGCGTGGACTGTTGCCGTCAGTGCGCGCGCTGCTCGATTATCTGGCAGAGCAATGTGCGGAACATCGCCTTCATTTGTCTGAAAGCGATAATGTATAATGTCAGCTTAGCATGGCAAGGCTAGGGGCAGCCAGACCAGCGCACGGGTCCCTTCGCACCGGGGCGCTGGTCCTATTCGAGCGCCGATAGGGTGATTAGCTGGTCATCATGCGCATACGGCCCAGAAAATCACGTTTGCCAACTTCCACGCCTTTCATCCGCAAGATGCTGTAGGCGGTTGTTGCGTGAAAATAAAAATTGGGCTGCGAGAAAGACAATAGAAATTCTTCCGCAACGAAATTAATTCGATGCTCGCCAAATTCAAAGCAAGCGGGCTGGCCGATAAAGCTTTCAATCTCTGCGGGATCCAGCGATTCCAGCGCGGCGGCGGCTTTTGCAACACAATCTTTCAGGCCGTCAAAGCTATCGGGGGCAGGGGTCATGTCGGGCGAGAAAACGCCTTTCCGCACCCCTTCAATCGCGCCGATGGAATGGACTGCCGTTGATTTTACCTGATAGGCGAAGGGAAGCATATCGTCTGCGAGCCGTGCTTGAAGCAGCGTGTCGGCTGAGAGATGCTGCTCGCTGCAGAAAGATTCTGCTTTGGCAATCATTTGCGCAACAGAACCCAAGACTTGCAGATAGGTCGGGATGGTGGCGGCATAGAGCGTTAAAGCCATTTTTTTCTCCGGCGAGTTGGAAGGGATGGCTTGGTAAGAAAAAAGCCATCTAGCGATGGAAAAGAAATGCCATAAATTCGCAGCCGCGCAAGTGCTGTTATCTGTTCACTGCGCTGTAAGTGGATTGATAGCAGCAGCCATTATGCATCAAAATTTGTTTTGATATAGAATAAGCTATCTTCATCGGTGGAAGCCTTGGCACATGTTTTGGCACTTTTAAGAGCGCTTCTTCTAGCATCCTCAAAGCTGGTTTTTAGATGCGCGGTTTATATTTAGGATCCTTCAGCGTTAGCATGTGAGCTGCCAGATCCTCAATATTTTCGGCCGCAATTTCAAAATTCATGATTTCCGGGAAATTATGAGAGTTCCGAAGCCATGGGGTTAGTGTTTGATCGGTCAGATCTGGATCATTGATGACGTCCACAAAGGTCGGCGCGTTGACGTTGGGAGAGCTACCGGAGGCAACAGCGTGACAGCTCGCGCAATGGGCTAGAGCAAATGCCAGACCGCGCCCTGCTGGGCTGGAGTCAACTGCAGCTAGGCTTTTCTGCTTGTGGGTGGGTGCGCTGCTGAACGTAGAGCAGGCGGTCATTATGAAAATTACGGGTAGTAAAATTACCGCGCGCATAAACAGATCCTTTTAATATCGAATGCCAATTATGCGGCTTTTCCGGCATTGCCAAGGCCATCGTGCGATTGTTATGCAGATCCACGAAATCCAAAAAGTAAAGCGTAAAGCCCGTCAATATACATGGATAGTCTTGTATATTGACCCATCACCGCTGTTGACCGATGAATGCGAGAGGAGATGGATATGAAAAAAACAACAATTTCTTTGGCGGCAGCGCTTGTTTTGGCCTCATGTGGTGATGGCGCCAATAATGATAGCGCGGCACTTGCAGCAGGCGCTTCGGCATCACCCGCTAGTAACAATGTGGGCAAGATCAAGCTCTCAGATATAAATCTTGGCAATATGGATGAGGCGAAGAGGATCGAGGAGGCGCTCGGCGAGGATGGGTCTTCGTTTATGTATTATGTGGTGCGTCATGCCGAAACGCGCGCAGGCCTATCGTCAGCGCTGCTCAAGCCTGATGGGTCAGAGCCCGAAACCGTTGCTGAAGCTGTGGCTGTCGCCAAAGTGGCGAAGGAAAAGCGCAAAGCCGATCGAGAGGCGTCTTAAATAGGGGCCTGTCGGTGGGCCTGCAGATGCACAAGAAAGCTGATTCAATATGACGCGTGTGTAGCGGCTAAAGCCGTTTACTGGATGAGGGAGCAATATGCCCCAAAGCGGGGGAATCTCAGGGCTTTGTGGTCGGGTAGAGACTGCCGTGGAGGGCGGTCTGGAGGAGAGTGAGGGATTCGAACCCTCGGTACCGTTGCCGGCACTTCGCATTTCGAGTGCGACGCTTTCGACCACTCAGCCAACTCTCCTCGCTGAGGAGGCCGCCTCTAGCCCTCACCCTATGGAGATGCAACTTCTTTTTCATAAAAAAGCATCATCTTGGGATTATGGATAAAAAAGATTGATGTCGCAGCCGAACTCGCCTGTGATAGAGCAAGATGCTAACCCCAATGTCAATAATTATGGGGCTATTTAAAGGAGAGATTATGCCGCTGACTGGGGTGCGCGTTCTGGATTTTGGACGATATATCGCGGGGCCTTATTGTGCCGCCCTTTTGGCTGATTATGGTGCAGAGGTGATCCGTATCGAAGCACCAGGCGGCAATGATGACCGTTTCAGCATACCTGTGGCCGAAGATGGCTCTGGCGGCATGTATATGCAGATGAACCGTAACAAACAAAGTCTGACGCTAAAACCGGGCAGCGATCAGGGTCGAGCGATTATAAAACGCCTTGTCGCGGATGCCGATGTTGTGGTGGCCAATATGCCGGATGAAGTTCTGGTGAAATTGGGTCTTGATTATGAAAGCATCGCGGCCATTAATCCGCGGGCGATCCTGGCGGTGGCGTCTTCTTTTGGCTCCGATGGGCCACTGGCCAATCATGTTGGCTTCGATGCCGTGGGGCAGGCCATGTCTGGCGCGGTCTATCTGAGCGGCACGGCGGATCGGCCGATGCGGGCGCAGGTCAATTATGTTGATTTCGGCACCGCGCTGCACTTGGCCTTTGGTGTGATGGCAGCGCTCAGGCAGCGGGAGGTAACGGGCAAGGGGCAACGGGTTGCTGGTTCCTTGCTGGGCACAGCGCTGGCCTATACCAATGCACTGACGATTGAACATCATGTGCTGGGGGCAGATCGCCCACCAGCTGGAAATCGTGCCTTCAGTTCCGGTCCGACCGACATATTTCAGACGACGGACGGCTGGATTATGACACAAATTGTCGGCAGCGCCATTTTTGGGCGTTGGACGCAATTGGTTGGGCAACCCGAACTGGCAGATGATCCGCGTTTCGCAAGCGATATTGAGCGCGGAAATCATGGCGAGATTTTAAGCGATATTATGCAAAAATGGTGCGAAGGGCAAAGCAATGCCGATGTGCTGGCCGCGATGGCCAAGGCGCGTCTGCCAGCGGCGCCAATCCTGCGCCCCGCTGAAGTGCTGCACCAGCCTCAGGTCGCCGCCATGCACTTGGTTGAGCCAATGAATTATCCCGGCGCGCCGGTGCCGGTGCCGGTGATCCGATCCCCGATCCATTTATCGGATAGTCCGAAGCAAGATCAAATCCATGCGCCGCAATTGGGCGATCATAGCGATGAAATTTTAAGCGCGCTGGGCTATAGTGTGGATGAGATTGCCGGATTTCGGCAAGATGGGATTGTGTAAACCGCCGCCGCAAATGATCAGCGGCAGAGGGTTTATAAGCTTTGACAATATTGAGATAGCGGGAGCGTAGCATGACCGAGCAGAAGGATTATGTGCCACCAAAAGTCTGGACTTGGGATAAGGCCAGTGGGGGGCAGTTCGCCAATATCAATCGGCCGATCGCAGGGCCAACCCATGAGGCGGATCTGCCGATAGGCCAGCATCCCTTACAACTTTATTCCCTTGGCACGCCCAATGGGGTGAAAGTGACGATCCTATTAGAAGAATTGCTTGCCGCGGGCCATGCGGGGGCGGAATATGATGCATGGTTGATCCGCATCGGCGATGGCGATCAATTTTCGTCCGGCTTTGTTAATATCAATCCCAACAGCAAAATCCCCGCGCTGGTGGATCATAGCATGGGCGAACCGTTACGGGTTTTTGAATCCGGTGCTATTCTGGTGTATTTGGCGGAAAAATTTGGCGCCTTTTTGCCGACCGATCCGCGCGCACGGGCGGAAACCATGTCATGGTTGATGTGGCAGATGGGTAGCGGGCCTTTCGTCGGCGGAGGTTTCGGCCATTTTTATGCCTATGCGCCGGTGAAGATTGAATATGCGATCAACCGTTATGCGATGGAAGCCAAGCGCCAATTGGATGTGCTCAACCGCCGCCTTGCGGATCATGAATATGTCGCGGGCGGTATTTACACGATTGCGGATATGGCCATTTGGCCTTGGTATGGCCTCTTGGCGAAAGGTTTGGCCTATGATGCCGGGGAGTTTTTACAGGTTCAGGAATATGAGCATGTGATTCGATGGGCGGATCAGCTTGCTGCGCGCGAACCGGTGCGCCGGGGGCGGATGGTGAACAGGGTGGTTGGTGATCCGGCCAGCCAATTGCATGAGCGCCATCATGCTTCCGATTTTGATACGATGACGCAAGATAAGCTCGCGCCCAAAAAGGATTGATGCTGCGCTGAGAATCAGGGACGCATTTTATGTTTTCACTGCTGGATATTGATCCGAGAAGCGACGGCCATTGTGAGTGAAATAAGGCGGCTGCCAAAGCCTTTTGAAAACGAACGCACTGTGCCGTAGCGTCAGCCGAGATAAGCCGTGCCGCAGAAAAGCGTGATTTTTGCTTAACACTGCCGTTTACGTAAACGTTATGCATTGATATAAGTGCCGCATAATGATGGGAGAATAAAAGATGGACATGGAGTTCAGCCCCGAAGATCTCGCCTTCCAAAAAGAAGTGCGCGAATTCATTGCCGAAAACTATCCTGCCGAACTGCGTGGTAAGCAGGATGAAGGCGAGGATCTGGATCGGGAAGATTATCTCGCTTGGCATAAGATTCTGTATAAAAAGGGTTGGGTCGCCCCAGCATGGCCAGTGGAATATGGCGGCACAGGCTGGACCCCGACCCAGCGTTTCATTTTCTCGGAAGAAACGGCGCGCGCAGACTGCATTAAGCCGCTGCCCTTTGGTCTGGCGATGGTTGGACCCGTTATCTACACCTTTGGTACGCCAGAGCAGAAGGCTCGCTTTTTGCCCGGAATTCTTTCCGGTGAAGAGTGGTGGTGTCAGGGCTATTCAGAGCCGGGCGCCGGTTCCGACCTTGCATCGCTGCGCACCACGGCGGTTCGCGATGGCGATGATTATATCGTCAATGGGCAGAAAACCTGGACAACGCTGGCGCAGCACGCCGATTGGGGTTTCTTCCTTGTTCGTACCGATAAGGATGCCAAGCAGCAGCAGGGCATCAGCTTTTTGCTGATCGATATGAAAACGCCCGGCATCACCGTGCGCCCGATCATCACATTGGGCGGCGAGCATGAAGTGAACGAAGTCTTCCTTGAAGATGTTCGCGTGCCGGCTGATCAGCGTATCTATGAAGAAAATAAGGGATGGACTTGCGCCAAATTCCTGCTGGCGCATGAGCGCACGGGCATTGCCGGTGTTGCATCGTCGAAGCGCGGTCTGGAGCGTGTGAAGGATATTGCGCGCACCGAAGTGGATGGCGAAAAGCCGCTGCTGGCCAACCCGTTCTTCAAGCGCAAAGTGGCTGAACTGGAAATTGACCTGACAGCGCTGGAGTTTACGGAATTGCGTGGTCTGGCAGGCCCCAATGCCGATAAAGGCCCCGGCCCAGAGTCCAGCCTGCTGAAGATTAAAGGCAGCGAAATACAACAGCGCCTGACAGAATTGACGCTGGAAGCGGTAGGCCATTATGGCGCGCCATATTTCCGTGGCTTTGGGGAAGGGGATAACGCCCATCCTATCGGTCCGGATTATGCGCATCGTGCGGCTCCGACCTATTTCAACATGCGGAAAACAACCATTTATGGTGGATCGAACGAGATTCAGCGCGGCATTATTGCCAAAATGGTGCTGGGCCTCTGATCGTTAAGAAAATAAGGACGAAGTGCGCCGCTGGTCGATCCTGATCGGTCCAGCAGGCCCTTCGTGACGGGAAGGACAATAATATGGATTTCACCTATACCGAAACGCAGGATATGATCCGGGATACGCTGGGTCGGTTTCTTGCGGACAGCTATGATTTTGAAAAACGCCAAAAATTGATCACCGGTGAACTGGGCCGGGATCCTGCTATCTGGAAGGCCTTGGCTCAGGATCTGGGCATGTTGGGTGCAGCCTTCACCGAAGAGCAAGGCGGCTTGGGCGGCGGCGCTTTGGAAAATGCCATCATCATGGAAGAAATGGGCAAGGTTCTGGCGGTAGAGCCTTATATCCCCACCGTGGTGATCGCTGGCGGCGCGCTGAAGGCCGTTGGCGGCGCACAAGCAGATGCCATGATCCCTGCGATCATCAATGGTGATGCGATTATCGCCTTTGCTTATGCCGAGCCACAAGGGCGCTATGATTTGGCCAATTTGCGCACGACCGCAAAGAAGGATGGCGGATCCTATGTGCTGAATGGTCATAAGTCCGTGGTCTATGCCGCGCCTTGGGCCACCCATTATCTGGTGACGGCGCGCACCGGCGGCAGCCAGCGGGAACGGGACGGTATTTCGCTGTTCCTGATCGATGCCAAGACGCCCGGCATTGTTCGCCGCGATTATCCCACCGTCGATGGAAATCGGGCTTCAGAACTTTATTTTGAAAATGCTTCAATCCCTGCCGATGCGCTGTTGGGCGGTGAGGGCGCGGCCCTGCCGATCATCGACCAGATTGTTGATGAAGCAACCGTCGCTATCTGCGCAGAAGCCACGGGCGTGATGCAGAAATTGCATGAAGGCACGCTGGAATATACCCAGCAGCGCAAGCAATTTGGTGTGCCCATTTCCAAGTTCCAAGTGCTCCAGCACCGTATGGTGGATATGTTCATGGAATGGGAGCAATCCAAATCGATGACGATCATGGCGACGTTGAAGATCGACCTGCCCGAACGAGAACGTATGGCAGCGGTTTCCGCGTGCAAGGCCAAGGTTAGCCGGGCCGCGAAATTTGTTGGCCAAAATGCGGTGCAAACCCATGGCGGCATCGGCATCACGCAAGAATTGGCCGTTGGCCATTATTTCAAGCGCGCGACCTTGATTGAAGGCCAATTTGGCAGCCATGATTATCATATGGATCGTTATGAGAATTTGGTGCTCGCCGATTAAAAAATCGGGCTAAGCCTTATGAGAGAAAGGCCGGATCAGCGATGGTGCTGATCCGGCCTTTTTCGTGAATATCATGCTGACTGTTAATCAGTGGATTTTATCTTCTGGCTTATCGTCTAAAATTTCCGGTGGAACATGGACAGACCCGGCGATGCGGTCGCGATAAATTGTTGCGCGGGTGATCAGCATCAAGGTTACGGGTGTGGTGATGGTGATGAAAATGAAGATCAGGACTTCATGCACCACGGGGCGTGATTGCATCACGGAAAAACAGATGATCGAAGCCGACAGGATCAGCATCGCGCCAACGGTCGCGCCCAAAGTCGGGGCGTGGACCCGCTCATAATAGCTTTTCAGCGTCACCAGTCCGATGGTGCCGATCAAAGTGACCGCTGCGCCGGACAGCAGCAATATGCCCACGAGCAAGGCTGCCCAGATGGGAAGATTGGGGGCCTGGATCATTCGATCACCTCACCACGCATCAAAAACTTTCCAATCGCCAAAGTGCTGGCAAATCCCAGTAAAGCGATCACCAGTGCCGCTTCGAAATAAAGGGTGCGCCCTGTCTGAACGCCATAGGTGATCAGCAGCAACATGCCGGTCATATAGAGTGCGTCCAGCCCGATGGCGCGATCCTGTGCACGCGGCCCCCGCAACATGCGATAGGTCGCACATAGCATGGCGAGGCCCAGCAACACCTGTGATCCGGTGATGGCAAGGGCGAAGATCAGCCCGCTCATTCGAAAATCTCCAGCAACAATGGCTCATATTCGGCGCTATATTTTTCGATAAAGCTTTCCTCTTCCGCCAGATCCAGCAAATGGATCAGGATCACTCCGCTGCCTGCGTCATATTGTACCCATAATGTGCCGGGGGTCGCCGTGCAGATCATCGAAAAGGCCGCCAGCGCATAAGGGCTGCGGATCTTCACTGGCAGATAGATAAAGCCAGCCTGACGGTTTTTCTTCCCGAAGAGAATGATTTTTATCGTCACCCAATTGGATTGGATTATGTCGCAAAACATCACCCACAACAGCTTGGGAATCGCCACTGAAAAGCGAATATTGGGCGGGTCGGGTTGCAGGCTGAGCATGGTGCGGGACGTGATAATGGCGATCCCACCACCCAGCAGAATATGCCCGGGCGAAAATCCGGTGAGCAAGATCCACATGCTGAACAGGAAGAGGGTTAGAAACGGGAAGGGAATGAAGCGTTTCATGGCAATTCTACCCCAACCGGCATGACGGCTGCTTCTGGCAGCGGCGTTAACAATGGCTCGGGCGTGATATCAGGAGCCGGCCCCGCTGCTGTAATATAATCAGCCGGATTATAAAGGGCCGCGGTCGTCGCCTCCATATAATCCATCACCGGCCCGCCAGCAATCATCAGCACCAAGCAGACGCTGAGCAGCAGGGCGATGGGCGTCACCTCGATCGGGCTGAGCGCAGCCGGGCTGTCATCAGCTGGGGTCCAGAGCAGTTCGATGCCTGCCCGGGTCATCACGATCATCGTGGCAAGGCCGGAAAGGATGATCAGCCCGATCATCGTCCAATGCGGCGGCGCGATGACGACATGGCTGAACAAGGCATCAATGATAGCGAATTTGGCGATGAACCCGGATAGCGGTGGCAGGCCTGCCAGCAGCAAGGCGCAAAAGATAAAGCCGCCGCCGAGCAGGGCGATGGTGCCGGGAATGACGACGCCGACCTCATCCTCTTCCTCTTCATATTTGGCGAGGCCGACATATTCATCGTCGAAAACAGGCTCTGCTATGCCCTCGATCCGATCTTCCTCATCCGCATTGCGCTGCACGGGTTCGATGATCAGATAAAGGGCGCTTACCGCCAAGGTAGAGCTTACCAGATAAAAGAGCATGGCGGATGTCAGGCTTTCTCCGCCGATGCCGATGGAGGATAGCAAAATTCCTGATGAAACCAGCACATAATTTCCGGCCACGCGTGACAATTGACGGGCAGAAAAAATACCGATGGTGCCAAAGGCCATGGTAGCAAGGCCCGCATACATCAGCCAATCGGTCGCAAAGCCGGCCGCGCCGCCAGAGCCTTGTCCAAAGAGCAGGAAAGACAGGCGCAATATGATATAGATGCCCACCTTCGTCATCACCGCGAAAATCGCCGCCACCGGTGGGGCTGCGGCGGCGTAGGTGCGGGGCAGCCAGAAGCAGAGGGGCCAGATGGCTGCTTTCACCAGAAAGGCTGCGCCCAAAATCGCCGCGCCTGCTTCCAAAACGGCCAGATCCTCCGGCGCGGTATTTTTCACCTGAACCGCGAGATCCGCCATATTGAGCGTTCCCGCGACCGAATAGAGCAGGGCTACACCGATCAGGAACAGCAGAGATGCCGCGATGTTGATGGTGATATAATGGAGGCTGGCGCTGGTTTTTTCTTTACCAGAACCGTGCAGGATCAATCCATAGGATGCCGCAAGCAACACTTCAAAAAAAACGAAAAGATTGAAGATATCGCCGGTTAAAAAGGCGCCGTTCAATCCCATCAGCAGCAACAGGAAAAGTGCGTGGAACCGCGGTCCGCTGCGATCCCAGCGTGCCGAGGCATAGAGCAAAGATGTGAAGCCCAAAATGCTGGTCAGCAGCAGCAACATGGTGGAGAGCCGATCTGCCACCAGCACAATGCCAAACGGCGAAGGCCAGTCACCTAGCCGATAGACGAGCGGGCCGCTGTTGCTGGCCATGGATGCGAACCAGAGCAGGCCTATCGCTGTAATTACCAGCAAAGCGGCGGTGATTAAGCTGATGCTGCGCTTGAGCATCCGCTGCCGCTCATTGATCGACAGCATCGCTGCGGTAACGATCAACGGCAAAATGATCGGGACGATGATCAAATGTTGTTTCAGAAACATCATGCCTCGCCATCCTCCCCATCCACATGGTCGGTGCCGGTAAGCCCGCGCGAGGCGAGCAGAACGACCAGCAATAGGGCCGTTGTGGCAAAGGATATGACGATGGCTGTTAGCACCAAGGCTTGGGGCAGCGGATCAGCAAAGGCTGCCGGATCGGCTCCGGCTTTGCCGATCAGAGGCGGCGCATCGCTGCGCAGGCGGCCCGATGCAAGGATGAACAAATTGACGGCGTAGGACAGCAAAGCCAGCCCCAAAATCACTTGAAAAGTGCGGGGCCGAAAGAGCAGCCAAAGCCCGGATGCGGTGAGGACCCCAATGGCAAGAGCGAGCGTGATTTCCATCAGCCTTTCTCCTCCTCGCTGGATAGGGTGGGCGGCTCAGCTTCCTTGATCGTTCGTGGAGAGCGGATGGATTGGTGAGCAATTGCAATCAGGATCAAAACCGTTGTGCCCACCACCACTGCAAAGACCCCAATATCGAAAATCAGGGCGCTGGCGATGGGGATATCCCCGATCAGCGGCACGTCCAGATAATTGAAATAGGTTTTCAGGAATGGCCGCCCGAATGGCAGAGCGAGCAGACCGACCAGCACGACGCTGAGCAAGCCCAGGCTGATCCAGCGAATCGGTTGCACATTCAGGCGGGCTTCAACCCAGCGCGTGCCCCCAGCCATATAGAGCAGCAAGATACCGATCGATGCCGTCACACCGCCAGCAAAGCCGCCGCCGGGCAAATCATGGCCGCGGATCAATAAATATAGAGCCAGCGTGATGATTACGGGGAAGAGCCACACCATGATAGCACGCGGCACAAACAGATAGTGGATGAGTGTATCCCCTTCGTTGCGATGCTCGCTTTCGCGATCATATTTCAGCTGACGGCGCTGCTGATGCGGAAGCTCGACGCTTTCCGGCGCCGGACGGAAACGGCGCAGCAAGGTGAAAATGGTGAGGGCAACAATCGCCAACACTGTGATTTCGCCCATCGTATCAAAGTTTCGGAAATCGACCAGAATGACATTCACCACATTGGTGCCGCCGCCACCGCTATAGGCATTGTCGATGAAGAAATCGGAAACGCTCTGCGGGGCGGGCCGGGTCATCATCGCATAGGATAGCAGGCCCATGCCGATCCCACCGAGCAGCGCCAGCAGCAAGTCTCCCCCGCGTCGGATGCGCACGGAAAATGGAGTTTTCATGCCCGGCCAAGTCTCTGGCTTACGCTGGGGCAACCAGCGCAGGCTCAGCAGCAGCAGCACGGTTGTGATAATCTCCACCAACAATTGGGTCAGGCCCAGATCAGGGGCGGATAACCAGATGAAGCTGATGCAGGTGGCAATACCTGCCCCGCCAAGCAATATCAGCGCCACAAGCCGATGAAATTTGGCCTGCCAAGCGGCACCGATAGCGCAAAGGCCGCCGATCACCCACAAAAGGGCGAAGATCGGATCGATCAACGTATCCGGTTCTGATCCCCGGCTATAGCCCTGAAAGAAAAAGGGCAGCAGCCCCATGACGAGCGCCGTTGCGATCATCAAGCGCAGCTGCACCTGCAGCCGATCGGTGCCGGTAATCCGGTGCAGCGCGCGCGCCGTGTCCATTATGGCTGCCAGCACGGCCTCAAATGTGCGCCGGGCCTTTATGCGCCCGATGACGGGGCTGACCTCAACAGCATTCAAACGTGCGCCATATTTCCGATAGGCTAGTGCTCCGCCGCCGAGCGCCGCCATGCTCATCATCAAGGGGGCGTTAAAGCCATGCCAAATCGCCAGACTGAATATCGGCATTTGATCGCCCAGCACCGATTGCGCGGCCATCCGCAGCACCGGGCCGATGGTCAGCGCTGGGATAATCCCCACCAGCAAACAAAGGATCACCAAAACTTCAATTGGCAAGCGCATCCAATGTGGGGCCTCATGAGGTTGGCGCGGTAAGTTTTTGGGTTCTGGGCCGAAGAAAGTCTGATGAATAAATCGGATGGAATAGAAAACGCTAAATCCGCTGGCGAGGGTGGCCAGAAATGGCAGGGTATAATCAATGACTGTGCCGCTTTCAGCGCCAAGCGCTTCGGCCAAGAACATTTCCTTTGAGATAAAACCGTTGAGCAGCGGCACCCCAGCCATCGCCGCGGCCGCGACCACGGCCAAAGTGGCGGTATAAGGCATGTAACGTGCCAGACCGCTTAATTGGCGCAAATCGCGTGTGCCGGTTTCATGGTCGATAATGCCAGCAGCCATAAACAAAGACGCTTTGAAGGTCGCGTGGTTGATGGTGTGAAACATGGCGGCAACGGCGGCTAGCGGGCTGCCCAATCCCAGCAAAAGGGTGATGAGGCCCAGATGGCTGATAGTGGAATAAGCGAGCAGGCCTTTTAGATCCTGCTGGAAGATCGCGCTCCACGCGCCGCCTACCAAGGTTGCGAGGCCAGCGAGGGTAACGATCACATACCATTCTGTTGTGCCTGAAAGGGCGGGCCACAAAAGGATTAACAGGAAAATTCCAGCCTTCACCATGGTGGCGGAATGGAGGTAAGCCGAGACAGGCGTGGGCGCCGCCATTGCGTGTGGCAGCCAGAAATGAAACGGAAATTGGGCGCTTTTCGTAAAGGCCCCAAGTAAAATGAAGATCAAGGCTGGCAGATAGGCATCATGGGCACGAATGATCGCGCCTGAGGCAATGACCGTATCCACATCATAGCTGCCTGCAATCCGGCCCAGCAGCAAAATGCCCACCAACAGACACAGGCCACCAAATCCGGTGACGATCAACGCCATACGGGCGCCATCACGTGCCGCTTGATTATGGTGCCAATAGCCGATGAGCAGGAAGGAGAAGATGCTGGTCAATTCCCAGAAAAAAGCCAGCTGGATAAGGTTTCCAGACAGGACAATTCCCAGCATTGCCCCCATGAAAGCCTGCAAAAATGCAAAAAAGCGCGGGACCGGATCTTCGGGAGACATATAATAGCGCGCATAAAGCGTCACCAGCGCGCCAATGCCCAGCACCATGGTGGAAAACATCCATGTGAAGCCATCCAGTCGCAGGGAAAATTGCAGGCCCAGCGATGGCAGCCATTCGCTGACATAGCGCAGCTTCTGTCCGTCCATCAGCGCGCTGAAATGCGTTGCCAGCAATATGGCCGCGAGAAGCGCAAGAATGCCTGCACCGGACGAGGCCAAATTGCGGGCACGCTGGGGCAGAAAAGCCGCGATAAGACTGCCCAAAAAGGGAAGGGCAAGTGCTACCAGCAAAAATGGGCTGTTCTGCATCAGTGTCTGGGAGCTCCGCGTGAAAAATGGAAAGGGACGCGCTCTTATGGAAAGCAAGGCGCGACGGGGCAACCCGTAGAGGTGCTTTTTTATGCATTTTCTCTGATTGTTGAGGATGCAACCCTGTTTATAGATATAGCATCTTAGCGATATGGCATCTCCAGTCGCGAAGCGCAGCGACGTTCGCCACAACACGACAGGGTTCCGTTTCGGATTTCCCGACGGGATCGGATTAGCGTGGCGGGCGGGCGGTCAGGTCAGGCAAAAAAATACTGGTTGAGCACATGAATGAGTTGCAATTGCAAATCGTTCGCGATAGTGGCCAGTGAAATTCACAGCTTTTGCAGGTATCATGCACGCCACACTTCCTCCCCGAAAGACCAAAAAATCATCCAAAAATTTTTGGTTAAAACAGCTCCATACATGGCATTGGATGAGCTCAGCGATCTGCTTGATTGGTTTGTTGTTATTCACCGTCACTGGTTTCACATTGAACCATGCCGCCGATATTGAGGGCACGCCTCGATCCACTGATCTTTCAGCGCAATTGCCACAATCTTTGATCACGAAGCTGAAAGAAGTGGCGCCAGAGGGCGAAAAGGGGCGATTGCCCATATCCGTTGCGGCTTGGCTGGAAAAAGAATTGCCCATTCGGGCCCGCAATGAAGCCGAATGGTCGGATACGGAAATTTATCTGCCCGCGCCGCGCCCCGGCGGTGATGCATGGCTGACCATTGATCGGGAAAGTGGCGCGATTATGGGGGAAGTTTCCAGTCGCGGCGCAATCGCTTATCTCAATGATCTGCATAAGGGGCGCAACAGCAGCGCATCATGGTCGTGGTTTATCGATTTATTTGCAGCCGCTTCGTTGGTTTTTGCCATCACGGGTCTGTTCCTGTTGCAGCTACATGCAGCGAAACGCAAAAGCACTTGGCCCATCGTTGCCTTGGGCCTGCTGATCCCCGCTGGCATCGCTATCATCACCATTCATTAAACATATTCAATATTTTGGCCGATCACTTTTCGGCCGTTTGAGCAATATCAGTGAGGAGCCTTTTGATGTCGCATAAACCGCATATATGGCTGATCGGCGGAACGGCAGGTCTTGGCGCTGTTTTTTCAGCGCCAGCATTTGCCGCTCCGGCCAATATGGATGTGGTGATCACCATCCCGCGGATCAGCGTTGCCGAATATCATCGCCCCTATGTCGCCTTTTGGGTGGAGAAAGCGGGCAGCGCTCCTAAGACCGTCGCCGTTTGGTATGATGATGATATGAAGGCCAATGAAGGCACCAAATGGCTGCGCGATGTGCGCCAATGGTGGCGTGTTTCCGGCCGTTCGATGACTTTTCCGGCCAGAGGCATCAGCAGTGCAACACGGGCCCCCGGAACGCATAGAATTTCATTTTCGCGCGCGGCCTTAGGGGCAACAGCACCGGGCCAATATCAATTGGTGGTGGAGGCATCACGCGAAGTTGGCGGCCGTGAATTGTTGCGCATCCCCTTCACTTGGCCCGCAGCGGCCGGAAAGGGCGGCAGTGCACAGGGTAAGAATGAATTGGGTCAAGTCGCGGTATCATTCCGCTGAATATGGGAAAGGTTTCTTTATGAAAAAAGCAATTTGGGGCGTTGCAGCGACAATGGCATGCGCAATGATGGTAACCACGCCCGCTCATGCGCACCGTCAATGGATTTTGCCATCGTCGACAAGCCTGTCGGGCGATGATATATGGGTGACTGTGGACGCGGCCGTATCCAATGACGTGTTTTATTTCGAGCACCAGCCCCTTCGGCTCGATAATGTGAAGGCGTTCGCACCGGATGGCAGCGAAGCGGTGATGCAAAATCAGGCGACGGGTCGCTATCGCAGCACATTTGACGTCCAGTTAAACCAGCGCGGCACTTGGCGTATCGGCTCCACGATGACGAGCTTGTCTGGAACCTATATGCTGAACGGCAAGGAAGAAAGGTTGGCGCGCGGCACAACGCCGGAGAATCTTTCAGAGCGGCTGCCTGCCGGAGCGGTTGATGTGAAAACGACAGAAGCGGTCAATCGCAACGAAACGTTCGTGACTGTCGGGGAACCGACGACGGGCGTGTTCAAAGCCGAAGGGCAGGGCATTGAATTGGTGCCGATCACCCATCCCAATGATCTGATCGCTGATGAGCCAGCGACATTCCAATTCTTGCTGGATGGGAAGCCTGCTGCGGATCTGACAGTGACCGCTATACCGGGCGGCATTCGATATCGCGATGATCTGGGCCAGATCAATTTGAAAACGGATGCAGATGGCAAGGTGATAATTAACTGGCCCGGTGCAGGCATGTATTGGGTGAATGTCACTACCCCGCGCCCAGCCGAAGGGCAGGCTGCCCCAGCGCGCCGCGCATCCTATGTCGCCACGCTGGAAGTCATGGCCCCCTGAACGATCGCATCCTCATACCGCGGGCGCTGACGCCCGCCGCATTCGCCGGTCGTGACGCGGCAGCGCAGATTGAAACCCATGGTGGCAGCACGATGGGAACCAATTGGTCGCTGCATGCCGTTGCGGCCGGTGTCGATGTGCGCGCGATAGCGGAGCAGGCTTTTGCGGACGTCATCGGCCAGATGAGCCAATGGGAGCCGAGGTCTGAACTTTCTCGGTTCAACAATGCTGCGCCGGGGCGATGGCATGAGATTTCACCGGAGTTCGCGCGGGTGATGGATGCATCGCGGGACATTCAGCGATTAAGCGGCGGCGCATTCGATCCCGGTCTGGGCGTGCTTACCGAGGCTTGGGGCTATGGGGCTGGCACAGGGGGTGACCATCCTCAGGCCGCTTCGCAAATTTTCAGCCCAAAAGGTTGGGATTTTGATAGCGAGAGCAAGCGGATCAAGCGACAAAATGGTTTTTCCCTTGATCTTTCCGGCATTGCCAAGGGGTTCGCGGTTGATCTGGTGGCAGAAAGATTGTTGGCTGCTTCCGTTCGCCACTTTCTGATCGAAATTGGCGGGGAGTTGCGCGGCGAGGGGATTGACCCTTCCGGGCAGCCTTGGTGGGTAGATATCGCCATGCCGCCAACATGCGATGTGCCGCCCTATCGTTTGGCGCTGCACGATCTATCCATTGCAACTTCGGGAAATTATCAGCGCGGCAGGGTGATAAACGACGCTTATTATAGCCATAGTTTCGATCCGAAACTGGGCGCGCCGATCAGGCATAATGTGTCGTCCGTCTCCGTCATTCACCGCAGTTGCATGATGGCGGATGGCTGGGCCACGGCGCTGACTATCATGGGGCGTTCGCAAGCGATGGCATTGGCCGAGCAGCATCAATTGGCGGTTTGCATCATCGATGGAGGGCATGAATTTATCAGCGCCGCATGGCGAGCGATGCTCAGTTGATGAACCGAGCTTGATTAGCGGCGTTTTTCAAGCCACCAGCTTTGCCGCCAGCCATAGCTGCTGGATATTGCGACACCCGCGTCATTGGTGGCCGGGCGAAAGCGAAAGCGTTGCTCGATCAGGCGGCATGTGGTGGCATCTAGCGCAGCGTCTCCGCTAGATCTGTGAATGCGGCATCCGCTCACGCGGCCTGATGGCTGAATAGTGAAGCGAACCTCGACATCGCCGCCGCGCCGTGCGCTGGATGCACTGCGGGGATAATCGCGATCGCTGATCGTCCCACTTTGCCAAACGGGCCGTGAACCGCCACCGCCCCTTCCGGTGCCGTGCCCACCTGAACCAAGCCCGTCTCCTGCACCGCCAGCGCCCGTTCCCGGCCCTGGTGTTGGGGCGGCCCCGGCTTGGCTCTGTTGCCCGTCACCGGCTTTGGGCGCTGCTGCCACAATTATGGGCTGGGGCGGCCGAATAATCGGCTTTGGCGCTTCGATAGCGGCCGCTTCCGCTTTGATATTCGGTGGCGCCGCTTTGCCACTTGCGGCTTGGTCTTTGGTCGCAGTGGCCACGCTGGGTGATGGTGGAAGCACCGGCAAGGGCAATTGTATCGCTGTCATCGCTTGGGACCATTTGCGAACAATCTGCACGTTCATGCCCGCAGAGATGGCCCAGCCAACCAGCGCCACCAGCAGAAAGGCCGCCGTGATAGCGGCGAACCTCTGCCTGCGTGTGACACTGTTTTGATAAGCCATGCCGCTTTCCTTCCTGTCCGCCGGATCAGCGGGAAGAGGTGCAGCTTATAGAAATTGATCTAACGTTGTGATGAACCGTTCAAATTGATCATGATGCAACCAATGGCCAGCATTTTCAAATTCGATCACCTTGGCAGCCTTAAAGTGCTGAAGACGGCCATCTTTTTCAGGATTGGATGCCCAGCTCTTTTCACCATAGAGCAGCAATGTTGGGCAGGTGATGGCCCCCCACAGCTGGTGAAGCTCTTTCTCGTTCAGATCGAAATTTGGCCAGATATTCAAATGATTATCAAATTTCCAGCTCCAGCTGCCATCCTCATTGCGGCTGATACCGTGAATGCTGAGATGACGGGCCTGCTCCGCAGTCAAATAACTATTTTCCGCCATCATCCGGGCTAAGGCTTCATCAAAGCTGGGGTAGCGGCGCGGTGTGCGACCGGCAGCCTGACGTTTATCATCAATCCATTGACGAAAATGCTCGGCCTGACTTTTCTCGGCGCGCTCCGCAATCACCTTGGGCGAGGGGCCCAGTCCTTCAATCGCAACAATTTTCTTCACCTGATCGGGGTAAAGCCCCGCATAGCGAAGGGCGATATTGCCGCCCATAGAATGGGCCACAATCGCGTGTGGTCCCAGATCAAGCTGATGCATCAGCTGTGCGATATCATAGACGAAATTTCGGATGTCATAATTGCCATCGGGTGACCATGCACTGTCGCCATGGCCGCGCAGGTCTGGCGCAATGATGTGATAGCGATCCCGCAGGCGCTCGGCGGTCCAATCCCAATTGCGGCAATGATCGCGTCCACCATGGATCAACAACAGGGGCGGGGCGCCTTCATTCCCCCAGTCCATATAATGCAGCTTTAGTCGCTGTGAAATATAGCTGTTTGAAGTGGGACCCACGCTTGCCATCTCGCCATCCTTATTGTCTGATTGGGTTCAAAGGGCCACTGATTCCCGTTTCGTCAAGGCAAAATGATGAAAGAACAACAGCAACAGCCCATGTGGCAGAGGATGAAAGAGACAGAATGTCAACATTTCGAGAGGGTTTGCTTGCCGGTAAGACCGCCTTCATTGCAGGCGGAACCAGCGGCATCAATTTGGGGATCGCAAAAAGATTTGCCGAACTCGGCGCCAAAGTAGCTGTTGTTGGTCGCGATTCGGAAAAGGCGCAGCGCGCAGCTTCGGAAATTGGCGGGGATGCCTTGGGGCTTTCCGCAGATGTGCGCGATTATGCTGTCATTCGCGGCGCAATGGAAAAGACTGTGGGGCAGTTTGGCCCATTGGATATTGTTGTCTCTGGCGCGGCGGGAAATTTTCTGGCTCCGGTGACGGGCATGTCCGCCAATGCGTTTCGTACCGTGATCGATATTGATTTGAACGGCACCTTCAATGTGTTTCGCGGCTGCCACGATCTGTTGAACAAGCCCGGCGCGTCGCTGATCGCTATTTCTGCAGGGCAGGCGGTTAATGCCTCCGCGCTTCAGGCTCATGCCTGCGCGGCCAAAGCGGGCATTAATCAATTGGTCCGCGTGTTGGCGTTGGAATGGGGACCAGATGTTCGCGTTAATGGCATTTCGCCAGGCCCGATCGCGGACACGGAAGGCATGAAGCGTCTTTCGCCTGATCCCGAGGTTCGAGATGCCCATTATGCGCGGATCGCTATGAAGCGCTGGGGCACGATCCAAGAGGTAGCGGAAAGTGCTGTTTTCCTTAGCTCGCCAGCAGCCAGCTATATCACCGGAACGATTTTGGATTGCGATGGCGGTAGCCAGGTGGGGGATGCGTCACGCATCGATCTGGCTCGCGGGCTCGCTTAAAGCCTAAGGAGGAGAGTTGGAGCGCCAACCGTAACGGAGGCGCTTCATATTCTGATGCGACAGCTGGTTGATGCAAAGGCTCCGGTGAGACCTTCCGCCTCTTCGCCTGAAATAGATTTATCGGATAATAAAAAGCCCGCCAACCTGTTAAGGTGGCGGGCTTTTTAATGGTGGGCGTGGCAAGGATTGAACTTGCGACCCCTACGATGTCAACATAGTGCTCTACCACTGAGCTACACGCCCATAGCGTTGGGGTGAGGCGGCCTCTAATCGGGCTTTCTCATTCTGACAAGTGTTTCTTTATAAAAAAGAAAAATTATTATTGTGTGGAACGGTGCTTGGATCGGAACAGCAGGTCAATTTCGCGCACCAAATCCTTCAGATGAAAGGGTTTGGAAAGCAGTTTGGCCTGCGGCACACTTTCTTCTGCGCGCAGGGATACCGCCGAAAAACCAGTGATAAACATAATTTGGGTATGAGGAGAGGCTGTAGCACAATGCTGGGCCAATTCGATACCGTCCATTTCCGGCATGACAATATCGGTCAGCAGCAAATCAAATCGTCCGGTTTCCAAGTGAGGGATGGCCGCAGTGCCGCAATCGACATCAGTGACAGCATAGCCCGCGCGAACAAGGGCGCGGGCCAGATATTCGCGCATCACATCATCATCGTCGGCCAGTAAAATTTCCATCATGTCAATTATAGCCCCAAAAATTCAGCATTCACCATATTCGGAACGAAATTTACGGTGCCGCTGGATTTGCGGGGCAAATTTTGTCATCTCTGCTGAATGTCGAGCACGACCCTTCAATCCGCCTTGCTTCATGTCAATCGCCCTGCACGGCCTAGCCCGGTTATTGTCTCAATTCCGCACGCCGGACGAATTTATCCGCAAGAAATATTGGATGAGGCACGCGTTCCGCAAATGATCTTGGAGCGTTTGGAAGATAGCTGGTGCGATCAAATCGCGGCACAAGCGGTGCAAAGCGGGGCGACAGTGGTGCAAGCGCTTGGCGCGCGGGCCGTGGCCGATTGCAATCGCAGTGAATGGCAAATGGCGCCGACAGAGGTGTCGGCGGAGCTGCGGGGGCATTTGGGCGCGCCGGGTATAAAAGAGCGCTCCGGTCTAGGCGTCGTTCCCACACGGCTCGCGGGTGTAGGGGCCTTATGGAAGCGCCCTGTTTCCACCGCTCAACTGGCACGTCGGCTCGAGCTTCTTCATCGCCCCTATCATCGCCAACTGGCGATGGAGATAGATATTGCGCGCCGCTGTCACGGCATCGCAATTTTAATAGATCTTCATTCGATGCCAAGCATCGGGGCGGGTTATGCTGGCCATGGTCAATCACTGATCATTGGTGATCGCTTTGGTCAAAGCGCGGGCGCTTGGTTATCACAATTGGCCCAAAGTCAGAGCCAAAGCCTCGCCGTGGCTGTTGGGCGAAACCAGCCCTATGCTGGCGGCCATATTCTAGCTCGCCATGGTCGGCCAGAAGCCGGCGTTCATGCCGTGCAGCTTGAATTTGATCGGAATCTATATCTGACGAAGGATCGGCAGCCGGATCAATCGCGTCTGAGCCATCTTGCGCATTGGTTTGCCAATTTTGTGGCTGTAGCAGCGGACCCGGCCCATTGGTCCGTTTCGCGAGCAGAAGCTGCCGAATAAAAAACCACCTCGCGCAGCGCACGAGGTGGCCAGGGTCCAGGGAGGACGCATCTTCATCCTGTTGGATGAAGATACTGACCGCAGCGGAAAGGGGGGGAACCGCAGCAGCTGACCCTAAGTTAAGGAATGTCCCCAAGGGTTACAAGGGGAAGTGCGACAAAAATGGCACGATCATAATTATTTTATCGATTTTCCTATTCTGGCGTCGTTTAGGCCTTCGCACTCCTGTGGCTTGATTCGCTACGATTGGCCGGGTTTCTGCTTTTTTGAGATTTCCACCAAATTGGCAGCAACAACTGCCAAAAGAAAACACAATAGAATCATGAGAGTGCGTTGTCTGGCTTATTTCCGCGATGTTTTTCGTAGAACAATTGGCGATAATCGTTAGGGTGGCGCCGTGATCAGGTAGAATTCTGTTCACATTGGGGAGCTTTTAATAAAGCCGGGGGGCTAATGATGGATACAAGGCAGAGACTTCGAAAATTAATCGAACGGAGTGACACGCTCACATTTGTGAATGTGTCTGTGCGGGCTGGCTTGTCTGACAGCGCGGTGCACAAATATTGCACCGGCCGTACACAGAGTATGACGACCGATAATTTACAGAAAGTTGCTATTGCGGCGGGCGTGTCGTTGCGTTGGCTGTTGTTTGGCGAAGAAAATCCGCAGGTGGTTACTCTTTTTGAGCGTATTCCTGCCAATCGGCGCCAACAGGCGATGGATTATCTCGAAAGCATTGCAGATATGCCGCCTTGTGCTGCCGTAAACGCGCGCAGCAATGACGCCGCAATTTCTGCCTCGGTTGAACCATGCTTGATCATTGACGACGCCCGCGAACGGACGGCAACTGTGGCGGTCTGTTAAAACTTTAATATCGATTATTTTTGGCTTTGGTTCACTGGACCACGGCCATTTTTATGCGCCGCTTCGAGTTCATGCCGAAGCGGCGCATAGATTCGGGCCATAGATTTGGTAGCGGCACGAATATAGCGTGAAATGGTTATGCAAAAATGCTCGCTACCGCTTGTGTTTTTATGCCTTTGAGCGCAAAATATAGCATCTTCTTCAAGATGCTGAGGCGAGAGGTTCGTCAGCTTGTTAAGTTGCTTTCTGATCGCATAGGAGGGGCCTCATGGTCTTTTAGGGAGGTTTATTGGCGGAAAGGCAGCAAAGCATGGATGATCGGTTCGCAGGCCGTGCATCAATGATAAGCAATTTGGAGGTCGATATGAAAAATGTGATGATCACTCTTGCGGCGGCATTAACTTTATCCGCGTGCGGGAATGTCGATGAGACCAGCAAAAATGCAGCGCCAGTCCGTTATGATAGCGCGTCTATGGCGCAAGATTCGCTACAGCTAAAAATCGCTGACATTGATTTCGATAATGTCACCGAAATCCGTGCGATTGCGCGCAGCTTGGGCAAAGATGGGCCACCCTTCATGTCCTATGTGGTGAGCCGCGCGGAGGGAAGGGCGATGCAAAGCACGCCAGATATCGCGCGACCTGATGGTTCTGCGCCTGAAACAGTGGCTGAAGCGATTGAACTGGCCAAGGCTGTTAGAGAAAAGCGTGCTGCTGCACGGGCTGAGGCGCCTTAGGGTTGCGATGCGACTATCAAGCTTTGCCTTGACCTGATCCTCTTTCTGCCGCCATCTTGGGTGAGAATTTGAAAGGCAGAAATAATATGAAACGCTCTCTCGGGGCGCTCGCTCTTATACTGGCGGGCACCTCTCTTCCTGCATTTGCAGCCGATACCGTCCTTTATCGCGGCGGCTCGATCATCACCATGGATGGTGAAACGCCGCAGTTGGCAGAAGCTGTGGTAACCCATGATGGCCGCATTACCTTTGTCGGTAAGGAGAAAGAGGCGCGCAAAAAGGCGGGTTCCAAAGCCGAGGTTCGGGATCTTAACGGCGCGACCATGTTGCCTGGCTTCATTGACGCTCATTCTCATTTTAGCGCTGCGCTGATGAACTCCGTTGGCCTTGATCTTTCAGATCGGAGCCTACCACCCGTTGCAAATATTGAGCAATTGCAGTCCGTTATCCGCGAGCATGTAGCAAATAATCCCATCGCGCCGGGCGAATGGCTGATGGTTTGGCAATATGATCAGGAAAAGCTGGAAGGAAAGCAGCATATTACGCGCGCCCAGCTTGATGCCGTGGTTGGCGACCATCCGGTGTTGGTGATGCATGTTTCTATGCATGGCGCTGTGGCGAATAGTGCCGCACTGACAGCCGCTGGCATTGATGAAACGACACCAGTTCCCGAAGGAGGGCTGATGCTGCGTGATGACAATGGCAAGCTTAATGGCGTGCTGATGGAATCTGCGCTCTTCTCTATCATCGCTAAGCTGCCACAGCGCACTGAAGAACAAAAGCTTGCGGCAATTGACCATGCTCAAAATCGCTATTTTGCAGAAGGTTATACGCATGCGCAGGATGGAGCGACACAGGCCGGTGATATCGGCTTTTTAACAAGTGCAGCGGCGCGCGATCGGATCAAAATCGACCTCGCTCTCTTGCCATTTTCTGCCCAATTGGATGCTTTGCTGAAGCAGCCAGATCTGAAGTTCGGCCAATATGACGGCCATGTGAAGCTGCAGGGCATCAAATTTGTTTTGGATGGCTCGCCGCAGGCCCGCACTGCCTATTTCACACAGGATTATAAGCGCGGTAGCCCGCAGGGCCACCATCCTTGGCATGGTACGCCAATTTTCAAGGCAGAGCAGTTCCAAGCGGAAGTGCGAAAAGTTCATGATCGCGGATGGCAACTGTTCGTGCATGCCAATGGCGATGCAGCGATTGATATGGCCATTTCGGGCTTTGATAGTTTGGGCATGACGGCATCGGATGATCGCCGCCCCATTATTATTCACTCGCAATTTCAACGCCGTGATCATTTGCCAGCCTATGTTCGCATTGGTGTCGGGCCGTCTTATTTTTCCAATCACAGTTGGTATTGGGGCGATGTCCATCGCACCAACTTTTCAGATGATGTTGTGAACTTCATCAGCCCGCTGCGATCGGCGGCAGCAGCTGGTCTCCACACATCCAATCACAGCGACTATATCGTAACGCCGCTCGATACGCGCTTCATGCTGTGGACCTCGATGGCCCGCGTTTCACCAACCGGGGTGGTCAGCGGTGCGGACGAACGGCTCAATGCCTATCAGGGATTGCAGGCGCTGACGACCGGGCCTGCTTGGCAGATATTTGAAGAAAATCGCAAGGGCCGGATTAAGGCGGGCCTGCTGGCCGACTTTGTGATTCTTGATCGCAATCCGCTGGAAACGCCAACGGATGATATTAAGGATATCAAGGTGTTGGAAACGGTGAAAGAAGGCGAAAGCGTTTGGCGCGCAGCCCCCTGATTTCTGAAAGACGTTTAAGAAAATCAGCGTGGGTGCAGATGGTTTCAACGGCCATTTGCACCCACTTATTTTGATTTGCTGCGTCAGATCGCTCATGCACTCACAATATTCTTGTCAAAATGACATGAGAAAAGAGGGGCGGGGAGGTTGCCGAACGCTGCGTGGACTATGATCCAAATGTAAACAGCCCTGACGCATTGGTGCATCAGGGCTGTTAGCTTATTCTGAAATAGCATCAAGCCGGCAATAGCGCTGGGAGCCCGCCGACTTAATTCACCAGCGGCTGAACACGGGTCAGCAGGGCCTGAATGCGCTCTGCGGCCTCAGAAAAGGTCTGTACATCCTGTTTGCTGCCACTGCCGCGCGCATCCTTGGCGGCTTCGAGATAGCCTTCCATATCCGCTTCCAGAGCATCAACGATGATTTCCACCTCATCCGAACTCAATGTCAGATTAATATTATCAGCCATGATGGGTCCCTTCATAGAAAAGTGGCGGCATTAGGTGGCCGCTTCCGTTGGTGCAAGCTTAGAACGGACCAGCATCAGATGCCATGGTTGAATAGGGGGTGCTGCGCCAACGCAGGCACTGGACGCAGGCAGGGGTGTCTCCACCGAGCAGCTGCCGATTTACTGGGGCACCGAAAAACGGCGTGACAGACGCCTGTTGCCACGATCAATGCCCATTAAAATGCCAATGGTGATCATCATCGCAAGCATTGATGACCCCCCATAGGATACCAAGGGCAGTGGAATTCCAACGACAGGCGCCAAGCCGACCACCATCATCAAATTGATCGCAGCATATAAAAATAAGCTGCAAATCAGGCCAGCAGCGAACAATTTTTCAAAGCGCGTTTCCGCCTTAACGGCAACCTTAAACCCCCAGAAGATCAAGGCAGCGAAAATAGCAATCACCAGCAAGCCGCCAATAAGGCCCCATTCTTCGACAATAGCGGAAAAAATAAAATCAGTGTGATTTTCTGGCAGATAATCCAGATGCGATTGGGTGCCCTGAAGATAGCCTTTTCCTGTCAATCCACCTGAGCCAAGTGCGATAAGTGATTGTGAAATATGGTACCCTGCGCCCAGCGGATCTTCTTGAGGGTTTAGAAAAATGGTAACGCGCTTCTGCTGATGGGGGTGCATGAAGTTGAAAGCGATAGGGATGAGCGCGACGACGATGGCACCGGCACCAAGAAACCATTTCAGCGGCAGTCCGGCCAGAAAACATATCACGACCGCGCTCAGCAATAACAGCATTGCCGTGCCCAAATCAGGCTGAGCCGCAATCAGTAGAAAGGGCACAGCGGTCAAGATTAGCGGCGGCACTATTGCTCGGAGGCCATCATTGTCGACGGGGGGCAGCCGCTCAAAGAAACGCGCCAACACGAAGATTAGTGCAATTCGAACAAATTCAGACGGTTGAATTTGGATGAACCCAATATCCAGCCAACTGCGTGCACCACCTTTGATCGCGCCAAGAGCAAGCACTCCGGTCAAGAGCAGCAGACTGGCGACATAGGCTGGAAAGGCAAAAATCTTGTAGCTGCGCACTGGTATATAGGAAATGATAAATGCCAGGCCGAGAAACAGCAGGAAGCGCACAAAATGGTTCAAGGCCCATGGCGAATAGGATCCGCCCGCTACGGAATACATGGCGATGGAACCTAGGCCGACGAGCGCGCTCACGATGAAAATTGCGAACCATGATTGGTCGACAATAGGTTTCGGGACACGGACGGGCACGTGAATAAGATTTCCCTTTTTCAGGTCAGCATCGGTCGATAACGCACTTTATCGATGGAGCAAAGTGCGCCAATCATCCTTGCGATAAAATAGGTCAATCACAGCTATCCATGCCTTTGCACCTTGGATTTATGCAGTCCCAATAGCGCATAGCGATGACCATCCGATCCCTTCACCGACAATATTTCATAAAATTTCATATATTTCTCGTTGAGTGATTGACAGGCTGAGAGGACGCATCTATTGGCCCCTTATCGAGGCAAAAACGTCAGTTAGCGTCGATAAAGACAGAGAATTTACTGCTCATGAAATGGCCAGTAATCGCTGTTTTGAATAGCAGTTTTTCTGTTTTTGTGACAGGAAACGACCAGTCGGGGAGTGGCGCAGCCTGGTAGCGCATCTGGTTTGGGACCAGAGGGTCGTAGGTTCGAATCCTATCTCCCCGACCATTTCTTTAGTTAAGAAATGGTCAACCGACTGAGCGCATATATTGCGTTATATTTTCAATAAAATTTAAACATCATGCTTTGCAGGCCATTTTGGGCCTTCTCATGCTCATGCCATTTGCGTTCAGCGATGCGACCTTGGCCAATGTTGGGGTAGGGGCGTCGCTTGATCACCACGCATTTAAGTTCTGAAGCAGGTCCCGTCCTGCTTCCAACCTGCCTCTGTGGTTGATTGCCCCTATCAAGGGGCCGATCGGGCTAAAAGGCTTTGGCGTTATCGCTAGGGAAGGTTCGCAATGAAACGCGTTGCGCTCAGGGATTGCGCACAGGCTGTGCGTTACCTCAAATGCAAAAAGGCGACCCGCCCTTGAAGGGGGATCGCCTTTCTGATTTCAGTTTCAGTCCGCAAGCGGACTAAAGCAACTGCTTACTTAGCAGCTTCTGCATCAGCAGCAGCGGCTTCGGTCGTTGCAGCGGCAGCAGCAGCGTCGGTTGCAGCAGCTTCAGCGCCAGCAGCGGCAGCAGCAGCGTCGGTTGCAGCAGCTTCTGCACCAGCAGCAGCGGCTTCTGCGCCTTCTTCTGCAACCGTTTCGGTCACTGCAGCCTCAGGTGCAACTTCTTCAGCAGCCTTTTCACCGCAAGCGGCGAGTGCAAACATGCTGGCGGCAACGGCGATAGCAGCAAATTTCTTCATGATCTGTGGGCTCCCTAAAATGCCTTGCGCGATGGGAAATGTTCTTACACCGCGCAGCGGGGGGATTTAGACCTTCAGGTGGAATCGTCAACAAAAATAATTGAGTTCTGCCCAATCTCTAGGAAAATGATCGAATTTAGCTGCTTTTCGGCCTCGTAAACCGGTCTTCACCCGAACCAGGGGATTGAGACTCGAATAATCGATCCACCACTATTTGATGGCTGATCGAGCACCATATGGCTTCGGATCGTGCAGGAAAGGGGAAATGGGTGGATAGATAGGGATTGCTGGTTGTGCGCGCTTCGGTAGCTCAGGCCATAATGGAAAGAGGGGCTAAGGCCCAAATGCCGTTATCGGCCCATGTCGGCATTGATTGCCAAAAGCCTGTCATTTCGCTAACCGCGCTGCAATCCATTTGAATTTTCATGGTCGCAACAATGCGGCCAACCCATGTTCGGAGCATTTCATGGCCGCCCAATATAGTTTCGTGATGAAGGGTATGACCAAATCATATCCCGGCGCACAAAAGCCGATCCTGAATAATATCAATCTGCAATTTTACCCTGACGCCAAAATCGGCATTGTTGGGCCAAATGGCACCGGTAAATCCACCCTGATGAAAATTATGGCGGGGATTGATACGGATTTTAACGGCGAGGCATGGCCCGGCGATGGCATCACCGTTGGCTATCTGGCTCAGGAACCGGAATTGGATCCCACCAAAACGGTTAAAGAAAATGTGATGGATGGTGTCCGCCCCGTGGCAGACATGATGGATCGCTTTAACGAAATCAGCAGCTTGATGGCTGATCCGCCCGAAGATGCGGATTTTGATGCGCTGATGACAGAAATGGGCGAGCTGCAAGAAAAAATCGATGCGGTTGACGGCTGGACGCTCGACAATCAGCTTGAAATTGCGATGGAAGCGCTGCGCTGCCCACCGGGCGACTGGAGCGTCGAAAATCTGTCCGGTGGTGAAAAACGCCGGATCGCCTTGACCCGTCTTTTGCTAGAAAAGCCGTCAATTCTGCTGCTTGACGAACCGACCAACCATTTGGACGCTGAAAGCGTGGCTTGGCTGGAAAAGCATCTGGTGGACTATCCCGGCAACGTCATTCTCGTGACCCACGATCGCTACTTCCTTGATAATGTGGTCAATTGGATCCTGGAACTCGATCGCAGCCGTTATTTTGTCTATGACGGCAATTATTCCACCTATCTGGAAAAGAAAGCCAAGCGTCTGGAGCAGGAGTCCCGCGAGGAAGCCGGCCGCCAGAAGGCTATCCGTGACGAGTTGGAATGGATCAGACAGTCGCCCAAGGCGCGCCAAGCCAAGTCCAAAGCACGTATCAAATCCTTTGACCAACTGGTGGAAGCGCAAGAGAATCGCACGCCCGGCAAGGCGCAGATCGTTATTCAGGTGCCCGAACGCCTTGGCGGCAAGGTGATTGAGGTCGAAGGCATTTCGAAAAGCTATGGCGAAAAAGTCTTGTTTGAAGACCTGTCCTTCACGCTTCCGCCGGGTGGCATCGTCGGCGTTATCGGCCCTAACGGCGCCGGTAAATCGACCCTGTTCAAGCTGATTACTGGGCAAGAGCAGCCGGATTCCGGTGCATTGACGATCGGCGAGACCGTTCGCCTTGGCTATGTCGATCAAAGTCGGGATGCGCTGGACCCGAATAAAAACGTCTGGGAAGAAATTTCGGGCGGGCATGAATTGATGTCGGTCGGCAAGCATGAAATGCAGACTCGGGCCTATGTTGGCGCCTTTAACTTCAAGGGTGTGGACCAGCAGAAAAAAGTAGGCATGCTTTCTGGCGGTGAACGCAATCGTGTTCATATGGCCAAGATGCTGAAAGAAGGCGGCAACGTGTTGCTGCTTGACGAACCAACCAACGATCTGGACACCGAAACACTGGCAGCTTTGGAAGAGGCGCTGGAAAATTTCGCTGGCTGCGCTGTGGTGATCAGTCACGACCGTTTCTTCCTTGACCGATTGGCAACCCATATCTTGGCTTTCGAGGGCAACAGCCATGTCGAATGGTTCGAAGGGAATTTCGCGGATTATGAAGAAGATAAAATCCGTCGCCTCGGCGATGAGGCGACCCGTCCGGGCCGCACAACCTATAAGAAGCTGACGCGCTAATGGACGGGCAGGGAGAGGGTGTGCCCATTAGTTCATCGGTTTTGCGCCTTGATGCAGAGGCGCTGAATCATTTTCTGGGGAAGGCTTTCCCCCACGCCAATGAAGAAAGAAGGGGCCGGGTTCGCAGCGTAGAGCCCGGCTTGCTGATCGCCGAAATGAAGCCGAATGATCGGGCCTTGCGCCCCGGCGGCCTGATTTCGGGGCCAACCCAAATGGGCTTTGCCGATATGGCGGCCTATGTGATGCTGCTAGCCCATATTGGGCCGGTGGCCATGGCGGTGACCAGTGGTCTAAATTATCAATTTCTGCGGCCTTGCTTGCCCGGTGTGCTGACGGCCAAAGCTGAATTGCTACGGCTGGGAAAAAAATTGGCGGTCATGGATGTGCGCCTTTATTCGGGCGATGATCCGCGCCCGGTGGGGCAGGCCACGGTGACTTACGCTATTCCATAAACTGGACGCGGCCATCGTCCGGTGGCCGCGTCTCTTCCCACAGCTTGGCCACGGCCGCTGCGAAAAGGCTCCGGCGCTAAGAGAGCGTCCGTGGGCCGCCCAATTGGCGTCAGATCCAAAATGGCCCAAAGGCTGGCAAGCTCAAACATATCTCGCGGACTTTCACCGGGGTCCATCATATCCGCGTTCATCTCGCTTTTCCAAAAGAGACGGACGCCGTCCGGCGAATTCCGGCATATAATTAAGCTGCTGCGGAATTGATCCTGCTTGTCGAAAAGATGCATGTCTGCAGCAAATCTTAAATCCGTTATTTCATAGGGATTGAGCGGCTGCCATTGATGCATTTCCGAAAAACGATGGACATCCAACGCGGGGGCCAGCGAGATCACGCAAAATTCCGCGTAGTTGCGTAGCACGTCAGCATTGGCCTGCATCGCGGCCAGAAAATGATAGCAGGTCGGTGCCGGCCCAATGGCCCCAAAATCGCAGGCATAAAGAATTAGAACATCCCGCTCGCGAAACATCTCTGCCAACGGGCGGATCTGCCCTTCAGCGTCTCGAAATTCATAGGATAGAAGCAAGGGCCCCGGCGGCAACGAGCGCCTTATCTGCGCCAGCTGAGCTAATTTCCGCCGCAAATCAATCTCTTCTGCGAGTAACGCCCGACGAGCGATCGCATAAGCTTCATCTTCGCCAGCCAATGGTAGCCGACGCGAAGCAAGCGCAGGTGCCGACGGCGGGAAAAAATGCTGGCCCATCCATGCCTCCTCACATGGAGAACACATGAAAATTGCGTTGGTTCAACGAAAAAATGGGATCAATAAAATTCACAGCGAATAGCGGGATGGAGCGGGTTTCTTCGTCTCGCGCCACAACCCATCATGCCGCGAAAAAATCATCCTTCTCTTCATCCAAAACATGCAGGACGCCATCGGTAATGGCGAAAAAGGCACCGCGCAATTTCAAGCGTCCACGCTTTTCTTTTTCCTGAATGCAGGGGAAGGTTCGCAGATTGCGCAGGCTGATCTTCACACTTTCCCATTCCATCGCCCGACCCGCGTCGCGGCTATGCAAATCTTGATATTCTGCACGCACCTTATCGCCAGCATCATCAAGCAGCGCGATCCAATCGGCGATAAAGCCGCCATGGCCCGGCTCCGTGCCCGCCATGGTGCGGTGTAGGGCCGCATCACAGCCGCCGCAAAGCCCATGGCCCAGCACGACGATTTCCTCGACCCGCAAAATCTGCACCGCATATTCCAGCGCCGCAGACACGCCATGCCGTCCCGGCGTGGTTTCAAACGGCGGCACCAATGCAGCAACATTGCGAACCACAAAGACTTCGCCAGGGTGGGTATCGAAAATATCCGATGGTTCCACGCGGCTGTCGGAACAAGCGATCACCATCACTTGCGGCGATTGACCGCAGGCCAAGCTGCTCCAACGCTCGCGCTGCGTTTGCCAACCATCGGCGCGAAAACGATGATAGCCTTCGATTAATTCTTTGAAACGAGTCATGAACGCCGCTTTATCACACGATAGCGACTTGAGAAGATAGTCTTGCGCGCTTATGTGAACCGAATGACCGCCTCTGCACCAGGATCACAGCCGCAACGTGCGCGTAAACCGGATTGGATCCGCGTTAAAGCCCCCACCAGCGCTGGCTATGCCGAAACACGCCGCCTTATGCGCGAGCTTAACCTTCACACCGTTTGCGAAGAGGCGGCTTGCCCGAATATCGGTGAATGCTGGACCAAGAAACACGCCACCGTGATGATCTTGGGGGACACCTGCACCCGCGCTTGTGCTTTTTGCAACGTCAAGACCGGTATGCCCCGCGCAATTGATCCGCTGGAGCCAGAGCATACAGCGATTGCAGCCGCAAAAATGGGCTTATCGCATATTGTGATCACCTCGGTTGATCGGGATGATTTGCCAGATGGCGGAGCGAGCCAATTTGTGAAAGTGATCGAGGCTTTGCGCCGCGAAACGCCATCGACCACGATTGAGATTTTAACCCCGGATTTTCGCAACAAGCCCGAAAGCGCTGTCGCAGCGATCATTGATGCGCGCCCGGATGTTTATAACCATAATCTAGAAACCGTGCCGCGGCTTTACCCCACTATTCGGCCCGGCGCCCGCTATTATGCGTCGCTTCGGCTGCTGGAAAGCGTGAAGCGCCGCGATCCGTCGATCTTTACCAAATCCGGTATCATGCTGGGCCTTGGCGAAGAGCGGATGGAGGTGCATCAGGTGATGGATGATATGCGCAGCGCCGATATTGATTTCATGACGATGGGCCAATATCTGCAACCGACGCCCAAACATGCCAAGGTGGCGGAGTTTGTGACACCCAAAGCCTTTGATGCTTATGCGCAAATCGCCCGGGCCAAAGGATTTTTGCAAGTAGCCTCTTCCCCGCTAACGCGTTCCAGCTATCATGCCGGGGATGATTTTGAACGCATGCGCGCCGCCCGTGAAGAGCGGTTGGCTCGCCAAATCTCAGGCTGAGCTATGCCGCGTCATCACGAAAGCCGCATTCTGCCGTATAGCGCAGAGCAAATTTATGCGATGGTCACCGATATCGCCCGCTATCCCGAATTTTTACCATGGGTGATTGCGCTGCGGGTCAAGAGTGATACGGATACAGAAGCCGTTGCAGATATGATTGTGGGCTTTAAGGGCCTGCGTGAAAGCTTTTCCTGCCGGGTTGAGAAAAGCTGCCCTGCCATGGTCAAGGTCAGCTATATTGACGGGCCGATGAAGCATCTCGACAATGAATGGCATTTTCAAGACATGGCGGACGGCGGCTGCCGTGTCGATTTCATGGTCGATTTTTCATTTCGCAACAAAATGTTTGAAATGCTGGCAGGCCAATTCTTCGACAAGGCCTTTCGCAAAATGACCGCCGCTTTCGAAACGCGTGCTGCCGAGCTTTATGGCGCTGGCAGCGAAATATCGTCAGACGGCCGCAGCGAGTCTCCCGCTGGCTGAAGCAGGTTGAGGGCAAAGAGGGTGGCCGCGTGGCGATTGGCCGCGCGGTCGCCGCCTTCAAATTGAACCCGCTGGGTGAAATAATCATCCGGATTCTGGCCGCGTAACGCACGCGCAAAGACCACCATCCCCACGGGCTTTTTCTCGCTGCCACCACCGGGTCCAGCAATACCCGTCACCGCAACCGCAACATCCGCATCGCTATTGGCCAAGGCTCCGGCGGCCATCGCCCATGCGGTGGCAGGAGAAACCTCGCCAAATGTCTCCAAAATTTCATTGCTGACATCCAGTTGGCGGTGCTTTGCGTCGCCGCAATAAGTAACGAAACCGGCAGAAAAAATATCGCTGCATCCTGCGACATCGGTTAAGGCAGCGCTGATCATCCCGCCGGTGCAGCTTTCCGCGACAGCGATGCGCCGCCCGACAGCGCGGTTTGCTTCCAAAACGTCAGCCGCAGCCTTTTCGCGATCCTCTTGGCGCGATGCAATATCCGTCACGATGTTAATTCTCCGGAAGTTTCAGCGTGGCAACAGCCTGAGCGGCAATGCCTTCACGACGACCTGTAAAACCCAATCGCTCGCTTGTGGTTGCCTTCACACTCACGCGCTCGATCGATATGCTCAAAATTTCTGCGATGCGCGCGCGTATGGCGGCACGATGAGGGCCGATTTTTGGCGCCTCGGCGATGATCGTCAGATCCAAATGCTCGATAACCCCGCCGCGCTGCAACACGCGATCCCCGGCAAAAGCTAAAAAGCGATCTGAGGCGGCGCCGCGCCATTCCTCGTCGCTCGGCGGGAAATGATCGCCAATATCGCCATCGGCCAAGGCGCCCAATATCGCATCGGTCAGCGCATGAAGCGCGACATCGGCGTCGCTATGCCCCGATAAGCCATGACTATGCTCTATGGTGATACCGCCTAGCCATAAGGGACGATCCGGCACCAGCCGGTGGACATCATAACCCATGCCAACCGCCGTTCGCATCAAGGGCTCTGCGTTCAAAAGCGCCGCCAAAATCGTTAAATCCTCAGCATAGGTCAATTTATGCAGCCGAGCATCGCCCGGCACGGCGATAAGGTCAACGCCAAGCGACCGGACCAGTTGCGCATCATCGGTGGCCGAGGATCCTGCCGTCAATTCATGCGCCCGGCGCAAATGCCCAAGGCGAAAGGCCTGAGGCGTTTGCGCCCGCGCAAGGGCGCTGCGATCCAGCACATCACCCGCCATATGGTTGGCCACAGTCACCAGCGTATCTGGCACGGGCAGGGTGGGGATCGCCGCTGCATTGGGTTCGCTGATGAGCGCTTGAAGCAAACGGTTGATAACCGAGGCATCCACGCCGGGGCGGGCGGCGTCATGAATTAAAATGAGATGATCGTCCGCCAAATGGCGAAGTTGATCCAGCCCATTGGCAACGGATTGCTGCCGTTCGGATCCGGGCTCGGCATGGCGCCAATTGTCTGCGAACGCGATTTTACGCACCGCGGCATCAGCCACCAAGACGCATTCGGTGACCGCAGGATGCGCCGTAAACAGATCAAGGCTCCATTGCAGAACCGTCTTTGGGCCCAATTTCTGATTTTGTTTCGGCTGAGAAAAGCCAGCCCTTTGGCCGCTCCCCCCAGCCAAGAGGATCACAACGACAGGGGGAAGGCCAGCGGGAATAGATGTTGAAAAAGAATCGCGCATAGCCGCATCGGTTAGCCCAGCCCCGGCTTGCGGGAAAGGCGCATAGCGTGTAAATGGCTGCTCAATTTTCAGGCAATTCGAAGGTTTCAGGCCCATGGCCCCGCTTAAGCCGATCCAAATCGGCAATATCACCATCGCTGATCCCGTGATCCTCGCGCCGATGACCGGCGTGACCGACATGCCCTTTCGCACCTTGGTGCGGCGCTATGGATCGGGGCTGAATGTCACGGAAATGATCGCCTCTGCGGCCATGATCCGGGAAACGCGGCAATCGTTACAAAAAGCGGCATGGGATCAGGTGGAAGAGCCTGTGTCGATGCAACTCGCAGGGTGCAGCCCCACAGAAATGGCGGAAGCGGCCAAGCTGAACGAAGATCGCGGCGCCGCGATCATTGATATTAATATGGGCTGCCCCGTGAAAAAAGTGGTCAATGGCGATGCAGGATCTGCGCTGATGCGCGATCTGCCTTTGGCCGCGCGGTTGATCGAAGCCACGGTCAAGGCGGTGAAGGTGCCGGTGACGGTCAAAATGCGTATGGGCTGGGATCATAGCAGCCTGAACGCGCCGGAACTGGCGCATATTGCCGAAGATTTGGGCGCGCAATTGATTACCGTTCATGGGCGCACCCGCTGTCAAATGTATCGCGGTTCAGCGGATTGGAGCTTTGTGCGCAGCGTGAAAGACGCTGTGAAGCTGCCCGTGATCGTCAATGGCGACATTTGCTCTACGGATGACGCGCGTCAGGCGCTGGCGCAAAGCGGCGCGGATGGCGTGATGATCGGGCGCGGCGCTTATGGCAAGCCGTGGTTGCTGGGGCAGGTCATGGCAGCTTTGCGCGGCGAAAATGAACGGCCCGATCCGTCACTGGATGAGCAATATGAGATTATCACCAGCCATTATCGGGCGATGATCGCCCATTATGGTGAGTTTACCGGCGTCGCCATGGCGCGCAAACATCTGGGCTGGTATGTGAAGGGTCTGCCCGGTTCCGCAGAGTTTCGCAATCGCGTGAACCAGATAGGTGAAAGTAATAAGGTATTGGAAGCGCTAGAGATTTTCTATTCGCCTTTCCTGAGCAGGGCTGCTGCATGACACCATCTGGGTCGAGCGCGGCAGGCTTCGACCAGGATGAATTTATTCACGCGCATCCCGTCGCGACGCTAATTCTCGACCAAGATGCCACAATCTTATTTGCAAATGCTGCTGCTGAGCTGCTTTGCAACCTCAGCCAATCTGCGATGGTCGGACAGGCGATATTAAAGCTGATCTCGATTGACAGCGCTTATCGCCAGCGTCTGCTTGATCCTGCGACGCCGTCACTGTTTGTGCGTCATAGCGAAATCATCGTCGGGGCGGGTCGGCGCAGCATATTCGTCGATTTGCAGATGGTTCCATTTGGACAATATGGCCACCGAATATTGGCAATGATCCCATCGCATAGCGAAGCAGATTGGATGGGCGGCGCTGTCGGGCGTTCGGGTCGGGCCGCTAGCGCGGCTGCGGTGATGCTGGCGCATGAAATCAAAAACCCATTGGCTGGCATCAAAGGTGCAGCGCAATTACTGGCGCGCAAAGCAGAGGCGGGGGACGTGCGTTTCACATCCCTCATTTGCGCCGAGGTCGATCGCATCACCAAATTGATCGATCAAATGGAGCGTTTTTCGAGCGGGCAGCCGCTGGCTTGTACGCCAATCAACCTTTATCAGCCGCTTCATCAAGCCATCGAAACGGTCAAGGTGCGGCAGCTTCCGGGCATTGGCTTGATCGAAGAATATGATCCCTCTCTGCCGCAAGTGATGGGAAATCATGATGCCATCATTCAGATATTGCTGAATTTTGTTACCAACGCCTGCGAGGCCTTGCAGGGGCACGATGATGGCAAGATTAAAATCACCACGGCCTATCGCCACGGCCTGTCCATCGACAATGGCGACCAGCGCGGGCGCGTAAGCCTGCCAATCGAAATCAGCGTCAGTGACAATGGCCCCGGGGTGCCCATGGACATTCGGGGGGATGTGTTTGATCCCTTTGTGACGACCAAAAGAGAAGGACGCGGGCTGGGGCTGGCGCTGGTCGCAAAACTGGCCCGCGATATGGGCGGCACCGTTCACCATATGCGCCGCGAGGGCTGGACCCATTTTCGTTTGCACCTGCCCGCCGCTGCAAACATGATCCGCAATGGTAAGGACCCGGGATGACGGACGGAAAAACCATTCTTCTGGTGGAAGATGATGCCGCCATCGCCGTGATCATAGGCGAAGCACTGGCTGATGAATGTGCCACATTTGTTGCCGTGTCCACGCTGGCAGATCGCGATAAGTGGCTCGCCCAGCACCGGCCCGATGTGATCATCACCGATGTTATCCTGCCCGACGGCGATGGGCTGGAACCCTTGTCGCCATCGCCAAACACGGTCAATGTGCCGATCATTGTCCTATCGGCCCAAAACACATTGGACACGGCGGTTCGCGCCGCCAGTGCCGGCAGCTATGATTATCTGCCAAAGCCTTTTGATCTGGATGAGTTAACCGCCAGCGTTCGCGCCGCCTTGCAGCGCAGCGCACAAGCGCCTTCGTCGCAGGATGACCATGATGTTGCCGATAGCCACGGATTGGTCGGCCGTGCGCCCGCAATGCAAGCCGTGTATCGGACGATAGCGCGGCTTGCGACCAATGATTTGGCCGTGCTGATTCTGGGGGAGTCCGGCACCGGAAAAGAAGTGGTCGCAAGGGCCATCCACGCCACCGGGCTGCGGCGCAATGGCCCCTTTGTCGCCATTAATATGGCCGCCATTCCTCGTGATCTGATCGAGGCTGAGCTATTTGGTCATGAAAAGGGGGCCTTTACCGGCGCCCACAGCCGCAATGCGGGCCGGTTTGAGCAGGCATCTGGCGGCACCTTATTTCTGGATGAAATTGGTGACATGCCGCTCGATGCGCAAACTCGTCTGCTGCGCGTCTTGCAAAGCAATGAATATATGACCGTGGGTGGCAGTCAGCCCTTAAAGGCTGATGTGCGCGTGATCGCCGCAACCCACAGAGATATGGCAATATTGGTGGCCGATGGCCGGTTTCGCGAAGATTTATATTATCGGCTCAATGTGATCCCGGTGACGCTGCCAGCGCTGCGCGACAGGCGAAGCGACATTGGTGCGCTGGTTCGCCATTTCGCTGATGCGGGCCGGGCATCAGGATTGCCTGATCGGGAATATTCACGGGCAGCGCTGCAATTGCTAGAACGGCATGACTGGCCCGGAAATGTTCGGGAATTGGGCAATCTTGTTCAGCGATTGGCTATTTTATCACGCGATACAATCGTGACGGATCGTGATGTCGCTGCCATTTTATCTCAGCCAAGCGAAACGCATGATAGCGCCCGGAACCCGGCAGATAGGCTGACCGATGCGGTAGACAATTGGGTCCAGCATATTCTTATCGATGGCCAGGTTGATGGCGATATTCACGCGCAATTGGAAGCGCTTGTGGAGACAGCATTGCTTCGGCGCACCTTGTTAGCGGTTAAGGGGAACCAATTGGAAGCAGCCCGCCGCCTAGGCATTAATCGCAACACGTTGCGCAAGAAGCTGCGGCTGCTGGATATCGATCCGGCGCAGGGGTAAGCGGCAATGACCTCAAGCTTAGTGTGACGAATTGTGCCGAAATAACACAATGACCCTTTTCTTCATGCGCAATGTGTGTTCTCTATGCAACAGAGTTGGCGTAGCAAGGACACAATGGAAGACAGCGTCATTCAGTCGCGCAAAGGCCTGACATCGGCAGACACAAGCCCTGATAGCGGCTGGCAATTTGCCGTACCGGAATATTATGCGCTTGCGCTGATGCTTAGCATCGCCATCGCTACCTATATTTTTGTTACCGGCGATAGCCAAAGCGAACGGCTGCTGACGCCCGGCATGGTCGCTGCGATCATGGTCGCTAACCTTGTTCCCGCCATGGGCCTGATTGTGCTGATCGGCAGCCGAGTCGCGCGCGCGCGCGCCGTCCGCTCGATGGAGGGCGGGCATGGTCGGTTGCATGTGCGATTGGTGGCTCTATTTTCCATGATTGCCGCAGTTCCGACGCTGTTGCTGGTGATCTTTTCATCCCTGTTGTTCCAATATGGGGTCGATTTCTGGTTTTCTGATCGATCGCGCGGCATGTTTGAAAATGCGGCCAGTCTGGCGCAGGGCTATTATCAGGAAAATCAGCGCGAGGTTGCTGCCAACACAACGGCTATGGCCACAGATTTAAGCCGCATCTTGCGCCGAGTGCCGATTACGGATCCGGAATTTTCAAACTATTATCTGCAGCAGGTCGTCGTCCGCAATTTGAACGAAAGCGCGGTGATCGAAATTGGCGCTGACGGTGTTGCACGCACGCCAGCGATGATCGATCCGGATAATAGAGAGGCTGAAAATCGCATTTCCTCAGCGATGCTGGCGCGGCTTGATAGCGGCGAAGATGTTGTCGTGGTGCGCAAAGCGGATCGGATCGAGGCTGCGGCACGGCTGCCGGGCGTGAAGGGCGCCTATCTTTATGCATCCCGCGATGCCAATGCGCTGGGCTTGCAGCAATTTGAGCGCGCCCGCACAGTTTTGGCCGATTATAACGGCCTTTTTGGCCGCTCACAGGAATTGCAACTGCAGTTTAACGTGGCGCTTTATCTGGGGTCTATCCTGCTGCTCGCCCTAGCTGTTGTGGCCGCGATTGTTGTTGCAGATCGGATCGTGCGGCCGCTCGCTACCTTGGTCGGCGCGACCCGACGCGCCGCGGCTGGCGACCTTTCGGTGCGCGTTGTGCCATCCGCGCACAATGATGAAATCAGCATATTGGCCCAAGACTTCAACCGTATGGCCAAGCAGATTGAGGGGCAGACGAGCACGCTGGTCAATGTGAATGAACAGCTACACGCGCGGCATAGCTTCATCGAAGCGGTGTTGAGCGGCGTGACATCGGCCATATTGTCGGTGGATCGTGATCATCATATTTTGTTGGTCAACGCGGCGGCCGAGCGATTGATCGGGCGCGATGCCGCCGACCTATCCGGCAAAAAGTTGGAAGATGTTGCGCCGGAACTGGCGCAATTGCTGATCGGCGGCGAGACGGAGGCCATTGTGCAATTGGCTCGCAAAGATGCCGAGCCAGCGACGCTGGCTGCCAAATCCGTGCATCAGGCTGGCGGCTTTGTTCTTTCTTTTGAAGATATTACCCAGCAACTTCTTGATCAACGTCGTGCCGCTTGGTCGGATGTTGCGCGGCGCATTGCCCATGAAATCAAAAACCCGCTCACGCCTATTCAATTGGCGGCCGAACGATTGCAACGGCGCTTCGGCAACAAAATGGAAGGCGAGGCATCAGGAATTTTCCGCAAATTGACGGACACTGTCATACGGCAGGTACATGATATGCGCCGGATGGTTGATGAGTTTTCAAGCTTTGCCCGTATGCCTAACCCTACATTTGGGGCCGAAGATATCCGCGATATTCTGCGCCAATCGGTGTTCCTGTTCGAAGTGGCAAAACCGGATATTCAGTTCAGTGTTCGCACCCCTGCGGAGATTGAACCGCTGGTCTGTGATCGCCGCTTACTGTCCCAAGCATTGACCAATATTGTCAAAAATGCGGTCGAGGCGATTGAGGATCATGTCGGCACATTGGGCGATGGAGTGACGGAACCACCGGTCGGCCATGTTCGGGCCGATGTGGAACTGGGCGAAGATGGCAAGCTGCTCATCTGTGTCACCGATGATGGCATTGGTTTGCCGGATGCGCGCGACACGCTCGCGGAGCCTTATATGACCACGCGTCAGGGCGGCACGGGCTTGGGCCTCGCCATTGTGAAAAAAATCGTTGAACAACATTATGGGGATTTAGAATTTGAAGATAGCCCAACGGGCAGGGGGGCGCGGGTTAAGCTGACCTTATATCCGGAAAGACTGAAGCCGCTGGCAGGAAAATTAGGAACGATGGCCGAAGCACAGGGAGAAACTGTGCCCGGGCGCATCCGCAATCGTCAGGATAGAGAAGATTATGGCGCTTGATATTTTGATCGTCGATGACGAACGCGATATTTGCGATCTCGTCGCTGGGGTGATGGAAGACGAAGGCTATGAGGCTCGAACAGCGTCTAATAGCGACGCTGCGCTGGAAGCCATAAGGCAGCGGCGCCCATCTTTGGCCCTGATCGATGTCTGGTTACAGGGGTCCCGGCTGGATGGTCTAGGGCTGGTGGAGGCGATCAAGGCTTTCGACCCCACCCTGCCAATCATCGTCATCTCTGGGCATGGCGGCATTGACACGGCGGTTGCGGCGATCCGTCGCGGCGCCTTTGATTTCATCGAAAAACCATTTGAAGCCGAACATTTGCTGCACTTGGTGGCACGCGCCACGGAAAATGAACGGCTAAAATTTGAATATAATCAACTGAAAGAAAAGGCTGGGAATGCCTATGAAATCACTGGCACCAGCAGCGCGATAAACAATGTCCGGGCGACGTTGAAGCGCGTTGCGGGAACCGGCAGCCGGGTGTTGATTACTGGCGCTGCGGGCGTCGGGAAAGAGATGGCGGCGCGGGTGCTGCACGAATGGAGCGGCCGAAAAGACGCGCCTTTTCGCGTGATATCCTCTGCCCGCATGGATCCCGAAACCGTGGAAATGGAATTATTCGGTTCGGAAGCCGCCGATGGTTCGATCCGGGCAGGTTTGCTGGAACAAGCGCATGGAGGCACGCTGTTCCTAGATGAAGTGGCCGATATGCCGCTGACAACCCAAGCGAAAATATTGCGCGTGCTCACCGACCAAAGCTTCACTCGGGTTGGGGGGCGAACGATGATCCGTGTCGATGTTCGCATCATTTCGGGATCGGCGCGAGATTTGACGACGGAAATTGCCGAGCGCCGTTTCCGTGAAGATCTTTATTATCGCTTAAATGTCGTGCCTGTTCATATCCCCCCGCTAAAAGAACGCCGCGATGACATTGTCAGCCTGTGCGATTATTTCATCAGTCGCTTTTCAGCCGAACGGCGGATCGCTCCACCGCTATTGTCGCCTGAAGCGGTGGCGGCTCTGCAAGCCTATGACTGGCCAGGAAATGTTCGCGAATTGCGCAATGTGATGGAACGGGTGATGATCCTAGCGCCCAGCGATCGTTTGAACCGCATCGATCCGGATATGTTGCCATCAGAATTGGTGCGTGGCGGTGCCGATATTCTTCCTACAACTGAAGCTGTGACCGCTATTCCATTGAAAGAGGCCAGAGAAAATTTTGAACGGGAATATCTGCGGATTCAGATCAGCCGTTTTTCCGGCAATATCTCTCGCACCGCGACCTTCATCGGGATGGAGCGATCCGCCTTGCACCGGAAGCTGAAGCTTCTGGGGCTGACGGAAACACAAGACCCGGAAAACTCTTAGCCCTTGCAAGACATTCCACTAGACCTTCGTCATGGTTTCGATCATATTGCAGGGGTAAGTCGAAGGTGGCCTTGGAAAGCATTAAGAAATGCAACCATCGCCGGATATGCGGCCTAGCCGCCAAAAATAGGAGACCAATGTGTCCAATAAAAATCAAAACTTACAAGATATTTTCCTGAATGCGCTGCGGCGTAGCAAGACCCCTGTAACCATGTTTTTGGTGAAGGGCGTAAAGCTGCAGGGGATTATCACCTGGTTTGACAATTTCTCCCTTTTGCTGCGCCGGGATGGCCAATCCCAGCTGGTGTATAAACATGCGATCTCCACTATCATGCCCTCGCATGATTTTGATTTGTCGATGCTTGGAAACGCTGTTCAAGAAGCACCTGCCAACAAAAGTAAGGCGTTACAGGACGTGTTTCTGAATGCCGTGCGGCGTTCGGAGGAAGCCGTCACCATGTTTTTGGTGAATGGTGTTATGTTGCAGGGCGATATTGTTTCCTTTGATTTGTTCTGCATGTTGCTGGAGCGCGAGCGGCAGGTCCAATTGGTTTACAAGCATGCGATTTCCACTGTGCAGCCCAATGGGCCCATTAATTTGGCAGAAACTGAAGATGATCAGGATGACGCTTGACCGATCGTCTCGCATTTTATGAATGATGAAAAAATCGAGGTCGCCCACGGCACCAACACCCTGCTGATCGTCCCGGAATGGCATCGGCAGGGTTTGTCGCGCGACCTTGAGGCAAGGGTGGGCGAGGCGACAGGTCTCGCCCATGCCATTGGGCTGGATGTGGTGGCCGTTCATACTTTGCGCCTACGCCAGACACGGGCCGCAACATTGATCGGTGCTGGCCAAATAGAGGCGATCAAGCCTGATATAGAGCAAAATGATGTGCAGCTTGCGATCGTGGATGCTGCGCTTTCTCCGATCCAGCAACGCAATTTGGAAACTGAGCTAGGCGTTAAGGTCATTGACCGAACCGGCTTGATCCTTGAAATCTTTGGTAATCGAGCCGCCACGGCAGAAGGCCGGCTGCAGGTGGAATTGGCGCATCTCGATTATCAGGCCGGAAGGCTCGTTCGCAGCTGGACCCATTTGGAGCGCCAGCGGGGCGGTTTTGGATTTTTGGGTGGGCCGGGGGAAACACAGATTGAATCCGACCGCCGGATGATCCGCAATCGCATGGCGCGCATCCGCCGCCAATTGGATGAAGCGCGCCGCACCCGGAAATTGCAGCGCGCCAAAAGGCAACGTGCCCCTTGGCCAGTTATCGCATTGGTTGGTTATACCAATGCCGGGAAATCTACATTTTTCAACCGCTTAACCGGAAGTTCCGTGATGGCAGAAGATATGCTCTTCGCCACGCTTGATCCCACGATGCGGGAAGTTCGGCTTCCGGGTATCGACAAAGCTATTTTATCCGACACGGTTGGCTTCGTTTCGGATTTGCCCACAGAACTTGTCGCGGCTTTCCGCGCCACTTTGGAAGAGGTGACGACGGCAGACTTGATCGTTCATGTGCGCGATATTGTGCACCCTGATAGCGAAGCGCAATATTCGGATGTCCGAAAAATTCTATCATCTCTGGGCGTTGACGGCGGCGAAGGGGAAGGGGATGAAGCGATAGATCCCATTCCTCAGATTGAAATCTGGAACAAGATCGACATGGCCAGCGCTGAGGCACGGGCCGATATTGAGAGCGCGGCTGCCAAGCGCGATGATGTGGCGATTATCTCGGCCGTCAGCGGCGAAGGAATAGATGAGGCGCGGGCCTTTATGGGCGTCGAGCTCACCCAAAGGCACCGGCATGTGAGCATCTTCCTGCGTTATGATCAGGGTGAAGCCTATGCTTGGCTCCGCGCACGCGGCGAAATTCTATCCGACGTGGCGGAAGAGCTGGGGCATCTTATTACCGTTCGGTTAGACCCGGCTGACGTTGCCCGTTTTGGCCGTTTATGGCCCGATCAACTGCGTAATTAGGCAATGGCGCAGTAAGTTAGGCGTCGTCAGATTTTTCTAGCTGCTTGGCTTGCTGCCAATAATGTTCCAATTGTTCCAGCGGCAGGCTCGCCATCTCTTTGCCTGCTGCTTTTTCTACGGCCTCAAAGCGGCGCGTAAACTTATGATTAGCGGCCGATAAAGCCGCTTCAGCATCAATGCCCAAATGGCGGCTATAGTTGACGACGGCGAACAAGAGGTCGCCGATTTCTTCAGCTCGATGATCCTCGCTCACCGCACCTTCCACCTCTGCCAATTCTTCTTGTATCTTGGCTTTAGGGCCGTCAGCATCCGGCCAGTCAAACCCCATGCGAGCCGCCCGCGACTGGATCTTCTGAGCCCGCAGCAAGGCGGGAAGGGAGAGGGCGATGCCCGATAAAGCGCCCGTTTCACCCTTGGTCGCGCGTTCTTGCGCTTTTATATCTTCCCATTGTTGGCGCACATCGTCGGTCTGCAAGTTAGTGAAAATATGCGGGTGACGGCGCTCCATCTTGTCACTGATCGAGGCGCAAACATCAGAAAATGTGAACAAATCTTGATCCGCTGCGATTTGGCTGTGGAACACGACTTGCAACAGCAAATCTCCCAATTCGTCGCGGATGGCTGCGGCATCACCATGGTGAATAGCATCGGCGACTTCATACGCTTCTTCAATTGTATAGCGAGAGATGCTTTTGAAATCCTGCGCCAAATCCCATTCGCAACCATCGACCGGATCGCGCAGCGTGGCCATGATATCTAGCAGCCGCGCGATAGCATCTGCGGATGGGGCTTGCGGAGCCGTGGAATTTCTCGATGCGGACGAGGACATAAATTTATCCGATAATATATATTATGTTAAATTATCGCTTGAGAGTGCGCCTCTAACATGAGGTTTCAACTGGCACCCTGCCACAATGTGACCAACAAAAAGACTGCTGAAAAAATGGCGACCCATGCCAGCGTGAATTTCAGCCAATCCGATAAGGGCAAGCGCCGTGCGATCAAGCCGCTGAGCACAAGCACAAATGCGCCAATGAACCACAGTGATTGCACAGCCACATCGCCCATTATAGCTGCATCTCCAATCCGTCGAAGCCAGGCTCGACATTGTCCGGAAGTTCAGCCGATAGATCCGCATAATCCATTGTGTTGTCCATATGGGTTATAATGGCGCGTGGATTTCCCACCTTACGCAAGGCTTCCAAAGACATTTTTAAATGCGGATGGGTCGGATGCGGATAGCGCCGCAGCGCATCGATCACGAACAGGTCAACGCCTTGAAAGAAATCGACCATTTCATCAGTAAATTTTGAAAAATCAGTGGCATAGGCGATCTTGTGCGCGCCATCACTGAAGATCAAGCCGGTTGCTTTAATCGGACCATGGGGCATATCGATCGCGCTAACCTCAATTGGACCGATGGATTGATGATCCAACAGATCAATCGGTTCTACCGAAGCAGGATAGCCCGCATTGCCCGCAAAGGCATAGGTGAACCGCCATTTGAGAATATCCAACACATGGTTGCGTGAATAGGCCGGAACGGCCGAGCCGCGTGCATGCATGATCTGGCGCAAATCATCCAGACCATGGCAATGATCGGCATGCTCATGGGTCCAGATCACGGCATCAACCTCTCCCACTTCGGCTTCCAGCAATTGCATTCGCATATCCGGGCTGGTGTCGACCAAAATGCGATATCCGCCAAGGCTGACCAATATAGAGGCCCTTGTGCGCATATTGCGAGGGTTGTCGGGATCGCAATCGCCCCAATCATTGCCGATGCGCGGAACGCCCGATGACGTGCCACAGCCCAAGATGCGAACCTTCATATGCTTTGGCGCATCATGCTGATGCCTTGTTGAAAAGTTGATAGAAATTGCGCGAGGTCGCCTCCCCCAATTCCTGCCTGTCTTCCCCGCGCAACTCGGCCAAAAAAGCCAGCGTATCCGCAACAAAGGCCGGTTCGCCAGTTTTCCCACGGTGCGGAACTGGCGCCAGAAAGGGTGAATCCGTCTCGATCAGCAACCGGTCTACCGGCAGCCACCGCGCTGTCTCTTGCAAGGCATGGGCATTTTTAAAGGTGACAATGCCGGATATGGAGATGTAAAATCCCAGATCTAAAGCCTGGCGGGCAAAATCGTCGCTGGCGGTGAAGCAATGGATCACCCCGCGATAGGGCGCCCTGCCCATTTCCTCGCTCATGATCGCTAGCGTATCCGCTTCTGCGTCCCGCGTATGGACGATCATCGGCAGATCTGTTTGCTGGCACGCCCATATATGGGTGCGAAACGCTGCGCGCTGTTGCTCGCGATCGGATTTGTCATAATGATAATCTAGGCCCGTTTCGCCGATCCCTACGACCCGCGGATGAGCCGCACGCGATACCAGCTTGGCTGTATCAACATGCGCATGTTGATCGGCGTCGTGGGGATGAATGCCGACGCTGGCCCAAATATCATCATGCGTTTCCGCCGTTGCCAATATATCGTCCCACTCACTTTCGCGGGTGGAAATATTGAGCATCGCCGTAACGCCGCTGGCCCGGGCCCGGGCCAGCACCTCGCCTTGCTGCTCGACCAAGCCTTTATAATTTAAGTGGCAATGGGAATCGACCAGCATCAGGCCCCTCCATTCCCTTTTGCATCAGCCGCCTCATCCGCTTCCTCGGCGCCTTCTGGCATTTCAAGGCGTGGAAAAATCGCTGTAGGCTGAGATACTTGGAAGCCGCTGCTTACGAGTCGTTCAAACCAGCCATCATCAGCCAAGGCGGCATAATCCCGCGCGTCGTCCGCTATGCCCATCTGGTCCAGCAATTTGTCAGCCGATGCTGGCACGACCGGGCGAATAGCGATGGCAAGCGCGCGCACGGCCTTGAACAAAGTCATCAACACTGCATTCATGCGCACGGGGTCTGTTTTCCGCAGCGCCCATGGCGCTTGCGCATCAACATATTGATTGGAAGCGAAAACGCAGCGCATCCATTCTTCTATGCCAATGGAAAAGGCTAGATCGTCAAAGGCGGTCGGCAGCTTCTCATTGGCCATCGCCATGATATCCGCCAGCAAAGTAGCGTCATCCTCATCGACTTCATAATCAACGGTAAGAATGCCATCCAAATTTTTGAAAATCATGGAAAGACTGCGCTGAGCCAAATTTCCGAAGCTATTTGCCAAATCGGCGTTGGCCGTCCGCACGATGGCTGCGGGTGAGTAGGTTCCATCCTGTCCAAAGCTGACATCACGCAGCAGATAATAGCGCATCTGATCGACACCAAATTGGCGCGCCAATTCCATCGGGTCGATCACATTGCCCAGTGATTTGGACATTTTTTCACCGCGATTGAGCAGGAAGCCATGACCAAAAATCTGCTTCGGTAAGGCTATGCCTGCGCTCATCAAAAACGCTGGCCAATAAACGGCATGAAAGCGAACAATATCCTTACCGATCATATGGATATTGGCTGGCCAATATTTCTGAAAATTGCTGTTTTCATCCGGATAGCCGATGCTGGAAAGATAGGCGGTTAACGCGTCTACCCACACATACATCACATGGCCGGGGCTATCAGGCACCGGCACGCCCCAATCAAAGCTGGTGCGTGATACGCTGAGATCCTTCAGCCCGCCTTCTACAAAACGAAGCACCTCATTGCGGCGGCTTTCAGGGCGGATGAAATCGGGATTGTCGCGATAAAGCGCCAACAGCCGATCCTGATATTGGGATAGGCGGAAAAACCAAGTTTCCTCGGCGGTCCATTCGACCGGCGTATCCTGAGGTGAAAGGCGCACGCCGCCTTCCCCTTCATGAAGTTCGCTTTCATCATAAAAAGCTTCATCGCGAACACTATACCATCCCTCATAGCGATCGAGATACAGATCCCCATTGGCCTGCATCGCCTTCCAAATCGCTTGCGAGGCCCGGTGATGATCGGCGCTTGACGTTCGCACGAACATATCATGACTGATATTAAGTTCTTTCGCCATCTCACGGAAATATTCGGATATTTCTGTTGCAAACTCCAGCGTTTCCTTGCCAGCCGCGCGGGCCGTTTGCACCATTTTCAAACCATGCTCATCGGTGCCAGTCACCATGAAAACATCGCGTCCTCGCGAACGCTGGAAACGGGCTGCAATGTCGGTTGCGATGGACTCATAAGCATGGCCAATATGCGGGCGGCCATTGGGATAGCTGATGGCGGTCGTGATATAAAAAGGTTCAGACATGCGCGCGCTTTAGCGCTTTCGGCCCGCAAGGGAAAGCGTCAGCGTGCGTCATTTCGTGAAACTGCTGTCGCAGGCGAAAGCGCGGCCAAACAATTGCCAATGGCAAAGCCAATCATCGCGCCATCATAGGACCCCGCTATGGCGCCTGCAATCGTCCGCTGAACCGCGTCCCACTGCTGCAAAACGGGCCCGAGGGCGGATTGCGGCCGCTCACGCGCTATGCGAGCGATCAAGGCTGGGACAAGATCGATAGCAAGCTCCAGCTTGGCGCGATTGGCTGCGCCTCCCAAAGACTTAGCCAAGGCGATCCGGTTGGCGTTGGAAGGATCTCCGCTGGTCACAATGGCCCATAGGGCCTGCTCCATCACGGCAACATCGCTGTCTATCAAGGCCAGCGCTCTTCCCGCCACTCCGCCAGAAGCGCTAACCACTGCCCTAATCTCTGGCGCTTCCAGCATGGGCCGCATTTTGCGCAGCCAATCTTCCATTGGCTTCTCGCTGACAGGCTGAAATCGCAGTTGTCGGCAGCGCGATCGAATCGTCGGCAGCAGCTTGCCGGGCGAATGGCTCACCAGCAGAAAGATTGTTTTGGCTGGCGGCTCTTCCAATGTTTTCAACAGAGCATTGGCGCCGCTAAGCTCCAAATCATCGACGGCATCGATGATGATAACCCGCCATGATCCTAGCGATAACGACATTTGCAGCCGCCTGATCATCTGCCGCACCTGATCTATGGTGATATTGCGTGCAATCTCTTTTGTTTTTTCCTTTACGTTCCGGTTCAGCCAAAGAATTTCTGGATGATTTCCGCTTTCTACCAAGCGGTTGGAAGATGGATTTCCTATATCATCTAAAGATTGAATTACGTCCCCGCTGCCATCCTCATGCGTCACCAGAAAGCGCGCAACGCGGGCCGCAAAGCTCGCCTTCCCCATCCCTTGATGCCCGGTCAGCAGCCAGGCATGATGCAGGCGGCCGCTTTGCCATGCTTCCAAAAATGCGGCCTCCGCCGGTTCATGCCCGATCATGGCAGCCATGCTTCCAATTCCGCCATAATTGTCTTTGTAACCTCAGTCGCTATCTGGTCCGCATCAATCACCCGCCAGCGATCAGGCTCGTTGCGAGCCAATTCTTCAAAGCGCTGCGCCAGCCTTTGCTGATAAGCCGCTGTTTTGCTGCCCATTCGATCCGCCCCACCAACATCGCGCAATCTTAATCGCGCCGCGGCTTTTTCGGCAGAGAGCGTCAACAGGAAGCTGCGATCCGGCATCAAGCCACCCGTGCCTATATGATGCAGACGCATGATATCATCATCGGTCAAGCCGCCGCCGCCGCCCTGATAGGCGCGCGTGCTGTCTACATAGCGATCACATAGCACCCACAGGCCGCGTTTCAGCGCTGGGCCAATCACTTTGTCGACATGGTCAGCGCGCGCAGCGGCAAAAAGCAGCGCTTCTGCCCGCGCGCTCCAGCGATCATCGGCTCCTTCCATCAGCAGGATGCGAATGGCTTCGGCTCCCGCACTGCCACCCGGCTCACGCGTGACGATCAACTCCACACCTGAAGCGCGAAGAACCTGTTCTACAGCCTTGATTTGCGTTGACTTTCCAACGCCTTCACCGCCCTCAAACGAGATGAAACGACCGATCAAAGTCCTGTCATCCGATAAAGACCCGTTCGTGCCCGATTGAGCGCACCGCCCTTTTCTATCGCCTCCGCTGCGATCAATGCTGTGCTTTGTGCGGGCAAGCCAGCGGGGGCCACGATGAATTGCGCGATCGGATCACCTTGGCGCACCGGCGCTTGCACTGGCGTGCTGCCCTTGATCCACGCTTTATATGCGCCGCTATGACCGCGCGGAACCGTCATATGAATGGCCATGCCATTGGTTGCGGTGAGCCTCGGGGCCGATCCTTGATCCACGTCCATCTCCCAAATCGGGGATTGTGCTTGCGCGATAACCCGCCCTTCCCACGCCTCAAACCCCCAAGTCATCAAGCGCTCCGCTTCATCACGGCGACTTTGGGCACTATCCATTCCCGCCACGATCATGATCAAACGGCGGCCATCCCTTTTTGCCGACCCCAACAGGCAATAGCCTGCCGCATCGGTATAGCCGGTTTTCAATCCATCCGCGCCCTCAAACCGACCGAGCAAGGGGTTGCGATTGCGCTGCACAATTGGTGTTCCGTCTGGCGATACACCATGTTGAAAGCTCGGCTGCGAGAAATAGCGGACATAGGCTTCCGGATGTTCGCGGATCAACCGTTCCGAAAGGCGGATCATATCTTCCGCAGTGACCATAGTAGCGCCGCCATCTGGCCATCCGCTGGCTGTGCCGAATTTGCTGTTCGTCATCCCAATTTCAGTAGCCACTCGGTTCATTCTCTGGGTGAAGGCTGCCTCGGATCCGTCAATTCCGGTGGCCAGCAAGGTCGCTGCATCATTGCCAGATACGGCCAGCAAGCCGAGCAGCAGATTTTCGATGCTGACGCTGTCTCCCGGTTTCAGAAACATCGAGGAATAGCCACTGCGCGCTTGCCATATTTTCCACACAGCCTCGGTCATTTCAAAATGATCAGAGGCCTTTAGCTTGCCTTCTTTAATCAAATCCAAAACGACATAGGCTGTCATCACCTTGGTCATGGAGGCAGGCGGAAAGCTTTTATCCGTGCCTCGAGAGAAGAGTATCGCGCCGCTCTCCACATCCTTCAACATGATGATCGGTGCCTTGGTGACATAAAGTGGGCGGCTCACCGGGCCGTGATTTTTCTGGGGCACAGCTGTGGCTTCGGGCGGCGCCGCGTTGATCGTTGCGCCAGATGCCAAGCCGAGGATCAAGAGGGCGGCACCGGCCATCCCTGTTTTTGCACCGCGTCCCATTTTTCTTCTCATCAGCGATGGATTTCGTCGGCCAGAACGCCAACGGATAAGGCGTAGAAGTTGGAGCAATTATAATCGAGGATCGCGCGATAATTTCCGGTTAACAGATAGGCCGTGCGACCGGGGCCATCGGATTCCAATAATGTTGCCTGAACATGGTCGGCAGGCCAGCTTCCCCTTTCTGGCACCACACCTGCCGCGCGCCATTCTGCCATCGACCGCCACCGGCTGTGGCGCGCGAAAACGCGGGGGCAGCGGGCAGGATGTAGGCGGGTTTCCACGGCGCCGCGATCCATCCCTGCGGGCACACGAACTGGCAGCCCCCAAGGCTCGCCAGCCTTCCATCCTGCTTCACGCAAATAGGCTCCGATGGATTCAATTGCATCAGCCTCGCTGGACCAGATGCGCGCGACACCATCGCCATCGCCATCTTCTGCGACACGCAGATAGACGGATGGTAAAAATTGCGGATAACCAAAGGCCCCTGCCCAACTGCCTTTCAGCACATGGCGTGGAACCCCTTGCTCCACCATCACCATGGTCGCTAAAAACTCAGGCTCAAACAAGCTGCGGCGGCGGCCTTCATAGGCCAGCGTTGCCAAGGATTCCGGCAAATCAAAATTGCCCGTCACCTTGCCATAAGCCGTTTCATGACCAAAAATAGCGATCATTACAGCGCCGGGAACACCTGTTTTCCCTTCGATTTGCGACAGCAAAGGGCGAAGCCGCGCATAGACGCTGCGTCCGCCGTTAATCCGCGCGGCATCGACATGCCGGGCTTTATATGGCGCAAAGGGCGGGATAGCATTGCTACCGCCGCCGCCGGAGGACAGATTATCTCTGTCTAACGCTATCACGCGCGGATTATAGCGCAGCCCCGCCGTCATCTGGTCAAAAGTCGCGCGGGAAACGCCACGCGCCTCTGCCGCAGGCCATAAGCTTTGAACATAGGCATCAAAACCAGTGTCGCCACTGGTTTGCGCACAGGCCGGAACGGATAAAGCCGCCGCCCACGCCGTCAAAACAAAGCCAGCCTTCAACGGCCAACGTGCGATTCTGGAGCTATTTTTACGCATCATTACCCACCTTTAAGGCAAATGTGCCATGGATACACCCATGTTGACCAGCACCGGCTTCAGGAAATTGCGATGATATGCAAAAGAGGAGCGATAATGCGAAATGCACCATCTTTTGCTTGCGACGCTGATGGGATTGATTAAGGAGTGGCCCGTGGACAGGTGGCCGAGTGGTTTAAGGCAGCGGTCTTGAAAACCGCCGTGGGTGGAAGCTCACCGTGGGTTCGAATCCCACCCTGTCCGCCACTTCGGAACAAAACCGGGAACGCCGATTCCCGCCGATTTCCCTCCTTTAGCGGCCACAAGCGTCCTCAACAGAGTGCTTTTGCTGCCCTTGATGTAGATTGCGTCGTCGGCCACTTCGACGCGCTGGGCAAAAGCCCGGACGTGATCCCGCCGATAGCCGCCCTTTCCAAGCCTGAGTTGGGTGCGCGCTTCCGTGGCCAGTTCGCGCACGGCCGCGCCTGTTAGCGCATGGTGCGTCGAGCTTTGGAGCATCGCTTCGATCCGGGCCGCGTCGGTTCGTGCCTGATCCCGAATCGCGGTCAGACCAGCGATGCGCTCGGAAAGAGCGGATTCGGCTGCATTGAGCGAACCCGCCTCAATGGCGTCATAGAGGCGATTGAGCCGATGATCGGCCTCGGCCGCGCGCTGATGCAGTTCGGCGATATGCTGGCTGCGCCGTTCAACGCCTTCCTGCCGCCGGTCCAGAAGCGAGGCGAGCACTTCTTCGATGCGCTCCGGGTCAAGCACCCGTTCCTCAATATGCGTCACCACCATGCGGTCGAGCTTATCCATCGGGATCGCGCGGCCCTTGCATCCGGTTTCACCCTGCCGCGCCTTGATCGAGCAGGCATAGTAGCGGTAGCGTCCGTTCTTGCCCGTGCGCAGCGTCATGGCCCCGCCGCATTTGCCGCAATAGCAGATGCCGGTAAGCAGGTTCGGGCTGCTGACGACGCGCGGCGGCGTCACCTTTGGGTTGCGGGCTTGCAATCGCTGCTGGATGGCCTCGAACGTCTCCAGGTCGATAAGAGGCGGCACCTGGACGGTGACGATTTCCTCCGTAGGTTTCAGCTCCTTGCGCTTCGACCGCATGTTGAACTGATGCTCGCCGATATAGGTGCGGCGGGTGAGGATGCGGTGAAGCTGGCCGATGCCCCATCGCCCACCGTTGCGGGTCATGATGCGGCTCTTGTTCAGATGGTTGACGATGGCCTTCACGCCCATAGGGCCGGACGTGCCGTCGCCTTCCAAGGCAAGGCGGAAGATCAGCCGCACGGTGTCGGCGGCACCCATCGACCGCGTGCCGTAGGTCGAGGCCGGACAGATGTGCCAGCGTCACGACAGGCTCCGTCGCTCCCTCGGGATGCTGCACCGGGGACAGGAGAACTGCTTGCGGCTGGAGGCTTGGAATCCAGAACAGGGATTGGCGATCAGCGAGGGTTTCGGGATCGCATGGGAAATCGCAAACCCCACCGTTGGGAGAATGTCTCCAGTTGGTTCGCCGTCGGTTTCTTCGCGCGGGAAATTATCTGGAAGTCGCGATGGTAATCTCCATGGCGACGAAGATACTCCCATGCGAAACCAGCAGGGGGAATGCTCTTTGCGTGCCCGTAAGCTACCGGCGCACGCCAATTAATGCTTAGCATGGCGCACCCTCTCTACTCGGGCGTGCAAAGCAACGCCCGAGTAGAGAGTTTCCGAAACTGCCATATATAAAAGTAGCCATCCGCGCCACGCTCTCGATGGTGGCATACTCCTTGATGGTGACGCCTTCAAAGCCCTCATAGTCATAGATGGCATATTCCTCCGCGTCTTTGATCGGTGAACGCGCGAGCATCGCGGCAATCTCGTCCCTGATCTCGTCCGCGTCCTGATCCGCGTCGATCCACGCCCCATGCAAATGGCCGTTGTTGTAGGCGGCAAGGCAGGCAACATAGATGCGGGGATTGCTGTCGGCTGCGCTGGTCATGTCTCTGTTCCTTCGGGTTTGGGGTTCAGAGCAGCGAAGCGCCGCTCCTGAACCCTTGCCCGTCGGCGAGACCGGGGTAGTAAGGTGCCAGACAACTCTTTGGCACCGTGGAATAAATGGAGGGGACCCGCTTGCGGGGAGCGGGCCGTTTATGCCGCGAAAGGTCAAAGAGTTTTCTTGCGCCGCGCGAGGGCAGCGCCCTTAGAAATCTCCTTCATAACGATCAGATGAGACGTGACAGCCGCGCTGGCCCGAGTTGCTTTCAGCACCCTACGGCGCAAGGGAACTGCATTCAGCACCCTACGGCGCGAAGGGAACTGCATTCAGCCGCCCCTGACCCAGCACAATGACAGTGCAATGGTTCTGTGCGCGCGTGATGCCGTTATAGAGCAGCCTGCGCAAATGTTTCGGGCTGCCAGTCACGGTGTGCGGCCAAAGCACGATGACGTTCGGGAACTCGCGGTTCTTGGCACGCTGGATCGTCATGGCAAGATGGCCGCGCTGCTGCCGGAAGCCCAGACGTGAACGATTGCGCACGGACTCCCTGACGAACTCGATGACTTGCGCGGCGGTGAAAGTCGCGTGGCCGTGTGCCCGGCGCAAACGGTCCATGCGGTTGATTACCTGCGCGACCGGCGCGTGTCCGGCTAAGGGCGTTAGCAGAGCACGCAGGTCGGCGCAGGATGCCACTTCCGGCAGGGTGATGTCGGCCAGCATGGCATCCGCTTCTTCGTTGTCGTTGCGGTCCCATGTATGTGGATAAGGTCCGAAGGTTCCGCCGTTGTTTCGGGACCACTGTCTCGTCTGCACGGTCGCAAGAGCCGCCCGAATGATAACATTGCCCGCATCGGGTGTAAGAATGACGACCGATCCTTGGCGTTGCGAAATGTCGTTAGCAATCGTCCATGCAAGAAGGCCAGTATTCCTTTGCGTTGCGACCGCATCCTGAAGCCGGAAACCCGCGCCGTTCCATGCCGTCCCGTTCCGGCCAGTTCGGGCCGTCAGAACCGCCTTCACATCGCGACCTTCGCGCACGGCCAGCGCGGCGGCGAGAAGGCCCTGCTGAGCGGTGCGCCGAACCAGCGTGAGGCGATGTGTCTGGCCCGCGCCTTCAAGCCAGTTCATGAGGGGTGCGGTGTCGCGTCCGTTGTGAAGGCACTGAAAGGCGTCCGCCGCCGCCACGATCCGGCAGGACAGCGAAAGCCCTTGAAGAATACGCATCCGGTATTCGTCGAGGTCTTGCGCCTCATCGACTAGAATCAGCGGAAAACTCCGCGCTACCCACCTGCGGACGGGCTCCTGCTCCAATAGTGCCACCGCCAGTGCGCACGGTCCGTCGAACTCGCTCAAAGCGGCAGCCTGCGCCTGCATGTCCGGCGTAATCAGGCTCCTGCGTCGCGCGGCCAGCGTCCGCGCAAAGACATCGAAGGTCTGACAATCGAAGCGCCGGCGGAACGCCGTGTTCTCGCCAAGGCGCGCGTCCAGCCGCCGGCGCGCGCCGTTCATGAAGGTCAGCGCCAGGAGTTTGTGCCCTTCGTCCAGTGCGCCATCTTGAACAATCTCTCCTGCGCGACCCACAAGGTTGTGGGTCTTGCCCGTACCCGCCGCGCCCTCGAAGAAATCGAACGTCATGTGGGTACGAACTGGAAAACGTGCATGGTGGCGGTCGAGTCCGCTGCGACGCGCAGGAAGAGCGGCGTGTTAGCGTTGGCGGGATCGCGCAGCACTTCGCACAAGGCATTGAGCAACTGCGCGGCGCGCGATCGGCAGGCTGCACTGGTCATAAGGGTGACGGCGGCGCTCTCATGCGTCGGTGCATAGGACTTCTGGGTAAGCAGGTGGGCGGTGAGCGCCGCACGGTCGGCGAATGCCTGATTGAGCGCGGTTCCAAGCGCGGCCAGCATCGCGGGCTCGTCAGCGCCCGCAATCCATGAAACCACATGCTCCATCGCCCAGCCCTGCGGCCAGAACACAACGCAGCGTGGCGGCAGAGTGCCGGTCTTCACCGCATCGAAGTAGCCGCGCCCGTCAGCATCTCCATCTACGAGGATGCAGGGCCGTGCGTGAACGTCGCTCACAAGAGCGAACGTATCGGCAATCTTGGCGTCGATGGTCGGCACGACGCCAACGAAGGTGGAGAGAAGCGCCGCACCGTCCCCCGCGTCCTGCCAGCCCTGATGCAGTTCAAGGGCGGTTTGCAGCGCCTCCAGCCATGCCACGTCCGAAACCCCTTCGGGAATCAGGACGCATTCGTGCATAAGGGCGGCGACCAACTTCTGTCGCCATGCAAACAGCAAGTGCTGCTGGTGGTTGGTCGGCTGCGCAGGCACGGGGTCCATGAGCGGCTTGGCGTTCAGGACGCCACCGCTCGTCTCGATGAACAGCGTGTCCGGCGCGGGAAACATGGCCGCGACGATGGGCGAATGCGTCGTCACGAGGGTCTGGTTGCAGAGCGCGTTTATGCGGTTGACCAGCCGCTTCTGCTGCGAAGGCTGGATGTGCAGTTCGGGTTCTTCGACAGCGAGCACGAAGGATTGGCCTGTTTCCGCACGCGCTTTGCCGAACTGCATGAGCAGCAAAAGGCTTTGCAGCGAGACAAGCCCCGTGCCCTGCCGCTGCGAGGGAAGGGTCGGCCCCGTGCCATGCGCGAAGTGCGGCACCACGCTCTCGAGAACGGAATCGCTGTCGGTCGAGGTCAGGCGCAACTGGAGCCGAGGCGCGCTGGCCATTAGGGTGTGCAATTCGTCATTGGCCGCGCCGACGATCTCGGACAAGCCCGGCTGGTCTTCAAGCCGCGTCCCTTCGGGTGGAGTCCAGAGGCGCGCCCGTTCGGCCCGAACGGCCTGCGCGGGCATGTCCCCGCGCGTGGCGACCACGCGGCGAAACAACTCGGACGAAAAGGAAATCCAGCGGTCCCATGTGCGCGAGGCCGGGACCAGAAAGAAACCCAACTCCTGTAGAATCTTCGTGTGGATGGTGCGCAAGTGCGCGTCTTCCGCAAACGGATCGCCCAGCGTGGCTTCGTCGTCCACGAAGAAGCGGATCGTCTCAGCTTCCAACTCGTCCAGATCGAAGCGCGCGGCAAAGCCGATCTGCACGGCCAGGTCGGTATGCTGCGCATCCGGCGCGGCGCTTAGGGTCTTGGCGTTCGGGTCGTACCATTTCTCGACGCCGCGCTCGGGGCTAAACCAAGAGGAATGGTGATGCGGGTCGTTTGGCGTGAAGCCCGTCACGGTGGCGATGCAGAGGATGCGAGCCTGCTCGTCCGGCGCGCTACCATGAAAATCATGCTCGGTGAGACGGCGCACCAGTCGGTCGCGCCCGAACAGCAACGCCAGCGCCTCGATGATGGTGGTCTTGCCGCTATTGTTCGGCCCGACCAGCACGGCATGGCGGCCCAACGTAATGTCCGCCGCAGAGACGCCCCGGAAACCGGAGATTTTGAGGCGGACAATGTGCATTCCGATAGCCCCCGTTCTTAGTCTCCGTCCCAAGCCTCCGGTTCGGCTTCTTCGGATCGTTTGGACAAATGACGGCCGCTCAGCTATTTCAGCAGCGCATTGAGATGCTTGAACGCGGCCTCGAAGCGGTCCTTGGTGGCATCCGAAACCTTTGGCCAGAGCGTGGCCGCGTTTTCCGAGAAATATCGAGCGGGCCGGTAATGGCCGAATGCGCCGGACTTGAACGGATTGCTGGCAAGATATGTCTCAATTGCCCGCAACGTGCGCGGTTCCTTGGCATTGATCTTGCCGGCCGGGATCGCCGCTTTCAGTTCCTTGGCAAACTCGGAGTTCACAAGACGGACATAGAAATCTCGCTCGAACATATCCTCCACGTCCGCTTCGCTTGTCCTCGTGAACTCGGCATAAGTCGCGACTTGTTTTTTCTTGAGCAGCTTCTTCTTGAAAAGGTCTTCGATCCGTGCGCGGTCGTCGTGCTGGATATCTAAAAGGGTAGCGACATTCATGCCCTTCTGCGGAGCAAGCAGCGCAACGAAAGCTGGAACCTTGCCGCTGCCGCCAACGGGCGTAATGACCCACTCTTCGGAAAGGCCACTGCGACCCTCGCGCTCAAGTTCTCCGGACACTGCGCGCAAGAACAGCATGTCAGCAGGACCTTCGACGACAAGGGAATTGGGGCCGATGAAGAGTGTTTGCTGAATCTCGTAACCGAGAGCGCCCTGCAAGGGGAACAAGCTGTCATCGGTGGCATCGAACACGTTGGTGAGAGCCTTCGTGCCGTCCTGATCCTTTGGCAGCGGCTCTTTCGCGTCGATCCCCAAATCCTGAACAATCCGCACCCGCTCGAATTTCGTTGAGTCGATCATGAAGGGAGAATGCGTGGTGTAGATGAGCTGATGTTCGGCCAACTCCGCCTCGAAGTAATTGAGCAGGTCGGCCTGCGCTCGACCGTGCAGTGAAAGCCCCGGCTCATCCAGCAGTAGGATAACATTCTGCTTCTGCCGCTTGATATCCTCGTACCAAGCAAGGAATGAGAAGAACCACACAAAGCCGCGCGAGCGGGTACCGAGCGGCGTATGCGCCCAATGCACGGTGTCGTAGACCTCGCCCCAGACGTTGATCCCCTGCCGCATGTCCTCCGGGTCTTCGGGCTTGGCGTCGCGGACATCGAACTCCATCTTGATATGCTGGTTCTGGGACCAGTATTTGACGATCCGCTTTGTGAGATAATTCCCGGCTCCTTCGAGTTTGTTTTTCAGTTCGGTGGTGTTCTTCGTGGCCACAAGCTGGCGATGGTCGAGTCGCGCCAGATTGATCAGCCCCAGGAGCGGGTAGTCAGAATCCTCAAGCGTTTTGGCGTCCTCGCGCGCGATGAGGGCATTGAGATTGGCCTGCCCGTTCATCTGGTAGTATTCGTCGAAATAGAGAAACTTCGGTGCGCGCGGCCAGATCAACGAGTTGAAAACATATGAAGCAAGACCCTTTTCACGGACCTTCGCGACTAGCCCCTTGAGCGCATTGACGGCTTCCATGGCTTCAGCGGCGTCTAGCGCGGTGGCAAACGCATTCCAGTCCGCAGCGCCTTTCAGCGTGTCCTTGAGTTCATCGGGCAGCGCGGGATTATCGGCCAGGTGTTTACGCGCCGCTGCGTCATCGGCTGAGAGAACGAACTTGTTGTTGCTTTTGCCGTATTCTCGACCTCAAAACGGTAATCTTCGACCTCGCGCTTGGGGTAATCGTAAGTTTCATCGAATACGGCGTCGGCGGTGATGATCGGATTGGTGCGGTAAAGTGCGGTCAGAAGCGCTGTTTTTCCGGCCTCGTTCTTTCCAACAAGGCAAGTCGTCTGATCGTCAACCTTGATCGCGCCGGAATCCCAAATGCTTCTAAACTCGCGAACCCTGAACTCCCTGAGCTTCATCTTCTACCCCCCTTGCCTCAATCTATCCTTCTGTATGCAGGTGACGCCAATCCTTGCTATTCGTCATTTCCTAGCGTCTGCTCAACCTTGGGGTAGATGCGCTACGCCAAGGCAGATTCCGCCTCGTCGGCCTCATCCTGAACCTTCGCGGCTCCGAGGCGGCGACTTATACTGCGATAGGCGGTGCTAACTGCATCGCGCCAACCATCGGCAGCCAAGCTTAGGCTTTCCGGTTCGAGCGCCTTCTTCACGTCGTCGGAGGTCCACTCGCGAATGAGCTGCTTCGCCTGGGCATAGACAACGGCGTAGCCCACGCGGCCCATCACCAGCCGTTCCGACCACTGCCGAGCCAACTCGCGGACGATCTCAGGGTCTTCATAGGTCGCATAGCGCAGCCCGAGGTGATCCTGTGCTGAACTAACGGCCGAGTAAGTGAGATTCACAAACAGTTGGTTCGTTTCCCGAACATAGCGGGCGGCTTTGCCGGTGATTCCCTTTTCGGCAACCTCATCTTCGTCTCTCAACGGTATAATCTCGGGGGCCTGTTCCAAATTCTTGGAGATATTGGTTCGCTTCGCCCCAGCGGGATTGAAAATAAGGTCGGTCGGGCTGATTGGCGTTTTTCTGCTGTCGCCAGCCGTGCCTTCTTTATGCTCTGGTCGAGCGCCCCTTGCGCCGCCTTCATCGACAAGATGTAGGCCATCCTCCATCTCGCGTGGGCTCTTGGTCTTGACCCGCAGCTCGTTTAGCAGGTCTTGCAGCTCCTTTCGGAGATCGTCGGTCGAGGCGGACGACTTTGGTGCGAGCGAGTTGATTATCTCAATGAGCCACTCCGGCCGATTGCGGAATACAAGCTCGGCGAAGTCTTCGACCATGACTTGGCGCTGGTCGCTCCCAATAAGTTGTACGAAGCGACGATACGGCTCATGCCGAACGCGGAAGTTGTCAGGCAGTTCGACGTGAATGGAAATATGGCGGGCACCGAAAGGGATGCCGAAAGCTGGGGCATCGGCGGCCCACTTCCGCCCCTTTCGTACGTCGTACATCTCGCCCCGAAATACGATGGCGGCGGTACTCACTGAGGATGTCAGCGAGCCCGATATCGACTTGTTGTGACCGCCGTCCTGATATGCAGGGTCATAGAGATAGTGAATACGGACACCCTCGCCGACATCAACCGCTTCGACGCGGCCGAATGCATCAGCACGCTCCGGGATCGGCTTGAATTGCCGCCGGCCGTCGCGCGGATGGGTACCCTCGTGCAAATACACCTCCACGCCGGCCGGAAAGCTGTAAAACCGATGGTATAGGTACGTCGTAATCCACTGCCGATCCTGCTTCGGGTCGCCGTCGTAGGGATCAGCTACAGTGTCCTGATCTGGGCGATTGCCGAACAGGACAACCTCCGTCCAATCCTCATCTAGCTGGTACTCACCCTCATCCCGGACCTGTTCGGTAACGTCGACGACCTCCTCGAAGGAATCCTCGACCGGAATCCATATCTTTCCGTAGACACCTTCGCGCTTCCCCAGGATTACTTGACTGACTACACCGTAGCGACAGGAGCGGTAGCGCATCCCAAGGGTGTTCGACGGGAGAGAAGCCACCTTCGCGCCCATGCCGAAGTTCCCCTCCAACGCCATGTCTTTGCCAAGCGAAGCGGCAAGGTCGCAGATGTGGTCAAGCTCGGTGCTGCTCAAGCCTGGGCCTGTGTTCCAAATCGCCAGCTTTCGGGTTTCACCACACTCTGCAACAGACTTGCCCTTGATCTCCACGACACGCCGATCGGCGGGCGCTTTCGCGGCGGCCTCTACAGCGTTCATCACCAACTCCCGCAACATCATCGTCTTCGGGCACTGTTCGATCTGACGCGAGACAGTGAAGTCAATGTCGCGGATTGTGATCGGCGTAATTTGCTTGATGTGACTCACAACGGCCCCCGCCTTAAAGTTTGAATTCGCCGCCCCCGCGACCTGTGGACGTACTGAAGCGCGCCTCGACCTCCGACACCGCGTCCCGCAGCGCCTTCACGATCTTCCGCACTTCCGCTTCCTCATAAACGTAGGTCTGACGGTTTGAGAGGTTGCCAATGAGGCGCACGGCCTCCAGCGCCTTGTTGGTCCGCTTTTCGGCCAGCTCGCGAAACTTCGCGTGCTTCTTCTCGCCCACACTCATCAAAATCGCCCTAGAATGCCATGCCGAGGAGAAATATATGCCATCCATACGCATCCAGATCAACATATTCCGGAAATATTTGCAAAATATGTGAGCTGACCTGCTTCCTGAGAGCCGGTCCCTGGTTAAAGCGCAGAGGAGTAAGAGCCGTCGCAGCACATGTTCAACGGCGACCTAGCCGCTGTGCATGGCCCTGCCAGATAGACACCGACCACGCGCTAACGGGCACGCATGTCTGGCACGTGAAGGCGTTGGCCGATGCCGGCTCTCAGTTTAGAGTTGGGTAGAGGTGGATAGCTGCTGTAGTTTGCTCAGCCGCTCCTGTATGAACTCCAGCACATACGTTCGGGGGTCAATCCAAAATCCCTTGGCCAGTATCTTCGCACCGTAGTCTGCAAGGGCAGCTAGCAATTGCTGTTCGTCGGGAAACTCGTGGCAGAAGGAGTTGAACGCGGCATAATCTAGCATCACGAATACATCGCCTGACTCTTCCATTTCACGATAGCGGGCGACAAAGGAGTCTCCTTCGTCGGCGAACATCTCTTGAACGATCACAAGGCTAACAATCCTTTTGCCGCCCACCTCGATGTCGAAATCGTTCTTGTCGATACTTAGTTCTAAGTTGGGATGCCCCCGCACATATGCAGCAGCGCCCTTGGCCTGCTTCACACCCTTTTCGATCTGACTGTGCGATGTACGGCGCTTGCGGTCTAACGTCCGCGAAAGGCTGACTTGGGTGTTCGGACTGTCCTTCGCCTGTACTAGAAGCAGATGGGTTTGATTCACAGCCAAGACATCGACGAACTCTTTGCCGTTGTCGCGCCGCATGGGATTGAGAGCAAGTTGCTCACCGCGAAAAGCGCGCTTTAAGCCTGAGACGATATCGCGTTCTTGGAAATAGCCCGGATTTTCTCGCTCCAACGTCGAGCGCGAAAAGCCGCCGCTGCCATGATAGTCATGATCCTCATGACGGGCATTGAGGATGAAAATGTCGGAAGGCGACAACTCCTCCTCAAAAGCGATCTTTATCGCCTTGGCGTCATCTTCCGCCGTGCGATACCCGAACCACGTATCCAGCGCCTCGTACATACTATTAACGGTTTGGGGGTGGTAGGTGAGCAAGCCAAACTCTTCACCAGTGGCTAGAAGACTTCCTTCGTCCTGTACGGAGGCCCTGTGGCTCATCCATTCACGACCATGCTCATCGAAAAAATGAATATCAAATTCATCGTAGGTAAGCAGTTCGAGAAGGTCATTACCTAGCGGTTCGTTAAAAAGTGGCGTCCTCACGACTAGCGGCTCGTCGCTATCGTCAAAAAAAGCTGTCGCCAAGGCAACCGTGAGGCCCGATGTGGACGGCAACGGAGCCAGATAGAAGCTGAAACCGCCATTCATGCGAGCGGCCAAAATGTACTCTTTGGGGACCTTTAGTATGAGCAGCAGCTTGCCCGTCTCATTGAGACGTGCAGGCAGCAGACCGCCCGGAAATTCGAGGACGGAAGCAAGCACGTTGGGATGGAGAATAGTGAGCATGAGCGGATAATACCGTGGCAATGCGGGATTGGAAGAATACGCCTCTCAATTCCCCCGCGATTGGTCGCCGCCTTTCCGCATCCTTGCTAGTTGGTCTCGATCTTATTTGGGGAGTCATGGAGAGGAATGGAGTGGACGAAGTTCCCGTTTCGTCGCTCTCCGTTTGTTGACTTCGGCCGCCAAACACCGGCGATTGCCATCTATAGCTCCCATATTGCCGCCGATCACCGCACCCCCAAAGTGGCAAGCGACGCATCAATGCTACGCTATAGCCCGACGCTGAATGCTCCCCACCTCACGCAAATTGTGTAGTACGGTCGTTACAGAAAACATTGAGAACATGCGATTATGGATGAGCAAAAGCGAAAGGAGATCGCTGCTTCCTTGTTGAAAGACATGGAGGCCACAGCAGCTCGGATGCGCGAGCTTATCGTCGCGATGCCTCCACATGATCTGCTCGGCTACATCTACGCGCAGCACATGATGAAGGCGATGGCAGACCAAAGCGTCGCCGAGGAGCAACGGGGAGCGGACGGCTCGAATGACCTGATCAACGAAAACCAGTTCCTGCTAGAGTACGTACATGCGGTGCTCGCGTCAGATGGCGCCCCTGCGGACGTGACATTCGACGAAGGTCGATGCGCCGAGCTGTTTGAACTTGGCCGTAAACTGCGAGAGCAGGCCATGTTTTTCGCCATGGCCACGTCCGCCGATACCAAAGAAGGCGTCTTTGGTCCCGACACGGCCGACATTGAATTCCGCGCGAAATCGACCTGGGTCATGCTACGCGGGAACCGCTACCAAGTCTTGGAAGGTGAGTTCTACAGCTACGTCTTGGCACCTCACAATGATGTCCTGAAAGAAGTTTACGGTGTCGGTGCCGCCGATATCGCGGAAGGCTTCCAGGCCATGGCCGACGCCACCCGTTCTGGGCATGCCGACGCTATCATGGAGATGATGAAGCAGTTTGAGGCGGCACAGGCCTTCGCTGCGGCACAAGACAAGCCTCTGGAAGACGTCATGGAGGCATGGATTGCGGCCAATGCAGAACAGTCAAAAGCCGCCGGGCGGGCGATGGATGACATGTTTCGGGGCGGCATTGCCAACGTGAGTCGACACACTACGCTGCCGCCGACACTGTTGGCGGACTTGGCGTACCGGCGCGGAGAAGAAACCGAATTTTTCGCAGCGGGCGATTTTTCGGGGACCCCCTACCGGACACTGCCTGCCAGGAAGAAGCCTCTAATTCAGCTTGGGCCGGACTACTACGCCATCGACCCGTGCTTCACCCGCGACGCGGGGTATCGTGCGCTTCTCTACAACCTTCTCCAGCGAAAGCCGGACTACAAGAAAGCCTTTGAGGGTCGGCAGAAGACGATGAGCGAAGCTGCCTTCGCCGGCATTCTGGCCGCCCAGCTTCCCGGAGCAATGGTTTTTCAGGAGGTCTATTATAAAGACCCCGCCAGCAAGCAGTGGTCCGAAAACGACACCCTCATCTTGGTCGATGACGTGCTGTTCCTGGTTGAAGCCAAGGCGGGCGCGGCTGCGACTATCGCGTCGCCAGCGCTTGATTTCGGCCGCCACGCCCAGTCCGTGCAGGACTTGGTACTCAAAGCCTACAAGCAATGTGAGCGCTTTTTCAATTATCTGAATTCGGCGGATGAAGTGCCGCTCTACCACTTGGCGGAGGGCAAATACGAAGAGTGCGGCCGTGTCCGCCGCTCCGACTACCGTGTGATGGTGCCGATCGGGTTAACGGTCGAGTCGTTCTCGCCATTTTCCACATACTGCAAGGAGCTGCCGCAGGTTGAGCCGTTGCTTGGAAGGCATGCCTTCGTTTCGCTGTCCATCGACGACCTATTCGTGCTCAAGCGTCTTTTGCCCACACCCGGCGAGTTCGTCCACTACATGGAGGTGCGGCAGGCCGTTGCAGGGATGCGCCGGGCTCATCTCTTTGACGAGTTCGACCACCTGGGCGCGTACCTAAAGAAGAACCGTTTCGATCAGGACATTGCCGAGCAGCTAAAGGGCGGCAAGGTGAACATGCTTATCTGGGACGGCATGAGCGACATCGTCGACAGGAGCTTTGAGGGTGAAGACTGGGAAAGCCGACCGTTTCCGACGCAGGACTTCCCGGAGGAGGTGCTGAAGCTACTTGGGGCGCTCGATGCTACCCGAGCACGCGGGTGGCTTTCGGCGGAGAGCCATATCCGTGACTTTGGAGAGGAAGGCCGGAGTAATCTGGCCAAGATGCTGTCCGACCTACGCCAAACCCTGAACCAGCATCCCGCTCGCTACTTCATTTTGGCCGGGGACGGTGAGCCGCTCTTCGTTTGGCTTCAACAACACGACCACCAAATTGACTGGACCAGGGTGAATGACAAGGCCAGTGCAGCTGCGTTGGCCGTCAAGGCTTCTAACGTCATCGGCGTCGTCGCAGAGGTTAGTGCCGGCGGAACCTACCGCCGGGCGCAGTTTTTCGCTGTCCACGTACCGACAGAGCGAACGGAAGAAAACGCCCACATTTACGAGGACGCTGCGCGAATGGCCCAACCCGCGCGCGCGGTGAACCTCAACCAGCCAAAGCATGTCATCCCTCCTGCGAAGGCCAAAAGGCCGGGGCGGAATGATCCGTGTCCGTGCGGCAGCGGGGTAAAGTACAAGAAGTGTCATGGCCGTTAGGAACGAGCCGCATAGCAGAAATTGGTCGCTAACTAGGGATGCCACGATCTCGTAACTTGCCTATTTTGGAGGGCTATGGAGGGGAATAGCGTAGACATAGTTCTCCGATTCATCGCTCTCGGCCCGCCACCCACCCTTGGAAAATGGCTGATTTCCGACGTTTTCTCTTATTTTTTGGCGAACTTTTTGGAAAGGTTCGCCAAATTCTACGATTATGAACGCAGTTGTGCCGTTTCTGATCGCAAAGTGAATATTGGTGAAGTAACGAGAATGTCCGAAACCTAGTGCTTGATCTATTTATTGATCGAAAGATTCATAAGTATCGACGCGTAGAGGGTCATGGAAAATAGGATCGCAACAATGATTCCAAGTAGCATATACTGCCGCATAGTACGTGAGCGATCATCCACAACAGAATAAGAGAGGGTAAGTGCTGTCAGGAAGATAATGCTATTAGGAAAAGCAAATAGCAAAACCTCCCCACGTGAAGCCGACCTTTCAACGAGTGGTGTAAAGAAAATCGCAAAATTGACAATTAAAGCGATCCAAAAGCTTATCCAAAAGTAGCGGATTTTTGGAAATGTTTTGCGATACGCCCACATCATAAAAAGACTGATAGCAATGCAGAGCAATCGATAGGATTGATCATTTGATAGGTTAATTAAATTTTTGAGTGCAGCGCTAATGAGTGCGAAGGCGATTATGCCTAATAAAACTAAAATTAACTTGGTAAAATATCGCCCCATAAACAGAAATCTCTAAGCCGTTTCAGTCTCTAGATAAATTTATCAGCTGCCTTTTTGCAATACTATGAGAATTTTATTTCTTGCAGCTATTCACCTCTGACTGAATTTGGAGAGTGATATGAGACCTATTGCGCGAACCCAAAAGTCAAATCAACGCTAATCTGCGGATTTTGAGACTATATGGAAGGCGTGCGGTGAGATAATGGTGGGACCGGCAGCTACTGCAATCGGATAGTATGATATTGTATTTTCGTCATTAAATATATTGTAGTGCAGGTAATACCCCCACGGATACCCCCAACTGAATTTTTGCTGGGAATGTGCCAGTTCCCACCCTACGCTAAATTGTAGCGGTGGAGAGCCCTGCGCGCGCGATCACGGTCTTGATGTGCAGTAACTTATCAGTGCGGCGGTCCTTAACGGACATTATGGGCTGGGCAGTCATCCAGACATCCTCTCAAAATCCGGATTTGCGGGCTGCGGGCCAGATGCTCTCGCGCCAGATTGATCGGTGGCAAAAATGCAACAATTTCAGATTTATAACGCCGTCACCTTGCGGTTCTTGCAGCGCCCACCAAATGGCCTATGGCATTCAAAAACCGGAGGATTTATGAAGAAAATCGCTATTCTCGCTGCAGCGTCGGCATTTGTTGCGACGCCAGCATTGGCCCAAGAAGATATGGGCGGCGTGAAGGTCGGCGTGATGGCCGGTTACGACAACGTAAAGATGAAGCTCGATGGTGTGAGCGATTCCAAGAGCGGGATCGCTTATGGTGTGACCGCTGGCTATGATTATGATCTGGGCAGTGCCATCCTCGGCATTGAAGCCGAATTTGCAGATGCAACCACAAAGCAAAAGGATCGCGATGTCTTTGTGACGGGTGACAAACTCCGCCTGTCCGCATCGCGTGAGCTCTATGTCGGCGCGCGCGCTGGCGCCAAGGTATCCAGCAATGTCCTACTCTATGCCAAGGCTGGTTACGTCAACAGCAAGATAAAGCTACGCTACGATGATGGCACGAACTGGAGCTATCGCGACAGCGACAAGCTGGATGGTTTTCGCATTGGCGCGGGCGCGGAATTGGTGAAGGCTAATCGCATCACCCGGCTTGAATATCGTTATAGCGACTATGGCTCATATGGCCGCGACGCGCTGGACGATCTCGGCTTTGACGGCGGCCTGAAAGCATCGCGCCATCAAGTCATGGCGACGGTTGGCGCGCGCTTCTGATCGGCTAGCATTTTGGATGAGGGGCAGGCTTCGGCTTGCCCTTTTTCTTTGCGCGAGCCTCGATCAAAGAAACATCGGGATTAAGCCAAAGGTGAGCCGAGCCTCGACCCCTTTGAAGCGGTATTAAAAACGCCAAGACTTGCCGCCGGATGGCAAGATGTAGAGGTATAAGCCCCCAGAATCGGCAAGTTTGTATGGCTTGCTCGCTGGCACCGCGTTGCGAACCTCTGCGATTGTTAAAGCAATGTGCCCCCACCCTCCTCTAATGTGCCCCCAAATAGGCTGTGCTAGAGAGAACGATGTGAGAACATATGGATGAACAATAAAATCAAATCAACGCTAATCTGCGGATTTTGAGGCTATATGGAAGGTGTGATAGGAGATAATGGTGGGCCCGGCAGGAATCGAACCCGCAACCTAGCCGTTATGAGCGGCCAGCTCTAACCGTTGAGCTACAGGCCCTCCGTAGCAACGCTGCGTGGATAGCGGAGCCGATAGGGGCTTGGCAAGCCGATACGGTGCATAAGGATGCAGAATATTTGGAGGCAGGCTGTGCGATCCTAAATGATATGTGTCAGCCTAAGCGCAAATTTGCGTGAAGCCCTGCCTTCTAAGCTGGTCAAGCCTTGCTGCTTATCCATCGGCGGTTGCAAGGGGAAGATGCAGAATCAAGGCATTAGCACTAATATCCAATCTCCCATGCTCGGCCGCTGCCAAGCTGCTGACCAGCCGCAGTGCAAAGCTCAAACCATATATATCCGCTGAACCACGTATCGAGCCAGCGCCATGGCCAACGCCGTCATCAGCATCGGGGTGTAACAATTGTTCTGCGCTTAAAAAGCGGATTGCTGTGGGGCGAACGATCCGCAACTCTATCCTGTCATCACGGGTGAGGTCGACGCTCAAACGGGCCACCAGCAAAGCGTTCGGCTCTGAAACCTCAATCAGGGACGTTATGAGTCGTCCGATCATTCGCCGCACCTTCTCGGCTTCGATCCGTACCCAGAAAGGGCCTCCATCGGCGCTGATGCTCAAGGTCACCGGATGATCCGTGAGCAGAGGTTGCACATCCTTGTGAACATGCGCGCATATATCGGCCATATCGGTTGGTTTGTGATGAGGCTGCGCGATACTGACATGCCCTTCTGTCTTTCTGCTGGCCGCGTCGAGATCGTCGATGATCGTCTGAACTTTGAGCGCATCGGCCACGATATGATCCGCCATTTCACGATAGCCAGGCTCAACCGGGCCAAATATCTGGCCAGAAATAATTTGAGCAAATCCCGATATCGCATTGAGAGGGCTTCGTAATTCATGTGTTAACTGGCGAACTCCGTCACTTGTCTCCCTGCTATCCGTCGTTTCAAGACTATCTGGGCGCCCCACTGGCCTGCGGGCTACTCCGCGATAACCTTGAAATTGGCCGGTCATGGGAACGAAAACCGGCTCAGCAAAAATCTCCCACTGTCCCGCCATGACTTGGGGCCCGATCAGATGGATTGATGCTCCGACAATCTCCGCCTGTTGGCGAAATGCATGCGCGGCACGGGCGTCACAGCCCGGCCCATTGCCGATGGCGGGTTCGGCCAAAGAAAGGCCAATGATCATCTGCGGCAATATGCCATCGGTCCAGTCAATCACTCCATCTGCGGACGTTTCAAACCGAAATTGTGTGGGCGCCGGAGGGGGCAGGATTTTATCACCCCCTTCCTCGGTGTGAAGCTGGCCATCTTTTTTTCGTTTCGCGGGCGGCTTCACCGAGGATGAGCGTGACACTTGAAACCTATCAATTCGCCGAACCAACTCACTGATTTGGCTGGATGTTCTTTTCGGTTGGGAGGTTGCGGAGAATGGTATCGGCGAAGCGGCTATAGTCGCTGCCAACTGTGATGATCGTGCCTGCCTATCTTCGGAGAGCGGTGGAGGAAGCGCTATGGCTTCTGCCCCTAGGCTTGCTAGCGCGCGCCGAACCGTGCCGGGCAAATCATCGCGGCCTGCCAAGACAAAGCGCCCGGTGATGCCAATTGAGGGGAGCAGAAGGAGCCAATCTTCTTCTGTTAGGCGGCAATGCTGCAGCATTGCCATAGCAACAGGTGCTACATCATTGGCATATAAGGCAATGAGGGGAGCAAAGCGGCCATGTTGGGCAACGGACAAGGCGCTGTCGCGCCGGATATATTCAGGGACATCTGACCGGAAGGAGGCCAGCGCGCGCAAAGCGCGATGCGCATCCATCCGATGCAATTGCGCGCCGCGTTGTGCGAGGATGTCGCTTAATTGGCGCCACATCGCGATGCGTTCTTTAACGGTTCGGGTTTGGCGATCCAAGATAGTCGCGATCATCATATTGGTGGTCACGCTAATTCTGGCCTCAAGCGATCAGCGACGGATTTCAACTGTTTCATTGCTAGCGGCTATTGCATCTGAACGAAAGAAGATAATCTTGCATTGTAACAATGTGGGACAATTGCAATCGTATGAAACATTATTATAATGTGACAAAATATGAAGAGCGGATAATTCACCTATGGCCACCCAAAAATTTGATGATATCGACCTTCAGATTCTGCGCGAGCTTCAACAAAATGGCCGCATGACGAATGTCGAGCTGGCACAGGTCGTGGGATTGACGGCGCCGCCCTGCCTGCGGCGTGTACGCGCGCTGGAGGAAGCCGGTGTGATAAGATCCTATCATGCCGATCTCGACCCCGGAAAGCTGGGCTATGGCATAACCGTTTTTGCTATGGTCAGCCTGCGCAGCCAAGCTGAAAATGACCTGAAGGCTTTTGAGGATTATATCGGCACATTGGCCGAGGTTCGCGAATGCTATATGCTGAATGGCGAAATTGATTTCCTGTTGAAAGTCGTTGCCCGGGACCTGCAAAGTTTTCAATCATTTCTAACCCATCACCTGACTTCCGCACCCAATGTCACCAGCGTGAAAACATCATTGACGATCCGGACGGCCAAGCAATTGGCTGGCATTCCCGTTGAGGAAGATGAGTAAAGCCGGCCAGAAGCTAAGAAATTTGGAAACGAAAAAGGGCGCCCGACCAAATGTCAGGCGCCCTTTTCTATTCCCGCTATGACGGGGTTGCCTTAGCTTGCAGGTGCAGCCTTCGCTTTGCTGTAAACGCCCCAAAGTTGGCCTAGACGCTGGCGGGTGCCAGTGGCTTTGGCGAAGCTTTCTGCTGCAGGACCAGCCTGACCGGTGAGGCTCTGAGCGACCCCGAGGCGATATTGCGCCACGGCATCGCCTGATGCTGCGGCTGCCTGATAAAGTGGGATGGCTTTGGCATAATCGCCCTGTGCGGCCAAAGCGTCGGCCGTGCCCAGTGCAGCGCGTGGATTGGCCAAGGTGGCAGGACGAGCAGCGTCGGCCTGAACAGCCTTGGCATCATCGCGTGCGCGCGGAATTTGCGATTCCAAAATGCCATCAAAATGTGCGTCTGTTGCTGGGATTGCACCCTTTGCGCGTCCCTCTTGGATCACAGCAACAACTTCGCCGGGCATGCCGGTTTCAATGGCCAGCGATGCATATTCGTTAAATTCCGCGCGGTCTGTCATCGCGTTGGTCGCGCGCATCAGGCGCAGGATATCCAGATTAAGCTGCTTATCGCCACCGGCATCGCGCAACATGATCAACAACAAATTCCGCCATGCAACGGGGGTGTTATAATCCTCCACCCGCATGGAAAGAACTTCAAGCAGTTCATTGTTCCGATTGACTTTTTGGAAAGCCTGTGCTGGTCGCACATAAAGTTCATCGGAAGGACGTTGGCCCGCTGCACGTTGCGCCATGATCGACGTTTTCGCGATCTCCCAGCCCTTGTCGGTCTGGCCGGCATTCAAATAGCTATCCATCAGCAAAGCAGGAAGCACAGATTCGGTGGAGCCAGCGGCCTGAGCGGCCTCAAAACGCTGAACGGCTTTGCTATAATCCTTTGCCTGATAGGCAAATTGGCCCGAAAAGAAATTATAGGCAGCCAGACTTTCCGCTGGCGTCAAATTTGTCGCCAACATGGCGTCCAGCCCGGCACCCTGAAGAGCCTGATCATTGGAAATAATCCCGGCCTGCAGGCGATAGAAACCGATCAGATATTGATCATCAGCAGAGGTTGCTGTGCCTTCTGCTTCGGTCAGCGCAGCCTGCAATGCGGCCCCATCTTTGGCGCCAGCGGCATCGGTCATTTTCTTAAGCGATGGCTGGAAACCCCGGCTGGGGCTTAGCTGCTTGCTTTTCGCTGCCTGTTCTTTCTTAGGCTTTTGCGCAGCCTGTGCTGTGCCTGCCGATGTCAGCAAAGCCATGCCCATCACGGCGGCCATGGCCGTCGCCGGCAGCATGCGGAAGCGATTACCCATATAAACTCTCCTCAATCACTCAGCCGCCATGCCTCCACATCAAATCGGAAGGCGTGCCGCGCTTCGCTAAAGCGGCTAACGCCCCATCCCTGCCAAGGCAATATGGCGAACTCAGATATTGGCTTGGCACTCCGTTACTGAACGCAATTTGAACTCAGTTCATCGACGAGTGAAAGCTTTGGCCTTATATCCGTCTAAATCTTGCCGCGGGCAAGCGTTCCATGGCTGTTGCTTGATAAGCACGGAACAGGTCAAATTTATGTGATTTGGCAGAGCGGATGTAGCGGGGGCGCTCAAAGCTCGCGGTGATTTGGTGGATATATTTGCTGACCCTATGGTCTGGACCCTTATTGAGCGGACCATTTGAAGGAAGCGGATTTTCTGGATGGATGCCGCGGTGGGTTTTCGATATGGTTCAGCTTCGCTGTAACAACGGATCATAGCTGCTAAGGTATTATCATGACGGGGGAAAAGAAAATCGTCGGGCTGTGGAGCGGAGTGGCGCAAGGTGATGATCCTATCGCCGAGGCAGAGCATCATGTTGATGTTGCAGCGAAAGAACACATGCATTCCATGGACATGTCGCCAGACATGATAGAAGTAGCGGCTCCGGCGGCTCCCTTCCCCGATGCGGAGGATCCCATGGATTCCGGCAGTCACTTGGCTGCAAGTCCTGCGCCCAACAGTCGTTTGGGATGGATGGCAGCTGCCCTATCGATCACTTGGGTCGGCTTTGTGCTGATCGCCGCTACGGACAATCTCGCGCGTTTTCCAGCGGTGGCGGAATGGCCTTCGCTGCTTGGCGCTATCGCTGCGCCCATCGCGGTGATCTTGCTGCTATGGCAGATGTATCGGAATAGCAGCCAAGCAGAGCATCAGCGTTTTTCGCGCCTTGCGGCGACCATTCGATCCGAAAATCAAGCGTTGTCGCAATCCATGCAGCAGCTGAACCAGCATTTGACCGCCGCGCGCCGCCAATTGGAAGAACAGGCAGGGATCGTGCAGCAGCTTGGTCTGGATACTGTTTTGCGTTTGAATGAAAGTAGCGATGCCCTCGCCGCACGCGCGGTCTTGCTATCAGAAGCTGGCGGAAAATTGTCTGGCAGCACCGATAGCGCCTTGCAGCGAATGGATGGCTTGCTCAGCGGCCTGCCCCGCATCGATGATGTTGCGCAGCGCTTGTCGAGTAATTTTCGCGAGGCGGGCTTGGTGGCTCATCAGCATGGCGCCCAATTGGAAGCGAAACTGGCCGCCATTGGCGAAGAGTCGGCGCGTGCGGCGGAGCAGGCCGAACATGCGATTGCCAATCTGGAACAGAATTTGGCTGCGCTGCGGCTGCTTTCCGAAGATACGCAGAACGGCTTAACATCCGCCGCGCAAAAAGTGGCAGAGGTGCAAGGCGCTTCCCTTTCGGCCATGAGCCGCGGCACCGGCGCTGTCCAAAAACAATTGGAAGAAACCTCAGACCGTCTCTCGGAATCGCTGGAAAATATGTGGCAAAACTTCCGTGCGGGCGTCGATAAAGCTGCGGACCATTTGAATGCTGAGATGGATAAAGCGCGTGCTGCGGGAGATGCGTTAACGGCGCAACTGTCATCCCATGGCACACAGGGTGATGAATTGACGGCCCAAATGCAGCAGTTGGTCGCTGGATTTACCGCGCAATTGCAGGAATGTGATGAAGCGGTGGAGCAGAGCAGCCTTCGCATGGATCGTGCAATCGCTTCCACCACCGAAAAACTGGATGCGTTCACCGCCAATGTTGGCAGCAGCAACCGTTCGGCTCAGCAGTTGATCAGCCATTCTGACGCCTTGCTGCTTGCGCTCGATTCCGTGACGCGGGAATTGGATGAAACATTGCCATTGGCCTTTGAGCGGCTTGATGCGCATGAAAAGACGGCCGAACAGGCGGTCGCCCGGCTCAAGCCCTTGCTCGAAGCTTCTGAGCTTGTTGCGCAATCCACCCTTTCCCATATTCATGCGGCCGAAAAAACATTACGCGCCAATGATGCGCATTTGGTGACCCATGCGGAAAAGCAGGAGGAAATGACAGAGCGGCTGCGGATGGCCATGCGCGATTCCGAAGCCTCTTTGCTTGGCCTCAGGGAAGATGCGGGGCGTTTCGCTGAAGATAGCGGCGCACAGATGCTTTCGGCTCTTCAGCGGGTGCGCGAAGCCGCCATTTCCGTTACGGAGGATGCCGGGCTCGCTATTGCTAGCTTGGCCGCTGAAAATCGCGAAGCTATGGAGAAAAATGCTGCCACGGCTGTCGATGATGTGTTCCGCGCTGAAATGCTGTCGCAATTGGAAGCTATTGAACTGGCCTCTCATCGTGCCGTCGCCGCAGCCAATAGCGCGGCAGAGCGGCTAACGCAGCAATTAACCTCTGTCTTGGAGGTGAGTGAGGCGATTGAAGCGCGAACCGCAGAGGCAGAAAAATCCATTACCGCGGTGGATCGGGATACATTGGCGAAACAGGTCGGCTTGTTGACCGAAGCTTTGAAATCGACCGCCATCGACATGACCAAAATCCTGTCCAGCGAAGTCAGCGATTCCGCATGGGAGGCTTATTTGCGCGGAGATCGCGGGGTCTTTGCGCGCCGCGCTGTTAAGCTGTTGGATCATAGTGATGCGCGGGAAATCCTTCGCCTCTATCAAAATGACAGCAGCTTCTTTGCCTCGGTAAACCAATTCATCCATGATTTTGAGGCGATGCTGCGGATGCTGATGAATGCGCGCGACGGCTCTTCCGTCAGCGTCACCTTGCTGTCATCGGACATTGGGAAATTATATGTGGTGCTGGCGCAAGCCATTGATCGTTTGCGCAATTGATCTTCAGCGCGCGCCATGGTGGAAGCGCGCTGGAAATCCTAGCATAAAACTCTGCTAGGATTGGATACCCCTGGGCCCGTCAGTATCTAATCTTTTGTGCGTAGCGGCTCTGTTCTTCTCAACACCGCATGTCTAATCCGGTGATCGTGAACGGCACAGAGAAATAGCTTTAGAAAAGCCGCGATCCATTTGGAATGATATGATCGGGCGCAAATAAGGTCACGGCGCCCTGCGCGTCCGGAAAGCCCAGTGTCAGTACTTCAGACATGAACTTGCCAATCTGACGGGGCGGGAAGTTGACGACGGCCGCGACTTGGCGACCGATCAATGTATCTGGTTGATATAATGTGGTGATCTGGGCGCTGCTTTTACGAACGCCGATGGCTCCACCAAAATCAATCTCCAACTTATAAGCTGGCTTTCGTGCTTCCGGGAATTCCTGCACCGCTAGGATGGTGCCGATCCGAATATCAACCTTCAAAAAATCATCGAAGCTGATCGGATCGGCAGCCGGAGCGTTGGATTCATGAGCGATATGCACAGCTGTTAATACTTATCAGGCGCGCCGTGCGCGACCAGATAGGCCAATACGCTGCCGTGATGTGTTGCACGGTATCGCCACCTGCACTGCTGGATCATAGATTTTGCCAACGGCAGAACTGCCCGGCTCCACATGGATCTCGATCAATGTGTTGCTATAGCCTCTTGGTGTATAGCGCACCAAATAACCATCAGGGTGACGGCTCCAACGGATAGCGGGAACATCAAGACTGCCTTCGCCCAAGGGGACCGCTCCTGCGAGCATCGCCACCCGTTCCATATCTTGAAACGCCAGCGCCGGGCCAGAAAACATGCTGCGCATGCGAGATTCCGCCTCGACGATGCTCCGCAGGGGGCCGGGCATCCCGCCGGTCAGGCGCTGAAATTCTGAACTTGTTAGGATCGACAATGCGTTGCGATTGAGCGATGTAATTTGCTTGGGTGAAAGCAATTGCGAGGCGACCGCCTTGAGTTGGCCGTTCAAATCTTCAAATTTGGACCGTGAAATAATCGCCCACAGCAACAATTGAATATCGCTTTGGCTAATTTCTGGCTTGGCTACGCTGTTGCGCAAAATGGTTGCAATGGCATCCTGCGCGGAGCCCTTCAACGGACCATAAAGATAGGCGTCTCCGCCGCCCGGTCCATGGGTGCCGGCATGAAGGCAATAGCTTTGCGATGAGAGTTGATAGCTGCCAGCAGCCAGCACAAAGCCACCATAATCGGTGCGTTGCAGGCTGCTGAGGGAAGCCACCCTTGTGCCGGGTCGCAGCCCGTCGCTAGCGGGCTCACCATAAACAGCATCTTTAATGTTGGTGGAAACGGGCTGTGGACCGCTGAAGAATTTGGGCAGCTTGGGCGCACCCAAGCCTCTCACCACATTGCCTAAACCGCCAAATTGAGCATGGGCTGAGCCATGCCACAATAAAGCGCCTGCAGCCGATGTGCCGATCAAAAACTTCCGACGATCCATGGCCCGTTCCCCCATAATTTCTGGCCTCAATATTAAGACTGATCCGTTGTTGCACGGAAAAGATGATTATTCCAGTTCAAGAATAATGGCATCGACGGCCAGACTATCACCTTGCTCGGCATTGATCGCTTTCACGACCCCTGTTTTTTCGGCGCGCAGGATATTTTCCATCTTCATCGCTTCCACTGTTGCCAGCGGTTGCCCGGCTTCAACGGCATCGCCCGCCTTCACGTGCAAGGCGACCAACAGACCGGGCATCGGGCAGATCAGGAATCTGGAAAGATCCGGCGGCGTTTTTTCAATCATATGCGCGGCCAGCGGAGCGACCCGCTTCGGCAAGACGCGCAGCTGGTGGATATGACCCCGCGTTGTCATCCGCCATCCGGTGCGTGTGCGCGCAAGTTTAACGGCGAGCTCTTCGCCATCAATATCGGCAACGACCAATTTGTCACCCGGCGTATATTCCAGCGAAATATCAATTTTTTCGCCATTCACCTTGATGTGCTTGCGGCCCACTTTGACAGCAAATTCATCGGCGCCAACCATCACTTGCCACTTATTGGGCGCTTCCAGACGATCACCCAATTGGCCATCGATGCGGCGAGCGCGGTCTGCATCGGCGCTGGCCAAAAAGCCTGCAATCGCTGCGAGCGCATTTTTGACATCGTCTTGCACCGCAGCGCCGGTGAAGCCATCGGGATATTCCTCGGCGATAAAGCCAGTTGTCAATTCACCGGAGCGGAAGCGTGGGTGCTGCATGATCGCCGACAGGAAATCGATATTGTGGCCAAGGCCCTCAATCTCAAACCGATCCAGCGCCGCAACCTGCAAGTCGGCCGCTTCATCGCGGGTTTCGCCCCATGTGATCAGCTTCGCAATCATCGGGTCATAGAAGATGGAAACCTCACCACCTTTTTCGACCCCGGCATCAACGCGAATGCCATCTTCACCGCGCAGATTTCCGGCCCAAGGCTCTACCGGTGCGTTGAAATGGACGATGCGACCCGTGGATGGCAGGAAACCGCGATAAGGATCTTCGGCATAAACCCGGTTTTCAATCGCCCAGCCATCGATTTTCACATCATCTTGCGTGATCGCCAAGGTTTCACCCGCAGCAACGCGGATCATCTGTTCCACCAGGTCAATACCGGTGATCGCTTCGGTAACGGGATGCTCCACCTGAAGGCGGGTGTTCATTTCCAAGAAATAAAAACCTTCACCGGTCTTGTCTGCGCCCGAGACGATCAACTCCACCGTACCGGCGCTGAAATAACCCACCGCTTTGGACAAGGCGACACATTGCTCGCCCATCGCTTTGCGCATTTCTGGCGAGACAAAAGGTGATGGCGCTTCTTCGACAACCTTTTGGTGGCGGCGCTGGATCGAGCATTCACGCTCGTTCAGATAGATTACATTGCCATGCTGATCGCCCAAAATCTGGATTTCAATATGGCGCGGACTTTCGATGAATTTTTCGATGAACACACGATCATCGCCAAAGCTGTTCAGCCCTTCGCGTTTCACGCTTTCAAAGCCTTCGCGAACATCTTTCTCGCTATAGGCCAGACGCATGCCCTTGCCGCCGCCTCCGGCAGAAGCTTTCATCATGACAGGATAGCCAATATCGTTGGAAATACGGACCGCATGTTCGGTATCGTCAATTTCGCCAACAAAACCCGGCACCACATTGACGCCAGCTTCCATCGCGATCCGTTTGGATTCGATCTTGTCACCCATGGCCGCAATGGCTTTGGCGGGCGGACCAACAAAGGCGATGCCTTCTGCGGCCAGCGCTTCAGCAAAGCTGGTGCGTTCCGATAGAAAACCATAGCCGGGGTGCACGGCTTCGGCGCCCGTCTGTTTGCAAGCAGCGATGATCTTATCCGCGATCAAATAGGATTCGGCTGCTGGTGATGGACCGATATGCACGGCTTCATCCGCCATTTTCACAAAGGGAGCACGCGCATCGGCATCAGAATATACCGCCACCGTTTTGATGCCCATACGACGCGCCGTCTTGATCACACGGCAGGCGATTTCGCCGCGATTGGCGATCAGGATCTTTTTGAACATTTTATCACTTTTCCTCAGCAAGATCTTTTAATTGTTCGGTGCGCGCGCGGGTCAATTGCGCTCTGCACCCATTGTTCACGAGCGGCTCTGCGGTGCCGCCGCGCATGGAATAGCCTTCGCTGCGACAATGATTGTCGCGATAGGTCAGCCACGCGCGTTGCGCGGCCAGCAAAGTATCAAAATAGCCGGGGCGGCCATCCTTCACGACATAAGGATCACGATCAAAGCGCTTCTGGATTTCAGACGTGATCTTCCACTGAGTGTTAAGGTCCTGATCCGCCTGCTCATAATCCCGATAAGAACAGATGTTCATATCCCGCTGGGCCATCTGATTGTCACAGTCAATCGCGGGATCATCGCCTCCAGCCAAAGCCGCTGCCGCCAGAAAGATGGCCGCGCTGATCATTCAGCCGCTTCCAAAGCCGGAGCAGAAGCGCAGCCGCCGCCGCAGTCACTTTTTTGGCGCATAGGCTCTTCGCTTTCCATGGGCTTCAGGCCCAGCTTGGCGAACAAAGCCGTATCCGCATTTTCGCCAGCATTGCCCGTGGTCAGCAGCTTATCACCTGTAAAGATGCTGTTGGCCCCAGCCATAAAGCATAAAGCCTGTGTCGCATCATTCATGCTTTCGCGGCCCGCCGATAAGCGCACCATGCTTTGCGGCATGGTAATGCGAGCAACCGCCACGGTGCGCACAAATTCAATTTCGTCGATCTGGGCCAGCGGAGTATCGGCCAGCATATCGCCGAGCACCGTGCCCTTAACGGGCACCAGCGCATTTACCGGCACGCTTTCAGGGTGGCGTTCCAAAGTTGCCAGGGCATGGATAAAGCCGACGCGATCGCTGCGCGTCTCGCCCATACCAACAATGCCGCCAGAGCAAACATTGATGCCTGCATTGCGCACTTCATCCAGCGTGTTGATGCGATCCTCGAAGGTGCGCGTGCTGGTGATATTGGCATAATTTTCCGGGCTGGTGTCGATATTATGATTATAATAATCAAGCCCGGCCACGGCCAATTGCTGGGCCTGTTCCTTGGTTAACATGCCCAGCGTCATGCAGGTTTCCATGCCCATCTGGCGGACGCCTTCGATCATCTCGACAATTGCTGGCATGTCGCGATCCTTGGGATTGCGCCATGCTGCGCCCATGCAAAAACGCTTTGACCCGCTATCGCGCGCTTCCGCTGCAGACTGCAAAACGGCGCGGACATCCATCAATTTACTGGCTTTCAAACCCGTGTCTGCATGGGCGGACTGCGAGCAATAGCCACAATCTTCCGCGCAGCCGCCGGTTTTAATCGACAAAAGCGTGCAAAGTTGAATTTCGCCATGGGCATGATGCCGCCTGTGGGTCGATTGCGCTTCCCACATCAGATCATCAAATGGCAGATCGAACAGCGCCGCAATTTCTTCGCGCGTCCAATCATTTCGGGAGAGTGTTTCAGTCATCATCCTAGATATGCCCCAAACCCTGTTCGAGATCGGCGATGATGTCATCGATATGCTCAATGCCCACCGAGATGCGAACGACATCAGCCCCCGCCCCTGCCACGGCCAATTCCGCTTCGGAAAGCTGGCTATGGGTGGTGGATGCGGGATGGATGAGCAGCGAACGTGTATCGCCCAAATTGGCAAGATGGCTGATCATTTTGACCGAAGACACCAGCTTGACACCGGCATCATAGCCGCCCTTCAGGCCAAAAGTGAAAACGGCACCGCCCTTGCCGCCCAGATATTTCTGCGCAAGGCCATAATAAGGATCATCAGGCAGGCCAGCATAGGATACCCAGCTGACTGCCGGGTGCGCCTTGAGCCAGGTCGCAAGTTGCAGCGCGTTGCTGCAATGCCGCTCCATACGCAGGGCCAATGTTTCCATTCCAGTCAGGGACAAAAAGGCATTCATTGGCGCCATAGCTGGACCCAGATCGCGCAAACCCAAGGTTCGCGTAGCCAGAATGAAGGCTAAATTGCCAAAGGCTTCGCTGAACGTCAGCCCATGATAGGATGCATTGGGCTCGCTCAGCGCGGGATATTTACCACCCTTTGCCCAATCAAAATTCCCACCATCGACGATCACGCCGCCAATGCTATTGCCATGACCATTTAAAAATTTGGTCGTTGAATGCACGACAATATCGGCGCCATATTCGATCGGGCGGCACAAAATAGGCGTCGCCATCGTATTGTCGACGATCAGCGGCACACCCGCATCATGGGCCACTTTAGCGATAGCTTCGATGTCCTGAACCACCCCGCCGGGGTTGGCTAGGCTTTCGATGAAGACTGCCCGGGTTTTATCCGTAATCGCTGCCGCGATATTATCCGGATTATTTGCATCAACGAAATTGGTATGCCACGCCATTTTGCGAAAGCTATGGCCCAGTTGGTTCAGCGATCCGCCATAAAGCTTATTCGCGGCCACAATTTCGCAGCCCGGTTCCATCAGCGTATGGAAGGATAGAAATTGTGCCGCATGGCCCGATGCCACGGCTAAGGCCGCCTGCCCGCCTTCCAGCGCCGCAATCTTCCCTTCAAGCGCCCCATTGGTCGGATTCATGATCCGGGTATAGATATTCCCGAATTCCTGAAGGTTAAACAAACGCGACGCATGGTCCACGTCATCAAAGACATAGGATGCGGTTTGATAAATAGGCGTAATGCGGGCCTTCGTTGTCGGATCCACTTCGGTTCCAGCATGGATGGCAAGTGTTTCAGCTTTAGGACCAGTCATTGCAAATTCCCTCCGTCAGGCCGCGTCAATTTTCATTCAGGGGTGGCATATTATGGCCCAGCAAACGCAGCACATCTGCGGCGCATTCCACCACATTGGTGCCGGGACCATAGATGCCTTGAACGCCTGCGTCTCGCAGGAAATCATAATCCTGTGGAGGGATCACACCGCCCGCAATGACCTTAATATCGCTGCGTCCGGCAGCCTTCAAACCGTTGATCAATTCGGGGATCAATGTCTTGTGGCCAGCAGCAAGGCTGGAAGCGCCAACGGCATCAACGCCGCTTTCCAGCGCCAACACAATGGTTTCGTCTGGCGTTTGGAACAGCGGACCCGACACCACGTCAAAACCCATGTCGCCAAAGGCCGATGCAATGACGTTCGCGCCGCGATCATGACCATCTTGGCCCATTTTCGCGACCAGCAGCTTGGGTGCGCGGCCAAGGCGGCGTTCCACAGCCTTGACGCCGTCCAGCACCTGTGCCCAGCGCGCGTCATTTTCATAAGGCTTGGCGTAAACGCCCTTCACCGGGGTCGGCACAGTGCCATAACGGTCAAAGCTGCTTTCCATCGCACTGGAAATTTCGCCCAAGGTGGCGCGAGCGCGTGCGGCCTCGACGGCCAAGGCCAGCAGATTATTTTCCAGCGATTGCGGTGCGGCGGCGCCATCGGCCAAAGCCTTTAAAGCGGCCTGGCAGGCGGCTTCGTCGCGGTCGGCCTTCATCTTGTTGATGCGGGCGACCTGGGCTTCGCGAACCTTTGTGTTGTCGACTTCCAGCGTTTCGAGCAATTCTTCATTGGCGAGGCGATATTTGTTCACGCCAACGATCACATCATCGCCGCGGTCCACGCGGGCCTGACGGGCTGCGGCCGCTTCTTCGATCATGGCCTTGGGCCAACCTGCCGCCACGGCCTTGGCCATGCCGCCTTCGGATTGGACGCGGTCAATAATCGCTTGCGCTTGATCGACCAATTGCTGGGTCAGGCTTTCGATATAATAGCTGCCGCCCAATGGATCGACGACATTGCACATGCCGGTCTCTTCTTGGATCACAATTTGCGTATTGCGCGCAATGCGGGCCGAGAAATCGGTTGGCAAAGCAATCGCTTCGTCCAGCGCATTGGTGTGCAGCGATTGTGTGCCGCCCAGCATCGCCGCCATGGCTTCGATGGTGGTGCGCATGACGTTATTGTACGGATCTTGCTCAGTCAGCGACACGCCGCTGGTCTGGCAGTGGGTGCGCAGCATCTTGCTACGTTCGTCTTGCGCGCCCAGCGTCGTCATCGCACGGTGCCACAGCACGCGCGCGGCGCGAAGCTTGGCAATTTCCATGAAGAAATTCATACCAATGGCGAAGAAGAAGCTCAAACGGCCAGCGAATTTGTCGATATCAAGCCCCGACGCCACACCATATTTCACATATTCCATGCCGTCCGCGATGGTGAAGGCCAGTTCCTGAACCTGCGTCGCGCCCGCTTCCTGCATATGATAGCCGGAAATGGAAATGCTGTTAAATTTGGGCATTTCGCGGCTGGTATAGCCGAAAATGTCCGAAATAATCCGCATCGATGGTTCGGGCGGATAAATATAGGTGTTGCGGACCATGAATTCCTTCAGAATGTCATTCTGAATGGTGCCGTCCAGCAATTTGCGATCCACGCCTTGTTCTTCGCCAGCGACGATGAAGAAAGCAAGAATGGGAATGACCGCGCCGTTCATGGTCATGGAAACGGACATTTTGTCGAGCGGAATACCGTCGAACAAAATCTTCATATCTTCGACGCTGTCGATCGCCACGCCAGCCTTGCCAACATCGCCCACAACGCGGGGGTGATCGCTGTCATAACCACGGTGGGTGGCCAAGTCGAAGGCCACCGACAGGCCCTTTTGGCCCGCCGCCAAGTTGCGGCGATAAAAAGCGTTGGATTCCTCGGCAGTCGAGAAACCGGCATATTGGCGGATGGTCCAAGGGCGGCCCGCATACATGCTGGCGCGGACGCCCCGCGTAAAAGGCGCGAAACCGGGCAGACCGGGCTCAACCGTCACATCTTCGGCGGTATAAAGCGGCTTGACGGTGATGCCTTCGGGGGTTTCCCAATTCAGGTCCTTGCCCTTGACTTCCTTGTCAGCGGCGGCGGCCCATTGGTCCAAATTTGGCTTGTTGGTCATATCAATGGTCACCCTTTGGCGTTTCCATAATTTCGGTTAAAATTCCGCCCATATCCTTGGGATGGACGAAGAAAATCAGCGTGCCATGCGCGCCAATGCGGGGTTCCCCCAGCACGCGCTTGCCCATGGCTTCAAATTCGGCTTTGGCGACATGAATATCGGGCACTTCATAGCAAAGATGATGCTGGCCGCCCGCAGGGTTCTTTTCCAGAAAACCAGCGATAGAGGTGTTGCCGGGCAGTGGTTCCACCAATTCAATCTGCGTGCCATTCAGCGCGCTATCGGCGGCGGGCGTGTCGACAAAGCAAACTTTCACGCCCTGATCAGGCAGGTCGAAAGGCTCGCTAATTTGCGTGGCGCCCATCACATCACGGTAAAAAATGATGCTATCTGCGATTGATGGCGTGGCAACGCCGATGTGATTTAGTCGACCCAATTTCATGGCAAGCCATTCCTATATCCGTTTGTGAAGCTGCTCGGCATCACGGTGTATTTTGTCATTATCGCTTAACAGCCGGGAATAAGATCCCGGCCGACCAGCTGATATTTCCCATTACGCAGCACATAATTTTGCTGCATTTTTTTCGTGCCCTTATAAGCAACGATAAAGCTGTGATCTGGCTTGGCTGCCACGATGCGGCCTTCATATTGAGCGTCTAGCTGACCAATGCCGGCACCGCTGCTCATCGCATCCGTAAAGCTGCCGCGATCCACCGGCCCGCTAGCAGCAAGCTCGGTCACGATGGCGGAGTTCACCATGCACCCTTGCCACACACCGCCACCAGCGCTCACCAAATAGGGGTTTTTGCCCAAATGATCGGTGAAGGCCCATGATGTCGCGGCATTGCCCATCGATCCCACCGCTCCAATCCCGAACCACTCACCTTCGCGCACCCAGCCGGATGGTGAAGCGCGAAGATAGTGGATAGCGTTGATACCGCTATCGGCATGGCCTGCCTCTGTCAGGGCGCCTAAGCTCAGCAATATCGCCCTACCGTCATCCAGCACATGGATCGCGGCAGGCGTAAACACATAAACCCGCCCCTCGATCTCCAATGTCATTTCAGGCCTTGCGCCCGGATGATAATCTTCCTCGAATGCAGCAAAGAAAGCCGCGTGGATGGTCGGGTCTACATCATATTTTAGCTTCAGAGGGAAGCTATCGTCAGACGCGCTTGCCACCGGTGTGTCCGGATCAAATGCATTGGCCGCACTGGCCATGGACAGCGGCGCTGCCATGGCCAGAAGAAGAAAGTAGGAACGACGCATAACAGCTTCCTTACAGTGGAATATTATCGTGCTTTTTCCATGGGTTTTCGAGTGATTTATTCTTCAGCTTGCGCAGGCCCAGCGCAATGCGCTTGCGGGTGCTGTGCGGATAGATCACCTCGTCAATATAGCCGCGCTGTGCCGCCACAAAGGGGTTGGCAAAGCGATCTTCATATTCTTTGGTGCGTTCAGCAATCTTTGCCGGATCATTCATATCCGCACGGAAGATGATTTCCACCGCGCCCTTCGCGCCCATCACAGCGATTTCCGCGGTTGGCCATGCATAGTTTAAATCGCCGCGTAGATGCTTCGATGCCATCACATCATAAGCGCCGCCATAGGCCTTGCGGGTGATGATGGTGATCTTGGGCACCGTGGCTTCGGCATAAGCGAACAGCAATTTGGCGCCATGTTTGATGATGCCATTATATTCCTGGCTCGTGCCGGGCAAAAAACCTGGAACGTCAACAAAGGTCACGATAGGAATTTCAAAGGCATCGCAGAAGCGCACGAAGCGTGCCGCCTTCTTGGACGAGTTGATATCCAACACGCCAGCCAAAACCATCGGCTGATTGGCCACAATGCCAACAGTGCGCCCTTCAATGCGACCAAAGCCGCAAATGATATTCGCGGCATGGGCGGGCTGAACTTCAAAGAAATCGCCTTCGTCCACAGTTTTACGGATCAGCTCCTGCATATCATAGGGCTGGTTCGCATTGGGCGGGATCAAAGTATCGAGGCTTTCCTCGATACGATCAAAGGGATCGCTGGTTGGGCGAACAGGCACGCCGGAGCGGTTATTCTCTGGCAGGAAATCGAAAAAGTCACGTGCCGCGAGCAGCGTTTCGATATCATTTTCAAACGCGAGGTCCGCAACCGAGCTTTTGGTCGTATGCGTGATCGCACCGCCCAATTCTTCTTGTGTCACCACTTCGTTCGTTACCGTCTTGACCACATCGGGGCCGGTTACAAACATATAGCTGCTGTCCTTCACCATGAAGATGAAGTCGGTCATGGCGGGGCTATAGACCGCTCCGCCAGCGCATGGCCCCATGATCAAGCTGATCTGTGGAACAACGCCCGACGCCAGCACATTCTTTTGGAACACATCAGCATAACCGCCCAGCGATGCCACGCCTTCTTGAATGCGCGCGCCGCCACTGTCGTTCAGGCCGATGACAGGCGCACCGACCAGCATCGCCTTTTCCATCACCTTGCAGATTTTTTCTGCATGGCGCTTGGATAGCGAGCCGCCGAAAACGGTGAAATCCTGGCTGAACACATAAACCAAGCGACCATTGATCGTGCCCGATCCGGTGACAACACCATCGCCGGGAATCTTTTGGCTTTCCATACCAAAGTCGACGCAATCATGCTCGACATAGGTATCCAATTCTTCGAACGAACCTTCGTCCAGCAGCACATCCAAACGCTCACGCGCGGTCAGCTTGCCCTTTGCATGTTGGGCATCAATGCGCTTTTTACCACCACCAAGGGCGGCGGCGGCGCGGCGGGCTTCCATTTCAGCGATATTCGCGGACACGTGGGCATCTCCATCAAATCTTATTGCGCCCATTTGAACCATGGGGGCGCAGGATGCAAATGCGAACTTGCGAAGTTGCAAACCCAATCTTTGCAAAGTTTCATTGGACTTGCTAAACTCAGCAGGCTGAGATTTCCTATGATGACAGAGAGATATTATGTCCCGTCAACGTCTTTTCGCTGGTGCCCGGCTCAAAGGATTGCGATTAAACCGCAATCTTCGGCAAACGGAATTTGCAGCAACACTGGGGATTTCTACATCCTATCTCAGCCAGATCGAGAATGACGACAGGCCCTTAACACCAGCTCTTTTGGAACGATTGCAAATATCTTTTCCTATGGAATGGGAGGAGGTAGCGACGGACAGTGCTCAGCGCAGGCTCGGCGCACTGCGCGAAGCGGCGTCAGACCCGCTTTTTACCACATCTCGCTTGTCGGCTGAGCAGCTGGAAAAGGCGGCTTTGCAACAGCCTTTGCTGGCCGATAATTTTATCAAACTTCATGCGGCCTATCGCTTGTCCGGGCAAAGAATTGAAATGATTGATGAAGCCCTAACCGGCGGGCAAGCAGAAAGCAGTCGTTTGCCATGGGAAGAGGTGCGGGATTGGTTTCATAGTGCCGGAAATTATGTCGACAGCATTGATTGCGCTGCGGAAGCGCTCTCGCAAAATTTGCGCGGGAAGCTTCCCTCCCCCCGGTTGGAAGCCATTGAAAAATATCTGCAACGCCGCATGGGGGTTTCGCTGGTTTATCAAAAAGATGGCCCGCTAAGGGATTATGACGCCACTATGCGCCATTTGATCATTGATCCCACGCAGCCTGAAGAAAGTCGGCGCTTTCATTTGGCACATCAAATGGTCTCACTCGCTCTATCGGATGATATTGGCGCTGTGGTTGAGGCCTCTCCGCTGCGAACGCCTGCAGCACGGCAGTTGCTGCATGTCGGCCTCGCCAACTATGCCGCTGGAGCCCTGCTGATGCCCTATGGCCTGTTTCGCAACAGCGCGCGGGCGGTGCGGCATGATATTGATCAGCTCCGTCTGGAATATGGGGTGAGTTTTGAGCAGGCTTGTCACCGGCTTTCCACCCTGCAAAGACCCGGCGCACGCGGTATACCGATGTTTTTCTGCCGCGTTGATCTGGCCGGGAATATCACCAAGCGCCATTCCGCCACCCGGTTACAATTTGCCCGCTTTGGCGGCGCCTGCCCCTTATGGATCGTGCATGAGGCGGCCGCGATTGCCGACCGCATCCTCTTTCAACTGGCAGAAACGCCTGATCAGCAAGCCTATGTCGTGATGGCAAAAGGGCTGGTGAAGCCCTCCTCCACCTATAGCCGGATGCCGCGCCGTTATGCGGTAACGCTGGGCTGCGAAGCGCAATATGCCGATCATTTCATTTATGCCGACGGGGTGGATGTGAACGCACCCAATAGTGCGACCCGGATCGGTCTTTCTTGCCGCATCTGTCCGCGCGATGATTGCGATCAACGCGCCTTTCCACCGACGGATCGGCCCATATTGGTCGATCCGGATCGGCGCGGCATGGTACCTTATACGATCGAATAGGCTAAGGGGCAGGAGCTAGGGTGGTCGGACGCAAAATCTATCCTGCGCCCGGCCTCAGCCCATCCTATTTCATCAGAACCAATTCCTCGGCCATGCTGGGATGCAGCGCCACGGTGGCGTCAAAATCGGCCTTGGTCAGCCCAGCTTTCACCGCAATCGCCGCTGCCTGAAGGATTTCCGGCGCGTCCAGCCCGATCAGATGCAGGCCGATCACCTTATCGCTCTTGCCATCGACGATCATCTTATAAAAATCCCGGCTGGAACTTTGGGTGAAGGCATTTTTCATCGCGCGGAAATCGCTGGTGAAAATTTTCACATCATCATATTTTTCTCGCGCCTCTGCCTCGGTCAGGCCGACAGCGCCGATGGGCGGATTGCTGAACACCGCGCTGGGCACATATTGATAATCGACGGTGATATTTTTGCCGCCAAAGATATTATCGGCAAAGGCATGGCCTTCGCGAATGGCAACAGGGGTCAATTGAATGCGGTTGGTCACATCCCCCACCGCATGAATGCTGGCGACGGAGCTTTGGCCATTTTCGCCCACCTTCACGGCGCCAACCGCATCCAGTTCCACGCCGGCTTCCGCCAGACCAAGGCCGGCTGTGTTGGGTTGGCGGCCAGCGGCAAATAGGATCAGGTCCGTCTCTATTGGATCATGATGTTCGAGCCGGGCCGTGAAACTGCCATCCACATTTTTCTCAATGCTTTGGAAGGGCGCATTGAACAGAAATTCAATGCCTTTTTCAGTGGATATTTGCAGCAGCTGCTCTCGGACCTGTTCATCATATCCGCGCAAGATTTGATCACCCCGATTGGCGACGATGGTCTTGCTACCCAGCGCATGGAAAATACCGGCAAATTCATTCGCGATATAGCCGCCGCCCACGATGAGCACGCGCTTAGGCAGTTCGGGCAAATGAAATACGTCATTCGAGGTTATGCCATATTCGCTGCCCGGAAATTGGGGCACAAAGGGTTGCCCGCCGGTTGCAATCAATATCTTGCCAGCCGTCACCACCTGCCCGCTGGCAAGCTTCACTTCATGGGGCCCGCCAACAGTTGCCCGCTCTGCAAAGAGGGTGACCTTATTACTCGCCAGCGTCTGTTTATACATGCCCTCCAGCCGGTTCACTTCGTTCAACACATTGTCGCGAAGCTGGCCCCAGTTAAAGCTTGCCCCCTCGGTGCTCCAACCGAAATGCGCCGCATCGCGCATATCGTCCGCGAAATATGCGCCATAGACCAACAGTTTTTTGGGAACGCATCCGCGGATAACACAGGTGCCGCCAACCCGATATTCTTCGGCCACCGCAACCCGCGCACCATGGGAAGCTGCGATGCGCGATGCCCGCACCCCGCCCGATCCGGCGCCAATGATAAACAGGTCGAAGTCATATTCGGACATGCGATGTCATCCTTTTTATCGCCGCTCAGCCCGAACGGCAGCTGATGGCTTCATGCCGCCTATTTGCCGGAATATGAAGCCCTTGCCAATATAGTGAGTGGCCTTGATCGCCAGCTTAAACGCAGGTGATCCGGGCCAGCCAGCTTGTGGCCCGATCATCCATCATCCAGTGCGGCTTTCAACAAAGCGTCGGTTGCAGGATCGAAATTAACGTCACCATCCGCCAGCGCACGGGCCATTTCTTTGCCCAGTTCGACCCCAAATTGATCAAAAGGATTGATATCAAGCAGCACCGCATTGGCGAAAGTGCGATGTTCGTAAAAGGCAATCAGGGCGCCGAGGCTGCGCGGGGTGACATTGTCCAACAAAATGGTGGTCGATGGACGGTCGCCGGGATAGCGACGCGCCGGATCATCATTGGAGCGGCCCGTCATCAAAATTGCGCCTTGGGCGATACAATGGCTCACCAACGCTTCATGATGGGCATCGTCAAGGCCATGTTCTGGTTGCCGCGCCAAAAGAAATTCAACTGGCACCAGATGCGTTCCCTGATGCAGCAATTGAAACACCGCATGTTGGCTATCGGTGCCCACGCCGCCCCATGTGATGGCGGCGCTGCGCCGCTGCAAGGGCTCGCCGCCCAAGGTGACGGATTTGCCGTTGGATTCCATTTCCAGCTGTTGCAAATAGCTGGGCAGCAAACGCAGCCGCTCATCATAAGCAAAAACGGCGCGCGTTTCTGCGTTCAGACGATTGCTATAGAGTTGATCAACAAAAGCCGCGAGCAAACAGATATTCTCGGCCCCATCCGAAAGGCGAAAATGCCGATCCATTTCGGCCGCGCCCTCTAGCAATTCTGCAAAGCCGTCCCAACCCATCGCCAATGCAAAAGGAAAGCCGATGGACGACCAGATGGAATAACGCCCGCCAATCGTCTCGCTAAAAGGCAGGATGCGCGTTTCGTCGATCCCCCATTCCAATGCATTTTGCGGCATCGCCGTCAGCGCGATAAAACGCCCAATCGGATCCACCACGCCGCCATCCTGCAGCCATTGCAGGGCAGATGCGGCGTTGATCATTGTTTCTGCCGTTGTGAAGGTTTTGGAGGCGACAATCACCAATGTATATTTGGGATCAAATCGCTGACAGGCTTCCTCCAAGGCGGCCCCATCGATATTGGAAATAATCGCAACATCATATCGCCCGGCATCACGGGCAAGTGCGTCTACCAGCAATTTCGGGCCCAGCGCCGATCCGCCGATACCAATGTGCAGCACATGGCGGATTTCACCAAATCCCTCGGCCTCAATCACATCGACCAGCATCCGCATCCGCTGTTGCAACATCTGCGCAATATAAACACTATCTGGCGCGCCATCGCCGCGCTCTGCACTATGTTCAGCTGCGCGATTTTCGCTTGTGTTGATCGGATCGCCAGCAAATAATGCACGGCGCTTTTCCGAAAAATCCATCGCTGCCGCCAAATCGTTGAAGATGGCAATTGCATCATCATCCAAATGGGTCTTGGTGAAATCGAACCGAATGTCCGCAGCATAATTCACCAGAGACGCAATGCGTCCGCTGGGATTTTCATCGATCAGCGCTTCAATCCGCTGGGGCTGCCATTTTTCTAGCGCCTGCCAGCCGGCCTGAGCCCTTATCATTGCAACATACCTTCCATCCTTCATCCCTTCGGCAAGCGCGATGCTACTGATCCAGCTCAGAGCCAAGATGATAGCATCGCAGCCCATGGGATGATCCACCCGGAAACCTGCTTTACGCGCGAGTGGTTTAAGGCCGCAAGCCCCGCAATGCCAGCCATCAACACGGATATTTGCTTGACGTGCTGGCCTATTCCCCGCCAATGACCCCATGACCGAAGTTCGCACGCCCCCTTCTGAACCCATCACGCAAACGCCGTCTCAGCCGGAACCGGCCCCGATCACGGCCAAGGAAGAGGCGGTTGATACAGCCCGCTTCCTGTTGCTGCTTGGCTTGGCTGTATTGATCTTTCGCAGCTTCTTCCTGTCACCATTCAATATCCCGTCGGAATCGATGCAGCCGCGCTTGCTGATCGGCGATTATCTGCTCGTCAACAAAATGGCTTATGGCTATTCCAAACATAGCCTGCCGTTCAGTGCGCCCTTGATCCCGGGCCGCATTTTTCCGCGCACGCCGGAACGCGGCGATGTGGTGGTGTTTAAAGCGCCGCCCAGTGCGAAAAATGATTATATTAAACGAGTGATTGGCTTGCCGGGCGATCAGATCCAATTGATTGATGGGATTGTGTGGCTCAACAACAAGCCCTTAGGCCGCGAGGCGATGGATGATTTCGTCATTCCGGTGACGCAGAATATGCTGGAAGCGGCGCGCAACACCGGCACCCTGCCCTGCTATGCCCCAGAATTTGAGGAAGCTGCCCCCAATGGCGGACGCCAATGCCGCTATCAGCAATATCGCGAGACTTTGCCCAGCGGGCGCAGCTATCCCATTTTGGATATCACCACCATTGCCGAGGATAATAGCCCACTGATCCTGATACCAGAGGGGCATTTGTTTCTGATGGGTGACAATCGCGATCGCAGCGCCGACAGCCGCTTTCCTGCCGTTGACAATCAAGGGATTGGACTGGTGCCGGAAGAAAATCTGGTTGGCCACGCCCTTGTTGGCATGTTCTCCACCGATGGGTCGGCCAGTTGGATCAATCCCTTCAGCTGGATTACCGCAACGCGTTGGGAACGCATTGGGGAAGGCTTTTGATCCCGGAGCTAACGGCCGATATCCTCGCACAGATTACCGGCGCCAAGCCCCAGCGACTGGAGCTTTACCGTGAAGCCTTGACCCATGGCAGCAGCGGCGTCGGCGATTATCAGCGTCTTGAATTTCTGGGCGACCGGGTGCTGGGTCTGGTGCTGGCATCGGAATTATTCCGCCGCTATCCCACCGCATCTGAAGGGGAGCTTTCCTCACGCCTTCATGCGCTGGCATCCGGTGAAACATGTGCCCAAATTGCGCACCAACTCAATCTATCGGCCTTGGTCCATTTCGGCACACAGGCGATTGGGGATGGTGGCCGGCATAGCGATAATATCGCCGGAGACGTTGTCGAGGCGATCATCGGTGCGCTTTGGCTTGATCTAGGCGATCAGGCTGCACGGGACTTCATCGTGCGGCTTTGGGGTGATATGATGGCTGGGCAAGTGGCCGCGCCAAAACATCCCAAAGCGGCTTTGCAAGAATGGGCGGCCGCTCGCAAACGGCGACCACCCGAATATCGCATCATTGCCCGCGACGGACCAGATCATGCGCCCCATTTTCGCATCGGCGTGTCGATCGGAAAATTGGCTGAGGCAGAAGGTCAGGGCACATCAAAACAGGCCGCTGAAAAAGCGGCTGCAGCCGCCTTGCTGGCGCGGCTGACGGAGGAAGAAAAATCATGACCCAACGCTGCGGATTTGTAGCCGTTGTTGGCGCCCCCAATGCGGGTAAATCCACCCTTGTCAACGCCTTGGTGGGGCAGAAAGTGGCGATTGTCAGCGCCAAGGCGCAAACCACCCGCACCCGTCTGATGGGTGTGGCGATGGAAGGCGACACACAGATTGTTTTGATCGACACGCCCGGTATCTTCGAGCCAACGCGCCGTTTGGATCGCGCAATGGTGGCCGCGGCCTGGGGCAGCCTAGAGGAAAGCGAAGCCATTTTGGTGATCGTCGATGCGGCAGCGAAACTGAGCGGGCGTGTCGAGCGCGTGTTGGAGGGCGTCGCCGGGCGACCCGAAAAGAAATTTCTGGTGCTCAACAAAGTGGATTTGGTGAAGAAGGAAAAGCTCCTGACCATCGCCACTGAATTGAACGAGCGCCTGCCCTTCGATGAAACATTTTTCATCTCGGCTTCTAGCGACGATGGCGTGCCGCAATTGCGATCCATGTTGGCGAAGATGATGCCCGAAGGGGTTTGGCATTTCCCAGAGGATGAGGTGAGCAACGCATCCGAACGGACATTGGCGGCGGAGATTACGCGGGAGCAAATCTATCGCCAGCTCCACGAAGAGTTGCCATATCAATCCACGGTTGAGACGGAGCTGTTTAAATCGCGGCCTGATGGCAGCGCTGAAATTCATCAGCAAATATTGGTGGCGCGTGATAGCCAGCGCGCCATTGTGCTGGGCAAGGGCGGCGCTCGGATCAAGGAGATTGGCGCACGATCCCGGGCTGAATTGGCTGAGGTCCTAGATCGCAAAGTCCATCTTTATTTGCATGTGAAAGTGAAGCCGGACTGGGATGAGGATCGCGGTGTCTATCGCGATATGGGCCTTGATTGGGTCGATTAATTCCAGCGATCCGGCAACTCTAGATCGCCTCGTGTGGGTCAGAAACAATCTTATAAAGTCGTTAAACACACAAAAGGCCAGTGGAGAACATCCACTGGCCTTTTGTTGTTTGGCAAAGGCTTATTCGGTTTCGGCGTCTGTCTTTTTCTTGGCAGGCGCTTTCGCCTTGGACGCAGCTTTTTCTTTGGGCGCTGCCTTGGCCTTGGCCGGTGCCTTTGCTTTGGCTGCGGTTGTTTTGGTCGCCGTAGCTTTCGGCTTGGCTTTCGCCTTTGCCGGGGCTTTTTTCTTTGGCTTGGCCGGGCCCTTGGCGGCCTTAGCGTCAATCAGCGCGATGGCTTCTTCCGCTGTCAGCGCGTCCTGCTCCATGGATTTGGGCAAGGTGGCATTGGTCACCCCATCCGTCACATAAGGGCCATAGCGGCCATCCATCAATTTGATTTCGCCGCCGCTTGTGGGGTGCGGACCGAAAACCTTCAGCGGTTCTGCTTTGGCGCGGGCACCGCGCCCTGCCCCATTGGCCGCATCGGCAATGCGCGCGACAGCCGCATTCATCCCAATTTCAAACAATTCTGCCGTATTGCTGAGCTTGGCATATTTGCCATCATGCAACAGATAGGGGCCATAGCGACCCAAGCCTGCCATAATGACTTTGCCGCTTTCTGGATGCATACCCACCTCGCGCGGTAGGGAAAGCAATTTCATCGCGACTTCAAGACCAAAATCTTCGCTGGGCAGATCGCGAGGAATAGACGCACGCTTCGCGTCTTTGCCCTCGCCCAACTGCACATAGGGACCGAAGCGTCCGCTCCGGCGCGAGATTTCAAGCTCGGTTGCAGGATCCACGCCCAGCACCTCTGGACCATTATCCACTTCGCCGTTGCTGCCACCGGGCTGCGCAAATTTGCGGGTGAATTTACAGTCTGGATAGTTGCTGCAAGCAATGAAGGGGCCAAAGCGCCCACCGCGCAGCGCTAGACGGCCTGCTGTGCAAACGGGGCACTGGCGCGGATCATTGCCATCGCCCTTATCGGGAAACAGATAATCGCCCAAAAATTCGTCGAGCGCAGCCGTAATTTCCGAGGGCTTTTGCTCCATGACTTCGCCGGTCCGTGGCTTGAAATCACGCCAGAAACGTTCCAGCACAGCCTGCCATTGGGCACGGCCACCGGACACATCATCCAACTCGTCTTCCAAACCTGCGGTGAAATCATATTCCACATAACGGCCAAAGAAGCGTTCTAGAAATGCGGTTAAGAGTCTGCCGCTTTCCTCTGGAATAAAACGATTTTTTTCCACTGTGACATAGGCGCGATCTTTTAGCACCTGAAGGATGGAGGCATAGGTGGATGGGCGGCCAATCCCCAGCTCTTCCATTTTTTTGACAAGGCTGGCTTCGGAATAGCGCGGGGGCGGCTGCGTTTCGTGGGAAGTGACCTCTACGCCCTTTTTCGCAGGGCTATCACCCTGCTTCATAAAGGGCAGCAAGCGGCTATCTTCATCCTCGGCGCTGTCGTCTCGGCTTTCATCATAAAGGGCAAGGAAACCGGGGAATTTCACAACTTGACCGGTGGCGCGCAACACCACTTTTCCGGTGCCATCCGTCAAGTCAACGCTCGTGCGCTCTAACCGCGCCGAGGCCATCTGGCTGGCCAGAGCCCGCTTCCAAATCAGTTCATAAAGGCGCGCATGATCGCCGGTGCCAACATGATCCTTGCGGAAATCCGTGGGCCTTATGGCTTCGTGAGCCTCTTGTGCGTTTTTCGCTTTGGTTTGATATTGGCGGGGCTTTTCAGGAACATATCCGCCATCATAGCGATCTGCTATCGCCTTTCGGGCATCGCTGATGGCGCTGCCATCCATTTGAACGCCGTCGGTTCGCATATAGGTGATCGCGCCATCTTCATAGAGGCCCTGAGCAATACGCATGGTGTGGCTGGCTGAAAAGCCCAATTTGCGAGCGGCTTCCTGTTGCAATGTCGATGTGGTGAATGGCGGCGGCGGATTGCGGGTCAGCGGCTTGGTTTCGACTTGATCGACGGTGAACAGGCCCGCCAGAATATCGGCTTCAGCCGCTCGCGCGTCTGCTTCGCTGGTGATCGTCAGCCGTTCAATTTTCTCGCCCCGCCAGCGTGATAGGCGCGCTTTAAATGGCGTTCCATCCATTTCGAACAGGGCGTTAACCGACCAATATTGCTGGGATATAAAGGCTTCAATCTCGCGTTCGCGCTCCACCACCAGGCGCAGCGAAACGGATTGCACTCGGCCAGCGGATTTGGCACCCGGCAGCTTACGCCAGAGCACCGGCGAAAGGGTGAAGCCAACCAGATAATCCAGCGCCCGGCGCGCTCGATAGGCATCGATCAGATCATCGTCTAGCTCGCGGGGATGGGCCATTGCATGGGTGACGGCTTGCTTGGTGATGGCGTTAAAGGTCACGCGCTGGACATCATCCGGCAGTGATTTTTTCGCGCGCAACAATTCCTGCACATGCCAGCTAATCGCCTCTCCCTCGCGATCAGGGTCAGTCGCGAGGATCAAGCGTGAGGCTTTTTTTGCCGCATCCTGAATCTCTTTCAGGCGCTTCGCCTTATCCGGATAGAGTTGCCATTCCATCGCAAACCCTTCGTCGGGGTTTACGGAACCATCCTTGGGCGGCAAATCCCGCACATGGCCATAGGATGCCAAAACCTTGAAATCACTGCCAAGATATTTTTCAATTGTCTTCGCCTTAGCTGGCGATTCCACGATAACCAATTGCATTGAAAGTCCGTTCCCCGGAAATCTAAGGAGGCGTCACGCGCGACGTTGACGATCCATAAGCCCTCTCGTCAAGAGAGTATAGAGCGGCTGAGCAAGCGCGGATAGGACAGGTCCCCATCGGCCCTGCCCGCTCTTCCGGCTATCTGGCAGCGATATACCTCACTGCCAACGGAAATCCGCAGGCAAGATGCATTTGCCCCGATCATATTCGCCGACACTTCGGATGATTTCGTTTTTATCTGGCTCCACTCGCTGGCCGCTAAGCTGGCTGTCAATTACCCGGCGCAACAATGCATCCAGCCGAGTGACCAAATAGCAATCCACCGTGGGGGCAGCATGGTTGTTGCCGATACCGCTATCGTCCGTCAGGAATAAATAGCGCGATTGGGTCAAGGCTGCCATGGCTCGCATCGCATATTCCGCCTTGTCGCTAACCCCCGAAGCAGCAACGGGTGTGATATGAATGCGCTTCATGCGTGCTATTTCTGCGGCAGCCCAAGTGCGCCCAAATTTATCGTCATGGGGCGGCGCGTCGGCCACCAATATCAAGGATTTGATGGCGTCCGTGCGCCAGCCAGCGCCCATTGCGCGAATCAATGCCTGATCCATGGCTTCGGGATAATCCCCGCCGCCTTGGGCTGACTGCCGCGCCAATACGCCGTTAGCGCGGCCCATGTTGCGATCAAAGTCGATGGTCCGGGTCACATAATCATCGCCCTCGTCCCGATAAAAGACAAAGCCGACCCGCACATCCAGCCCGCGATGACGCTGAACAAGTGACGAGACAATGGCGGTCAATTCCGACTGCAAATATCGAATTTCGTCTGACATGCTGCCAGTCGTGTCGATCACCAGCATCAAGTCCAAAGCTTTTGCCTTTTGCGCCAAAGCCTTTTTCGGACTGTTTCCGTTGACGGACGGCGCGGTGATACCGATCAACTGCCCTCCGGCGTCGCTCGAAAGCAGCGCGGCGCGCGGCGCGCCCAAGGACTGACCGCTCTTTGCCGCCTGGATTGTCAGCCGCGGGCTCAAGCGATCCAGCGCGGGAAAAAATATAGCGCGGCCATCAGCCTGCGTTTGCATCGTCAGGCTATTGCCATCTTCACAGATCAACTTCACATCTGCGAAGGCAATCGGCTGGCCGGCCCGATCCTTCACCTCGACGGTCAACAGGCGCGTCATGTCCAGATAGGGCAGGTCTGGAATGGCCTGACCCAAATTGCTGCGCTTGGTATAAGCCGCGTAAAGTTCCGGATTGAGCACATCATCATATTCACCGGCCGTCAGCATCCCGGATTGCGGCCTGGGCTGTGGGCGCGGTTCTGGCCATGGACGTGGCGGCATAGGCGCCACTGTCGCGCTTGTCGTATCCCCTGATGTGCGGCTCTCGGGCGCGTGCTTACTTGATGGTGCCCCCGGTGCGCGTTCTACAGACGACCGTGCGGGGGGCGCTGCAGCCGTCATCGCAGCGTCTGCCGTGGATGGCGTAATGGGCGGGACGGGAGGCGGTGGAGGCGGCGGCCTCAATCGACCATGACTGGATGACAGGCTCTGCTGCTGGTCGCGATTTCGGTCCACCTCTATCGGCAGGATCGGTAGCGGTGCGGCATTTCGGCAGAAAGGCTGCGGCTGCACGTTCCTTGAGGGGGCAGGCAATTGGGTGTGGGCCATTCCGCTTGATACAAGAAGGGCCGACAAGCCGATTCCAGCGGAAAGAATGTAACGCATGGATATATCCCCTAGCTCAGATCACATCCGATTTGAGGCTAGCGGCATGAATAGCCAGTGAACCTAAAGGATTAGCGAAATACGCGATCCAGCATGACGTTCCAACCGCCCGGCCATTTCCAGATCGAGCAAAGCCATTTGAACACTCGCCATGTCCCGCCCCGATTGGCGAACCAGTTCATCGACGGTAACCGGTGTCGAGCCGAGCAAGTCGCTGATGCAAGGTTGTTGTTTCGCGCCCTCCCCCAGCGGAAGCTGTGTTTGCTGTGGCCGTTCAGCGCGGTCCACTCTTGGTGGCATCGTTTTTTGCATTCTGGTGTCGATAGGGCGGATGATATTCAACACATCATCCGCCGATTGGATCAGCAAGGCGCCATCCTGAATCAACCGGTTGCAGCCCTGCGCACGCGGATCGAGCGGTGATCCCGGCACAGCCAAAACATCGCGCCCAAATTCCGCTGCTTGCCGCGCCGTGATAAGGGAACCAGATTTGGGTGCAGCCTCCACCACCAAAGTTGCGGTGGCACAGCCCGCGATGATGCGGTTTCGGGCCGGAAACTGCCGCGCGATCGGTTCCGTTCCGGGCGGATATTCGCTGATCAGCAAATGATCTTGCCCGATCTTGGATTGCAAAGCCGCATTTTCATGTGGAAAGGCGATATCATGGCCGCTGGCGATCACAGCCGCCGTTCGCCCATTCAGCGCCCCGATATGTGCGGCGGTGTCCACCCCGCGCGCCAGGCCACTGATGATTGAAACCCCCGCATCGGCCAGATCCATGGCGATTTGCCGGGCGAGACGGCAGGCTGCGGCTGAAGCGTTGCGCGCGCCGACGATGGCGACGGTTGGGCATTGAACAATGCTAGCGTCACCTTGCACCATCAGCACCGGCGGCGGGCTATCGATTTCCTTGAGGTATAAGGGGTAATCTTCATCATCCCAAAAAACATGGCGAGCGCCCAGTTGCGCGACCCGCCGAATTTCATTTTCTGCATATGAGATAGAAGCAAGATCAGGCCCGCGCCCACCGCCGCGCCGCGCCAATTCTGGTAAGGCTTGCACCGCTTTTTCCGCAGAACCAAATCGCCGCATCAATTGATGCCATGCAACAGGGCCGATCCGCGGTGTGCGGATTAATCTCAACTGCGCGATAGCTTCCCCCCGAAGCATCGCGCTAGGCTTTGGCCGAGCCCATTCGGGGCTCTGTTCCCGCGCGCAATCGCGCAATATTTTCGCGGTGACGCCGAAGCACGATTAGCGCCAGTCCCGCCAATCCGGCGGCGAAAACCATATGTCCCAGCAGCGCCGCAGCAATGGGTGCAGATATCGCGCCCAACATGCCGCCAAGCGATGAAATCCGCATGATCATCACCGACCCCAGCCATATCAGTGCAAAGACAAGGCCAATCGGCCATGCCAATGCCAAGGATAGGCCCAGCAGCGTCGCCACCCCTTTGCCGCCGCGAAAGCGCAGCCATATCGGATAACAATGGCCGATCATCGCCGATGCCCCCGCGATCATCGCTGCATGGTCCCCCAATTGCGGCACAAAGTGACGCGCCAAGAGCACCGCGACCGCACCCTTGGCGCCATCCAAGATCAGAGTCGCAGCGGCTAAGCCTTTACGCCCCGTGCGCAAGACATTGGTTGCGCCAATATTACCGGATCCAATCTGCCGCAAATCGCCCGCGCCAAACCAGCGGGTCAGCAAAACGCCAAAAGGAATCGACCCCAGAAGATATCCCGCAAATATTAAAATCACGATCAGAAGAGTGGAGCTCACTTTCGGTCCTTTGGAATCGTCTGGGAAAACACATCATGCTTCTGCCTTTATCCTGCGCCGAAGGTCAATGTGGCGCTTGCAGATATTGGACAGTTTCGCCTATTCCTTCATCCATTATGGTTCCATCCCCCAGCGCCGATGCGCCTTTGCTATTTTTCGACAGCGGTCTTGGCGGTCTGACCGTGCTGGAGAAAACGCGGTTGCTGTTGCCGACAGCACCGATCATCTATGCGGCGGACTATGCCGCCATGCCTTATGGCACAAAAAGTGAAGCGGAATTATCGGCGCGCGTTCCGGCATTGCTTGGCCGATTGGTGGAACGTTATCAGCCGCGACTAGCGGTGATCGCTTGCAACACTGCATCGACCATCGCCTTGGCCCATGTGCGGGCTGCGCTGGACCTTCCCATCGTTGGCACGGTGCCCGCCATCAAGCCAGCGTCGGACATGACGACCAGCGGCGTGATCGGCGTATTGGGTACAAATGCCACGGTGCGACAGCCCTATGTGGATGATCTCAGCGTAAAATTTGCGAATGGAAAGCATGTACTGCGGCACGGCAGCCCTGAGTTAGTCGCGGCGGCAGAGGCCAAATTACATGGTTTTCCGGTGGACCCTGCGGCCATCAAAAGTGCCGTTGATGGCTTAAGGGGCCAGCAACATGGCGAGCGGCTGGATGTGGTGATCTTGGCCTGCACCCACTTCCCGCTTTTGATAGGCGAGTTGAGAGAGGCGTTTGGACCGGGGGTGCAATTTATCGATGGCGCCGAAGGCATTGCCCGGCGGGTCGTCAGCCTGACGCAAGGGCAGGCTTGGCCCGTTGCGGCCATGCCTGTTCAAGCGGTGTTTACGGGCAATTGCGCTGAAAAGCTTCCTTCTGTGGAGATGCTACGACCGTTTGGGATTGAGCACATCTCCCTGATTTAACGTAAAAGTTCGGGAACGCTAAACGCGGAATAGGTCGGGACGGCTCATGATGAGGATCCTATGTTGCAATCATAGTAGGACATATTGACCCACTTGTCAGTTGCGATACGTTAGCACTGGATTTGTGAGGGTTTAAGGGGTATCGAGGCCCGCGGCGTAACAGATAAGATCGCCATGTGCCGACCAGATGACGGGGCTGCGTTGTGAATTATAATGATATTTTCGCTCGCGCGATTGATCGCCTTCATGAAGAAGGCCGCTATCGTGTGTTTATCGACATTTTGCGGAACAAGGGCTCCTATCCCAATGCGCGCTGCTTCGCCGGGCATAATGGACCCAAGCCGATCACCGTATGGTGCTCAAACGACTATCTGGCGATGGGTCAGCACCCAAAGGTGGTCACTGCTATGGAAGAGGCGCTGCACGATGTCGGTGCTGGCTCTGGCGGCACCCGCAATATCGGCGGCAACACCCATTATCATGTTGATCTGGAATATGAACTTGCCGATCTTCATGGCAAGGAAGGCGCCCTGCTCTTCACATCTGGCTATATTTCCAATGAAGCCACTTTGGGAACTTTGGGCAAATTGCTGCCCAATTGCATCATTTATTCCGACGAGCTTAACCATGCCTCGATGATTGCGGGCATTCGCAACTCAGGCTGCGAAAAGCGCATCTGGCGGCATAATGATCTGGAGCATCTGGAAGAGCTGCTAGCAGCTGATGACCCTGCGGCCGCAAAGCTGATCGCGTTTGAAAGCGTTTATTCCATGGATGGTGACGTTGCGCCCATTCATGCGATTTGCGACTTGGCCGAAAAATATAATGCGATTACCTTTTGCGATGAAGTTCATGCTGTGGGCATGTATGGCTCACGCGGCGGCGGCATTTCCGATCGCGATGAAGCGGCTTCGCGGATCACGGTGATCGAGGGCACGCTGGGCAAAGCCTTTGGTGTGATGGGCGGCTATATCGCTGCGGATAAAAATATCATTGATGTGATCCGCAGCTATGCGCCGGGCTTTATTTTCACAACGAGCCTTTCTCCTGTGCTCGTGGCCGGGGTTCTCGCCAGTGTTCGTCATCTGAAATCGTCCAGCGCTGAACGGGATGGACAGCAGGCCGCCGCCGCTTTCTTGAAACAAAGCTTCCGGGATGCCGGCCTGCCGGTGATGAATTCGACGACCCATATTGTGCCGCTGATGATCGGGGATCCCGTGCGCGCCAAAAAAGTGAGCGATATTTTGCTGGCGGAATATGGCGTTTATGTGCAGCCGATCAATTTCCCGACCGTGCCCCGTGGCACGGAGCGCCTGCGCTTCACGCCGGGGCCGACGCATACGGAAGAGATGATGCGGGATCTTACCAAGGCACTTTCCGAAATATGGGATCGTCTGGAACTGGAAAAGACCACACAAAAAGCGGCCTGATTACAATATATAAGAAAGGGCGGGATCGCAATGACCCGCCCTTTTTTCTTAACACCAGCTATAGTCCGTCACGGCAATAGCCCTCCCCTTGTTGCACGATCAGGCAATCTTTTTTGTCTGCGAGATATTTCAGGCCGGTTTCCTGCCCCGTTGCACGGCGCAGCAGATGTTGCTGACCAGCGCGTTGAAATTGAATGCCATGCTCGCTATCGACGCCAGCATAATTTCCCTTCTCATCCAGATTGGATTGCATTTCCAACTGATAGCTGGCGGGCCTGGTCGGCGTGATGACCAGATACATTCCTTCCACCCCGATCCACCGCCCTGCCCAGCTTTGAAATCTATGGTCAGCCCGCAGATCCCCGCTAGTTTTCGCCGAAGTATTTTCTTGAACTGAGGTGACGGCAGGCGCCGAGCTTTTGGCTTCAGGTTCAGGCGCTTCTGCACGTTCGCAGCCAGAAAGGCCGCAGATCAACAGGGAAGCTAGGATAAGTGATGTTCGTGCTCGCATAGCATCGTCTCCACCATATAGGGCTTGCCACGCCCTGAGACTCAAGCGGTTTTGTCTCAAGAATATTTACCTTTTGGTTCGTCGTGTAAAGGCGCGCATGAGGCGCCAGAAATGCATCGCCTCTCCCTTTGAATATGCGCGCTCTTCGTTCTATAGGGCAGGCCATATGGACGGACTGCACAGGCAGTGACAGGAGAATGAAATGAGCAAGGTTTTGGTGATCGGTGCGGGCGGGGTCGGCTCGGTGGCGGTTCACAAAATGGCGATGAATGCCAGCATTTTTCCTGACATCACCTTGGCCAGCCGTCGGAAATTCAAATGCGATGCGATTGCCGAATCGGTTAAGGATCGCACCGGGGTGGTGATTAAAACGGCCGAAGTCGATGCTGATGATGTGGACGCCACGGCGACGTTGATCCGAAAGATTGGCGCGACCCATGTCGTCAATCTGGCTCTGCCCTATCAAGATCTGACGATCATGGATGCCTGCCTGCTGACGGGCGCTCATTATCTTGACACCGCCAATTATGAACCGCGCGATGAGGCTAAGTTCGAATATCATTGGCAATGGGCCTATCAGGATCGCTTCAAGGAAGCGGGATTGATGGCGCTGCTGGGATCAGGCTTTGATCCCGGCGTGACCAGCGTCTTCACCTGCTGGCTGCGGAAACATCATTTTGATCGTATCGACACGCTGGACATTTTGGATTGCAATGGTGGCGACCATGGCCAGCATTTCGCCACCAACTTCAACCCGGAAATCAACATCCGCGAAGTCACCGCCGTGGCGCGGCATTGGGAAAATGGCGCCTGGGTGGAAACTCCGCCGATGTCGGTGAAACAGCAATTTGATTTCGAAGCTGTTGGCCCGAAAAACATGTACCTCATGTATCATGAGGAAATCGAAAGCCTGAAAACCCACCTGCCCGAAATCAAGCGCATTCGTTTCTGGATGACTTTTGGCGATGCCTATATCCAGCATCTGACCGTGCTGCAAAATGTTGGTATGACCCGGATTGATCCGGTGATTTATGAAGGCAAGGAAATCATCCCGCTTCAATTCCTGAAGGCTGTTCTTCCCGAACCTTCCAGCCTTGGCGAAACCACCAAGGGCAAGACCAATATCGGCGTGATCGCCACGGGTCTTGGCAAAGATGGTAAGGAAAAGACGCTCTATCTTTATAATATCTGCGATCATGAAGACGCCTATGCCGAAACTGGCAATCAGGCCGTTAGCTACACCACCGGTGTGCCCGCAATGATCGGTGCAGCCATGATGGTGACCGGCACTTGGGCTGGTGAAGGTGTGTTCAACATCGAACAAATGGATCCAGACCCGTTCATGGACATGCTGACCCAGCATGGCTTGCCTTGGCAGGTGAAAGAATTGCCAGCCCCGCTGGACTTTTAACGATGGAGGGAGCGCAAGCTGTTATGTGCTCTGTGCTCCCTTACTTTCTCCCCTTGCCAGAGGGCGCCGATTGGGCCTGACAGGATTTTTCATATGGAAACACGTGCCGGTGATCCGGGAGCTTTTGCTCATTTCGATTTAAACCGTGTGCCGTCACCGGCCTTCGTCGTGGATGCAGCCAAGATACGCGCCAATCTTGCACTCTTGCAACATATTGGCGATCAATCGGGCGCTCGCATTTTGGCGGCGCTAAAGGCTTTCTCAATGTGGTCATTGGGCAAGACCGTTTCTTCCTATCTTGACGGAATATGTGCCTCTGGCCTTTATGAAGCGCGGCTCGGCCGGGAGGAATATGGCGGCGAATTGGCGACCTATTGCGCGGGCTATAAAGAGGCCGAGCTGCCAGAAATTGCTCGTCTTTCCGATCATCTCATTTTCAATTCACCCGCGCAAATTGCGCGTTTTCGTCCCTTGTTGGATAGTTTGCGCGCGGATGGCGTTGTTTTCGACATCGGCCTGCGGATCAATCCGATGCACAGTGAAGGCGATGTGGCCAAATATGATCCCGCCGCGCCCCATAGCCGCTTGGGTCATCCGTTAAACCAGTTGCAGCCCCAGCATCTCGAGGGGGTCGATGGCATTCATATGCACAGCCTGTGCGAACAGGATTTTCCGCCGCTTCTGCGCACTTGGGAAGCGGTAAGGCCGCGACTGGCTCCTTATTTCGGCCAGCTGAAATGGATTAATTTTGGCGGCGGCCATCATGTCACCCGCGCGGATTATCAAATTGACGATCTGATCGCCTTCTTAAAACATGTTCGGACCGAAACCGGCTGTGATGTGATGATTGAGCCGGGTGAAGCCATTGCGCTTGATGCGGGCATCTTGGTTGGGGAGATGCTCGATCTATTTGAAAATGGCATGCCACTCGGCATTACCGATATTTCCGCCACCTGCCATATGCCGGATGTGATCGAAGCACCCTATCGCCCTGCCCTGTTGGACGAACAAGAAGATGGTCCGATCATTCGTCTTGGCGGCCCGTCTTGCTTGGCCGGTGATGTGATCGGCGATTATCGCCTGCCCGGCGGTGCGCAGATTGGTCAGCGTTTTGCTTTTCTGGACCAAGCGCATTATTCTATGGTGAAGACCAACACTTTTAACGGTGTACCCCTTCCTGCCATATGGTTGTGGGATAGTGAAACCGATGAATTAAGCGAGGTTGCGCGTTTCGATTATTTGGATTTCAAATCCCGATTGAGTTGACAGCGGGGCCAACCCCAATTCAACACCTATCTGGTATCGCATCGCGACCAACATCTTAAGTGAATAAGGATATTCATGAACGGCTATGTAGAATTTAAAACAATTGATGGCGATAGCGTTACCATCAATTCAGATCGCGTCAGCTATGTTCGGCGCTATCGCGGCGGCGACGAAGCCAGCGCGGTGAATTTTGAGAAGGGCAATTATGTCGTGGTCACCGGAAGCCTTGCCATGGTCACCAAGACATTAGCCGAAGCCTGATTCTGCGCTTTTCCAAGCTATGCTAAGGGCGGCCCGACTCAAAGGGCAGGCCCTTGACGACACGCGTTGCTTTTCGGCTCGGCGCTAGCCCTTTTAATACATCAACTTGGCGCGATTGCGCATCGATTGGGCGTCGAGAATGGGCCTATCAGGAAAAAACGAACGAAATATCGTAGAATCTCTTTACAGCGGTTTGTGGCGCACATATATGCGCGACCGCTGCCCCAGGGGGACTTCCAATAACCGCAAGGCAGCCTTTGTTCGTTTAACTACCTTTGGGGGTCCCTTGCGTTGCATCAGCATCATAGCGCCTTCGGGCTGATTCAGGCATCTTCGCCAGTTGA
>DASSAA010000010.1:0-114571 GCA_035685745.1 Sphingopyxis sp. | reverse complement strand
GAACTGTGGCGACTTCGCAGGCCTCATAGGCCAGCTTCCAGTCCCAGGCGCCAGTAGCGTCGGACGCTCCGAAGGCCGTTTCCATCGCGCCGCGCAAGGTGGCGGCATCGATGCGCTGGCCGCGTTCCAGATGGGGGAGCAGAAGATTGGCCGCAGCCAGGATGGCGGGCGCAGCCGCCAGCGGCGTGACCGGATCGGCCACGGGGGAAACCATGTTCATGTCGGGAACCTCAGGAGAGCGGGAAGGACAAGCCCGGACGGCGCTCTCTCTCGACCACCCGGACTTAACCCCTTCCGGCCAGCCTCTGACTCTCAAACCGCAGCATGAAAAAAGCGCCCCGACCGGACGGCGGGGCGCTTGTCAGTGTCATCTCAGGATCATCCGAAGCGGCGACCGGCTTCGGTGAAGGTGTATTCATTGGCGGCGATGGTTTCATCGACCGCCTCGTCCGAGGATAGATAGTCATATTCGCGTTCAAGCTGGCGGTAGAGCCATCGAGCCAGATCGCGCAGCGCCTCGATGATCGTCTCCTCGGCATCGCCGGTCATGTCCTGGTATGTCGGACTATCGCGCTCGACCGAGATCGACATGCAGTATTCGTGATAATAATGGCCGCGATGGCTGGCATCGGCGCGAAGCTGATAGAAATTGCGGCGCTGGATTGCCTGAAGGGCATCGGCGATGCGGTGCAGTTCGGTGTCCTGCGGGGCGTATTCCCGGATCAGGCGTGGCGCATGTTTCCGGTAGGAATACCAGGATTCAAAGCACGCGCCGTCACCCTGCGAGCAGAAGCCCCGGAACCAGATGCAAGGGTCTTGCCGTGTGCCTCCGCCCATCAACCGGACGGTACGGGTCTTGAAGTTCAGCCCGAGGATTTCCGCGATGCGCTGGAAATCTTCATAGACGGCATCGAACCAGTCATAGTCGAAGCCGCCCTCACGATACCAGGCACGGGCCTTGTCCTTCGCCGCATCGGAAAGTTCGCCCAGGCGATAGGTGGTGGTTTCGATGATCTCAGGCATAGGGATCTCTCCCTTCGAGCACCGAGGAAAGCCAGCCGTCGGTATAGATCCAGTCCACTGTTTCGCCGGTGGCAAGATCGAGGACATGCGCACCACCGCCGAAGCCGTCGATTCTCGGCCTGGAACAACTGTTTGCGTATTGAAGGCCCCATAGGCCCGTCAGGCGGAATTCAGTGGCGCAGCGTTTGACGAACTGGATGACATGCTCGGGATCGCCGGTGACATCATCACGCATCCAGAGCTGTGTGCCACCATGTTCTGGCTGGATGGAGAGCAGGAACCCGTCCGAGGGCGGGTATTCGGAAGCATTTTCAGCAGCCAGAGCGTTGTAGAGCTCGAGTGCGCGGGCGGCGTTTTCGGGGGTGCCCACATCGAGGAGGCAGGAAAAGTGCGTGTAATAATCGGCCATGACGGTCTCCGGACATGACATGGCCCGGCGTATGGCCGAGCCGAATGGGATGGAAAGGGGTGAAGCTCAGGCGGCCTGCGGCACGCGGAGCAGATCGGCCAAGGTTTCGCGCCAGAAGGGATCGACCAGCCGGGCTTCGAGTGCAGCGGCGCGGTAACGCAGCCGTCTCGCATCACCGGCGTCAGCTGCCCGGAATGCCATACCGCGCAGGCGGCTGGCCTCGGTCACGAACCTGCGTGCCTCGGCATCGGAGGCAACCGGCTGTTGCCAGAGGATAATGCCGGCGCGGATTTCACCGGCGAGGACCAGGCGCTGATCGTGGTCCTGAATGAGCATGATGCGCGGCTGAAAATACGGGAAGCTGTCCGGCCCCGTGCAAATATCACCGCGCGACAGGCGCAAGGATGCGGCCTGGATGGCCTCTTCCGGTGACGGGCATTCGCCAAGCGGGATCACGCGGTCAAAGCTGTTCGCCGCGTCACTGGCGTCATAGCTGGCCACGCCAAGGCACGAGATGCGCAGCGGCAGCTTTTGCGACCGATAAAGCGCGGGCAGAACATCGGCAGCCAGAATATGACCGATGGAACGGAAGGTTTCGGAACGGGCAAAGGTCATCGGCATCACTCCATGACGGGCGCCGGTGAGCCTCTCTCTCCGACCCTCAACCCGTCACGGCCGAAAGGCCCGCACTCTTCCTCTCTGACCGGGTGCGCCCCGGTTCCGCTGCTGGCGATGGGCAACCATCGCAAAGCTGAAGGCCCGAAGCGCGGGCTGCCGCGCTCGGGCCGTCGAGGATGAGGCGCTTTCGCGCCTTACTCCCACGGGTCCAGCTCCAGCTTCACCATGTCGTCGTCGCCGTCGAACTCGGCGGCGGGGCAAGCGGCATGGGTGCCGTCTCCGGCCTGGAACACAACGATCGAAACCATCAGCGTGGTGGCGAGGCTGGCGGCGAAGGCGGTGGCATCTGCATAGGACATGGGTTCCGGCTCCTGTCTTTGGAGGCGGGGGACCATCCCCCGCGCGACAGGCGCCCGAAGTGTCTGACCGGCTCTGCAATCACCCGAGGGCGTTCGGACTTTTTCCGAATCCCCGAGGGCGGCACGCGCGCGTAAGCCGACCCCTTTGGGGTTGAATGTCAAAGAGACGGATCGGACCAAGGTTTGCGAATGGAAGCGGGGGTGGTTTTTCGCATCTGACAGGATGCCGGATACCCGTCGCAGATGCTCTGCCGCGTCAGCCTTGCCACCATGCTGGCGTCAGGATCGTGTTCCTTCAGGCCGGATATGGTCGCCGCTTGTCCATGTGCAGGGATGACCGGGATTATGGTGAAGCTGGATCGGACCCGTCCGGTGCGGACCTCCCATCCTCACGGCCCGACACCCTGTGATCGGGTCTTCAGCTCCAAAGCCCATCGGCAATTTCGCGGGCGATTATCGAGCGTGCTTTCATCATCAGATCGTCGCCCGATGTATCGATGTGACCATAGAAGCGCGCACGGCCGCCATGGGCAGTCCATTCGGCATAGCGGCAGTATTCACGGGCATCGAGCCGGAAAACGCGCATGTCTTCGGCCCAATGGGGCTTTGGCTCCACAACAACGGTCATGCCGTCGCGGCTTTCCTCCCAGGGCAGTGTACGCTCCAGCGGACGGTTTTCCTGATCCTGAGCAAATATTTCATCAACGTCGATGCTGGCAGACATGGAAAGTCTCCAAAGAAAAAGCCCGATCACGAGGATCGGGCGAGTTACGGAAACGGAGCGGTTAGAACGGGGCGACCGAAGCCGCCCCGCATGAGTGCTATTCAGCAGCGACCATATGCTGTTCTTCCTCATCGTCAGCGGGGTCGTCCTCGCCATCGCCGGAGAGGAAATCGGGCAGATCGTCGGCTTCCGCCGCAGTGCCCGATGCCGGGTCGACTTCGACACCCTCGTCCGCCATGCGCAGGGGCTCAGGCAGCCAGCCGGTTTCCGCCAGCAGGCGTTCGGCTTCCTTGGCCATGTCCCCCTTCTTGAGGTGCCCGATCAGCTCGGCGGCCCGATCACCGGCCCCTTCGCGCACGGCTTCAAGGATACGCGGCTTGGTCACGCGGCCGAGATAATTGCCGACCGTCGGCCGCCAGCCCACGGCCACCATGTCGAGGCCGGTCGAACGGGCCAGCCGGTCAGCCTGCGACAGGCGGATGTCCAGCCCGTGCTGGCTGACGCCGGTGCCGCTGTAAGGATTCGGCTTCTCATAGAGCGCGTTGACACCGAAGCTGACGCAATGGGCGAGCAGATCCATGCGCGAACCATCGTCCAGATCGGTCAGCCAATCCCACAGGGCGGCATCGTCTGCCGGGACATGATCGCCCCAGCGTTCGTGCCGGTCTGCAATGGCCTTGGCGGAAGCGCTATCGCGCAGATCCTCGGCCTGTGCCGGCAGATGGACCTCCCGGACCTGTGCTTCGAGGCATCCCTTGCTGGAATGCGGCATGAAGCAATCCATGACCAGCCGGTGCAGCAGCGCGGTCATGGCGACATGCGGGTTCACCGCCACCGCATCCCGCAGCGCCAGGGTGCGATGCGCGGTCAGTTCGCTGACCAGACGATCGGGCAGCGGCTTGATGGTGTCGGTGTCGGCCTCGTCTTCCTCCTCCGTTTCGACCGGCTGGCCGCCCAGAGTGATAACCGCACGCATGCGGCTTGCCTCCGGTTCTGCCCGCTGGATCACCTCACCGGTTTCCGGGTCAATGATCTCCGCCTCCGGTTCCGCAGGCGTTTCGTCCTCGGCGCGAACATAGCCGCGCTCGATCAGCAATGCGCCATCGGCGTCGATGCTGATGAAGACACCCGCCATACCGATCTGGTCCGGCTCGAAGGTCATCGGGCGGCGCTCGAAGGTTTCCAGCGCCTGTTCGATCTCCCCGAGGCGGGCATCGATCTCGTCAGGCAGTTCGTCAGCCTCGCCATATTCGGCTTCAAGCCGGTCATATTCGTCGCGCAGAGCCTCGCGGGTGGCGCGATCCTCTTCGCTCAGCTCAACCGTGGCGCCGACAATCTGTCGAAGGCCATGATCGTGACCGTAAGGAAAGGTGATGGCGACCTCGATCCACTTCCAGCCCTCGGCGGCGATGGCTTCGGCCTCGGCCTTCAGCTTTTCGCCCACCAGCCGGTCGAGCAGCACCGGATCTTGCAGCCAGCCACCATCGTCCTGCTGGAAGAGATCGCGCAAGACGCAGCCACCAGCCTCCTCATAGGGAGCAATGCCGACAAACACTGCCCGCTTGTCGGCGGCGCGGACCGTGGTTTCGGTCAGCAAGCGCCGGATGTGGTAGGGGTCCTTCTGCCAGCCATCCTTGATCGCTTCCCAGACTTGCTCCTGGCGGGCATGGTCAGAACTGACGCTGAAGGCCATCAGCTGTTCAAGTGTCATGCCGTCCTCGGCATAGACATCGAGCAATGCCGGTGAGACGGAAACCAGACGCAGGCGCTGCTTGACCACCTTGGCGTCCACGAAGAAGGCGGCGGCGATGGCTTCCTCGGTCATGCCCTTTTCGCGCATGGCCTGGAAGGCGCGGAACTGGTCGAGCGGATGCAGCGGTGCGCGCTCGATATTCTCGGCGAGCGACACCTCGTCGATCAGCACATCGGCGCTGGCCTCCGACACCACGCACGGGACCGGCGCGATTTTGGCAAGGCGCTTCTGCTTGACCAGCAGTTCCAGCGCCCGGAAGCGGCGACCGCCGGCGGGCACCTCGAACATGCCGGTTTCCTTGCCCTCGGCATCCACGACCGGGCGGACATGCAGGGACTGGATCAGGCCGCGACGGGCGATGGACTCGGCCAGTTCCTCGACCGAGATCCCGGCCTTGACGCGCCGGACGTTGGACTGGCTGAGAACCAGCTTGTTGAAGGGAATGTCGCGCGAGGACGACAGGGTGATCTTCTGAACGGCAGTGGCCATGTCAGTTACTCCATGACGGACGCCGGTGAGCCTCTCTCTCCGGCTATCAGCCCGTCACGAAGCGAAGCGCCGTCCTCTTCCTCTGAAGAGAGCGACGCCAGCCGCAGAACCTGAAACCCGGAAATCAGGCACTCCGGTTCTCGGTATCGGCGGATGTACGGGAAAGGCCCACGCCGACGCCGTAGAGCAAACGCTCGGCGGCGCGGATGCTGCCGGTCTCACGGGCGGCCTCGGCCCAGACCGAGATCGGGAAATCCCCGGTGAACAGCAGATCGCGCTCGATGCCCATGCCGAAGGGCAGCCGGACTGACTGCATCTCGCCAAGGCTCCACGAACCCAGTTCGGGATGGCCGAGATCCGCCAGGCCGAACATGATGTCGCCATCCTCATCTAGCTCGGTAGCGAGCCAGACGCCTTCACCGAGGGGATTGAAGAACTGCACGACCGGGATGTGATCCTGATCGCGCTGACGACCATTCGCCAGCAGGCGGTCGCGCTGTGTGCCGGTCAGGAGGATCATGCCGCAGCCCTCCGGTCGGTTACGCTGGCATCCGGCTCCTCGACGCCCTCGGCCGGCAGATGCGACAGCAGCCAGTCTGCCGCCTTGCTGGCCTGCGAGGCCGCGCGGACAATGGCGCGGGAATCCTCGCGCATGACCTCCAGCCACGACCCGATGTAATCGGCATGGCGCACGGTCGGCACGATCCCGAGCGCAGCGCAGCTGAAAGCCGCGGTCTGTTCCGCAATCATTTCTTCGAAGGCGTATTTCTTCGAGCCGAACGAGCCGGTCAGATCGCGGTTGAGACGGCTGTGATGGCCGCTGGCGTGACCCAGCTCGTGCAGGGCCGTCCGGTGCCAGTTGATCGGCTCGAAATAGGCTTGCGGAGGCGGCACCTGCACATAGTCGAGCGACGGCATATAGAAGGCGCGATTGCCGCCGATACGGAAGTCGATGCCGGTGGTCCCGATCAGCGCCTCGACCCGAGGTTCGATCAGGCCCGGCGGCGGTGGCGGCGCGACTGCCGTGATGTCATCGGGCAGGCCATCGCATTGCGCGGCATTGAAGACCGTGAACCGCTTCAGGAACGGAATGGCATGCGCATCCTCACCCGTTTCGCGGGCACGGCGTTTCTCGTCCTCGGGGGTGAAACGGTCGGCATAGACAACGGTGGTGCCACGTTCGCCCTTCCTGACATTTCCGCCGAGCGAAAGCGCCTGGCGGAAAGTCAGCCACGACTGACCAGGGTAACCATGCTGGATGACAGCGCCCCAGAGAATGAGAATATTGATGCCTGAATAGCACCGGCCGGTTGAAGCATTTCTCGGCAGGCCCAGCGGGGCGGTATCGGGCGACGCACCCCAGGGCTGGACCCATGGCAGCCGGCCTTGCTCCAGCTCGGCGATGATCTTGTTGGTGATGTCGTCGTAAAGATTGCTGCGCGCGCCACCTTCCGCGGGGCTGCGATCATGTCTGGCCATGGGGATGATCTCCGCGACGGGCACCGGAAGCCTCTCTTCCAGCCCTCAACCCGTCACGGAAAACCTGTCCGCACTCTCACTCTCAGGGGGCGTTGCGGGGTCTCCCCGCAGATGGGGGTGCGTCGGCAACGCCAGTGCCGACCAGGGGGAAGGCTTTCCCATATCTGGCATCTGGATGAGCGCGGAGGCTCACAAACGCGGCCTATGGCTGACGTCTTTCTCCAACTTTCAATCGAAGCTCACACGATGCGTTGGAGGCGTCGCTGACCGTTCGGGTCCTCCTGTCCATCTTCTCGAAATGGTGGTGACCCATTGCGCCGTTTGGAAAACATCGGACGACCGCGCCCAATCTGGTAGGGGACAATGCGAAAGCCTGCCGAAAACTCGCCGCGAGGAAAAGCGGCGGCCCACAAGACCCACTGGTGGCTACTGGTCTGGCTTACAAAGGTGTGCAGCCGTAATCGCGAACACAATGGCTGCCGAGGTGCTCGCCTGAGATGAAGGCAGAGCAGAATCAGGCACAAGATATTGTCATAGAATGATAAATGAGCGTCCGTGCTTACGTGGATTCGCCGCGTAAGCAGCATCTCTTAAAAAGAGAGATCTGGTAATGCTTTGATTTTTACGGGAAAAATGGCGCACCCGAGAGGATTCGAACCTCTGGCCTCCGCCTTCGGAGGGCGGCGCTCTATCCAGCTGAGCTACGGGTGCATACCGTTCGCGAGGTGCTTACGTCATGCTTACGCGAGTTTTTTGGCTTCTTGAAGAGCAAACCCGATATTCGCTCAAGCCATTGTTAAATCAATACCTTTTCCCAACACCTTCAGCCTTCGCTGGACTTGACTACCGCCTTCGGAGGGCAGTACTCTATCCAGCTGAGCTACGGGTGCGGAATGTGGGCGTCTAGCAAGCAATCTTTCGCGCAGCAATGGCCAAGTTTTCATCATGGCCGAATTTGCCTATTTTTTATCAGCGGGATGGTTGGGCCCAGTTGACGGACAATTCCGACGCGCGGCGCGGGATATCCAGCTTGGCTTCACTGAAATTGACCTTGGCATTGGGCGCCAGAGTCGTGACCGGCGGCTGGATCGTCCAGCTATAAACAATAATGCCTTGCGCATCGCGTAGCTCAGCCAGAATCGGCGGCACCCGCTGCTCACGATCCGTCGGATTGATGATCACACCCGATACTGCGAATAGAATCGTGCCATCCGGCAATTCGCGATGATCCTGATTGGGCGGCAGTTCGATCACCAGATCGGTTTCTTCGGCAGACGCCAGAAAATCAATGCTTTGCGCCCAGTTGGGCGGGCCATAAAAAAAGACGCTCGCCGCCGCTGCCAGCATCAGCACCACCGCCACCAGCGCGATCTTTACGCCGCGGCGCGACAAGGCGCGCGCCGATTGGCGAAAGGGAAGAGGCTGATCCTCTGCAAGGCTGGCGGAAAAACCTTTATCATCGGGTGGTGGCATCACCGAGGGAGAGGAGAATGGCCCGCTTTCCATGGGCGGCCCATCTGCCGCTTGTCGTGCCGCTGGAGCCGGTGGAGCCGCAGCGGGCGGAGCAATTGGCGATTCCACCTGGGTTGCGCCCGATTCCTGAACTGGCGCGGCGGCTGGTGTGGCAACAGCCTCTTCGTCCATCGGGGCAGTCAGCTCGGTCTCGGCAATAGGACCGCCGCCAGCCTGCCTCGGCGCTGGATGTGCCGATGGCGCGCTGCCTTCGTGCAACTCATCGCCGGGCGTCACTTCCTCTGTCGCTAACGGCCCCTGAAACCAACTATGCTTACAACTGGCGCAGCGAACCGTGCGGCCAGCCGCTCCAATAGCCGTATCGGGAACGACATAGCGAGTATCACAGGACGGACAGGCAAGTATCATAACCCCTCTCTAAACACACTGGCTCACACTGTTGCAAGGGTGCTGTGCCGGCGGATGGCGATAATGGCCATTCCCCTAATCCCTTGTCCTTCGGCGCCAGCCATGCAAATGCAGCGTTATGGACGGCAATGGCGGTGCATCCGAATGATGATCAAGGCGCAAAATCTTGCGACAGATTTCAGGCGTGGACCTGCTGCGTTTGGGAATGGCGGGCCGCGCCGTGATTGAGTTTGACCGGGTCGGCCTGCGCTATAATCCAGAAGCCGAGGTGCTGAGCGATATCAGCTTTAATCTTCGGCCCGGCAGCTTTTACTTTCTCACCGGCCCATCCGGCGCTGGCAAAACCTCGCTGTTGAAACTCCTCTATCTCGCGCAGAAGCCCAGCCGCGGCATTGTCCGCATCTTTGGCGAAGATTTGGGATCGATGCCGCGCCATCGCTTGCCCGGATTCCGCCGCCGGATCGGCGTCGTCTTTCAGGATTTCCGCTTGATCCCGCATCTGTCAGCGCGCGACAATATCGCGCTGCCGCTGCGCATCGCAGGCGTGGCAGAGGCCGATCTGGCTGGCCCCGTCGCAGAAATGTTGAACTGGATTGGCCTGAATGAACGGGCAGAGGCTTTTCCTGCCACTCTTTCGGGCGGCGAGCAGCAGCGCGTGGCCATCGCCCGCGCCGTTATCGCCCGGCCGCAATTGCTGGTGGCGGATGAACCCACTGGCAACGTCGATCCAGACATGGCCGTTCGGCTGCTCGGGCTCTTCGAAGCGCTGAATCGACTCGGCACCACAGTCGTCGTCGCCACCCATGATCTGCATCTGATCAGTCAGGTGGATAAGGCGCAGATGATGCGGCTGGAACGGGGCCGCTTATCCGATCCCACCGGCGCCCTGCGCTTTCCAGCCAGCCCATTGTGATGGCTCAGCCAATGATCCGCTTCTTCGCCCTGCCCGACCATCAACGCCGCCTGCTGCCGGATCGCCGCCTTTCCGGGCCAACGCCGTGGATTATTGCCATATTGATGATGCTCACCCTGCTGTCGGCTGCGACGGGCATGGCGCTAATTCAATCCGCCAACGCCATCGGCGATGCCATAGCAGGCCGGGTCACGGTGCAAATCACCGCGTCAGACCCCGTCCAGCGCGCAGCTCAAGCGAAACAGCTCCACCAAAAAGCCGAAAGCACCGATTTCATCCTCGCCGCCCATATGGTGAACCCCAAAGAGATGGAGGCCGCGCTCGGCCAATGGTTTGGCAGCGAAGGGACGAGTGCCGAAGACGATGCCATGCTGAAATCGCTGCCCCTTCCAGCGCTGGTCGATCTGGATTTGGCACCGGGGGATCGCAATCAGCAAATGGCGCGGCTGAAAATATTGGTGGCTGAGGTCAGCCAAGACACGCGCATCATTCCCCATGCCGAATGGCTGGGTCCAGTGGAAAGGCTGATCCGTTCGCTGGCATGGATAGCGATGCTGATGGTGGCGCTGATCACCAGCGCCAGCGCTGCCGTGGTAATCATGTCTGCCCGTGCCGCGCTCAGCACCCATTATGCAACAATTGAAATGCTGCACATGATGGGCTCCACCGATCAGCAGATCAGCCGCTTATTTCAGCATCGGATCGCTATCGATACCGCTTATGGCATTGCGCTGGGCAGCATCGCGGCGGCTTTCACCTTGCTCCTGATCATATGGCAATGGTCTGGCGTAACATCCGGGTTGGCCTCCACCGCCGCCATCGGTGCAGGCGGCTGGCTACTCTTGCTGGCGTTGCCGCTATTGGCTATCGCATTGGCAGCTTTTACGGCGCGCCAAACTTTGCTCGCTGCGCTGAAGAAGATGATATGATCAAGCGTCTGATCTCAATTCTATTCCTTGTCTGGGTGCTGGGCTTTGCCTGGTTCGCCTTGCTTCCTCCCTTGCCCGCACCGCCAAGCAAAACTGATGCCATTGTGGTGTTGACCGGCGGCGCCGGACGCATAGATCGCGGCCTGGATCTGTTGGAACAAAAACAGGCGGAACGCTTGCTGATCAGCGGTGTCGCACGGGAAGTGAAACCGCGGGAACTGGCCACCGAATATGGCCGCCCGATGGCCCTGTTTGATTGCTGCATCGCGCTGGGCTTTGAAGCCGAAGACACGCGCTCAAACGCCACGGAGGTGGTTAATTGGGTGGCTCGGCGGAAATATCGTTCGATCCGGCTGGTCACCACCGATTGGCATATGCGCCGGGCCGAATTTGAATTGCGCCGGACCATAGACAAAAATGTCGTGATCATTGCTGATGCGGTGCGCAGCCAACCCAATTTCATGACCCTATTTCGTGAATATCATAAATATCTGGCCGGCATAGCTGGCAGCTTCCTCGGTCTGTAAGGATAGCGCCTTGCGTTATGGCATAGCCCTTTTTCGTTCGATCCTCTTTTGGATTTTCTTTGCGATCATCAGCCTGATCGCCTCTTTGGGCGGCATCATCTTTATGAAGCCGGTGCCCCGGATCGGCCACGCCTTCATCACCTTTTGGTCCTGGTCACACCGCATCATGTGCCGTTTCATTCTGGGCCATAAAATCCGCATCATCGGCGATATGCCCAATGCGCCCATTCTTTATGTGTTCAAGCATGAATCCGCTTTTGAAACGGTGGAACAGCCCTATCTATTTGATCATCCAGCTGTTTTTGCGAAACGGGAATTATTCGATATTCCCTTATGGGGCACTGCCGCCACCCTTTACGGTCTGATCCCGGTGGATCGAGAGGGCGGCAGCAAGGCGATGCGCGCCATGCTTTCCGCTGCCAAAGCCGCGCTCGCACAAGGCCGCCCGCTCTGCCTTTTTGCAGAAGGCACCCGGGTTCCGCATGGCGAAGCGCCGCCGCTGCGAGCAGGATTTGCGGGCATTTATCGGATGCTCAACATCCCCGTCACGCCCGTCGCCATTGATAGCAGCGCGGCCTATCCATCGAATCGCTGGGTCAAATGGCCGGGCACCATCACCTATTTGGTCGGCGAAACCATTCCAGCAGGGCTGGATCGGGCCGAAGCCGAAGAGCGGGTGTGGCGCGCCATCAATGCGCTCAATCCGCCGTCTGCCCTAGAACGGAGCAGCTTGGCACAGGGCGCGCCCAACGCCCCTTAAACCAAGGGCGTAAACCCTATCATAAATAGCTAGCGGTTACGGCGTCCAAAATCGGGCGCTGGATCATCCTGTCCTTCGGCAATGATCGATCGGCGGATGGCGCGGGTGCGCTGAAACCAAGCTTCCAACTTATCCCCATCGCCGCGACGGATGGCCTGTTGCAACATGGTGAGGTCTTCATTGAAGCGTTGCAATGTGTTGAGCACGGCATCCTTATTGTTCAGGAAAATATCGCGCCACATCACGGGATCACTTGCCGCGATTCGGGTGAAATCGCGAAACCCGCCCGCGGAATATTTGATCACTTCGCTTTCCGTGACCTCTTCCAACTCGCTAGCGGTGCCAACAATCGTATAGGCAATCAGATGCGGCAAATGGCTGGTTACCGCCAACACCAGATCATGATGCGCCGGGTCCATTTCTTCAACCTTGGCGCCCAAAGCCTGCCAGAAGTCGCGCAATTTTCGCACCGCCTCTTCGCTGTCCTGCGCCTGAGGCGTGATAATGCACCAGCGCTGATCAAATAAAGTGGCGAAGCCCGCCGCTGGCCCGCTATTTTCTGTGCCCGCCACAGGATGAGCGGGAATGATGATATGATCCGGCAAAGCCCGGCGCAGCGCATCCGCCACACTGGCTTTTGATGAGCCGACGTCAGAGACAATCGCGCCGGCCTTCAGCCCCGCTGCCATCGCCTGCGCAGCCGCAGCCATCCGGCCGACGGGCACGGCCAAAATCACCAGATCCGCGCCGTCCACAGCTGCCACCGGATCATCCGCCACCTGATCACAAAAACCAAGCTCTCGCGATTCGGCGCGCACCACCGGATCGGCATCATAACCCGTCAGCCGTATCGCAGGCAGCCGCTCTTGTGCGGCGCGAGCAATGGACGAACCAATCAGGCCCAGCCCGATGATCGCGACATGCGCAATGTCACCGGCCAAAGCCATCAGCCTTCCAAGGCGGCGCGAATGGCCGCCGCCAAGCCGCGCGTTTCCGATTCGGTGCCAATGGTCATACGCAGCACCTGCGGCAGGCCCTGCCCCGGCAGCCAGCGCACAACATAGCCCGCATCCATCAATCGCTGATTCATCATTTCGGCTGTCACCGCGCCGTCAAAAATAACGAACAAGAAATTGGTTTGCGACGGCAAGATGCGCAGACCATGATTGCCAAGGCTTTCCAACTCTTTCGCCAGCCAATCGCGCCATGTCGCATTATGGGCGCGGCTGCGATCCACAAAATCCTGATCGGCCAGCGCCGCAATCGCCGCTTCCTGACCACAGCGGGTGACGTTGAAGGGTGCCCGAATTTTGTGCAGCGCTTCAATCACCGGCGCGCTGCCATAGCCCCAGCCAATACGCTCTGCGGCCAGACCATAAATTTTTGAAAAGGTGCGCGTGACCAACACATTGTCGGCGTTTTTGGCCAGTTCCAGCCCGCCATCATCCTGATCTGTTTCCAGATATTCAGCATAGGCCTGATCCAGCACAAATAGCACATCTGACGGCAGACCCGCATGCAGCCGCGCAATGTCTTCGCGCGTCGCAAAGGTGCCGGTTGGATTGTTGGGATTGGCGACGAACACCACCCGCGTTTTTTCCGTCACCGCCGCCAGCACCGCATCGACATCTGTGCCATAATCCCGATCGGCGGCTTCCACCGGCACCGCGCCCACCCGGCGCGCGGCGATTTCGTAAACCGAAAAGCCATAGCGCACATAGAGCACTTCATCGCCCGGCCCCGCATAAGCGCTGGCCGCCAGATGCAGCAGTTCATCCGAACCCGTGCCATAGATGACCCGCGCGGGATCCAGATCATATTTCGCCGCCAAAGCCTGCCTCAGCGCCGTCGCGGCGGGATCGGGATAGCGTGCCATATCCGCTGCGGCCTCCAAAAAGGCTGCGCGGGCCTGTTCACTAGTTCCCAGCGCATTTTCATTGGCCGATAGCTTGATCAACGGGCGACCATCATCGCTGGCGCTTTTCCCAGGCACATAAGGGGCAATGCCGCTGATCCACGGCTTGGGTTGCAGGGTTTTGGGTTGGTCGGTCATGGCTAAGGCGTTTAACGGCTGATGCCGCGCTGTCCAGCATGTTGACACCTTGGCGCGAAGCGCTTGTGCCGCTTCCACCCGCCCTTTGACGCTGGCCGCAATTCAGCCTGATGCTTTAGGGATCGCAGCACCACTCAGCCACAAGCCGCCAGAGCCATGGACGGTTGCGGATACAGGCAATCCACGCTGGGGCCGGGCGCGGGGCCGACACGCGAAAACACCGCCGGAATCATCCGACGGCGTCACGCACATTCGCAACGAGCGCTCCGAGGCAAAGCCCGGAAGGGGATTAGCCCTGGCGCGCCTTGAAGCGACGGTTGGTCTTGTTAATCACATAGGTCCGACCACGACGACGGATAACGCGGTTATCCCGATGGCGGTCCTTCAGCGACTTCAGGCTGTTGCGAATCTTCATGGTTTTTGTCCGTAAACTTTATGCGTGGAACGCGAAGGCGCGCAACTATGGCCTAAAGGTTAAAAAGTCAACCGATAACCCATGTTATCGCCCGCCTTTCCAAGCCCATCTGCCGCAAGCAGCGCTATCGCCCAGCCCGATAGCAAAAAACTTCATCCTGCCAAAGCCTTTTGGCGCCTTCTCTGCACAGAAGAGCCAAAACCCATGGCTTCACGGTATTTAACGACCGTTCGGCGGGCAATATCATAGCCTTCATCCACCAATTTTCGGGCAAGCGCCTCATCCGAAAGAATTTTGCCGCCATCTTCCGATTCGATCAGCGCCCGAATCCGGCTTTTCACCACCTCAGCGGAAACGGCGCCCTTGCCATCATCCACCCCAATGCCGCTGGAAAAGAAATATTTCAGTTCAAACACCCCGCGCGCGCAACTGAGATATTTGTGGCTCGTCACCCGGCTGACGGTGGATTCATGCATCGCAATCGCGTCCGCCACTTGTCGCAGCGTCAGCGGGCGCATCTGCGCTATGCCGTGGCGGAAAAATCCATCCTGCTGCTTCACAATCTCGCTGGCCACTTTGATGATCGTCTGTTGCCGCTGGTCCAGCGCCCGCACCAGCCAATTGGCGCTGGCGAGTTGCTCGGATAGCCAAGCGCGGCTGGGCTTCGCCGCACCCTGTATCAATTGCTGATAATAGCGCCGGTTCACCAACAGCCGTGGCAAAGTCGCGCTGTTCATCTCTATCAGCCAGCCGCTGCCCGAGGGGCGCACATAAAGATCGGGCACGACAGATTGCACCTCCACGCCGCCATAGCGCAGGCCCGGCTTGGGATCATAGCCGCGCAATTCGCGGATCATATCGGCCAGATCCTCATCATCGACGCCGCAGATGCGCTTCAATTGGGCCAGCCCGCCCCGGCCCAGCAGATCCAGATGGGCAATCATCGCCGCCATAGCGGGATCGTAACGATCCGCTTCCCGTGCTTGCAAAGCGAGGCATTCGGCCAGATCCCGCGCACCCACCCCAGTGGGATCAAAACCCTGCACCCGGTGCAGCACAGTCTCCACATCCGCCAATGGCACCACCAAATCGGCGGCCACATCCGCCAAATCGCCGCGCACATAGCCGGCCTCATCGATCAAGCCGATGATCTGCGCCGCAATGGCTAGGTCCATGCCGCTCAGCGTCTGGCCCGCCTGTTGCAGCAAATGATCCTGAAGCGACGCCTCATGCCCGGCAAAACTATCAAAATCCATGCCGTCACGGTCGCCCGATGCCCGCACGGCATCGCTAGCAAAATCATGTGAAAAGGATTCGGCGTCAGCATCAAGATCAGCGCCACCCTCGATCTCGCCGCCATCTCCAGACAGACTCTGGCTATCGCCATCAGCGCTGTGGTGATCGGAATCATCTTCGGCAGACGTGCTCGGCGGGCTTCCATCGCCCTGCGCCATTTCCAGCAAGATATTGCTATCCAGCGCCTCGTTTAAATAGCTTTCCAGTTCCAGATTGGAAAGCGCCAGCAATTTGATCGCCAGTTGCAATTGCGGCGTCATCACCAGCGATTGCGACTGGCGTATATCGAGGCGCGGACCCAGGGCCATGGCGCGTCAAGGGATCACAAGGAAAAGCCCTCGCCCAGATAAAGGCGGCGCACCTCAGGATCGGCAACCAACTCTTCTGGCGAACCCGCCAGCAACACCTTGCCATCATAAATAATGCAGGCACGATCCACCAGATCCAGCGTTTCGCGCACATTATGATCGGTGATCAACACGCCGATACCGCGCGTTTTCAAATCGCCCACCAAATCGCGAATATCACCGATCGAAATCGGATCAATGCCAGCAAAAGGCTCGTCCAGCAGCATGATCGAAGGATTAGCCGCCAGCGCGCGGGCAATCTCCGCTCGCCGCCGTTCCCCGCCGGAAAGCGCCATCGCGGCCGATGTCCGCAACCGGGTCAGCCCGAATTCGTCCAGCAACTCATCCAGCCGATGCCGCCGCGCCTGTTTATCCGGCTCAGCCAGTTCCAGCACGGCTTCGATATTTTGTTCCACCGTCATGCCGCGGAAAATCGATGTTTCCTGCGGCAAATAACCAAGGCCCAATATCGCCCGGCGATACATGGGCAGCGCCGTAATATCCTGTCCATCCAGCATGATGCGGCCCGCATCCGGCTTGACCAGGCCCATGATGGAATAAAAACAAGTGGTTTTGCCTGCGCCATTGGGGCCGAGCAGGCCCACCACTTCGCCCTTGGCCACCGACAAGGAAACATCCGATAGCACCACGCGCTTGTCATAGCTTTTGGCGATGGACACCACCGCCAGCCCATTGCCGGCAGCGACATCTTCCTGAACATGCGCCACATGTTCGGCCACACCATGATCTGATCCACGCGTCATTGCGGCCATTTCCCTTCCATAGGTCGTTGGGCAGCGTTACATGATATGTCTGCCAGCGGTCAATCTGGCAGGATTTATGTATCTGCCTATTTTGCTAGCCCCGCCAAGACCATGGCGCGCCTTCTTCTATCCGCCGCCGTTCAATGGGCCGCCTGCGGGCCCCGCACAATCCCGGACTGGCCGAGTTGATCATCAATCGCCGCCAGCAAGCGTTCTAGCCCCGCCGCGTCCGTCGCCTCGGCCCGGGCGACCAGCACATCCTGCGTGTTAGAGGCGCGCAGCAGCCACCAGCCATCCTCGGTCAACACCCGTGCGCCATCGGTGCGATCCACCTGTGCCCCGCTGCCCTCAAGCCGCGCGAGCACCTCTTCCACCACCGCGAATTTTCGGCTTTCGTCGACCTGAAAGCGCATTTCCGGGGTGTTGACCCATTCCGCCATAGCGCCGCGAAGCTCTGTCACACTTTGTCCCAGCGCGCTGGCGGCCTCTATCAAGCGCACCGCAGCATAGGGCCCGTCGTCATAGCCATAATAGCGATCCGCAAAGAAGATGTGCCCGCTCATCTCGCCTGCAAGCGGGCTGCCCGTTTCCTGCATTTTGGCTTTGATCAAGCTGTGGCCCGTTTTCCACATCAGCGGCTTTCCGCCCAATTCGCTGACCCGGTCAAACAGGGCCTGACTGGCCTTCACATCCGCGATCACCACCGATCCCGGCTGCCTTTTCAGCACATCCGCGGCATAGATTTGCAGCAGCTGATCGCCCCAAATCACCCGCCCCTGCCCATCAATCGCACCGATTCGATCGCCATCCCCATCGAAAGCGACGCCAAAGTCGAGCCTTTGATCCGCGACAAGCTTTTGCAAATCCGCCAAATTGGCTTCATCGGTGGGATCAGGATGGTGGTTAGGAAAATGGCCGTCAACATCAGTAAACAGCAAATGATGCTCGCCCGGCAAACGTCGGGTCAGCTTTTCGATGATCGGCCCGGCGGCCCCATTGCCCGCATCCCAACCGATGCGAAAATCTTGCCCCTGAAAATTTTCGACCAGCCGATCGACATAAAGGTCGACGATATCGAGATGCTGCGATTGGCCCTCGCCGCTGGTCCAATCTCCGGCCGCCGCCATCTGGCCCAAATGCCCAATATCAGCGCCGAAAAACGGCCGTCCCTGATGCACCATTTTGAAACCATTGTGATCGGCGGGATTGTGGCTGCCGGTTATCTCTATGCCGCCATCCACCTGCTGGGTTGATGCCGCAAAATAGAGCATCGGTGTCGGCCCCATGCCAATGCGCAGGGCGTTCACCCCGGCATCCTCGACGCCCTTCACCAGTGCCGCTTCCAGCATTGGCGAAGACAGCCGCCCATCATAGCCCACCGCAATGGCGCGCCCACCGGCGCGGGCCACGACGGTCGCAAAGCTGCGCCCAATCGCATAGGCATCATCGTCGGTCAGAGTTTGTCCAACAATGCCGCGAATATCATATTCCCGCAGGATCGTGGGTTCGAACTGGTGGCACTGCATCGTCATATTTCGTCCTTATCCGCCCGTCGGTCGTATCGGCTGTGATCCAGATTGCCTGTTAAGCGCCGGTGATGACCACTTCAGCCGAATCCGCCTTGCCCCGCGCTGGCAGGTTCAGCCCGGCCATTGCTTCACGCAATTCCTGACGCGCCACCACATGGCCCATGCCCATGCCGCCCAAATGCGCCTTATCCAGCAAGGTCAGGCCCGCAGGAAAAAGCTCACGATAAATCACCCGCTCGCCCAATCCGGGAATCACCCGAAATCCTACCCGACGCGACAATTGCAGCAAGGCCTCGCCAACCCGGCGCATATTATGGGCATCAATATGTTGCAGCCGGTTGCGCAGCACGATCCAATCAATCTGCCGCCCCTCATTTTTCGCCCGCACTTTGCGCGTATCCCAGATTAATTCGGAATAAAAACTGGGTCGGGTGACCTGAAATGTATCCGGATCCACCTGCCCGATCAGATCAAAATCAATGAAGCTGTCATTCAGCGGCGTGATCAGCGTATCGGCTGTTTCGGCCACATGGCGGGCATAAATATCGTCGCGCCCCGGTGTATCGGCGATAAAATAATCGGCCCCCTCGGTCATCCGCGCCACATGCGCATCCAGATCATCCAGACTATCGCCCTGAAATACTTCAAACCGGGGCATCGGCAAATCGATTCCGCGCCGACGCGCCGTATTGACTCGATTTTCCAGATAGCGGAAAAAGGTGCGCTGGCGCGGATCGAGATCGAGTCCGGCCACTCGATAGCCCTGCGAAGCCAGCGCAACCGCGAAATGAACAGCACAGGTCGATTTGCCTGTGCCGCCTTTTTCATTGGCAAAGATAATCCGGTGAGGCGCTTGCATCGTCATGACCGTTGCGATTTTCCTGTCAGCGCGGCTATGGAAACCGCATGGTGGTGCATAGGCGCTGCCAATATCGGAGGCTGGGCTAGGGTGCAAATTATCCGTGACATGGGTGCGCTTCGCCGCACCGTCGCCGCATGGAAACAAAGCGGCAAAACCGTGGCGCTGGTGCCCACTATGGGCGCCTTGCACAAAGGCCATATGTCCTTGATCGAGCTTGGAAAAATTCAGGCCGATCATGTCATTGTCTCGATTTTCGTCAATCCCACCCAATTTGGCCCGAACGAAGATTTTGAATCCTATCCACGGGATGAGGCGCGCGATGCCGCGATGCTGGCTGAAGCGGGCATATCCTTGCTGTGGGCACCCGATGTGGCCACCATGTATCCATCCGGCCATGCCACCCATGTAGAAGTGGCGGAATTGGGCGCGGATTTCTGCGGCGCGGCGCGGCCCGGCCATTTTGACGGAGTCGCGACCGTCGTTTCCAAATTGCTGAATCAAACCCACCCCGATGTGGCCATTTTCGGCGAAAAAGATTGGCAGCAATTGGCGATCATCCGCCGCTTTGTGCGCGATCTGGATTTTCCCGTTGATATCATCGGCGCCCCCATTGCCCGCGACGCCGACGGTTTGGCGCTATCCTCGCGCAATGCCTATCTGACGGCGGATCAACGCTTGGCCGCCGTCGCCTTGCCCAATGCGCTGCAAAACGCAGCCCAGCGCATCGCCGCTGGCGCACCAGTGGCCGACACACTGGATCAAGCCCGCTCCGCCTTGATCGAGGGCGGCTTTGACAGTGTCGATTATCTGGCGCTGACCGATCCGGATAGTCTGGCCCGAATCGATCAATTTCAAGGGCGCGCCCGAATTTTGGCCGCCGCGCGCATGGGCCAGACCCGGCTGCTCGACAATCTAGCCGTCGGCTGAGCGGTGCTTTAACGCGGCAGCAAAGCGTGAGAATCCAGCCTCAGACATCACGGCGAAAAGGCAGATGGCTGCCCAAATATTCCATCTGTGCCTCTTCACTTTGCCGCTCCCGCTGCAAAAAATCAGCCACGGCACGGCGAAACCCATTATCGGCCAGATAATGGGCGGACCAAGTGGTGCTGGGTGCATAGCCCCGCGCCAATTTGTGCCCGCCCTGCGCACCCGCCTCGACCCGCGCCAGCTTGCGGGCAATGGCCAAATCAATGGCGCGATAATAGCATAGCTCAAAATGCAAAAAGGGAATGTCCGCAAGGCAGCCCCAATAGCGGCCATAAAGCGTATCGCGGCCCAGAAAATGCATCGCCCCAGCCACCGGCTGATCGCCATCATAGGCGATCATCAACAAGATTTGATCGGCCATCCGCTGGCCCATCAGATCAAAGGCTTCGCGCGTTAAATAAGGCGTTCCCCATTTGCGCGCGCCGGTATCCTGATAAAATTGCCACATCGCGTCCCAATGATGCGGCTGAATCTGTGCGCCGCTCACCTCTTCGATGCGCAGGCCCTCAACCGCTCGCGCCCGCTCCTTACGTAATTGTTTGCGCCGCGCCGAGGTCAGCGTTGCCAGAAAATCATCAAAGCTTTCATAGCCATCATTGATGAAATGAAATTGAATATCGCGGCGGATCAGCCAGCCAGCCTCTTCAAAAATCTCCATCTCTTCCGCGGCAATGAAGGTGGCATGGGCAGATGACAGGCCATTTTGTTGCACCACCGCTTCCGCGCCGCGCAGCAGCAGAAGCGCTGTTTCCCGATCGGGTGCCAGCAAGCGCGGGCCGGGGACCGGCGTAAATGGCGCAGCAATCTGCAATTTGGGATAATATTGCCCGCCCGCGCGCTGCCAAGCATCGGCCCAGCCTTGGTCAAACACATATTCGCCCTGGCTGTGCAGCTTCAAATAGGCCGGGGCCGCCGCAACCACCCCGCCTGCCTCATCCGTGATCAGCAGCGGCGATGGCTGCCACCCCGTGCGCGGCCCAACACTGCCCGAATCCTCGAGAAGTGTCAGAAACGCATGGGATATAAAGGGATTGCTGCCATCATGCAGCGCATCCCATGCCGCCATATCCACGGACGACACAGCCGTTCCCAGCGCAATCGTCCGCTTCTCCATCGCCATGGTCAGGCCGGACGCACCGCGATAATGGCGTCAATTTCCACCGCCGCAGCCAAGGGCAACACGGCCACACCCACTGCGGCCCGGGCATGACGGCCCGCTTCGCCAAACAGCGATTGAAACAAATCCGATGCGCCATTGGCGATTTTGGCCTGATCAGTGAAATCCGGTGCGCTGTTCACAAAACAGCCCAGTTTCACGACCTTTTCCACGCGCGACCAATCGCCGTTCACCGCCGCTTTGATTTGCGCCAGCAACATCAGGGCACAGCGCCGCGCGGCGTCATAACCAGTCGCTTCATCAACATTCACACCCAGTCGGCCCGTCACCACCTGCCCATCGCGAAACGGCAATTGCCCGCTGATATAGAGCATTCCGCCGTGCTCCACATAAGGAACATAGGCCGCGACCGGCGCCGCTGCTTGCGGCAATTCCAGCCCCATGTCGGCCAATTTGGCGTCTATTGTCATCTTACTATCCTTAAAACTTATTCGGGCCTTCAAACTTGTTCAGGCGCAGGAGCAGGAGCGGGCTGATTATCAGCGACCCGGTCCAATATCCATGCGCATGCCGCATCCCAATCATCAATGCGCGCATGGGCATGGCGCGCTGGCTTAATCTTATCTGCGATCATCGGCTCGCCCACCATGTGCAGACGCCACACATCCGGCGCTTCCTGCGCCACCGAATGATGATGCTGGCCCAGATCATCAACAAAAATCGCCAGCGATGGCTGATGCTTTGTCATAATATCGCGCACAGGCCCGCCCTTGGGGCCGCGATTGCCGATGACCGGCGCGTCAATGCCAACAGCAGCCAGCTGCGCCGTGCGCGCCGCTTCATGCTCCGGCCCGACATTGGTCAATATGATGATGTCCGCCACTTGCGATATTTTGCGCATCGCCTCCACCGCGCCCGCAACCGGCAATTGACGGCCCATTTCCGTGGTGAAGAAACCATCCAGCAGCGGCCAGACCTCTGCCGCTTCCAGCGGCGTGCCGCATTCCTTGCGCTTCAATGCGCCCGCAAAGCTCGCATCCTCCATTTGAAACAATACGCCATGTGCCTCATCCACCCATTGGGCAAAGGGCACCACCATATGTAGCAGCACTTCATCGCAATCGGTAATCAGCAGCGGTCTTGTCATTCCATCCATCCTTCCACGCCGGTCATCCGCCGGGCAGCGCCACCCAAATCCTCGGGCGAAACACCCATCGCATCGGCGCACATCATCAAATCCGCTTCATGTGCGGCCAGAAATTGCAATATCGCCCCCAATGTGCCGGGTTCATCCAAGGATGTGCACAAATTATCGGGCGACAGGCCGGTCATCGCCAACAGCCTTTCCCGCCGGGGCTCATCCATCAAAATCCATCCCAACGCCTGCAGCGCCAGCGTTGCATCGCTTTCGCGCACCTCTTCGATCCTTCCAGCGGCAAGCAATTGTCTCTTCCTGTGGATTCGCCTAAACCCTATCTATAAGCAAGCGGGGAAAGCGATATTCATGGACAAGGCCATTTTGGTCGTCGAAGATAATGAACTGAACCTGCGCCTATTTTGTGATCTGTTAAATGCGCATGGTTTCAGCGCTCATCCCGTTCGGGATGGCAGAGAAGCCGTGGAAAAAGCACGGGAAGTCTGCCCCGCGCTGATCATTATGGATATTCAGATGCCGCATGTCAGCGGTCTGGACCTGATCCGTCAGCTGAAAAAAGATGCCGATTTGTGCACTGTGCCGATCATGGCAGTCACGGCCTATGCTGGCAAAGGCGATGAAGAGCAGATTCGCGCTGCCGGAGCCGAGGCTTATGTCTCTAAGCCCATTTCGGTGATCAAATTTATCGAAATGGTCGGTCAATTTTCTTCAGGAGAAAAATGCCTGTCATCAAATAACCGATGAAAAGTGAAAAAGGGCGATCCATCAGACCGCCCCTTCATCCGGCTAAACCGGTAATTCCTGCTCAAGCAAGCGCCAGAATAAACCGGCTATCACGCCATAGAAGCTGCGTGATCCATGGCTTATTTGATTTTAGCTTCCTTGAACTCAACATGCTTGCGCACGACGGGATCATATTTACGCTGAAGCATTTTTTCCGTCATCGTGCGGGGGTTTTTCTTGGTGACGTAATAAAAACCCGTATCAGCGGTGCTCACCAGCTTGATCTTGACTGTTGTCGGCTTGGCCATGGCCCTGTTCCTCGAAAAATCTGCACATCCGCCGGATAGCCGACCGATGTGGCGGGACTGGTGGCCCCGGCGGTTGATATGTAAAAGTTAACAAAGGCCGCGCGTGCACCGCGCTGTCTTCATTCAATCGGCGGTCCTCTGACCGGATTCTCCCCCTATGTCAAGGGGGAGGCCCCGATCATGCCCTCACAGCGGCATGAAAAGCGCCTCTCCGTCAGTCAGATATATCAGATATAGGAGAGGAACCGCGATCAACGATGGGCCAGCCGCTGCGCCGCCTGATCCTTATCGATTTGCGGCAGCAATTCACCCATATCCGGCCCATGATCCAAACCGGTCAGCGCCCGGCGCAGCGGCAGGAACAGGCCGCGCCCTTTGGCACCCGTCGCCTCTTTGACCAACGATGTCAGCGCCCGCCACGGATCCGTGCTCCAATCAACATCGGCGATGGCCGCCGCTGCCGAATCGAGCACCGCAATCGCCTCCGCGTCCGGCTGCGGCGGAGCAAAAGGCCCGTCAAAAATAGCCATCCATTGCTCAGCATCCGTCACCCGCTCCAGATTCGGACGAATCACATCCCAGCGCGGCTTGGTGATGCTGGCTGGCAAACGCTCGGCCACAGCGTCATAATCCGTCTGATGCAGGATTTTTTGATTCAGCAGCGCCAGTTCCGCTTCATCAAAGCGCGCTGGAGCGCGGCCGAAACGAGCAAAATCAATGCTCTCCGTTAGCGGCTGCACATTCGTCACTGGCTCAACCGGATCGCTTGTGCCCAGCCGCGCCAACAAAGCCACAATGGCGATCGGTTCTATCCCGCTATCGCGCAGCGCCCCCATGCCAAGGGATCCGAGTCGCTTGGAAAGCTTGCCCTCTGTGCCCACCAGCAAGGCTTCATGGGCAAATTCCGGGGGAGTAGCCCCCAGCGCTTCAAACATCTGCACCTGTGAGGCCGTGTTGGAGACATGATCCTCTCCGCGCACCACATGGGTGATGCCCATCGCAATATCATCGATCACACTGGGCAACAGATAAAGCCAGCTGCCATCCGCTCGCCGCACCACAGGATCAGGCATGGTCTTGGGATCAAAGCTTTGATCCCCGCGCACCATATCGGTCCATTGAATCGGCGCATCATGATCCAGCCGGAAGCGCCAATGCGGGATCACGCCTTCGGGCGCGGGCGCCTGCAAATCCTTACGCTCATAAATGGGTGGCAATCCGCGCGAAAGCAGGATTTTACGGCGAATATCCAGCTCTTCGGGTGTTTCATAGCAGGGGTAAACCCGGCCAGCCGCCTTCAGCTTTTCAAATTCCCGCTCATATAAATCAAAGCGATTCGACTGACGCTCTTCCCCATCATAATCAAGGCCCAGCCAGGCCATATCAGCGCGAATCGATGCAACATGCTCTTCCTTGGAGCGCTCCAAATCAGTGTCATCAATCCGCAGCAGAAAGCGCCCGCCATGCTTTCTGGCCCACATCCAATTGTGCAGAGCCGTGCGAACATTGCCGACATGCAAAGTGCCGGTGGGCGAGGGAGCGAAGCGCGTTACAACAGTCATAGGGCGCGCCTATAACGCCATATCCTCACCAGCGCGATAGTTTCCCGCATCATGGCAGCACACCCATCAGGACAGCTATCAGGCCGTGCGAAAACTATGAGTGATCGGATAGCGCCGATCCCGACCGAAATTGCGCGTGGAAAGTTTGACCCCCGGTGGTGCCTGACGGCGCTTATATTCGGCCAGCGCCAGCAAACGCTCGATCCGGGCCACAGTGTCGCGCTCAAAACCATAGCGCGCCACCACATCATCAACGCTGGCATCTTCCTCCACCAACATATGCAGCATCCGGTCCAAATCCTCATAAGGTGGCAGACTGTCATCGTCGCGCTGATCGGGACGCAGTTCCGCGCTGGGCGGCTTGGTGATAATATTTTCCGGCAGCACCGGCTTCACCGGGTTGCGGCTACCCTTCGGCACATGTGCATTGCGCCAGCGTGATACCGCAAACACTGTTGTTTTATACGCATCCTTCAGCGGATTATAGCCGCCAGCCATATCGCCATAAATGGTCGCATAGCCCACGCTCATTTCGCTTTTATTGCCCGTTGTCATCAGCATGGGGCCAAATTTATTGCTCAGCGCCATCAAGGTGATGCCGCGAATGCGCGACTGAATATTCTCTTCCGTCGTATCCGCCGCAATTCCGGCAAAGCTGGGCGATAGCATCGCGTCAAAGGCATCGACGGCGGGCGCAATCGCCATGCTGTCCAGACGGCAACCGATCATGCGGGCGCAATCGCGCGCGTCATCCAAGCTTTCATCACTGGTATAGCGGCTGGGCAGCATCACGCTCCACACCTTATCCGGCCCCAGCGCATCCGCTGCAATCGCCGCGCAAAGAGCCGAGTCGATGCCACCGGAAAAGCCCAGCACCACGCCCGGAAAGCCATTGCGCTCGACATAATCGCGCAGCGCCAACACCATGGCTTGATAAATATCGCCCGGATGCGCTTCCCATTGCACCAACGGCCCTGCCGCGCAGGCCCAGCGCCCATCCGCGCCTTTTTTCCAAGTGGTAAGCCGTTCTTCATGCTGCCAATCGGCCAGCTGGTGCAGCGCCTTGCCGTCCGCGCCCAACACAAAAGAGCAGCCATCAAACACCAGCTCATCCTGCCCGCCGATGCGGTTCAGAAACACCAGCGGCAAGCCACTTTCCTGCGCCCGTTTGGCAAAGACATCCTGCAGCCGCCGATCATCCTTATCTATCTCAAACGGGCTGCCATTGACCGATAGCAGAATATCCGCGCCCTGCTGCTGCAAATGGCGGCACACATCAGGGAACCAGCCATCTTCGCAAATCGGCAGGCCCAATTTTATCCCGCGCCACCGCACCACATCGGGCAGCGGCCCGGGCGAGAACAGACGCTTCTCATCAAAAGTGCCATAGTTGGGCAATTCATGTTTGCGGCGCACCGCCACCACTTGGCCGCCATCCAGCAGCGCCACCATATTATAAAGACGCCCACCATCCTCTTCCACCGATCCCACCAGCATGGCAGGCCCGCCATCGGCGGTTTCCGCCGCCAATTCGTGCAGCATTTGCTCTGCACGCCGCACCAAAGCGGGCTTTTGCACCAAATCTTCAGGTGGATAGCCGATCAGCTGCAATTCGGGATAAAGGATCAGATCGACATCGGGATGCGCCGCCCGCACCCGGCGCATGGCATCCGCATTGGCGGCAAGATTTCCAACCTGCTGCGTCATTTGCGCCAGCAGGATGGATAGGGTTTCGGTGGCAGGGGTTTCAGCAGTCATGGCATCGTCTTTAAGATGCGCCCCGCATCGCTGCAATGGGCAGCAGAGGGAGCTGAAAAAGCGCCCTTCAAATGGGCCGCAACAGCCAGTGGGCCGCGCCGCGAAAAAACTTCGCGCTTCCCCTATGCCGCTCCTATGGCTAAGGGGCGCGCAACCCCACCTCGGCAAAAGGGCTTTAAACCCCATGAAACTGATTTCCGGCAACAGCAACCTGCCGCTCGCCCGCGCTATCGCGGACTATCTCGAAATTCCTCTTGCAGAAGCCAGCGTGCGCCGCTTCGCCGACGAAGAAGTCTTTGTCGAAATCCATGAAAATGTGCGCGGCGAGGATGTGTTCGTTCTTCAGCCGACCAATTTTCCGGCCAATGACAATCTGATGGAATTGTTGATCGTGGTCGATGCCTTGCGCCGCTCTTCAGCGAAGCGCATCACCGCCGTCGTCCCCTATTTCGGCTATGCCCGCCAAGACCGTAAACCCGGCCCGCGCACGCCGATTTCGGCCAAGCTGGTCGCCAATCTGATCACCACATCGGGCGCAGACCGGGTGCTGGCGATTGATTTGCATGCGGGCCAGATTCAGGGATTCTTCGATATCCCGACCGATAATCTTTATGCCGCCCCGGTGATGAGCGCGGATATTCAAGCGCGCTTCGGCGACAAGAATCTGATGGTTGTATCGCCTGACGTCGGCGGCGTGGTGCGCGCCCGTGCGCTGGCCAAGCGTTTGGATAATGCTCCGCTGGCGATTGTCGACAAGCGCCGCGAACGCGCCGGTGAATCCGAAGTGATGAACATCATCGGTGACGTCACCGGCCGCTTCTGCATTCTGATCGACGATATCGTCGATAGCGCTGGCACGCTGTGCAACGCCGCCGCTGCTTTGAAGGCGGCGGGCGCCGAAGGTGTGATCGCTTATTGCACCCATGGCGTGCTTTCCGGCGGCGCCGTGGCGCGTGTCGATGCCAGCGAGTTGACAGAATTGGTGATCACCGACTCGATCCTGCCGACCGAGGCTGTTCATGACAGCGCCAAAGTGCGCGTGCTCTCCGTGGCTCCGCTGCTCGGGGAAGCGATTAAGCGTATCGCAGACGAAACCAGCGTGTCTTCACTGTTTGATTAAACAGCTGCACGCGCGAAAGTAAATAAAGGGGGTGGTCGGGCAATCGGCCGCCCCCTTTTGCATTTCATAACCATGGTTCGGCAGCACTAAAGTTGGCGGACCTCATCTCCGCTAGGCCACCTTCGGCAGGGCTGGTCGATCAGCCTCGGCTGCGCTAGCGAGGGGCCATGTCACTCGAAACCGATCTTCGCCTCGCCCATCGCCTCGCCGATGCTGCCGCAGAGGCCATTCGTCCCTTGTTCCGCTCCACTTTCACACAGGAAAGCAAAAGCGACGCATCCCCCGTCACGGAAGCCGACCGCGCCGCCGAAGCTGCCATGCGCCGGATTTTGGACGCCGAGCTTCCGACCGACGGCATTATCGGCGAAGAATATGGCAATGAGCGCGCCGATGCCGCGCGCCAATGGGTGCTGGATCCAATTGACGGCACCGTCAGCTTCATGGCGGGCCGCCCGATTTTCGGTACACTGATTGCGCTGTTGCAAGATGGCTGGCCCGTGCTTGGGATTATCAACCAGCCGATCAGCGGCGAACGCTGGGTCGGTGCCATTGGTCGGCCGACGCTGTTCAACGACAAACCTGCTCGCACCCGCCGCTGCCGCCAATTGTCCGATGCCTCGCTGGCCAGCACCGGCCCGCAATATTTCAGCGATCATGAGGGCGAGCATTTCATGGCTCTGGCCGCGAAAACATCGCATAGACACATGCTCTTTGGCGGCGACTGCTATAATTATGGCCTGCTCGCCAGCGGCCATATCGATCTGGTCGTGGAAGCCGGCCTGAAGCTTTATGATTTTGCAGCACTTGTGCCCATTGTCGAAGGCGCGGGCGGCCAGATGTGCGATTGGAATGGCGATCCGCTACACGCGGACAGCGCGGGCGATGCCATTGCGCTGGGTGACCCGGCCCGCCTCGATGATGTGATTGAGGCGCTCGCCTGCCATCACTAATCCATATGATCGCGCGGGATTGCTTGCATTTTCAGGCGAATCCCGCTAATCGCCCGCCTTCCGCACGATAAGTTGCTGATCTGCCTGGCTGTCAGGGCTGCCAGGGCCGGTCGATATCGTCGCAAGTTAAGGAGACGAAAATGCCCAAACTGAAAACCAAAAGTGGTGTGAAGAAGCGCTTCAAATTCACCGCTTCGGGCAAGGTGAAGCACGGCGTAGCCGGCAAGCGTCACCGCCTGATCAGCCATAACGCGAAATATATCCGTCAGAACCGCGGCACCAGCGTGCTGAGCGATGCGGACGTAGCACATGTGCGCCTCTGGGCGCCTTATGGCCTGAAGTAAGGAGCGCTAGACTATGTCACGTATCAAACGCGGTCCTACCACGCGCGCCAAACATAATCGTATTTTACAGCAGGCAAAAGGCTATTATGGTCGCCGCAAAAATACGATCCGCGTAGCACGCCAAGCTGTTGAAAAAGCTGGTCAATACGCATATCGCGACCGTAAGGTTAAGAAGCGGACCTTCCGTGCTCTGTGGATCCAGCGTATCAACGCTGCGGTTCGCGCCGAAGGCCTGACCTATTCGCAGTTCATGCATGGCGTGAAGCTGGCTGGCATTCAACTCGACCGCAAAGTCATGGCTGATCTGGCCATGAACGAAGGCGGCGTGTTTACGGCGATCATCGCTCAGGCGAAGGCTGCTCTGCCAGAAGCTGCATAAGTCTAGCGACTTAGACGCAGAACAAGATTTGGGGCGGTCCTTCGGGATCGCCCTTTTTCTTTGGCTTATTCACCAGCCATGGCCGATCAGCCGCCTTCGGGGTTGACCCATAAAGCCCCATCGGTGAAAGCAAAAACAAAGGCAAAGCGCCCTGTGGGATGCGTGATGCCATGGATGCACGACAAGTCGGCCCGCAGCCCGTGTGGCCGCCACAGGACAAGAGATCATGAGCGATATTGAGGCCATGAAGGCCCAGCTGGTTGGCGATATTGCCGCCGCTGCCGATCTGGAAACGCTAGAGGGGCTTCGCGTGGCGACGCTGGGCAAGGCTGGCAACGTGACCGCCCTTTTGAAGACCATGGGCAGCCTTTCCCCCGAGGAACGCAAAACGCGCGGCCCCGAAATTCACGGTCTGCGTGAAGCGGTAACGAACGCCATTGCGGCGCGCAAATCTGCGCTAGAAGCTACCGCGCTGGACGCGAAGCTCGCCACCGAAACGCTGGACATGACCCTGCCCGCCTCGGCCCGCGCCGTTGGCAGCATCCACCCCGTTTCGCAAGTGATGGACGAAGTAGCCGAAATCTTTGCCGATTTGGGCTTTGCCGTCGCCACGGGCCCCGAAATCGAAGATGATTGGCGCAACTTCACCGCGCTGAACATTCCGGAAACCCATCCGGCGCGCGCGATGCACGACACTTTCTATTTCCCCGAAGACCGCAATGATACGGACGGCAACCGCATGTTGCTGCGGACCCACACCTCGCCGGTGCAGGTCCGCACGATGATGAGCGAAAAGCCACCCATCCGCATCATCGCGCCGGGCCGTGTGTATCGCAGCGACAGCGATGCCACCCACACGCCGATGTTCCACCAAGTCGAAGGTTTGGTGATCGATCGCGGCATCCATATGGGCCATTTGAAATGGACGCTGGAAACCTTCCTCAAAGCTTTCTTTGAGCGCGACGATATCGTGCTGCGCCTGCGCCCCAGCTATTTCCCCTTCACCGAACCTTCGGCCGAAGTGGATGTGGGCTATAAACAAGAAAAAGGCCGCCGTATTGTGGGCGGCCATGGCGATGATGATGGCCATGCGTGGATGGAATTGCTGGGCAGCGGCATGGTGAATCCCCGCGTGATCGCCAATTGCGGCCTCGATCCCGATGAATATCAAGGCTTTGCTTTTGGTATCGGTATCGACCGTATCGCCATGCTGAAATATGGCATGGACGATCTGCGCGCCTTCTTTGACGGCGATTTGCGCTGGGCCGCGCATTACGGCTTCAACCCGCTGTCTGTCCCCACGCTGAGCGGAGGGATTTCCGCATGAAGATTACCCTTGATTGGCTGAAAAGCCATCTCGACACCAACGCCACGGCTGAGGAAGTCGCCGCCACCCTGAACCGCATTGGTTTGGAAGTGGAAGGCATGGAGAACCCCGCTGAAAAGCTGAAGGGTTTCCGCGTTGCTAAGATTTTGACCGCCGATCCGCACCCACAAGCCGATAAGCTGCAAGTGCTGACCGTTGATACCGGCGATGGTGCAGCACCGCTGCAAGTCGTCTGCGGCGCGCCCAATGCGCGCGCTGGCCTTGTTGGCGTGCTGGGCACCGCTGGCGCGGTGGTTCCCGCCAATGGCATGGAATTGAAGGTCGCGGCGGTGCGCGGCGTCGAATCCAATGGCATGATGTGCTCCAGCCGTGAGTTGGAACTGGGCGACGATCATGACGGCATCATCGAACTGCCCGAAGACGCGACCATCGGCCAAGATTTCGCCGATTATGCAGGCCGCAACGACCCCGTCATCGACATTTCGATCACGCCAAACCGTCAAGATTGCATGGGCGTGCGCGGTATTGCCCGCGATCTCGCCGCCGCAGGTCTTGGCACGCTAAAGCCGCTGGACGTGCCCAGCATCGAAGGCGCAGGTGAACCCGCCGTCGATTTCCGCACGGACGACGCCGAAGGCTGCCCCGCTTTCTATGGCCGCACGATCAGCGGCGTTCGCAACAGCGCTGCCGCCCCCGAATGGATGCTCCGCCGCTTGGAAGCCGTCGGTCAGCGCAGCATCTCGGCCTTGGTGGACATCACCAACTATGTGATGCTCGATCTGGGCCGCCCAAGCCATGTTTATGACAGCGCCAAGCTGTCAGGCACGGTCGTTGCTCGCCGCGCCAAGGATGGCGAAACCGTCACGGCGCTCAATGAAAAAGACTATGTGCTGACCAGCAACATGACCGTCATCGCGGACGACAAGGGCGTTCATGATATTGCCGGCATCATGGGCGGTTTGGAATCGGGTTGCAGCGAAACCACCACCGATATTTTGCTAGAAGTTGCTTATTTCACGCCAGAAAAAATCGCTGTCACCGGCCAAAAACTGGGCCTGAGCAGCGATGCGCGGGGCCGTTTTGAACGCGGCGTAGACCCTGCGTTCCTCGACGATGCAACCGCGATCATCACCGATTATATCCTGAAAATCTGCGGCGGCACGGCTTCGGCCGTGAAGCGCAGCGGGACTCCGCCTGTCGCCAATAAGGTCATCGCCTATGATCCCACTTTGTCGGCCACGCTCGGCGGCATTGCGGTAGAACCCGCCCGCCAGCGTGCGATATTGGAATCGCTCGGCTTTGGCGTCACCGAAGGGGATATCTGGCAAATCGCCGTGCCAAGCTGGCGCCGCGATATGGATGCCGCGCCTGACGTGGTGGAAGAAGTCACCCGCATCGTCGGCTTCGACAATATCACATCCGTTCCCCTGCCCCGCGCCGATGGCGTGGCGAAACCCACGGCGACGACAGAGCAAATGCTGGAACGCCGTCTGCGCCGCGGCGCGGCTGCGGCTGGTTTCAACGAAGCTGTCACATGGTCGTTCATCAGCGAAAAGGAAGCAGAGCCTTTCGGTGGTGGTCATTGGACGCTGGCCAACCCGATCAGCGAAGATCTGAAGGTGATGCGCCCAACCTTGCTGGCGGGCCTACTGTCGGCTGCTCAGCGCAACCAAGCACGCGGCGCGACCAGCATCCGCTTGTTTGAACTCGGCCGCCGCTATTTCGCGGATGGCGAGCGCCCCACACTCTGCGTCATCATGGCTGGCGACAAGCGCGCCCGCGACTGGAAAAATGGCAAGGCTGCGCCATTTGACGCGTTCGACGCCAAAGCTGCCGCCGTGGAATTGCTGGAAGCCGCAGGCGCGCCCGCCGACCGCCTGCAAGTGATGGACGCTGTGACCGAGGGCCCAATTTGGCACCCCGGCCAATCGGCTACCCTGCGCCTTGGCCCCAAGGCCGTGCTGGCCGAATTCGGCGCCTTGCACCCCTCGCTGACCAAGGTGTTCGACGTGGACGGCCCCGTGATGGCGGTACAAATCTTCCTTGATGCCATCCCCGCCAAGCGCGCCAGCGGCCCTGCCCGTGCGGCCTATACCCCGCCCGCGCTGCAAGCCGTGCGCCGTGACTTTGCCTTTTTGGCCCCCGAAGGCCTGTCTGCCGCCGATCTGGTGCGCAGCATCAAGGGCGCGGACAAGGCGAACATCACCGATGCGCGCTTGTTCGACCGCTTCGCTGGTCAAGGCGTGCCAGACGGTCAGATCAGCCTTGCGGTGGAAGTCACGCTTCAGCCCAAGGACAAAAGCTATACCGAGGCCGATTTGAAAGCGATCGCGGATAAGGTCGTGACGGCCGCCGCCAAATCGGGCGCTGTCCTGCGCGGTTAAGGCGTAGCAAAAGACAAAGAAACCCCGCTGTCTATCATCGGCCAGCGGGGTTTCTTTGTTTCTGAAGCACGGCCCATGCCCTGATGCCGTCGGACGACGAATCAGGCCGCGGCTCCATCCGCCTGCGGCATTCGCGCGGCTTCCAACAGGCGCTTTTCCAGCGACCTTAATCGGGCGCTGCTATCAATCCGGTCCCCGGTCAGATCCGTCACGTAAAATGTGTCCACCGCCCGCTCGCCATAGGTGGCGACATGGGCGCTATGCACCGTCACTTTGGATTGAAACAGCGCATAGGCCAGCTGATAGAGCAAGGCTGGGCGGTCCTGCGCATTGACCTCGATCACCGTAAATCTATTGGATGCTTTGTTATCAATGATCACATTGGGCGCGACCGTGAAAGCATCTGCCCGCATCCGGGGCAAAGCCCGCGCTTCCAATTTCGGCAATAATTTCTGTCGATTGGCGAGCGCCTCCTCGATGGCGCGCTTCAACCGTTCAATCTGACTGGCTTCATCAAAGAGCCGACCCAGCGGATCCTGCACCAGAAAATTATCCAGCGCCAAACCATCCCGCGTGGTGTGGATGCGGGCGTCAATAATATTGCCGCCTGCCAGATGAATGCCGCCGCAGATACGATAAAATAGGCCGGCATGATCCGCCGCCAACACCATCACCAGCGTGGCACCGCGATCCTCATCCGGAATGGCCGCGATATGCAGCGGTGCGCCATCCGCGGTATCAATATGCGCGATATTGGCGGCAATCACCTCCACCGGTTCGGCAATCCAATAAGCATCAGGCAGGCGCTTGGCGATGGCGGCAAAGGCTGCCCCATCCATCGGCACCATGGCTTGCACCGCTTCCTTTTTGGCGTCGATCCGCGCTTCCCGGCCGCGCTGCTTATGCCCCAGCCGCAGCACCTCTTCCGCCGCATCATAAAGGGTGGACAGAAGCTGGCGTTTCCAACTGTTCCACACACCGGGGCCGACAGCGCGAATATCCACCACCGTCAACACCAGCAGCAAGCGCAGCCGTTCCGGCGATTGCACGATCTGGGCGAAATCAAGGATGGTCTTGAAATCGGCCAAATCCCGTTTGAAGGCCGTGGCCGACATCAGCAGATGATAGCGCACCAGCCAACTAACCGTCTCAGTCTCGGCATCGCTCAGGCCCAGACGCGGGCAGACCCGCAGCGCCAGTTCGGCCCCCAACACACTATGATCCCCACCCCGCCCTTTGGCGATATCATGCAGCAACACCGCCACATATAAGGTGCGGCGCGATCCGGTTTTCTGCAAAATGGCGGTGCTCAGCGGATGCTCATCGCGCAATCGATCCGATTCAATATCGGACAACAAGCCAATGGCCTGAATCGTATGCTCATCCACCGTATAATGATGATACATATCAAATTGCATCTGCGCGACGACGCGACCGAAATCTGGAATGAAGCGCCCAAAGACCGCCGCTTCATTCATCCATCGCAGCACCGTTTCCGGATCACGCGGCGATGTTAACACATCCAGAAACAGCGCATTGGCGCGCGCGATTCGGCGCACGCCCTTGGCATCGATCAGCTTGGCATCCAACCGCGCCTGACGCATCGCCGCAGGGTGAATTTCCAGCCCATATTTATCGGCGAGTGCGAAAATCTCGATCAAGCGCACTGGATCATCCTGAAAAAATTCAGCATTGGGCAGCGCCAATCGCCCGCGATCCAGCACAAAGCCGTTCAACTTGCCCGGACGGCGGCGCAAAGTTGGCAGAAAGCGACGGCCGCGCTGCGCCATTTGCTCATCCAGATGCGCCAAAAAGGTGCCCGTCAGATCGCCCACACTTTTGGCATGAATGAAATAAAGCTGCATGAAGCGCTCGACCGCGCTTTTTCCGGGCCGGTCAGCAAATTTCATCCGCGCGGCAATCTCGCGCTGAAAATCAAAGGTCAGCCGATCTTCCGCGCGCCCGGAAAGAATATGTAAATGGCAACGCACCGCCAGCAGGAAATTTTCGGCGCGCGAGAATTGCCGCAGCTCCCGGGCCGACAACAGGCCCGCATCAACCAATTCAGGCACTGTGCGCACGCGGTGAATGAATTTTCCGATCCAGAATAAGGTGTGCAGATCGCGCAGGCCGCCCTTGCCCTCTTTCACATTGGGCTCAACCACATAGCGGGAATCGCCCATCCGCTTGTGCCGCGCATCCCGCTCCGCCAGCTTGTCCGACACAAAGCCTCGTGCGTTGCCCACCACAATCTCGGCGGTAAAGCGCGCATTGGCCTCATCAAACAGCGCGCGGTCGCCCCAGATGAAGCGCATTTCCAGCAAGGCCGTGCGGATGGTCAGATCCTCTTTGGCCGCGCGCAACATCTCATCAATCGTGCGGCTGCTATGGCCCACTTTCAGCCCCAGATCCCATAGCGTGTAAAGCTGGGCTTCAATCACCTGCTCAGTCCAGCTGGTGCGTTTAAACGGCGTCAAAAAGCCAATGTCGACATCGCTGTTGGGCGCCATATCGCCGCGCCCATAGCCGCCAACGGCGATCAGGGTGATCCGCTCCCCCGCAGATCGATTGGCCGATGGATAAAGATGCTCAACCGTGAAATCATAAGAAAGCCGCACAATCTGATCGACCAGAAAGGCTGTGGCATGGGCCACCATGCGCCCGGCTGATGGCGCGGCGATTAAGCGACGGGAAATTTCCGCACGGCCCGCTTCCAAAGCCTGTTTCAACAACGCCACCATCGCGCGGCGGCGCCCGCCGCTATCGGCGCTTTCTGCCGCAATTTCTTCCAACCGGCTGATAATCGCGCGCCGATCAATAATATCGCGGCGTTGTTCCACCTGGCTGAAAAAGTCGCTCATGGCTGCTCCGCTAATAAGGATTTCAGTTGATAGAGCGCCTCCAGCGCCTCTCGCGGTGCCAAGGCATCGGGGTCAAGCGCCGTCAGTGCATCGCGGACGGGATCCGCCGGCACCGCCGCTTCTTCTGCCAAGGCCGCCGCGAACAAAGGCAAATCATCCAAGCCTGCGGCCAGCCCACCAGTCGCCTGCCGCCCGGCCTCCAGCTTTTGTAGCACAGATTCGGCGCGCCGCACCACCGCAGCAGGCACCCCGGCCAGCCGCGCCACCGCCAAGCCATAGCTGCGATCCGCCGGCCCTTCTGCCACTTCATGCAGCAACAGCAATTCGCCCTTCCACTCACGCGCCCGCACATGGTGCAGCGACAGCGAATCGAGCGTTTCCGCCAGCCGGGTAAGCTCGTGATAATGGGTCGCAAACAGGCAGCGGCATTGATTCACCTCATGCACCGCCTCCACCACAGACCAGGCCAAGGCCAGGCCATCATAGGTGGATGTGCCGCGCCCAACCTCGTCCAAAATCACAAAACTATTGGGCGTCGCCTGCGCCAAAATCGCCGCTGTTTCGACCATCTCGACCATGAAAGTGGATCGCCCGCGTGCCAGATTGTCGCTGGCGCCGACTCGGCTGAACAAGCGATCCACCAAGCCCAAGCGTGCCGAAACGGCTGGCACAAAGGCCCCCGCCTGCGCCAGAACAATGATCAGCGCATTTTGGCGCAGAAAGGTTGATTTACCGCCCATATTCGGCCCGGTGACCAACCACAGCCGATCCCCATGGCCCAGCCGCACATCATTGGGCACAAAGCGTTCGCCATTTTTCGCCAAAGCGGCTTCCACCACCGGATGGCGGCCGCCGACAATATCGAGGCAGGGCTCGTCCGCCAAATCAGGCCGCACCCAATTGTGGCTCATCGCATGATCGGCGAGCGCCGCCGCAACATCCAAGCGGGCCAGCACATCGCAACTGGCAGCAATGGGTTCCCGCCGTGCTGCCGCCGCCTCGGTCAGGCTTTCCAGATGCGCTGCCTCGGCCGCCAGCGCATGAACACCGGCCTGTGTCACCCGCAAAGCTGCTTCGTGCAGATCGCTGCTGTTAAATCGCACCACACCGGCCAAAGTCTGGCGATGGGTAAAGCCCGAATCCGGCGCCATCAGCGCATCGGCATAGCGGGCCGGAACCTCCACATGATATCCCAGCACGCCATTATGCTTGATCTTCAGCGCCGCTATGCCCGTCCGCTCGCGATAGGCCGCCTCCAGCGCGGCAATTGCTTTGCGCCCATCCTTTGCCGTCTCTCGCAGCTCGTCCAGCGCCGCATCATAGCCTTCGGCAATATAGCCGCCCTGCGCCGCATCGACTGGCGGCGTCTCAATCAACGCCCGGGTCAATTCATCCACCAGCGCGCCATGCCCATCCAGCGCAGGCAACAGCCGCTGAAGCAAGGGCGGCAGGTCAGCACGCTGGGCCAAATGTTCGCGCAGCAAACGCGCCCCGGCCAACGCATCACGCAATTGCCCCAGATCACGCGGCCCGCCCCGCCCTGCTACCAAGCGCCCCAGCGCTCGCCCGGCATCCGGCAAGGCGCGCAGCTCGGCCCGAATATCGCCGCGCCAAATGGCATCCCGGGCGAAACCATCGACCAAATCCAGCCGTTCGGTGATGGCATCTTTGCCCATCAGCGGGCTGGCCAGATCATCCGCCAGCAAACGCGCGCCTGCCGCTGTCACGGTGCGATCAATGGTGGCCAACAGGCTGCCTTCGCGGGCCCCCGCCATGGTGCGAACCAGTTCCAGACTTTCGCGTGTGGCGGCATCAATCGCCATCAAATCCGTCGCCTGATGGCGGATCGGCGGCTGCAAAAATGTGGGCCCGCCCGTTCCGACATGGTCCAAATAAGCGACAATCGCCCCCATGGCGCCCAGCTCATGGCGCGCAAAGCTGCCGAAACCATCCAGCGTCTGAACAGCATAAAGCGCCTGCAGGCGCTTTTGCCCCGCGCTGCTGGCAAATTCCGATGCCGGGCGATGCACAATTTGCCGGGCCGATGACAGCGGCAGATCGGCCATTGCCTCACTCAGCAGCAATTCCGACGGCGCCAAGCGAGCCAGCTGTGCATCCATTTGCGCTCTGGGCACGGCCACCACTTCAAACCGCCCGGTAGAAATATCCGCCGCCGCAATGGCCACCTCATCGCTGCCGGGCAAATCAGCCAGCGCCGCAAGCCGATTGGCGCTGCGCCCTTCTAGCAGCGTTTCCTCGGTCAAGGTGCCTGCGGTCACAAAGCGCACAATATCGCGCGCGACCAAGGCTTTGGCACCGCCCCTTGCCTTGGCCTCGGCGGGGGTTTCCACCTGCTCGGCAATGGCCACGCGATGCCCCGCGCGGATCAACCGCGCCAGATAGGATTCGGCGCTATGCACCGGCACGCCGCACATCGGCACGGGCTGGCCATTTTGCTCGCCGCGTGATGTCAGCGCGATATCCAGCGTCGATGCTGCCGCCTTGGCATCATCGAAAAACAGCTCAAAGAAATCACCCATGCGATAAAAGAGCAAAGAATCGGGCGCTTTGGCCTTGAGCGCGGCATATTGCGCCATCATCGGTGTGGGGGCTGATGAAGACGCTGCCCGCGAAACGGTTGCAGCTTTGGTTTTCGGCGAAGGGGATGAAGGTGCGGCCATTGCGCCTTGCTTAGTGATTGTCGGCTTCTTGGCAAGGCGAAGCAACGCCAAGATCATCGCCGCTAACCGTCATTTTATCGGTCTGTTCCCGCATTTCCCGTATCCACGACCATAAAAACGACATAATGGCCCTGTAATCACACCGTTCACCATATATTGGCCGGTTACATTTTCAACGGTTCGCGCTAGGGAGATGGCGCGAGCAGAATTGCTTATACTCTGAGAGGAAAATTGAATGGACAGTGGCGGCAAGGGGCAGTTTTCACATCGCGAAGCCCTGCTTTACCACAATCATGGGCGTCCTGGGAAAATCGAAATCATCGCCTCAAAGCCGATGGCGACGCAGCGCGACCTGAGCCTTGCCTATTCACCCGGCGTCGCCGTGCCGGTGAATGCCATCGCCGAAGATCCGGCCACCGCTTATGATTATACCGCCAAAGGCAATCTTGTTGCCGTTATTTCCAATGGCACCGCCATTTTGGGCCTCGGCAATCTAGGCGCACTCGCCTCCAAGCCCGTGATGGAAGGCAAGGCGGTGTTGTTCAAGCGCTTTGCCGATGTGGACAGCATCGATCTGGAGGTGAATACCGAAGATCCCGAAGCGTTCATCAATGCGGTGGAGCTGCTGGAGCCCAGCTTTGGCGGCATCAATTTGGAAGATATTGCTGCCCCCAATTGCTTCATCATCGAAGCGGCGCTCAAAGAAAAAATGAACATTCCGGTGTTTCATGACGATCAGCATGGCACCGCGATCATCACCGCCGCCGGGCTGATCAACGCCTGCCATTTAACAGGCCGCGATCTGACCCAGATTAAAGTGGTTGTGAACGGCGCTGGCGCTGCCGCTATTGCCTGCACTGCGCTGATCAAGGCGATGGGCGTGCCGCATGACAATGTGACCATGTGTGATCGCAAGGGCGTGATTTATCAGGGCCGGCCCGAAGGCATGGATCAGTGGAAATCCGCCCATGCCATCACCACCGAAGCACGCACCCTGACAGAGGCTCTGGTCGGCGCCGATGTGTTTCTGGGCCTGTCGGCGGCGGGCGCGCTCAAACCCGAAATGGTCAAGGATATGGCCGCTGCGCCCATCATCTTTGCCATGGCCAATCCGGATCCCGAAATTTCACCGCCAGAAGCACGGGCCGCGCGCCCGGATGCCATTATCGCCACGGGCCGGTCGGATTATCCCAATCAGGTCAACAATGTGCTCTGCTTCCCCTTCATTTTTCGGGGCGCGCTTGATGTGCGGGCAACCGCGATCAACGAAGAAATGAAGATTGCGGCGGCCTATGCCATCGCCGAAATGGCGCGCCAACAGGTTCCCGAAGAAGTCGCCGCGGCCTATGGCGGCCGGGCTTCCAGCTTTGGGCCGGAATATATCATCCCCTCGCCCTTTGATCCGCGCTTAATGGAAATTGTTCCAGCAGCGGTGGCCCAAGCGGCGATGGACAGCGGCGTTGCCCAACTGCCAATCACCGATATGGCGGTTTATCGCAACACCTTGCGCGGCCGCCTGAATCCCACCACTTCGGTGCTGACCTTGGCCTATGAAGCGGCACGGAAAAATCCCAAGCGGGTGGTGTTTGCCGAGGGCGAAGAAGAAGTGGTGCTGCGCGCGGCCATCCAGTTCCGCGATGGCGGCTATGGCATTCCCGTGTTGGTGGGCCGCGAAGGCCTGCACGATAAGCTGCGCGATATGGGTGTTTCCGATCCGGAAAGCTTTGAAGTGCACAATAGTGTGAACTCGCCGCATGTGCCGCAAATGGTCGATTTACTCTATGAGCGCCTGCAACGCCGCGGCTATCTGCGCCGCGATTGCGAACGGATGGTCAATCGCGATCGCAATATCTTTGGTTCGCTGATGCTCAAAATGGGTCTGGGCGATGCGATGATCACCGGCACCACCCGCACCTATGCGCAAACAATGCGCGAAGTGCGCCGGGTGATTGATTATGCCGAAGGCAAAACCCCTTTCGGCACGCATATTCTGGTGGGCCAACAGCATACTATTTTCATGGCGGACACCACCGTGAATGAACGGCCGACAGCGGAAATGCTGGCAGATATTGCCGAGCGCACCGCACAGGTCGCGCGGCGCATGGGCCATGAACCGCGCGTCGCTTTCCTCTCCTATTCCACCTTCGGCAATCCCGAAGGCAGCTGGCTAGAGAATATTCGCGAGGCCGTGCACATTCTGGATCAGCGCCAGCCGGAATTTGAATATGAAGGCGAAATGGCACCGGATGTGGCGCTCAATTCCAAATTGATGGCCAAATATCCCTTCTGCCGCCTGTCTGGCCCCGCCAATGTGCTGGTGATGCCGGGCCTGCAATCGGCCAATCTTTCTGCCAAGCTGCTGCGCGAATTGGGCGGCGGCGCGGTGATCGGCCCGGTATTGGTGGGCATGGAGCATCCCGTTCAGGTGGCCACCATGGGATCGCCAGCTTCAGATCTGGTGACGCTGGCGGTGCTGGCTGCTGGCGGCATTGCGCAGGAATTGCATGATTAATGGCACAAGCCTTGATCCGCCGCTCTTATGACGGCGGATCAAGGCGAAGGCTTTTCACATCCCAAAGCACAGATAAAGAAAAAGGCCGCCCCAATTGGGAGCGGCCTTTTTCTTGGCGACACGCCTATCAGGCTCTTGGCGCTGCGGCTGTGATTAAGCCGCACCGCCCATGATGGATTATTGGCCCGACATGCCCGGCGCGCCAACCGCCCCGATATTCCCGAAAATATCTTCAAAAAAGCTGCGTTCCCGGCCCAAGGTCGGGGTCTTGGCACCATTGGGATTCAGACGGCTGACCAGTTCAATCCCTGTCCGGTCAACCGCCGCAACATTGCCATTCTTATCGAATCGCACCCGCAACACCTGCTGGTCAATCGGGCGTGGCCGCGCGAACGCCAGTTGGCGCGTTTCGCGAGACAGGTAAAAATATTCATTGTCGCTGAACTGGCCCACAAATGTCGGACGACCCAGCGTGCGTTCAACCGATTCGCGATTGTCGACGCCGGGCGTGATGGCATTGCTCAGCACGGAATCGGCAACATAGCCTTGCCGCCCCTTCAATTGCGTGCAGCCGCCCGCCAGCAACGCAATAGCAATCCCGGCGATAACGACGCGCGAGCGCATGGCTGGAAGGGCTGAAATCGAATATCGCATCATCATTCTCCATGGCGCCCGCCTATGGCCGCAAAGCGACGGCAGACGCTGGCTTTGCAGTCTCATAACCCCAAGCAGTCTCTAGGCACAAGCCGCTTTGCACCCGCCAGCCTTTCGCTAAGCTGACCATGGCCGCACCAACCCTTTTCCCCCGCTCTTTTTGAGCGTAAGTGATGGCGCATGAAATCACTGCGAAACCTTTTTCGAGCCAAGCCCGATCCCAAAGACGCGCTGCGGCCTTTATATGATGCGATTGTCACCGCCGCCCGCGCACCCCATTGGTATATCGCTGGCGCAGCGCCAGACACGCTGGATGGACGTTTTGATATGATCAGCCTGATCTTTGCGCTGGTCTCCCATCATATCGATCAGGATCCCGATATGGCGGTTGCCGGTGTCCACCTCACCGAAATATTGGTCGAGGATATGGACGGTCAGCTGCGCCAGATCGGCTTCGGCGATATGGTGGTGGGCAAGCAAGTTGGCCGGATGATGAGCGCGCTCGGCGGTCGTATCGGCGTCTATCGAGCACCCGCCAACAGCGAAAGCTTTCGTGAAGGCTTGGTGCGCAACCTCTGGCGCGGGCAGCCCCCGGCAGACAGCGCGATTGACTATGTTGTCGCGCAAGCCGGTGCCATTCAAGCCGCATTGGCGGCAACGCCTGCCAGCCAATTGATCCACGCCGCCGCTATTCCCGGAGCGAAATGACCATGGCACCCTCGCTTAACGAATTCACCCATATGCTGACTGTTGCCGAGATCGGCCATCACCGCGATGTTTCGTTGACGGCCAATGATGCCGAACGCGCCGCTATCGCCAAACGGCTGGGCCTGATCGAACTGAAATCCTTTTCCGTGGAAGCAAAGCTTACCAGCATCGCCGGGGGCATTGGCGCAGCAGGCCGCATTCAGGCCGCAGTGGTGCAAAATTGCGCCGCCACCGCTCTGCCCGTAGCGGCGCGGATCAGCGAATCTTTTGACCTGCGCTTCCTACGCGATCTGGATAATCAGCAATTTTCAGAAGAGGAAGAAGTGGAAATCACCGGCGAAGATTGCGAACTGATTCCGTTGGAGCAAGAGCGTATTGATATCGCAGAGGCGGCTGTTCAAACTCTGTCCCTCGCGCTGGATCCTTTCCCCCGCCATGCGGATGCCGACCGTATCTTGGCAGAAAAAGGCATTCTCACTGAAGCCGAAGCTGGCCCATTTGCCGCGCTGGCGGCCCTGAAAGGGAAAAAGAGCTAAAGGCTTTCCATGCGGATCCCTAACGATCGCCGGATAGGAAAATTCAGGAACAAAAAAGCGCGCTCTCTTTCGACAGCGCGCTTTTTTGGTGATTCTTAAAGCATTTAAGCGAGTATCGCCTCAATCTCGGCGCTCACCTGATCAATTGGCGCCATGCCGTCCACTTGATGGACAATATTGCGCGCCGTGTAGATCGGCAGAATCGGCTCTGTCTTGGCGCGATATTCGGCCATGCGGTTGCGAACCGTTTCTTCATTATCATCCGGACGGCGTTTGAACTCATGTCCGCCGCATTGATCGCACACATCGGCGACCTTCGGCATTTTATAGCGATCATGATAGCCCGCACCGCAGCTTGCGCACGAAAAGCGGCCCGTAATCCGATCGACCAGCGCATCTTCATCAACCTTCAACTCGATCACATGATCAAGCTTGCGGCCGCGCGCCGCCAGAATCGCATCCAGCGAGACCGCCTGCGCCTCGGTGCGTGGATAGCCGTCGAAGATCACCGACACATCGGCGCCCAGCGCATCCAGCCGTTCACCAATCAGGCCCGATACAATCTCATCCGAGACCAGTCCGCCTGCATCCATCACCGCCTTGGCCTGCAGCCCTGTTGGCGTCCCTGCCTGCACAGCAGCGCGCAGCATATCGCCGGTCGATAGCTGCACCATGGCATGTTCTGATACAAGCCGTTCTGCCTGCGTGCCTTTGCCTGCACCCGGTGGTCCCAACAAAATAATATTCAGCGTCATAATCTGCTCTGTTTCCTGGCCCCGAAATTTAGGTCAGCAGCGCCTTAGCGGCGCGGCCCTCCCCCCTTTAATTTCGCTTTTTTGATAAGATCGCCATATTGATGCGCCAGCATATGGCTTTGAATTTGCGTCACTGTGTCAATCGTTACATTGACCACAATCAGCAGGCTGGTGCCGCCCAGCGCGAAAGGCAAACCGGATTTCGCGATAAAATATTCCGGGATCAAGCAAATGGCCGCCAGATAGGCTGCACCAATCACCGTGATACGGGTCAGCACGAAATCTAAATAAGTGGCAGTGTTTTTGCCCGGACGAATGCCGGGGATGAAGCCATTTTGACGCTTCAGATTGTCCGCCGTTTCTTCTGGATTAAACACCACTGCGACATAGAAGAAGCAGAAGAAGATAATCCCAAAGGCATAAAGCCCCATATAGAGCGGCTGCCCATGCGCCAAATATTGGTTCAGCGTGATCAGGAAGCTGCTGCTCGCCGAATCCGCCGTCACATCACTGCCCAGCATCTGCGTGACGGTTACGGGCATCAGCAATAGCGACGAAGCAAAGATCGGCGGGATCACACCAGCCGTGTTCACCTTCAGCGGCAAATGGCTGCGTTCGGCCTGCATCACGCCGCGCTGGGTCGCGCGCTTGGGATATTGCACCAACACGCGGCGCTGCGCGCGCTCAATAAAGGCAATCAAAGCGATCAGGCCAATCGCGCCCAACAATACGATAAACACCGTGCCGCCGCCCATCGAACCTTCGCGAACCTGCGCAAACATCTGAGAGAAGCTACGCGGCAATTGCGCCAGAATCCCGGCCATAATGATCAGCGACATGCCATTGCCGATGCCCCGGCTGGTGATCTGCTCACCCAACCACATCAAAAACAGCGTTCCGCCGACAATGCTGATCACTGCGCCAATGCGGAAGAACATGCCCGGATCCACGACAGCAGCAATATTCTGGCTGGCGCCCAATGTTTCCAAGCCGACCGCAAGGAAATAACCCTGCACAGCCGTCAGCGCGACGGTGCCGAGTCTGGTATATTGGTTCAGCTTTTTACGGCCGCTCTCGCCCTCTTTCTTCAGCGCCGCGAGGCTCGGCGACAAAGCCGATGCCAGCTGCACCACGATCGAGGCGGTGATATAGGGCATAACACCGAGCGCGATGATGCTCATCCGCTCCAGGCTGCCGCCCGAAAATGTGTTAAAAATATCCAGAACGCCGCCCGAGGCCGCCGAATCATAGAGGCGCGACAAGGCCACCGGATCCACACCCGGCAAAGGCACAAAGGATAGGAACCGAAATATGATCAGCGCACCCAGCGTAAACCAGATACGTTTTTTCAGCTCAGTTGCCTGACCGAATTTTGAAAAGTTCAGATTAGATGCAAGCTGGTCGGCGCGAGAGGCCATGATGATCTTTCCTCATTGGCGGACCGCGCCCCCGCGATCCCGCGCCTATGTGCGTTCACAGCCAAGGAAGCGCAAGGGGAAAGGTCCAAATTGATGCGCGAGTTTGCTCAGCTTCGGCACATCCGTGTCATTTCTGCATCCCGAAAGCCAGCATCATACCGCTTCTTCTGCTTTGATAATGACCCATTTTATCAACCATGGGATCGCCAACGGGCAAGCCCAAATGGAAAATTGCGGGCAAAGCGATATGCCTTGCCCGCAATCACATATTATTCAGCCGCTGCGACCGCAGGCAATTCTACCTTGCCGCCCAGCTTTTCCACGGCTTCCACGGCGCCTTTGGAAGCACCATCCACCGAGAAGTTCACCTTGGTAGTCAATTCGCCCTTTGCGAGCAAACGAACGCCATCCTTGCCGCCACGGGCAACGCCAGCTGCCTTCAGCGCTGCATGGTCGACCAGCTTGGCCGCATCCAGTTTCTTTTCGTCGATCAGCTTCTGGATCTGGCCCAGATTCACAATCGCGAAATCTTTGGCGAAGATGTTGTTGAAGCCACGCTTTGGCAAACGCATGTGAAGCGGCATCTGGCCGCCTTCAAATCCGTTGATCGAAACACCAGAACGGCTCTTGGCACCCTTCTGACCACGGCCAGCAGTTTTGCCCTTGCCCGAACCGATACCCCGGCCCACGCGCATGCGACCCTTGCGGGCGCCTTGATTGTCACGAAGTTCGTTAAGCTTAATTGTCATTGCACTCGCTTTCGCTGTTGTCGCGCGCCGGATCGATTAATCCGGCTCTATTTCGCTGGAAGGCTGGAACCCCATATAGGGCCCAGCCTTTTCCATTACGATTGCCTGGGCCACATGAACGCGGCCGTCAACGCTCGTCATTGCCGGACTGCCGTGAAGCTGCCACCCCTTGTTTAACAAGCCTTCAACCCGCGCACAAAAGGCGCTGTCATCGGGGCCGGTTAGCAAACGAAAGAGCTTCACAATGTCTGTCCGATAGGATCGGGGTGATTAACCCTCGATCACCTGCACCAGATGCGGCAGCTTGCGGATCATGCCGCGCACCGCTGGCGTGTCTTCCAGCTCGGCTTCGCGATTCATCTTACCGAGGCCCAGACCGATCAGCGTTGCGCGCTGGTCTTTGGGACGGCGAATCGGGGAACCGATCTGGCGAACTTTGATTTTCTTATCAGCCATTTGCTTACTCCGTGACCGCAGCAGCTTCAGCCTCAGCAACACGGTCAGCAACGCCGCCACGCTTGATGAGATCTGAAACCTTCTTACCACGACGCTGAGCAACTGCCTTGGGGCTGGTCTGCTCGCGCAGCGCCTCAAAGGTCGCACGGATCATGTTATAAGGGTTCGAGGTGCCGACCGACTTGGTCACCACATCCGCAACGCCAAGCGATTCGAAAATTGCACGCATTGGGCCACCCGCAATGATACCGGTACCGGCAGGTGCCGAACGCAGCGTCACATCACCAGCGCCGAACACACCGCGACCATCATGGTGCAAGGTGCGGCCATCCCGCAGCGGAACGCGAACCATCGCCTTCTTTGCGGCCGCGGTCGCCTTCGAGATCGCTTCTGGCACTTCACGCGCCTTGCCATGGCCAAAGCCTGCACGGCCCTTGCCATCACCGACAACCACCAGAGCAGCAAAGCCGAAACGCTTACCACCCTTCACGGTTTTCGATACGCGGTTGATGTGAACCAACTTTTCAATCAGCTCTTCACCACCATCTTCGTCACGCTGCTGGCGACGGTCGTCACGACGACCGCGGTTGCCACCACCATCACGACCGCCACCACGGCCACCACGGCCACGGCGGGGTGCATTTTCGGTTGCGGCCGCTTCAGGAGCGCCTTCGACCTTCTGTACTTCGTCTGCCATCATCAGAACTCCAGTCCGCCAGCGCGAGCCGCGTCGGCAAGCGCTTTAATGCGCCCATGGAAAAGGAAACCGCCACGATCGAACACGACCTGCGTCACGCCAGCTTTCTGTGCAGCTTCAGCCAAACGCTTACCAACTTCAGCGGCTGCTGAGGAATTGGCACCCGTCGAGGCGCGAAGCTCCGTGTCCAGCGTCGATGCGGCGGCCAGCGTGTGACCCTGCGCATCGTCGATGACCTGTGCATAGATATGACGGCCAGAGCGGTGAACCGACAGGCGAGGACGCCCGGCAGCCCGCAAGCGGAGCGCGGTACGAACGCGCTGGCGACGTTTTTGGAAAGGGGTAAGATGTGCCATGGCTTACTTCTTCTTGCCTTCTTTGCGGAAGATGTACTCGCCGCGATACTTGATACCCTTGCCCTTATAAGGCTCAGGCTTGCGCCAGCGACGAATTTCAGCCGCAAGCTGACCGACTTTCTGCTTGTCAGCACCGCTGATTTCGATCGTCGTGTTATCCGGCGTCTTGACCTCAAGATCGCTGGGCACAACAAATTCGACATCATGGCTGAAGCCAAGCTGAAGCTTCAGATTTTTGCCCGACGAGCTGGCACGATAGCCAACCCCGGAAATTTCCAAAACCTTCGTGAAGCCTTCGGTCACACCCGTGATCAAATTCTGAACCAGCGTGCGCTGCATGCCCCAAAAGGCACGCGCCTGCTTGCTATCATTGGCGGGCTGCACCGAAATGGCGCCATCGCCCACTTCATAGCTGATCATATCCGAAAGTGGCATCGACAAAGTGCCCTTGGGGCCCTTCACCGAAAGCTGGCCAGCGTCGATCGTAGCGGTCACGCCGCCTGGAATCGCCACTGCTCTTTTACCGATGCGAGACATATTAGAATACCTCCGCCAGCACTTCGCCACCGACGTTCGCGTCGCGTGCTTCCGCATCCGAAAGAACGCCGCGCGGGGTCGATACGATGGTGATACCCAAGCCGTTGCGCACAATCGGCAATTCTTTCGAACCCGAATAGATGCGGCGGCCAGGCTTCGAAACGCGCGCTACATGGCGGATCGCCGGCTGCCCTTCGAAATATTTCAGTTCGATACGAATGCCTTTGTGCTGCCCACGGGCACCAAGAGCTTCTTCCGTATAGCCACGGATATAGCCTTCGCGCTGGAGCACATCGAGCACACGAACACGCAGGGTGGACGCGGGTGTCAGGACAGAGTCCTTCTTCGCCTGCTGGCCATTGCGGATGCGGGTGAGCATATCACCCAGTGGATCGGTCATTGCCATCTTGCGTCTTCCTTACCAGCTCGACTTCACAACGCCGGGGATCAGGCCTTTGTTGGCCAGATCGCGCAGCTGAATGCGGCACAGCCGGAATTTACGATAATAAGCGCGCGGACGACCCGTCAGCTCGCAACGGTTGCGAATGCGGGTTGGGTTGCCGTTACGCGGCACTTCCGCCATCTTCAGACGTGCAATGAGACGTTCCGTTTCGTCGAGCGACGTATCGGCGGCAATCGCCTTCAACTTCGCATAACGACCGGCATATTTCTTCACCAGCTGCTTGCGACGCTCGTTCTTGTTCACCGAACTCAGTTTCGCCATGACTTAAGTTCTCTTTCCTTCTTCAGACCGCCTTGAATGCCAAATATGCAATTCAAGCGGCTTCTTTTTCCTGGGCTTCGAGCGGGAATGGGAATCCGAACAGCCGCAGCAGTTCAAGAGCCTCTTCATCCGTACGGGCCGTGGTGGTTACGATCACATCCATGCCGCGCACCGTGTCGATGCGATCATAGTTGATTTCAGGGAAAATAATCTGTTCCTTGAGGCCCATGGCATAGTTGCCACGGCCATCAAAGCTCTTCGCCGACACGCCGCGGAAATCGCGGATGCGGGGCATAGCAATGGTGATCAAGCGATCAAGGAATTCATACATGCGGGCCCGGCGCAGCGTGACCTTGCAGCCGATAGGCATGCCTTCACGCAGCTTGAAGCCAGCAATCGATTTCTTGGCGCGGGTCACCACTGGCTTCTGACCAGCAATGAGCTCCATTTCGGAGGCCGCAATATCGACTTTTTTCTTGTCCTGAACGCCATCGCCCACGCCCATGTTGAGCGTGATCTTCTGGATCTTTGGAACTTCCATCACATTCTTATAACCGAATTTTTCGGTCATCGCCGCGACGATCTTATCGTCATACAGCGAACGCATGCGTGGGATGTACACGTCAGCCATTAATCGTCTCCCCGGACTTCACGGCCACGCGGACCTTCTTGCCGTCCTTGGTTTCAAAGCGAACGCGCGTCGCCTTGCCAGTCTTAGGGTCAGCGACAGCAACCTTCGACGCATGAAGCGGAGCTTCCTTGCGCTCCAGACCGCCCTGCGGATCCTGCTGGGTGGGCTTTTTATGGCGGGTGATGATATTCACGCCCGCCACGATAACCTTGCCGTCTTTCGGCAGGCTCTGGGTCACTTCACCGGTCTTGCCCTTGTCTTTGCCAGACAGAACAACAACGGTGTCACCCTTTTTGATCTTTGCCATACCCATGATCAGAGGACCTCCGGCGCCAGGCTAATGATCTTCATATAACCCTTGGCGCGCAGCTCACGCACCACTGGGCCGAAGATACGGGTGCCGATGGGCTCTTCGTTTTTGTTCACGAGAACCGCAGCATTGCCGTCGAAACGGATCACCGAACCATCGGCGCGGCGAACGTCTTTCGCAGTGCGAACGATGACGGCGCGATGCACATCACCCTTCTTCACCTTGCCGCGTGGCTGGGCTTCTTTGATGGATACGACGATAACATCGCCAACGCCGGCAGTGCGACGCTTCGAGCCACCCAGCACCTTAATGCACTGGACTCGCTTGGCGCCGCTGTTGTCAGCAACATCCAATTGTGACTGCATCTGAATCATCGATGCATTTCCTTCTTCCTTGGCCTACCGGGCCACCCCGGCGGTTCCGTGAAAATTCAGTCGAAGTTAGGCTTCGGTCGCCGCCCCTGTACCGGAAAGATTGACTTTGTCGAGTACCTTCCAGTTTTTGAGCTTCGAAATCGGCTTCGTTTCCTCAATGCGGACCGTTTCACCAGCCTTGAAGCTGTTGTCCTCATCATGGGCGTGATACTTTTTCGAACGGCGAATAATCTTGCCATAAAGCGGATGCTTAATCTTCCGCTCTACCTTCACCACGACGGTTTTGTCGCCCTTATCAGACACTACCGTGCCGGTCAAAATGCGCTTCGGCATGATAGTCTCCTTACTTCGCAGCAGCGGCTGCGCGACGACGCGCGGATTGCACGGTCTTGACGCGAGCGATGGCACGGCGGACTTCTTTCACCCGCGATGCTTTTTCCAGCTGACCGGTTGCCGCCTGAAAGCGCAGGTTAAATGCCTCGCGCTTCAGTTCGCCAAGCTGGTCAGCCAGCTGGTCGTCGGTCTTCGGGGTCAGATCTTCGGTCTTGGCCATTGTCCTTAACCCTCCAGGTGCGTGGTGTCGCCGAGGCGGGCGACGACCTTCGTCTTGATTGGCAATTTCATCGCCGCACGTTCGAAAGCGAGCGCGGCCACAGGGCCGGGTACGCCATCGAGTTCAAACAGGATGCGGCCCGGCTTGACACGAGCGGCCCAATATTCCGGCGCCCCCTTACCTTTACCCATGCGGACTTCGGCAGGCTTGTCGGAAACTGGCAGATCCGGGAATATCCGGATCCACAAACGGCCCTGACGCTTAATCGCACGCGTGATCGCACGACGTGCAGCTTCGATCTGGCGCGCAGTGATACGCTCAGGTTCCATGGCCTTCAGACCATAGGAACCAAAGTTCAGATCGGTGCCGCCCTTGGCATTGCCGTGAATACGGCCTTTAAATGCCTTGCGGAACTTGGTTTTCTTCGGTTGCAACATGACAGTCTATCCTATCAGCGCGCAGGACGGACACCCGAGGTCTGTGCATCAAGCATCAGACGATCGGTTGCCATCGGATCATGACCGAGGATCTCACCTTTGAAGATCCACACCTTCATTCCACAAATGCCATAGGCAGTGTGGGCTTCGGCTTCGGCATAGTCGACGTTTGCACGCAGCGTGTGCAGTGGCACACGGCCTTCGCGATACCATTCGGTACGTGCGATTTCTGCACCACCAAGACGGCCAGCGCAGTTGATACGAATGCCTTCGGCACCCAGACGCATCGCAGACTGAACCGCACGCTTCATCGCCCGGCGGAACGCCACGCGGCGTTCCAACTGATCAGCGATACCCTGTGCAACCAGCTTCGCATCGACTTCCGGCTTGCGGATTTCAACGATGTTCAGCGACACTTCGCTGCCGGTCATGGCGCCAAGGGCTTTACGCAGCTTCTCAATGTCAGCGCCCTTCTTGCCGATGATGACACCCGGACGGGCAGCATAGACCGACACACGGCAAAGCTTTGCCGGACGTTCGATGACAACTTTGGAAATGGCTGCTTGTGGCAGGGTCTTGAACACATAGTTGCGGATCTTCAAATCTTCCACAAGCATGCGGCCATAGTCCGCGCCTTCGGCGAACCAACGGCTGTCCCAGGTACGGTTGACCTGCAGGCGCAGGCCGATCGGATTGCTCTTCTGGCCCATGTTACGCCTCTTCCTTTTCCTGCACCACGATACGGATGCGGCTGAACGGCTTCACAATACGCGTCGACTTGCCGCGACCGCGAGCATGCCAGCGCTTCATCGAAATCGACTTCCCAACGCTCGCTTCCGAGACAATCAGGCTGTCGACATCAAGATTATGGTTGTTTTCCGCGTTGGCGATGGCCGAAGCCAACACCTTACGAACATCAACAGCCATCGCCTTGGTGGAGAAGCTGAGAATGTTGAGCGCGTCTTCAACCTTGTGACCGCGAATCAGCGCAGCAACGAGATTGAGCTTTTGAGCCGAGCCGCGAATCTGCGTGCCGACAGACAAAGCTTCATTTTCCGCAACGCGGCGGGGGTTTTGTGCCTTACCCATTAGCGTTTGCCCTTCTTGTCGGCCGCGTGACCGGGGAAGAAGCGCGTTGGCGCAAATTCACCCAGCTTCATGCCAACCATATCTTCGTTCACCGACACGGGCACAAATTTGCGGCCGTTGTAGACGTTGAAGGTCAGGCCGACAAACTGCGGCAGGATGGTGGAGCGACGCGACCAGGTTTTAATCGGGGCATTGCCACCGCTATCCTGAGCCGTTTCAGCTTTCCTGAGGAGATGAAGGTCAACAAATGGACCCTTCCAGACCGAGCGAGCCATGGCTTACCTCTTCTTCTTCGCGTGACGCGACCGGATGATCATCTTGTCGGTCGACTTGTTATGGCGCGTACGTGCACCCTTGGTCGGCTTACCCCATGGAGTAACCGGATGACGACCGCCCGAAGTGCGGCCTTCACCACCACCATGTGGGTGATCAACCGGGTTCTTTGCCACACCGCGTGTCAGCGGACGATGGCCATTCCAACGGTTGCGACCGGCCTTTGCGAGATTTTGGTTGGTGTTGTCGGGGTTAGAAACCGCGCCAACAGTGCCCATGCAATCCCCGCGGATGTAGCGCTGCTCACCCGAGCCCAGACGCACGATAACCAAGCCGCGATCACGACCCACAACCTGAGCATAGGTGCCAGCCGAGCGAGCGATCTGGCCGCCCTTGCCTGGCTTCATCTCAATATTGTGGACGATCGTGCCGACCGGCATTTGCGACAATTCCATCGCATTGCCAGGCTTCACGTCGGTTTTCTTGTCCGCAACCACCTGATCGCCAACAGCCAAACGCTGTGGAGCGAGGATATAGGCGACTTCGCCGTCTTCATAGCGGATCAGCGCGATGAAAGCCGTGCGATTGGGGTCATATTCCAGACGCTCGACAGTGCCGGGAACGCCCCATTTGCGACGCTTGAAGTCCACCAGACGATAGCGCTGCTTATGCCCGCCACCGATACCGCGCGCGGTCACATGACCTTTGTTGTTACGGCCACCGGTCTTCGTCTTACCTTCGGTCAGCGCCTTAACGGGCTTGCCCTTCCAAAGGTTGGAACGATCGATCAGGATCAGACCGCGTTGCGCGGGGCTGGTCGGATTATAGGATTTAAGTGCCATTTTCTTTGCCTTTTCCTACGATCAGACGCCCGTGGTGACGTCAATCGACTGGCCTTCGGCCAGACGAACGATCGCCTTCTTCACGTCGTTACGAGTGTAGGGCTTGCCCTTCCAGCGCTTGGTCTTGCCTTTGGTAACCAGCGTGTTGACGCTGAGAACCTTGACATCGAACAGCGCCTCAACGGCGGCCTTGATTGCCGGTTTGGTTGCTTCATCAGCAACGCGAAACACGACGGCGTTATTTTCGCTAGCCATGGTCGACTTTTCGGTGATCACTGGCGACAGGATCACGTCATAGTGACGGGCTTCGATGGTCTTTGCCTTAGCCATTGAAACGGGCCTCCAGCTTTTCGACCGCCGCGCGGGTCAGGACCAGCGTGTCGGCACGGATGATGTCATAGACATTGGCACCAATGGCCGGCAGCGTATCCACGCCGACAATGTTGGCCGATGCCTGCGAGAAGCTCGTGGCCACAGCATCACCATCGATGAACAATGCGCGATTGCCGAGTTCCAGCTTCGTCAGCTGACCCACCAGCGCCTTGGTCTTTGCTTCGGCGAGATCCAAAGAATCCACCACCAGCAGCTTGCCGCCCTGCGCCTTATCGCTCAGCGCCATTTTCAGGCCAAGCGCGCGGATCTTCTTGTTCAGCGAATGGCCGAAAGTGCGGGCCCGTGGACCGTGCGCCTTACCACCACCGATGAAGATCGGAGCTTTGCGATCGCCATGACGCGCGGTACCGCCGCCCTTCTGACGACCAAATTTCTTACCGGTGCGGGCCACGTCGCTGCGCTCACGTGCAGCACGAGCCGGACCACGGCGCTTTTCCAGCTGCCACGCCACAACGCGGTGCAGGATGTCGGCACGCGGCTCAACGCCAAACACATCGTCATTCAGATCGATGTCTGCGCCGGCCTTGCCGTCGAGGTTCTGAACCTTGATCTTCATGATCAGGACTCCTGTGCACCGTCGGTGGCGACGGCTTCAACAGCTGCATCAGCAGGCGTTTCAGCGGCACCCGACGAGGTGTTGCTCTTGATGCCCGCTGGATAGGGGGCTTCGGGATGACGCGGCAGTTTCACAGCATCGCGAACGAGCAGCCAGCCGCCCTTCGAACCGGGGACAGAGCCCTTTACGAAAAGAAGACCACGCTCAACATCCGTGCGGACGATTTCGAGATTCTGCTGCGTGCGATTGCGAGCACCCATATGGCCGGCCATCTTCTTATTCTTGAAGACGCGACCTGGATCCTGACGCTGACCGGTCGAACCATGCGCACGGTGGCTGATCGAAACACCGTGGCTGGCGTGCATACCGCCGAAACCCCAACGCTTCATCGCACCGGCAAAGCCCTTACCCTGGGTCACGCCCTGGATATCGACCAATTGGCCGCTCACATAATGATCTGCAGCAAGCTCCGAGCCGACTTCCAGCGTCGCATCATCTGCAACACGAAATTCGACCAACTTTGCTTTAGGCTCTACTTCGGCCTTGCCGAAGACGCCACGCTGAGGCTTGGCGACATTTTTCGCCTTCGCCGTGCCAGCACCAAGTTGAACGGCTACATAACCGTCACGTTCATTGTCGCGTACGGAGACAACCTGACAGCCTTCAAGACTCAGAACAGTGACGGGCACATGGCGTCCGTCATCCTGAAACAGGCGGGTCATCCCCAATTTCTTCGCGATCACGCCAGTCCGCATGATCATCACTCCTCAACAGAGGCCGGACGGACCATTCCGCCCGGCTTGCAGGACCTCAAGCAATTAATATTGCCCAAGAACCTACCCAGCCCATTTTGTTAAATATCGCCCCGCCTGGGCTGAGAGCTGCTTACCAAAGGTAAACAGCGAGACGGGGGACTCGGCCCGATCCTAATATCCCGCAGGAAGATCGGCGGTATCCACCCTATCGCTTGTTCGGATTTGCCGAACGATGCAGCCCAATGTTTAAAAAGAGCCTGCCGATAGAGGCCCCGAAGTTTTCGGGGCTGCTAGCCTTATGCCAGCTTGATCTCAACATTCACGCCAGCGGCAAGGTCGAGCTTCATCAGCGCGTCCACCGTCTGCGGCGTGGGCTGCACGATATCGAGCAACCGCTTGTGAGTGCGAACCTCAAACTGCTCGCGCGACTTTTTGTCGATGTGCGGGCCACGGTTCACCGTGAATTTTTCAATGCGCGTCGGCAGCGGGATGGGTCCGCGAATGAGGGCGCCGGTGCGCCGAGCCGTATCGGCGATGTCCGTCGTGGCCTGATCCAACACGCGGTGATCAAAGGCTTTCAGGCGAATGCGAATATTCTGCGTTTCCATGACTGTTCCAGTCGAATCCCGTATGACGATGCGAAAGAGCCGAAATGGCCTGTCCCGGTTTCCAGCTGAAAACCGTGAAGGCCATCGTAAATCTTAAAGCGACAAGCCGCCCGAATCATTCCCGAATCAGGCGGCTTGCAGCCCTATATTACTTTACGATCGAAGCTACAACCCCTGCGCCGACCGTGCGGCCACCTTCGCGAATTGCGAAGCGCAGACCTTGGTCCATAGCGATAGGAGCAATGAGCTTAACGGTCAGCTGGACGTTATCGCCAGGCATAACCATTTCCGTACCTTCTGGCAGAACAACTTCGCCCGTCACGTCGGTCGTGCGGAAGTAGAACTGCGGACGATAGTTCGCGAAGAATGGCGTGTGACGGCCGCCTTCGTCCTTCGACAGAACGTAGATTTCCGAAGTGAATTCGGTGTGCGGGGTGATGGTGCCGGGCTTCGCCAAAACCTGACCACGCTCCACATCATCACGGCCAACACCGCGGATCAACGCACCAACGTTGTCGCCAGCCTGACCCTGATCGAGCAGCTTACGGAACATTTCAACGCCGGTAACGGTCGTCTTCTTGGTGTCCTTGATGCCGACGATTTCGACTTCTTCACCAACCTTAATGATACCGGTTTCGATACGTCCGGTCACAACCGTACCGCGACCCGAGATCGAGAACACGTCTTCGATTGGCATCAGGAATGGCTGATCAACGGGACGCTCTGGCTGTGGGATCCAGCTGTCAACAGCTTCCATCAGCTTCAGAATCGCTTCCTTACCGATATTGTCATCGCGGCCTTCGATGGCAGCGAGAGCCGAACCGGCGATCACAGGAATATTTTCACCGTCAAAGTCGCGCTTCGAAAGTTCTTCACGGATTTCCAGCTCAACCAGTTCCAGCAGCTCTGGATCATCAACCTGGTCGACCTTGTTCAGGAACACGACCATGGTGGGGACGCCAACCTGCTTCGCGAGCAGGATGTGCTCTTTCGTCTGTGGCATCGGGCCATCAGCAGCCGACACAACGAGAATCGCGCCGTCCATCTGCGCCGCACCGGTGATCATGTTCTTCACATAGTCAGCGTGACCTGGGCAGTCGACGTGTGCGTAGTGACGACCTTCGGTTTCATATTCGATGTGCGAGGTCGAGATGGTGATGCCGCGCTCACGCTCTTCCGGTGCTTTGTCGATGTTGGAATAATCGATAGCCGAACCGCCACCGCTTTCCGAAAGAATCTTCGAGATCGCTGCGGTCAGCGAGGTCTTACCATGGTCAACGTGACCAATGGTACCGATATTGCAGTGCGGTTTCGTCCGCTCAAATTTAGCCTTAGCCATGAAATTGAACCTTCTTGTTCGATGTTTTGGTTTGATCAGTCGTGGACGAACCCTGCTGAACAGGCTGCGCCCATAATCGGTCTTGACGCGCGAAGCAAGTCCGCGCGTCACCGGTCGCATCAGGCCATTTTGGCCTTTACGTCTTCCGCCACGCTGGCTGGCACTTCATCATAGTGCGAGAATTGCATGGAGTATTGGGCCCGGCCCTGCGTGAACGAGCGCAGCTGGTTCACATAGCCGAACATATTCGCAAGCGGCACCAGAGCATCAACGGCCTGGGCATTGCCCCGGCTGTCGGTTCCCTGAATCTGACCGCGGCGGCTGTTAAGGTCACCAATCACGTCACCCATATATTCATCAGGAGTGACAACTTCGACCTTCATCACCGGTTCGAGCAGCTTGATGCCAGCCTTAGCGGCGACTTCACGCATGGCTGCACGGCCCGCGATTTCAAATGCCAGAGCCGAAGAGTCAACGTCGTGATAAGCGCCGTCGACCAGCTTGATTTCGAAATCGATGATCGGGAAGCCGATCATATGGCCATTGTCTGCCGATTCACGGAAGCCTTTTTCGACTGCCGGAATATATTCGCGCGGAATATTACCGCCCTTAATTTCGTCAGAGAAGGTCACGCCCGAACCGCGTTCGCCAGGAGCGACCTGAACCTTCACGCGGCCAAACTGGCCCGAACCACCCGATTGCTTCTTGTGGGTATAATCCACTTCGACGGCCTTAGCGAGCGATTCGCGATAAGCCACCTGAGGTGCGCCCACATGCGCATCGACCTTAAATTCGCGGCGCATACGATCCACGAGAATGTCGAGGTGAAGCTCGCCCATGCCCTTGATGATCGTCTGACCCGATTCATGATCGGTCGAAACGCGGAAGCTGGGATCTTCAGCAGCAAGGCGATTCAACGCGATGCCCATCCGTTCCTGGTCAGCCTTGGTCTTAGGCTCCACCGACAGTTCGATCACTGGCTCAGGAAATTCCATGCGTTCCAGAATGATCGGCGCGTTGACGGCACAAATCGTGTCGCCCGTGGTGGTTTCTTTCATGCCAGCGAGCGCGACAATGTCACCTGCGAAGGCTTCTTCCACATCTTCACGGCTGTTCGCATGCATCAACAGCATACGGCCGATTTTTTCGCGCTTATTCTTCACCGAGTTCAGATAGCTGCCCTTGGTGAGGGTGCCGGAATAGATGCGAGCGAAAGTCAACGAGCCAACGAAGGGATCGTTCATGATCTTGAACGCCAGCAGCGAGAGCGGCGCATTATCATCGGTCGCACGCGAATCGGGTTCTTCCGTGGTGGGGTTTACGCCCTGCACCGGCGGAATATCCAGCGGCGAAGGCAGATAATCGACTACAGCGTCGAGCAGCGCCTGAACGCCCTTATTCTTAAACGACGAGCCGCAAAGAACAGGAACGAACGACTGGTTCAGCGTCCCCTTACGGATCAGCTTCTTCAGCTCTGGAACCGAAGGCACGGTGCCTTCCAGATAGGCTTCCATCGCGTCATCGTCTTGCTCAACGGCAAGCTCGACCAGCTTTTCGCGATATTCGACGGCCTTTTCTTTCAGGTCATCAGGAATTTCGATAAATTCGAAATCTGCGCCGAGGCTTTCGCTCTTCCACACAATGCCGCGTTCATTGACCAGATCGACCAAGCCGATAAAGTCGCTTTCTGCACCGATGGGCAGATACAAAACAGCAGGCACCGCGCCCAAGCGATCAATAATCGTCTGCACGCAATAATAGAAGTTCGCGCCCGTGCGGTCCAACTTGTTGACATAGCACATGCGGGGAACGCCGTATTTTTCGGCCTGACGCCATACGGTTTCCGACTGAGGTTCCACACCGGCAACACCGTCAAAAGCCGCGACGGCGCCATCGAGGACGCGCAGCGAGCGCTCCACTTCAATGGTGAAGTCAACGTGACCGGGGGTGTCGATGATATTCAGTCGATGCTCAGGACCCTGACCATCTTCGGCCTTCCACACACAGGTGGTGGCAGCAGAGGTGATGGTGATACCACGCTCTTGCTCTTGCTCCATCCAGTCCATCGTCGCCGCGCCATCATGCGTTTCGCCGATTTTATAGGATTTACCCGTGTAATAAAGAATACGCTCTGTCGTCGTGGTCTTGCCGGCGTCAATATGCGCCATGATGCCGAAGTTACGATAGCGTTCGAGGGGATGGCTACGTGCCATGGTGATTTCCTTGGACTTGGGAGGAAGCCGAAGCGGCCACCCCCGATATAGGAATATTTGTGACGTTTACGAGACGGCGAACCATTTCCCAAACGTCACAAGGGCGTTACCAGCGATAATGCGAGAAGGCGCGGTTCGCTTCCGCCATGCGGTGCGTATCTTCGCGCTTTTTCACGGCATTGCCACGGTTGTTCGACGCATCGAGCAATTCACCCGACAGACGCGCGGACATCGTGGTTTCGCTGCGGTTGCGAGCGGCCGTGATCAGCCAGCGGATGGCCAGAGCCTGCGCGCGTTCTGCACGCACTTCCACGGGAACCTGATAGGTCGCACCACCAACGCGGCGGCTACGAACTTCGATATTGGGGCGGATATTGGCCAATGCTTCATGGAACACACCAAGCGGTTCCTTCTTCGCACGGGCTTCAACCGATTCCAAAGCACCATAAACAATATTTTCTGCGACAGCTTTCTTACCGTCCAGCATCACACTGTTCATGAATTTCGACAGCACGATATCTCCAAAACGGGGATCCGGCAGAATTTCGCGACGTTCGGGACGACGACGACGAGCCATGATATATTCCTTTTACAACAACATTCCGGCGCCGAGCGCTGCGGAATGATAAAAGCCGATGACGTGGCTGTTTCTTACTTCGGACGCTTCGCGCCGTACTTCGAACGGCTCTGCTTGCGATCCTTCACACCCTGGGTATCCAAAACGCCGCGCAGGACGTGATAGCGGACACCGGGAAGGTCGCGAACACGACCGCCGCGGATCAGCACAACACTGTGTTCCTGCAGGTTGTGGCCTTCGCCGGGGATGTAAGAAATAACTTCACGGCTGTTGGTCAGGCGAACCTTGGCAACCTTGCGAAGAGCCGAGTTCGGCTTTTTCGGGGTCGTTGTATAAACGCGGGTGCAAACACCGCGCTTCTGCGGATTTGCGTCCATAGCAGGCGACTTGGAGTTCACCTTCTGTGGCGTCCGGCCCTTACGGACCAGCTGGTTGATCGTGGGCATGAATGCTTCACCTTCAAGTGTCCGCCCATCAGGACGAACGGTTACTCTACTGCGGTGGATGAAACTTCGATTCCTTTTCAGGGACTCAAGTCCACAAAAGGGATCGACCTTATAACAGCAAAAGTCCCCGGCGGATCGCATAGGATCTTCCGAAGGCTTCATCCGCGCCAGCAATGTTCAAGCGCTGTTGTGTTCTCAAAAGCATAGCATGCCTCCTCGAACCGCGCGCCCCTATCTGGGATTCGCTATCGGGTCAAGGATAAAGCCATTTTTTCAGCGCCGACTTGCGCCGAATTTAGCCACGATCTAAAGGCATCTTATGGCTGAACAGCGCCACCAAAGCTTCGCTCCGCTGGTCCAGCCTGCCAGCCGCCTGCTCATCTTGGGCAGCCTGCCTAGCGCCAAGTCTCTGGCAGCGCAGCAATATTATGCGCATCCCCAAAATCAATTCTGGCGCTTGCTTGATCAGGTCTGCGGCGTGCCGCTTAGTCCGCTAGATTATGACGCCCGCCTCAACATGCTGCATCATTGCCGCATTGGCTTATGGGATGTGGTGCAAAGTGCATCCCGGCGCAGCAGCAGCGATAGCGATATTAAAGATGCTGCGCCGCAAGATCTTCTGGCTCTGCTAGGCGAATATCCCAATATATCGGCGATCGCCTTCAATGGCAGCAAAGCATCCCAGATCGGCCGCCGGATTCTGCGTGAAAAAGGCGAATGGCTGAACCTGCCTATATCCAATGCCGCCAGCGCGGAAATCAGCGAACGCCACCTGCGCCTGTTCGATCTTCCGTCCAGCAGCGCGGCCAACACCATGGCCTTTGATCGCAAAGCTGCGGCATGGGCTGTGCTTGCACCCTATGCCCGGTCAGACTAATCCCCACGCATGACCGCATCCACCGCCCATATCGATCATTGGATCTTCGATCTCGATAACACCCTCTATCCGCCATCGGCCCGATTATTTGATTTGATCGACGACCGTATGCGCGCTTTCATCATGCGTTTGCTGAAGCTGGACGCCGATGAAGCCCATCGCGTGCAGAAGGATTATTTTCATCGCTATGGCACCACCATGGCCGGCTTGATGCGGCATCATGATGTGGCGCCAGAGGATTTTTTGGTCGATGTCCATGCCATCGCGCTGGACCGTATCGCGCCTGATCTGCGGTTGCGGGCGGCATTGGAGAAATTGCCGGGCAAACGCTATATTTATACCAATGCCGATGCGGACTATGCCGCGCGGGTGTTGGAGGCGCGGGGAATCAGCGATTTGTTCCACGGCATGTGCGACATTCGGATCACTCAATATATTCCGAAACCGGTCACATCCTCTTATGATATGATGCTCGCCCATCTCGGCGTTGACCCCAGCCGCAGCCTGTTCTTTGAAGATATGGCCCGCAATCTGTCCCCCGCCAAAGCCCTAGGCATGATGACCGTCTGGCTGGACAATGGCAGCGAAAGCGGCCATCGCGACCATGTGCCGGACCATGTCGATTTTCGCATCAACGACTTGACCGACTGGCTGGAATCGCTGCCCCAATATTGAGGAAGATCATGACCACCTTATTGCAATCGACCATTGAATCTGCGTGGGAAGCACGCGAAACGCTGGGTCTGGATACCCAAGGCGAAGTCCGCGACGCGGTGAATGCGGCGCTGGACGGTCTGGATGACGGCAGCTTGCGCGTGGCCGAACGCGGCGATGATGGCCAATGGCATGTCAATCAATGGCTGAAGAAAGCCGTTCTGCTGTCGTTCCGCATCAATGATATGGAATCCATTTCGGGCGGCCCCAATGGCGCGCCTTGGTGGGATAAGGTCCCCTCGAAATTCGATAGCTGGACCGACGAGCAATTCCGTGCCGCTGGTTTCCGTGCCGTGCCCGGCGCGATTGTTCGCCGCGGGTCGCATGTCGCCAAGGGTGCGGTGCTGATGCCCAGCTTCCTCAACATCGGCGCACGCGTGGGCGAAGGCACGATGGTCGACACATGGGCCACTGTCGGCAGCTGCGCCCAAATCGGTGCGAATGTGCATATCTCGGGCGGTGCGGGCATCGGCGGCGTTTTGGAGCCACTGCAAGCTGGCCCTGTCATCATCGAAGATGGTGCCTTCATCGGTGCCCGTTCGGAAGTGGCCGAAGGCGTGATCGTGCGCGAAGGCGCTGTGCTGTCGATGGGGGTTTATCTGGGTGCATCGACCAAGATCATCGACCGCGCAACCGGCGAGATTTTTATCGGCGAAGTGCCCGCCTATGCCGTGGTCGTTCCCGGTGCCCTGCCCGGTAAGCCGCTGCCTGATGGCACTCCCGGCCCATCGCTTTATTGCGCGGTGATCGTCAAGCGCGTCGACGCGCAAACCCGCAGCAAGACCGGCATCAACGAATTGCTGCGTGATTAATCTTACAAAATAACAAAGATAGAAAAAGGGGCCGGTTCATCACGAACCGGCCCCTTTTTATCACCTATAGGGCTGAGCGTTGATTAACGCTCGCTCAAATAATAGCGTTCTCCCGCCGTCAGATCATCCGCCATGTCATAAACAATCGGCTGACCGGTCGGAATTTCCAAACCGGTGATTTCATCATCGGAAATGCCGGACAAATGCTTCACTAGCGCGCGCAAGCTGTTGCCATGGGCCGAGATCAGCACAGTCTTACCGGCTTTTAATTCGGGCACGATATGCGCTTCATAATAAGGCAGCACACGTGCGATAGTGTCCTTCAGACTTTCCGTGGCTGGCACGACAATGCCAGCATAGCGGGGGTCTGAGGCCAGATTGAATTCGGAATCGGCGGCCAGCGGCGGAGGCGGAATATCAAAGCTGCGGCGCCAGATTTTCACCTGATCGTCACCATGTTTGGCCGCTGTTTCAGCTTTGTCCAAACCCGTCAGGCCGCCATAATGGCGTTCGTTCAAATGCCAATCTTTGGTCACTGGCACCCACAAACGGCCCATGGCTTCCAAGGCCAGATTCAATGTTTTGATCGCGCGGCTCTGCAAGGATGTGAAAGCGACATCAGGCGCAATGCCCTTTTCTTTCATCAGTTCACCAGCGGCGATGGCTTCGGCCACGCCCTGTTCCGTCACATCAACATCCCACCAGCCGGTGAAACGATTTTCCAGATTCCATTGTGATTGGCCGTGGCGGATGAGGATGAGCTGCGGCATCGATATTCCTTCCTGCTATTATGCCCCATCGGGCAAGGTTTGGCCGCGCCATAGCGTGAGTTTTGCAAAAGAGCTATCGGCCTCTTGAATCCGCATGCCCTCTTCCCAAATCCTAATCAGCCGGTCGCCAAAATGGGGCCGGCAACGCGCTGAGGCCAAGTGGCAAGGCGCGAAACTTCGCTTATGAAAGGAAGTATCATGCGTAACGCATTTGACTGGACCCCCTATCGCCGCTCCACCGTCGGCTTTGATCGTTTGTTTGAATTTCTGGAAAACAGTGGCCCGAGCGCGGAAAATTATCCGCCCTTCGATATTGAGCGCCTGTCTGAAGACCAATTCCGCATCATCATCGCGGTTGCGGGTTTCAAACAGGATGAGATTGAGATTACCGCTCATCAAAATATGCTAACCGTCGCTGGTCGCAAAGCCCCAGCCAAAGATGGTGAAGGCCGCCAATTGCTTTATAGCGGCATCGCAACCCGCGCTTTCGAACGCCGATTCCAGCTCGCCGATTTTGTGCGCGTGCAAGGCGCCGATCTGTCGGACGGCTTGCTGACGTTGGACTTGCTGCGCGAAGTGCCGGAAGCCTCAAAACCGCAGCGCATCGCAATTGGCAACGGCAATGCCGAACTGGTTGAGCCGATCGTTCAAGACGCCGCTTAAATTTCATAATGCTGCAAAGCCTATAGAAAAAGCCTCGGCCAATATATTGGTCGAGGCTTTTTATCGTCCGCCTTTATCTCCGGCGCTCTAATCACGCCTCTAGATCATTTGATCCAAAGTCGTCAGGCACGCATGGGCCAAAGCCTTGGACCGTTCCGCTGACCATCCCTGTTCCGGATCGGGCAGATCGTGATTGTCTTTAAACGGCATCTCCAGCGTCATCGCTATGGCGCCGAAACGCTCGGCAATCTGAGTCGTCGACAGAGTCAGATTGGCTTGGCCGGGTCCATCCTTCGGATAGCCCAGCTCGGTCTGGAAATCAGGCGTATTGGCCGCCAATCGGCTTTCAAAAGCGAGATAGGCTTCCAATTGCCCGGGGCGTAAATTGGGAATGCCTTCAAAACCTGCGATGAAAACAGCGGGAATCGCTTCATCACCATGCACATCCATGGCCCAGTCCACACCCGTTTCGTCCATCGCCGCCAAAACAGATTTTACCTCTGGGCTGCGATCATCGCTTGGATTGGCCCATTCGCGATTCAAATTCACCCCGGCATAGTTGGTCCGCAAATGGCCGCGACAACTGCCATCCGGATTCATATTGGGAATGATATGAAAACGGCATTTCTGGCGCAGTGATCGCGCATGAGGATCAGCAGGGTCGGTCAGTTTTTCCAGCGCCCCTTCCATCCACCACTCGGCCATCGTCTCGCCCGGATGCTGCCGACCATAAAGCCAGACCTGTTTTTCACCATCGCCAAGAGACAGGCAGTCAATCGACTGGCCTTCCAAACTGGTGCCAAGGCTGCGATAGCTAACCCCTTCCAACTGGCTGACGGAGGCGATCAGATCATGGTGGCGCTCCATGGAATAAGGCGGAAAATAGGCAACCCATAGCAAGGAGCCTTCAGCCATATGGCGGATGGTCAGCGTGCCATTGTCCCGCTTCTCATCATAATCTGTGTCCAGACGGAACCAATATTCGCGATCATAGCTGGCGCAGGCGGCATAATCTTTCCAGCCATCCGCAAAAGCAGAATCGGCCAGCCCGCTGATAGCCAGATTCAGATCATCGCCCACCGCACAGGCAACCCGAAAATGAAACCATTGGAAAAATTCCGAATTACGGTCTTTCTCAATGGTCAGTTGGGCCGAGCTTCCATCAATATGGCGAACTGCGATATTGCCGCTATCAAAGGCTGCGTTGATCTGAATCGTCATGGCACACGAACGGTTTGACCAGATTCACCCGGAAAATCCTTAAACAGCGCGGCCGCCAATTTATCCGCCGCTAAAGACGGCTGAGCAGCTGGCGCTTTAGAAGATACAGAGGTGATAGCGCGCCCTTCCCACAAGGCCCGGCCCGCGGCATGATCATCGATGCGCACAAACAGACTCAATTCTTGCTGATGGCGGGATCCTCCACCGCCCAAATTCAAACCGATTCCTAGGCCCACACCCGAACCATAGCCTCCGGTCGATCCGCCGACTCCTACCGATACCGGCGAACGACGCGCACCGCTGGTCCGGTCATAACGCTCAAACCCGATACGCAATTTCAACGGTGCGGCGGCTCCTGCAGCGGCAGGCACCAGCCCCTGCAATTGAAGCTGGCGTTCCACCGCCGTGCGATAACTGTTCCATTCCAAAGAAGGCTGCGTTGCACCAACCGGCTGACCGCTATCCGTGAGCGGCGTGCTCTCCACACTATAAGTGGTGCCAGCGGCCCATAATGATGGCGCATTGGTATGGAAACGGGTGACTTCCACTGGCGGAACCGCCGTGGCGCAGCCGCCGACTGTGAGAGCGACTGCCGATAGCAGCGCGAGCGGGAGTTTAGCTGTCATCCATCGACCATGCGCTAATGATTCAAAAATGGCAATGCAAGGTGACTGCCCCTCTATAAGACAGCCCCTTGCACTGATTATCAGCTATTATCATCGCCATGTGCGCCATCAGCCCTTCAGGGCCAAGCGCGGTCAGCGATAAAAAATATGATTGTCGATCTGAGCGATACGCTTTTTGCCCCAATTTGGGGAAACATGGCGAGCGTGGAAAAACAGAGCGCCAGCCGCATGATTTTTCCAGCTGCCATCCAGCGCGATTTGCGCAATCGCTACGGCCTTATCCCATTGATGGCCTTCGCGAATATGCGGCATTTTGCCGCCACGAATGAAGCTGAACTGACTGCGCTGATGCACAACACCGCACAGACTGGATGGGAAACGGCCCGATGAGGCGCGGTTGATCACAACATGGGCAACAGCCAATTGACCCGGCAGCGACTCGCCGCGCGATTCAAAATAAACCGCGCCAGCTAGGCAGCGCAACTCAGCATCAATCCTGCTGGGAATATCGGTCTGGGCAACGAGGGACGCGAGCGATTCAGCGGTCACCAATGGTTTTTCAGGCTCATCTGCCACCAGCGCCGCTGGAAGTTCATTGGCCTCAGCGTTGCGCTCAGATTGATCCGGATTGGCCGCCTCGTCCAGAATTTCGGTTCCGGGATAGGTCAGCATGGGGGTGGCAGCATCTGCGCCAAGGTCGGAAGCGAAGCCTGGCTCCGCCATGAACAATGTCGTGGCAATGGTCATGCCAATAGCTGCCACACCGGCAGCATTTAAAAAGCGACTCATATGGTCCGTCAAAAGGGCGGCTGATGGACCATATCCAAAAAACAGGGGCGAGGGGCTGACATAAGAGCACAACCAAAGCCGCCTGCGGCCATCATCCGACTGCGTGTCCAAATTGATATTCGGGAAAACTTCGGAATAAACCGATGGAACCCGCAATTCGACCTACGCGTTAAAAATCTCGGTGCCCCTTATTGGGTCGCACAGTGGGGTCAAGAAATTGCAGCCCAGCGCGCGATGAACTGTTCGGAATTTGCGATATCCAGTTCAATGATCCATAAATCAGGATCAATCTGGCGCCGTCTTTCCAGATATTTCTGCCGTTCTTCTGCGGAGGATTCGGGCGCCGGACCGACAGGATCCCACAGACTGTCACCGTCCATCTGATAACGCCGCTCGAAAAGCGGGCCTGCGACGCCCCGATCACAGCATTGCACTAGAATGCCGCCGCCATGCTCGTAACCCTTGGCCAATATCATCGCAAATCCGCCCTCAGCCTGAACCGCGCGAATCAGCGAATCAATCCATAATCGGCTGGTTAGCCGCGTCATAGCGAATGGGGTGGCCGCTTAAGCGACGTCACGCGCCGTGGCACCGTCATTTAACAGCGCATAAAGGGCTTCGTCGCTTTTCGCACCGCGCAAACGTTCAGAAAAACTATCGTTGCGCAGCATCCGCGATACACCGGCCAAGGCTTTAAGATGATCCGCCCCAGCATCCAGCGGCGATAAAAGAATGAACAGCAAATCGACCGGCAAGCCGTCGACGGCGTTGAAATCCACTGGGCGGTTGAGTTGCAGGAATATTCCGCGAACCCCATTGAGATCCGCCAGTTTCGCATGGGGCAGGGCGATACCGCGTCCAAAGCCGGTCGAACCCAACCGCTCTCGCTCCAACAAAGCTTCGCTCACTTCGCTGCCCGTCAATCCCAATGCCTGGCTGGCGATATCACCCGCCAAAGGAAAGAGAGATTTTTTGGAATCCAACATCACATTGGCGCGGACCGTAGCTGGGTAGATAAGAGAAGACAGGTTCATTATTTCGATCAAATCTGGTTTGCCGCCACATGCTGGCGCAGCGTTCCACGCCATGGCTAAAATGGCCAGCTATGCAACGCTGCCTATCGGCCCAGCATATCTGCTCAGGATATCTTTGGGCGCGCCCAATAAGCCGATAGGCAAGCAAAAGCTAGTCTTATTGTGGTTCGACCCATCCGATCGTGCCATCATGCCGGCGATAGACCATATTGTGGGTGCCGGTTTTGCTGTTCACAAACAATAAGGCGTTGGTATCGCGCAGATCCAGCATCATCACCGCATCCGACACGCTGCTTTCCGGCACATCGACCCTTGTTTCGGCCACGATCAGCGGCGCATCGCCCGCCTCTTCGTCCTCCATGCCGGAATCAAACACCGTATAGCCTGCATTATCGTGCGCGAAGGCATCAAATTCCGGCGCTGCCGGGCCAGCGCCTCGATCCTTCAGCCGCCGCATATAACGGCGCAACTGCTTTTCAATCCGATCGGATGCTGCCTGAAAAGCGGCGGGCGCCTCTTGCGCCTGACCATGGCCCTTCAAGACCAAACCTTGCATCACATGGGCCACAATATCGCATTGAAAACTATCATGTGGTCCCTTTTTAAACACCACATTCGCCCCAATAGCGCGGGCAAAATATTTCTCCGCAATCGCGTTCATCCGGTCGGCAACACGCTCCTGCAGAGCCTCACCGGTTTCGATCTGGTGACCAGAGACGCGAATTTCCATCTTGATACTCCTTCCAGAATGTGAACGCGGGCGACCAGCGTCGCCCTACGCCCCTTCGAGCCAAATCGCCTGCTGGAGACCGGCAACGAATGCAGTGTGACGGGCCAATTCCGCCGGGCTCGCCGCATGAGGGCGAGCAGGACGGATCAAGGAAGCGGGCTGGGCGGGTGCCTCGTCCACGGCCCCCCTCGCCCCGGCAGCGGCGCCGCCGCGATCCGCGGTCAAGCCCAATCCGATCTGCCGACCACCCGTCATCTCAATATAAAGATGCATTAAAAGTTCAGCGTCGAGCAGCGCGCCATGTTTCACCCGGTGGCTGCGATCAATGCCATAGCGTGTGCACAGCGCATCCAGCGTATGTTTGGCGCCGGGATGCATTTTCCGGGCCATCTGCTGGGTGCAGATCATCCGATCCAGACCAATCCCCTGATAACCGGCGCGCGCAAGCTCGGCATTAAGAAAATTGAAGTCAAAGGCGGCATTATGGGCCACCAGCTTGGCATCACCAACAAAGTCCAAAATTGCCTGAGCCTGATCCGCAAACAGCGGTTTATCAGACAAAAATTGACTCGACAGACCATGCACAGCTTCGGCCTGCGCTGGCATATCGCGCTCAGGGTTAAAATAGATATGAAGATTATTGCCGGTTTCCCGCCGATCCATCAGTTCGATGCAACCGATCTCGACCATTCGGTCACCCGTTTTCGGATCGAATCCCGTTGTTTCTGTGTCGAAAATAATCTCTCTCATAGGAGATATAATCTGGACCCTATTTCCCCCGGAAACAAGAGGCGATGGTCCTTATCTGTTGGAGTGTCTCGCTTTTGAGGTGGCCAGTGTTGATCACGAAATCAGCCATCGCCCGCTTCTTGTGATCCGGCACCTGCAATCGCCTGATCTCTGCCAGTTTTTTGCGGGTCATTCCGGGGCGGCGCATCACCCTTTTGCCCTGCATCCAGACCGGCGCCGAAACCACGGCGATGGCACCAACGCGCCGCCAGCCACCCTTTTCAAACAACAGCGGAATATCCAGCACCACCAAGGGCCGGGATCGATGTTGCGACAAAAAGCGCCGCTGTGCATCGGCGACAGCGGGATGAATAATCCGCTCCAGCGCTCGCAGCTCCGCTGGATCGCCGAGCACACGCGGGCCCAGCTTCTGGCGATCCACGCCCTTTGGGCCTGTGGTGCCCGGAAAGCGGGCCTCAATGGCAGGTACCAGCCGTCCGCCGGGCCCTTGCAAAATATGGACCTCCGCATCGGCATCAAAAACGGGAATATTCTGCTGACGGAACATTTTGGTGACCGTGGATTTTCCCATGCCAATCGAGCCTGTCAGCCCTAGAATGAAAGGACGCTTATGACGCAGAAAAGGTCGCAGACCGGGGCGTTTTCCTTCCATTATATGCTTCCCCCTTCCATCACCTAGTTAACAAGGCCCGCAACTCCTCATCCCGATCCTGCGGCGGCGGCGCCCCGTAAAAAAGTTCAAAGGCCATGGCAGCCTGACCAATCAACATATCCAAACCATCAATGGTCGAAAGGCCCCGGCTCGCGGCGGCCTGCAACAGACCCGTTTCCAGCGGCGCATAAACCAGATCATAAACGACCGCATCGTCTGGCAAGGGCGACAAATCCAGATCCAGCGGCGGCTGCCCCTTCATGCCAAGGCTGCTGCTGTTCACCAGCAGACTTACGGGCGGCAAAGGGGCATCCAGCGCGGCCACCCGGCCCTTCAGCCCGAAAGTCGCCAATAAACCCATCGCCTTCATCGGGCTGCGGTTGAAAATCGTCACCTCACCGACGCCGGCACGGGCCAGCGCAAAAAGCACAGCCCGGGCGGCACCACCTGCGCCAATAATCGCCACTGGCGCGCCCTGCAAATCCAGCTCGGATAAGGGCGCAAAAAATCCGGCGGCATCGGTGTTGGTGCCGATCAACTCTCCATCGGGCTGGCGGATGATGGTGTTCATCGCACCGATGCTATCGCGCACGCCGCCGGGATCGCCGACATGATCCATCACCGCCACCTTGTGCGGAATCGTTACATTGCAGCCGCGCCAGTTCGGATCGGCGCGCTGCTCAGCAATATAGGATAGCAGATTTTCCGGCAGCACATGCGCCAGCCGATAATCTCCAGCCATCGCATTGGCCTTTAACCAGAAATTATGAATCAGCGGGGATTTGCTATGCGCGATAGGATCGCCAATCACCTCGGCATAGGGAAGGGAAGAAGAAGCGGTATCAATCATATTGCGGCCAATCCTATCGTGCGGAGCCATGAGAGCAAGGGAAGCATGGGAATGCCAATAATCGTCCATGGGTCGCCTTCAACCCGGTCAAACAATTGCACACCCGCTCCCTCAATCTCGTAACAGCCGACGGTCCAGCGAATATGATCCCAATTATGGTCGACATAATCAGCGATGAACGCATCCGACAAGCTGCGCATGGCCATGGTCGCAACGCCAAGGGACCGCCAAATCGGCTGACCATCTCTTGCCGCGACCACAGCGCTGAACAATCGGTGGCGCTGTCCTGCCATGGCGCGCAATTGTTCTGCAGCATGATCTTTATCAATGGGCTTGGTGAGCAAGCGACCATCATCCAGCGCCAAGACCGTGTCGGCACCCAAAACGATGACACCCGGCACCCGTGATGATATTTTGACAGCCTTGGCTTCGGCCAGCGCATCAGCGATATTGCGCGGTGGCTGGCCCTGTTGCTGCAAAGCGAGGGTCAGTGCCTCTTCATCCACATGGGCCGGGCTGGTTTCAAATGACAATCCAGCGGCGCGAAGCATTTGGACGCGTCCAGCGCTTTGTGAAGCCAGCAACAATGGGGTCACGCAGCGCGATCCTCATAAAAGCGGATAATGGCAGCGGCCGTTTCTTCAATGCTGCGGCGGGTAACATCAATCACCGGCCATCCATTGTCTGCAAACATACGCCGCGCATAGGCCAGCTCAGATTTCACTTTATCTTCAGCTACATAGGATGTTTCAGCGGTTTGATTCAAAGACAATAGTCGATTCCGCCGAACCTGAACCAGACGGTCCAAACTGGTCGTGAGCCCCACCACCAACGGCCGTTTCAATGTGAACAACATGTCGGGTGGCGGGGATTCCGGCACAATGGGGATATTCGCTGTTTTGAATCCGCGATTGGCCAGATAGATGCTCGTCGGTGTTTTCGACGTTCGCGAGACACCGGCCAAAACAATATCCGCCTGCTCCCAATTTTCCCATGCGATGCCATCATCATGCGCCACAGTGAATTGGATCGCTTCCACCCGCTCAAAATAAGCCGCATCCAACACATGCTGCCGCCCCGGACGCGCCTTCGCCTCTTGGCCTAATATTGCTTCCAACGCATCGGTCACAGCATCCAAAGCCGGCACCAAGGGCAGATTTAATTCCCCCGCCCGACGTTCCAAGCTGGCCCGTAATTCACCGGATACCAGCGTGAACAAAATCATTCCAGGGCTGGCTTGCACCTCTGCCATGATGCGATCCAGATGCGATTCTGATCGCACCATCGGCCAGAAATGGCGGACGAAATCGACATCATCAAACTGAGAAATCGCAGCCTTAGCGATGTTTTCGAGCGTCTCACCCGTGGAATCCGAGATAAGGTGAAGATGTAATCGAGCCATAGCCCACCCATCCTCTGAGGCCGCAAAAAAGGCAAGCAAACATCTCAGGCCAAGCCTGTGTGCAAGTCTGTGGATAACTTCAGGGATAAATTTGTGGACAGAATATCATCCCCAAAACCACTGATTCCGCCCAACCATTTATCCACAAGGGATGGTAACTATCCACAGGCTGTGGATAATAGGGATAAGTTTCCACGACTCAGGTAAGAATCAAGGATTTCCGGGAGTCAAGCTGTTGGCAAATCAGACAGCTATGACTAAACCCCGCTTATCCACCAACCATCTAACAACCATCATTCTTATAATATTTAAATTAGTAGAAAGAGAGAGACGCGGCGCATGAGCTCATCGAAAAAGCTTTTGGCAACGCTCCAAGGGGCTAAGCAGGATCGTCCACCGCTTTGGCTAATGCGCCAGGCTGGCCGTTATCTGCCCGAATATCGTGCATTGCGCGAAAAGAAGGGCGGCTTTCTTGAACTATGCTATGATAGCGACGCCGCCGCAGAAGTGACATTGCAGCCCATCCGCCGTTTTGGCTTTGATGGCGCAATTCTCTTTTCTGACATTTTGGTCATCCCCCATGCTTTGGGACAGGATTTATGGTTTGAGGCTGGGGAAGGCCCCCGTCTGGCACCAACGCTGGTCGATCATGCCCTATCTTCGCTGCAAGCAGCGCCACAGCGCCTTGATCCCGTTTATGGTACCGTGGCGAAGGTCGCAGCTGCATTGCCTCCAGAAACTACCTTTCTGGGCTTTATCGGCAGCCCATGGACGGTGGCGACCTATATGGTGGCGGGGCAGGGATCCAAGGATCAATCACTAACCCGGCGATTGGCCTATCGTGATCCCAAAGCGTTTCAAGAAATTTTGGACGCCATTATCGATTTGTCCATCACCTATCTTTCTGGCCAGATTCAAAATGGTGTGGAAGCAGTGCAGCTGTTTGACAGTTGGGCTGGCAGCCTATCGCCTGCACAATATGATCAATGGGTGATCGCTCCTAATGCGGAAATCGTGCGCCGGTTAAAGGCGCTGCATCCGAACACCCCGATCATTGGCTTTCCAAAGGGGGCAGGCGGAAAATTACCGCAATATGCCGCGGAAACCGGGGTGGATGCATTGGGTCTTGATGAAACAGTGAATCCGCATTGGGCCCATGCATCCTTGCCGCCAGAACTGCCTTTGCAGGGCAATTTGGATCCACTAGCACTGGTTACCGGCGGCGAGGTGCTTGATCGAGCGATTGATGATATTCTTGCAGCCTTTCCTGACAGGCCCCATATTTTCAACTTGGGCCATGGAATCGTGCCGGACGCGCCCATCGCCCATGTTGAACATTTGATCAGGCGTGTCCGCGGTTAAGCGAGGTGCGGAATGACAGGATTTCTGGGAGTCACCATGCTTTGGGTTAAGGCCGGACATATTATTTTTGCCATTTTTTTAATGGCTGGGCTTTTCATGATTCCCCGATTTTTCGTCTATCATCACCAATGCACAGTGGGATCGGATGAAGATCGGAAATGGATTGAACGGGAAGACCGGCTGCGGCGGATCATCCTCAATCCCTCTTTGATCATCATCTGGATTCTGGGTTTGATGCTCGCGATCAATGGAAGCTATTTTGCGCAAGGCTGGTTTCACGCCAAATTGCTGATGCTGTTGATCCTGTCTGGCTATCATGGTTGGACAGTGTCTTATTGCAAAAAGCTGAAACGAGGCGAGCGGCCGATGAGCGAGAAACAGCTTCGGCTGGTGAATGAAGTGCCCGGTGTGTTGGCGGCAATCATTGTTATTTTGGCGGTGGTTCGGCCCGGACTATAAATATCATCAGGCCCTGAATCATGTTCAGGGCCTGATATATCGCCGCTCTCGCAGATGATTTTTCGGTTGGCGCTTTTGCGCATTTTATTGACTCAATGCCATGCTGGGCATATGGGTCGTGACAATCCTTTTTGCTGGGAAAGTGCTTTCTTGCACGGTCACTATCAAAACAGTCTTCCCAAGGCTGGATAGGCGCCGGATGGCGCGCTGAAATTTATATCCTTACATATTTCTGTTATTTCGGAAAAAACATTCATGCATCTTCAAGATTTGAAACATAAGTCGCCTGCCCAATTGGTTGAAATGGCCGAAGAATTGGGCGTTGAAGGGGCGTCGACCCTGCGCAAACAGGATCTTATGTTTTCCATCCTCAAGGAATTGGCCGAAGAGGGTGAAGAAATTATTGGGTCTGGCACGATTGAAGTGTTGCCCGATAGTTTTGGATTTTTGCGTAGCCCGGAATCCAACTATCTGGCTGGGCCGGACGATATCTATGTTTCGCCCAATCAGGTTCGTAAATTTGGCCTGCGCACCGGCGATACGGTTGAAGGCGAAATTCGCGCTCCCAAAGATGGCGAACGTTATTTCGCGCTGACAAAGCTGATCAGTGTTAATTTTGATACGCCGGATATGGTCCGCCACCGGGTGAATTTCGATAATCTCACGCCCCTTTATCCCAATCAGAAATTGTCACTGGATACGCTGGATCCAGCCAGCAAAGATAAATCGGCGCGGGTGATTGATTTGGTCAGCCCGCAGGGCAAGGGCCAGCGCGCCTTGATCGTGGCACCACCACGAACGGGTAAGACGGTGCTGCTGCAAAATATCGCGAAAGCGATCACCGACAATCATCCGGAAGTTTATCTGATCGTTTTGCTGATCGATGAGCGTCCGGAAGAAGTCACGGATATGCAGCGCAGCGTGAAAGGCGAGGTGGTATCCTCTACCTTTGATGAACCCGCCACGCGTCACGTGCAGGTCGCCGAGATGGTGATCGAAAAGGCCAAGCGTCTGGTCGAGCATAAGAAAGATGTGGTGATTCTGCTCGATTCCATCACCCGTTTGGGGCGCGCTTATAACACGGTTGTTCCGTCATCCGGGAAAGTGTTGACTGGTGGTGTGGATGCCAATGCGCTGCAACGCCCGAAGCGCTTTTTTGGTGCCGCTCGAAATATTGAAGAGGGCGGATCGCTATCGATTATTGCCACCGCGCTGATCGATACCGGAAGCCGTATGGATGAAGTGATTTTTGAAGAGTTTAAGGGCACGGGTAACAGCGAAATCGTGCTGGATCGCAAGGTCGCCGATAAGCGGATATTCCCAGCGCTGGATGTTGGAAAATCCGGCACGCGCAAGGAAGAATTGCTGGTTGAAAAGGGCAAGCTTTCCAAAATGTGGGTGCTGCGCCGCATCTTGATGCAGATGGGCACCGTCGATGCGATGGAATTCCTGCTCGATAAGATCAAGGATTCCAAAACCAACGAAGATTTTTTCGATTCGATGAACCAGTAATGGAGTTGGGCGTAGTTAATGCGCACCAATTTGTCGTAAATCTGGGCGGTTGATCTGATGGTTCCTCATTAAGAGGGCTTATCAACGATGGCGGTCTGACCATGAAGTAGGAATCTTGCGTGATTGATCTTCTGTCTGTGATGGCGAACGGCGCTGCTGCCGCGCCGATAGAATTTGGTGGCCTCTCCGGTATGTGGGGTCATATTGTTAATGATTTCGCGAACATCACCGATCCTTCGAATATGAAGGCATTCTTCCTGGTGATTGCGATTGATCTGCTGCTGGCAGCCGATAATGCGATCATTGTGGGGGCATTGGCAGCAGGCCTTCCGGCGGATCAACGTCGCAAGGTGATCATCATGGGTGTTTTGGCGGCGCTGGTTTTGCGCGTGGCCTTTGCCCTTGTTGTCGTTCAACTCATGAGCATTATTGGCCTGATCTTCATCGGCGGTTTATTGCTATTGTGGGTGGCGTTCAAAATGTGGCGGGAAATTCGTCATGATCCTGTCGCTCATTCGCCTGGATCACCAGAAATTGCAGGCGATGAACATTCTGGCCTGCGCCCGGCCAAGAGTTTTTGGGGCGCCGCATGGGCTGTAGCTCTGGCAGATGTCTCCATGAGCCTTGATAATGTCTTGGCCGTTGCTGGCGCTGCTGGGGATCATCCTGGTATCATGATCGTCGGCCTGGTCTTTGCCGTTGCCCTTATGGGCGTTGCGGCCAACTTCCTTGCCCGCCTGATCGAGCGTTATCGCTGGTTGGCTTATATTGGGTTGGCGCTGGTGCTCTATGTTGCGCTGAAGATGATGTATGAAGGGTGGATTGATCCAGCGGTTGGCATGGGAACGCTTTTCTCCTGATTATACAGATATTATGACAGATTATGGCCAGTTCTTCGCAAAGAGGGGCTGGCCATTTTCATTTCGAACCCCATTTTGATGCTATGGCAAATTTGCATCTTTCCCGTGTTGCCTATGGCTGCAGCGACTATGCAGCTCTGGCCGCGCGCATTCAGGAACGAGGGAATGAGCAGGGTGAAATCCATTTCACCACGCGCAACCGCCCTAAGCGGACCACAGAATTGATCGGTGGCGGCCTGTATTTCATCGTAAAACATATGATGATGGCGCGGCTTGAGATTGTGCGATTTGATGATCGGGAAGATGGCCGCATTGATATTGTCTGCAAACTGCCTTTGCAGCGGGTTCGCCCTACACCCAAGCGTGCACATCAAGGATGGCGTTATTTGCAACAGGATGCTGCACCAGAGCCTGTTATAGAAAATGAGGCAGAAGATGAACTTCCGCTTCATTTGCTGCGCGATCTATCCGCACTGATGCTGATCTGATGCGGCGCTAAAAGGCGCTGATCAACTGTCTGATTTGGCTTGCTGAGCGAGCATTTCCGCCATTTTTTCCCAGACTTTGTTGATGGCTTTCAAGGGACGAACCATCACCTTAAAATCGGATATCAGACCGTTATCATCCCAGCGGATGATATCGACACCATTGATATGAATGCCATCCAATTCGCTGGAAAACTCAAGCATCGCTTGGTTACCGTCGACAATTTCCCGCACATAGCGAAATTGCTCGCCGCCCAGCACGTGGCTGGCGGCGAACAAATAGGCAAAAACCTTGTCACGGCCTTGCTGCGGGGTGTGAACGACAGGCGAATGAAAGACGGCATCCTCGGCTAAAAGCGCTTTAAGCGCTGCCGGATTAGCCGATCCGTTCATATATTCATGCCAGGCGGCGATCCCCGCAGCGGCGCTCATCCCAGATGCTCAGCGAAAAAGTCGCGGGTGCGTGCATCCGCCAATTCTGCGCCAGCTTCATCACGGCGATTGCCGGTCGTCGCAGCAAATCCATGATCCAGACCTTGATAATCGTGGAGAGTCACCTTTTGGTGGCTATCCAGTGCATCATGGATTTTCTTCTGGGCCGCATGATCGACAAAATGATCTTCGGTGGGCATGTGCAGCATCAAAGGCTTGGCGATAGCTTTCGCTTCGTCCAGCATTTGATCAATCATCACACCATAATAGCCGACAGAAGCATCCAGATCCGTGCGCGCGGCAGCCATATAAGCCAAGCGGCCGCCTAGGCAGAAGCCCACCGTGCCGATTTTTGTGGCGCCTTGTTCGCGCAACCAATGGATTGTTGCTTCGATATCCAGCACGCCCTTATCAGCGTCATATTGGCCAAAATAGCCCAGAGCTTCTTGAAACTCTGCTTCAACGTCGGGGTTGAGTTCCACACCGGGCGCAAAACGCCAAAAAATATCGGGTGCAATGGCCAGATAGCCCAGAGCAGCCCAATCATCCACTTTCTTGCGGACACCAGCATTCACACCGAAGATTTCGGGAAGCAGGATGATGGCGCGTGTTGCATTGCCTTCTGAGCCTTCTGGACGGGCAACATAGGCCGGAATCTGGCCTTCACCATTCATGGCCTGAATCACAACATTGGTGGCGGACATGTAAAAACTCTCCTGAAGCTTGCTTATTGGGGGTTAAACCGCGAAACTAGCGGTCTCTGCGAGCGGGCTCAAGCTTTTGGATGGAAACGAAAGATGAAATTCCATATTGAGATAGATTGCACCCCTGAAGAGGTTCGCCGTTTGATCGGTCTTCCCGATATGGCGTCTCTGCATGATCTATATCAGGCGCGAGTGAAAGAGATGATGGAAAAGGGCATTACGCCGGATATCGTCGATTCGCTGATTAAAAGCTGGTCACCGGTGGGGCAGAATGGATTGGATATGTTTCGCTCTTTCATGACATCCTTTGGGGATGGAGCGAAGGGCAGTGCCGATAATGACGGCAGTAAGCCTGCCAAAAGCTGAATTCAGGATTTTATGCACGAAACCATCTATGCGCTGTCGAGCGGGATGCCGCCAGCGGCGATCGCGGTTATTCGGATCAGCGGAGCTGCTGCTGGACAAGCCCTGATGGCGCTGGCGGGCCGTTTGCCCAAGCCGCGGCAAGCGTCGCTGGCACAGCTTCGTGATCAGCAAGGCAATCCGCTGGACTTGGCATTGACCCTGTGGTTTCCCGGCCCGGCAACGGCCACAGGAGAGGATCTCGCTGAACTTCACCTGCATGGCGGCCGTGCCGTTGTCGCGGCGGTTGAAAAGGCGCTGGGCGCTATGGCCAATTTGCGACCGGCAGTTGCAGGAGAATTTACACGGCGCTCTTTTATGAATGGCCGTATCGACCTGGCGGAAGCCGAAGGGTTGGCAGACCTGCTTGCCGCAGAAACAGAAAGCCAGCGGGTTCAGGCGCTTGCAATGGCGAGCGGACATATTTCGCAAGCGGTCGCGGCGTGGCAAGATTGTCTGTTGGGGCTGATGGCGCAGGCAGAAGCCGAGCTGAATTTTGCCGACGAAGATGATGTCGAAACCGGTGATGTGGTAAGGGAGCGTATCTTATCCGCAATGGCGGATATGCGATCCGAATGGCAGATTTGGCTTGATCGCCCGGCGGCTGAGGTGATTGCGGATGGTCTATCCGTGGTGATTGCGGGACCTCCCAATGCTGGTAAATCGACTTTGATCAACGCACTGGTCCAGCGTGAATTGGCGATTGTCTCACCAGTAGCGGGAACGACCAGAGATGTGGTGGAAACATCCTTGTCGCTCGGCGGCATTGCGATGCGCTTTTCTGATACGGCTGGCATCCGATCCGATGCGGCGGACGCCATAGAAGCGATGGGCATTGATCGCGCAAAAACGGCAATTAAAATGGCCGACCTGCTCTTATGGCTGGGGGAACCAGAAGATATTCCAGACCATCCTCACCGCATATGCGTGGCCGCACAACAGGATGTTCGATCTTCACAGAGCGGTTGGGAGAATCTGGCTGCTTTATCCGATATTAGTATTTCGGCGGCGACCGGCGAAGGCATGAGCGACCTTCATGATATGATATTGGCCAAAGCGGCTGCGCTGTTACCGCGGGAAGGGGAGGCTGCTCTGCGAAAGCGGCAACGGGTAGCATTGGCAGATGCTTTGCATTGGTTGACCATATCGAAGGATCAGCACGAAGCAGGCGATTTGATCTTGATTGCCGAAAGATTGCGCCTGGCATCATCATGCCTCAGCCAGATCACCGGCGGTGGCGGAGTAGAAGATATGCTGGATGCTCTGTTCGGACGTTTCTGTATCGGAAAATAGGATTGATCCGATAAAAATGTTCCACGTGAAACAGGATTGATCGACATTGGTGGACCAATGGCTTGCCTTGGGATAAAGGCGATGCTGAAATGGACTATACCCGAAAATTTGATGTCATTATCGTGGGCGGCGGTCATGCCGGCACGGAGGCCGCAGCCGCTGCGGCGCGCCTTGGTGTTCAGGTTGCGCTGATTAGCTTTGATCCCTCGCTCATCGGCGCCATGTCTTGCAATCCCGCGATAGGTGGGCTGGGCAAGGGGCATTTGGTTCGTGAAATTGATGCGCTAGATGGATTGATGGGCCGCGCGTCGGACAGTGCCGCCATCCACTATCGGATGCTCAATGCGTCTAAGGGAGCAGCGGTTCAAGGACCCCGTATTCAAGCGGATCGAAAATTGTATCGCAATGCGATTCAGACGCTTTTGGCAGGCTATGCCAATATCGAAATCATCGGTGGCGAAGTGGCTGCGCTCTTGCTGAGCGATGAGCAAAATAGTGTGCGCGGGGTCGAATTGGCCGATGGTCAGTTGCTGGGGGCTTCGCAGGTCATATTGGCGACGGGCACTTTTCTGGGCGCCCGCATGTATCGGGGCTTAGACCAGGCGGATGGCGGACGGGTTGATGAGGCGAGCGCCCATCGGCTGGCGATTCAATTGCGGGCCAAAAACTTGCCGATGGCACGTCTTAAAACCGGTACGCCGCCGCGTTTGGATGGGCGCACCATTGACTGGGCGCGCCTGGAAGTTCAGCCGTCAGATGACGATGGCTGGACATGTTCCACGTGGAACATGCAGCGGACCACACCGCAGATATTTTGCGGTATCACACGCTCTAATCCCAAAACGCACCAGATGGTGAAAGATAATCTGCATCTCTCACCGCTGTTTACGGGAGCGATAGGGGCTAAAGGGCCGCGCTATTGCCCATCTTTTGAGGATAAGGTTCATCGCTTTGCGGATCGTGATAGCCATCAAATTTTTCTAGAGCCGGAAGGGCTGGATACACATCTCGTCTATCCCAATGGGATATCGACATCCTTACCCGAAGAAGTTCAGCTTCAATTGCTGCGATCCATCGAAGGGCTGGAGACGGTCGAAATTGTCGTTGGCGGCTATGCCGTTGAATATGATCATATTGATCCCCGCGCACTCGACCGGACCTTACAGTTGCGGGCAATCAGCGGCTTATTTTGTGCTGGCCAGATCAACGGCACCACCGGCTATGAAGAGGCTGGCGCCCAAGGACTCGTTGCCGGAGCCAATGCTGCGCTTGCAGTGCGCGGAGAAGAAGCATTCATTCTTGATCGTTCGGTCAGTTACATCGGGGTGATGATTGACGATCTTGTGCTGCAAGGGGTGACAGAACCCTATCGGATGTTAACGGCGCGCGCCGAATATCGTCTGCGGTTAAGGGCGGATAATGCGGCGACCCGGCTTACCGCCATTGGCATGTCCCGTGGTTTGATCGGGCCGGAAGTAACGGCACTTTTCACTGCGCGGCAGCGGGACCGGGATTTGGCGCTTTCTCTCCTGAATATGGACGTTACGACGGCAGATTATCGCGCGTTGGATATTCCGCTACCCGCAGACGGCGTTGTGCGGACTCGCATGGACCTGCTTCGTTTTCCCGGAATCACCATGGCTCATATACAAAGGGTGGAAAGTCGATTGCTTGCAATTCCATCTGCCATATTGGCTGAATTGGCTGAAGATGCCCATTATGCGCCCTATGTCGCGCGGCAGGCGGCTGAGCTACGCTCTCTTGCCGCCAATGAAGCTATTTTGCTCGATTCCAACCTAAATTATGGCGCCATCGGCGGATTGTCTTGCGAGATGGTTGAACGTTTGACTTTGGCCCAACCCGAAACCTTAGGGCAGGCGGCGCGGATTGAAGGGGTTACCCCCGCAGCGCTGACGGCGATTATGATTTATAGCAAAAGGCATGCAGCGTGACGCTTCTCTTGCCCAATGAAGATTCAGCACGGGATTATGTCCGCAGCAATTTTGCACCATCCGAACAGCAATGGAGCGCATTGGAGCGTTATGCCTCCTACCTGACCGATGAAAATGAACGCCAAAATCTTGTTGCCGCTTCGACGATTCCCAACCTCTGGGTGCGCCATTTGGCCGATAGCGCGCAATTGCTGAGCCATGCTAAAACTACGCTCGGCGCTTGGATCGACCTAGGAAGCGGGGCCGGCTTGCCCGGCTTGGTGATCGCTATCTTGCGGGAAGATCCGATCATTTTGGTGGAATCGCGCAAATTGCGCTGTAATTTTTTGCGCGATATGGTGGAGGCATTGGGACTAAAAAATGTCACGGTCGCAGATATGCGGCTGGAACTGTTGGAGAGTTTTCCTGCAGCGGTAATCAGCGCACGTGCCTTCGCTCCGCTTGAAAAATTGATGAATCTTGCCAATCGATTTGCGCAAGAGGAGACTCTATGGTTGCTACCGAAAGGGCGTAATGCCGTAAACGAACTGGAAGCTTTGCCACAAGCATGGCAGACTATGTTTCACGTGGAACATAGTTTGACGGATGTTGATAGCCGCATCTTGGTAGGTCGGGGCCAGATCCCAGCGAAAAGGCGAGGAAAAGCATGATTTGCATTGCGGTGGCGAACCAAAAAGGGGGGGTGGGGAAGACCACCACGGCGATCAATTTGGCGACGGCGCTGGCTGCTACCGGATGGCGCACCTTGTTGATCGACCTTGATCCTCAGGGCAATGCGTCCACTGGCATGGGCATCAGCAACGCCCAGCGAGAACTGACCAGCTATGAAATGTTGCGCCGCGATGCGACCCTTGCAGAATGCGCTATAGCCACGGCGATTCCCCGCTTGGATATTGTGCCTGCGACGGTCGATCTTTCTGGCGCTGAGATTGAGTTGGTTGAGTTTTCTGATCGACTTCATCGGTTGCAACAGGCCCTTGCGACACCGGACTCCGCTCAATGGGATATTTGCCTGATCGATTGTCCACCATCATTGGGCATGTTGACGCTGAATGCGCTGATTGCGGCGGAATCGCTTGTGGTTCCTATGCAATGTGAGTTTTTCGCGCTTGAAGGGCTTAGTCAGTTGTTAACGACTGTCGAACGGGTGAGAGCGCGCTTTAATTCGGATTTAAGCATTATCGGCGTGGCTCTCACCATGTTCGATCGCCGCAACCGCTTGACGGATCAGGTAGCGGACGATGTTCGCGATTGTCTGGGACCGGTGGTGTTTGAAACCGTGATCCCGCGCAATGTGCGTCTTTCTGAGGCCCCAAGCCATGGCTTACCTGCGCTTATCTATGACCATCGTTGTTCCGGGTCGGCGGCCTATATTGCGCTGGCGCGGGAATTGATTGATCGCCTGCCGATCCGAGAGGCTGCCTGATGTCGGATAAGAAAGAAGCTATGGGCGGCCCGGCTGTCCGCAAGCGTCCCGCCGGACTTGGCCGCGGATTGAGTGCGCTTTTCGGCGATGCGATCAAAGAATTGCCTGTAGCGGCTGAATCAGCGGCGATGATTTCTTCCCCGCGCGGTGCCCTGCCCGAACTCGCACCAAGGGCAGCGACAACGGAAGCCATAGGGGATTCGGTGCAGCATGTGCCAGTGGATGCTATATTTCCGCTGCCCGGCCAGCCCCGGCGCAAATTTGATGAGACTGCCATTGCTGAATTGGCCGAATCGATCAGCCTTCGCGGGGTGTTGCAACCGATCATCGTGCGCAAATCCCCGGATGGAAATGGGTTTCAATTGGTGGCGGGTGAGCGCCGCTGGCGGGCATCGCAAAAGGCTGGCCTGAATCATGTCCCCGCTTTGGTTCGGGATCTGGATGATGCCGCAACCTATGAAATTGCCTTGGTTGAAAATATTCAGCGGCAAGATTTAAATGCAATTGAAGAAGCCAGCGCTTACCGGAAGCTGATCGAGGATTTCGGTCATAATCAGGATGCCTTGGCTAAATTGGTCGGGAAATCCCGCAGCCATGTCGCCAATTTGATGCGTCTGCTGGAATTGCCCAGCAGTGTTCAGACATTGGTGGGCGATGGGGCGTTGGCGATGGGCCATGCCCGGGCATTGATCGGCGTAGAAAATGCGGCGCTGCTCGCCGAGCGGGTCGTGAAAGAAGGGCTTTCTGTTCGCGCAGTCGAAGGCTTGGTACGCGAAGAAAAAGCACCGGACAAAAGCACAACGACTGCAAAAGAGGTGGTTCCATCAGATCGGGATGCTGATATTTTGGCCGTGGAACGCCATCTGTCAGAGCTATTGGGTATCGGCGCGACCATCCAATATCTGGGGGATGGAAAAGGCTCGTTGAGCTTGAAATTTGCGACGCTGGATCAATTGGATATGATCTGTCAGCGCTTGTCGGGCGAGGTGATTTAAGCCTTTCTCACTGCTGAGAGAAAACGCTAAAAATATATCATTATCGAAAAATAAAATTCCGCCGCTATCGCAATGATAGCGGCGGAATTTTGCTTCGAATGAAGCTTCAGCGATTAATATTGCTCAAGCTGAACGGGTAGGTGACGATAGCCGTGAACAAAGCTGGCATGGACGCGCGTTGGTTCTCCAACCACATTCACCCGCAGACGGCGGCGCTGCATTTCCGAAATTAGCGTGGTTAATTGCAATTCGGCGATACGGGCGCCAACGCAGCGGTGGATACCATAGCCGAATGCCAAATGGCGGCGGGCATTGGGGCGATCCACGATGATCTTGTCCCCATCTGGGAAGATGCTTTCATCTCGATTGGCCGAGGCATACCAGAGCGCCAATTTATCGCCCTTGCGGATATTTTGACCAAATAGTTCCACATCTTCGGTAGCTGTGCGCCGCATATGGGCCAGCGGGGTCTGCCAGCGCAAAATTTCATGCATGGCGTTGACTGCTAGATCATGCTCGTGATTTTCCTCAAGCTTTTTGCGCTCATCTGGAAAACAATGCAGGCCATAAGCAAAAGCGGACATGCTGTTACGGGTGGTATCATTGCCGCCGACGATGAGGAGGATCAGATTCCCCATAAACTCCTGCTCGCTCATATGGCTCATAGCGTCTGAGCGGAGCATCATGGAGATCAAATCATGCTCACCAGGCTTTTTGGCTTTTTCAGCCCATAATTGCTGAAAGGCGGCGCCCATTTCAAAGGCTTTGGCGAGACGGGCTTTGCGCTGCTCATCTGTATGGAAGTTTTCGATATCGCCCAACACATCGGACCATTCCGTCAGCTTGTGTCGGCTTTCCCAAGGAAAATCGAAAAGAATGGCCAGCATCTGGGTCGATAGCTCAATGGAAACTTTTTCAACCCAGTCAAATGTTTCACCAATTGGGAGCGATTCCAAAACCGCCGAGGTTCGTTCCAGCGTGTTGCTGCGCAGGCGATCAATTTCGGAAGGGCCAAAGGCAGGCGCAACGGTGCGGCGTTGCGCGGTATGCTGCGGAGGATCCATCGCGATGAACATCGGCATGGGCACATCATCTTCGTTCATATGCTCAATGCCATCACCGGCCACGGTGATGCCGCCATATTCCCACGAAGATGAGAAGATTTTGGGCAAAGCCTCCACATGTTGAATCGGCTGATAGGTGGTCACGGACCAATAGGGGCCGAAAGCCGAAGCCGGTGTATAATGGATGGGCGATTCCGCGCGCATTTGGCGCATCGGTTCCTGCCAACGGTCTTCGCTCCACAGTTCCGGTCGGCTGACATCAAATGGATCGATTACGGGCGCTTCATTATGCAATTGGGTGGCCATGATAACTTCCTCTCTTTGCCGTCTTTACGCAGCACGATAGGATATAGAATGGCACTATTTACAGCTTTGTCAACGCTTCCAAGATGCGTAAATCATAGGAAAAATATCTGAAATTTGATCATGTAGAGATTGGAAGAAAACTTCGGTTTACCGCCGCTTTTTGTGAGTGTGGCGGTGCTTGATTGGAAAAGGCCGGGGACGCCAGCATCGCGCTGGCCTGTGATTTTGCGCTAGCCTGTTATTTTTCTGGGCATGAATATTTCGTCCTTTTCGCAGGATGCCAGCATCTCGCCCGTGGCGTCCGCTGCCGACTGTTGTATAGAAGGCGTATGGCCGGGTCGGAATCCCTATCTTTGGAAGCCAGGTTGGAAGCGGAAGCTCGCTCGCATGGCTTTGTCGCTTTTGGTATCGCGAGCGCGGATGCCGCGCCACAAGCGGCTGCGCGATTGCATCAATGGTTGGCGGATGGCTGCCATGGCAGCATGATCTGGATGGAAAATCGTGCTGAGCAGCGCGCGTCGCCCAAGGGATTATGGCCGGAAGTCCGCTCGGTTATCAGCTTGGGGATGAGCTATGCGCCTGCGGAAGATCCGATGGCCCTTGCGGACCAGACTGAACATGGGCGCATATCCGTTTATGCGCAAGGCGCCGATTATCATGATGTGGTGAAAAAGGCGTTGAAAGCCGTCGCCCGCTGGCTGGTCGCAGAGGCGCCGGGCAGCGAATTAAAGGTCTTTGTCGATACCGCTCCGGTGATGGAGAAGCCGCTGGCAGCAGCGGCAGGCCTTGGCTGGCAGGGCAAGCATAGCAATTTGGTGAGCCGGGATCATGGCAGTTGGCTGTTCCTTGGCGCAATTTATACCAGCCTGACTTTGCGGCCCAATATACCGGAAACGGATCGCTGCGGCAGCTGTGATGCGTGCCAGAGAATTTGTCCGACTCAGGCATTTCCAGCCCCTTATCAAGTGGATGCGCGGCGCTGCATTTCCTATTTGACGATTGAGCATGATGGGCCGATTCCGCATGAATTGCGCAAAGCAATGGGCAATCATATTTATGGCTGCGATGATTGTTTGAGTGTTTGCCCGTGGAACAAATTTGCTGCTGCGGCGCATCGCCACCGCGCATTTTTACCGCGCGCTGAACTGACGGCGCCGGAACTGACCGATATATTGGCGTTGGATGATGCCGGTTTTCGTCAGATTTTCGCGGGATCACCGATTAAACGGATCGGGCGCAACCGCATGGTTCGCAATGCCGCAATTGCCGCTGGAAACAGCGGAAAAGCTGGATATCGCGCACAATTGACCCAATTGCTTACGGATGAATCGGCGATGGTGGCAGATGCGGCGGGTTGGGCGCTGGACGAATTGGAGTCGATTGCCGATTAACGGCGCCGCATCGATTCCGCACATCGATTCACATCCATATCGCGCCCGTCAGGGGTGCGGGCGTCCACATGGGTGGCAACGGGGGCCGTTCCCGCGCTTGGTGGATAGAAATAGACATCCAGCACACAGTTCGCGCCCAGAAATTGCATCTTGCGCCCGCTACCTTCGGTCACATCGATACGTGGGCGGCCGATAGAGCGGCTCAAGGCTTCGGCACTGTTGCCGATCAGGATGTTATTTTGCACCGGGCGCACCACTGGGGGCGGTGTCACCCGTGCGGTCGGCGGTGTTTTGGTGCCGCTCGGTGTGCCAGTACGGGGAATAGCCGATCCTGCGCAGCCCGCCAAAAATAGGGACAGAGCCGAAACGGATAGGACAGCCAATAGGTTTCGGTTCATATATTGCCCCTAGGACGCAGATGGAAAAGATGCACAGCCATAGCGGCGCTCAACGCTGGGGCCAAGAAATTGACGATAGGCACGATGAGGCTTGCGGCGGACAGAAGCCCAAGGCTCCAACGAAGAGGGGTGGGCAGCGCTGGTCGACTGGCTTGACGCGCCCGAACCATTGATTCCATATCTTGACCGAGCAACCATGCATTTACGAACAGCGCCAAGATCGGCGGGCCGATCACCGTTGGAATGAGCATCAGGTAAAGCGGCAGAGCAAATGCATTGACGCCCAGAAATCGCATGACAGAGCATAGTGATAGGCGAAAACTCTGGCGGAAACCAATCATGGTGGTTTCGGCTGTTGCAGCAGGATAATGGCGCTTTTCAACCGTTTCTATAAGCGAATCTGCGAAAAGTCCGATAACGAAGACGGCGACAGCGCGAAACATCATCCAAGCCGAAGCAAGCAGCGATAAAGCGATCAGCAGACTCGCGAGATCCAATATGGCGACGTCGATGGCGCTGTAGCGGGCCAATATATAGCGAAAGGCCCAGAGCAGGCCGCCGACCATAAAGGCCAAAAGGGCTAGGGTCAGCAGGATGGATTGCAGCACCAATCGAAGGGTGGATGGGTGCAGCATATCGCGCACGGCCAGCACCAAAGCATGGAAAACAATCGCCATAGCGCAGACATGAATTCCATCTCTGCATCGGTCAAGCGCTGTCCTTGCCATGACGGTAACGGCGCTTTAAAGGCCGTTTTTCAATGCTCCCCAAATGACAGGATATTTATGTCGACGTCGGCCCGTTATGACATATTGGCGATTGGCAATGCGATCGTTGACGTAATCGCCCGCGCAAGTGACGCGATGATTGAAAACGAAGCGCTGGTCAAAGGCAGCATGCGCTTGATCGAGGCACCGGAAGCTGAGCGCCTCTATCAAGCGATGGGACCAGCGATTGAAATGTCTGGCGGTTCGGCGGCCAACACTTTGGCTGGCATGGCGGCGCTGGGGCTGCAATGTGCATTTATAGGTCAGGTTGCTCAAGATCAGCTGGGCGATGTTTTTACCCATGATTTGCGTGCCTTGGGCGTGGCTTATGATACGCCGGCCTTGGCAGAAGGCGCGCCAACGGCTCGCTGCCTGATTCTGGTTACCCCCGATGGGCAACGGACAATGAACACCTTTCTGGGGGCCAGCCATTTGCTGGAGCAGGCGATGATTGATGAGGATCGGATCGCGGATTCGGAAATTCTCTATCTGGAAGGCTATTTGTGGGATCCGCCTTTATCGCGGGCGGCGATGCGTCGCGCGATTGATGTGGCCCGTGCGGCGGGGCGGAAGGTGGCCTTCACACTCTCTGATACTTTCATCATTGATCGGCATGGCGATGATTTTCGCCAATTGATCGCTGAAGGGCTGTTTGACATTTTATTTGCCAATGAAGCTGAAATTGGCGCTCTTTCCGGTCTGAAGGATTTCGACGCTGCAGTGGCGCAGGTGGCGCCGAACATTCCGTTGCTGGTGGTGACGCGCGGCGACAAGGGCGCGATTGCCGTGACACAGGGGGAGCGGACGCAGGTCAGCGCATCGCCGCTTGAGCAGGTGGTCGATACAACCGGCGCCGGGGATTTATTCGCCGCTGGATTTTTGGCCGGATTGGCTGAAGGACGCAGCATAGAAGATTGCCTGAAAATGGGGGCGATTTGCGCTCGAGAGATTATCGCGCAAGTCGGCCCGCGGGCGCAATCTGATTTGAAACAGGCCATCGCCGCCGAATTGGCGTGATGGTTGGATAGAAGGCAGGGCCTGATAAGCACTGCTTTCACCAGCTCTTATGGCTGGGTCTGGACATCTGCTTCTGACTTGGATTGTTTTCGAAACAATTCCCGATCCGCGGGGCCAAAGCCCCGTGTCCAGATCAGCCAAGCATAAAGGCCGAGGATCACGGGCACGCCGATCAGCAGTTCGGCCCATTCCGGAAGGCCGGTGACGGCCCAACCCAAAAGGGCCGCGCCGCCGCCTGCCCATAGCAAGGCCCAGCGCAGGCTGTTAACGGGGGCGGCCAACAGGTTGGACAGAAGCTTGGCTTTGGTGACAGATGCAAAGCCCAGCGCCAGCATCAGGGCCATGGCAACGGCTGCGCCATAGGAAACCTCAGGCAAACCAGCTCTTTTTGCCGCTGTAATCAGAATGACGCTGAATATCGCCTGCACCGCCAATGTTCCAAGGCTGATCAATAAATTGCGCAGACGAGCGATATAGACCAGCGCCGCTTCACTGACGACGGCGGTTGCCGCCACCACCTCTGCCGCCAGAAGAAAGGCCAGCGCGCCTGTTCCGGCGACAAATTCAGGGCCAACCAGACCCATGACGGCTTCACCCGGTATACCCAGCGCCAGCGCCACGCCCGCTTGGGCGGCGATAATCCAAAAGCCCACTTGGCTGACCTGCGCTGCCACGGCCCCCAGCCTGTTATCGGCCAGATTGCGCGTGATAACCGGGCCCAAAATCGGCTCGAAACTGGTTTTTAGTTTTTGCGGCAAAGAGGCGACCTGCTGCGCCATATAATAGATGCCGCAGGTTGAAGCGCTGGCAAATTGGCCCAATATCAACAGATCAAGGCGGCGGGTGCCCCATTCAATGGCGTCAGCAGCGGCCAGCGGTGCGTTGCGCTTGGCAACAGCGATTAACTTTGCCGGATTGGGCCGCCATCCCCGCGGCCCGCCATAATGGCGGATCATCGGCGCCAATGCCGTCAGGAAGGAGCCTATCATTGCGGCGGCATAGGCCAGCATCAGCCCATCCTCGACCGAGACATACCAAAAAGCGGCTGCACCAAGGCTGATGACCCATGGCTCCACGACGGCGCGCGCCCGCACGGTGGCACCGACATCATATTTATAGGCGCAGGCCGCCAGCGCAATTTCCATGCCCGCGATGAAAAATACTAACAAACCAACCCATCGGTCCGTGCCGCCGATATCACCCGCAGGAAACATCAATTGTGGCAAGGCGTATAAGATGGCCGATCCGATAGCCGATGCCATCAGGGCCACAAAGATCCCATCCCACACTACCATGCGCTGATCGGCGCCGGGCGTGCTCAACTGTTCGGCCAAGCCGCGCTTCAGCCCCAATGTCGCCAATTGCGCGACTAGTTCGATCACCAAAACGGCGAAAGCAAAGCGCCCAACAGCGTCCGGCCCATACCAGCGCCCAGCGATATATAAAAAGGGCAGGCGTGCGATAAGGCGCAGCACAAAGCCAAAAAAATTTGTGCGGCCGCCCTTGGCGAGGGCGGCAGTATCATGATTGTGGCGTTCGCCGTCTGACACGGCGGGGGCGGCAATTTCTGCGCTGTTGCTCAAGCCCAATGCCCCTTATGCGGTTGCCATGGCTGGCAGCTTAACCGGTTGATGTTTGTTGACAATCCACTGTCCAAAATCAGCGTCCTTCGGCACGCAGAGGGCGGGTCAGCAAATCCTGCACTGCTGCCGACACATTGATCTCACCCGCAACCAGCCGGGCGACGGCAGCGGTTATCGGCATATCAATGCCATCTTTTTTGGCCGCTGCGGCCAAAACGGGGGCGCTATGCGCGCCTTCGGCGATGGTGCGGCGATCGGATAATAAGGATGCGGCGCTTTCGCCGCGGCCCAATCCTTCGCCCAAAGAGAAATTCCGTGAATTGGACGAGGTGCATGTCAGCACCAGATCGCCTAACCCGGCGAGGCCCGCCAAAGTTTCTACTTGCGCCCCGCGGGCCAATCCAAAGCGGGTCATTTCTGCAAATCCTCGGCTGATCAGGGCCGCACGGGCATTGAGGCCAAGGCCAGCACCTTCGACAATGCCGCAAGCAATGGCGAGGATATTTTTTACCGCGCCGCCAATTTCCGCGCCGATCACATCGGTGGAAATATAGGGCCGAAAATGGGGCCGGGCGATGGATGCGGCCAATGTTTGAGCCAGCGATTCCGATTGCGCTGCCAATGTGATGGCGGTTGGCAGGCCCGCTGCCACCTCATGGGCAAATGTAGGGCCGGAAAGCACCGCCAATGGTCGCTCTGGAAAAATATCCTGAGCAATATCAATCGGAAAGGCAAAGCTGCCCGCTTCCATTCCTTTGCTGCACAAGATTAAGGGCTCGGGGCTCGCTGGCAACTGCGCCAGTGTTTCACGCATGAAGGGCACAGGAACAACCACCAGCAAGGCATCCAGATCCGCCAGATCGGCCAAATCCGTGGTGGCCATTAGCGATGGTGAAAGCGGCGCTCCGGGCAGAAACAATGGATTATGATGATCCGTGTTAATCGCCTGAACTACCTCTGCCTCGCGCGCCCATAATGTGACGGGGGCGTCCTCGGTTGCGAGCAATTGGGCCAGGGCCGTACCCCATGCGCCGCCGCCGATCACGCCGAAGCGGTTCCATTTCATACTCACGCCTTCACTCCCGCACCGCGCACCGCTTCTGCATCCGGATCCAGCGGCCAGCGCGGGCGAGCCGCCACCGCCAGATCATCGGTCAGCCCTGCGGCAAAACGCTCCATGCCTGCCCAAGCGATCATCGCGCCATTATCCGTGCACAGCCACAGGGGCGGGGCAATGAATTTTTTGCCATGATCCGCCGCCAATTGGGTGAGCGCCTCGCGAATGGCGCCATTCGCTGCGACGCCGCCAGCCACGACAAAGGCGCTCGCCTGTGGGCAGGCAGTCAAAGCGATGCGGCTGCGATCAATCAGGCAATCGACCACGGCTTGTTGAAAGGAGGCGGCCACATCTTCGGCGCGATGCTCACCAGAGGCCACGGCGCGGGCCACGGCACTTTTCAGGCCGGCGAAGGAAAAATGCGGTTCCTTGCTGCCGAGCAAGGGGCGCGGGAAAGGAACAGCCCGGGCATCGCCTTCCCGTGCGAGGCGTTCCACGGCTGGCCCGCCCGGATAGCCAAGTCCAAGCAGTTTGGCTGTTTTATCAAAAGCTTCGCCAGCGGCATCATCGATGGTGGTGGCCAGGCGGCGATAATCATCAACGCCCTGCACCAACAGCAATTGGCAATGCCCGCCAGAGACGAGCAGCAGCAGATACGGAAAAGCCAGCTCGCTATCAGCCAAGCGTGGGCTTAAGGCATGGCCTTCCAAATGGTTGACCGCGATGAGCGGCTTGCCTGCCGCATGGGCCAAGGCCTTTCCCGTCACAAGACCCACCATCACGCCGCCGATTAGGCCCGGCCCGGCGGTAGCGGCGATGGCATCCACATCGTTCAGGGTTAAGCCCGCATCTTGCAGCACCGCCGCGACCAGCGGGGCGAGGCGATCGACATGCGCGCGCGCGGCAATTTCGGGCACGACTCCGCCAAAGGGGCGATGCTCTTCCTCTTGCCCGGCAACGCGATGTGCCAAAAGCTGTCGATTATGATCGACGAGAGCCGCTGCGGTCTCGTCGCAGCTCGATTCCAGGCCTAAAATAATGGTCATAATATCAGACTTCCTTTACCCGCCCCTTTATCGAGAGGGCAAGCCACGCTAGCAGCATGGCATGATGCATTTGCCAACTCCTGAAAATCCGCTGCGCATTGGGACGCGCGCTTCCCCTTTGGCCCGCGCCCAAGCGGATATGGCGGCAGAGGCGCTGATGGCGGCGCATGATCTTGCACCCGGCGCTTTGGAAATTGTCGCGATGACGGCGATAGGCGATCGAATTCAGGATCGTGCCCTTGCGGAAGTTGGCGGAAAAGCGCTTTGGACCAAAGAGTTGGACCATGCGCTGGACGCTGGGACGATTGATATTGCGGTCCATTCTTTAAAAGATGTGGAGACATGGCGCGATGCGCGATTTGCGCTGGTTGCGATGCTGGAACGGGCCGATCCTCGCGATAAATTGGTGTTGCCGCAGGGGCGTGAGGCCCAAAGCATTATGGATTTGCCGCCCGGAACGCGACTCGGCACCAGCAGTCCGCGCCGCGCGGCCCAAGTTCGCCGCATTCGTCCGGATATCGTGCCGATGTTGCTGCGCGGTAATGTCGCAACCCGCTTATCGAAATTGGCGGCCGGTGATGTCGACGCAACTTTATTGGCCGCAGCAGGGCTGAACCGATTGGGCATGGCCGATATTGGCATTGCGCAGAATATTGATATTTTGCTGCCCGCGGCGTCTCAAGGGGCGATTGGCATCGAATGCCGTTCTGATGATGAAGATCGGATAAAATTGCTGACGGCGGTGAATCATGCGCCAACCTTTGACGCTGTGGCCGCAGAGCGTGCATTTCTGGCAGGAGTCGGCGGTGATTGCCGTTCACCGGTTGCGGCCCATGCGCGCTGGCTGGATAATGGCGCTTTGTGGCTGGATGCGGAAATTTATTCTGCCGATGGGCATGAGCATGTTGTTCGCCATATGCTGGTCGACGGATTGGAATCGGTGAAAGAGCTTGCTCAGGCCATGCTGGCCGATGCGCCGCCCGCTGTGCGCAGCCTGTTTGGCGGATAAAGATGCGTCCGATATTGATCACCCGGCCCGCACCCGTTGCACAGGCCAGTTTAGAGCGGGCTGTTTCGATGGGGTTGGATGCCCATATTGCCTCGCTTTTTATTGCCAGCCCCATGCCTTGGATCGCGCCTGATCCTGCGGATTATGACGCGCTCTTTATCTCCAGCGCGCAATCGCTGCGCTTGGGCGGGGCAGGGTTGGATCGGCTGAAAAACCTGCCGGTCTATGCTGTCGGCCCTGCAACGGGACAAGCGGCGGCTTCGGCTGGATTCTGGGTTGTCCGATCGGGGGATAGTGATGGGCAGACGCTGATCGCCGAGATGGAAGGCGCAGGTATCCGGTCGATCTTATGGCTATGCGGGGCGCGCCATTCGCCCTTGTCGGGCGATTCGGCACGGCTGGATATTCTTCCTTGCTATCAGATGGATGATTTGGCGCCGCCGCCGATCTGGAACCAGATGATTCAGGCGCCGGTCATTATTACGGCTTATTCCACCCGCGCGAGTCAGCGCATTGCTGCCTTGATTGGCGATGCACGCGGCCATATCGCCCTTTTGGCGATCAGTGAAAAAGTGGCACGTGCCGCAGGATCAGGATGGGGGCAGGTCGTGATAGCCGCGCAGCCCGATGACGCTGGAATGTTGGCAGCCGCCGCGCTTTTATGTCACAATAACCCGCTATAGGGTGGTCGAAAGTATTTCATGGTTATCGAGAATAGCGAATCCTCATCACCAACGGAGAATTCCCATCGTCAGGGGCCAAGCGCTCGGGTGCTGGTGATCGGCGCGTTGCTGCTGTTGTTGACCGGAATATTCGGCGGCGGATGGGCAATGAACCATTTTTTTCCAGATGGAAAAATTACCAATTTTTCGACTGACGTGTTGACTGGAGGAGCTTCGGAAGAGGAGGCTTCTGGGGCGGTGGCGTCACCATCGCCCGTTTCCGCGCCAGCACCGGCAGTGGACCCTGATGCTCTTTCGGCGCGAGTTGCTGATTTGGAGCAGAGACTCGCGCGCATTTCTCTGGAAGCGCAATCTGCATCTGGCAATGCTACCCGGGCAGAGGGATTACTGGTTGCCTTCGCCGTTCGCCGGGCCTTGGATCGTGGGCTGCCGCTGGGATATTTGGAGCCACAATTGCGTCTGCGCTTTGCCGATGCGCAGCCCAATGCGGTGAAAACCATATTAGAAACGGCGCGCGATCCGGTTACGATCGAGCAATTGCGCGGCGAACTGGAATATTTGGCGCCGCAACTGCTTGGCGGAATTGGCGGCGATAGCGAAAGCTTTTGGACAGCGGTTCGCCGGGAATTCAGCGAATTGCTGGTGCTGCGTCCATCTACGTCGCTCTCCACCAGCGCGCAGGAGCGGTTGGAGCGCACGCGGCGTTATCTTTCGGCTGCGCAGGTGGATAAGGCCATCGCCGAAGTGGAAGCGATGCCGGGCGCCAAGGTAGCGGTCGATTGGTTGATTGATGCACGCCGTTTTCATGAAGCCCGCCGCGCTTTGGATCTGATTGAAACCGCCGCGATATTGGAACCGCGAGAAAGCGCTGCCGTTCCGGTGATCCATGAGCAGCCAGCGCCTGCGCGCTAAGCTTCGGCAGCCATGCTGCAAGGGCAAGAATAAGGGAATTAAAAAGGCAGCGGCCATGAGCGGCGCGCTGCCTTTTCTTTGCCCTGATAAGGGGGCGTTTATTTTTCCACGCCCAATTGCGTTAAAACAAAGGCATAGGCCTCCGCCGTTTCTCGCAAGGAAGACCAGCGGCCGGATTTTCCGCCATGGCCAGCGCCCATATTCGTGCGCAGTAAAAGCAAGGCATCATTGGTGCGGGTGGCCCGCAGCTTGGCGACCCATTTTGCTGGTTCCCAATAGGTGACGCGCGGATCATTAAGGCCAGCAGATACCAGCATGGGGGGATAGGCTTGGGCCGTCACATTGTCATAGGGGCTATAGGATAGGATATAATCAAAGGCTGATGGATCGGTGATCGGATTGCCCCATTCCGGCCATTCGCCTGGCGTCAGTGGCAAATCCTCATCGATCATCGTGTTGATCACATCGACAAAGGGCACATCCGCCAGCACTGCGCCCCACAATTCCGGTGCCTCATTATAAACGACGCCCATCACTTGGCCGCCAGCCGATCCACCTTCGATAGAGATTTTGCCGGCGCTGCTATATTTGCGGTCGATAAGGCCGCGCGCGATATCGATAAAATCGTGGAATGTGTTTTTGCGCTGGTCTGTTTTGCCAGCCAGATACCAATTGCGGCCCAGATCATCGCCGCCGCGCACATGAGCAATGGCATAGATCATGCCGCGATTCACATAGGATAAGCGGCTGGTAGAAAATCCCGGGGCAACCCGATAGCCATAGCTGCCATAAGCATATAAATGCATCGGCGCACTGCCATCCATCTTGGTATCTTTATGATAAACAAGGGATACGGGAATTTTGACGCCATCGCGGGATGAAATTTGAACCCATTCGGTTCGATATTGAGTGCCATCATAACCGGATGGGATTTCCTGCACCTTCAGCGTATGAAGCGCCCCACTGGCGATATCATAATCATAGACTGTGTCGGGCGTGACCATCGATTCATAATCAATGCGCAGCTTATCCTGATGATATTCGGGATTATCCCCCAAAGAGGCGACATAGGTGGATTCGGGAAATGCAATGCGGCCGGAAACGAGCGGCTGGGCATAATTTCTGACATCGATTTGATCGAGTCCGGCCTCGCGCGTTTCCAGCACGAAATAATCGCGGAAGATAGAAAGGTCGGTGATGTAAATATCATCCGATCCGGCGATCAGCGTGGACCAATTTCCGGGATCGGCGATGCTGGCGGTGGCGACCCGAAAATTGGGATGATTATCATTGGTCAGGATGAACAAACGCCCATCATGCTCATCAACGCTATATTCGCGGCCTTTCTGGCGGGCTGATACGAGCATGGGGGTGGCGGTTGGATCATCAGCCGGCAGCAAATAGGCCTCGCTGGTCTCATTATCGCCCACCGCGATGACGATATAATTTTCAGCCGAGGTCTGCCCGATGCCAACGGTGAATCCAATATCATCTTCTTTAAACAACAGCTTATCATCGCTCAGCGGCGTTCCAAGGCGATGCAGCCTGACATTATCCGTTCGCCAGTTTTCATTGGCGAGGCCATAGAGCACTGCATCATTTTGTGCTGTCCAGACGATGGAAGAAAGCGTGCCCGGAATGATATCGGGCAGAAGTTCACCGGTTTCCAGATTCCGAAACCGCACTTCAAACCGTTCACTGCCATTGTCATCAAAGGCATAGGCCATCAGGCGGCCGTTGGGCGAAATCGATATCTGACCGAGGCGGAAATATTCCTTACCCTCTGCCAACGCCACCTCATCCAGAATTAAATGGGTGTCGCCCGATCCAGCGGCGGGCTTGCGATACCATTTTTTATATTCGGCCCCTTCTTCAAACTCGACCCAATAAAGCCAATCACCATCTTTCTGGGGAACGCTGCTATCCGCTTCCTTGATGCGACCCTTCATTTCTTGAAACAGCGTCTCAACCAGCGGCTCATGGGGCTTCATCGCCGCTTCAAAATACTCATTTTCAGCGCGAACATAGGCGAGAATCTCTTCATTCTCGATTTCTGGATAGTTGGGATCACGCAGCCAATGCCAAGGATCGGACAGTGTCTTTTCGTGCAAGTTCAGCTGATAGGGGCGCTGCGGTGCCACGGGCGCCGGGGGCAGGGTGGTCAATATTGCATCTTTCTCATGAGCATTGGCGTTGATTGGAATCAGAAGTGGGGTGGAAATTATGGTCAGGAACATCCAGATAGATTTCATCTTTCGCACTCCTGCGTTGAAATTCCAGCGCCGATTTGAGTGAGATTTAGGAATAAGGAAGTCGGCATGTCTAGCCCTGTCCATAGGAACCGTCTTATCGCGCTGCGTCAACAATTGGCCAGCGACGGTTTTGATGGCTTTATCGTCCCGATCAGCGATGAGCATATGAGCGAATATGTCGGCGCTTATGCCCAGCGTCTGGCGTGGCTCACGGGATTTGGCGGATCAGCGGGCGCGGCCGTGATTTTGTCAGATCGGGCGGCAATGTTCGTTGATGGACGTTATGCGGTGCAGGTGCGCGATCAGGTTGACGGTGCCGATTATGATTATGTTGATGTGCCGCAATCCAACATGAATCTGTGGCTCGCACAGCATGTAAAGGCGGGCGACCGCATCGCTTATGATCCTTGGCTACATGGCGTGGATTGGGCTGATCATTTGGCGATAACGCTGGATGCGAAAGGCGCGAGCCTTGTTGCGGCAGAGCATAATCCGATTGATCAGATTTGGCCCGATCAGCCGCTGCGCAGCTTGGACCCCATCGTCATTCACCCAGGCCAATTCGCGGGGCAAAGTGCCGCTGATAAGCGCCAGAATATCGCTAACTGGCTGACCGAACAAGGGTTGGATACAGCGGTGATCACCTCGCTGGATTCCATTGCATGGCTTTTCAATATTCGCGGCAGCGATGTGCAGTGCACGCCAGTCGGCCTGTCCTTTGCCTTGGTGCATCAGGATGCCAGGGCAGATCTGTTTATCGCGCCGGAAAAGATCACGGATGCTGTGCGCGAACATTTGGGCAATAGCGTGGCCGTGCACGACCGGGCTGGTTTTACCGCGGCGCTGCGGGCCTTGGCTGGTCAGCGCGTGGCGGTGGATCCTGAGCGTGCCGTTGCCGCTATTTTCACCACCCTCGCCGAGGCGGGCGCGCATATCATGCGTCACCGCGACCCGACCATATTGTCCAAAGCGATTAAAAATGCCGTAGAATTGGCTGGCACAAGGGCCGCCCATATCCGCGATGGCGTTGCCGTTTCGCGCTTTTTAAAATGGATGGAAGAAACGGCGCCGCATGGCGGGCTTGATGAGCTGTCGGCAGCGGCCAAATTGCGGGAATTTCGTGAAGAAAATGGCAAGCTGCTCGACCTGAGCTTTGACACCATATCGGCGGCCGGGCCTAATGGCGCCTTGCCCCATTATCGCGTGGATGAAAGCAGCAACCGGGCCATCGAAAAGGGCACCCTCTATTTGGTCGATTCCGGTGGCCAATATCAGGATGGCACGACGGATATTACGCGCACGATTGCGATTGGAGAGCCGACAGATGAAATGCGCCGCCGTTTCACGCAGGTGTTGAAAGGCCATATTGCGCTGGCACAGGCGCGTTTTCCAATGGGAACGCGTGGCAGCCAGTTAGACAGTTTGGCGCGCCAATATTTGTGGGCAGACGGGGTCGATTTCGCGCATGGAACCGGTCATGGTGTCGGCAGCTATCTGTCGGTTCATGAGGGACCACAACGCATTGCCAAGTCAGCCAGCGGCGCGGCTGGAACGGAAGAGCCTCTGCATCCGGGCATGATCCTGTCCAATGAGCCGGGCTATTATAAAGCCGGTCATTTCGGCATTCGGATCGAGAATTTGGTGATTGTCGAGCCGGTGACGATATCGGGCGCAGAGCAGACCAGCTATGGGTTTGAAACTATTACATTTGCGCCGATTGCGCGTGATTTGATTGATGAGGCGCTGTTGAGCGAACCAGAGCGTGATTGGCTGAATGCTTATCATGCCGAGGTGATTGAGAAATTGTCTCCGTCTCTGGCCGCCGATGAACGACATTGGCTAGAAAAATCCTGTGCCCCCTTGGGGTCTTCGCTGAAAAATATGATGTAAGGCGGGCTGGTGAATCCCAATTACGTCTCTGTCGAGCGAGAGCGGTTTTGTGTGCAAGAAAGGGTGCGCATTCGATTCAATGAGGTCGATGGGCAGCAGATTGTCTTTGGCGGCAATTATCTGATCTATGCCGATATTGGGATGACTGAATATTTTCGGTCGCTTGGGAATATCCAGCCCGGTCCATATTTTAACCAATATGGCACAGACATTCGCGAGCAACATTGCGAGATCCATTATCATGGTCATGCGAAGCTGGATGATGAGATCATCATTGCGGCCCGTATTGCACAATTCGGACGGAGCCATTTTGTGCTCCATTGTGCGATATTTCGCGGTGCCGAGCGCTTGACGGATATCATCATTCGCTATGAGCATATGGATCAAGGGACGGGAAAGGCAACGGTGTTGCCGGGCAGTTTCATCGCAGAGGTGCGGCGATTCGAGCAAATTCTTCCAGATCAGCTCTAAGGCTATGATCGCAACAATGGCGGAATAGCGTCTTCTCTACCAAAAAAGTCGAAAAAAAGGGCCGCCAAAAGGCGGCCCGTGAAAGTTTTGGGAGAGGATGCCTAAAAGGCAAGGGTGATATTGCACTGCACCATGAATTTCGCAACTGCTAAAAATGCATTTAGAATTGCATAATATGCAATCATGGTTCCATTATGGCTAAATCGCTCTGCGCCATGCCCCCTCGCATCTTGATGCGATTTCGCTTAGCTGTGGTTCATGAAAATGTTTGGCAAAATAGACATTGGCGGCGGCGTGTCCGATTTCTGGTCCTATGTGCGCCAGCCGCGGCCACATCGCTGGCCGTTATGGGGCGTCGCATTGGCGCTAACCTACGTGATTTTCTATGGTTTTTCCGAATATCTGATTCCTGAAGACACGCCGAAACAACAGGTCATCTATTTCGATAACTGGTCTGCTGCACGCGGCGCAGAGGAAGAAAAAGCCGATTGGGTGGAGCGGGCAAAGGAAACGACTCGGCGCAATGCGCTGCGCCGCGCGGAATATCAAAAGCTCGCGAAGATGTTGGGCGTTGAATATGACAGCAGCGAAGCCGATCAGGTGACGCGGGAAACTTTGGGCGACGCGGCGGATGAAATTGGTAAGCGCGCGGAACCGATTCGTTCAACCCTTGCAGAACGAGCCGCAGGAAAAGCTGATTCGCCGGCGAATGAATCGAATCAAGCCGCTGCGTCCCCTTCAGCTGCTGCGCTGTCAGACCCTCAGCCATCAGTGGCAAAGCCATAAGGATGGCGGTGATGGGCGGCGCTAGCCATGGTGATCGATTCGATATGCAGTGGCTATCCGCTGCGATAGCCTTGTCTGAGCGGGGGCGCCCGGCATCGGCGCCCAATCCCAATGTCGGCTGTCTCATCATAAAAGACAGCCAAATGGTCGGTCGAGGCTGGACCCAAGCGGGTGGGCGGCCGCATGCCGAGGCGATGGCGCTGGCACAGGCTGGATCTGCGGCCAGCGGTGCGACTCTATACGCCACGCTGGAGCCGTGCGCGCATCACAGCGTGCGGGGGCCAAGCTGCGCCGATCTGATCATTGCTGCCGGGCTCGCCCGCGTCGTCATCGCGGTGCAGGATCCCGATCCCCGCACTTGCGGCGAGGGCATAGCGCGAATCCGTGCTGCGGGAATCATGGTGACGGTGGCGCGACAGCGGCGTGCGGAGGCGATCCGGGCGATGGCGCCTTGGTGGACCCGGCAGCATCATCACCGGCCCTATATCAGCCTGAAATTGGCGACCTCCCTTGATGGCTGCATTGCAATGGCGGATGGCAGCAGCCGTTGGATCACTGGCGCACGGGCGCGGGCCCATGGCCATTTGGAGCGGGCCCGCCATCAGGCCATATTGGTCGGGCGCGGAACCTATGATGCGGATCAGCCGCAACTGGATGTGCGCCTTGCAGGGTTAGAGGCACGCAGCCCTGTGCGCCTGTTGCTGAGCAGTGCAGCGAATAACGAGGCACCAGCGGGCTGGACGCAAGTCAGCAACCCGCAGCAGGTAGCCGACCTGCCGGCTATTGATTCCCTGCTGATCGAAGGCGGGGCAAGTGCGGCGTCGGCTTTTCTACGGCTCGATTGGGTGGATCGTCTCTTGCTATATCGTGCGCCAATCCTGATCGGGGAGGGGCGGCGGTGCCTTGGCGATATCGGCCTTGGCCAATTGGATGAAGCGCATGGCCGATGGGCGTTGGCAGATCGCCGCGCACTTGGTAGCGACTTGTTGGAAGTCTATGAGCGGATCAGGAAGGAATAATATCCCATGTTCACCGGAATCATTACCGATATTGGCCAGATCCGTCTGCGCGAAGATCGGGGAGACACGCGGCTGATCATCACCTCCCGCTATGATCCTGCAACCATTGATCTGGGTGCATCCATCGCCTGCTCCGGCGCTTGTCTGACGGTGGTGGACAAGGGAACGGATGATCAGGGCCATTGGTTTGCGGTTGATGCCAGTGCGGAAACGCTGGCTTGCACCGCGCCTGCGATGTGGGATGTGGGCCGCCGCCTGAATCTGGAACGCGCGTTAAAAGTGGGGGACGAGCTGGGCGGCCATATTGTGACGGGCCATGTCGATGGCGTCGGCCGCATTGTCAGCGTTGAACCGACGGGAGATAGCGTCACCGTCACCATTGCTGCGCCATCCTCTTTGGCGGCGCAAATTGCTGCCAAAGGCTCGATCACGGTCAATGGCGTGTCTTTGACGGTGAATGATGTGGTGGATCAGCCCAATGGCGATGCCCATTTCACGCTGAATATCATTCCCCATACTCAGGCGATGACCACGCTGGATGAGGCCGCAGCGGATGTGCCGGTGAATCTGGAGATTGATATTCTGGCCCGCTACCTTGCCCGGATGCAGGCACGGGGCGGATAAAGCCTTAGAGATCGGATAGGGGCGCGATGAGATCGGGGTCGGCTGCGTGCATCTGGCGGCGCATTGCGATGCGCCCTAATCGCAGCCATTCCGCCTTACGCCGCGCCGTGGGCAAGGGACGGACTGCTGCTTCCCGCACCAAGGCAGCGCCATAGCGGTCTGCCACGATCAGGCCGGATTGATCGGGTCGATAAGCCTCGGCTTCCAGAATCGCGGGATCAAGGCCGCCAGCCAGCGCCCAATAAAAACGATCACACCAGTCCCAATAATCGGGCCATTTGCTATCGGTATGAAGATCGGCGCGGCTGACCTTAATTTCCACGATGATGATCTGGCCCTTGGGATCAAGAGCAGTGAGATCGGTGCGCCGTCCATTGGGCAGCGGCACTTCCGGCAAGGCAACAAGGCCTTGCTGGGCGAAGAACCGGCAGACGCCGCGCGAAATATCGGCGGCGATCAACCGGTCATCCATCACTTCTTATCTCTGCACGAAGCTATGAGTTTAGAAGGGCACATCATCGTCCAGATCATCGTCAAAGGGTGGGCGCCCGCCACCGCTTTTGCCGCCACCTTGATTCCAGCCGCCGCCGGAACCGCCGCCGCCTTGATTCCAGCTGTTGCCGCCGCCAGATGCCGAGGCTCCGCCGCCCCAATCATCGCCGCCGCCACTGCTGCCCCAATCGCCACCGCCAGAAGCTCCGCCGCCGGAGCCGCCGCGTCCGCCGCCCGATGGGCCATCCAGCATCGTCATCGTGCCGCCCATGCCGGCAACAACCACTTCCGTGCTATAGCGATCATTGCCGTCACGATCCTGCCATTTGCGGGTGCGCAAATTGCCTTCGATATAGATTTTGCTGCCTTTTTTCAAAAAGCGCTCGACCACACCGACCAGACCGTCGCCGTTGATAACAACGCTGTGCCATTCGGTGCGCTCTTTGCGCTCGCCCGTGGCCCGGTCTTTCCATTGTTCCGATGTCGCGATCCGCAAATTGGCGATCCGCCCGCCGTTTTGAAAAGATTTAATCTCGGGATCGGCGCCAAGATTGCCGATCAAAATGACCTTGTTGACGCTGCCTGCCATAGCCGCTTCGCTCCCGCTTAAAGAAATGATGATCAGCCAAGACCGAAGGCAACGGCCGACCAATAAGTGATACCTGCAGCGACATAAGCGAGCGCGAACAAATATCCAACCATGAACAGTGGCCAGCGCCACCCATTGGTTTCTCTTTTGGTAATGGCGATGGTGGAAATGCATTGCGGGGCAAAGATAAACCACGCCAAAAAGGCCAGCGCTGTCGCCAGCGACCAGCGCCCTTGCAGGCGTTCACCCAGCGATTGGGCCAGCGCCTCTTCATCATCGCCCGCATCAATGGCATTGGCGGTGGCCAGCGCGGAAACGGCCACTTCGCGTGCCGCCATGGCGGGAATCAGCGCCAGCGCAATATCATGATTAAAGCCGATGGGCCGGACGATGACTTCGATATTGGAGGCAATGCGGCCCGCCAGACTATATTCCACTTGCGTGACAAGGCTGTTTTCGGGCGCCTTGGGATAGCTGAGCATCAGCCAAAGGGCGACGGTGGTGGCGAAGATGATCGTGCCCGCACGACGCAAAAATATCCATGCTCGCTGCCATAAGGCCAGCAACACATCGGTAAAGCGTGGCCATTGATAGCGCGGCATTTCCATCATGAAGCTGGCATTGCTGCCCTTGGCGAGGGTGCGCCGCAAAATCATCGCCACGAGCAGCGCGCCGATGATGCCGGATATATAGAGGCAGAATAGCACCAGCCCTTGCAGGCCGATCGGGCTGTTGCCGACCGGGCGGGCCGGGATGAAGGCGCCGATAATCAGCGTATAGACTGGCAATCTTGCCGAACAGGTCATCAACGGGGCGATCAGAATCGTCGTCAGCCGATCCTTGGCATCGGGGATGGAGCGGGTGGCCATAATCCCCGGAACTGCACAGGCAAAGCTGGAGAGTAGGGGGATGAAGCCGCGACCCGAAAGGCCGACCTTCGCCATCAGTCCATCCATCAAAAAGGCGGCGCGGGTCATATAGCCGGTGGATTCCAACAGCAGAATAAACAGGAACAATATCAGGATCTGGGGCAGGAAAACGATCACCGATCCCACCCCGCCCAACAGGCCTTCGATGATTAAGTCGCGCAGAAAACTTTCCGGCAGAGCCGTTGCAGCCCAGCTCTGAGCAGCAGAGAAACTCTCTTCAATCCAGCCAATAGGCGCTTCCGACCAAGCATAAACCGCCTGAAACATCAGGAACATCAGTGCCAGCAACACGCCGATGCCCAGCACCGGGTGCAGAAAGATGGTGTCAAAACGCTGAGTCCAGCGCCGCACTGGCGTTTCAGCAATGATCGCGGCCTTCGCGATATCGCGCGCGCGGCGGCGCAAGGCCGGATCGGCAGCATGTAGCGTCACCGCAGGGGCCACCTCTGCGCTAGATTGGGCACGGATGACCAGATCAACAGCGGCCAGCAATTCCGTCAGGCCGCGCTTGCGAACGGCGACCGTAGCCACCACTGGCACGCCCAGCTGGGATGCCAATTGGTCTGGATCGATGGTCAGGCCGTCCCGCTCTGCCAGATCCAGCATGTTGAGCGCGATAACCGAAGGCAGGCCGAGCGCGATCAGTTCGAGCGCGAAGCAGAGATGATTTTCCAGATTGGCCGCATCAACGACAATGATCAAAGCGTCCGGCTGCTGCTCGCCTGCCTGCGTGCCGAGCAGGACATTGCGGGTCACCTGTTCGTCCGGGCTGGAGGGATCAAGACTGTAGCTACCGGGCAAATCAATCAGCTGTACCGGGCGGCCATCGGCTAGGCTGGCATGACCTGTTTTGCGCTCAACCGTCACCCCCGGATAATTGGCGATTTTCTGGCGAGCGCCGGTCAGCGCATTGAACAGGCTGGATTTTCCGGCATTGGGATTGCCGGTCAGCGCAATTTTGGGGGCAGGCTGGCTCATGCCGCAGGCTCCACTTGAATCGCGGCGGCTTGCAGCGCGCGAATGATAATCTGCATTCTGCCGACTGTCAGCGCCATGGGATCGCGCGAGAAAAGGCTGCCGCGATGCGTCGGCATGATCACCACATCGGTCGCCAATCCAAATTCCCGCAAACGCCGCCCTTCTTCCAAGGAAAGCTGATCCCAATCGATATGGGTGATGCGGAAATTCTGGCGCAGCGGCGCGGTATCAAGGCTGACAATCATTTGCGAGCGATTATCAATATAATGAAGCCATGGCTAGCATTGCTTACGGGGTGCCGCCGATTTTCTTGTGAATCGGCGCGTGACGCGATTAGCCGGGATAGCGCAGGCGGCCAATGAAACGCGCCAAGCTGGGCATTTCTGGGCGATTGGCGGCGCGACGATGTTTCCAGCCTTCAAAGCGCATGATCTGATCGATCCGGCGGGATAAAAAAGCTTGGGTTTCTGTTAGATCAGTCGTGTCGTCATTTAAAAACACAGTGATTGTCGTAGCATAGACGCTGCCCAGAATCAGGCGTTTGCTATAATGATTATAGTCGGTCGCCGTATCGCCTGCGAGGCGCCACATATTGTCTGCGGCACGCCAATTTAATTTTGCACCCAAGGCCATATTGGTCGGCAGGGCGAGAATCGACAGCGCTCGGCGCAGCGATTCGCGATCGGGACGAACCAGATCTATGCGCTTTTCGATCAGCGCTGTGATGCGATCCCGGATTTTCATTGTGGCAAGCGTGTCTGCGGGAAGTTCTGCAGCCATCCGGGCGTCGATATCCGCAAACCAAGCCGCAATCATCCCGCGCGCGCCATCAGGAAAAGCGATGCGTGCAACATCGCTGTCCACGCCCGCGCGCGCTGCGGCATCGGCCAGCGCTTGTGGACCAAAGCCGTCAAAAGCGGCTGACGATGCAATAAGCGGTGCCAATGCAGCGCGAATTTCATCAAGAGTGGGATCAGCGGGAAGTTGCGGTGCCATGGCTAGGGAATAGGCGGGATGCGCTGTTTCGGCAATAGAATCCCGCAATGCAGATTTTAGTGCAGCTTCCAGCGCAGCTTGCCGTGAGGGTGCGGCTATATGGCGAATGAGCTGCGGGCTAGCGGCAGGCTTCTTCCTTTCTCTTGCGGCGACATAAGATTTTCTTTTGCAACTTACCTATTGAGCCTGCGACAGCTCGTCCCTAGCTTTTGAAACAGATGGGCGCGGCACGAGAGGGATCTGCGCTCCAAGGGCAAGGTGAGATATATGATAAAAACGCTTTTTGACCCCATTGATTTGGGCGCGATTTCAGCGCCCAACCGGATTTTGATGGCGCCGCTCACCCGCGGTCGGGCCGGACCGGGTTTTGTCCCCAATGAGCTGGCCTTGGAATATTATCGTCAGCGCGCATCGGCGGGATTGATCATTTCGGAGGCCACCGGAATTTCGCAAGAAGGCCTTGGCTGGCCTGCTGCGCCGGGGATTTGGACGGATGCGCAGGTTGAAGGGTGGAAACCAGTGACCGAGGCGGTGCATCAGGCCGATGGCCGGATTGTTTTGCAGCTGTGGCATATGGGCCGCTTGGTGCATTCGGTGTTTAATGACGGTAAAGCGCCGGTTTCGGCCTCTGCCACGACGGGGCCGGGTCGGGCCCATACGCCGGTTGGCCGCCGCGATCTGGAAGAATCCCGTCCGCTGGAGCTAGCGGAAATTCCGCGCGTTATCGCGGATTATGTCCATGCCGCGGAAAATGCGAAAAAGGCTGGCTTTGATGGTGTTCAACTTCATGGTGCCAATGGCTATTTGATTGATCAATTTTTGCGCAATGGCACCAATTTGCGCGACGATGATTATGGCGGATTGCCAGAAAACCGGATTCGCTTGTTGATCGAGGTGACGCAGGCGTTGATCGATGTGTGGGGTGCGGGCCGTGTGTCGGTGCGCTTGTCGCCCAATGGGGATTCCCAAGGTGTCGATGATAGCGCGCCTGAGGCTTTATTCCCATTGGCGGCTGCCGAATTGGATCGGCTGGGTATCGGCTTTCTCGAGCTGCGGGAGCCCGGCCCAGACGGCACTTTTGGTTCCACCAATGTGCCGAAATTATCGCCTGCCATTCGCAAGGCGTTCAAGGGGCCGCTGGTGCTCAACAGCGATTACACCGAGCAGCAAGCGACAGAGGCTGTGGCCAGCGGCTTGGCTGATGCCATCAGCTTTGGCCGTCCCTTTATTTCGAACCCCGATCTGGTGGAACGCATCCGGGATGGCGCACCATGGGCGCCGAATGAAATGGCGCAATGGTATTCACCCGGGCCAGAAGGCTATATTGATTATCCAGCGCTGGAGCGCGTTTGATCGCGGCCAAACCCAAGGGGTGAATGCGTAAATATTGATAAAGGAAAGGGGCTGGCGCGTTTAGCGCTGGCCCTTTTTGCTGTTGTTCCGGCCATAGTCGATCAATGCACTGCCGAGAGTCGGAAGGCTGTGGGCTAGCAATATGATCGCCATTACTAAGAAGATGGGGGTTTCTGGCAGCGCTGTCCACAGCAGGATCAGAGCCAGCGCGCTGATGGTGACAATGGCCAAAAATCCGCTCATCAGTGTTTTTTCAGCCTGTTCGGAAAGGCCGATGGTGCGCGGGCCCTTTTTATCCCACCAAGAGCGTGTTGTGATTTGGCGTTCCGGCTTACTCGCGCTTTTTACGTGACGCTGTGCAGGGGCGGCGGCCTCAGCGGCTGTGCGCCAAGGGGAAGGGGCGGGGCTTCTGGCCCCTTGTGGCGCACGGCGCGGCTGCGTTGGCGGCGGCGTGGCCGTGGCGGCTGGCTGTGGTCGTTCCGCCTCAGCCCGTTCGGCATCCAGCGCCTTCATACGCTCGGCAGCGGTGGGTGGCGGCGCACCGGTCAGGCGGTCTATCACCACCAGCCGACCGCCCTGTTCCAGGATTTGCAGTCGGCTAGGTGGTTTTGAATCAGGCAACGCCAAATTTTTCCTTCAGGGCCAGCATAGCAAGCGCTGCTTTGGCCGCTTCTCCGCCCTTATCCTTGCGGTTTTTATCCGCGCGAGCAAGAGCTTGCTCTTCGTCTTCCACCGTTAAAATGCCATTGCCAATAGCGATGCCATCCAGCGTTAACGCCATGATGCCGCGCGCACTTTCGTTGGAAACCACTTCAAAATGATAGGTCTCACCGCGAATGACGGCGCCCAATGCGACAAAGGCGTCATAGCGTTGGGCTTCATCGGCCAGCGCAATGGCGGCCGGCACTTCCAATGCGCCGGGCACGGTCAGCGTTTCGTGGGTATGGCCAGCCGCTTCCAAAGCAGAGCGGGCGCCATCCAGCATCATATCGTTCAGATGCTCATAGAAACGGGCTTCAACAATCAAAATATGGGCCAAGGCAAAATCCTTTTCTTATCAAATTTATGGAATAAGCGGAAAATCGTTACAACAGGGCCTGCGCCATGATCAGCAGGGCGCCGCACGTCACCAGCACTGCGCCGATAGCGCGGCGGCACTTCACTTGCTCCTTCAGCATCACGCGGCCCAGCACAACCCCAAATAAAACACTCGTCTCCCGGATCGCCGATACCGCGCCCGCTGGCGCCAGATTAAGGGCTAATAGCATCGGCACAAAGGCAAAGGGTGATGCAAGGCCCGCCAGAATGCCGGGCTTTGCATCCTGTCGCAACAAGGTGAACGCCTCTGCTCGATGGCGCAGAAACAACAGCGCGGGCATGGCGATGCCATCCAGAACAAATAGCCAGACGATGAAGATCAAGGCCGATGGCGCGGCGCGGATGGCGGCGGCGTCGATCAGCGTATAACCACTGGTCATCAGCCCCGAGCAAATGGCCGCGATTAATCCGGCCCGTGGGATTTGGCGCGGATCGCCAAGATGGAATATGCCGAGCGCGATCGTCAATATGCCGAAAATGGTCCAATGATCCAGTTGATCACGCAGCAGCAGCAAGCCGAAAAAGGTGGTGAAGATGGGGGCGCATCCGCGCGCGATCGGATAGGCCGCAGAAAAATCATTGATGGAATAAGACCAGATCAGGGTCAGATAATAGAGCGTGTGGAGGGTAACCGCCGCTATCAACCAAGGCCAAAGCTCGGCCGGGGGCCATCCTATCCACCAAGTGGCTGGCAGGAAGATGGCGGCGATGATCAGCCGCGACCATGCTTGCACCGCTGTTTTGCTATCGCCCGATTTTAAAAGCCAATGAGCGATAGCAGAGGACAGGCCGGAACCAAGGGCAAGGGTCAGCCCCATAGCCAATCCGGCCTGCATGGATGATTATGCCTCGTCCGGGCCATCTTCTCCGGGAATGGGGCGTTCTCCGGCGATTTCCAGCCCAAAGCCCTCAATCCCCACGATATTGCTATGGGTTGGGGTCAGCAATTCCATGGCGTGAACGCCCAGATCGACCAGGATTTGGGCGCCAATGCCATAAGCGCGCAGGTCCATCGTGCCGCTGGACGATGGAGCGGGGGCCTGAGGCGTGTTGGCGGAACCGGGAAGGGGGCGCATCAGCAGCACAATCACGCCAGCGCCAGCTTCGCCGACCGCTTCCATGGAGCGTTGGAGGCGGCGCTTCTTGGGGCCGGGGCGACCCATGATATCATCAAATATCGATATGGGGTGCATCCGAACCAGCGTTATGCCGTCGGGATTCACTGCACCTTTTTGCAGCACCAAATTGATGCTGCCATCAACTTTGTTGCGATAGGATTTTAGACGCCAATCGCCGCCATAATCCGATTCAAATGGCTCATCCGACACCAGTTCAACCAAGCGATCGGTGCGGTTGCGGTGGGCGATCAGGTCAGCGATTGTGCCGATTTTCAGGCCGTGCCGCCGCGCAAAAGGAATCAAATCATCGAGGCGCGCCATCGTGCCATCATCATTCATGATTTCACAAATCACGCCGGATGGATTGAGGCCGGCAAGACGAGCAATATCCACCGAGGCTTCGGTATGGCCAGCGCGCACCAAAACGCCGCCGTCACGCGCAATCAGCGGGAAAATATGGCCGGGGGTCACAATATCATCACGGCCCTTGGCGCTATCAATGGCGACAGACACGGTGCGGGCGCGGTCTGCGGCAGAAATACCGGTGGTGACGCCTTCGCGCGCTTCGATAGAGGTGGTGAAGGCGGTTTCATGGCGGGTGCCATTTTTCCGGCTCATCAACTCCAGCCCCAAAAGGTCGACGCGATCCTTCGTGAGAGTCAGACAGATCAGGCCGCGTCCGTGCGTGGCCATGAAATTGATGGCGTCTGGCGTTGCCATTTGTGCCGGAATCACCAGATCGCCTTCATTTTCGCGATCTTCATCATCCACCAGAATGAACATGCGGCCATTGCGCGCCTCGGCAATAATTTCTTCGGGCGTGGCCATCGGCGAGACATCGCTGCCATGTTGCAGCCAATGTTCCAGCTTGCGCAGCGTTTCGGCGGTGGGGTTCCAACCGGGCGAATCGAGATCGCGCAGGCTGTTGGCGTGAAGTCCGGCAGCGCGGGCAAGGCCAGAGCGCGAAACGCTGCCTTCCTCAACAACGGTGCGGATACGATCGATGAGTTGCGTAGACATGAATCACCATGTCTCACATCGTAATGTGACCGTCAAACATAATATCACATCGATAATGTGATTGTTGCAAATTTCCGTTAATTCGGTCCAAATACGGCGCTGTTATCGCGTGCGGGGCTATCTGCTTTGGTTTCCAATGCACTGATCAAGGTGCCGCTGCGATCATCCCGGCGCGCATAGTCGCGCGCCGACATGCCTGCGGCATGATCCGCTTTGTCGGGATTGGCGCCATGGCGCATCAGAAACTGTACCATCGCGCCGTTGCGGGCTTGCACCGCCAAGATCAAAGCCGTCTCGCCCCGACGATTGCTTTGGTCCACGGGCGCTTTGTTGGCGATCAGATCGGTTGCGCCCTCGGTGAAGTTCAGCAGCGCGGCGTGCATCAACGCCGTTGTGCCTTGGCGATCGGCAATGGCCGGATCAGCGCCCTTGCTCAGCAGAAAGCGCACCCAATTGGTATCGCGGCGCTTGGTCGCGATGGAAAGCGCGGTTTCGCCATTATCAGGATGGCGGGAATTGATCAGCGAAGGATCGTCCTTCAGCGCGTCGGTCGCCTTGGTGCCATCCCGGCTTTCCACAGCCTTCAGAAAAGCATAGCCGCCGCGAAATTGCGCGTGCGCCATGGGTGTGGCCGCCATCAGCGTGGCCGCTGCCATGGTCAGAGCCAGCATGAAATGGCGAAAGGAAAGGCACATAGAATGAGGATCCCCGGCGATTCATCGCAGGAAAGCGACGCAAAGGTTGATTTTCATGGGTTTGCCGATCAAGGCATATCCATGATGTGCCACCTGAATAGAGGACAAAGGTCGATGCGTTCAACCCTTCTGCTTGCCATGGCAGCTTTGCTGGCGGGATGTAGCGGCCCGGCGACTGAGCAACAAGCACGGCCTCCCCTTGAGGGCGCCCGCATCGGCGGCGCTTTCACCTTGACCAATCATCTGGGTCAAACTGTCTCGGATCAGGATTATGCAGGCCAATATCGTCTGGTCTATTTTGGCTATAGCTATTGCCCCGATATTTGCCCGGTGGACCTGCAAAAGCTGATGCGCGGCTTGAGCCTGTTTGAAAAGGAAGCGCCTGCGCTGGGCGCCAAAGTGCAGCCTTTGTTTATCACCGTTGATCCGGATCGGGATACGGCAGAGGCGCTGAGGCCCTTTGTTGAGCGCTATCATCCCCGCCTGATGGGGCTAACTGGCACAGCAGAGCAGATTCGCGAGGTCGCAGGATCCTATGCAGTGGTTTATAATAAAGTGCCGGGATCGGAGCCAGATCGCTATTTAATGGCGCATAGCCAGCTGGCCTTTTTGATGGATCCGGATGGCAAACCGTTAGTGCTGCTGCCTTTGGACGATATTTCGACCGAAGCGGATGAGGGCAAGCCTGAATTGGTGGCCGCCGATTTGAAGCGATGGGTGAAGTGACGCAAAAACCGCCGCTGAAATTCTGGGAAGCGCCGCTGAACAGTCTGGATGCTGGCCAGTGGGAGGCTTTGTGCGATGGCTGCGGCAAATGTTGCCTGCACAAAATCGAGGATGAGGATAGTGGCCGTATCTATCCCACCAATGTGGCCTGCCGCTTGTTGGATCTCACCACGGGGCAGTGCGGCGATTATAAGCACCGCCGCCGCCATGTGCCCGATTGCCTGACGCTGACCAAAGCGAAAGTCCATGATATTGAATGGCTGCCCCAGACATGCGCTTATCGGTTGCGCGCACTGAATGAACCGCTGCCCGAATGGCATTATCTGGTGTGCGGGGATCGGGAAGCGGTGCACCGCGCCGGTGAATCCATCCTAGGCTGGACGGTGAGCGAGGATATTGCAGGGCCGCTGGAAAATCACCTTGTTGAGCGGGTGGTTTAACAAAAAGCCAGATCGGCCCATCATCATGGTGGGCGAGAAGGGCTGGCCCGTGCGTTTGGTGCCCCATCCACGATCCCGTCGATATCGTTTGGTCTTCGATCCGATTGTCGGTGAGTTGCGCTTGACGATGCCGCAGCGGGGCAGCGCTGCCAAAGCCCTGAAATGGGCCGCCGAGCAGCAGCAATGGATCGCCGAGCAGACGGCCAAATCGATCAGGCCCCATTTTGTTGGGGCCGGCACGATGCTGCCTTATGATGATCAGATGCTGCAAGTCCAATGGCAGGCCGATTGGCCGCGCGCACCCCAGAGGCGGGGGGATGAACTGCATGTAGGCGGACCTGAAGAAAGTTTGAGCCGCCGGATCGAGACTTGGCTGAAATCACGAGCACTAACCCTGATGGAACAGGAAAGCCGAATTTTAGCGGCGCAGGCTGGCCTGTCCGTTGGTCGGGTGAGCATCGGCGATCCCCGTTCGCGATGGGGCAGTTGCACCGCGCAAGGCGATCTTCGCTATAGCTGGCGGCTGATTATGGCCCCGGCCCATGTTCGCCGCGCTACCGTGGCGCATGAAGTGGCGCATCTGAAACATATGGATCATAGTCCCGCCTTCCATCGCTTTGTGGCGCAATTATATGATGGAGATGTGGATACGGCGCGCCAATGGCTGCGCGCGCACGGCCGCGAATTGCACCAATATCGTTTCAGCCGCTGAGATGGAGACTGATACTGGGCTTGAGACGAGGACGGGAAGAAGGCGCACCCCACATCTGCTTATCACCCAAGAGCCTCTTGCTAGCTCACTCCTCTATCACGATCCGCGCCAGCATCGCATCAACCGCGACTTGCGCGCCGGGGCTGGCGTATAATTCCGCTACCAATCCATCGAAGGGCGCGGTCAGGCTATGCTCCATTTTCATGGCTTCCAGCGTCAGCAGCCGCTGGCCTTTGCAGACCCGCTCACCAGCGGCGACCTCCACGGCAATCACGCGGCCGGGCATGGGCGAAAGGATATTGCCATCACTGGCTACCCCGCCTGCCATGCCATCGACCCGCCAAGGCGTTAATTGCCAGACAGAGCCTTGCTCGGCGACCAGCATGGCCGGGGCCAGATCATCGCTGCCGGGTCCATGCAGCGGCACCATCACCGCTTGGCCGTCCAAAAGAAAGGCAGCTTCCCGCACCGGATCGGAATTGAGGCGAAAGCCAGCGAAATGGGATTTCGGCACCATGCCCATGGCCGCCCGATTCAGCGCCGATGGCGAAGGCTCAGCTGGGGCGGCCAGCCTATCACCTGCGCGGCTGATCAATCCTGTATCGATCCGGCCCTGAGCGAAATCTTCATGCTCCAAGGCGCGGATGAGAAAGGCGCTGTTGGTTTTGACGGGCCATACCGCGCAATCGCTGATCATGGCGGCCAATTGCTCGCGCGCTTCATCACGATCCTCGCCATGGGCGATCAGCTTGGCGATCATCGGATCGTAAAAGGGCGAAACCTCTGCCCCTTCATAAACGCCGCTATCCACCCGGCCATCATATTGCGGCATCTGGAACAGGTCGAGCCGGCCGGTGGAAGGAAGGAAGCCGGTTGCCGGATCTTCGGCATAGAGGCGCGCCTCCATCGCCCAGCCTTGAATCTCCAGCTCCTCTTGGGCCAAAGGCAAAGCTTCTCCGCTGGCGATGCGCAATTGCCATTCCACCAGATCGACGCCGGTGATCGCTTCGGTCACCGGATGTTCTACCTGCAGGCGGGTGTTCATTTCCATGAACCAAATGCGATCGGCGCGCAGGCCGTCGCTGGCGTCGGC
>DASSAA010000009.1:0-114073 GCA_035685745.1 Sphingopyxis sp. | reverse complement strand
TGCTCTCTTCCTTCTGGTGCGCGGTCCTGCAAGGCCGCAATCAACTGTTCGAGACGATGAAGAGAGGCGGTGCCGACAGGCTAAGAAGCGTGGTCATGCCACAAGGGTCAGACGTCGCGCACCACCCCGTCACTGACCCTGACCGGGGCCGGTGACGGGGCAAGTTTAGCAGAACGCAGATACAGAAGGGTCAGGACCCTATCGCGGCACATAGCATGTGTATGGGGAAACAGGAGAAAAGCTGTCACAGCTTGAGACAGGCGATTTAGGTTGATGTTTCCTACTCCTGCGCTACCTTCAGTCTATCGTGGTAACAGCTTTGCGAAGGTATTGTTTATCAGCGAAATCAAGGGCCAGCCAATGGATGACCAAAGGTTTAAGGCAGAGCTGGCGGCTATGCTGCCGCATTTGCGGGCCTTTGGTCGCAGCCTTTGCGGCAATGCTGATCTGGCGGATGATCTGGTGCAGGAAACGATGCTGAAGGCGTGGAATGCGCGCGCCAGCTATATTCCTGGACCGGCCACCATGAAAAGCTGGGCTTTTGTTATCCTGCGCAATTGCTTCTTGTCGCAGGTTCGCCGACGCAAATTTACCGGCGATTATGATGAGCTGGCTGCGGAGCGTTTGCTTGTTGCGCCGGATAATCCGGGGGATAGTCTGGATTTGGGCGATGTGCAGCGTGCGCTGTTGATGCTGCCCATCGATCAGCGAGAGGCGCTTATTCTGATCGGAGCAGGGCAGCTTTCCTATGAAGAGGCATCGGAAATTTGCGGCTGTGCTGTGGGTACGATGAAAAGCCGAGTATCGCGGGCGCGTTCGGCGTTGCAAGATATTTTGGAAGGCGGCGCCATGGATGTGCGCAGTCATGATGCACAGCCATCGAGCGAGGCCTTTGGCGCGATCATGCAGAGCGTGTCCGAGCTCACCAATGGGCGATCTGGCCTGACCAAATAAAACAAGCGGCAGATTGGCTTTGATCGGGACTGCGCCTGCATCATCAAACATATGACTGGCGAGAGCATTTCTCTTGCCTAACCGCTCTATCACTCAGCGGCCCATGTGGCGGTGCGTGGGCCAAGGGCTTTGCCGAGCGTGGTAGCCTCTACTTCCTCCATTTTGGGTAATAAAAACCTGAAATATGCGAATTTTATAACATTTGATAACAGAGGGGCCAGAATGGATAGCAACCTAATGGAGAGCGCAGCGTTAGGCTTCCGAGGTTGGACATTGGGAATGTTTCATCGGAGTTTTTTAGGGCAATAATCTTCATAGCATTGCGAATGTTTTTCCTTTTCGCGGTGTATACTAGTAGATCGACCATGATCGCTAAAACAGATAGGTGAATCGGGACGCGTGAAGGAATAAAGCTTTGAGTAGCGGTCATTTGAAGGAGGCTTTGGCTAGCGAGGGTGCCCGTTTTGAGGCGCTGCGTGATTATGGACTGCTTAGCTCTGGTTCAGAACATGCCTTTGACCGCATTACCCAGCTTGTATCGGATGTATTTGCTGTTCCTCAAGCGTGTCTTTCGCTGATTGATGATCATTTTCAATGGTTTCAGATATCTGAAAATGCCGACCGACAGGTTGTTCCGCGTGAAGAGAGTTTTTGCCATCATATCGTGACGCATGATGCGCCTTTGATTGTTCCTGACGCGGCACGCGATCCGCGCTTTGCGCATTATCCTTATGTCGTCGGTGCACCGCATATCCGCTTTTACGCCGGGGTGCCGCTGCGGGCCGAGGCGGGTTTTGTGCTGGGGGCGCTGTGCATCATCAGCCATGAACCGCGCCCTCCACTGACACCAGATGAGATTCAACGGCTGGAAGATTTCGCCGAAATCATCATGGCTGAAGTGAATTTACGTTATGCTATTCGTGAACGTGATGATGCGCGGATCTTTTTGGAAAGCGCCGTAAATTTTTCGGAGATGGTTGTTTGGCAATATGATCCGGTTAGGGACAGCTTGACCCTGAACGGCGCCGTTGAAGCGCTTTGGGGCGCCGAGACGCCTGATGATATACGGATGAGTGAAGACGCCATGGGCCGCATTCATCCCGAGGATCGCGATGCGGTTCGTGATGCATTGGTGCAGGCCACAATGAACAAAGCGCCTTTCCATCAAGAATTTCGGGTTGTGCATCCCGGCGATGAGGTGCGCTGGATATCGGCCCGTGCCGACTGGGCAATGCGCGATAAAAGCTGGGTGCTAACGGGCATCAATGCCGATTTGACCGAGCAGAAAAACCGCCAAAATCATGCCAATGTGCTGATGCGGGAACTCCATCATCGTATGCGAAACTTATTTGCGACCGTGGGCGCCATCATATCGCTGACACGGCAATCGGCTGAAAATATCGATGATTATATTGAACGCATTACCTATCGTCTGGATGCGTTGAACCGGGCGCAAAATGTGTTGTTGAGCGCCAATTTTATGACTGGATCGATGCATGCGCTGATGCGCGAGGTTGAGGCTGGTTTTCCCCGGATACGCTGGTCGGGAACGGATTTACTGTTGCCGGAAAATGCCTTGGTTGCAATGGCTTTGCTGCTGAATGAACTGGCCACCAATGCGGTAAAACATGGCGCCTTAATGTCGGATGCGGGCGACGTTGAAGTGCATTGGTGGCATGAAACCAGTGTGGAGGGCGACCGCCGCTTTCACATGCGCTGGTGCGAAAGCGGTGCGGTGCATGGCATCGGTCCGCCAGAGCGAACACGTTTTGGCACCTTGCTGATGGATCGCAGCGTCCAAAATAATCTGGGCGGTCATATCGAGCGGCGCTGGGAAGCGGATGGCCTAGTTTGTGATATTATCCTGCCCGCTCGCTGGCGCGAAAATTAAGGCGGATAACCTAGCAGGGATGGGAACAAAGGGGGCGCCCGTTGATTGATCCAGTCACTAGGCGGTGCGGCAGATAGGATGGGCGATGGCCAGTGCTGGCTGTTGCCCTTCTTGCTCCCGTCCGTGACAGCGGAAGGACATGCTTTTGGTTCATTCGGCGAGCCGCTGGTTAGAATCGCACCCACATGGGCTTTATGTTCGTCCGGCGGATGTGTGGATTGATCCGGCGCGTCCGGTGGCTTTTGCCGCCATCACCCATGGTCATGCCGATCATGCCCGCAGCGGCCATGGGGCCGTGTTTGCGACACCGGAAACGCTGGCGATCATGGCGCTACGTTATGGCGTAGACGTGGATTCTAGCGACAATGCCGCCTTTGCCTATAGCGAGGGCTTCACCCGGGGCGGGGTGGAGTTTCGCTTTCATCCGGCTGGTCATGTGTTGGGCAGCGCGCAGATATCCATGATCTATCGCGGCGAGCGGGTGGTGGTAACAGGCGATTATAAACGCCGCGCTGATCCGACCTGCAAAGCCTTTGAAGTGGTGCCTTGCGATATTTTCATCACCGAGGCGACCTTTGGTCTGCCCGTGTTTCGGCATCCGCCGACTGGGGACGAAATTCAAAAGCTGATCACGGCGGCGGCGGCTGAACCGGAGCGCTGTGTGTTGGTGGGGGCCTATGCGCTGGGGAAGGCGCAGCGGGTGATTGCGGAATTGCGACAGGCGGGTTGGCATCAGCCCATTTATCTTCATGGTGCGATGGAGCGGATGTGCGCGCTTTATCAGGATTATGGCATTGAACTGGGCGCGCTACGGCGTGTGGCCGATACAGAAAAAGCGGAAATGGCGGGGCAGATTATCTTGGCCCCGCCATCGGCGCTGCATGATCGCTGGTCGCGCCGCTTGCCCGATCCGGTCACGGCGATGGCCTCTGGCTGGATGCGCGTGCGCCAGCGCGCACGCCAGCGGATGGTGGAATTGCCCCTGATTCTTTCCGATCATGCGGATTGGGATGAACTGACGCAGACCATCGCAGAGGTGAACCCCGAAGAATGTTGGATCACCCATGGCAGCGAAGATGGACTGATCCGCTGGTGTGAATTGCATCAGCGCAAAGCGCGAGCGTTGCATTTGATTGGCCGAGATGTGGAGGGTGAGGGCGAGACGGCGATTGCTGAATATGAGGTGCGGACACCGGAAAAGGCCAAAGGATGAAGCCTTTCGCTGCTTTGATCGATCGCCTGATCTACACGCGGTCGCGCAACAGAAAATTGGCGCTGATTGCGGATTATCTGAAAAGGATCCCGGATCCGGATCGGGGCTGGGCGATGGCGGCGCTGACTGAGTCGCTGGATTTTCCGCCCATCAAGGCGACGATGATCCGGCGCTTGCTAGCGACGTGGGTGGATGAGCAATTGTTTCGCCTGTCGCGGCAATTTGTTGGCGATACGGCGGAAACGGCGGCCTTGCTGTGGCCGGAAGGGCCGGACCTGTCAGACGAGCTGGGCAGGGATGGGCAGGAAATAGGCGAGGCTACCGAAGAGCTGACAATCAGCGCGGTGGTCGAGCAGTTGAGCGGCGCTACGCGGGCCAATGCTGCCGAAATTGTAGCGCACTTATTGGATCAGCTTGATGCCGATGGCCGCTATGCGCTTTTGAAATTGGCGTTGGGCGGTATGCGCGTGGGGGTGTCGGCGCGCTTGGCCAAACAGGCCTTTGCTCAGGCCTTTGATGTGCCGATCGATGATGTGGAAGAGTTTTGGCACGCCATTGCGCCGCCCTATGATGCGCTTTTCGCATGGGGAGAGGGGCGCTCAGAGCGGCCGTCTTTCGATCATCTGCCTTTTTTTCGCCCTTTCATGCTGGCCCATCCGCTGGAGGATGGCGTGGCGCTGGATTTGAACCATTATGCCGCCGAATGGAAATGGGATGGAATCCGGGTGCAACTGGTGCGCAGTGGATCGGAGGTGCGACTGTTTAGCCGCGGGGGCGAGGAGATCGGCCAATCATTCCCCGAACTCTTATCGGCGCTGGACCGCGATATGGTGCTTGACGGCGAGTTGATGGTGCGCGGCGAAGGGCAGGGCGGTGATGCGCAAGACGCGGCGGCCAGCTTTAACGCCTTGCAACAGCGGCTGGGGCGCAAAAGCGTGACCAAAAAAATGCTAGCGGATTATCCCGCTTTTGTCCGTCTTTATGATGTGCTGGCGTTGGATGGCGCAGATTTGCGGCCCTTGCCATGGACCGAACGGCGCCAACAGCTGGAGGCGCTGGCACCCACGCTGCTACCGCATAGATTCGATCTGTCGCGATTGATTGCGACGCAGGATTTCGCAGCGCTTGCCCAGTTGCGTGAGGGTGCGCGCGATGCCGCCATCGAAGGGGTGATGTTGAAGCGGCGGGATGCGCCCTATGTGGCGGGGCGGCGGGCTGGCCTATGGTATAAATGGAAACGCGATCCGCTGACGGCGGATTGTGTGATGATGTATGCCCAGCGCGGCAATGGTCGGCGTGCCAGCTTTTATTCCGATTATAGCTTTGGCTGCTGGAATGAGGATGGCGAATTGCTGCCCGTGGGAAAAGCCTATTCGGGCTTCACCGATCAGGAATTGAAATGGCTGGATCGCTTTGTGCGCGATCATACGGTGAACCGTTTCGGGCCGGTACGCGAGGTGGAAAAGACTTTGGTGCTGGAGGTCGCTTTTGATTCCATCCATCATAGCAAAAGGCATAAATCCGGCCTTGCGATGCGCTTTCCCCGGATTGTTAGGATCAGGCGCGATAAACCAGCGGCGGAGGCGGACCATATCGCCACCTTGATGGCCCTAGTGCGGTGAGCGGCGCACACTGCTGACCGCTTTTTGCTGTCATTTGTCGCGCTTAAAGGAAAAATTGCTGAGTCAAGGGGTTGCAACTCGGCCTTTCGATAGCGAGTTACGATAGGGAAATCATAAAAGGAGACTGCCATGACTATTGCTCACCCCGCCCTGCCTTATGCTCTTGATGCCTTGGAGCCGCATATTTCCGCAGAAACGCTGGCAACCCACCATGGCAAGCATCACAAAACCTATGTGGATCGCGCCAATACTGCCATCGAAGGCACCGATCTGGCCGACAAAAGCCTTGAGGATCTGATTCGCCACGCACAAGAAGCGGGCAATAAAGGCTTGTTTAACAACGCTGCCCAATCGTGGAACCATGCGTTTTACTGGGAAAGCCTGTCGCCATCGAAAACCGAGCCTAAGGGCGATTTGTTGGCGGCCATTGAGCGCGATTTTGGTTCGCTCGATGCGCTGAAGACCAAGCTGAAGGAAGCGGCTGTTAATCATTTCGCATCAGGCTGGGCTTGGCTGGTTGCCAAAAATGGCAAGCTGGAAGTGACCGATAGCCATGATGCTGGCACCGAAGCTGTGGATGGCGCAAAGCCGCTGGTCGTGATCGATGTGTGGGAACATGCTTATTATATCGACCGCAAAAATGTGCGCCCCGATTATGTGAATGCGGTGGTGGATACGCTGCTGAATTGGGATTTCGCAGCGGAGAATTTCGCGCGCGATGGCGCATGGGTTCATCCCGCCGCTTAAGGGCATGAAGGCCGACCATCATGGCCTGAACATTGCGAAGGCGCCCGCCCGTGGGCGCCTTCATGCTATGGGATGATCCTATCCCAGCGAGATTAAGCTGCATCCTTATCGGCCCGAAGGATTGGCAGCGCGTTTCTTTCTTTCCTGTGGCTGCATTCCCAACAGGGTAGGGTTGTGGGACGATTTGTCCCTTTATCCTGTCCCGCTTCCGTGTAGAGGCATGGGGAAAGATTTTTGGAGGATGAGGTTCATGAAAACCCGCGCCGCTGTGGCTTTTGAAGCGAAAAAACCGCTTGAGATTGTTGAGCTGGACTTGGAAGGCCCCAAGGCTGGCGAAGTGCTCGTGGAAATCATGGCGACCGGCATCTGCCATACCGATGCCTATACGCTGGATGGATTTGACAGCGAGGGCATCTTCCCCAGCGTGCTCGGCCATGAAGGGGCCGGTATTGTCCGTGAAGTGGGGGCTGGGGTGACCAGCCTGAAACCGGGCGATCATGTGATCCCGCTTTACACGCCGGAATGCCGCCAGTGTAAAAGCTGCCTTTCGGGCAAGACCAATTTGTGCACCGCCATTCGCGCGACGCAAGGCAAGGGGCTGATGCCCGATGGCACGACCCGTTTTTCTTATAAGGGCCAACCCATTTATCATTATATGGGCTGTTCGACCTTTTCCAATTTCACCGTGCTGCCGGAAATTGCGCTGGCGAAAATCCGTGAAGATGCGCCGTTTCAAAGCAGCTGCTATATTGGCTGCGGTGTCACGACCGGCGTTGGCGCCGTGGTGAATACGGCCAAGGTGCAGGCCGGCGAAAATGTCGTCGTCTTTGGTCTGGGCGGCATTGGGCTGAATGTGATCCAAGGCGCCAAGATGGTGGGCGCGGATAAGATTATCGGTATTGATATTAACCCAGATCGCGAAGAATGGGGGCGCCGCTTTGGCATGACCCATTTTATCAATAGCAAGGGCCTGTCGCGCGATGAAACCATCGCCAAAATATTGGACGTAACCGACGGCGGCGCAGATTATAGCTTTGATGCCACCGGCAACACCGAAGTGATGCGCACGGCGCTGGAATGCTGCCATCGCGGCTGGGGTGAAAGCATCATCATCGGCGTGGCGGAAGCGGGCAAGGAAGTGTCGACCCGTCCGTTTCAATTGGTCACGGGGCGGGTGTGGAAAGGCACGGCCTTTGGCGGCGCCAAGGGGCGCACCGATGTGCCGAAGATCGTCGATTGGTATATGAACGGGAAGATTGAGATTGACCCGATGATCACCCATGTTTTGACGCTAGAAGAAATTAACAAGGGTTTTGACTTGATGCATGCTGGGGAAAGCATCCGCAGCGTGGTTGTCTTTTAAAGATGCTTGCGGCAGGAAACGGGATGAATCTTCAGTTTCCTGCCCATATTGCAGCGGCAAACAGAGCGGCAGGCAAATAGAGTAGCGGATACCAGAGTGGCGGGCGCAGGCGCGCGACAGGCGATATTGGGGGTTTTCGATTTTGGCATATGTGCTGACTTTCAGCTGCGTGGATGCGGTGGGCATTGTGGCCGCGGTGACGGGCCTGTTGGCCGAACGCGATGGTTTCATTCTCGATAGCCAGCAATATGCGGATTTGGGTTCGGGGCGTTTTTTCATGCGGGTGGAGTTTCGCGGGGCGGGCGAGCGCTTTCCGGCTGACCTGGCTGGGGTGGAACAGGCCTTTGCGCCGATCATCGCGCGCTTTGCGATGGATGCCCGGATCAGCGATACGGAAGCAAAGCCGCGCTTTGTAATCGCCGTTTCACAGGGCAGCCATTGCCTGAATGATTTATTGCACCGTTGGTCGACCGGCAATCTGGCCATTGATATTGTGGCTGTCGTCTCGAACCATGAAGCACAGCGACGCCTTTCCGAATGGCATGGCGTGCCCTTCCATTATCTGCCCGTGACAAATGACAATCGGGCAGAGCAGGAAGCGGCTATTTTGGATGTGATGGCCCGGGGGGGCGCTGAACATCTGGTGCTGGCCCGCTATATGCAGGTGCTGTCCGCTGACCTTAGTGAAAAGCTGGCAGGGCGCTGCATCAATATTCACCACAGTTTTCTGCCGGGGTTCAAAGGTGCCAAGCCTTATCACCGCGCCCATGATCGCGGCGTGAAGCTGATCGGCGCGACGGCTCATTTTGTGACCAGAAATTTGGATGAAGGCCCGATCATCGAACAAGCGGTTGAGCGGGTGGATCATCGGTCTAGCGTAGAGGATTTGATCCGCACTGGCCGGGATATTGAGGCGCAGGTGCTGGCCCGCGCGGTGCGCTGGGTCAGTGAACAGCGGGTGCTGATTGACGGCCACAAAACGGTGGTGTTTCGATAAGCTGCGGGCATAAGATCCACGGCACAATAGGAGAGTAAGCTTATGTATAGCCATAATATGGTCGGGGCGAATGATTTGGACGCGGCCAAGAAATTCTATGATGCCACTTTTCAGGCCATCGGCGGCAAGCCCGGTATTCTCGATCCCAATGGCCGCTTGATCTATATGCACAATGGCGGCCTGTTTCTGGTGACCAAGCCGATTGACGGCGCGCCAGCAACCGCAGGCAATGGATCGACCATTGGCTTTGCGATGGCCAATCCAGAGCAGGCCGATGCGTGGCATCGTGCGGGTGTGGAGAATGGCGGCACCGCGATTGAGGATCCTCCAGGCGTGCGCGAAGGCGGCGGCATGAAAATGTATCTGGCCTATTTGCGCGATCCTTCGGGCAACAAGCTGTGCGCTTTGCACCGGATGTAAGATGATGCGCGGTGAAGCGGGGGTTCTCGCCGATTTGGATGCGCTGGGCATCCGTTTCACCGCTTATGAGCATGAGGCGGTGTTCACCGTTGCGCAAAGCGACCGGGTGAATGCCGCCCTTGCTGGCCTGCATACGAAGAATCTGTTTCTGAAAGATCAGGCGGGCCAATATTGGCTGCTCACCGTGCCAGCGGATATTCGCGTGGATTTGAAGGCTTTGCCGGCGGTGATCGGCAGCAAGCGGCTGAGCTTTGGCCGGGCTGATGATATGGAACGGCTGCTTGGCGTTTCGCCCGGTTCCGTCACGCCGCTTGGCGGCATCCATGCCCAGGCGGGCAGCATCACCATTTTGATCGATGCCGCCTTGGCCGATGCCGAGATTGTGAATGTGCACCCGCTGCGCAATACGGCGACGCTGGGCCTATCGGGTGCATCCCTGTTAAGCGTGTTGCGGCATTGGGGGCATCAACCCCTGATCGCCCAGATTCCGAGGCAAGATGATCATGTCGTTTGAAAAGCTTTCTACCGTTCGCAGCCATGGCGGCACGCAGGGCGTCTATCGCCACGATAGCGACGCGACCGGCACGGCCATGACCTTTGCTGCTTTCGTGCCGGATCATCAGCCGGGCGAAAAATTGCCGATCCTCTGGTATTTGTCGGGGCTGACCTGCACCCACGCCAATGCGATGGAAAAGGGCGAATATCGCGCCGCCTGCGCGGAACATCGTGTGATTTTGATTGCGCCTGATACCAGCCCGCGCGGGCCGGATTTGCAGGGCGGCGAGGTGGCGGATGATCCTGATGCTGCATGGGATTTTGGGCTGGGCGCCGGATTTTATGTCAACGCCACCCAAGCGCCATGGGCGGATCATTATCAGATGCGCACCTATATTGAAGATGAACTGCCCAAGCTGATCGCGCAGGAATTTGCGGCGGCGGATATGAGCCGTCAGGCGATTATGGGCCATAGTATGGGCGGCCATGGTGCGTTGACCATTGCGCTGCGCAATCCCGAAACCTATCGTTCGGTTTCCGCTTTCTCGCCCATCGTATCGCCCTTGCAATGCCCATGGGGCGAAAAGGCGCTTGGCGGTTATTTGGGGGCGGACCGCGCCGCATGGGCGGAATATGATGCCTGCGCCTTGATTGAAAAGGGTGCCCGTCTGGCTGATTTGCTGGTCGATCAGGGGGATGCAGATAATTTTCTGGAATCCCAGTTGAAAACCCATTTGCTGCAACAGGCGTGCGACGCTGCGGGCCAGAAAGCGACGATCCGTATGCAGCCCGGCTATGATCATAGCTATTATTTCATCTCCACCTTCATGGCTGAGCATATCGGCTGGCATGCCGAGCGGCTGAAGACGGTATAAATTCGGATTGCCCAAGATCTGGGAGCGGGCCAGCTAGCTTAGCTGGTCTGCCCCTGCCTGTTTTTGCTTGGGATGCGATTAGGGCAGCAAGATGCTGGATCCGCTGGTGCGGCCTGCCTCCAAATCAACATGGGCTTTGGCCGCATCGGCCAAGGCATAGCGCTGGCCGATGGTGATGTGGATTTTGCCGCTGGAAATCATATCGAATATCCGGACCGCGCCAGCGGAGCGGTCTTCGGAATTGGCATAATAATCAAAGACTGTGGGCCGGGTGACGAACAAGGATCCATGGGCTGCCAGAGCCGCAAGGTTGACGCCGGAAACAGAACCGCCCGCATTGCCAAAATTCACCAGCAATCCGCGCGGGGTGAGCGATTTCAACGATATATCCCATGTGGCCATGCCGATGCCATCAAAGACCACGCGCACGCCCTTACCGTCGGTGATCTCACGCACTTTGTGGGCCACATTTTCATTTTGATAGCGGATGATATGGTCGCAACCAGCGGCCTGCGCGGCGGCGGCTTTTTCTGGGGTGCTGACGGTGCCGATCACGATCGCGCCGATGGCTTTCAGCCATTGCACCAGAATCAGCCCCACGCCGCCCGCTGCGGCATGAACCAGCACGGGCCAGCCTGATTCCACTTTGGCGCAGCGTTCGACCAAAGCCTCCACCGTGCAAGCCTTGAGCAAGGAGGCTGCCGCCACCTCACTGCTGATAGGGTCGGGCAACTTGAACAGGCTGCGCGCGGAAACAAGGCTAGCGCTGGCATAGGCGCCGCGTGCCGGGCCGAAGGTGGCGACACGGTCGCCCAGCTGAAAACCCTGAACATCTGGGCCGATTTTTTCGACCACTCCCGCCGCCTCAACGCCCAGCTTACCAGGCAGATCAATGGGATAGGTGCCATCGCGATGATAGGTATCGAGATAATTGACCCCGATGGCTTCATGCCGGATGCGTATTTCGCCGCTTTGCGGCTCGGGCAATAGAATATCCTGCCATTCGATGACATCGGGGCCGCCGGGTGCCCGAATGAAGGCGGAAACAGCCTGCATCAATATTCTGCCCTTATGTGGATATCATCCCCTTAGCCTGCCGAGGCCAAGGGGATGAGGTCAAGACCTTATCCGCGCGGACCGCGAGAGAATTTGCCTTTGCCGCCATGCGGGGCACGGCCCTTGAAGCCGCCCGCTTTGCCAAAGCCACCGGGCTTTGCACCAAATCCGGGGCGCACGCCGAGCGGACGATCACCGCGAGGACCGCGATCCTGATTGCCGAAATCCCGGCCTTCGCCGCGATGGCCTTCGCGCCCACCACGGCCACCGAAACGATCGCCCCGTGGTCCGCGATCCCCGCGATCATGTGAACCATTGTCACGGCGCGGTGGATAGGTTGGGCCTTCTGGGGCTGGTGCGATGTTAACGCCAGCTTCATCTTCGCCATCCGTATTGGCGGTGCGAACAATGGCTTCTGCAAAACGGTCCGCAATCGCGACCGGGATGTTGAACATGGTCTCATTGGGGCCGATGCGAATGGCGCCAATTTCATTTTTCGTCACATGGCCGCGGCGGCAGAGCAAAGGCAAAATCCAGCGGGGATCGGCATTTTGACGACGGCCAATATCCATCCGGAACCAGACACTATCTTCAAATTGTTCGCGCCGAGGGCCGCGATCCTCGCGTTCGCCGCGCCCTGCACGGTTGCCGCTGTCGATCAGATCTTCGGGTGGCGGCATGGCGCCGCGATGGGCGGCGACCAAAGCGGCCGCAATATCTTCGGGGCTGCGTTCTGCCAGCAGCTTTTTGCCCAATTCCATATCTTCGGTTTCATGCTCGGCGGGGGCCAACAGCTTTTCCAGCAGGCGGGCATGGTCTTGCGCGCGGACCTCTTCTGCGGTCGGTGCATTTTTCCATTCGGCTTCGATCCGGGCACCGCGCAACATGCCATCGACCCGGCGGCGGCGTGGGAAAGGCACGATAATCGCGGCGGTGCCCTTTTTCCCGGCGCGACCGGTGCGGCCAGAACGGTGTTGCAGAGTTTCCGCATCGCGCGGGATTTCCACATGGATGACCAAGCTCAGGCTGGGCAGATCGATGCCGCGCGCGGCAACGTCTGTTGCTACGCAAACGCGGGCGCGGCGATCCCGCAGGGCTTGCAGGGCATGATTGCGCTCGGACTGGCTATGCTCACCCGAAAGCGCCACAGCGGCAAAGCCGCGTTCGACGAGGCTGGCATGGAGGCGGCGCACATTGTCGCGCGTGGCGCAAAAGAGAATGGCGGTTTCGGCTTCGTGCAGACGCAGCAGATTGATGACAGCGCGTTCGATATCCGCCGGAGCGACGGTGATGGCCTGATAGCTGATATCGCCATGGCCGCGATCATCGCCAACCGTGGAAATGCGCAGGGCGTCGCGCTGATAACGCTTGGCAAGCTGGGCAATCTGGCGCGGCATGGTGGCGGAGAACAACAGGGTGCGGCGGGTTTCTGGCGTTGCATCCAGCAATTCTTCCAGATCTTCGCGAAAGCCCATATCCAGCATTTCGTCGGCTTCATCGAGCACGGCGACGCGCAGCGATGTGAGGTCGAGGGCACCGCGTTCCAGATGGTCGCGCAGGCGGCCGGGGGTGCCGACCACAATATGCGAGCCTTGGTTTAGCGCCCGGCGTTCGCGGCTGGCATCCATGCCACCGACACAGGTGGCAATGCGCGCACCGGCTTTGGCATAAAGCCATCCCAATTCGCGGCTGACCTGCAGTGCCAATTCCCGAGTCGGCGCAATCACCAGCGCGAGCGGAGCGGATGCGAAAGGTAGCTTGCCATCTTCCATCAGTTCATTGGCCATGGCGAGGCCGAAGGCGACAGTTTTGCCAGAGCCGGTTTGGGCTGAAACCAACAGGTCACGGCCAGCGGCTTCAGGCTCGCTCACTTGAGCTTGAACGGGGGTAAGCGTTTCATAGCCGCGTGCCGTAACGGCCTCCGCGAGCAGGGGCGAGAGATGATCGAAAGACATGATCGTTCCAAAATAAGGCGAAACGCCCAAAGAGGCGGTGACGCGGGGGGAGAGGTTATATCGCCTGACCTGCCGCGTATCCGCTGGCCCAGGCCCATTGAAAATTATAGCCGCCCAGCCACCCTGTGACATCTACGGCCTCGCCGACCGCATAGAGGTTTTTTATCGTCTTGGCCATCATTGATTGCGAGGATAATGCAGCGGTGGATATGCCGCCCATTGTGACCTCTGCCTTGGCATAGCCTTCTGTGCCATTGGGGTGGAAGGTCCAGCTACGCAGCCGTGCTTCCGCTTCGCGCAGGCGGGCATCGGTGATGGTGGATAATTCGCCTGATATGTCGAGGCGTTGCGCCAATATTTGGGCCAGCCTATCCGGCAACATCTGGCTGAGTGTTGCTGCAAATTGTGCCCGGGGGCGGGCGGCCTTGGCGGCAATCAGCCAATCGCGGCCTTCTTGCGGCAAAAAATCAATCATGATCGGCTCACCATGCCGCCAATAGCTGCTGATCTGTAAAATGGCTGGGCCAGACAGGCCGCGATGCGTGAAGAGGGCCGCTTCGCGAAAGCGGGTTTTGCCACAGATGGCCTCAATCGGTGCGGCGACACCAGAAATATCCCGGAACAGCACATCATCGCCGCCCAGCGTCAGGGGCACCAGTCCGGGGCGCGGCTCTACAATTTTCAGGCCGAATTGGCGAGCGAGATCATAAGCAAAGCTGGTCGCACCCATTTTGGGGATGGACGGGCCGCCGGTGGCGATGACCAGCGACTCGGCGGCGAAATCATCCGATCCAAAGCGCAGGGTGAAGCGATCATCGGCATGGGCCACATGGCTGATGCTGTGACCAAGGCGGATATCAACGCCGCCTTTCGCCGTTTCTTCCAGCATCATGGCGACAATTTGCTTGGCCGAACCATCGCAGAATAATTGGCCCAGCGTTTTTTCATGCCAGGCAATGCCATAGGATTCGACAAGGGCCAGAAAATCGGCGGGCGTGTAGCGGGCAAGGGCGCTTTTCGCGAAATGCCGATTGGCCGAAAGATAATTTTCCGGGCGGGTGTGGATATTGGTGAAATTGCAGCGGCCGCCGCCGGATATCAGGATTTTTTTCCCTACCCGATCTGCATGATCGAGCAGCAACACCCGCTTGCCGCGCTGGCCAGCTGTGGCGGCGCACATCAGGCCCGCAGCGCCCGCGCCGAGCACAATCACATCATAGGAAGAGGCGGCAGATGGAGCGGAGGCAGCGGCGCTGGCCATTATTGTGGCGGGCATAGGATCGGATCAGCGCAGCTTGGTGATGGAGAGGCCATCTTCTTTGGCGCGATTTTTCACGCTTTCTTCGCTGCGGGTGAGCGCTTTGGCGATGCTTTTCAGCGCGGTGCCTTTTTTGGCAAGCTGGTGCAGCTTTTGGATTTCAGCGGGCGTCCACGGTTGTTTGTGGCGTTCAAACTTGTCTTTCATGCTTGCACCTTTGGATCGGCAATGGCCGAGATGATTTCGATATGATCTTCCCGTCCCTGAAAACTGACAAAGTCTTCAACCTCGGCATTCATAAGCGCTCGCCCTAGCGGAGCGGAAAAAGCAATCAAGCCTTCTTTGGGTTCCGCTTCGTCATGCCCGACAATGGTCAGCGTCCTTTCTTTCCCGTCCATCTGAAAGACAACGCGACTGCCGAGGCCGACGACGCCATCTTCCGGTGTCGGGCGCAGATCGGCGGTTGCTTTGCGTGTGCCATAATAGCGTATCTGTCGTTCCAGCTTTTTGCGGGCATCATCCTCGCTGGTGGCGGCCAATATTGCTTCCAGCTCTTGTCGTTTTTCGACCAGCAAGCGAAGGCCGCGCGGCGTTACCCAATTGGGCCCCAAAGGAATTGGCAGCTCATAATGGGGTTCCTTATGTTCATCGTCGCTTTCGCGCCGAAAGGCTACACTCATGCTTTGCTTTCTCTTAGGGCTTTCTCTGGGGATGGGGCGGCGCTTTCATGGCGCGCACAGCAGCAATTTGCTGCTTTACTCTATATAGGTCGGGCGCGCGCATTGCCAAGTCTGCGGCCCAGCCAGCGATGAAGCAGACAGATTGTGTGACGAAAGAGCGGCTTATGCGATGGGTGTCTTGGTTGCGGCAAAGACTTTTCTGCGGCTATTAAGTTTTTCTCTCGCTCGTGGCTGGCAGAGTATGAAAAGGATGTTGCTATGCGGTTTACCCATCGGACGCTGACTGTTGCTATCGGGGCGATATTGTTGACGGGATGTCAAGACAGCAGCCGTTCCGATCCGCAGCCCGATATGGGGAAGGATCGTTCAGGTGCTGCTATGCGCGTGACCGATGCCGGGCCGCAGGTGACGCAGAATTTTCGACTGGCGGATTTTACCAGCATATCGCTGACCGGCGGCGATGATGTGAAGGTGCGTCAGGGCACTCGCTTTCAGATTAGCGCGCGCGGTGCAGAGCGGGATTTGGAGCAATTGGTCCTGCGTCTGGAAAGCGGAAAATTGTTGATCGGCCGGAAAAGCGGCGCGGCGATTAAGGGCGATAAAATCAAAATTGATATTGTGATGCCGGCCTTGTCGGGCATCAGCGTCAGCGGATCTGGTGATCTGGATGCCGAAATGGTCAGCGGCGATGATATTGCTATCAGCGTGACGGGATCGGGCGATGCGAAAGTGGATCGGCTGACCGCCAGCCGCGCCAGCCTGCATGTCAGCGGCTCGGGTGATTTGGAGGTGAAAGGCGGCAGGATCGAAAAGGGCGATTATCGGCTGACCGGATCGGGTGATCTGGATGCCGGCGCCTTGTCGGCGGCGAGTCTGGTGATTGAGGCCAAGGGTTCTGGCGATGTGGAGGCGATGGCCAGTGGCGGTGCCGAGGTCCGATCCTCTGGAAGCGGCGATGTGAAGATGAAAGGCGGCGCAACATGCTCGGTAACGCAAAGCGGATCAGGGCAGATACGCTGCGGCTGATAACGGCACGCGCCATCGGCGTGAAAGATCAAGCCGATGGCGCGTGCCTCAGATCGCAGGTTTAGTCGCGAAAGCTGGCCATGCCCGCGCCATCAATATTTAGTTTTTGGCCGGAGCAATAGGGGTTTGCATCGCTCACAAACCACAGCACGGCAGCCGCGACATCGGATGGCAGAGACACACGGCCAAAGGGGAATTTGGCATCCAGATGGTGAATATCTTCTTGCCCGGTGATGGCGCGTGAGAGACGGGAGCCCATGTCGCTGACGGTGAGCGAGGGCGAAACAATATTGACGCGCACGCCATGTTTCACTTCTTCTTTGGCCAAGGTCAGCGCCAGCGCTTCGCCTGCCGCTTTCGCCATATTATAAGGCGCGCCGTTGGGCGCATGGCTGAGCGTGGCGACGCTGGAAATCACGATAATATCGCTGCGGTCATGCTGGCGCAATTGTGGCAGCGCGAGGCGAGACAGACGATGTGGGCCTGCGGCGTGAATGGCGAGCAGTTTTTCCACTTCGCCAGTATCGGTTTTGGCCACGCTTTGGCCGCGGCTGGCGACACCGGCATTGTTGATCAGAATGGATAAAGGGCCCAAATCGCTTTCTATGGCGCTGACCATTGCGGCGCAGGCGTCTTCATCGGTGACATTGGCGTGATAGGCTTTGGCACGGCGGCCCAAGGCTTCAACGGCGGCGACGGTTTCGGCGGCGGCGGCTTCGTCGCGCGCATAATTGACCGCGACGTCCGCGCCTGCTTCGGCCAGCGCCAGCGCAATGCCGCGTCCGATACCGCGCGATGCCCCCGTCACCAGCGCGGTGCGACCGGCCAGATTGATGCTTGTCATAAAATCTCTCTCCATCAATTATGGTGTAGTTTATTGCATGACGTTTCCGTTAACGTAAGCTAGCATTTGATCATGAGCTGGGAAAAAGAAGTCGAAGAACTCGCCCAACGCCGGAAAATGGCGGAAAAAATGGGTGGAGAGGAAAAGGTCGCGCGGCAGCATAGTCGCGGCAAGATGGATGCGCGTGCGCGTCTGCAGGCCTTGGTGGATCAAGGCAGCTTTCGCGAGATCGGCAAAATCGCCGGGCGCGGGCGCTATGGACCGGATGGCGCGCTGGAAGATTTGGCGGCCAGCAATTTCATCTTTGGCCGGGCCGATATTGATGGTCGGCCAGTGGTCGCCTCGGCGGATGATTTCACCGTGCGGGGCGGGGCGGCGGATGCGGCGCTGCATCGGAAATTCATTCAATGTGAGGCGATGGCCCATGAATATCAGCTGCCGCTGATCCGCATGATTGATGGCACTGGCGGCGGTGGATCGGTGCGCACGCTGGAGGATATGGGCTATACCTATATCCCGGCGGTTCCGGGCTGGGATCAGATTATCACCAATTTGGATAGCGTGCCGGTGGTGGCGCTGGCGCTGGGGCCAACGGCGGGACTGGGCGCGGCCCGTGTGGTTGCCAGCCATTATAGTGTGATGGTGCGCGGGCTGTCGCAACTCTTTGCGGCAGGGCCAGCTGTGGCCGCGGCGATTGGCGATACGCTGGATCGCGAACAATTGGGCGGCGTAGAGGTGCATGCCCGCAATGGTGTGGTTGATGAGGAGGTGGCGAGCGAAGCCGAAGCCTTTGCTGCGGCGCGGCGCTTTTTATCCTATCTGCCATCCTCCATCCATGGGCGCGCCACCAGAGTGCGGAGCCGCGATTATCGCAATCGGCGCGACGAAAGCCTGATCAGCGCTGTGCCGCGCGATCCGAAGCAAGTCTATTCTATGCGCCGTATCGCCGATTGCGTGTTTGATCATGGCAGCCTGTTTGAAATGGGCGCGCGATGGGGGCGGGCCGCGATCACCGCTTTCGCTCGGCTGGATGGCTGGCCGGTGGCGGTGCTGGCCAGTGATCCCAGCTTTTTGGGCGGATCATGGGATGCCAAGACCAGCGAGAAGGTGGAACGTTTCGTCAAGCTGGCCGATCAATTCCATCTGCCGATCGTTCATCTGGTTGATAATCCCGGATTTATGATCGGCGGCGAGGCGGAACGGGCGGGCACCATTCGCTATGGCGTGCAGGCGATGAACGCCATTTACCGCGCCAAGGTGCCGCTGGCGACCGTGGTGGTCCGCCGCGCTTATGGCATTGCAGGCAGTGCGATGTCCAATGCTGAGCGGTTTCAATATCGCTTTGCCTGGCCGTCTGGCGATTGGGGCAGTCTGCCGATTGAGGGCGGTATAGAGGTGGCGTATAAAAGCGAGCTGGAGGCGGCAGCGGATCCGGCGGCGCATCTGGAAGATATTCGGGCACGGCTCAACCGCGTGCGGTCGCCGTTTCGCACGGCAGAGAAATTTGGGGTCGAGGATATTATCGATCCGCGCGATACGCGCCCGCTGTTGTGCGAATTTGCCGATCTGGCGTGGAAGAAGTTGAACTGCACATAAATATCCGCGCCCAATTATCTACGAGACCATTGATTTTGCTGTGCCAATCTGTGCACCGCATTCAGAAGAATTGAAATTTGCGCGGCCAAGACCATCTTGCCGTGCATGGGAGTGATAGATGACCCGCCGCATTGAAATTGTGGAAGTTGCACCGCGCGACGGTTTGCAAAATGAAAAACAGATTTTCTCGACCGCGATGAAGGTCGAGTTGATTCATCGGATGGTGGCCGCTGGCGCGCGTCGTGTTGAGGTGGCGAGTTTTGCTCGGCCGGATCGGGTGCCGCAAATGGCCGATGCCGAAGCTGTGGTTGCCGGTTTGGATCTGCCTGATGATGTGATCAGCATCGGGCTGGTGATGAACAAAAAGGGCGCGCTGCGCGCGTTGGAAACCCAAGTGAAGGAATTGGGCGCCGTTTGCATCGCCAGCGATAGTTTTGCGGGCCGCAATCAGGGACAAACATCGCTGGAATCGGCAGAAATGGCGGCGGATGTGGTGCGCTTTGCCCGGGCCGAAGGCCGCCGCGCGCAAGTGACCATTGGCGCCAGCTTTGGCTGCCCCTTTGAAGGGGAGGTATCCGCCGACCATGTCGTCGCGATGGCCGAGCGGATTGCAGAGGCCGGGCCGGTTGAAATCGCGCTGGCTGACACGATAGGCGTGGGCGTGCCAGCGCAGGTTTTTGCGCTGGTCAGCCGGGTGAAAGCGGCGATAGGCGGCCTGCCGGTGCGTGTTCACCTGCACAACACCCGCAACACCGGCATCGCCAATGCTTGGGCGGCGGTGGAGGCGGGGGCGTCTACGCTGGATAGCTCTGTCGGCGGTATCGGCGGCTGTCCCTTCGCGCCCGCTGCGACCGGCAATATCGCGACGGAAGATTTGCTCTATCTGTTAAAGCGCAGCGGCGTGGAGACAGGCTATGATCTGGCCCGCACCATAGAGGTGGCGCATTGGCTGGGCGGGGAGATGGGCGGCGCTTTGCCTGCCTTGGTCAGCCGTGCGGGGGATTTTCCGCCTGCCGCGCTGGCGTAATATCACCATTGCCTCTGCCCTAAGGGTGCGGTCGGGATGAGCCTTTTCTGATCGGCGCATATATTTGCCATATACTGCCCGAAAATTCCGTTGAATGAGCCGGGCGTTTCGCAACTCGTGGCCCTGCCTTTCGTTGATAGCGGTAGAAGGAGACAGGATATGAGACTTTCATCTGCCGTCGCCGCTTCCGCTCTGGGCGCGGCTGCCTATTGGGCCTGGAATCATCGATCCCACGGCAATCAGCCGTTGGATGAACAAGCAAAGCCTGAAGCGCAAAATGGCAAAGCCTTTTGGGCCGGCGGCCCGGTCGAGGATGCGCCGCGCCGGGGGCTGAACCAGCAGGATGAGATTGTCGACCAAAGCTTCCCGGCCAGCGATCCACCCGCCAATTATTGATAGCCATGGACTGTGTGAAACCGATTGTGGTTCCATGGTCGGCGTAACGGGTGCGCCTGAAGCGGATCTATGCACAGATTACGCATAGGCCATTATGGCGCGCCCGCTTTATAGCGCGTGTAGCGAGGCCGCTGGCTTGCGGTGAGCCGCCATGCACGAGATGACGCTGGCGACGACGCAGGCAAAGGCGATCATTTCATGATAGGAGGGTCCCCTTTGTTCCCACATGAAGGCATAGAGCAGCGCGAAGAGGGTTTCAAATAACACCATCTGGCCGACCATCGTCAGGGGCATCAGGCGATTGGCGCGGTTCCACAAGGCATTGCCCGCGATAGACGAAAATAGCGCTATGCCTAGCGATATGGCGATGAAATAGCTCCAGCCATGGGCGCTATGCTCCATCGGCACAAAGGCGAATAAAAAGGGCAGCAGCAGCAAGCTTTGCGCGCCGCTGACGATGCCGATCAACAGGCTCCAATCATGAGCGCTCATATCGCCCAAGCGGCCCAACCAGCGGCTGTTGACAATGGCAAAGATGGTCCATGATATCAGCCCGCCAATCGCAAAGATCAGGCCGATTAAGGGCGCGGTGCCGCTGGAAGACAAGAGCGAGGCGATGGCATCCCAGCCCACGGCGACCGCGCTGGCAAGGCACAGCAGGATTGACGGCATCAGCCGTGACAGGCTGACCGCATTTTTCTCACGACTGCCGACCACGGTGACGGCGACCGGAACCAAGCCCATGATCAGCGATGTCATGGCAATGCCGCCGAGCTGAACCGCTTGCGATACCATGATATAATAAAGCGTGTTGCCGCTGAGCGCCAGCCAGCCCAGAGCCATCCATTCGCGGCGACCAAGCTTAGCAAAAAGCGCGCGCCAGCGTGGCCCGATCAAAAGGGCGGCGATCAGGCCATAGGCCAGATATCGGCCTATGGTCAGTTCCAGCGGTCCAAAATCGCGGGCCATTTCCGGTGCCAGAAACACCAGCCCCCAGAGCGCGCCTGCCCCTGCGCCGCAGAGCAAACCAAGGCCGATTTGATTGTGAGTAGAAGGCATGAAGGCTCGCTGATGAAAAGACGAAAAAGGCTGTGGTGGGCGTCATATCATCGCGTGTCAGAGTGATGTGCTCTTGATTTGGCATCAATATGCAACAAATACTCGCCGATGCCCCGATATTCTCACCGATCATCCCGCTCGCTCGATCAATTTGATCGCGCGATTCTGCGTATTTTGCAGGAGGATAATAAAAAGCCGCAGCGCAGCATTGCCGAGCAGGTTCATCTGTCTGCTGCTTCGGTGCAGCGGCGGATTGCTGCGATGGAGGATGCGGGCATCATCACGCGCAATGTGGCCGTGCTGGATCATGACGCGCTGGGCCTGACCATCACCTCTGTGGTGGAAGTGAATTTGGTCAATGAGCAAGTGGCAACAGTGGATGCCGCCAAAGCCTTGTTCAAGGCAACGGCGGAGGTGCAGCAATGCTATTATGTCACCGGGGGCTTAAGCTTTATATTGGTGATCACTACTACAGATATGCGCGCTTATGAGGCGTTAACGCGGCGGCTATTTGGTGAAAATCCGCATGTGGAAAGCTATCGTTCCCTTATCGCGCTGGATCGGGTGAAGGCCGGAATGGCTGTGGTGATAGGCTGACCGTCAATTCCCCTGACAACTGCATTGGTGATAGCTTTTGGGGCGAAAGCATTTGGCAAAAAATCAAATTGCCTATATTCATCTATGTAAGTTATAAATTTGGGAAGGATTGAAAGTGATCGCTCAGGCAAAGCTGGATGCGCTGTGGACGCGAGTGGAAGCGCAGCGAGAGCGCGCCCCTGCTATCTATAGCAAGGTTGATTTTCAGGCGATTCCCGAACGATTCGCAAACCAGCCGGATGATGAAACGGATTTGTCGCTGAACAGTCCGGAAGCGCGCAAAGCCTTGTTGGCGGATAAAGAGCGGATGGAATTTATTCGGGCTTATTCCAACATGGGGGATGCGGCTGCCGATGCCTATGCCAGCCTGATGCGGGAATATGGATTTCGCAAATTGATCGATATGCTGACCCAGGCCTGCGATCATGGTATCGAAAGCGTGGTGGATGCGCCGCAGGAATTGCGGACTTTTATCGCCGAGATGGAGCGTGTTCCGGATTGGCTGGATATGAATTTGGTGGAAAAGGGCGCGCGGCTAGATCGCAACAAAGCGGCCAATCTGGGACCGTTCATCATCCGCGGCGCCTTTATTGCCACCTTTATGAACAAATATGCTGCTTTGCCGATGGCGATCACGGGAACGCTCACCGCCAAAACGGCGGCGCGGCGGGTGAAGGATACGGCGACCTTTTTCACCACCTCTGTGTTGCCGGGGGCGCTGGATCGTTATGGCCCGGGGTTTAAATCGGCGGCCATGGTGCGGCTGATGCATTCGATGGTGCGCGCCAATGTGATGCGCCGCGACAAGGATTGGGATTTGCGCGTTTATGGTGTGCCGATTCCGCAGGTAGACCAGATGCCAGCCGGGCTGATCACGATTTTTCTGCTGGCCTATTCCATGCTGGCAAAGGGCCGCACGGAATTTAACGCCGATGAGCGGGCTTTGCTGGAATTATCGCGCTATCGCTGCTTCCTGCTGGGACTTCCTGAAGATTTGTTGGCCGATACGCCGCAAGGCATTGTTGATTTGATGAATGCACGTTCCGGCACATTGCGGCGCGGCTTTGATGATAGCACTTGCGGTGAATTGCTACGCGCCACCATGGCAGCCAATTTGCGTAGCGATGATGGGCTGGCTGCCCGCGCGCATGAAGTGTTGGAGCGGGCTTTTTCCAAACTTTTCTTCGTAAAAGCCTTTATGCGCGGGGATAAGGCCAAGGCGGCTGCGGTTGGCGTGGATGTTCGCTGGCATGATGTGGCGCTGGCCGGGGTGGCAGGATTGGTGATTATGGGCCGATCCGGCTTTTACAAGGCCGCATCCTATATTCCGGGTGTGCGGGGCTGGGCTGACCAGCGACTGGTGAAGCGGTTGAAGCAGCAATTGGCGGATTATGGCCATGCAGATTTCACAACCGATGCGTCGCAATATCGCCCGGCGACGGGTGCAGCAGGCACAGCGGCCTCCGCCGCCTAAAGGATTGAGGGTTTGGAAGCTGCCCCGATGCCGATTGCGGCATCGGGGTAGGTGATCAAAGCATTTAGGCCGCAGCGGTGATGGCGGCGGTCAAGGCTTCCATTTGATCCACAGCCTCGCTGGCGATTGGATCAAGTCCATAATCTTTGCGAATTTGGGAAATCGGATCGGCAATCAACTGATGCCATGGCGCATCCATCAATTGCTTAGCGGCGCGGCCATGGCGCCAGCCATCAAACATCACATCCAGCAGCAAAGGCATATAGTCTGGCGTATGCACAGCCGATTGGCTGGCAACGGTGGCAAGAAATCGGGTGGAATAATTCTGCCCGAATTGCGCCAGTTGAAAGCCGGAAATGGCGACCTCACCAGCTGGGGTGAAATCATATCCGCCCACCAGATGCCACACATCATGCAGTTGCAAAATACGCCGATTCGTTCGGTTTTGCGCGGGATAATTGCCTTCCAACAACACCGTGTCGGCATCGATTACTTCAATATCATAGCCATTGGCCGTCAGCATGTTGAGCAGATCGGTGGCCAAACTATCCTGCGCATGATTTTCCAGATCAGTCGTTTTTAAGCGAATCTCTGGCAGGGTGATCAGATTTCTGACGCTATCGAACTGCAACAGTGATTCTTCGCATTCGTCGATGATCCGCCGATCATAATATTTCCCCAACGCCACCACGGATAGGGTCAGATCAAGTTCGCCCTCAAAATTGGCGGGCGAGCGTTCGATAATTTTCCAATATTCATCCCAAAGCGCGCGCGGCAGCGCTGTGCGCTCCTTGCCTTCGATCACCCATGGCAGCCGATCCGTGATTAGCTTGGCCCGCTCAGCATGATCCTTGGTTGCAGCCGTCGCATCGGCCAGCGCACCGAAAATTTCAATCTGATCAACGGGATGGGTGAAGGCTGCCGAGGTCATCAATGCGGCAATGGCATGAAGCGGATGCTCGACCAACGGCGGCTTGCAGCATTCGACCCATGTTTCAAAATCGCTTCTTTTTATATCGCCGATCATGGCTTTCATCCTCTTCATTTTGGTTGAAGATAGATTGCACTATAAGAATAGAATAATCAACTTTATTAGCTGGCACTTTGAAGGGCAAAGTTTATAAGCGAGCCATGACCGAAGCACCCAAAGTCAGCTTTCCGCGCCGCTCGGCTGCCAAAGCCCGAACCCGCAATCGCATTGAAGAAGCCGCTCGTCGGCTGTTCATTACGCACGGCTATTCTGATGCGACCATGGCGGCGATCTCAGAAGCGGCGGATATTCATATCACGACGCTGTTCACCCATTTCGCTAGCAAGAGGGATTTGGCCGAAGCCATTGCCATTTCGGCGGGTGAGCGCTTTGCCGCTGTGGTGGAAACGCACCGAGCGCAAGCGATCCCGGTGCTGCAATTTTGGCGCAATCAGGTGATGCGGATCGCACATGCTTATGAACGGGATAGCGATGGGCAAATCAATTTTGGCCGTGCGCTGGCAGGGGAGCCGGATTTGCTGCCCGTGTGGTCGGCGCATCAGCAATTGCAGATTGATTTGTTGACCGATTATATTGCGGATGAATTGGGCATCGATGCCGCAACAGACGGGCGCGCCCAGATGGCAGCTGCGATGCTGGTGGCGGGCGGCCGCATGGCCTTTGATCGATGGATCGCCAATGGCCGCGCAGGGGATCTGGTGGCTGAGAATGAACGGCTGCTAGACGCTGCTGAGGCCTTGCTGGCTGGCGGCCTGCCGTTGCAGCCGGGCGGTTAAGCGGCATTTTGCTGCGCCAGCCGCTGCACATTTTCCAAATGGCGGCTGCGACTGATCGGATAAAAGCCCAAGCAGATGACAGCGCATATGCTGGCTGCGGAGTTGGCGAGGATAAAGAGTTTCGCCAGCCCATTTAGCGCCGCATCGGAAACCTGACCGGGCTGCGCTTGCTCTGGAAATCCGACGAAAGCCAGCAACAGGCCCGCCATCATGATCCCCATGCCGGAAACGGCTTTGCTGACCATGGTGGCGGCTGAGAAAAGCAGGCCTTCGGATCGTTTTCCTGTTTCCAGCTGGATCTGATCGGTCACATCCGCAACCATGGATACAGCCAAGATGCCGCCAGACACCGTTGTCATCATTGAAAATGCCAGAAAGCCCATCAAAACCCACAACAGCGCCGGATCACCATTGGCTGGAAAATGCCCCAACAAGCGCAGAATCAAGGGCGTGGCTGTTGCGAGCATGGCCAGCAAATACATGATGATGGCCGCGGGCTTTTTCCCAAATCGCGCGGATAAGGGTAGCACGACGACAAATGCCAAGATGATGCCAATGATGGTGGACGACGCCATGGTGGCGATTTGCGCGGCGGATAATTCCCAAAAATAGGTGGCGAAATAGACCTGTAGGGAAAGGCTTAGCCCCGCGGCGACCGCAAAAAACAGGCTGGCCAACAAAATGGAAATATAGGCCGGATGGATCATCACGCGCCCCATTTCCTTGAGCATGGTGAAGAAGGGTAATTTTATGGCGGGCGGCGGGCTAGGCCGCATCAAGGCGCGTTTCTGGGTGCCAAAGGAAGAGATGAGGACGGCGGCGGCCATAATCGCTGCGGCGGCCCAAGCATAAGCGCTATAACCGCTGGCGTTCAGATGGCCGACAGGCTGGCTGGCCGATGGCTTTAGGAAATAGCCGAAGGTGATGATGGTCATCAAAATGCCGCCGCACACGCCGAAGAAATAACGGGCGGCGACCAATTTGGTGCGCTCATCATAATCATTGGTGAATTCTGCCAGCAGGGCGGTGGATGGAATTTCATAAAGGCTGATGGCAAAGCGCACCAATATAGCGCTGGTGACCAGCCAAGCAAAAGTGCCGCTGTCGGAAAGCTGGGGCGGCGACCAGAGCAGCAGATAGAAGGCAGCGATGGGCAAAGCTGCGGCATACATGAACGGATGGCGGCGGCCCCAGCGGGTGCGGACATTATCCGAATATTGGCCGAGCATGGGATCAAAGATCGCATCAGCGATCATCGCAATCATGATCGCTGAGCCAACCCAAGCGGCGGGCAGGCCGATGACCTGATTATAAAAGAGCATCAGCAGCGCGTTAAAGCCCTGATCTTTTACGCCGAATGCGATGGTGCCAGAGCCATAGAGCATCCGGGTGGAAAGACTCAGTTTTTCAGTAGGCTGTGCAGATGCCATGAAGATCCATTTCCGGGGAGCATTGGGCGCAAAAACGAGGGAAGTCTTTTGCGCCCAACACAAGGTCAAATAAGAGCCGATCCCATGGATCGAAGGGCGGAGCCGCTTGAATTACCGAAAGCGATAATCAAGCTGGACACCGAATGTGCGTGGGGGCGTGAGCGCATAGCTTTGCGCCACTTGACCACTGGATTCCAGAAGATTGCCTGAGGCGCTCGCATAACCGGTTGTATCAAACAGGTTTTTGGCGAAAGCGATGATGCGATAGCGATCATCCTTGCCGCTCCAAATCGCCCGCAAATCGACCTGATCGAAAGACGGTACCTTATTATATTTGCGGTTGAAGATATTGCTATAAGCGGAATCTCGCCACATATAGCCGCCCGACAGGGTTAGCGTTCCGGCCGAAAAATAGATGTTATACATGGCGTTGGCCGAGATTTTATGGTTCGGCGTGTCCGATAGCTGGGCACCCTCCACGCTTTGTGGGCGTTGGACGACGGGCGAGTTCGGATCATCGGGAATTTTATAGATCGGATCGCCTGATGGGCGGGCCCCGGGCTGCAGGGCCAGCGGATCTTCGCCGTCGACGAAGCAGCAGCCATTGTTGATCCGGCTTTTGCCATAGCCATAGTTCAGCATCAGTTGCAGTGCATTTGTCGCCTGCCATGCCAATTCAATTTCCGCGCCATAGCTTTTGGATTTTTGCAGATTGTAAAAGCGGGTTAAATCCGCCCCGCCTTCCTCCGGCACCGTCAGCGGCACTTGAAGGCCCTTATAATCATAATAGAAGGCCGCGAGATTGGCGCGCAGGCGGTTGCCGATGGTGCGTTTATAACCCGCCTCATAAGCGTTGATATATTCGGCGTCTGTCTGTGGCTCGAGCGAAATGCCGCCCGCATTGAAGCCGCCGGATTTATAGCCACGGCTATAGCGGGCAAAGGCCAATTGATCGGCATCAGGCTGCCATTCAATCGCCAATGTACCGGTGACGGCATCCCAGCTGTTGGACAGGCCGCGATGGGCGATACCCGTCAGCGGATCAATGGTGGTAGGCGTGCTCACGCCCTCTGCTGGCAAGAAGGAAGCCTGCAGCATCGTCAGATCAATGGCTGGAGTGAAGCTGCCCATGGCGGGGGGGGTAAGGTCGATATTGTTATTTGGGTCCTGATTATCGACGACCTTAATGCAACCGAGACAGATGATACGAAAGGCTTCCGTCCCGCTTTTCTTATCATGAGTATAGCGCAGGCCACCGGTGATCCGCAGCGATTCTGTGACTTCGTAGGTCAGCTGCCCATAGCCCGCGATCGATTTGGTCGTCAGGTCTGACCCTGCATAGACGAAATCGCCAGACGGATTGGCGGCGGCAGGATTCTCCAGTAGGTCAAAAGGTGTGCGCATCTGTTCTTGTTTCGGCGAACCAAAGCGCGATATCTGCTTCAAACTTTCCTGATAATAATAAAGGCCTGCGACCCATTGCAGCGGTCCGTCGGTGGTGGACGCAAAGCTTAATTCCCCGCTGCCAAAAGATTTCTTATTATAAGCGTTAAATTCTTGTGTCGCTTGCACGGTGAGCGGTCCGCAACCAAGGTAGACGAGTAGCGGATTGGTCGCGCACTCGCCCGTGGGATCGAGCGGAAAGACATAGGATTCTACGCTGGTATCATCCAGATCAAAGCGGCTTTCCAACTTATATTGTTGATAGCCACCAGTCAGCCGCACATCGAAGGTGGGCAAGGACCAGCTGATATCGCCGCTGATGCCGAAATTGTCCCGCATCCGTTCGCGCTGCACCGTATTGGCGCTGAAGCGGCGGATATTCTTGGCGCCCGCTGGGAAGGGATTGGGATCGAGCGCGACAAGATCCGGTGATAAGAAAGCGGGGATAGCATAGCCAAATCCCGCACCCGGAACGACGGCGCTGGTGGGGTAGGGCGCCAAGTCAAAATCGCCGATGCGATTGAGGGTGCGGGGGTAAAGATCGGTGCTGCCGGTGAAGGCCTTTACCCAAGCGGTGACATTTTCGCCCAAATCGGCTTCCAGCTGTAGCTCGACATAGCGGCGCTTGCCGCGGCCGCCTTCGCTGGGGTTGCCGCCGCTGTTTTTGAAATAGCCCTTATCCTGCTCATAATGACCGCCAGCAAGGCGGGCCATGAGGCCGGGGATGATCGAACCCGACACGGCAGCTTCCAGATTGAACACATCATAATTGGCGACGGTTGTGCGAATATCTGCGGTAAAGTCTTCGGTCGGTCGTTTTGAAATGGCGTTGATCGCGCCGCCAATGGAGTTGCGCCCATAAAGCGTGCCTTGTGGGCCGCGCAGCACTTCAATCCGTTCGATAAAAAAGTCGGATGCGGAGATGGTGTTGGTCGAGGAATCGTAAATTCCATCGGTATAGGTGGAAACGCCGGGGTCACTGCCATTGGTGTTGGTCTGGCGCCCGATGCCGCGGATATACACGCGATCCGTTCCGGAAGAATAGCTGAGACCGGGGGTGAAGGCAGCAAAATCCTGCAAATTGTTCAGCCCGACCAATTGCCGCGTTTCCGACGTATAGGCTGAAACTGCTTGCGACAGGCTTTGCAGGTCGACGCTGCGCTTTTCGGCTGTAACGATGATTTCCGTCAGGCCGGTGTAATTATCGGCTTGGGACTCTGTCGATGACGCATTGTCCTGAGCATAGGCACCCATTGGCAGGGCAAGACATGCCGCCCCCGTAAGCAACCACGAGAAATTCTTCATAGCACGCCTCCCCCTGTGTCAGCATGTTGCTGATCATATTGTAGCGCGGTCGACCCATTCATACGGAGCCGATCCTTTGATTATGAGATGTATTTAGCATCCCTGAATCGAATGTTATCGGTGTTTCCTAGATTAGTCTATAATCATATATTGAACTGGCAAAATGAGCCTGATTATTTTGACTTTTTGAAGGCTGAATAGTGGCTAAGCAGCTGTAATATAATTTCAAATAATGGCGTAAATTTTTTCGCAGGCGCGGTGATTATGCTGAAAAACGACCGATAATATAGCCTGAAGCATCACAGGCAAGAGAGCCGCCGCGTCGAGCATCTTGCTAATTTTTCCGCAATGATAGATGATTCGATCATTATAGAATTACCATATGTTTATGAGTTAATATTTGGGCGGGAGAGTGTTGATGATCGAACCGAAAAATATGTCGGCGGAGGGCAAGTGATGGCTGCTGTAAAGGAAAAGCTCGCGGCCCTGTCTCAGCGGGAATTGCCCAGCTGGTATGATGATGCGAAATTCGGAATCTTCATCCATTGGGGGGCTTTTTCCGTGCCCGGCTTTGCGCCGCCCACAGGATCCATCGGTGAAGTTTTTGCCTCGGATTATGATCGGGCGGTGGCCCTGTCCCCCTATTCGGAATGGTATGCCAATGCGATAAAGGTGGAGGGCACGCCAAGCCATGCATTTCACCAAAAACATTATGGATCAGCCCCTTATCGCGATTTTAAGACAAGCTTTGAAGAGGGGCTGAAGCAATGGGACCCCGCGGCATGGGCCGAAGCCTTTCGGGATGCCGGCGCGCGCTATGTTGTGTTGGTGACGAAGCATCATGATGGATTATGCCTATGGCCATCGGCACATGACAATCCGCATGAGGCGGATTGGACGACGAAGCGGGACGTTGTGGGCGAAATGGCGGCAGCGGTGCGCGCGGTTGGCCTGCGCTTTGGCGTCTATTATTCCGGCGGCATTGACTGGACGTTCAATCGCAAGCCGATTCGCACGCTGGGTGAGTTTCTAGGCTCGACGCCAGACGGAGACTATCCGGCTTATGCGACCGCGCAGGTCCGCGAGTTGATTGATCGTTATGAGCCATCGGTGCTGTGGAATGACATCGCTTGGCCAACGCGGCTGGATCCGCTGCTCGATCTGTTTGCCGATTATTATCGCGCTGTGCCGGATGGGGTGGTGAATGATCGCTGGCCGGAGCGCAACTTCAAGGTCAATTTGCTGCGCTTTGGGCCGGTGCGCCGCTATGTTGATAAAAAGCTGAAAGCGGCCTTTGCCCAGCGCACCGGAGAGGAAGCAAAGGGGTTGGTGCCGCCGCCCGTGCCGCATAGCGATTTTCGCACGCCGGAATATGCTGTGCTGGCTGAAATCCAAGCAAAGAAATGGGAATCAACGCGCGGGCTGAGCCATAGTTTTGGCTATAAGCGCGATGATCAAGATGCGGATTATGCCAGCACCGAGGATTTGATCCATGGCTTCATTGATGCGGTATCGCGCAATGGCAATTTGTTGCTGAATGTGGGGCCGCGCGGAGTGGATGCTGCCATTCCAGACGAACAATTGAAACGCTTGCAGCAATTTGGCGCTTGGCTGCGCGCCAATGGCGAGGCCATTTATGGCACCCGCCCGTGGAAGCGATCCGATGGGGTGACAAGCTGCGGCAAGGCCGTGCGCTTCACCGCTTCGCCGGGGCGGCTTCATTTGTTGATCAAAGGTGCGATTCCTGAAACGCAATTGCTGATTAAAAATCTGTCTGTTGCGGGCGTAGCGACTCGGCTGGTGGATGGCAGCCCTGTTGAAATGGCGCAGCGTGGTGAAGATTTGGAACTGCGCTTTGTGGGCGCCAGTCCTGATGCGATGGCCACTGCGATTTCGCTGGAGCTGGCATAGGAAAGAGGGGAGGGCCGCCTGCTGCTATGTGGTGGGCGGCCGATCTGGGCCGCAATCGCTTTGCCTGCCCGCACTGGATGTGCCATGCGTGAGCAATGAGGCGGGTCACAGCGGGGGGCCAATGGCTTCGTTATTTTTGACGCTTAGAGACATTCGCTTTCGGAGCCGTGCATGATCCGCCTTTTCTTATCTGTCGACATGGTCGGCTCGACACAGTTTAAAGCGCGTTTTAGCGGGCAGGGCAGCCAAGGCTGGCTCGAAACATTTCGCAATTTTTTCTGTAACTTCCCGTTAATGCTGGCGGGGCAGGTCGGCTTTGAATGTATCGACAGCGACTGCACGCCGGAAATACATGTGTGGAAAGCCATGGGCGATGAGGTGATTTTCGTCGCCGAACCTGCCAGTGCAGAAGAGGCAACATCCGTGCTGCGGGCGTTGCTGCGCACCATGACTCTTTATGAACAGAAATATTTTGATCGCCTGCCGCTGCGCTTGAAAGCGACCGGCTGGCTTGCGGAATTTGGTGAGCAGAATATCGAGCTGGATATTGCCGAACTGTCTATGGGCGATGGCGCGCGGTATATTGATTATATTGGGCCGGATGTGGATTTGGGATTTCGCCTGTCCAAATTCGCACGGGCTTCCAGCCTTGTTTTGTCGCTTGATCTGGTGGAGCCGCTGCTGACGGCCGCCAATGCCGATATTCTGAACCTCTATTTCCTTGGCTCGGAAGAGTTGAAAGGGGTGATGTTTGGCCGCCCTTACCCCGTGATATGGGCGGAGGATGCCGATGCCGGTTTTGATTTTATGCCATGGGAAATCGAAAGCTGCCCCCTCGTTGCACAGGCGGCGGCGGCGCAGCCCGCCTCAGCAGAGAAGTTGCGCGCGGTAATCGCGGATATGCGGCTTTATCTGCGCAAAATGCATGGGGTGGAGCGGGCGCCGCTGATGCTGGGATAATATCGGGCGATTAAACTTCAGCGCCCTTAGCGCCCTCATAACAGAGCACCAAAATGGCAATGTCATCCGATTGCGGCACGGTGCCGACAAAGGCGCGGACGCTTTCGGCCAATCCTTCGGCAATGAAGCGGGCTGAAGGATCGGTCCGCACCTGATCCAGCGCTGTTTCGATGCGGTCGGTGGTGTAAAGCACATCATCGGGCCCGGTTGCCTCTGATACGCCATCGGTGAAGAGGATCAGTGCATCGCCGGGGGCGAGGGTAAAGCGCGCGGATTGATAAGACGCATCATCGAAGATTCCCATCGCCATGCCCTGTTGCTTCACCAACCGGTCCACGCGGCCATCAGCGCGGATGATGAAAGGTGCTTCATGGCCCGCATCACTATATTCTACGCTGCCGTCGCGCAGATCGAGAATGCCGGCAAAGGCGGTGACAAACATTTCCGCCACATTGTCGCGCGCCAATTCCGCATTGACCTTGGTCATGATCGTGGCGGTTGAGGCGGCGGACAGGGCCTGAGCTTTGAACAAGGTGGTGGTCATCGCCATGAACAGCGCCGCAGGCACGCCCTTGCCTGAAACATCACCGACCACGAAAAACAGACGATGATCGTCGATCAGAAAATAATCATAAAGATCGCCGCCAACCTGCTTAGCGGATTCCAGCATGGCAAAAACATCCAGATCGGTGCGGCCCGGAAAGGGCGGGAATTTCCTTGGCAACATGCCAATTTGAATATCCCGTGCGGCGGTTAGCTCGCCCTCAACACGTTCGCGCGCCGCAGTCGCCTTTTCCACTTCGATCAAATAGCGTTGCAGCCGGGCGATCATTCCCGACATGGCCTCTGCCAGGCTGCCGACCTCATCGCCGCGGCTGCTGCCAATATGCTGGATGGCAGATATTTCCTGAGCGTCTGGCTCAAAGCGCCTTTCCTCCATGCTGCGGGTGAAGGCGGTCAACTGCGCTAGCGGCTGAACAATGCGGCCCACTAGAAACCAGCCGGCGGCCAGAGACAGCACAAACATCACACAGCCGACCAGAACAGATTGTTGCAGGGCGCGCTCTAACTTGGCTTGAAGCTGGCTGAGGTTGACATCGGCACCGATAATATAGGTGCGGCCATCCTGCCCGTTGACCGGCCTATAGACGGATCGGAACAAACCAAAGGAATCACTATATTCATCAAAGCGGATGCGGCCATCTTGAAAGCTGCGATGCAGTTCTGCGGGCGCGGTGTCATAGAGGGCGAAATAGGGGGTTTCCGTTCCTGCCTCTATTTCCGCGCTGGTGGCGCTGGTGGATACAGTGCGGACCTCATCGCCGAAACGCATATAGCTATAGACATAGGCAAGATCCGAATCATTGGCGAAGCGCGACAGGCGGGCTTGCAGCCTGCCAAATTCATCGGCGGAGACAGATGACGCATTCTCAATCGTTTCGTGATAATCCGCCGGAATGATTTCGCGCGCCGCGTTAACCGCGGTCATCAACTGAATATCGATGCCGGTTAATATTTCGGTGCGTTCAATCCGATAAAGAGTGATGGAATAGGCCAGAGCCGCGATCAGGTTGAGCACGAACAACAGCAAGAGCAGTTGGGGCTTTAACCCGAATTTGCGTTTCTTCTCTGCCATGATCCCCGCTCAGACATTCTTAGCTTTTTTCGCCCTTCTAACAATAGGGCGGCTGACGTCGTCTATAAAATATTGCTATGCGCAAAAAGACCGTCCGGTGCAAAGGATGAAATTCATTGATCAGCGGGCTGAACCGGTTGTTTCGGATAGAGGATGGCGAATGGCCGAAGCTGATCCAGTTCGGCTTCTTTGGTTTTCTGCTGCAGATGGGCATGGGGATTGGGTTTAGCGTCGGCGACGCGGCTTTTTTCAGCCATGTCGGAGCCGCAGGCTTGCCGATTATCTTCATTCTGACACCGCTGGTCATGTTGATTTATACCGGCATTTTTTCCCTGTTAATGCTGCGCATCTCCCTCAATTCGATTGTAATGCTGACTTTGGCGCTGTTGGCGGGCGGCGGCGCGATCTTCTGCTTCTTATTGGATCAGGGCGGCGGCGATCCCGTCATTTACTATTTGCTGAAACTCTATTTGGCGATGTGGTATATCGCCCTTTATACTCTGTTCTGGACCTATACGGACGCGCATTTCCACATTCAGGATGGTAAGCGGCTTTTCCCTTTATTTGCCGGTTTTTGCGCGCTGGGAACGGCCAGCGGAGCCCTTCTGGTGAATATGTTGGCGTGGGCGCTGCCTATGTCAGCTTTCCTGTTAATCTGGGCGGGACTGGCAGTGATGACCATGCCCTTTGTTCATTTTCTGGGTCGCCGCTGGGCACAGATTGCAGAGGTGGATGGGGTTGAGGCGGATCAGCCATCTGGCTTGAAAGCGCAGCTTCAGGCGCTGGTGCGCGCTTTTCGTCGATCCCGCTTTACCATGGCGCTTGCCGCTATGCTCTTTGTGACGCTGCTGATGACCAATTTGGCGGAATATCAATATGCCAGCATTTTGGAAGAGGGCCGCAGCGAGGTGGAATTGGCGGCGCTTTTTGGCGGGCTTTACGCCATTTCCAATATCGCCAATCTGATTATCTGCTTATTTCTATTCCATCGGCTGGTGGCGCGGTTGGGGGTTCGCAATATGGCCATCATCCTGCCGCTGGTCTATTTTGCGGTATTTGGATATTTTTTCCTGAGCGGGGGCTATGCCGCAGCGCTGGCGGCATTTTTTGCCTATCATGTGGTGTTGACCTCGATCGAATATAACAATCAAAATCTGTTGTTTAACGCGGTGCCATCGGCGGTGAAACGGCCGCTGCGAACTGTGGTGGAGGGGATGGGCGAGCCGCTCGCCAGCCTGATCGCAGGTGGCTTTTTGCTCTATGCCGCCAAATATCTCGATTTGCGGGAATTGTCGGGAATTGGCGTGTTGCTGGGCGCTGCATTGATCGCCATCATGCTGTTGCTGCGCCAGCTTTATCCACAGGCGATGAGCCTGAATATGCAGCAAGGCTGGTTGAATTTCAACGCCCCGGCACCGCAACTATCGGTGCCGCAAGCTGCGCGGCTGCAGCAGGCGGCAGAGCAGCAGCAAGGCGCGCTGGCGCGGCAAGTGAATGAATTATCTGGCAGGGCGGGCGCAGCCGATGCGAGCCTGTCAGGCGAGAATGTGGACGATATTGCCGCTATATTATCGACCGCAGCGCAGCAAAGCCCACGCGCTCGGCGTCAGATTGCGGAGAAGCTGAAAGCCTATGGTGATGCGGCGATCCCCTATCTGGTCGCGGCGCTGCGCGACCGGCGGCGCAGCTATGTGGAGCGCCCGCTTGCCGCGCAATTGTTGGCTGGCCACTCCCGCCCCATCTTCACCGCGCAGGCGGATGGGCTGGTGCCTGCCGAATTACATGCGGCGCAGCGATGGAGCGAGGATGCGGCTCGGCTGACGGCCTCAGCGACCGCTAAGGATGATGCGGGTGCGATTGCTTTGCTGGGCCGGGCACAGAGAGAGCGGGCGGCGAATGCAGTCGATTTCGTGCTAGAATTGCTGGCGCTGCGCGGCGTGCTGCCCCATTTTGATCTTTTAATCGTGTCGCTCCACTCCTCCAATCCCAAGGTGCGGGCCAATGCGATGGAGGCGATTGAGGCGGGGGCAGGCCATGCGCTTCACCAACAGATTGGCCATGTGTTGCAGGCAGGGCAGGACGTGAGCGCTCCACTATCGGTGGATGAGGTGATTCAATTGGCGAGCGCGGCTTTGGATGAAGGCAGCGCGTTTGAGCAGGCTGCCGCGATCGATGTTTTGGCACAAAATTTATCGCGCGCGGATTTTGCACGCGAAACGGCGCGGCTTATAACGCCCGCCATGCCGGACGAGATGCGATGCCAATTGCTGCGTCATCTGGGTATTGTGCAGACGACGCAGCCGGATCAGGTGGCGCGAGTGGCAGCCTTGAGCCGCACGGCCTCTTTTTCCAGGGCGAGTTTACAGACATTGGCTGAGCTTGCTGGTGCCGCGACATGTCAGAAACCGAATGAGCCAGCCTATTGCGGCCATGCAGGAAGCCAGATTTTCTGGATAAGCCATGGCGCCATTCGCGATGCGGCGGGGCGATACCCCGATCTGGCGCTGGCGATGCTGCGGATGCAGAAGGGGGGCACAATTGCAACATGATGCCGATCAGGATAGCCGGGCCACGGGGCAGCGGCGCATCGGCATCAAGGCGCTGCTGCTGCGGACTTTCCTGCCCGCCGTGGCAATTTTGGCGCTGTTGCTGGCGGTGTTGGTTTATCAATGGCTTCACGCGATTATTTTGCAGCAATTTGATGAACGTCTGATCGCGGTCAGCGCCATCAGCGGCGCGATGGTTGATCCCAGCGATCATGACAGGCTGATCGCCATGGCACAGGCTGGCGGCGATCCGGCAGTGATTGAGGCCAGCGATCTTTATCGCCGCAATGTGGATCCGATGCGCCAGATTCGCACCGCATTGGGCCTGACCTATCTTTATACACAGGTGCAAGGCAGGCCGGAGGAGGTCGTTTATATTCTGGATAGCGGCGATGGCGAGGATCATTCGCCCATTGGCTCTGCCGACCGCTTGCCTGCGGAAACCATGGCAGGATTGCGCGCGGTGCAACAGGATGGCAGCCTTTATATTTCGGGGGTGCAATATCAGGATCAATGGGGCCTGCTCAAAACCGCAGCGGCGCCCCTTTATCGCGCAGATGGACAGATTGGCGGCACGGCTGGCGCGGATGTGAACGTCTCTGTCCTTCGCGTTGCGACTCAGACCATCCTGTTTCAAAGCGCCTTGATCGGCATGGCGTCGATCATGCTATGCTTGCTGGCGACCTTTTATATCATGCGCCGCGTGGCACGACCGATGGAAAGATTGACTCAGGAAGCGCTGCGCCTGGCGACAGGCGATTATCGACCGCCCGCGGAATTCCGTGCTGCCCGTGAAGTATCGGCGCTGCGCGATTCGCTTGCACAAATGGCTCAGCATGGGCGGCAGGATCAGCAGCAAGCCATGATGGATCGCGCCGATCATCGCGTGAGGCAGAGTGAACAGCATTTATGCCGCGCTCATGCCGCTGTGGTGGCGCCGATTTTGCTGGTGACGACAGCGACGCGGGATGTGATGTGGTTACCGACCGGCGCAGAGGCCGCGCCATATGGGTTGGCGGCACAGTTGGAAGCGCGCGCTATTGCACGACTGGCAGCGAAAATGGCGGGGAATGATCCGTTGATCGATGCGGCCGAATTGTTGGTGAATGGGGATCATGGTGCCTTGCTGAGCCTTTGGCATGATGAGCAAAAGCTCAGCCTTTCAGGAAGCGTGCCGCTGATGCTGATGATGGCAGGAAAGCCGGTGTGGCTGATGCCGGGGGATAGCATCGCCATCATCGGGGATGCCCGGGATATTCGCTATCGCGGCGATGTGCTGCCTTGGGCTGGCGCATGGTGAAGGCGGATGATCTGGTGGAGCGGATGGCGGCTCTTGCGCTGGTGCCGCCCTTTGATCGGCTGACCGGGCGTGAATTGCTGTTGGTGGCGGAGCAGAGCCGTCTGCGACATTTTGCGGCGGGCCAGCTTTTGATTGCGGCGGGTGCGGTGGCGGAGATGCTCTATGTTGTGATCGGCGGTTCGGCGAGGATGCATCATCCTTCCGATTTGCGGTCATCCGTTGAGCAGGCGGATGTGCCAGCGGCGACGCACGACCCATTGGGTCCGCGACCTTCAGAGCTGCGCCTATTTGATATTGCGTCCCTGTTGTTTTCGCTGCCTGTGGAACACCATTATAGCGCAGGTCCCAATGGGTTGCAGGCGCTATGCCTGCCCAAGCCGCATATTTTTACGATTGCGCGGGAATGCCCTGATTTCATTGCAGCGTTGCTGGATTTTAAGGCCATGGAGGCGTGACGATCCGCGCGACAATCTGGCTGGCCTGCATCCCCCTCTTCATCCTGCTGGCGGTGATGAATGGCGCGCTGTTGCTGTCGCAAAGCCGCAGCGCGTTGATCGCTGGGCTGGATCAGCGGGCGCTGGCGGCGGCGGTGAGCGGCGCAGAATATCTGGCGGCGATGCCAGATCCTCAGCAGTTTCTGGACGACCCCTTACGCCGCGTAGCACTGCAAAGGGCGCTCGGCCATGTGGCGGATTTGGATCGATTTGATCTGGTGGATCGTGACGAGCGGGCGATATCGCTGCTGCCACCGGAGCGGCTGAATGTGAATGCGCCCTTGTCGCTATGGAAGGGGGAGGCTGCGCCATCCTATGCCACAATATTGCCTTTGGCGCGGGATGCGGCGGGCCGCCGGGTTGTGACGGCGGTGGCTCCTGCCGGGGCGCATGGCTTTGTGGCTGCCCGCTTTGATGCAGAACCGCTGTTCGCACGGACAGAAGAATTGCGCCGCTGGATGATGTGGGGCGTTGGCTTGGCAGCGATTATCGGCTTGCTGGCGGGAGCCTATGTTGCGCGCAGAATTGGTCGTGAACTGGCGGTTGGGCGCGCGACCATGAAGGCGCTTGCTGGCGGGAATAGCGTGCCTCGCGCGGAGCCTTTATCCATCGAAGAGGCGGCAAGCCTTGCGGATGCTTTATGGTTGATCGAGGGCAATCGGCGGCGCGCGCAAATCGGGATGGAACAGGACAAAGCGGGCGAGGACATGCGCCGAGATGATGCCATGGCTTTTGCGCAATGGCGCGAAACTCTGTTTCCGCCGATCCACACCATGGTGAAGGGTGCCAGTCTTTCCGTGCAAATTATGGGAGATTCGCCGCCGGGCTGCTTTTATGCGCTATGCGAAGGGGAAAAGGGTGCCGCTCTGGTGATCGGTCAATGCGGCGGCGATGATGCGATGGAGGCTTTGGCCGCCGCGCTCGCGGCACGGCGCTTTTTGGAACGGCAGGGATTGGCGCTGGGGTTGCAGGCAGCGTTGAGGCTGGGATCCCAAGCTTTTTCGATAGAGCGCAGCGCCTATCATGGCTGGAACGCTGGAAATGAAGCCTTTGCAATCCACCAGCTATGCTTAACCGACGACGAAAGCTGTCGGCAGGCCGATCTTTATGCGCAGGCGGATCCGCAGATGATGCCTGACCAATGGCTGGGCGGAATATCGGCGCTGATCCATGCTCGGGGCGTTTTTGGCGCTGTGCGGCGGGATTGATCAGGCCAAGGCGGCAAGGCCTGCGGCAATATCCGCCTCAATCAAAAAAATCGCCGTAAATCCGCTGACATCGAACACCTCATAAACCGCTGGTGAAAGGCCGGTGAGCACCAATTTATTTCCATGGGCCTTGGCCGCCTTCACACCCTTTAAAAACACCCGTAACCCAGCTGAGCTGACATAAGCGATTTCGGAAAGATCCATGATGGTGGCGCTGTGCTGCGCTGTCCGATCGGGCAGCACGGCTTCCAACTCTGGTGCGCTATTGCTGTCGATGCGGCCCGATGCGGCCACCAGCCATGCTCCGTTGAGCTGCTGTTCCGTGATGTCCATATATGATTCCCGTTTCCGACATGCGTCGCGTGATGATCCGATGCCATTATGTAGCGATTGAGAAATTTTTCCACTTGATTAAGCTGAGTCAATGGCCCGGATGATCTGGCCCCTTATGAATGATCGGTGTCGTGGAAACGCAATTCGCCTACACCCTGTCTGACCATCATGCTGGCTTTCGGGGCTTGATGGACGGTGCGGAGGCATTTTTGGCGGCAGGCTTGGTGCCCGCGAAAATGGCAGCGCATATCATGACGGCGCTGGACGAGATCGTCAGCAATATTTTCCATCATGGGGCGCGGGATGGGGAGCCGCTGGTCGATGTGACGCTTTGGATTGAAGCGGATCGAGTATCGGCACAAATTGTCGATGATGGGCTGGCTTTTGATCCGCTGCAAAGCGCAGATCCGGATATTAGCCTATCTTCGGAAGCGCGGCCTATTGGCGGATTGGGGATTTTTCTGGTGCGGCGCATGATGGATGATGTGCGCTATGATCTTGATCACGGAAAGAACCGGCTACGATTTTATAAACTCTTTGCGCTAGAGCCGCCAGACTCGGCTTCTTCCGCGCACTGACCATCGGTCGCGGACATGATTTGGGATTTTGCGCCATGTTGACGCCATCATGCTCGGCTATGATATCCGAACCGGAACAGGCGGAGGTTTTGACCATCTGTCGCGAGGCAGGATTTGGCCTGTGTGTTCGCGTGCTTTGTGATTTTCCGGCAGCGGCGGTGGTGGAAAGATTTGTGGGCGAGCTTAGCGCTGAAAGAAGCCAGCATAGTTTGCAGGTCAGCCCGACGCTGCATATCAGCGGAACCCGCCATATCGGCTATCTGTCGCATGGCTGCCAGCCCAATTGCCGTTTGGATATGCTGCGTTCCGAATTGATCACGCTGCGTCCTGTGACGGTGGGTGAAATATTGACGATTGATTATGCGGCGACGGAAGATCGGCTTTTTCGCCAATTTTCCTGTGCTTGCGGTGTGGCGACCTGTCGGCGCTGGATAAAGGGCCGCCATGAAGCCATTAGCGCGGCCGGTCGGCACTATCTGGCCATGCTGCCACCGGATGATGAGCGCCAGTCTATGCCGCCAGGCGCGGACCGTTGATGCCGCTGAACCATGAAAACGGCGCGCCATGGTGGCAGCGGGATGATCTTTTATATTGCAAAGACCGCTTGCACTTTGCCGGGCGCGATGTTGCGAGTTTGGCGGCAGCGGCGGATGCCCCGCTTTTTTTATATTCGGCAGCGCGGGTGCGAGCCAATCTCGCGCGCGTGCGCGAGGCGCTGAAACAGGCAGCGGTCGGATCAGAACAGCATATTTTTTATGCGATGAAGGCCAATCGCTTTGCCCCCTTGCTGCGTATGTTGGCGCAATCGGGGGAATGCGGTGTGGATATTTGTTCGCCGGGCGAATTGGATCATGCGCTTTCCTGCGGATTTCGACCGGATCAGATCAGCTTCACCGGCACCGGGGTGGCGCCGCGAGATCTGGACCGATTACTGGTGCATGATGATCTGATCATCAATTGCGATACCATCGGTATGATCCGCCGTATTGGTCAGCGGCAGCCGGGCCGCGCTATCGGGGTGCGGGTGAATCCAGCCCGGGGCGTAGGCTATGGAGACAGTGAAAAGCTGACCTATGCGGGGGAGCGGACCACCAAATTCGGCATCTATCGTGAACAATGGGCGGATGCACTGGCCACAGCAAAGGCCCATGATTTGCGGATCACCAATTTGCACTTTCATGTCGGCTGCGGCTATCTGGATCAGCAATTGCAGGATTGGGAAGCCGCGTTGGCGGCTGGATTGGCGTTTCTTGCTGATCTGCCCCTTGTCACCAGCGTTAATATTGGCGGCGGCCTTGGTCTGCCGCACCGGGCATCGGATCGGCACCTGAATCTGGATCGATGGGCGGCTGCTCTACGCCGCAATTTTGCCGGGCGCGGAGTGAGCGTGGCTGTCGAGCCGGGTGATTATCTGGTGAAGGATGCGGGCTTGCTGGTGCTGGGCGTCACCGATGTGGAATGGAAGCGAGATCGGCTGTTTGTCAGCGTGGATGGCGGCTTCAACCTTCATCCTGAACCAGTTTTTTATGATCTGCCCTGTGAACCCGCCCCATGTTTTCTGCGCGGCGCGGGCGATATGGATGGGGCGGGCGAGCAGCGCTGCACCATCGCCGGAAATATTAATGAAGCCTTGGATTTGTGGGCTGAGGATGTGGTGATGCCGCCGCTGCGCGAAGGGGATTTTATCGCATTCTTAAATGCGGGAGGCTATGGTTCCGCGATGAGTTCAAACCATTGTATGCGATCTGAATTTGTCGAGATGTGGTTGGAATAGAAAGGCTGGCACAAGAGCGTTGGCTCTTGCTAGCTTAAATATAGATCTATCGACGGTTAATCGCGGTTGATGATGATCTGGATCGGGGATCTGCCAGCGTGAAAAGCCGGGCTGGCACGCTCGGGAGCGAAAAGGGGGTGGGGGAATAGCCTATGTTGAGACGCACATATTCTGTTGTGATGGTGGCAGCAGCTTTTTTACTTTCATCCTGCGCCGCCGAAACAACGCATATGAGCGAATTGGCGGAGCTGGCGGTTCCCGAAGGCGATATTGTGTTGGAAGTGCGCGGGAATCTGGCGCGGATTAATGGCGATGGTGTCGCCCAATTTGATATGGCGATGTTGATGGCGCTGCCATCCGTCCAGTTGAAAACATCGACATCGGTGACGGATGGGGTGCGCTTGTTTGAAGGTGTGCTGGTTCGCGACCTTTTGAAAAGCTTGGGCGCGCAAGGGCATATTGTCTCCGCCACCGCTCGCAACAAATATGTGATTGATATCCCATTTACGGACTTTGAACGCTTTGATGCAATCATCGCCTATCGCATGGATGGCGAGCCAATGGACAATCAGGATAAGGGGCCGTTGTGGATCGTCTATCCACGTGATGTGCACTCACAATTGCAAGATATTCGATATGATTATCGCTGGGTGTGGCAGCTGAAGGCGCTAGAGATTAAATAATGATCGGTCGTCGGCCCATATTTGGCGTGATCCTGCCAATATTGACGATAGGTGTTTTTGCACTGCTTCTGGCTTTTTCTTTCATGCGCTTGTCAGCCATCGACAAGAATATGCGCATCGAAATGACGCAAAATATGTTGTGGGTTGTTTCACGTTCGCAAGTTTCAACCTTGCAATTGCAGGAAGCTGTGACCTTTCGGTCGCTGGGGCTGAATAATCAAGTGGATGTCGATCAGGCATTCAGTGTCTTTCTGGGTCAGTTTAGTATTTTGAATGATGGTCCGCAGCGGCGACATATTGACCGTCTGGGCTATAACGCAGCCATGGATCGGATGGCGCAAGCCCGGCCGCATTTGGCAGAGCTGACGCGCGATGTGGCAATGGGCGACAGCGAGCGGGTTCAGGAAATTCACACCATATTGGGGCCTTATGAGCAAGAAATGGCTCGCGCTGCAAATAAGGCGATGGTCGAGGAGTGGGATCGGCTAGGCACCAAGCTGGATAAGTTTCGCTATGAAATATCCACCATTTTAGTGTCCTTACTGGCGATATTGCTGGCCGGTGGCGGGATGACGCTGCATCTGGCTCAGGCCACGCGCAAGGCGCATGTGCGCGCACGGTTGTTGGAGCGGGAACGTGCTTTTTCGCAATTGTTGATACAGTCCAGCAGCGAAACTATCATCGCGGTGGATTTGGAACGGCGCTGCACGATGTGGAATGAGCCGGCAGCCGCACTGTTCCATCGCTCTGCTGAAGGGGTGCTGGGCGAAAATCTGTCCGATGCATCGGTGTTTTTCTGCAGTGATGCGATCAACCATATGATTTCCATGGCCTTGAAGGGGCGGCCTGACACGCTATCCGATCAGCCGCTGCATAGTGATTCCGAAACTGTCTTTTTGGATTTGCGCAGCTTTCCTTTGCGCGATGGCGCGGATATCATCGGTTCTATCCTGATCCTTTCTGACGTTACGGTGCAGCATCAGGCGCGCCGCGAGGTGCAGGAAAGGCGCGATTATTTGGAAGCGGAGGTTCGCCAGCGAACGGCGGAATTAAACGCGGCCCTTTCGCGAGAGCGCGCGGCGACCGATATTTATCGCAATTTTGCCGCCATGGTATCCCATCAGTTTCGCACCCCCGTGGCGATTGTGGATTCGACCCTGCAGCGGCTGATCCGGCGTGCGGATCGAATTGAGCCCGCCGATCTGATCGCGCGCTGTGATCAGGCGCGAGGGGCTGTCGCCCGCCTGATCCGCCTGATCGAAAGCACATTGGATGCGGCGCGCATGGATGCTGGCCAGATTGAACGGCGGCTGGAGGGGCGAGATTTGGTGTTATTGGCACAGGCGGCGTTGCAGTGCCAACGGGATGAGACGCCGGAGCGGAGTTTCCTGATGGTGGATGATGGGCCGCGTATCGCCCTTTGCGATCCCGTTCATGCCGAGCATATCATCGTTAATCTTTTGTCCAATGCCGCCAAATATGCGCGTGAGCATAGTGAAATCCGCATAGTGGTGGGGGCATGTGATGGCTATGCCACCTGCACCGTTATCAATGAGGGCCGCGTTGATCCTGATGAACGTGGCAGTCTGTTTGAGCGCTATTTCCGCGGAACCAATGGTAAAGAGCAGAACCGCGTTGGGCTGGGGATCGGCCTCTATATGGCGCGAAGTCTGGCGCGGATACAGGGAGGCGATGTTCTGTTTCATGAAGAGGGCCAGAATAGGCTGGGCTTCACCCTGCGCCTGCCGCTGGCGGATGCGGCGGAACAAGATGCTGCGGGAATATTTTTAGAAGAGGCGTCTGATGTTCGACAGGGGATTTTAGGGGGTGTTGCCGGATGATGGCGGGATCATTTTTGTTGGAGGATTTGGCTCCGCTGATTCTGTGTGTGGAAGATGAAGATGCCTTGCGCCGCGATCTGGTGGAGGAAATGGAAGATGCGGGCTATCGGGTGATTGAGGCGGCTGGGGGCGTGGATGCGCTGGATCAGATTGAAGCCTTCCGGCCGGATCTGATCCTCTGTGATATCGATATGCCGGGCCTTGATGGTTATGGATTGTTGCAGCATCTGCAGGAAAAGGCTGGCGATTATGCCGATGTTCCCTTCCTGTTTCTCACGGCTTTGGCGGAACGGGATGAGGTGCTGGAAGGCAAGCGGCGGGGGGCCGATGATTATCTGGTCAAGCCGGTGGATTATGATTTGCTGCGCGCCACGGTGGATGCGCGATTGCGGCAAATTCGTCGCATTCGAGAACAGTCGCGATCCCGTATAGCGGGTGCAGAAGCGCGACTGGCCGGGGGCGCGGTTGATAATGCCGCCCGTGATCCGGCAATTGCGGCGGTGCTTGATTTACTATCGACGGCGATCCTTGTGATCGATCAAGAACGGCAGTTGCTGTTCAGCAATCAGGCCGCTCGATCCTATATCGCTGCTGACGCGGAGTTTCGCCTCGCGCTGGAACAGGCTCGGCGCGGGGCAGGCAGTGGCAGTTTTTCCGTTTGGCTGGATAGCAGCCTGTCGAATCTGGAAGATGGGGACGTGTCGTCTTTTGGTTTTTCGCGGAACAGCGAATTGGCAGCGTTGATGGTTATTGGCTGTAAATTAAACCCGCAAGACGGCAGATCGGTGCTGGCTTTGTTTATCAGTGGAGCTTCCACGGGATCGGATCTGTCGCCGCAGGTTTTGGCATCACTTTTCGGCTTTACGCCTACTGAGAGTTTGATCGCGACAGCGCTTGCTCAGGGCAATAGCCCGGCCGTTGTTGCAACCCAATTGGGCATCGCGCAGACAACGGTTGCATTCCATCTTCGCAATATTTTTCAGAAAACGGGTGTCAGTCGGCAGGCCAGTCTTGTGGCCTTGCTTTTGACCAGTGCGGCCAATTTCTTGTAAGAGATGGGGGAGGGGAGGAGAGAAGGCGCAGAGCGTCTGTGCCTTCTCTCCCATATCTCGCAATCTGTGATTGAATCCTATTGCGCCAGTTTTGCGATCTTGTCTGGCTGGGCCGCTGCGATGGCCGTGGTGAGATTTTGCATTGATGGAACGCGCCCTTCGGCTTTGATCGTGAAACGATCCGCAAACATCACGGAATAATGGCCGCGGTTGGTCGTGCTATTCCATTCTTCTTCGACCAAATTTCCATCAATCGTATGCGTGCGCTGATAGCCGGTTTCGGTTTTCCGTTCGCTTTTCACGCCCATCGCCGAGCCAAGCGCTGCAATGCTGCCCATGGCCGGCATATCGGTGATGGAGAGCTCGAAATAATCATCGCCGGATTCATAGCGGGCTTCGGCATGGGAGCCGCCGACATTGCCCATGCCCATGGACCGGCTTTCTGTTGCGGTGCGACGAAATGCGCCGATCGATTCAGGAAGATATGCTTCCAAAGCTTCGGATGGAACAGCTGTGATCGTGCCTTCTTTCAAGCCCTTAGCCGTTTTCTCGGCGCGCTTGGCGGCTTGATCAAACTTCCCCAGATCCACCGTGCCAACGCCGGGCACCGATAGGCTGCCGCTTGCCCGGCCAGATGCTGCGACTTGCTCTGCAATGGAGGGGCTGCCGCCGCCAGCCAGACCAACCAAGGGGCGAACCAGCATTCCAGCAATCATGGCGACCACTGCAGCCACAAGCACAACCACGATCGTGTAGGTGACGGCTTTATCGGCCGGGGCCTTCATCAACAGTGGAAGGCCAAGATAGAGAAGATAAAGGCTGTAAATACCAAAAATGGCTAGAAAGCCGAGGCCGGGAATCTGAGCAATACCGCTCGCCAGCCATGCTGCGGTGGCAGCATAAGCGGCGACTTTAAAAGCCTGAATCCGGTTTTTCTGCGCGCCGAAATGCGGAGCTAGCGCATCGATCACCAACGCCAATATGGCAACGGAGACGAGCGACAAGAGATATTGGCTGATCGCGGTGCCCAATGCCGTTCCGATCGGTGGCCGATAGGTGATACCCAGCATGGAATAGCCGAATATAAGGCTGAAGATCAGTTGCAATATGGCCGGGATGGCCGCCAAGATCATGATATAGGACAGGAAGAGGCCGGAAATGCTGGCTTTTTCTGAATCAATGATTGCCCATTCTTCCTTGGGCTTCAGCAGCAGTTTCTTGACGCGTTCGATCAGGGTGGCCGAACGATCGGCTAAAGGACTGGTGTCCATATTCATTTGATTGCCCCCACAAAATATAATGATCTATTGAAAGGAATTTTGGTTGAAAAGTCAATTGTAAACTGATGGAATTTCGTAGAAAATCAATGTTTAGTTAGGAATTGTAAAAGGATAAAATCAGAATAGAGTTGTTGTTATTGAAATTTGGTTTTGAGGTATTTCTTTAAGGCGGTTTTAGCAGGCGGCTGATCCGCTTGAGGGGAAAGGGGGATGACTAGGGTGATGGGATCAAGGAAAATTGGGCAGGGCGCGGCGATGATTGCGGTGGCCATGATGCTGATGGTGCCAGCGGCGCGCGCTGAGGTGGATGGCCATGGGCCGGATAGTTGGCGGGTGACGGGTGTTGCCAGCAATGATGTGCTGAATGTTCGTTCGGGTCCGGGAACACAGCATCCGATCAGCAGCAGCTTTGCGTATAATGAACGGGGATTACAGCAGATTACGTGCGTGCCGCTGTATACGCCAGCGCAATTTAGCGCGATGACGGAAGCGCAGATCAAAGCTTTGCCGCCGCGTTGGTGCCTGATGCGCAATGCCGCCATGACCAAAACCGGCTGGGTCGCTCAGCGCTATATCACGCCGGATGGCAGCACGGCCGCGCCGCGCCCCGCCGCTAGGCCTGCGCCCCCAGCTGCCGCTAGCAAGCCCGCTGTTTCCAGCAATGCGATGGTGACAGAGGCCACGGCAATCGTGCGCAAGCTTTATGATGCACAGGCGCGTGCGGATCGGGGGCAAGGGCCGGATCCGTTGCAGGGCCGCGCCGCAAATGAATATTTCACCGCCGATATTCTGGCGCAGCTGCGAAGCGGCGGGATGGATGCCCATCCCCTTTATGGTGCGCAGGATTTCAGCGGCCGGATAACCCGGATTGCCGCCGATGCGAAACAGCCAATGTATCGCGGGATGATCACCGTTCATGCCGATTTTACCAATTTCGGCCAGCCGCAGCGTGCGACCTATTTTCTGCGCGCGGATACGACACAGCGCGGTGCGCCCATGCGCATTTTCCGCGTTGAACATAATGGATGGTCTTATCCCTGATTTTATAAGGAAGAATGATGAAAAAAATTATGAAATGGGCCGGTCGCAGCGCATGGGTTTTGCCCTTGGGATTGATGATCAGCGGCTGTTCGTCGGAGAGCGGCACGAGCGCCGTTGATGAAAATCATGGAGCAAAAACTTCATCCACAGGCGGCGCAAAGGCCACAGCCTATAGCGGTGCGATGCAGATTGCTGGTGGGACCTATCAATTGAGCCCAACGATTTGCGGCATCCATAAAGAAGGCGAGGCCTATGATATTGAAGTGGAAGGGCCGGGAACCGCGCCGGATGGAGAGAAGCTCTATTTCAGCCTCAGTTCCACCGGCAATGCCGTGCGCCTAGATTTAGGGGTGGATGGTCGCTTCGAAAGCTCTGATCGAATTCTGACCGGTGGCCAACATGTTACCGAGCCCTTTGCGCTGGATGTGGCCGGAGGAAATTTGACAATTGCTAAATTGGTGATGGTCGACGGCAATGGCCAGAAGGTTGATGATCATGCCAGCCTGAAGATTGATTGCAGCAACTGAGATAGGCTGAATGTGCAGGCGGGCGTGATACCCCGCCTGCGCGTTTCTTAGTCCATTTGGTCAAAGCTGATGGTGGCGGCCAGTTCAGGGCTATTGGGGCCAAGCGACATGGGGCAGCGCACGCCGGGCATGGCCGTCACATCAAATAATTCCGTGATTTGGCCATCAAAGCGGATCCATTCGACAATATCGCCCCTCGCAATGTTGATGACCAGCACGCCGCACCATGGCGTTGCTTCGCGCCGTTGCAGCTCATCGTCCAGCTTCAGCCCATGAAAAGTTCCGTCACGGGGCAGGGATACGGTGACAATCGCAAAGCCATTGTGGATGGATAGACCGCGCAGGAAGCCGGGGCAAAAGGCGATATCCTCAATCTGGCCTTTGGCTGAAATCCGCACAATTTGCCCGCGTCCGGAATCGAGCGCGTAAATCTGGTTGCCGACCACGCGCGGGCTGTGCGGCATCGACAATTTGTCGGTGATGATTTTGTTGTTGCGCACATCGATCAACATGCCGCCTTCGCCGCGCCGTTCGCGCCATCCGCCGAGCGCATCAGATTTGCTGACAGCGGTGACATAGGCTGGCTCGCCTTGATCCATCGCCAAGCCATTGAGATGGCAGCGATCTTCGCCAGCCAGCTTGGAGATGAAGGGCGGCTTCCAGATCGCGCGAAAGCTGTGAGTGCGGTCGGGTATCGCAAGGCAGCTATAGCGGGTGTTGACGAACACCACTTGGCCCTGCGTGTTCACCCCCAATTCGTGGATATCAATATCGCCCGTCACCTGCGCGTTGCGGGGCACAAAGACGGCGTCGAAATGGCCATTGCCAACCTGCCCGGGCAGCAACATATTTTCGAGCCGCCAAAGCTGAAAATGGGTGCCCAGATATAGGCGACCGGGGCGAAAATAGACGCCCATGGCGCGCGTGAAGTTTTGTTGGTTGAACGAAACAACGCCATCCGGCTGCAGGCCGACCAGAAAGAGTTGGCCGGTCTGATAGCTGGTAAAGGCCAGGCTGGTCCCCTGAGATTTCAGCCACGCGCCAAAGCCGCGCGATACGCTGATCTTGCTGGATGTTGCAGGCTGATCTTTGCCGTTTGGCGCCGCATCTGTGGTCTCTGCGGCGATATTTGTGGCGGCCGTCGTCGTCGGTTGGGGCATGATTGGGCACTTTCGCGAAGATAAAATGAGGCTGGCCCCGCACATGCGCACGGGGCCAGCCTGATTGTCAATGGATCAACCAGCGCAGCTTAGAAAGCCAGACGAAGGCCGACCCGGCCGCCATAGCCGCGATACTCATCGCCAAATTTGGCATTGCCTTCGATAAAGCCTGCCACGCCATTGGCCGACACTATGCTGATGCCAACATCGGCCTGACCATAGGTGCCGATCCGCTGGTTTGCGAGATGCACTGTGTTGACGCCGTCAAGGAAGGTGACGCCATCGCGGCCTTCAAATTCCTTCACTGCATGGCCGCCCGCATACCAAGTGAAGCTGCCGCCAGCCATCGGGCTGATGCCGCCGATGCGAGCGCCCAATTTGCCCCGCAGGCCATCCATTTTGTCAAAATCAATCACGGCATTGGATACAGCCAGCTTGTCCAGATCGGTGCGAACCCATGCGATGCTGGCGACGGGTTCGGCAAAGAAGCTGTCCGACCCGAAACGGAAACCCGCTTCCAACTGCGCGCCATAGGATTTGCCATCAAAGGATTCGGCATAATCGCCCAGCACACTGCGCGCCTTGATGTTGTAAACATCATATTTGGCCAACAGATTGGCAAAGAATTTGCCGCCATTATAGCCCGCATAGGCGCCAAAGTTGAACGCATCATATTTGGCGCGATCTTCCCGAGCTGCGAGTTTGAGCTTGGAGTTCACATAGCCTGCGGTCAGCCCAAATCCGAAATCGCTTTCCGCTGCGCCCAGATCCACACCCAATTGCCCGCCGAAATAATCCTGACGATAGCTGACATCGCTGGTCTGCTGACCGCCAGCGGTGGAATAGGACAGGATTTGATCGCGCTTGTCATAAGAGCCATGGAGTTGGCCCCAGATGCGGCCATTGATATTCTGGTGGCCGCTGCCATGGCGGCGGTCGGCCAGATGCGCGCTCACCACATCGGCTGTTTTATACCAAAGCGATTGTGCTGCTTCGTTAAATTTCAACGTGCCGAAGGTGGCATCGCCAATGGATGGCGTGACCAGATAATCATTGTTGGCCGCATCAAAGGTCACGATATAACCGTAAAATCCTGCCTGCACGGAATCAGCAACGAAAGCGTTGTTCTCTGATCCTGCGCCTGCGTCAACGAAGATGAAAGATGACCCCAGAACGGACGGTGTGCCAACAGCATTGAAGGTGACGGTGGTGGCACCTGTTGCGGCACCTTCGATGGTTAGAAGGTCAGCCGTGCCTGCGGCAAAGTCGATATCCATCGCAAGTTCGCCACCCTCGCCATAATAATCACCGGAGAGTGTCAGATGATCGCCAACAGCTCCATTTTGCAGGGAGACGATCCCGCTGTTGGAGAAGCGGCTGAGGCCTTGTATATCGGCGGATTCTGCAGTGAAGGTGCCGCTGTTGATGAACAGATTGGTGCCCGCGCCGAAATTGCTAATTCCCGCTGCGTGGAAATCGCCGCTATTGTCTATGATATCGTCCGCGCTGCCGAAAGCGACGCGTCCATGGAAGGTGCCGCTATTGTTCAGCGTAGCCGGTCCAACGGTCGACAGGATGGTTTCCGCTGAGCCTGCGTTGATTGTGCCGTCATTGTTGATCACTATGCCGTCAAGCCCGCCGCCGACAATGGCGCTTGTGGCACCGCCTATGATGCTGCCTGCTGCAATATCGATTGTTGCAAGCTGATCTGCCCGCATTTCAATCGCGTTTGTAGAAGCCGATGTGATATTGCCTGTTGTGGCGATTGTAATATTGGCGGTGCTTTCAGCCGATATTGCTTGAGCTTTCGCTGCCGATATGTTTCCAGCCTTTACTGTAACGTCACCATAAGTGTCGGTGAATATACCGCTGGCATCAAGGCCAGTTGTCTCTACGTCGGCCACGGTAATTAAGGTTGCGCCGCTATTGCCCTCAACCACAACGCCTATAGCATTATCACCGCTAGTGGTGATTGGTCCTGTGGCCTTAAAGGTGATATCCTTCTGGCCCTGAAGGCCCACAGCAACCGCTCCGGCCCCAGTTGTGCTGACAGGCCCTGTGACAGATACGTTGACCTGATCTTGAGCCAAAACCAGAATGCCGTGTGCGTTGTCCCCGCTTGTCGCGATGTTGGAAGCCACTACATCAGCGCTGAGGCCTGTACGCACCATAACGCCATAAGCATCGGCACCAGTGGTGGAGACATTGTTTGCCGTGACAGAGCTTGCGCTCTGACCATAAGACATCGCGACAACACCGAAAGCATCGGCGCCTGTGGTGCTTACATTATTGGCGACCACAGACAGCGCACCATCACCGTAGCTATGTGCGGCAACGCCAACGCCATAGACGCCTGTGGTTGTGATATCTGTTGCCGTTACGGATACGGAACCCGTAACCGTTCCGACCACAACACCAAAGGCGCCTTCGCCCGATGTTGCCACATTCGTTGCGGTTGCGGTTGCGACCGCGTCCATACTGCGTACGTCAACACCATGCGCGTTGTCGCCTGCCGTAGTGACATTGTTGGCCGTTACAGTCGCAAAGCTATCATAGCTAATAGCCTCGATACCGGAAGCTTCAAAACCGCCCGTGGTGACATTGGAAGCAGTGATTGTGATAGAACCTGTTCTGCTTTCGGCACCAATGCCGAACGATTGAGCGCCTTGTGTCGTGATGCCATCGGTTGAAACAATCGTTAGATCTTCTCTAGCATTAACGCGAGCGCCGTCGCTGTTATCGCCTAGGGTCGAGATTTGGCCAACTGTCACGTTGGCGCTGCCGTGGGCGTCAACTTCCAGGCCCATGGCGGCGTCGCCAATAGTCGAAACCATTCCTGTGACGGTTAATTCGATACCCTGATCTGCGACAATGTAGATGCCGGTCGCGGAATCGCCAGCGGTGGTCACATTGGCGACAGTCGCGGTCACGGAACCAGTGTTGCTGTAGGCGCTAATACCATCCGCATAATCACTCGCCGTTGAAATATCAGCGAAAGTTGCCGTGATATCGCCGCTATTGCTGAAGAGGTGAACGGCCCGAGCGCTTTCGCCCAGCGTTGATATGTCGCCAGTCGCGATAATGGTCAGATCATCTTCCGTGGTGATGGAAACGCCTCTGCTCAGTAACCCTGCTGTCGAAACCGAACCGACCGTCAGTTCCGTGCTGCCCTTGGAATCGATGACAACGCCGCTGGACTGATCCCCTATGGTTGAGACTTTGTTAATGTCAGCCGTTACGGAGCCACTGTGCGTGGTGATCAGGTCAATAGCGTTACCTGCCGTCGCGCTGCCTTGCCCCGCGACATCGACTGCGCCCGTGATGGTCAGGTCTATATCATATTTGGCGTTCGCCTTTAGGCCGCCTGAAAAATCTCCGCTCGTTGAAATGGAATTGAGATGAATCGTTGCGGAGTTATAACTGTTCGCATTGATGGCCATGGCATTGGCCCCTGTTGTCGAAACAGTGCCCGTGGCGGTTAGTAGGAGATCGTTGGAGCGAATTTTTATGGCTTCTGCGTTGTCTCCGTCGGTAGAAATATTGTTAAGGCCCGCCTTCACTGTGCCGCTCGTCGCCGTCAATATGACCGCTTCCGACGATCCGTTGCCAAGCGTTTTGACGTCGCCTGTAATCTTAAGGTCAATATCTTCATTGCTGTCGATCCTGACGCCGTTTCCATTATCCCCTTCGGACGTGACATCGGCCAGTGATGCATTGACCGAGCCGCCGCCTATGATCACCACGCCGGAGGCATTGATTCCCTTCGCAGTGATGGAGCCTTGATCTTGCGAGAGGGACAGAGTCCCGCCCGTGCCAGTGATGTTGATGCCGGTGCTGACAATGGATTCTATTTCAACGCCATCTTCCAACACGACCGTCAAGTCATCGACACCGGCGTCATAGTTAATCCCGTCTGCATAGGGGTTGCCGCTGGGCCCGCAGGTTACGGTGCCGGCAATCGGCGCGCCGCATTCATCGGCGGCTTGTGCGGGCGTGGCTGTCAGCGAGAGAAAGAGCAGGGCCGCAGATGCACTGCCCAGCGCGGAGCCGAGGTTGAGGCGGGCGCGATGAGAAGGGCCGTTGTTCACGGGCCGGTTTAACAAGGCGGAAGATAGGAAGAGCGACATGATTTTTTCCTCTGCTTCATTCAAATTTAAAGGCTGGCAAATTCAAAGGCTGGAGTGGCCAGTTTTTTGGAAAATCTTCCCGATAAGGAAGTGCGGCGAGCGACCATCCTGAGTTGCATTCTCAGGGCTTTTTGTTTTGACGGGTGAGGGGAAGGCCGGGCGCATGGGATCATGAGGCAGCCTCGATCCTTTGTGCTGGTTCGGCGAGGGCGCGGCTTTTGATCTTACGGAAATGGCTCGACATTTTATCGAGCTTGGCGTCCCACTCGGGATCCGGCTGCTGACCATCGATGGTCTGGAAATAGACTTGCATCAGGCAGATGATCGCGAAAGGCTCTAGCAACGCCGCTTTCAGGCTCCATGCCAGCAAAAGGGCAAAGAAGAAGCCGCCGATGGATAGGGCACCGGGCATTAGATAGACGAGATAGGTTGCGGGGCCGAGCAGCAGCAGGAAAAGGGCAAATCCCAGCCCATAGGTGATCACGGCAAGCCAGGCGGCATTGCGCAGCATGATTTTCCAATTCTGCCCATAAAGCACCAGCGAATCCTGCGCTGATTGCCAGCCATTGGATGATTTGGTGCGGATGGCATGGGCCAGCATCACCTCGTCCAGAAAGCCGACGGCGATGCGCAGAAAGGCGCGCATGATATCGCGCAATTGCTTCGCGCCCGGCAGAAAGGAAAGCAGGCCGCTGACCAGCCCTGTTACCGCGCGGATCACGCCTTTGATCAACTGATCCAATGCAAATAACGCGCTAGCTTGCGCAAAACGTTCCTGAACGATTGTTTTTCCATGCGCGATCTGGCCGCGTCCGGCGGGCAGCGCCCGTCCATCGATCAATTCGACCAGCACCGCAATATGGCCAGCCTTTACCAGATAGAGAAGATATTCGCGGGCCCAAAACATGATGGCGCCAACAATCGCAAAGCCGATAACGCCGCCCCAAAAAGCGCCGCCGCCGCCCGCATCACCAGCCTGACCAAAAGCATAGCCGATGCCAGCGCCCAGACTGATCGCGAGCATATAGGCCAGTGAAATTCCGACATAGACGGCCAGACGCAATAGGATGAACGGCATCGTCTGAATCAACAGGCCTATCGCCCGTGCAATCCTGAAATCCCACATGCTTCCCTAGGCCTCCCCTTTGCCCACAATGGGAAACTATAGGGAAAGGACAAAGGCTGCGCCCCGTTCGTTTGAAGGGGAAGGTGCAAGATTTTGCAAAAATATATGAGGTTTATTGGTGTTTGAGCGGTTTATAGTAAAATATCGCGATTGATGGTGCGTCTGTACAGGGTGCGGTTGCCGCTGCCGCTGGCTGTGGCTTTTTGCATGAGCACAGGGTAACGCGCGCAGCGTTTGTCGACGAATGCGGGGATCAAATTTGCGTTTATATGCTTCTGCGGCGGTGGCTGTTTCCACTCTGTCTTTGGCTCCGCTTGCTGGTGCTGCTGACCAGCAACAGCATCCGCAAGCAGCGGAAGATGCCATATTGGTAACGGCCAAGATGAGCGATGCCGATTTGCGCGACTATGCTGGCAGCGCAGTGGTTTTTTCGAACGATCAGCTGGCCTTGCGCCATGTGGATAATCTGACAGCGCTGAGCTTTGCCGCGCCCAATATATCGCTCGACGCCATTGGCACCTTTCGCGGCGTGGCCAATTTCTCTATTCGCGGCTTGGGTGTGAACAGCTCCATTCCGTCGATCGATCCGGCGGTTGGCCTGTTCGTGGACAATATCTTCATGGGGATTAACGCGGGCACGCTTTATGACGCGCTGGATATTGCCAATGTGCAGATTTTGCGGGGGCCGCAATCCGTTTTATTCGGGCGCAATACCACCGGCGGTGCCGTGCTGGTGGCAACGGGTGATCCGACATGGGATTGGCAAGGCAGCGCGCAGCTGAATGTGGAAACTCCATTGGCCAAGGGCCGCGGCGCGCCGATGGCGACGGTGCGAGGCATGATCTCTGGCCCGATCAGCGAAAATGTCGCAGTGCGCCTTGCTGCGTTGCACAGCAGCGATGGCGGCTATTTTCGCAATGATTTTGATGGCCGGGCTTTTGGCCGAGCAGAAACAAGCATTGTTCGCGGCACCATCCTGTTTCGTCCGACGGATCGCTTGACGCTGACAAGCAAAGCCGAGTGGATGAAAAGCGATGGTGATGGCGCGCCGGGGCATAATAATGGTCTGTTCCCGCGGGATAATTTTCACCTGTCGCTGGATGAGCGCGGCTTTCATCATTCCACCGCCCATTTGGCGATGCTGCGAGCCGAATGGGAGATGGGCGAAGGGCATCTGACCAGCCTTTCGGCATGGCGCGATTATCGCTTGCGGACCCGCAATGATATTGATTCCTCTCCTATCGCCTTTTTCCATTCGGATACCGGCACGCAACAAGAGCAATGGTCGCAGGAGCTTTATTATCGTCGCGGTTCAGATAGGGTCGATATGCTGGTCGGCGCTTATGCCTTTGGTCAGCAACAAGGCTATGATGAAGATCGCAATCTGATCGGGCTGGGGCAGCCGAAAAACTATGGCGGCGGGCGGCAGAAACATCATGTTTATGCGCTCTATGGCAATGTTGATGTGCATCTGAATTCAGCCCTGACAGTGAGCGGCGGATTGCGCTGGTCGACCGAGAAAAAACGGGTGGCGATCACCTATGTGCGGGTCCGCGATGCTTGCTCGGCCATTGATCGGACCTGCCCGGTGACGGGGGAACGCGTGGCGGGTGAAAATAATGGCTTTGAGGATGGGCGCCGCTGGAATGCGGTGTCGCCCTCTCTGAGCTTGGCCTATCGCGCGGATGATCGCATGAGTCTTTACCTGAACTGGCGACGCGGTGAGCGATCCGGCGGCTATAATCTGCGGATCACCCAGCCCGCCGCCTTTGAGCAAGTGGCGCAGGAGCAAGGCAGCCCAGCCTTTGACGCCGAACAGGTGGACAATTTCGAGGCGGGGTTAAAATGGCAGTCGCAGGATCGGAAAGTGACCGGCAATATCGCCCTTTTCTGGACCGAAGTGGCCGATATGCAGCGGGAAATCAGCGTCGCCAGCGCCACATCCGGGCTGGCGCAATCGGTTTATAACACGGCTGATGCGCGCATCCGCGGGGCGGAGTTGGACGCGCAATGGACACCCTTTCCCGGATTGAAGCTGCACGCCCATACAGGCTATATCGATGCGCGCTATCGCCAGATTTTCTATGATATATCGGGAGATGGCAAAATTGACGCGGGGGATGCCGCTTTGCATCTGCCGCGCGCGCCAAAATGGACCTGGGGGGCAGGCGGAGAGTGGCGTCATTCCCTTGGCGCATCGGCACTGATCCTGCGCGCGGATTATCAGCATCGCGCACGCTATGCCTATACCGATAATAATTATGGATGGGTGGGCGCGATTGACAGTCTGGATGCCAGCATCGGCTTTGACCTTGCGAAACCGGCGATGCGGATCAGCCTTTATGGCCGCAATTTGCTGAATCAGGTGCAATTTGGCGGGGATACGCAATTGGGCTTTGCAGGCGGCCCCAATTCCGGCGGCAGCGAGCATGTTTTTGGCGACCGGCCTGCCGTGGGAACATTTTCGCCGCTGATGAAGGGGCGCAGGATCGGCGCGGAATGGGCCATGCGCTTCTGATCAGGGGCAATCAGGCCGGGGGATCAGGCTGAGGCATCGGGCGCATCGCTGAATGTTCAGGGATGGCGCATGATATGATCCGCTGTGATCATATGGGGGGTGGGACAGCCGATATGGGCCATGGCCAATTCCAGCTCTGCCCGCAGCAGATGCAGCATATGGGCGACGCCCTGCATTCCGGCCACGGCCAGCGCGTGCAGTTGCGGGCGGCCAATCAACACGGCCTTTGCGCCCAGCGCCAGCGCCTTGATCATATCTGTGCCAGTGCGGACGCCGCTGTCCATCAGGATGATCAGATCATCGGCGACGGCTTTCGCGATGATCGGCAACATGGTCAGCGGGGGCGCAAGACCATCAATGACCCGCCCGCCATGGTTGGAAAGGATGATGGCATCGGCGCCCATATCGCGGGCCTTTATGGCATCATCGAGCGATAATATCCCTTTGATCACAATCGGCAAATTGGTGATGGAGCGCAGCCAGCGGATGCTATCCCAAGTGGGGGCGGCATCCATCAGTGCAGAGCCAAAAAGCACATGGCCCGCGCTGGGTGCGGAATTTTCGCGCCATTGCGGCATATCGCGCAAATTGGCGGCTGCCACATCGCCGGGCAAAGCAAAGTCTGAGCGTTTTACGGCGGCATCAATGGTGACGACCAGCGCGGCATAGCCCGCCGCCTCGGCGCGGCGAACTAAGGTGGCGCTCTGATCTCGATGCGGCTGGAAATAGAGTTGGAACCAGTGCGGCGGCGCGGCCGGTTGGGCCAAAGCGGTGGAGGCTTGCTGGGCGGCGGCGGCAATATCTTCCATGGTATAGCTGGATAGGGTGCTGACGATCATGCTGATCCCCAATGCCGTTGCCGCCCGCATGGTGGAGAGTTCGCCTTCCGGATGTGCCAGCCGATGATAGGCGATGGGGGCCAGCAGAAAGGGGGCGGCATGGCTATGGCCAAAAAGGTCGATCGCGGTGCTGGCGCCGCGCATATCCTGAAGCGCGCGCGGGACCAGCCGATAATCATCAAATTGCTGGCGATTGTCGGCAAGCGATAGGGCATCGCCAACGCCGCCCTGAATGTGCTGCCAATGGCTGGGGGGCAGGTGGGTTTGCGCCAAACGCTCATAATCCGCCAGCCTTGTGATATCCGGCGCTATGGTGGAGAGCGGCGGTAGGGGGCCAGTGGGGGCGGCTTCGAGCATCAGCATTGCGACCATTGGCGCAGCAAATTGTGATAAACGCCGGTGAGCTTTGGGAGTGTGTGATGATCCGGCATATCCTGCGACACTTGCTGAATGGATTGATCCAGATCAAACAATATTTGCCGCTGATCCGGTTGGCGCACGAGGCTTTGCACCCAGAAAAATGCGGCCAGTCGGGTGCCTTTGGTGACGGGATTTACCCGGTGCAGGCTGGTGCTGGGATAAAGCACCATATCCCCGGCATCCCATTTTACCGCCACCTCATGGTCCGGATGCGCCATCATCAATTCGCCGCCGTCATAATCTTGAGGATCGCTGAGGAATAAGGTGCAGGATAGATCGGTTCGCAGATATTGATCCGAATTCGGCATAGGAAATAAAGCATTGTCGATATGATCGCCATAGATGCCGCCGCCTTCATAGCGGTTGAAACGGGGCGGCAGCACGCGCAGGGGCAAGGCGGATGCGATAAATAGGGGGGATTGGCCCAAACGCTCTAAAATCAACTGGCCCAATTGCTGAGCGATGGGATCGTCCAGCGCAACTTGCTGATTATGCTTGACCCCAATGGCTTGATGCCCAGCCGTTTCGCGGCCATTCTGCCAGCGTGCATCTTGCAAGGCGCGGCGGCAAAATATCAGATCATCAGCCGAAAGCAGGGCGGGAATTTTTATCATCATCGGCATATGTCCATGGCTTCATGCAGGCAGCTTATGCGCCCGATGATCTTTCTTGCAGCACAAAAGGAATTTCAACGAGCCCTTCCACTTGCAGGGCGACGCCGTTGCGGCGGGTGGGTGCCCAGCGCCACTGGCGCACGGCGGAAAGGGCGGCCTGATCCAATCGGCGATGGCCGCTGCTGCGCGCGATGCTGATTTCGGCGACACGGCCATTCTCATCCAGCAGCAATTGTAAGACCACCACGCCCTGTTCGCGTTTGCGGCGGGAATCCTGAGGATAGCGCGGCGGTGGGGCGAAGGTCATGGTGCTGGAAAGGTCGCTCGCTGTCGTGACAGGGGCAGGTTGAGGTGCGGCGATAGTGGCGGCTGGGGAAGCGGGCGGCGCGGCGGGTGTCGGAAGCGCTAGCGCCACTGGGGAGTGCAGCATGGCGTGCGCTGCGATGGGTGGGGTATCAGAGGAGGGTTGCGGCGGTGCTATCGGCAAGATGACAGGCTCTGGCGCGGCGAGCGGCTTTGTTTGTTCGGGTGGTGAAGGCGGCGGTGGGGGAGGTGCAGGCAGGGCCTGAATAGCCAACACCGCGAGCGGCGGCGTGCGATGATTAATCTTGGAGGTGTGGCCTGCGACCAATGCAAAAAAGATAAGCATGGCAAGGCTGATTGAGGCTAGCAGCACCGGCACATTGGGCCTTTGGGCGGCGCCATAGAGGGTGCGTTCGCGCGGTATCGGAAATGATATAATATTGGAAAATTGGTTCGTTTTTTGCGGGAATATGCTGGCCGCTAGCGGTGAATTTTCATGCATGAACGGCCACCTTTCCATGGTCTTTTCCTGAAGGGTTATGTTGTTACGTCAGCGTGCGGCAGGCTGTGGTTTATACGCAGAGCCTGCCGCACAGTCCTTGATCAATATTTCAGACTTAATGTGGCGAAGGCAGAACGGCCCGGCGCGATGTTAACAAAATGCGTGCCATAGGTGCGGTCATAATAGCGCTTATTGGTGAGATTCTGGACATTGACGCGCACTTCCACTTGCGGCGATAATTCGGCTGATGCGGTGGCATCAAAGCGCCAATAGCTGGGAATACTGCGCTCAGCCGTGCCGACATTGGCGATGTTTTGGAAATTGGCATATTGCTTGCTGTTGTAAATCGCGCCGCCGCCAATGTGAAAACGTTCCATGATGTCAAAGCTGGTCCACGCGGTGAAGCTATGTTTTGGCGTGTTAGGAAAAGGCTTTCCATTGCTGACATGATTGGGGCCAGCATAGCCGATTTTGGCATCCATATAGGTGTAGCCGCCAAAAATGCTCCAGAAAGGCAGGGGCTTGCCATTGAAACTAAATTCCACCCCGTCGATGCGGCGTTCGCCGATATATTCCAGTAAGCCGCTGGCACCTGTGGTGCGGGCATTGCTGGTTTCCGTGCGAAACAGGGCGAGGTTCAGCCCAAGCGCGGCATCAAATAAATCCCATTTGGTGCCGATTTCATAGGATTTCGTATTTTCCGGCTTCAGATCATCCAGCGTTGCAGCGGCGATGCCATTGCCTTCCGGCCCTTCGCCCACAAAGCTGCCCACAGGCGTGGTGGATTTCGCGAAGCTGATATAGAGGCTGCCATTTGATGTAGGCTTGAAGATCAGACCGGCCTGATAATTTAAGAATTGGTCTTTTAACGACAGGTCGGCACCGCCCACCGTGCGGCTGCGCATTTCATACCAATCATAACGCACACCAAGGTTTAACAGCAGGGCATCACTGATGCTGATCGTATCGGCGGCATAAAGCGCATAGGTGGTGGCGGAGTTGATGATATTGGCCGCATTTTTGGTGATGGGCGTGGGGGTTATGCCGTCGGCGGCATAGTTGATCCATGGATCATAAGGGTTGGGATCAAAGAGGCTGGTGCAATTATAGTTGGATCCGGCACCAATTTCGCTGGTGCCGGTTGCGCCAGCACCGCTGTTGATGCAGCGCGGCGATGTGTTGACGCTATAATTTCCGCGCCGCGACTGTTCCCAGCTGGCGTCAAAGCCTGCCGAAAAACTATGGTTGATCGCGCCGGTGTTAAAGCTGCCAGAAAGGTCGATCTGATCGGCGAAGCTATCCACAGAGGAATGACGGCTGTTGATCCGACGCCAGACTTTGCCACGGGCGACATTGCCCTGACTGTCATCAGGCTGGGTAAGAATATAGGCCTGCTGTACATTTGCATATTTGGCGGTGTTGCGGATGCGCAGCGTGTCTGAAAACTCATGTTCAAAACGGAACAAGGCTTCATCGACATTGGTGTCGCGAAAATCCCGGTCGGCCACACCATAGAAATTGCGGCGCGATACATGGCGGCCGTTGACCATTTCGGCCGGACCAATTTTGAGCTGATCCACCGACGATATGTTGGATGTGGCGCGCTCAAATGGCATCCCCGTATCGGGAATGTCGCTGGATTCCAGATGATAATAATTCAGATAGGCCCGTGTCGCCGTGCCAAGACCCAGCGCAATGGAAGGCGAAATGCCCCATCGGTTGTTGGTTACCACATCGCGGCCCGCGACATCCGCGTCATGCCACATGGCATTGAGCCGCAGTGCGGCAGTTTCGCTGATCTGGAGATTGGCATCCAGCGTCGCGCGCTTATAATCGGCGGTGCCATAGCTGAGGTCGGCGCGCGCTTCGGTGCCAAGGTGCGGCATTTTGCTAACCATATTGATACTGCCGCCAGCGCTGCCGCGCCCGCCCATGGTGGAATCACTGCCTTTCACCACTTCGATTTGCTCAATCGCAAAAACTTCGCGCGATTGGCCGCCGACGCTGCGGATATTGTCGAGATAGGTGCTGCCTTGCGCATTAAATCCGCGAATGAAGGGCTGGTCGCCCTGCGGATTTCCGCCTTCTCCTGCGCCAAAAGTGATGCCCGGTACGGTCCGCAGCGCTTCGATAAAATTGGTGGATCCGCTTTCCTGCACAATTTGCGATGGGATCACCATGATGGATTTTGGTGTGTCGATCAGCGGCGCGGTATATTTGGGCGCTGCCATATGATCGACCTTATAGCCGCTCTCTTCGATGAATGTGTCTGTTACCGTGACGCCGCCTAAGCGCGCTTGATCCGCACTTTCATCCGTTTGCTGCGCGGCGACAGACTGCGGCATCAGGCTGATACAGGAAAGCGCCAGAAAAGCGGCCCCGGAGGGACGGTGATGATTTTTTATGCGAGACACATTCAACCCCTTGTTAAGAATCACTTGCAACTGAGGCATCGCTAATGCGAATGATTCGCGCGATGTGCAAGTTATTTCTAAAATATTTCTGAGATTGTTTCTTTGTGTCTAAGGGGGGAGGCGACTCGGCTTGGATCTTTGACGCCATCGCTTTGAAACAGATTGGCATTGGGTCGGGGCTGTTCGTTGGCTGGTGGTGACAGGCGCGGCGTACTGGGTTAATTGAGGGCAAAGCCCGCATTGATCCGCAGGGCTGCGCAATGGCCCTTTGGCCTGACCGGCAATCACGTGAAGGAGCCAAGGGCGTGGATAAAGATGCGCAGAAGGATGATGTAATCCTGATCGTGGATGATGACGCATCAATGCGAGCTTTGCTCGGCACGATATTGGCCGACAATGGCTATGCCGTTGCCGCTGCGTCCAACGAAACGGAAATGCGTGACATTCTGCGCGGGCAGGATGTGCGGCTGATCCTGTTGGATGTGATGCTGCCCGGCCCCAATGGCTTTGATATATGTCGCCAATTGCGCAATGGGGAGGCACCCCATATTCCGATCATCATGATCAGCGCGCGCGGGGCGGAGGCGGATCGCGTCGCCGGGTTGGAACTGGGCGCGGATGATTATATCAGCAAACCTTTTGGTCGCAGCGAAGTGATCGCCCGGGTTCGCGCGGTGTTGCGGCGCATCCCGAACTATCACTTGGACCATGATGCTATGGGTGATGTGGTGCAATTTGCCGGATTTCGGCTGGATCAGCGCCGACGCCAGCTTTTTTCCGCAACGGGAGCGACCATCATCCTGTCTGCGGGCGAATTTGATCTGCTGGCCAATTTGGTGGCCCATCCCCAACAGGTGGTGTCGCGCGAAGCGTTGCTGGAGCTTTCTCGATTTCGTGTGCCGGGAAGTTCAGATCGCAGCGTGGACGTGCTGATCAGCCGTTTGCGCAACAAATTGGGTGATAGCAGCGCCAATCCGCTAATCCGAACGGTGCGCGGCTATGGCTATATATTGGCGGCGGATGTCGAACGGGCATGAGGATGCGGCGCTTTTGGCCGGATCATTTGGGCGGCCAGATCGCCTTGCTGTTGTCGCTGGTGCTGGCGCTGGAGTTTCTCGGTAGTGAGTGGCTGTTTCAGCGCATGGAAGAGCGCATCATGCTGGAAGAGCGCAGCCGCCATCTGAGCCAGACGATGGCAGCAGCCGAAAAATTATTGGTGCAAACGCCTGTAGATAAGCGGCAGGCCATGGTCGCGACAATCTGGCAGGGGCCGATCCAATTTGGATGGCAGGCAGCTGTGCCGTCACTGCCGCTGGCACCTTCGTCAAAAACGGTGATGAAAGATTTGGCATCGCTTGAGTTGGAAGGACTTTTGAAGCGGCCGGGATCGGATAGGGGGTTTGCAGGCCTGTCTCTGGCACCATCGCGCACATATATTCTCGGCCGGTGGCAATTGCCGGATGGCAGTTGGGTCAGCTTTCGAAGTGTTCGGCTGGGGCATCAATCGGTGGCCTTGCACCGCAATATCGGTTCATTCCTGTTGTTGCTCTTGAGCGTGGCAGTGGTCGGCACCGTGATCGCGCGCAGAATCTCGCTGCCGCTGCGAAAATTGGCTGCTCATGCCGATGGGGCGGGCAGGGCGGATGAAGCGTTGGCGATGGTGGAGGGGCCTTATGAAGTTCGGCAGGTCGCCCGTGCCTATAATGATCTGCAAAGCCGGATGACCGCTGAAGTTGAAGATAGGTTACAGGCTCTGGCGGCTGTTTCCCACGATTTGCGCACGCCGATTGCGCGGATGCACCTGCGCTTGTCGCGGCTGGAGGATGCTGATCTGCGCGCCCAGATGGAGCAGGATTTGGCCGAGATGGATGGCTTTATCGGCGCTCTGCTCGATTATCTGAGTGGCGGTGATCCTGAGTCCAGCCAGTTGGTCAATGTGGCGTCTTTGTTTCAGACCATCATTTATGGTGAGCAGGATCTGGGCCATTTGGCGGATTATCACGGCCCCGCAACGCTGGAGTTTGTTACCAAACCGGTCAAGCTTCAGCGCATCATGCTGAATTTGGTACAAAATGCGGTGCGCCATGGCGGCCGAGCTGATGTTTATGCGGTGCTGGGCGCGGAGAATCTGGAAATCCGGGTGGAGGATGAGGGGCCGGGTATCGCGGAGGATCAGCGCGAGCGATTGTTTGAACCTTTTATTCGGTTGGAAACGTCGCGAAATCGTCAGACTGGAGGCGCGGGACTGGGGCTGGCGATTGTAAAGCGGGGTGTTGAACGATTGGGCGGGGTGATCCGTCTGGAAAATCGCGCGTCCGGCGGACTGCGCGTGCATATTCTTCTGCCACTAATCTCTACCGAGGCGGACGCTGCAAGCTGAATTGGTGTGTGATCGGCCGCGGGGTGGCGGCGGCCTAAGGGCGATATAGCCGAGCGATATAATCGTATATAATCCAGATGGGCACTTGCTCGGCGCCCATCTGGCTGAACCATCATCTGGTCGTTAGCAAGGTGATAAGATCACCCCGGCTATCGTCAGGCAGACTGAAGATTGACGGCCGATTCCTTGCCGCGATTGTCGGATTCAATATCATAGCTGACGCGCTGATCTTTGTGCAGCGTGGCGAAGCCAGCGCGCTCAACAGCGCTGATGTGGACGAAGCTGTCTTTGCCGCCGTCTTCCGGAGCAATAAAGCCATAGCCTTTGTCAGCATTGAAGAATTTTACGGTACCGATAGGCATGATTGTTTTCCTTTCGCGAAAACAGAAAGAACCCACCGGCAAAAGCACCGGCGGAGCTGATAGCGCGAGACGAAGAAGGAAATAGCAGCCCAAAGGCATAAAGATCCGTCGCAGGCGACGTTAGCCGCTCAACGATGGGCTTGTTTGAATATTGTGTCAAGCACAGCGCATTGTGGATGAAGGCGCGGCTGGCTCAGATACCCGCACTGCTCGCGGCGCGCTATGGGATGTGGTTGGCAGATAAGATCCGATGCCGCGCAATGGGCCACGCCGCGGTGCGATCTGGAAATAATAAGCCCAAGAGGGCAATTAATGGCTTGCGTGATCCATCCGCCCTGCCTAAAGGCATCCCACCGCGCACCCGTAGCTCAGCTGGATAGAGCACCAGACTACGAATCTGGGGGTCGGACGTTCGAATCGTTCCGGGTGCGCCATTTCAGTATAGAGCTCTGAACGCTGAATGCCGCTGTTTCCACATTAGAAGTGGCGACCAGCGTGCGTAACAGTTCCGACTTCGATCCCATGATACGAACTTGGTTGTCCACGACCTCGACGGGCTGCGCTAGCGCGCGCAGATGGTTGCAGCGATAGCCGCCGTCATCGAGGCATATCCGTTCACGGGCTTTGCGGGTGAACCCCTTGAGGATTGCGCTCTTTCGCCATGGCGTTTCCGCATTTGGCGCAGAAATAAATCACTTGCTAGGTTCGCCATGCCAGCAACCGGGAGAAGCTGACATTGACGCTCCCCGTTCGGAAGACTAGATTCTCAGCTGTCTAAAACAGGTTAGGTTCGGGAAGGTTGGCCCGGCCCCCGTTCGAGCGGGTCCTTCCGTTACACTGGTAACGGCCCAAGACTATCAAGGCGTAGGCATGGTGCATGCGCCGATAGCAAGGGTATGGATATGAAGCCTCGAATTTCCGTCATCACGCTCGGCGTCGCTGATCTCGAACAATCGCTTGCTTTCTATCGTGATGGTCTCGGTCTGCCGACCGAGGGTATCGTCGGCCGCGAGTTTGAGCACGGTGCAGTTGCCTTCTTTGATCTTTCGGGCGGGCTGAAGCTCGCGATCTGGGCGCAGGACGACATTTCCCACGACACCGGCCTACCGAAATCCCCGATCAGCCCGACCGCCTTCACCATTGGGCACAATGTCACGCGCAAGGAGGAAGTTGATACGGCAATGGACATGGCAGAGCGTGCCGGTGCGGAGATTGTCAAAACTGCCCGAGAGACATTCTACGGCGGTTATGCTGGATATTTCTGCGATCCAAACGGGCACCTGTGGGAAATCGTCTGGAATCCTCAAATGCTACCCTAGCGCTATAGTTGCTCGGGCCGCGCCTTGGCGAAATCGCGATCTGTGGCCATGAGCCGATCAAGCTTCGGCACGATCAGCCTGACGGGATCGGGGCTCGCGCCCGCGCCCGGCTGTCGCTCAAGAACGATGGCGCGGCCACCCGGCAGGATCAGACGGTTCCAGACAAGCAACATGCGGTGCTGGCCGAAGGTCACGCCATTATCATATTGCCCGGTGATGCGCGTTGCCACATGGCTTTTAACGCGCATTGCCTATGGTTTCAGGGCCAGTTGTGAATGTTCGGCGCGCCGGTCGCTTGCAATTAGCATTTGTCAAAACGCTCTGGAACATATAGTGAACATGCATGAAAAAGACTCTGCACGATAGGCTAGCGATTCTTTCGGATGCGGCGAAATATGATGCGTCCTGCGCGTCTAGCGGAGGGGAGCGGCGCGACGCCAGCAAAAGCGGCATTGGATCATCGGGCGGCACAGGCATTTGCCATGCCTATACGCCCGACGGGCGCTGCATTTCCCTGCTGAAGATTTTGATGACCAATTTTTGCATTTTTGACTGTGCCTATTGCATTAATCGGGTGTCCAGCAATGTCGAGCGGGCGCGGTTTTCGGTGGAAGAGGTTGTTACGCTGACGCTGGAATTTTATCGGCGCAATTATATCGAAGGGCTGTTTCTTTCGTCTGGGATCATCCGGTCGCCGGATCAAACCATGTCGGACATGGTGCGCATCGCCCGGACATTGCGCGAAGATCATGGATTTCAGGGCTATATCCATCTGAAAACCATTCCCGATGCAGCGCCGGAGTTGATCAGTGAGGCGGGGCTTTGGGCAGATCGGCTGTCGATCAATGTCGAGCTGCCGCAAGATGCCAGTGTCCGCAAATTGGCGCCCGAAAAGCGTCCAGAAACGATTAGGGCGGCCATGGCGCATGTGCGGCTGGAGCAGGAGGCGGCGAAGGATCGCACGTTCAGCGGTCGTAAGGCACCGGCTTTTGCGCCTGCTGGTCAGACAACGCAAATGATCGTCGGTGCCGATGGGGCCAATGATGTGGCCATTTTGAACAGCGCGACGCGGCTTTATAGCGGATATAAGCTGAAACGCGTCTATTATTCCGCTTTCAGCCCGATACCCGATGCCTCATCGGCTCTGCCCTTGATCCAGCCGCCGTTACTGCGCGAGCATCGGCTCTATCAGGCCGATTGGCTGATGCGATTTTATGGCTTTTCGGCTGATGAGATTGCGACAGGAACTGAAAAGGGGCATTTGGATTTGGCCCTTGACCCCAAGCTGGCTTGGGCCTTGCAACATCGCGGCGATTTTCCACTGGATGTCAATCGGGCCACGCGTGAGCAATTGTTACGGGTGCCCGGTTTCGGGGTTCGAACGGTCGATCGCATCCTTGGCGCGCGGCGCCACAGCCATTTGCGATATGAAGATTTGATCCGGATCGGGGCGTTGATGAAAAAAGCGCAGCCCTTTATCCGGCTGACAGATTGGTCGCCGGGCGGGCTGACGGATGAAGCGAATTTACGAGCGCGATTTGCACCGCCGCCGGAGCAATTGCGGCTGTTATGAAATATGCCATAGCCTTGCCTGAACGGGATGTTTTTGCTGGCTGGCGCGCAGCAGCGCGGCGAGCGATCAGCCATCATATTGCGCCAGATGATGTGGATTGGAATGGTGAGGCAGGGCTGTTTGGCGGGGAAGCCATGCCCGAATATATGGGGGCGGATCAGCCCATCGTGCCAGCTGCATTCATGAGATTGGCGCATGAGGTGATCTGGCATTCTGCCCCGGAGCGTTTTTCCTTATTATATCAGGCGTTGTGGCGGCTGGTTCACCGAAAAGGCGAACCCATTTCTCCGACCGATCCGCTGGGCCGAACATTGCAGTTGATGGCCAAATCGGTGCGCCGCGATATTCATAAAATTCATGCCTTTGTGCGTTTTCGGGAAGTACCGGCCATGGGCAATCGTCGTAGTTTCGGCGCTTGGTTTGAACCCCAACATCATAGTCTGGAACCGGCATCGACATTTTTCGTCCGACGTTTCGCGGATATGGACTGGCTGATTGCCACGCCAGATCTGGTTGCGCGCTTTGTGGATGGAGCGCTTCATTTTGAACCCGGCGGCGTTAGGCCTGATTTTCCCGATGATGCGGCAGAATCCTTATGGGCCACCTATTTCGCCAATATTTTTAATCCGGCGCGGGTCAAGTTGAATGCCATGCGTTCGGAAATGCCCAAGAAATATTGGCATAATTTACCGGAAACACGGTTGATCGCCGCGATGCTTGCAGATGCAGAGGCGCGGGTTGAGCGGATGCGAGCGGCGGGCGCTAGCGCGGCGCGGCCCGGGGCTGCGGCAATTTCAACCCGCTATCGTGATGCGATGCCCAAGAGCCTCGACCTGCCGGAAACGATGGAGCAAGCGCAGCAGTCGGCGATGCAATGCCGTCGCTGCGGATTGTGTGAAAAGGCCACTCAAACCATTTGGGGTGAGGGCGATCCGCGGGCACCGATCATGATCGTGGGAGAGCAGCCGGGGGATCAGGAAGATTTGGTAGGGCGCCCCTTTATCGGCCCAGCAGGCCGAATCTTGCGCGAGGATATGGCGGCAGCGGGATATGCGCCAGAAAATGCGTGGCTCACCAATGCCGTAAAGCATTTTAAATTTACGCCGCGCGGGAAAGCACGTCTGCATCAAAGCCCCAATGCCGATGAAATCATGCAATGTCGCTGGTGGCTTGGCTTAGAATTGGCCTTTGTGAAGCCGAAGATCAGTCTGGCTTTGGGGGCCAGTGCGGCATTGGCTTTGACCGATGATCGCAGCCCGCTTGCCGCGCGGAGAGGGAAGCTGGAAACGGGCATTCATGGCGGAAAAGTTCTGATTTCATGGCATCCGGCCCATATCCTGCGCACGAAAAATCCTGCGGTTGCAGACCGCCTGCGGCAAGAATTGCGAGAGGATCTGAAGATGGCACAATCCTTGGCTGAGGAAATGAAATTGGCTGACTCTGTGAAAGGCTAATGGATTATCAGATGGGGGTTTTGTCATAAGAAAAATGCAGATAATATGATGAATTATTGACTCTGTTCAAGAGATGAATGCTGAATCGATAGTATAGTATCAGTGATATGGGATAGCGAGCGGAGTTTTTTTCTAATATTAATCATGATTGATTGTGGGGGCGGATCATTCGTACAATCTATGCACATTCCTTGGCGGATCGACCCGAAAGCGAATGGGAGCCGCTTGCCGATCATTTAGATCAAGTGGGTAAATTAGCGGGCTTATTTGCAAAATCTTTTGGGGCTGAGGCTTTGGGAGAGGTGGCCGGGCGCTTGCATGATATTGGTAAGATGTCGTCCGCATTCCAAGCCTATATTATGGGCAATGGCGCCGCACGGGGGCCAGATCATTCTACTGCAGGCGCGCTGGAGGCGATGGCACTTTATGGGAAAGTGCTGGGCCGTATTCTGGCATATGGCATCGCTGGTCATCATGCCGGGCTGGCGGATGGAGCCGGTGATCATGTGCCGGGAACGCTTTCTTATCGGCTCAATGGGCAATATAGACGGATTGAAGATTATGCTGGCTGGCAGGATCATGCTGGGCGGCTAACAAAGGCAATCGCTCCGCCGCCAGCTTGGCGGTCGCCCATGCAAGCGCGCGGCTTTCCCGCTTATTTCTTCATTCGTATGCTCTTTTCTGCACTTGTCGATGCGGATTTTCTGGCGACCGATGCCTTTTACGCACAAGCCAGAGGCGAGCCTGTCGTGCGCGGCTGTGTGAACAGTCTGGAGACGTTGCAGGCGCGGCTGAACAAGAGGCTAGCCTCCATCGCGAAAAGCGACACAGAGGTGAACCGGTTGCGCGGCGATATTTTGGCGCATGTTCGCGATAAAGCATCGTTGGCGCCGGGCTTTTTCTCGCTGACGGTGCCGACGGGGGGCGGCAAGACATTGACCAGCCTTGCCTTTGCGCTGGATCATGCCATCGCCCATAGGCTGGATCGGATTATTTATGTGATCCCCTATACATCGATCATTGAGCAGACGGCCGATGTGTTTCGCAGTGCGGTGGGTGATGATGGTGATGTGCTGGAACATCATAGTGCGGTCGAATGGGATCCGCATGCCGATGATAATATGGATGATGAGGGGCGCGAAGGGCTGAAAAAGCTGCGCCGGGCGGCGGAAAATTGGGATGTCCGGATCATTGTCACCACATCGGTGCAATTTTTTGAAAGCCTGTTTGCGGCGCGCACATCGGCCTGCCGAAAGCTGCACAATGTGGCGAAGAGCGTGATCATTTTGGACGAGGCACAGAATTTGCCGCTGGGGCTGTTGCGTCCATGTATGGCGGTGATGGAGGCGCTTGTGACGGGATATGGTGCCAGCCTGGTGCTATGCACCGCAACCCAGCCAGCGCTTAGCGAGCAGGATGATTTTAAAGACGGACTGAAAAATGTTCGGGAGCTTGCGCCGGATCCGCAGGATCTTCATGCCCGTTTGAAGCGGGTGCGGGTGGAGTTGGTGCCAGAGCCTGTGGGGGATCAACAGCTTGCTGAAGAGTTGCAGGCGGCGGAACAGATTTTATGCATCGTCAACACCCGTGCCCACGCCCGCGATCTTTTTGATCGGATCAAGGATGCGCCCGGCGCGCGGCATTTGACAACGCTGATGTGCCCCTTGCACCGCCGCGCGGCGCTGGCAGAAATTAGGCAGGACTTAAAGGATGAAAAGCCGGTGCGCCTGATTGCGACATCGCTGATTGAGGCCGGCGTCGATGTTGATTTTCCAACGGTTTGGCGGGCGCTGGCGGGGCTCGACAGTATCGCGCAGGCCGCCGGGCGGTGCAATCGGGAAGGGCGGTTGGCGCAAGGGGTGGTGCATGTGTTTCGCCCGGATGAAACCGAGCATCAGGTGACGCCCGGTGAGATGCAGCAATTGGTTGGGGTGACAAATGAAGTGCTGCGCCACCATGAAGGCGATCCCATTGGGCTGGATGCACTTCGGGCATATTTTCAACAGCTATACTGGAGCAGGGATGGGGATGGGCTGGATAAGACATATTTGGGCGAAGAGCCGCAGCGGCGACAGGGTATATTGAAAGCGATTGCTGAAGGGGCGGATGCGCTGAATTTTCCCTATGCCCAAATCGCCCGAGAGTTTCGCTTTATCAAGGATCGCATGCAGCCTGTGATCATGCCCTATCAGGCGAAAAATGAAGCAGAGCCAGTCCGTGATTTGGCGGAGCGCCTACGTCATATAGACCGGCCCGGCGCTTTGGCACGCAAGCTAGCGCTCTATTCTGTGCCAGTGCCGCGCCATGAAGTGATGCGATTGATCGCGGATGGAGCGGCTGAATATATCGCCCCTGATAAATATGGTGATCAGTTTATCCTGCTGACAAATGAGGATATTTATTCAGAAGAGGCGGGCCTGGACTGGAGTGACCCTACATTTCGGAAGGGAATGAAATGGTAGGAACGCTCTATTGATTATTTCGATTGAACGGCTTTAACAGTCGCGAGGGGCTTGTTCTGATCTGCCTTACGCAGCACTTTTCAAAGCTAGAGTGACAAAAAATGCGAGACTTCTGCCTCGCATTTCTGTGCCGTTTTGATCATGGCTAAATGTGCAAGCGCGTGGTGCGGGCGCTTGCGCAGTTTGATACTTGGGCTAGTCCGCTTTGGGCTGTGCTGGCGTATCTGCCGCTTCGGCTACGACGACCTTGTCGGCATCAGCATGTGTGTCAGTTCCGCTTTCCCGGCGGTGTTTTTCACTGGCGGCCTTCATTTTTGTGACGGCGGATTGCGCCTGAGTGGAGGCGACACTGGCCATGCGCTGGATGGATGCACGCAAGATTTCGCCATCGTCGGTTTTAAATTCCGCCAATTGTTCGCCGCCGCTTTCATCCACGGTGAAATAGGGCGCTTCGCTGAAGCCGAGTTGCGATGCATAGAAGAGATGGGGCAGACTGCCGCGCAGGCTGTTATAATCTTGCGCCGCGCCATTATAATTTTCGCGCCGCTGCAGGATGGTGGATTCGATTTCTTCCAGTTGCACCATCAATTGCTGATAGGTTGCGCTGGCTTTCAATTCAGGGAAACGGCTGGCGAGCATCTGGACATTGCCAATCACCCGCGAGGCATCCGCGGCGGCGGCGGCGGCATGAGCCATGCCGGTTTCGCCTTCGATCACGGTGAAATGGGTCAATTTTTCATGATTGCCATAGCTGGCGGCAATATCGGACAGGCGCTGCGCAATATCGTGCCGTTTCTTCACTGTCGCAGCGATATTCGCCTGTGTTCGCTTCACATTTTCGGCGAAGCGCCGAAGCTTATTGTAGGAAAAGAAAAGCCAGATCGCCGCAACGACCAATAAGAATAAAATCCAGTCCATAATATCTTCCTATTCTATATCATGGCTTTGAGCGACCGTGGATGGGAATGCAAGGCGTAGCGAGCAAGCGAGGCCATAGGAAATGAGTTTGTGCCAAGGATGGGTTGCGAATGGCTGATAATAAAGATATTTCTGCCGGGCTTATCCGTTGCCTTGGAGGAAGTTTAATATGTCGAGCACATGGCGATGGCGCCCTATGGTCAAGGCCGATCTTGATGGCGTTGTTGATGTGGCGCGCACGGCATTTCCGGATCATTTCGAGGATCGTGCCTGTTTTGCAGAACGGCTGGAACTCTATCCCCAAGGATGCTTTGTGCTGGAACGGGATGCTCGTAAAATTGCGGGCTATTTGATCATTTATCCATGGCTTGCTTCTAGCGCGCCGCCACTCAACATCCTTATTGGGTCGCTTCCCGCATCGCCGCAACTGCTCTATCTGCATGATCTTGCCATCCATCCTTCGGCACGGGGGCTGGGGCTGACCAATTCCATCATCCATCAAATAGCCGAGCAGGCGAAGGGTGAGGGTTGGGAAAAAATTGCGCTGGTGGCGGTTAATGAAGCGGCGGCTTTCTGGGGGAAACAAGGGTTTGTCGTCAGCGACGATCCCGCCATGGCTGAGAAATTAGCCAGCTATGGTGATGATGCGCGCTATATGATGCGGCAATTGTAAAGACGCTTCGAATGTGAAGGCGCGGCGACGAATGTCACGGCCCATCCATGCGTTTGATTTTCGCGAACCGCGCAACATCATTGCGCCCGTCGCGAAAATCACTAAGGCGGAAAAATCGGCACATCGGCTTGGGTGATAGCGATGGTGCGATGATAAGAAAATGTTGCGGAAGGGATGCGAGGTTGAAAAAATTCACGCTCGAGAAACGCCTATTATCCTATCTGCCGCCCAAGTTGAATTTGAGCATACAATATTTTCTGAAACTTGGAAAATGGCCGAACCTGACCACACCCAAGACTTTTAACGAAAAAGTTCAATATCGAAAATTATATGATCGCAACATATTGCTCGGTCCCTATGCCGACAAATATTTGGTCAAAGATTATGTCGCGGCGAAGATTGGTGCGGAGCATGTGATCCCGACGCTCTGGTCGGGCAAGACATTGCCTGCTCTGGAAGAACGCAATTGGCCTAAGCCCTTTGTTCTGAAGGCCAATCATATGAGCGGAACGAATATCTTCATCTGGGAGGATGATGAACCAGATTGGCCGGTGATAGAGCGCAGCGCGGCACAATGGATGGCATCGCGCTATCGGCCCCATTTGCTCGAAACCCATTATGATCTGATCGACCGCCAATTGTTGGTTGAGCCGCTGATTGGCCATGGCGAGCCTTTACAAGATTATAAATTTCACGTGTTCAACGGCAAAGTCGAATTTATCCTGATGTATACAGGCCGCGGACGGGATTTGCGGGCGCAGATGTTGAACCGAGATTGGCAGCCGATGGATTGCCGCTATTATCGCGACGTGCCGGATGATTTTCCCGAGCGATTTTTGTTTCGCACGCGTGGATCTTTACGAGTTTCAAGAGACGCCTTTGTTTGGCGAGGTCACTTTCATGCCCGGATCCGGTTTCTGCCCTTTCGAGCCGGAAATTTATGATCATCGCTTTGGTGCGATGTGGGATGTTGGCAAAATGAGAGCAGGATAATCTTGCGAGGATGATGATGATCCATCGTCAATCCCCGTGTAACAGTGCCTCCATCACGATATCGGCTGAGCGCGTGATGGCGCCTTCATAGTCCCCAAAAGCAAATGAAACGGCGTCAACCTGTGCTGCCGCCATATTTTGCTGATCAGCGACAGCATGGTCAATGGCGCCTATAATATCATCAATGTGATTGGCGACTTTACCCAAATGCCATCCCGCATAGCGTGGATCATTTTGCCATGGGACGCTGTGTGCATTGATGAAGGCAACGGGACGCGGCCGAGCGAGAAATTCATATAATTGGCTCGACATGTCGCCAAGATAAATATCTGCCGCTTGGGTGTAGCGCATGTTGAAAAGGTTGGCCGAGCCAAGGTCGATGATGATGCGGCCCGGCATGGCGAGCGATGCCAGACGATCCTGTTCCTCCGCCGACATGTCTTCGACGCCGCGAATATGAGGGGCAAAGATTAGGTTATAACGATCCTGTTGACGGAAGAGCTTCAGGATCTTTTCCGCCATGCCGAGCGAGGAGAGGCTGGCATCAAAGTGGGGGTTATAGACCACAATCGGTCGGTCATTATCAAACAAAGGCTCGCCGGAAGGTGGAGCGAGGCGAAGATAGTCCAGCTTTACATAGCCGCCAATCCGCAGGCGCGATGGATCAATGCCGCGGCCGACGGCTCGCTCTATATCCTTTTCACCGGGAACCACGATGAGGTCAAAGGCATTCAGCCGGGCTTCAGATGCTGGCGCACGATCTCCCGCTCCGTGCCGGAAATGAAAGAGCGGTCGCCTCCAACCCATCTTTCTTAGCACTGCGGATGTTCGCTCGGGAACGATGATGGCGCGTGCGTGCCGGGCTTGCCATCGCAAGGCCGCGAGCAGAGGGCCTTTGCCGACGGATTTTCGCCCGGTAATCCGCATCGCAAGCCTTGCCAGCCATGGCAATGGCATCCGTATGATTTGCATCCGGTCAGCCTGCATCTGATACGCGATGCCCCGCAGTGCGGCTTCATCCTCGGCGTCCGCGCACATACAGCTTATGGATAGCCCGTCATCCCGCTTGCTGAGGGCGGCGGCGACAGGGGCGAGGTGGTAAATTTGATGGGTGCCGCCAATAAAAACGAAACATATAGTATTTTTCAAATTCATATGTCTGATGTCTCGCCGCAATGCTGTGGGTCTGCCGGTGGAGGGTCCATGACTTTGGCAGTTTATCAGGAAATGACCATAAGGCACCGCATGACAGGGCTGACATGCAAATATTATTGCGATTGTGAAAGGGTATAGCGCATAACGGGCCTGATGTTGGTTTAACGGAATGATAAGCATTGGCTATATAGTGGGGGCCAATGTGGTTTCAGCATTATTTTCGCACCGTGATGGTCCTTTTGTTGCTATTGCTGGCGACGGTGGTGCCGTCGCCGGCCGAAGCGCAAATTGGGCCAGTCGATGGACAAATTGGGGAGGTTCGGAGCCATTGCTGGGCCTCTGGCTCTTTGACGGAGTCTATGGTCGCGGTGGCTCGGGATGCAGGGCGGTGGAACTGTGCTGGGCAGCCCTATTCTATTCATGATGAACGAACTTACCTGCGTTTCGCGATAGCTGAAGGGCAGGTCGCGCCAATCTATCTGCTGAGCCGTCGTAGTGCGCTGGATGCGATTCACTTTTTGCTGATTATGCAGGATGGCCAGTTTCGGCACATGAAAACGACGCCGGATCAGTGGCAGAATTCCAAAGCCGACGGTGCTTTTCGGGTGAGCCTTCCCCGAATGGACAGGCAGGCGCGGCATGTGATCGTTGTGTTCGATCGGCCGAGCCATTTGATGGTGTTGGAGCAGGCGTATCTGGCTGCGGCCGATCCTGCCGACAGTGAGCAATATAACCGAAAACTGATATTATTAGCCGGCCTGTGCGGCATGTTGGCGATACCATTGGTTTTCAATGCGGCATTTTATTGGGTGCTGCGTGAGCCGTTTGTGATTTGGCATTCGGCGCTAGTTACATCGCTTATGCTGAGCGTATTGCTGTCATCGGGCCTCGCAGGATATTTGCTGGACTGGCCGGTGATGACCTTAAGCTGGTTGTCCACCTTGATCTTTGGATTAACGGTCGCGTCTGGCCTGATGTTCACCCATTATTTCGTTGAACCGGATTTGATGCATCCCCACTTGCGGATCGCCTTGCCGATATGCGCCATAATATCGGTGGGGCTAAGTGCTTTGCATGCCGCATTCCCATTTTTCGCGCGATCGGTTCAGGTGGGGATTTATACCTTTGCCTATGTGCCGATCCTTTTGGTTTTTCTGGCTGCATTGCTGGATGCCCTCAGGCGAGGGAGCCATGCGGCGAAATATCAGGCGGTTGGGTGGTGCCCGATGATCATAGTGGGCGTGGTTCGGATCGCGACCGGCTTGCTTCCCAATCTTCCGAACAATGATGCAATGCTGCTATTTTATTTCGGGTGCGTGTTTGAAGTTTTATCAACCGCAATGGGTGTGGCGCATCAATTTATGGCGCTGAAAGATCAGCGGGATCGTGCGAAAAGAGACGCCGAGCTTATGGAGTATATGGCGCAGCGCGACGCTTTGACCGGGCTGTTCAACCGCCGCGCGCTTGTGGACGGATTTCGCGATGCCGTGGATCGCGGGTATCATAAAATTGCAGTGCTCGACATTGATCATTTTAAGGCCGTGAATGATCAATATGGTCATGGGACAGGTGATGAGGTGATCCGTGCGGCGGGGGCTGCCTTACAATTTGATGAAAATGTTCTGGCCTATCGTATCGGTGGTGAAGAATTTATCTTGCTGTTGCGCGGACCGGATGCGGACGAGCAGGCAGAGCGGCGGCGAAAGGCCATCTCGCACGAGGTTCGTCAAAAAGTGCCTCATATGGAACGGCAGGTCACTGCCAGCATGGGAATGGCTGAAATTGACTCGTCAGATTTTGCTGCGGCGTTTGAGCGTGCCGACCGCCAGCTATATTCGGCAAAAATTTATGGACGCAATCGGACGCAACACGAGGTCTCCAGCGCTGCCCGACCTGCCGTCCAATCGGTGGAGGTAGCCAAGCAGGGCGCTTGGAACCAATATGGCATGAAACCGGAAAATGTTGGAGCGCTTTGAAGTTTTTGCATGATTTATATTTATGTAAAGCTCAATATTTATAATCTAAACAACTTAATCATATCATTAAATTCTGTGTTAGATCTGTTGAATTGCAAAACACTAAATAGTTAATGATTTGTTTATAAAAGCAAAAAATATTATCATTTTATAATTTGTTTCAAAAATGAAACGATCTTATCTTTACAGATAAAAAGATATTGATCAGCTTTGCTCTCATATTGGAGAGCGTTCTTTCTTGGCGCGCTTTCTACCTTCATCTGGGTATGTTGATCTGGTGCGAGCCAGTTTTTCTGCCCGACTTTACCGGGCGGAGAAGCAAGATGGAAGTGCAGGTCACGAACAAAGTATCTGGCGAAGTCAGTTTGGTAGAAACGGATGTCGTGAATCTAGCGAATCCAAGTATTGTAAAGATAACGCTCAATCGATCAGATATCGCTGACCTCACCCATGAAGGTCAGGATTTGATCATCAATTTGAACTCGGGAAAGACGTTGCGGATCGTCGGCTATTTCAAGCAGGCGCCTACGCCGAATGGCGAGGAATATACCGACCTTATCCTACAAGAGGATGATGGCAGTCTTTGGGTTGCACGCCCCGGCACCGGGCCCCAATTTTATGAACTCTCCAATTGGGAGGTCCTTCATCCCACCGAGGTCGCGACAGAAGTCGCCGCAGCAGAAGCGAGTGAGGATGGATCGGGAGCATTGCTACCAATTTTGGGCCTTCTTGGTGCGGGCGGTTTGATCGCGGCGGCGGCGGCTGGCGGCGGAGGCGGCGGCGGCGGCGGCGGCCGTGATGATGCTGACGCCGATGCCGACGCAGATGCTGATGCCGACGCCGATGCAGATGCAGATGCCGATGCCGACGCCGATGCCGACACTGATCCGCCTCTCGCTCCGACTGTAGAGCTAGCCAATGACACCGGTGTGTCTGCAAGCGATGGGATCACCAGCGATGGCACGGTGGATGTCTCTGGCATCGATGCCGATGCGACATGGGAATATAGCACGGACGGCGGCGCGACCTGGCAGGATGGCACGGGCACGAGCTTTGTGCTGCCTGAGGGCATTTATGCCGCAGGAGATGTTTTGGTTCGCCAGACGGATGCGGCTGGCAATGTCGGGCCTGAGGCGTCGCTGGGCGCAGTGACGGTGGATGAGACTCCTCCTGCCGCGCCAACAGCTGCTTTGGCTCAAGATACCGGCCTTGCGGATGATGACGGCATTACCAGCGATGGAACGGTGGATGTGTCTGGCATCGAGGCGGGGGCTACGTGGGAATATAGCACGGACGGCGGCGCGACCTGGACCGCTGGCACAGGCAGCAGCTTCCTTTTGCCCACGGGCATTTATCCCGCAGGTCAGGTGCAGGTTCGTCAGACGGATGCGGCGGGCAATGAAGGAGACGCAGGCTCGCTGGCGGGTCCTGTAGAGATATTGGATGGACCGGCGGCGCCGACAGCGGCGCTCGAGGCGGATACCGGCGTTTCCGATTCCGATGGTATCACATCTAATGGCCAAGTGAATGTGTCCGACCTCGAGCCGGGGGCGACATGGGAATATAGCACGGACGGCGGCGCGACCTGGCAGGATGGCACAGGCAGCAGCTTCATCCTTGCCGAGGGAAGCTACAGCGGCGTGCAGGTGCGTCAAATTGATACGACCGGCGCTGAGGGGCCTGCAACGTCGCTGGGCGCGATTGTGGTGGATAGCTCAGCCGATGCTCCGGGGGCCGCTCTTGCCAATGATACGGGCAGCGCCGCTGATGACGGCATCACCAGTGACGGCACGGTGAATGTTTCCGATCTCGAGACGGGGGCGACATGGGAGTATAGCACGGACGGCGGCGCGAATTGGACCGCTGGAACAGGCACCAGCTTTGTTCTGCCCGAGGGTAGCTACACGGATGTGCAGGTGCGCCAGACCGATGTGGCGGGCAATATCAGCGCGCCAGTGTCGCTGGGAGCGATCGAAATCATCTTGCCGGTGGCGACGGACGACATTGCAGCGCTGAATATGGGCGCGATGACCAGTGTTACCCATGCGCCCGTTACCGATAGCGATACGCAGGTGCTGGGCTTGCTGGAATCTACCGAGGGTGTTGATAACAGTGTGACAATCACTGTCGCTGATGGGCAGATTGGCGAAGTGCGCATCGAGGTGAGCCAGACGGCCCTGGTCGCGGTAGCCGATGCGTTCCGGCTGGAGGTGATCGATGCCGACGGCAATGTGGTCTATGCCGGTGTGACGATCAATTCACTGGTCGGAGATGTGGCCGGGATCGAAATTCTTGGTCTGACGGGCGATGACACTTTGGTCGCCATCGTCACTGGCCTGAAACCGGGCGATTATCGCGTGGTCGTGCGCAATGATGAGAGCACGCTTGGCGGCCTGCTTGATGCCAATGGTGACGGCATTTCGTTGCAGGAACTGGGCGATGCGGGCGTTGTGCTGGGGCCAGATAATCAAACGCTGGTTCTGGACGCCGTGGAGAGTGCGCTGGGCGGCGGAGTTCTGGGGGGCGTTGCTCGCGGCCTGCTAGAGACGACGCTGAATCTGACGACGAACCTTGGGGTTGGTGAGTTGGTGGGCATATTGACCACCCTGCTCAACAATCCTTTGGTCAATGCGCCAGCTTTACTTGATAATGTGCTCTCCGCCGTTGCCAATACGCTGCTGAGCAATACGTTGACCCTGCTTCAATCCACTGAAATCACGACGACGGTGACGGAGTTTGATTTCGCGAATGAAGATGTCAGTGGCAATCTGATTGACGGCGACGCGGGAGCGGGGGCTGACGAGACTGGCGCAGGCTCTGTTATCAGCGAGGTTATTGGTGCGGATGGTCTTGCTGTCACCGTGCCAGCTAGCGGCACCGTGCAAGTCATAGGTGAATATGGCGTGCTCCTAATATCAGCGAACGGCAGCTATACTTACACCGCCTTTGGCGATGCGGCATCAATCGGGCAGGCGGACATATTCACCTATACATTGTCCGATGGCTCCGCGACGGATAATGCAACGCTGACGATCAATATTAATGGCACGGCGGTTTCGACGACGGGGGATGTAAATGCAGCGACGGTTAATTGGAGCAATGTAACCGATCCGGACTTTTTTGATGCCTCGAGCAGCCTCACAGGCGCGCTTGTTCCTAATAGCTACACGAGCGGAACGTTCCAAGTCGATCCCAATATGGAAATTTCCGGATCGGTAGTTGTGACGGCCACCGTTGCGCTGATTTCGAACGGGACACTTTACGTCGAAAAAGAAACGGCGCCGGGGACTTGGACTTCGGTTGGCGATGTGTCCTTTTCGCTTTTGCTAGGTGTGCTCGGTCCGGTAGCCTCTATAGATCTTGCCACTCTTGGGCTTGATGCTGGGACTTATCGGGTTCGAACGACATTGGGTGGAGCCGCTTCGGTCGTTTCGATCCAAACGAACGTCGACGCTCTTTACACCGATCAATATGTGCAGGAAAGCTCACCAGATTCGACAGGCAATCTGCTTACCAATGATCAGCCCGGTTCGGCTTTGACCGAGCTTCAGATTTGGGATCCTGACAGCGGGACTTATGTCACTGTCGGTGCGGAGGCGTCGGTCACCATCACTGGCACCTATGGCAGCCTGACGGTGAGTGCGGATGGCAGCTATATTTATACCGTTAAAACGGGTCTGGCTCATTTCGATACGACCCAAATGGATAGCTTCACCTATCAGTTGGAACATCCCAATGGGCAGATTGCCTCTGGCACGTTGGATGTTTCCGTTGAACCAAGCGGCGCGGGTGTCACCTCTGGATTTGCACCCTTTGCATCCTTTGATGTTGGTGCGGATGGCATGATGAGCTTTGCCATGCTGGAGGATCAAGAATCGCTCGACGACGTGCTGGAGGGGTATCTCCAAAGCGGCGAGAACGCAGCGGCTGGTGACGGATCCAGCGGCCCGGGCGATAGCGGTGTGATGGATGGCAACCCGCTCGACTATTTGGTGGATAGCAGCGGCAACCCCTTAGCCGAAGAACAGGCCCATCATTATTTGATCTAAAGGCGCAAAAATTACGGGACCCGCTGCTGAAAAGGCGGCGGGTCTTGTGAGCATAAATAAGCCGATCCGTTCGGCAACAGGGGGGCGCTTGAAACGTACCGCGAGTTTTTTTGTTGGAGCCATAGGCTGTTGCCTGATGGCTGGCGCAGCATCAGCGGCGCAGGATAGGGCCATTGATAATGAGGAAGCTGGGCTGACGTTGCAACATGCGGTTGCGCAGGTGATCGCATGGCATCCGTCAGTGGAGGAAGCGGTCGAAAATGTGCGGGCGCAGGGCGAAGAGATTGAGGTCGCGAAAGCGGGCTATCAGCCGCAAATTAGCGGCGGTATCGGCGCGGGCTATGATCGCAATGCCGTGAACCGCTGGCGGCCGCGTGCGAATTTGAACGCCTCGCAGATGCTGTATGATTTTGGGAAAGTTTCTAGTGACGTTCGGATCACGCAAGCGGGCAGCAGGATCAGCAATGCACGGCTGCTATTGGCGGTTGATAACCTCGTCCGCGATACTGGCTATGCGGTGATTGAAAGCCAGCGAGCTGCGGCTTTGCAGCGGGTCGCCGCCGAGCAGCTTACCGAATTGCGCGCGATTGAGACTTTGGTGCGTTATCGTTTCCAGCGCGGCGCGGGCACACGCTCTGATGCTTTGCAAGCGCAAGCGCGGGTGAATGGCGCAGAAACCACGTTGCAGCAAATCGAGGCGGAACGGGATCGCTGGCGCAGCAATTTGGCCCATTTGCTGGGAAAACAGACGGTGGCAGAGGTGGAGGCAAGCGTCCCCCTATGGCTGGATGGCACCTGCGCGCGCGATAAGGTGGATTGGGCGGATGTGCCCGCCATCATGGAGGCTCAGGCCCAGCGGGATCAGGCAAGCGCAGCCTATGATCGCAGCAGATCAGAGCGCTTGCCCGTGATTTCGGTAGAGGCGGGTGCATCCACCGAACTTCAGGATCCTTTATCGCGGCGGGCCGATTATAATGTCGGGCTGCGCGTCACCGCCCCCATTTCCAATGGCGGGGCGACCAGTGCCCGCGCGCGCGGTGCAGGATATTCCCTGCGCGCGGCGACAGCGGCAGAGGCGCGGGTTAGAAATGATATATCGCGTTTGCTGACCGAGGCGCAGCAGCAAGTGACCAGCTTTGAACAGATCAAGCTGACACTGGCAGCGCGCGAGCGGGACATGCGGGAGACGGGATCGCTTTATCGCCTGCAATATTTGGAAATGGGCACGCGCACGTTGGTTGATCTGTTGAATGCGCAGCAGGAATTGCATCAAGCGCGCTTCGATCAAACCAACACCGAACATGACCTCAGGCGCTTGCAGATTGATTGTCTTTATTATTCCGGCGCGGCGCGGCGCGCCTTTTCGTTGCAGGGTCAAAATGTGCGCGGGGTGACATTGTGATCGAGCCGAAACCCTTCACCGATACCGACGGCTGGCTGGCTATATTCCGCAGTGTCGCGCATCATTATCGCATACCCATTTCTTATGAAAAAGCACGACTGGCTTCGATTTGGGATCCAGCGAGCAATCCGGATAGCGCGGTTGCCGCGATGGCGGGTCGCTTCGGTTTGGATCTGCGTTTTGTTGAGCCACGCGAGCTAGCGCTGGCCTCTGGTTCATTGCCGGTGATCGCAGAATTGGATGATGGCCAGTTGATGGTGATTTCCGCCGTCAGCAGCGACGGTGTTGCCGAGGTGATCGTTGGCGATGGCGCCGGGCTTTCAAACCGGATACCGCGCGAGGATATTGAGGCCCGCGTCAGGCGCTATGCAGTGGCGCGCCCGGCCCGTTCGGTGGCCGATGCGCGGGTGGATACCTATATTCGCCCTTATCAGGTTCATTGGTTGCGCCGCATCATTCTGCGCGACGTTAAGCTTTATCCGAATATTTTAATCGCGTCGCTGGTCGCCAATCTTTTGGCCTTCGCCAGCATCATCTTTTCGATGCAAGTCTATGACCGCGTCGTTCCGGCCAAATCCTATCCGACGCTCTACATCCTGTTTTCTGGCGTTTTGCTGGCTATTGTTTTTGAATTCATCTTGCGCCGCCTGCGCATGACGCTGATTGATTTGCTGGGGAAAAGAGCAGATTTGTCGTTGGCAGATGTGATTTTTGGTCATGCGTTGCGGATCAGGGGCCGGGATCGGCCCGTCTCGACGGGATCCTTTATCGCGCAGCTGCGCGATATGGAGCAAGTGCGCGAATTGTTAACCTCGACAACCGTCGCGGCGTTGATCGACATTCCATTTTTCTTCCTGTTCCTTGCTTTTTTCTGGTTCATCGCTGGGTGGCTGGCGCTGATCCCGCTTGGTGCCTTGGTGTTGTTGCTTGTGCCCGGCTTGCTATTGCAGCGCCGATTGAAGGCCTGTGCCACGGAATCGATGCGCGAATCCTCGCTGCGCAACGCCATGCTGCTGGAAGCCGTGCAGCGGGTGGATGATGTGAAGATGCTGCAGGCGGAGGCCCGCTTTGAGCAGCAATGGAATCATATCAACGAAGTGGCCAGCACCGCGCAGCTGAAATTGCGCCAATATACCAACAGCCTGACCGTCTGGACCCAGAATATCCAAAATGCCGTTTATGCGACGACCGTTTTTGCAGGCGCGCCGCTGGTGATGATGGGGGATATGACCACTGGTGCGCTGGTCGGCGCATCCATTCTTGGGTCGCGCATGATGGCGCCGCTATCGCAGGTCACCCAGATATTAAGTCGCCTGCAACATGCCCGCATCGGGCTGAAAAGTCTGGATGGCATCATGCAATTGCCAACCGATACGCCGGCGGATGAACAGCGCATCTCCTTGCCCTATATTGCGGGCGGCTATGCGATCCGTGACGCACAATTTCGCTATGGTGATGATAATATGCCGTTGGCTTTGCAGGTGGAGCGGCTAGATATTCAGCCCGGCGAGCATATCGCCCTGATTGGCCGAAATGGGGCCGGAAAATCCACTTTGCTTCAGGCCTTGTCTGGATTGATGCCGCCGATTACGGGCGAAGTTCTGCTGGATGATCTAGCGCTGCATCATCTTGATCCCGCAGATGTTCGCCGCGCGGTTGGGATGTTGTCGCAATCCAGTGGCCTTCTTTATGGCACCATTCGCGACAATCTGACTCTGGGCGCGCCGCGTGCGACTGATGCGCAATTGATGGCGGCCTTGGCAATGACTGGCGCTGACGGCTTTGTGCGGCAATTGCCCAGCGGGCTGGCCCATCCGGTTTCCGAAGGCGGCGGCGGCTTATCGGGCGGGCAGGTGCAGGCCTTGTTGCTGGCACGTCTGCTGGTGCGGGAACCTCAGGTGATTTTGCTGGATGAACCGACAGCGTCGATGGATGAAACCAGCGAGCGATTGTTCATCCGCCAGTTTCGCAAATGGAGTGCCGGGCGCACGCTGCTTGTCGCCACGCACCGGATGCGGGTGCTCGATATGGTGGACCGGGTCCTTGTTGTCCAAAATGGCCGGATCATCCTTGATGACAGCAAAGCTGCGGCGCTGAGCGCCATGCGCGGGGTGACATTATGACGGACGAACGACCGGGGTCTGGGGAACAAGATGTTCATGGCGATCAGGCGGGATTGAAGCGATCCATGCGGATCCTGTGGGTGATCGCGGCGCTTTTGGTCATAGGGGTTGTTTGGGCATGGTTTGCCGAGCTGGACGAGGTAGCGACCGGCAGCGGGCGTGTCGTTCCCACATCGCGTGAGCAAGTGATCCAGTCGCTGGAGGGGGGCATCGTTTCGAAACTGAATGTGCGGCAGGATATGATCGTTGAGGCGGGCCAGATTTTGATGCAGCTGGATCCGACACAGGCCGGATCAACGGTTGAGGAAAGCGCTGCTAAATATCGCGCGGCGCTGGCAGCCGCGGCGCGCCTTCGCGCCGAGGTGAATCAAACCAGCCTAGAGTTTCCGGCCGAGCTTTCCGATTTTCCTGAATTGAGAATGGCCGAAACCCGGCTTTACAAAGCCCGGCGCGAAAGCTTGGCCCGTTCGATCGGCTTGATTGATGAGGCGCTGGATTTGATCCGACGGGAGGTCGCCATTGGGGAATCGCTGATTGATGTTGGCGCCGCCAGCAATGTCGAGGTGTTGCGACTGAAGCGGCAGCGCGCGGAATTGGAGCTCCGCAAGGCCGATCTGCGCTCGCAATATATTGTGGAAGCGCGCGAGCAACTCTCCCAAGCGGACGAGCAGACAGAAGCTTTGGCGCCGGTGGTGAGGGGGCGGTCGGATACGCTCAATCGATTGGTGATCCGGTCGCCGGTTCGCGGCATCGTGCAAAATATCGAGGTGTCGACCGTGGGCGGCGTTGTGCCGCCCAATGGCAAAATTATGGATATCATCCCCTTGGATGAGCAATTGATGGTGGAGGCGCGAATATCGCCCCGTGATATCGCCTTCATCCATCCCGGCCAGCGCGCCACCGTGAAGATCACCGCTTATGATTATGCGATTTATGGCGGTCTTGATGGCGAAGTTTCCAGTATTTCGCCAGACACTATTCGCGATGAGATGCAGCCGGATGTCGTTTATTATCGTGTCTATATCCGCACGCGTTCGGATGCATTGGTGGGGCCTGACAAGCGGCGGTTCCCAATTGTTCCGGGCATGGTTGCGACGGTGGATATTCACACAGGCCAGAAAACTGTTCTGCAATATCTGATGAAGCCCTTCAACAGAGGCCGAGAAGCGCTGAGAGAGCGCTGAATATGGGCCTTGAGCACCTCCGTTCATCCGATGGGGTGAACGGGATAGCCCGTGGTTAACCTTTCGGAGAGGCGGCCTCTTATAAAATGACCGGTAAGAAAAGTTCCAAGCTCATGTTGAAGATCAAAGGGAATGAAGGGGAGTGCGACATGCGAGATCAGCCAGCTTCCATGTCGCTTCCAGCCTATGTCGCTGTGGCGCCATGGCGTGATGGTATACAATCATTTAGTGTGCCGCGATCAGATGAGGTGGAAGGTGATCTAAGAACCAAGGATCGCTTTCTGCAATGTGCAAGGCGCCTATTGAAGGCCCGCAAGGAAATGGCCGGCATCTTTCCTAAAGATGTGTTTCGCGATTCGGCTTGGGACATTGTTCTGGAGCTTTATGTTGGTGCCATTGAAGGTCATGTCATTTATGTAAAGCAGGCGGTGATCGCTTCTGGCGAATGCCCTGCAACGGCTGTCCGTATGATCGCTCGGCTAGAAAAGGCAGGGTTTCTCGAGCGGGAGATGGATGATGACGATCATCGGCGGAACATTGTTCGCATCAGTGAGATTGGCCGACAGGCGATAGAAGTGATGCTGAACCATATTGGAGGCAGTTCCGCTGCCACGAAGCAACATCCTTTTGATGCTGCTACAGCATTGCGAGCGGGGCAGGGGACGTGCCATTCCCAAGGCAATTTGCCATCATGACTAGGCCTTGATGCAGGCTGGTCGAAAGGAAGCGTGATGGTTGGCGCTGTGATCAAGGCGCGCTTGGATGCGCTTCACGCTCATTTTCAGCAGGCCGTCCGAGCGACAGCGATGGACTCTTCGGACCATATCCTGTTTTTTTCCTGCACTGATGGCCATGTTCGGGCACAGGTCCAGACATTTCGGGCGAGCAACTGGGATGATGCTTGGAATGCGGGGGCGGCATGGCTGGCCGACATGGCGCAGCAAAACCACCAATCTCTCCGCTGGCTGCGGGTGGATGTCGTCCTGTCGATGAACCAGAGTCATTGGGGCGCGTTGAAGCGGCTGCTGACTCAAGTGAAGCGCAATTATTGCCGACAGGGCCTGTCGCTCGATCCCCATTGTCATCAGGCGTTTTTGGAAACAGAGCTGAATGCGAATGCGATGCTCTATGGCGGCACAAAATTTCCGCATTGTATCGTGAATGAAAGAAATTTTCAGCGCTATGCCCAGCTTCGTCACGGCCTGAAGCAGGTTGATTTTCGGGATAAAACACCGGTCTGGTTGTTTTCGACACGGGGCTTTTTCAGCGATAGCGATCAACCCGATCAGGTGCAGGAAATCGCGGCGGAAGGGCGATCCGCAGGCCGCCGCATTGTTGAGTCATTGGATAGCGGTAGGTTGCTGCACCTGATTGAAAGCGGCAGCTATTTCTTGGCCGGGCAGGTTGGGGAAGATGGCCGGTTTATCTATGGCTGGCACCCCTGTTTCGACCGGGAGATTAAAACCTATAACAGTCTGCGCCACGCCAGCACCAGCTATGCGATGATTGAGGCGTGGGAGGTGACCCAAAATACGTGTCTATGGGCGGCAATTGAGCGCGCGCTTGGCTGGCTGCGCCGAGAGGCGATCCATATCATCAATTTGCCAGATGGCTCGCAAGCCGCCTTTGTGGTGGATGTGGGGGGTGAGATTAAGCTTGGGGCCAATGCGGTGGCGATACTGGCATTGACACGACATGCGGCGGTGACGGGCAGCCGCGAGAATTTGCCGCTGCTGGAAAAACTGGCGCTGGGCATCCGTCATATGCAGTGCAGCGAGAGCGGCGCGTTCGTTCATGTGCTCAACTATCCGGACCTCTCGTTAAAGGCCGCTTTTCGCACAATCTATTATGAGGGGGAGGCTGCCTTTGGTCTGATGCGCCTTTATAGCCTGACGCAGGATGGGCGTTGGTTGCAAATGGTAGAAAAGGCGTTTGAACATTTCATCGCTCAGGATCATTGGCAGCATAATGATCATTGGCTGAGCTATTGCGTGAATGAATTGACGCGCTATCGCCCCGAAGAGCGCTATTTTCGTTTTGGTATTCAAAATATTCGCGATTATCTTGATTTTGTGCTCGGCCGCATTACCACTTTCCCGACTCTTCTCGAACTGATGATGGCGAGCCAAGCGATGATTGAGCGCATTGGGGAGATGCCGGATATGCGTCATTTGCTGGAGGAGATGGATTTGCCAAAATTCCACCGCGCGCTTCATTTTCGGGCACACTATCTTTTAAACGGTTATTTCTGGCCGGAACTGGCGATGTATTTTGCCAATCCGCAGCGCACCCTTGGCAGCTTCTTCATTCGCCATCACGCATTTCGCATCCGCATTGACGATGTCGAACATTATTTGTCCGGGCTCATCGCTTATCGCCAGATGATGCTGAAGGCGCCTTCCTCAATAGGGGAGTAGCTGTCCTGTGAATGACCGATGGAAGGGGCTGCGCGGAATTTTCCAAGCCATTGGCTATCAACGGCCACGCCAAAACTGATGCGAGACAGCAGGAGCCAGAAAGCTTATGAACATCAACCATTTAATGGATATAAATGGCTCCCCGGGCAGGATTCGAACCTGCGACCAATCGATTAACAGTCGATTGCTCTACCGCTGAGCTACCGAGGAGCAGTCCGTCGTAGCGGACGCCCAGCCCTTTGCCGCTCCCAGTTCGGTTTGGCAAGCCCTAAACTGCAAATTGTTCCATCACGATGCGATCATCGAGCCCTTGATCGGGGTCAAATAGCAGGGTTAGGGGCCGGGAACGGTCACTTGTGATGCAAACACTTTTAATATCACGAATTTCCCGCTGATCGGCAACCGCGCTTACGGGGCGTTTAATCGCCTCTAAAACATTGAATTTAATGGTGGATGATTCGGGCAGAATCGCGCCGCGCCAGCGCCGAGGGCGGAATGGGCTGATCGGCGTCAGCGCCAGCAAAGTGGATTCCAGCGGCAGGATGGGACCATTGGCGGATAAATTATAGGCTGTGGAGCCAGCAGGGGTCGCCACCAGCACCCCGTCGCAGGCCAGTTCTTCCAGCATCGTCCGGTCGTTGACGATGACCTCTAGCTTGGCGGCCTGACGGGTTTCGCGCAGCAGCGACAATTCATTAATCGCGGGCAGGATATGCCGTTCGCCATTCACGGTAAAAATTTCGCTGCTGAGGGGGTGGATGATCGAGCAGCTTGCATTGGTGAGGCGCTCCATCAGCGCCTCTACCCGAAAATCATTCATCAAAAATCCGATGGTGCCGCGATTCATCCCGAAAACCGGAAGGTTTCGGCGCTGGTCGAGCAAATCATGCAAAACCTGCAACAGAAAACCATCGCCGCCCAGTGCCACGACGATTTCGGCCTCGGCGATATCAACAAAATCATACATCGGCCGCAATTCGGCTTCCGCTTCCACCGCAGCTGGTGCATTTGATGCGACCAGCGCAATCTTGCGTGGCATAATCTTCCCCTTGGAGTAGCCGGATTTTCCACCATTCTGGCCCGGATCTGCGGTTAATAGGCAGAAAGGAGGGTATAGCGAAAATGCGACTGTGCGCGGCGGTTGTGCCAGCCAATGGCCTTTGGATCAAGGCGTGGAGGAAATGCGCTAAACTTCTGTTGCCATATAGGATTGTATCGTAACAATATATGCTGGGCGAAAGCGCTGCTTCTATGGGGGCGAGCGATGGCGCGACGTTGAATCGGACTGTCTTTATGCTTGTTGCTGCCGCCAAAGTGGTTGAAGATGCGTTTCTTTCGAGCGAAACGGATGTGGGCGTCATCTTGGTGCAGGCGGATGAGATGGCCCGCATCAACAACAGTGCCGGTCCGGCAGCGGGCGACTCGGTTCTGGAAGAAATTGGGCTGAGATTGACCAATTTCGTTAGCCATGAATTTGGCCATGGTTCTTTTGTCACCCGGCTGGATGGGCCGCGTTTTTTGATTGTGCCAGCGCAGCGCACTTCGCTGGCGGCGCTGAGCGTTCATGAGCGGTCCTTGCATGTGGCGCTGGCAGAGCCTTTGGTGGGTGATCCACACGGGCGGCTGGCCATAAGGGTGGCTACTGCGCAAATATATGCCAGTGATCCGGTGGAGCAGCAATTGCGCAGCGCTTGCGATCAATTGGCCCGCCCGGCATCCGCGCGCGACGGCGCCTTGGTGAAATCTGCCTTGGCGCGTGATGAGGTGCGGATATTTTATCAGCCGCAATATGAGGTCGCGACCGGGCTGATGACAGGGGTGGAGGCGTTGTTGCGCTGGGAACATCCCGAATTGGGCTTGTTGGGCGCGGGGCCGCTGATTACTGCGGCGCGGGCGGCCCGGATGGAATGCGAGTTAACGGAACATGCCCACCGTGTGGCGCTACGCGAAGTGGGCGCTTGGCCGAAAGCCTTGCAGCATTTGCGGCTGGCCTTGAATATCACGGCGGCCGATTTGGCCGATGCAGGATTTGCGGATCGTTTCGCTGCCATGGCCAAAGAAGCGCGGGTGCAGCAAAATCGCCTGACGTTGGAATTGACCGAGCAGACAATGCTGGGCGACCCCGCAAGCGCGGCGGCGCAATTATCCCAGTTGCGTGCCGGTGGATCCTCCATCGCCATCGATGATTTTGGCACGGGCTATTCCAGTCTTTCCTTGCTGGCGCGGCTGCCGATTGATTATCTGAAAATTGATAGCGGATTTACCCGGGCCGTGGATGGGCCGCCGCGCGATCGGATCGTGGTGCGCGCCATTGTGGATCTGGCGACCGCGCTGGAGTTGACCGTGGTGGCAGAGGGGGTGGAGACGAAGGCGCAGTTGTCCCATTTGACCATGCTGGGCATCCGATTCTGGCAGGGATTTTTGCGATCAGGCCCCGTTCCCGGCGAACAATTGATCGCATTGCTCCGCTAAGCTTTGGTCGCCAAGCTGGCTGGTAATTGGCGCTGATCCAGATGCGGACCCAGCGGGGTGTCAGCGCGCCTGCCGTGCCAGCTTGCCAAGCCCCTTGGAGAGTTGCAGCGCGCCATTCAGGCGTGCTCCCGCGCTGGCCCAATCGCCGCTGATCGATAATTTCATATCCGGGCGCAGACGGGCGCGATCCTTTAATCGTTCCACATAGGTGATCAGACCCGGTATATTGGCGAATTCATCGCCATGGAAGCTGATCAGCGCGCCCTTGGTGCCAACATCCAGCTTGGCGATGCCAGCCATTTTCGCATTGGCCTTTATCTCCATCAACTGGATCAAATTGGATGTTTCTGGCGGCAGGGGGCCGAAGCGATCGATCATCTCGGCTGCAAAAGCGTCGAGACCGGCGCGATCCTCGGCATCGTTCAGACGGCGATAGAGCGCCATACGCAGCGGCAGATCGGGCACATAATCTTCGGGGATCAGAATCGGCGCATCTACGGTGATGACGGGGGACAGGGCTTCGCGCGGCGGAGCCATGCCTGCGCCTTCAGCCTTGGCCGCCAGAATCGCATCTTCCAGCATCGATTGATAAAGTTCAAAGCCCACTTCGCGAATATGGCCGGATTGTTCATCGCCGACCAAATTACCAGCGCCGCGAATATCCAGATCATGGCTGGCCAATTGGAAACCCGCTCCCAATGTATCCAGATCACCCAATAGTTTCAGGCGCTTTTCAGCCGTTTCGGTGATGGCGCTGTCGTCCGGCGTGGTTAAATGGGCATAAGCACGGGTTTTTGACCGACCGACGCGGCCGCGCAGTTGATAAAGCTGGGCCAGTCCGAAACGATCTGCCCGGTGGATGATTAAGGTGTTGGCGCTGGGGATATCCAAACCGCTTTCAACGATGGTGGTCGATACCAGCACATCATATATGCGATCATAAAAGGCGCTCATTCGCTCTTCCACCTCGCCCGGCGCCATCTGGCCATGGGCGACGACATATTTGATTTCGGGAACGCGTGTGCGCAGAAACTCTTCAATATCCGGCAGGTCTTTGATCCGGGGGGTGACAAAGAAGCTTTGTCCGCCGCGATCATGTTCGCGCAGCAAGGCTTCGCGAATGACCACGCCATCCCATGGCGCCACATAGGTGCGCACGGCCAGCCGATCGACCGGCGGGGTTTGAATCACGCTTAACTCGCGCAGGCCAGACATCGCCATTTGCAAGGTGCGTGGGATCGGGGTGGCGGTAAGTGTCAGGACATGAACGTCGGTTTTCAGCTGTTTCAGCCGCTCTTTATGGACAACGCCAAAGCGTTGCTCTTCATCAACAATCACGAGGCCCAGATTTTTGAAGGCCACCGATTTGGCGATCACGGCATGGGTGCCGACGACGATATCGATGGTGCCATTGGCAAGGCCATCGCGCGTTTTTTGCGCCTCTGATGCGGGCACCAGCCGCGATAGGCGGCCGATGTTGATCGGAAAGCCTTTGAACCGATCAACGAAATTGCTGAAATGTTGGCGAGCGAGCAAGGTTGTTGGCACCACGACGGCGACCTGCACACCGGCCATGGCGGCCACAAAGGCCGCGCGCAGGGCCACTTCGGTTTTGCCAAAGCCCACATCGCCGCAGACGAGCCGATCCATCGGGCGGCCCGAAGCCAAATCTTCTAGCACATCGCCGATGGCCCGTTCCTGATCATCGGTTTCTTGATAAGGAAAGCGATCCGCAAAAGCGGGATAGGCGGCGTCGGCCGCCAGCACTTCGCCTGTGCGCAGCGCGCGCAGCGCTGCCGTAGCCAGCAATTCACCCGCAATTTCGCGGATGCGATCTTTCATCCGGGCCTTGCGCCGCTGCCATGCTTCACCGCCCAGCTTATCGAGCGCGACACCGTCGCTTTCGCCGCCATAGCGCGACAAAATATCGAGATTTTCGACCGGAACATAAAGCTTGTCGCCGCCCGCATAGGTTAGCGCGACACAATCATGCGGGCTTTTGCCCACGGGAATGGAGGTCAGCCCTTCATAACGGCCGACGCCATGATCCAGGTGAACCACCAGATCGCCGACGCTGAGCGTGGCCAGTTCGGCCAGAAAAGCATCGGCGCTTTTGCGTTTCTTGCGGCGGCGCACCAAGCGCTCGCCCAATATATCCTGCTCGGTTAGCAGACTGACGCCATCCGTGGCAAAGCCATGATCCAGCGGCAGAATGATCATCGCCGTGGCGCCGCCCGCGTCGGCAGAGGCCGCGCCCAAGGCTTCCTGCCAACTGTCCATCGGTGCCAGCGAGGTGACGCCATGTTCCCGCAGCAGGCCAGCCAGACGATCCCGTGCGCCTGCTGAATAGCTGGCCAAGATCGTCCGCCGTCCCTTGCGCCGCTCATCCGACAGATGATCGGCGACCATCGTGTAAATATTCAGATCGGCGGCACGCTCCGGGGTGAAATCGCGCGCGGCGCGGCTTCCCATATCGATGATCGTGGGGGAAGGGGGCGCATCAAAAGCGGTGAGGATGTGGATCGGCCGCGCCGCCGCTGCATCTTGCCACTGCTGGCGGGTTAAATAGAGCAATTCTGGCGGCAGGGGGCGATAGCTGCCCGCCTGATCCTGCGCCGCTTCGACTCGATTGGCGTGATAATCGGTGATTGCTTCAAAGCGGTTGTCGAGGGTGCCGTCACTGCGCTGGCCGCGCAAAATAGGGGTGGCGGGATCGAGATAGTCGAAAAGCGTCGCCAGCTTGTCTTCGAACAAGGGCAGCCAATGATCCATGCCGGCTTGTCGCCGCCCTTCGCTGACGGCCTGATAGAGCGGATCTCCTGTGGCCTGCGCACCAAAAGCATCGCGATAGCGGGTGCGAAAGCGCTTGATGCTGGCTTCATCCAGCAAGGTTTCGGCGGCGGGCAATAAGGATAAGCCCTTGGCAGGCGCAAGGCTGCGCTGGTCTGATGTATCAAACCAGCGGATCGATTCAATTTCATCGCCAAAGAAATCAATGCGCAGGCCATTGTCTTCGCCCGCCGCGAACAAGTCGACTATGCCGCCGCGCACGGCAAATTCGCCCTGATCGGCCACTGTATCGACCCGGTTAAACCCATTGGCGACCAGCAGTTCCGCCAGTGAATCGCGGTCAATCCGCTGGCCGGGCTTCAAGGTGGTGGCCAATTGGCGAATGCGAAATGGGGTGAGCGTGCGCTGGGTGATGGCGGCGATAGTGGTGACGATCAATTCGCCGCGCTGCGCTGGCTGTTGCAGCGCAGAAAGTGTTGCCAGCCGATCCGCGCTGATCCGCATACTGGGGCCAGCCCGATCATAGGGCAGGCAATCCCACGCCGGGAAACGATGCACAATCAAATCCGGCGCAAAATAGGGCGCGGCATCGGCAATCGCCTGCATCGCGGCATCATCGCTGGCGATATAGAGCAATCGCTGATGGCTGGCTCTGGCCAGATCGGCCAGCAGCAATGGCAAAAAGCCATCGGCCACATGCGCCAGCGTCAGCGGAGTTTCGGCGCTGCCGATCCGGGCGAAAATATCGGCGGCAGCAAGGCTCATGGCAGCGGGATATAATCCAGACGGCGCATCGCAGCGATCATATCAGGATTGTTCAGATGTGCGGGCGGTTCACCGGCATTCATGGCCCATGCCATGATATCCACATCATCTTCTTCGCAGACAATCTCAAACCATGCGATCTCTGTTTCACCCCAGCTGGCGTGATAGTGATCGAAGAAGCCGCCAATCATATAATCGGCTTCACGGGTGCCGCGATGCCATGCGCGGAATTTCAGGCGTTTCAAGCGATCATTCATGTCGGGCCTTTTAGTCGTCTCGATCAATCTGGCAACGCACAACCGGCAATAAGTTTTCCTGCCATGCAATGCTGATATGGGTTGCTGCCTTCATTTTTCCCAATCTTGCGGCTAGACAATTGAAGCGATGATGCGACCTGATATTCTTAATCCGCTTTTTGCTGCGCTCACTGATCTGAAGGGCGTCGGCCCGCAATTGGCCAAGCCTTTGGCGCGTTTGGGGCTGGAGAAGGTGGTGGATGCTTTATTCCACCTGCCAAGTGGCCTGATCACGCGTGATCCTGTGGCTGGGTTGGCAGAAGCACGGCAGGGGCAGGTGATCATCGTCGACGTGACAGCGCGGGAGTATAAGGCTGGCCGCAGCCCGCGGGCACCCTTTGGCGTGGAGGCTTATGATGCGGCGGGCGAGCATGTGCGGCTGGTCTATTTCGGCCGCACGGCGGGTTTGGCGCGCAAATTATTCCCATTGGGCGAGACGCGCCGGATTTCCGGTCGCCTCGATTTTTTTGGCGAGATGCGCCAGATCGTGCATCCGGATCAGGTCGCTGAGGTGGGCGATGAAGCGGCAATTGCTTTGCACGAGCCCGTCTATCCCCTGACGGAAGGCTTAACCAATGCGCGGCTATCGGCCTTGGTGCAGATTGCCTTGGATCGGCGGCCGGATTTGCCGGAATGGGCGGATGCTTCGCTGATCGCGCAAAAAAAATGGCCCGATTGGCAGCAGGCGCTGGCCCGCGCGCATGACAATCCGCAAGATACTATGGCGCGGGACCGGCTGGCTTATGATGAGATATTGGCCAGTCAGGTGGCCTTGATGCTGATCCGGCAAAGCCTGCAAAAGCGGCGTGGCCGCGCCATCATTGGCGATCATCGGCTGGATCAGGCTTTAAAGCTGCCTTTCGGGCTGACCGGCGCGCAGGAACGGGTGGGCCGCGAAATTGCGCAGGATATGGCCCGCGAAACGCCGATGCTGCGGATGCTGCAAGGCGATGTGGGCAGCGGCAAAACATTGGTTGCGCTGCGTGCTATGCTGACGGCGGTAGAGGCGGGAACGCAGGCGGCCTTATTGGCGCCAACGGAAATCTTGGCGCGCCAGCATTTTGCGACGCTGCAAAGCATGTTGGGCGGGCTGCCGGTTAATCTGGCGATCCTGACAGGGCGAGACAAGGGCAAGATACGCGAATCGACCTTGATGGGCCTTGCTGATGGCAGCATCGATATATTGGTGGGCACCCATGCTATTTTTCAGGAAGCAGTGAGCTATCATGATCTGGCGCTGGTCGTGGTGGACGAGCAGCACCGTTTTGGCGTGGCCCAGCGCCTGATGCTGACAGACAAGGCCCAGCGTCCACCGCACTTGCTGGTGATGACGGCGACGCCGATCCCGCGCACTTTGCTGTTGGCCAATCATGGGGAAATGGATGTCTCGCGGCTGGATGAAATGCCGCCGGGGCGCACGCCAGTGGATACGCGCGTGATCAATGTGGAGCGGCTGGACGAGGTGATCGACGGTCTGGCTCGCCATCTGAACAAGGGCGAGCAAGCCTATTGGGTTTGCCCTTTGGTGGCGGAAAATGAAACGCTGGATCTAGCGGCGGCCGAAGATCGGGCGGAGATATTGCGTCAGCGGCTGGGCGCGGATCGGGTTGGGCTGATCCATGGCAAGATGAAGGGGCCGGATAAGGATGAGGTGATGGCCCGCTTTGAGGCCGGTGAGATTGGCGTTCTGGTGGCGACGACGGTGATTGAAGTGGGCGTCAATGTGCCGAACAGCAGCCTGATGGTGGTGGAACATGCCGATCATTTCGGTTTGGCGCAATTGCATCAGTTGCGCGGCCGGGTGGGGCGGGGCACCGCTAAAAGCGTGTGTCTGTTGCTGCGATCACAAAATTTGAGTGACACCGCGCGGGAGCGTCTGGCCCTGATGCGTGAGACCAATGATGGCTTTGAGATTGCCGAAAAAGATTTGGAATTGCGCGGCGGCGGCGAATTGCTGGGCCTCAAACAATCCGGCGATGCGGATTATCGGCTCGCCACGGCGGAACAGTTGCAGCGCCTCTTGCCGCTGGCCCATGATGATGCACGGCTGTTCGTTGAACGGGACGGCGGCATAGAAGGATGCCGGGGAGAGGCTGTGCGCTTATGTCTTTATCTGTTTCAGCGAGACGCGGCCATTCCCTTGCTGCGCAGCGGCTAGGCCCGGCTTAATAGTAAAAGGCTTGGGGGCAGAGGCGTTTAGCGGAGCGGTAGAGTGCTTTCCTGATCGGCTTGCACATCCATCCCTTGCAGCAAGGCGATATAATCGCGCTCGTTAATGGTTTCGCTGAACTGGACGCCGGTTTTCCCATTGATCGACCAGATGACTTTTGATGCGCGGGCACCAACGACCGGCAAGTGAAAGGTCAAAATAGTATCGGGTTCGAAATTTTCCATATGGCGCATCAGCAAGCCATCGCTGCTGATGTTAACACAAATGGCCATATCCTGCGGCCCGTCGGAGGTTTCAAAGGGCAGACGATAATAGATGTCACTGCGCGGCGAAATGCGCTGATTTAATTCCCGATAATTCGGGCTATCGCTATCATCTTGCGTCATTTTCCCTCCTGCATCTGACATGCAGGAGGGAATTTACATGAGTTTTCAAACTTTGGTTAGCGAAAAAAACAAGCGCTTTAAGGATTGATGAGGCCGTGCCTTTTGCTGCCAAGGCTGATGCTGATGGATTCCGATTGGGGAAGAATCACCAGCTGTGCATCGCGCACGACTTCACCGCCCACTTTCACCGCGCCTTCGTCCAATTTGCGGCGGGCTTCTTTGTTTGACGATGCAAAACCCAATTCGCGCAGGGCGTCGAGGATGCGAATGCCTTCGGACGGCGCCGTGACTTGCGGCAGATCGCCGCCAATCTGGCCTTGTTCAAAGGTTTTCTGAGCTGTTGCCGCCGCCATTGCCGCCGCCTCTGCGCCGCGGCACAAGGTGGTGGCCTCGTTAGCGAGGATTTTTTTCGCTTCGTTAATCTCTGCGCCTTCAAGTGATTCGAGGCGCGCGATTTCGTCGAGCGGTAAATCGGTGAACAGGCGCAAGAAGCGGCCCACATCACGGTCGTCGCAATTGCGCCAAAACTGCCAATAATCATAATCGGGTAGCTGGGCAGGGTTTAGCCAAACGGCGCCCGATGCGGTCTTGCCCATTTTGGTGCCAGCAGCGGTGGTGAGCAATGGGGTGGTCAGACCGAACAATTGGCTGCCGTCCATACGGCGGCCCAATTCCATGCCATTGACGATATTGCCCCATTGGTCGGACCCGCCCATTTGCAGGCGCATGCCCATGTTTTTGGACAAGTAGCGGAAATCATAACCCTGAAGAATCATATAGTTGAATTCTAGGAAGGTCATCGGCTGTTCGCGTTCCAGACGCAATTTTACCGAATCAAAGGTCAGCATACGGTTGATCGTGAAATGCGTGCCAACCTCTTGCAGCAATTGGATATAACCCAATTGGCCGAGCCAATCCTGATTGTTGACCATGACGGCATCGGTGGGGCCGTCACCAAAGGTAAGAAATTGTTTGAAGATACTGAAAATAGATTGGATGTTGGATTCGATCGTGTCTTGCGAAAGCATCTTGCGGCTTTCGTCGCGGCCCGTCGGGTCGCCAATATGCGTGGTTCCGCCGCCCATAAGAACAATTGGTTTATGGCCGGTTTGCTGCAGGCGCCGCAGCATCATGATCTGGACCAGACTGCCGACGTGAAGGCTGGGTGCCGTCGCGTCGAAGCCAATATATCCGGGCACGACCTGCTTAGCGGCGAGGGCGTCCAGCCCTTCCGCGTCGGTCATTTGATGGATATAGCCCCTCTCATCAAGGGTGCGTAGCAGATCAGATGTGTAGCTTGTCATAATGTTGCGCGCTTAGCATGAAGGAATTTAAATGAGTAGGGTGATCGCGACAGGGAATTTGCGGGCCCATAAGGCGACGCCTTGTGACTGGTTGTCAGACATCATGGTCAGCGTGGCGGATGAGGGTGATGCCTTCACATTTTCTTTCCATCTGGTTGGCGATATTGAAGAGATTGCTCTGCCAGAACATCCTTCGCATGAACGCCGCGATGGCCTGTGGGAAACCACCTGTTTTGAAGCCTTTTTGGATTTTGGCGATGGCCATTATGGCGAATATAATTTTGCCCCAGCGGGGGATTGGGCGGCCTATCGCTTCACCGGATATCGTGATGGGATGAGCGCATGGGAGGTTGGCGCGCCGCAAATCAGCGCAGAAGGCCATGATTATATGATGCTGATCACCGCCAAAATTGCCAAGCCGGATATGCCGGTTTTGCGAATCGGATTGGCTGCGGTGATCGCGGATTGGGATGGCGAGAAAAGCTATTGGGCGCTGCGCCATCCGACCGAAAAGCCCGATTTTCACCATGAAGATTGCTTTGGCATCACCCTTAAGGCAGGCGAGTGAGCATGACTGTGCTGTTTGGAATAGATCGCCTGATTTCCGATCCCGCCTTACGTGCGCCGCTGGAGGGCAAACGGGTTGCGCTGCTGGCGCATCCGGCGTCGATGACCAAGAACTTGGTGCACAGTTTGGATGCACTTATGGCGGCGGGGGTGAATGTCACCGCGCTGTTTGGCCCGCAGCATGGCGTGCGCGGTGATTTGCAAGATAATATGATGGAATCGCCGGATTTTACCGATCCGGTTTATGATATTCCTTGCTTCAGTCTTTATGGCGATGTGCGCCGTCCGACGGATACGGCGATGGCAACATTTGATGTGTTGCTGGTCGATCTGCAGGATTTGGGCTGCCGCATTTATACCTTCATCACCACTTTGTTCTATGTGATGGAGGCAGCGCAGCGCCACGGCAAAACCGTGTGGGTGTTGGATCGCCCCAATCCAGCAGGCCGTCCGGTGGAAGGCACGCGCCTGCAACCGGGCTGGGAAAGCTTCGTTGGCGCAGGGCCGATGGTGATGCGTCACGGATTGACGATGGGTGAGATGGGGTGCTGGTTTCAGCAGCATTTTGGGCTGGATCTGGATTATCAGGTGGTGGCGATGCAGGGCTGGCAGCCGGATGGGGCTGGCTTTGGCTGGCCCGCTGACCGGGCATGGGTGAACCCCAGCCCCAATGCGCCCAATGTGAATATGGCCCGCGCCTATGCCGGAACAGTGATGGTGGAAGGCGCCACCTTAAGCGAAGGGCGCGGCACGACGCGGCCTTTGGAGTTATTTGGCGCGCCAGATATAGACGCGCGGGCGGTGATCGAGGAAATGCAGCATATCGCGCCGCAATGGCTCGGCGGCTGCAAGCTGCGCGATTTTTGGTTTGAGCCGACCTTTCATAAGCATAGCGGAAAATTGAATAGCGGCATTCACATTCATGCCGATGGGCCATGGTATGATCATGGCGCTTTTCAGCCGTGGCGGGTGCAGGCGCTGGGGTTTAAGGCGATTCGCCGCCTCTATCCCGACTATCCGCTGTGGCGCGGCAAAGATTTCAAATATGAATATACCGATGATGTGCTGGCGATTGATGTGATCAACGGATCACCTTTGCTGCGCCTGTGGGTGGATGATGCGGCAGCCACGCCAGCCGACCTTGATCATCATGCGCTGGCGGATGAACAAAGCTGGCGCGAAGAAATTGCGCCATTGCTGCTTTATTAGAAGGAAAGGCGGCGGCTGATCCGGACGGGCTGTGAAAGCTGGCCCAAGAGGCGTGCCGCCGCTTTCCAATCTTAATGTTTGCGGGTCAATTCCCGCATCGCGCTATCCAATCCGCTCAGCGTCAGTGGATACATGCGCTCATTCATCAACTGTTTGATCAGCTTGACCGATTGGGTGTAGCCCCATTGCGCTTCCGGAACGGGATTAAGCCACACCGATGCTGGATAGACATTGGTGATGCGCTGCAACCACACCGCACCCGCTTCTTCGTTGAAATGCTCAACGCTGCCGCCCGGATGGGTGACTTCATAGGCGCTCATCGAAGCATCCCCGACGAATATAGCCTTATAATCATGGCCATATTTGTGGAGGATATCCCACATTGGGGTGCGATCCGACCAGCGGCGGCTATTGTCTTTCCACACCCCTTCATAGGGGCAGTTGTGGAAATAGAAAAATTCCAGATTTTTAAATTCGCTGGTCGCGGCGCTGAACAATTCTTCGCACAATTTGATGAACGGGTCCATCGATCCGCCAACGTCCAAAAATAATAGCAATTTTACCGCATTGCGCCGCTCTGGCCGCATTTTAATATCCAGCCAGCCTTGCCGCGCGGTGCCATCGATGGTGCCGGGAATATCCAGTTCATCCGCGGCCCCTTCGCGGGCAAATTTACGCAACCGGCGCAGCGCAATTTTGATGTTGCGCGTGCCCAATTCTTTGGTGCTGTCGAGATTGGCGAATTCCCGCTTTTCCCAGACCTTGATCGCACGCTTATGCTTGCTTTCGCCGCCGATCCGCACGCCTTCGGGATTATAGCCATTGTTACCAAAGGGACTGGTGCCGCCGGTGCCGATCCATTTGTTGCCGCCTTCGTGGCGTTCTTTTTGTTCTTCAAGACGCTTTTTCAGCGTCTCCATAATCTCATCCCAATCGCCAAGGGATTTGATTTTTTCCATTTCTTCGGGCGTCAGGAATTTTTCGGCGACCGCTTTCAGCCAATCTTCCGGAATATCGACCGGATTCTGTCCATAATCGGTCAGCAAGCCCTTAAAGACTTTGTTGAAAACCTGATCAAAGCGATCCAGCAGCCCTTCATCTTTCACATAGATGGCGCGGCTGAGATAATAGAATTGCTCTGGCGTGCGGTCGATCACCTCACGGTCGAGTGCTTCCAGCAGCATCAAATGCTCTTTCAGGCTTGCAGGGATGCCTGCGGCGCGTAGCTCGTCAAGAAATCCGAAAAACATGATGCTGCTCTATCGCTAAGGGGCCAAAACAATGCGGAAAATGGGCCGGATCAGGGCACATAACCATAACAGCGATGCACCAGCCGGGCCGGGTCTTCAAACCAGCTTCGCAGGCTGTTGCGCATCAGCTTGCCGATGGGTTGGCCATTTTTCAAGATGGAGGCTGGCTTGCCGCCATGGGCGTTCATCGGGCTTTTATCGGAAGATGCCGAGCCATAGGGGCCTTGCGCATTCCACAAGCCATGATGGGCGGATTTGCTGCCATAGGGGCCGCGGGGGTTGAGCAGGCTGTCGGCGCGATTGGCGTCGCTGAGGCTGCCCAAATAGGTGCCATCTGCGGCGACGATGCGGGCATCTTTCACCGCATCACATGGCACCAGCCGCGTCTGGGCGGCGGCGGGGGTGCCGATGCTTGCCGCGATCAGCAGCCAGAAGCCGCCTGCCGCGCCGTGCCGCCTGAATAAGGCGTCAGCGGCTGAGCAATGCCCGATCACCCCCTGGATCCTCAACCGCCTTGGCGGCGGGCCATGAATGCCAGCTTTTCAAACAGCATGACATCCTGCTCATTTTTTAACAGCGCGCCATGGAGCGGCGGAATGGCTTTGCCGACATCGCGATTCTGCAACACTTCTAGTGGCATATCTTCATTCAGCAGCAGTTTCAGCCAATCGATCAATTCGCTGGTTGATGGCTTTTTCTTGAGGCCCGGCACATCGCGCACTTCGTAAAAAATATCGAGCGCGCGGCTGACGAGCGTTTTTTGGATGCCGGGGAAATGCACATCGACGATGTCTGCCATCGTGTCCCGATCCGGGAATTTGATATAGTGGAAGAAGCAGCGGCGCAGAAAGGCATCCGGCAGCTCTTTTTCGTTGTTGGAGGTGATGATCACGATCGGACGATCAACGGCGGTGACCGTTTCGTCTGTTTCGTAAACATGGAACGCCATGCGATCCAGTTCCTGCAACAGGTCATTAGGAAATTCGATATCGGCTTTGTCGATTTCATCGATCAGCAGCACAGGCAATTTGGGCGCGGTGAAGGCTTCCCACAATTTGCCTTTGCGGATGTAGTTTCGGATGTCGTGCACCCGCTCTTCGCCCAATTGGCCATCGCGCAGACGCGCCACCGCATCATATTCATAAAGGCCTTGCTGGGCCTTGGTGGTGGACTTGATGTTCCAGGTGATCAGCGGTGCATCAAAGGCTTTGGAAATTTCTTCGGCCAGCACGGTTTTGCCGGTGCCGGGTTCGCCTTTAATCAACAGAGGGCGTCGTAACATGGTTGCCGCATTGACTGCGACCTTCAGATCATCGGTCGCAATATAGTTGCTGGTTCCATCAAAACGCATAAGTGCGCGCCCCTTTCCGTTAACGTGAACGTCAATTCACTTTTGGGCATAGCGAGCAGCAGGCGAAGGTGCAAGCATCTGTGCGCGATGCTGACATTTTTGTTGGTAAGATAAGCTGTTTTGGTAAGGCTCGTGGTGACTTAGGTCCTTATCCTAGGCATCATTGCGAGAGATCGCCCGCGCGGATAATAAATCCCATAGGCTGCGATGCTGGATCAGCAATTGCTGCGCGCCGAACATCATCGCGCGTTCAATCGCTGCATTGCTGGCGGCTTGATCGGCGATATGCGCCGTGGCCCGCAGATCGGGCAAGAGGCAGCGCAAAGGCGTTAATCCCATGCGCTCAGCGCTGATATCGAGCAGCGCGCGTAGGGTGCGCCATTCTAGCATCAGGGAGATGGCGGCGCCCAAGGCGCAGCCGCGTCGTTCTGATTGGGCCATCATATCTAGCGCGCGGCATTGGGCCGTCACGGCCGTTTCCGATCGCATTTGATCAGCCGTGCTAGGTGCTGGACCCAGAGCGGTGGTCATTTGCGCCAAAAAGCGGCGTTCCTGAGTGAAAGCGTCTGCAGTCTGATCCATCCAGCGCATCGATATTGGCTCTGCCCCGACGCGAGCGGCATGGTCGATAATGGCTGGAAAACGGCCATGAAGGATACACAAAAAATGGACGGCATCGGCCAGATTTCGCATGGCAGCTGGGCCTTGGTTGATGGCGCCGCTGTGAATATAGGGGTGGGCACCGCTGCCTTCGAGTGCAACCATCTGATCCAGTTGCTCGGAAATTCTCGTGGTTTCATGTATGAAGGGGGATGGTTGGATCAACTCAGCTTCCTCTGCCATGGGCATCACATTATCAAATGGGGTGCAACGCCTCACGACGGAAATCGCTCCCTAGAAGGTGACCTTAGCAGCTTGTTGTAAACATTCGGTTTATAGGCACGCCTTTCATGGCGAAAAATGCCGCTATTCTTTTTGACGCCGGGATGAAGTGAAGAGGGGGCTCTCCCCGTAGGGAAGGTGGCTCAGGCTGCGATGGAAACGGAGGCATCACCTGCAGGTGGTTGGCGGAGCTGCTTCACAACAGGAGCGGCTGCATCCAGCGTCGATGAAGCGGCAGGCGTCAACTGTGCAGGAAAGAGCGTGCGAGACAACCAAACGGCGGCACCGATCGCAAGATAGGCTCCTATGGTTTGTGCCGGGAAAACGAACAGGAAGGGCAGAAAGGCCAGCCTCAACCACAAGGGGTTGATCCGCAAATCCTGCGCCAAGCCCTCACAAATTCCAAGAAGTGTATCGTCCCGGCCAAATATGCTGCTGTTGGGGAGAGGCATTGTTCGACTTTCTTTGCCGTGATGGGTGTGGCTGGCCTTGAACTGAGGATCAGCACGCATGAAGAACAGCAATGTTCGTGCCAAATAATAGAAGTGATAGGAAAGGCTGGTTTATTTTAAGTCTTACGAGATGGGTGTCCTTCCCATCGTCGCAATCATCGCGAAAAGTCGGGATATTTGGCCATTGTTTGGTAGGTTTTTCGTGTTGTTGCTGGACGGTGGGGCGGCGCGTTGAGTGATGGCTGGGATGGACGGCTTAGGCGGATCCCATAACCGGTTTTTTCTGAATATTTGATGACAAAAGGGCGCCTGTCGAAACGGGCGCCCTGATGATTTTTCGTAGTGTTCAGCGATCCGTTAAAAAAAAAGCGGATCGCTGCGGACTTGGCGGAATTACTGGTCTAGGAAGCTACGCATTTTGCGGCTGCGCGATGGGTGCTTCAGCTTGCGCAAGGCTTTGGCTTCGATCTGACGGATCCGTTCGCGCGTCACGCTAAACTGCTGGCCCACCTCTTCGAGGGTGTGGTCGGTGTTCATGCCGATGCCAAAACGCATCCGCAAGACCCGTTCTTCGCGCGGCGTCAGGCTGGCGAGGACGCGGGTGACCGTTTCCTTCAGGTTCGACTGAACCGCGGCATCCACCGGAATGATGGCATTTTTATCCTCGATGAAGTCACCAAGGTGGCTGTCTTCTTCGTCGCCAATCGGGGTTTCGAGGCTGATCGGTTCCTTGGCGATTTTCATCACCTTGCGGACCTTTTCCAGCGGCATGGACAGGCGTTCTGCCATTTCCTCGGGGGTTGGTTCACGGCCCGATTCATGCAGGAACTGGCGGCTGCAGCGCACCAGCTTGTTGATCGTTTCGATCATATGCACCGGAATACGGATGGTGCGCGCCTGATCGGCGATCGAGCGGGTGATCGCCTGACGAATCCACCAGGTCGCATAGGTGCTGAATTTATAGCCGCGGCGATATTCAAACTTATCCACAGCCTTCATCAGGCCGATATTGCCTTCTTGAATCAGGTCAAGGAATTGCAGGCCGCGATTGGTATATTTTTTCGCGATGGAAATGACGAGGCGCAGATTCGCTTCGACCATTTCCTTCTTGGCGATGCGCGCTTCGCGTTCCGCCTTTTGCACCATATTCACGATGCGGCGGAATTCGGGCAGGCTCATCCCCGCAGCTTGTGAAATTTCGCTGATTTCGGCCCGGATGCGCTCGACGGTTTCGCCTTCATTGGTGACGAAGGCGGCCCATTTCTTGTCGATCTTGCCGACAGCTTCCAGCCAATTTTCTTCCTGTTCGCGGCCGACATAATGATCGAGAAAGCTTTTGCGCTGGACCTTATGGCGCTCTGCAAGGCGCAACATCTGGCCGCCCAGCGCGGTCAGGCGGCGGTTATAGGCATAAAGCTGGTCCACCAGATATTCGATCTTGGTGGCGTGGAATTGCACGCTTTCCACCTGCGTCGTCAGATCTTCGCGCAGCTTATTATATTTGCGTTCCGATGCGGCGGGATATTCGCCGCCGTTGGATAGAATATCCAAACGCGCCAGTTGCAGCTTAGAAAAAGCTTTATAGCTGGAGGTGATATTGGCGAATTTTTCCAGCGCGTCTGGCTTCAGCAGCTCTTCCATCGCAGCGAGGCTGAGGGTGTTATCTTCTTCCTCTTCCTCGGCGTTTTCGCGTTTATTGCCTTCTTCATCTTCTTCGCCGGAATCTTCGCTATCGTCATCATCTTTGAAGCTGACGCCAGCGGTTTTCTCACTGATTTCGCCGTCTTCGTCTTCTTCGTCTTCCAAATTTTCTGGCGCAGGATCTTTGGATAGCATGGCTTCCAGATCGACGATCTCGCGCAGCTGCATTTCGCCATTGTTCAGCGCGTTCGACCATTCGATGATGGCGTTAAAGGTCAGCGGGCTTTCGCATAGGCCCAAAATCATCGTGTCGCGGCCAGATTCGATGCGCTTCGCAATCGCGATTTCGCCTTCGCGGGACAGCAGTTCCACGGCGCCCATTTCGCGCAGATACATGCGAACCGGATCGTCTGTGCGATCGACGGTGACTTTTTTCTTTTCGATGGCAGGCGCGCTGATTGAACCGCTGTTGGCGGCAAGATCTGCATCATCTTCGCCAGCGGATTCGGCTTCCTGTTCCGCCTCTTCCTGTACATCTTCATCGCTTTCCACGATGTTAATGCCCATGTCGGAAATGGCCGACATGATATCTTCAATCTGCTCAGACGACATTTGATCCTGAGGTAGAGCCTCATTCAATTCGTCATAGGTCAGATAACCGCGCTTTTTGCCGCGCGCGAGCAGCTTTTTGACATCTGCTTCATTGAGGTCAATCAGCGGTGCATCGCTATCGGCTTCGTTTTTGCTTGCCATTCGTCTCGTCATTCCTGCCAGCGGGCATAAAGTGGGTTCGTTAAATCTGGCCATCCTCGGAAAGGGCGGCCAGCCTACGGGTCAATTCTTCATCCATCGCACGAAGCTTTTGTTGCCTCACAAGGCCTTCTTCATCCATCGTGCGTTGAAAATCCGCTGTCGCTTCTGCCAAGCGGGCGCGGATTTCCGGCTGTGTGATCAGCACTCCAATGAACTCATCAAGGTCGCGTAACGCAATCTCTTGCGGGCCCACGTCCTCGTTAAAATTTTCAAGCCTTCGATTAAATGAGAAGTGCAATCCGTCGGCTCTGAGCAATGTCGTTGCCCTATTATACACTTTCATTGGCTTCAATATGGCAAGCAAGCGCTCGGTATCAAGCCCTTCTTCACGGTTTGCGATGTCAAGCATATGGCCAAGTAGCTCCGAATCTTGCGAATCCGAGAATTGAACGCGCGCCAACACATCTTCGTTGCGCAGCAAAGCCGCGGGATAACGCAGCAATCCGCCGAGTAGCGCTGCGAGAAGGTGCGCGGAAATGCCAGACTGGCCAATGCTGCGGGTTTCCTGTTCCGGTGGCAGAAATCGAGGGTCAGGCAAGAATATTCGCCCGCTGCGCCCTTGCCCGGGCGGTGTCCATGGACGCCGAGATGCACGATGAGCACTTTTGCGTGCGAAAATGTCGTCGATTCGCTGGCGGAAAGCCTCCCGATAATGGTGCCGGACATCGCCATCCTGAATGGCATCGGCATGGGCCAGCAACCGGGCTTTTAAAGCGGCTCGCTCTTCCGGCGTGGCGAGCGGGGTGGCCTCTACCTCAAACGCCCAAAGTTTTTCCACCAGAGGGACTGCTTCAGCCAGCAGTTTGTTCAGTCCTTCTGGCCCTTTGGCGCGCACCAGATCATCGGGATCTTGCCCCGGCGGCAGCGTAGCAAAGGCCAGGCTGTGTCCCGGTTGCAGCAGGGGCAAGGCGCGAGTCGCCGCGCGCATCGCGGCTTTTTGCCCCGCAGCATCGCCATCAAAGCACAGCACCGGAACCGGGACCATGCGCCACAACATGGTGATTTGCTGCTCTGTCAGGGCCGTGCCGAGCGGGGCGACCGCATCGGCGATGCCAGCTTCTGCCAAGGCGATCACATCCATATAGCCTTCCACCACGATCACCCGGTGGGTGCGGCGGCTGGCGGGGCTGGCTTTATCCAGATTGTAGAGCGTGCGCCCTTTATCGAACAATGGGGTATCGGGTGAGTTGAGATATTTGGGCTCACCATCGCCCAATATACGCCCGCCAAAAGCGATCACCCGGCCGCGCGCATCGCGGATAGGGATCATCAGGCGACCACGGAAGCGATCATAGGGATCTTTATCATCGACCGCGATCAACATGCCCGCTTCGATCAGCATAGAGGCGGGGAATTTGTGCAGCGCTTCTTTCAGCGCAGAGCGGCTGTCAGGGGCCAGACCAAAGCCAAAGGCGCGGCGGGTTGCCTCGGAAATGCCGCGCCGATCTAGATAATCGCGCGCTTTGGTACCGCTGCCGATATTCAGTTGGTGCGTAAACCAATCGCTGGCAGCCTGCACCACATCGCGCAGGCTGGCTTGTGCTTCGGCCTTTTGCGCCGCCCGTGGATCCGGGGCGGGCACATCCATGCCCGCTTCCGCTGCCAATTCCTTCACCGCATCCATGAAACCAAGGCCGCGATGTTCGGTCATCCAGCGGATCGCATCGCCATGGGCACTGCAACCAAAGCAATGATAAAAGCCCTTTTCATCATTGATCGTGAAACTGGGCGATTTCTCGTTATGGAAAGGGCAGCAGGCTTTATATTCGCGGCCCGCACGGGTGATTTTCACCGTTCGCCCAATCAGGGACGACAGGGTGATACGGGATCGTAATTCATCCAGCCATTGGGGGGTCAGCGCCATAAAATCTCTTTAGCCCTCGTGCGCCTGCAGAGTCGAGTGACGAGACGGCCTCTTGAAAGGGGGAAGGGGGAGTCAGGGATGGAGTGCGCAGGCGGGGGGATGGCCGTTGTTCCATGCGCATAGAAAAAGGGCGGCGGTGCGTTTGATCAACGCAGCTCGCCGCCCTTTTTGCGAAATGGGAAAGGGCGTATCAGCTCAGCGCGGCTTTAACCCAGCCGCTGGCCTTGCTCATATCCAGCACGCTGCCATGCCGTTCCTTCACGGCGGCCATCACGCGGCCCATATCTTTCAGGCTTGCGGCGCCCAATTCAGCAACAATGGCCTGAATGGCGGCGGTGGCTTCTGATTCGCTGAGTTGGGCCGGAAGAAATTCTTCGATCACCACCACTTCGGCGGCCTCAACCTCTGCCAGTTCCGGGCGGCCGCCATCCTGATACATGGTGATCGATTCGCGCCGCTGCTTGACCATTTTCTGCAACACATCGGTCACTAGCACATCATCATCAGCCGGGGCGGTGCCAGTGCGCAATTCGATATCGCGTTCTTGGATTTTGGCCAGCATCAGACGAATGGTGCTAAGGCGCGATTTCTCGCCAGCCTTCATGGCTGTGATTTGAGCAGCCTTGATGTTATCGCGAATCATGCGTGTCCTCAATTGCGGCAATTTTAGAAAAAACTGCTTGTAGCGGGAATTTTTATAATTCGATAGATTGTGAATCAAATTTTTCCAGCATAGGTGGTCGGTCGTTTAGCCCCCCGAACCGGAGCATGCTTGATGGCACCTGCCAACCCCTTTGCCGCGCCCGCAACCCCGCCCCACGGGGCTACGGCTGTTCTTGTCCTTGCCGATGGCACCATCTTGTGGGGCGTCGGATATGGCGCTGCTGGAGCGGGTGTTGGTGAGATTTGTTTCAACACCTCCATGACTGGCTATCAGGAAATCCTGACCGATCCCAGCTATGCGGGCCAGATCGTGACCTTCACATTCCCGCATATTGGCAATGTGGGCACCAATAGCGAAGATATGGAACGGGATCGCCGCGGTGCGATTGCGTGCATCACCCGCGAACTGCCGACCGCGCCCAGCAATTTTCGCAGCGAGCAAAGCTTGCCAGAATGGATGGCCGCGCAAGGGCTGATCGGCATTGCGGGTATCGACACTCGCGCGCTGACCCGCCGCATCCGCGATCAGGGCGCCCCCAATGGCGTTGTCGCGCATAGCCCAGACGGTGTTTTTGATCTGGATGCCTTGCTGGCAATGGCGCGCGACTGGTCTGGGCTGGAAGGCATGGATCTGGCCAAGGATGTGACCCGCAGCGATAGCGGCGACTGGACCGGCGGCGCATGGCGCCTCGGCCATGGCTATGCGGAAGGTGACAGCGATGACCGCCCGCATGTGGTTGCGATCGATTATGGCGCCAAAGCCAATATTTTCCGCAATTTGGTGGAGGCAGGCGCCCGGGTCACGGTTGTTCCCGCCAAATCCACTGTAGAAGAGATTTTGGCGCATAATCCGATAGGCGTTTTCCTGTCCAATGGCCCCGGCGATCCGGCGGCGACTGGTGAATATGCTGTGCCCGTGATCCGCGAATTGCTGGACCGCGACATGCCGATTTTCGGCATCTGCCTGGGCCATCAATTGCTGGCGCTGGCTGCTGGCGCTAAGACAGTTAAAATGCAGCAAGGCCATCGCGGCGCCAACCACCCCGTTCAGCGTGTGGCTGATGGTGTGGTGGAAATCACCAGCATGAACCATGGCTTTGCCGTTGATGGCACCAGCCTGCCTGAAGGCGTGGTGGAAACGCATAAAAGCCTGTTTGATGGATCCAATTGCGGTATTTCCATCACCGGAAAGAAAGCCTTCAGTGTGCAATTCCATCCCGAAGCTAGCCCCGGACCGCAAGATAGCTTCTATCTGTTTCAGAAATTTGTCAGCGCATGATGAATTTGTTGCCACCAATCATCTCGATGGTGATTGGTGGTGGCTACCTATCGCCTCTTTTGCCTTCAGGGTCTAAACCGGCCCGCTAACCACGCCCCATCCGACACCCCTTGCCGGACCCGCCAGCAAGCCCACGCCAGAAAAGAAACGCCCATGCCGAAAAGAACCGACATTCAAACCATCCTCGTCATTGGTGCTGGCCCGATCGTGATCGGTCAGGCGTGCGAGTTTGACTATAGCGGCACACAGGCGATTAAGGCGCTGAAGGAAGAGGGCTATCGCATCGTGCTGGTTAACAGCAACCCTGCGACCATCATGACCGACCCCGATTTGGCGGATGCGACCTATGTCGAGCCGATCACGCCGGAAATCGTTGCCAAGATCATTGAAAAGGAACGCCCCGATGCGGTGTTGCCGACGATGGGCGGACAAACGGCGCTGAACACGGCGTTGACATTGGCACAGGATGGCACTTTGGCGAAATTTGGCGTGGAAATGATTGGCGCGGACGCCGAAGCCATTGATAAGGCCGAAGACCGTCAGAAATTCCGCGATGCGATGGACAAAATCGGGCTGGAAAGTGCGCGTTCGGGCGTGGCGCACAGCTTGGAAGAAGCCTTTGAGATTTTGGAGCGCACGGGCCTGCCGTCGATCATTCGTCCTTCCTTCACCTTGGGCGGCACGGGCGGCGGTATTGCCTATAACCGTGAAGAATTTGAACATATTGTGCGCGGCGGCCTGACCGCTTCGCCAACCAACGAAGTCTTGATTGAAGAATCACTGCTGGGTTGGAAAGAATTTGAAATGGAAGTGGTGCGGGACCGCAAGGACAATTGCATCATCATCTGTTCGATTGAAAATGTCGATCCGATGGGCGTGCATACCGGCGACAGCATCACCGTTGCCCCTGCGCTGACCCTGACCGACAAAGAATATCAGATCATGCGCAACGCTAGCATCGCGGTGCTGCGCGAAATTGGCGTCGAAACCGGCGGTTCCAACGTGCAATTTGCGGTGAATCCCAAGGATGGCCGCTTGATCGTCATCGAAATGAACCCGCGTGTGTCGCGTTCGTCGGCGCTGGCATCCAAGGCAACGGGCTTCCCAATTGCCAAGGTCGCGGCCAAGCTGGCGGTGGGTTATACGCTGGATGAGATCGTCAACGATATTACGGGCGTGACCCCTGCATCGTTTGAACCGACGATTGACTATGTTGTCACCAAAATCCCGCGCTTTGCCTTTGAAAAATTCAAGGGTTCGGAAGCCACTTTGTCCACCGCGATGAAGTCGGTGGGTGAAGTGATGGCGATTGGCCGCAACATTCATGAATCGATGCAAAAGGCGCTGCGCGGTCTGGAAACCGGATTGTCGGGCTTTAATGTTGTCGACCGCTTGGTGGGCGCGAGCCATGATCAACTTCGCAGCGAACTGGCCCAGCGTACGCCGGATCGTTTGCTGAACACCGCGCAGGCCATTCGCGAAGGCTTGCCCTTGGGCGACATCAACCGCGTGGCGGGTTATGACATGTGGTTTCTTGAGCGGATCAAGGAAATTATCGACGCTGAAAATGACGTGTTGGAAAATGGCCTGCCGCGCGATGCCGCTGGTTTGCGTCATTTGAAAGCCATGGGCTTTTCTGACAAGCGTTTGGCCTATTTGGCGCTGCAATCCGCGAACCTGCGCCCCGGAACCGACCGCGCCGCGGCACGCGGCAGCGGTATTTTGCACGACGCGATCAAGGCGATGACGGGCGCGGTCAGCGAAAAGGATGTCCGCGATTTGCGCCGCAAATTGGGCGTGCGTCCGGTGTTCAAGACCATCGACACTTGCGCGGCGGAATTTGCGGCGAAAACGCCTTATCTTTATTCCACCTATGAAGCGCCAACCTTTGGTGAGCCGGAATGCGAAGCCAATCCGTCTGAGCGTAAAAAGGTGGTGATTTTGGGCGGTGGTCCGAACCGGATCGGGCAGGGCATTGAATTTGACTATTGCTGCTGCCACGCTTGCTTTGCGCTGGAAGATGCAGGCTATGAAACGATCATGGTCAATTGTAACCCAGAAACGGTTTCGACCGACTATGACACGTCGGACCGCCTTTATTTCGAACCCTTGACCACCGAAGATGTGCTGGAAATTTTGGCTGTTGAACAGTCGAAGGGCACGCTGGCGGGTGTCATCGTGCAATTTGGCGGTCAAACCCCGCTGAAGCTGGCGGGTGATTTGGAAGCGGCGGGTATCCCGATCCTAGGCACTTCGCCCGATGCGATCGACTTGGCCGAAGACCGCGAGCGTTTCGCGGCGCTGATCAACAAATTGGGCCTGAAGCAGCCGGAAAATGGCATTGCTCGCAGCCGCGAAGAAGCGGTCGCGGTGGCGGCGCGTATTGGCTATCCGGTGCTGACACGCCCCAGCTATGTTTTGGGTGGCCGCGCGATGGAAATCGTCGACGACGAAGCGCAGCTCAACAATTATATTGAAACGGCGGTGCAGGTTTCGGGCAGCTCGCCCGTGTTGATCGACCGTTATTTGCGCGATGCGATTGAGGTGGACGTGGACGCCTTGTGCGACGGCGACGATGTGGTTGTGGCCGGTGTGTTGCAGCATATCGAAGAAGCGGGCATCCACTCGGGTGACAGCGCTTGCTCCATCCCGCCTTATAGCTTGCCTGCCGAGGTTGTGGCCGAAATTGAACGCCAGACCGACGCACTGGCCCGCGCTTTGCAGGTTCGCGGCCTGATGAACGTGCAATATGCGGTAAAGGACGGCGAGGTTTACCTGATTGAAGTGAACCCACGCGCCAGC
>DASSAA010000008.1:0-186896 GCA_035685745.1 Sphingopyxis sp. | reverse complement strand
GAAGAGAGGCGGTGCCGACAGGCTAAGAAGCGTGGTCATGCCACAAGGGTCAGACGTCGCGCACCACCCCGTCACTGACCCTGCCCGGGGCCGGTGACGGGGCAAGTTTAGCAGAACGCAGATACAGAAGGGTCAGGGCCTGTGTATTTCGATATTTGCAACAGTGCGGCGGTGCAGCGACATAGGCGGTTAGTAGCCAAGGACCTTGATCAAAGAGAGGCGGAATACTGAAACTCGGGAAACAAGGCTTCGATTGCCGATTGCAAACCCCCTTGTTCTGGCAGCAGGTCGCTCAATTCCAGCAAGCGCTTGATCAGTTGAGCCCTATGCGGCCCGATGCCGGGCAGATTTTCCAGCCCGGCAAAGTGAGGATCGGCGAGGCTATCGGCGACATCGCCCAAAGTGTGAAAGCCGGCCTTCTTTAAAGTCTGCCGCAGTCCCACGGGCAGGCCCGCTTGCATGATCGGCATATCCCGTGCTGTGGCATCGGGATTGATGTTGTGCAGCCGCGTCTGCGCCGCTTTGCTGCGGCTTAAAATACGCCGGATGCGGCTGAGTTGGCTGGCGGTGAGCGATAATGTCTGGCGGATTTCTCGATAGGAACATCCTGCAACGCGCAATTGGCGTGCTTGCTCCAAATTATAGGCTGCCTGCTCTGCCTGGCTCAACATCTGTCGGTCATTTCGCGTGACAGACTATCCCGCGGCGAAGCTGGCGGCAAGGGAGCGGGCTGGAAAAGGCGGGGGCATTAAGAAAGCCCCGCCTTTTCAAAGATAGTCGGAAGGGAGCAGGTCCTGCTGCCGGTTAGGCAGCGAGCGTATAGCGAACAGGCATGGATTTGATTCCGCTAACGAAGGGCGCCTCGGTATAAAGTGTTGGCCCATCCAGTTCGATACTCTCGACCTTGTCGAGCAAGGCGTTGAAGAAGGCCTCAATCTCTAGCTTCGCCAGAAATTGGCCAAGGCACATATGCGGGCCATAGCCGAAAGCAAGATGGTTGTTGGCGGCGCGGTCGATCTGAAATTTGTCCGCTTGGTCAAAGGCATCCTCATCGCGCGTCGCGGCGCTATAGTTCAGCATCACATGATCACCCTTGGCGAGCTTGATTCCGCGCAGTTCATAATCTTCCGTCACTGTGCGAAAGAAATGCTGCACGGGCGCAGTCCATCGAATGGCTTCATTGGCAAAGGCTTTGACAAGCGAACGGTCGCTCCGCAGCAAGGCCATTTGATCCGGATTTTCGATCAAGGCTTTCAGGCCACCGGCGATGGAGGCCGCCGTTGTATCATGGCCTGCGGTGGCCACGATCACATAATAGCCCAGCCGCTCGGCCGGGGTCATGTCGCGATCGGATGGCAGGCCCTGAGCGATGAGGGTGGCGACATCATCGCGCGGATTGGCGAGCCGATCTTTGGTCACCTGATCGAAAAATTCGACATAGTCCCGGTTCACCGCCACCAGATGCTCGGCCTGAGTCATGCCGGGGCGCACGATATCGGGATCGGATGAACCAAATAATTCATGGGTCAAGCTCAGCATCCGCGCTTCGGAGGCTTCGTCAATTCCCAAAATGGTCATCGCGACGCGCAGCGGATACCAAAAGGCAAGATCGGCACTGAAGTCGCAGCGACCACCCAATTGATCGAGCCGATCGACAAATTGTTGGGCAAGGTCGCCAATTAACCCATCAAGCCGCCGGATATTTTTGGGCAGGAAATAGCTTTGGGTGAGCGCGCGCAACTCTTGATGGCGGGCACCGTCGATCACCACCAGCGATTGAATGCCCGCTTCAAATCCAAAAAATTGCCGGTTGGCTTGCTCAACCGCTTCCGGCATCAAGGTGCTGCGCGGTCCTGCATTGAAGATATCGGGCTGGCGTTCCATTTCCCGAATATCGGCATGACGCGAGGCAATCCAGAATGGACGATAGCCTGCGGGATCGGCCCGAGCGAGCGGCTGTTCTGTTCGCAACCAGCGATAAAAGGCCTGAAGGCGATCCGCATCACCATAAAGTTGTGGATTAGCGATCTCATTGATGTTGAACGACATATTGGGAAGCTCATATGAAATGGGAAGAGCGGCTGCGGGCAGGCTGTTTCAGGGCCGCTGCCAAAGGAATTATATGGGGGAAAGCCTGATGGTATCGATCCTGCATCGCAGGACCGATACCATTTCGGAGTTAGAAGCTTCCGCGCAGGGTCACACCATAGGTGCGCGGAGCGTTGAGATAGGCATTTTGATCGCCGTCTTGGATCGGCGTGTCGAAGGCCAGTGTGGCATATGTTTTGTTGAAGGCATTTTGGATCCAGCCGTCGACTTGCCATCCGCCGCCATCCGATTTCAACCCGATGTTGGCATTTACGATGCCGACATTGCCGCGCTTGGCGTCGGATGATGTGTTGATATGTTGGCTAGACGAATATTGATATTGCACACGCCCGGTCAGATTAAGATCGCCGCTGACAGGCTGATCCAGATTCAGGCTGGCGTTGCCAGAATATTTCGAGGCATAGCGAAAACGCTGACCAGATAGAGCGACATCCAGCTTATCGTCCTTGCCATAGCGGGCGTGCGGCAACCAAAGGGCATCAACGCCCAATGTCAGCCCCGGGGCGAGTTCAAAGAGGGACTCGATTTCCGCACCATAGCTTTTGGCCGATTTGGCGTTCAGCACAGTGAATTGCAGGCCGATGAATTGGGCCACCTGAAAATCGGAAATATCATTATAGAAAAAGGCGATATTGGTCCGCGCTCGGTGATCCCAATAATCAAATTTGGCGCCAAGCTCGACCGCATTGACGGTTTCCGACTTGAAACGCGGATCCAGCATTTTTGCGTTTGTAACTTCGGCCGGGTTGTTTTCCCGCATACCGGCGCCATTGGCATCCACATTGACGCCGCCAGCTTTGAAGCCGCGATTATATGTCAAATATAACATCGCTTCATCGCTGGGGCGATATTGAATGCCAGCGGTTCCTGACAACGCTTTGCTGGTTGTTGATGCATCATAGGCCGGGCCGGGCTGCACGCCGAGAAGGCGGAAAGCGTCATTGGGCTCTGATCGATAGAAGCTGTTGCGGAAAGCGCCTTGTTTCTTTTCAATTGAATAGCGCAGACCGCCAATCAGATTCACCCGATCGCTAATTTCGGCATTGAGATGAGCGAAGGCAGCATAAGAGGTTGCCTTTCCGCCCATTTTTTCGCCAGCCCATTGGCCGGGTGCTGCATAAGCGGTTCCTGCCGGAGCGCCTCCCGGTGTCATGGCGTCCACTAACGCATCAATATAGAATTGAGCTTGTGATCCCCAAAAAAGATCGCGGGTCATCGTCAGCTGTTCGTCGGAATAGAAAAGCCCCAACACATAATCCGCATTGATGGACGATAATTCTCCATTGAAGGTCAATTCCTGCGAGAAAAACTGGCTTTTAAAGCTTTCATCCAGCTCAAAAATATCGGCGCCGGAAAAATCCGCATCGGCGCGATCTTGTTGAAGGGTGAATTCGCGAAGCGCCGTAACCGATTTAATCGTTCCGCCACCGACGCCGATGTCGACCAGCAAGGTGCCGCCAAAATCTTCGATTTTCTGGCGCGACGGCGCGCTGAGCACCTGTTCGCGATCACGCAGGCGCTTGGATGGCAATGTCACGCCGCGCGCTTCGGTGAGGCCGTCGATCAGTGGCTGGGTTGGCCCATCAATAAAATTGCTGGTGCCATAGCAGCAATCGCCGGTGGTCTTGGAATAATCACCGATCACGCGCATGGAGAAATCATCGCTCGGCTCAATTAACAATTGGGCCTTATAGGCTTGGGCCTTCAAACTGTTATAGCGTCGGCCATTATTGGGATCGCGCAAAAAGCCATCATCTTCGGTGTAGAGTCCGGATAGGCGCAGTGCCGCCACGTCACCCAAAGGAATATTGACCCCACCTTTCACGTCGAGGGCGTTATAATTGCCATAGCCCAGTTCGTAATTGGCCCGGAATTGCGAAATATCGGGGCTGGTCGAGTTAAGAAGCACGGCACCTGCGGAGGTGTTTTTGCCAAAAAGCGTCCCCTGCGGACCGCGCAGCACTTGAAGGGAATCGATGTCTAGGAAATTTTGGAGCGCGGAGGCAGCACGCGTGCGGTAAACCCCGTCGATGAAAATGCCGACGGCGCCTTCGAATGTGCGGCTGTTTCCGGTGGTGCCAAGGCCACGGATCACCACATTGGCGCTGGACGAAGAGATGTTGGACGCGCGAAACTGGACACTGGGCGAAATATTGCTGATATTGGCAATATTTTCGATCCGCGCTTCAGCAAGGGCTTCTGAATTGGCCGCTGTAATAGCGATAGGCACATCTTGCAGCCGTTCGGCACGGCGCTGCGCTGTCACGAGAATTTCCGTTAGGCCCTGATCGCTGGCAATCTGGTCATTGACTGAAGGTGCGGCGGCATCCTGCGCCAGTGCGGGAATGGTTAGCAATGCGGCGCCTGACAGAAGCATGGCGCCAATCCGCCGCGCAGACGGATTTTTTGAGTCTTTCAAATCTTCCTTCCATATATTTATAGTAAAATAACTATATGGACGTCCAACAACTGTCAATCATGGAAGATGCGAGGGGGGCCCATTTCTAGAAATTTGAGCTTTGGTGGAATTAATATGATTTATAATCAGTTGTTTATGGGTTTTTTTGCCGTGAAGGTGGCGATGCTGCGAGCATGGATTTGATCGCTGGCAATATCAATGCTGAGATTTTTTTCACATCAAAACTGGGATCAAGGCGTAGCTGCGTCGCCACACCCAATTGAAAGGCGCCGATGGAGAGCGCTGTCGTATCCGCATCAATATCGGCGCGGATGATGCCCTTTTTTTGACCGCGCAGGATCATGCTCGCGAGCGATTGCTTCACCTTGTCATGGGCTTCAACAAAGGCGGGTTGGATGGATGATTTGTTGGCAACCGTTGTGGCGAGCAAAACAAAATATGAAAGGCTGAGGGGGTCGATCACAATCTCATCCAGAAAATTGCGCACATAGATTAAAATCTCATCAAGGGGATCGGCGGCAGCTTCTGTGCCCGCAATATAGCGTGTATTCAGGCGATTGTTGAGAAAGGTTACGACGGCCAGCACCATACCGTCTTTTGATCCAAATTTCTGACTCGCCAAGCCGCGCGAATATCCTGACACTTCACCGACCCGATCAAAGGTTAAGGCGCTATACCCTTCTTCAACAAGCACGACAGCCGCTGCCTTGAGCAGCCGAAGTTCGGAGGCGCTGCTTCTATCCGCCTGTGTCTGTTTTTTTCTGCTCATATCTCTGCTCGCTGACTTTTGCTGCCTTAAGCCGTGGAAGGTTCAAATAAGCAAATGGATTTGGGTGAAATTATAGAATGAAATCATCAATGGTGAAATGTCTATAAAGAATGGATTTCTAAAGTGGAGTGAAACAATCTGAAAAGCAGTTTTTCAAATTCGAAATCTTTTTTGAATAGATCTTGAAGGAAATCTTGTTCTTCGCTAAATCGAAGAAAATTCGGGGGGAGTAACATTGTGATCAGAGGGCGGGTTATCTGAATATTGCCGTGCGTGTCTGGTCGCGTGCTCCTTGTTTCTGGAAGGCGAAGACACGGTCGGTCATGGTAAAACTGCTAGCAAAAGTTGGTCTCTGGTTTTTTGTAGCGCTTTTGGCGCTAGTGGGCGTCGCCATGGCTCAGGATCAGGCTTATGCGGTCCAGATGGCGATTGTGGCGATTGTGTCGCTTGCGATCATGGTTTTTACCATGCAGCGTGCGGACTTTCAGGTCGTCGTTGGCAATAAGGCGCCGGTTGCACCATCCATGGCAGAATATGATGATGAACCTGTTCGATGGGGTGTCATCGCTACGGTGGTGTGGTCCATTGTGGGGTTTGCGGCTGGGCTCTTCATTGCCATGCAGCTGATATTTCCTTCGCTGAACTTTAATAGTGAATTCACCACCTTTGGTCGATTGCGGCCGCTACATACATCCGCCGTTATTTTTGCTTTTGGCGGCAATGCGCTAATCGCAACCAGCTTTTATATTGTTCAGCGCACTTGCCGTGCGCGTTTGGCCTTTCCGTCGCTCGCTCGCTTCGTTTTCTGGGGCTATCAGATGTTTCTGGTGTTGGCGGCGTCTGGCTATGTGCTGGGTGTCACTGGCGCGCGTGAATATGCGGAGCCGGAGTGGATCGCCGATCTGTGGTTGACGGTGGTGTGGGTCGCTTATGGTGTCGTGTTTGTTGGCACTTTGCTGCGCCGGAATGAGCCGCACATCTATGTCGCCAACTGGTTTTTCCTATCGTTCATCATCACCATCGCCATGTTGCATATCGTCAACAATCTGGCGGTTCCGGTCAGCATCTTCAGCTCCAAATCCTATTCGCTGTTCGCCGGTGTTCAGGATGCGCTGACTCAATGGTGGTATGGCCATAATGCCGTCGCTTTCTTCCTGACGGTGCCGTTTTTGGCGATGATGTATTATTTCGTGCCCAAGCAAGCGGAGCGGCCGATCTACAGCTATCGTCTGTCGATTCTGCACTTCTGGTCGCTGATTTTCCTCTATATTTGGGCGGGGCCGCACCATCTACATTATACGGCGCTGCCCGATTGGGCGCAGACACTGGGTATGGTGTTTTCGATCATTTTGTGGATGCCCAGCTGGGGCGGCATGATCAACGGTCTGATGACCCTGAACGGTGCATGGGATAAAATTCGCACCGATCCGATCATTCGCATGATGGTTTTTGCCTTGGCCTTTTACGGTATGGCGACCTTTGAAGGTCCGCTGATGTCGATCAAGATCGTTAACAGTCTGTCGCACTATACCGATTGGACCATCGGCCATGTTCATGCGGCGGCCTTGGGCTGGAATGGCATGATCACCTTTGCTGCGCTTTATTATCTGGCGCCGCGCTTATGGGGGCGCTCGCGTCTTTATTCGCTCCGCATGGTCAACTGGCATTTCTGGCTCGCGACCGCGGGTATCGTTCTTTACGCATCGTCCATGTGGGTTGCCGGCATCATGCAGGGCCTGATGTGGCGGGAATATGGGAGCAATGGGTATCTTGTTTATGCCTTCGCGGAAGTGGTGGCGGCGATGAAGCCATATTATGGCATCCGCGCCATGGGCGGCGTGTTGTATCTCGCTGGCGGCGTGGTGATGCTGGTCAATATTTGGCTGACGATCAAGGGACGCTTGCGGGAAGAGGCGCCGATGAGCAGCCCTGCCTTCGATCCGGCCAAGGATCGCCCGATTGTCGCTGTGGCCGCGGAATAGGAACGAGAAATGGCTAGCAAGATTATTGAACAACATGGCCGTATCGAGCGCAATGTCACCGCGCTGGCGATATTGTCCTTCATCGCGGTCGCTATCGGCGGAATCGTAGAGATTGCACCACTGTTCTGGATCGAATCCACCGTTGAAAAAGTGGATGGGATGCGGCCTTATACGCCGCTGGAGCAGGCGGGCCGCGATATCTATATTCGCGAGGGATGCTTTGGCTGTCACAGCCAACAGATCCGCCCTTTCCGCGATGAGGTGGAGCGCTATGGCCATTATAGTCTGGCTGCGGAGAGCATGTATGATCACCCCTTCCAGTGGGGGTCCAAGCGAACCGGACCGGATCTGGCGCGGGTTGGTGGACGCTATTCGGATGAATGGCATGTCCAGCATATGATCAATCCACAGTCTGTGGTGCCGGAATCCGTGATGCCACCTTATGCCTTCCTTGCGGATCGGCCCTTGGATACCAAAAATGCATCCGCGCATTTAACGGCGCTTCGCCGGGTGGGTGTGCCCTATTCGCAAGAGGCGATTGACAATGCCGAAGCGGATATGCGCGCGCAGGCCAATCCCGATGCCGATCATGATGGGTTGAAACAACGCTATGCCAAGGTGCAGGCGCGTGACTTTGATGGCGATCCGCATCAGTTGACGGAAATGGATGCGCTGGTTGCCTATCTGCAGATGCTGGGCACATTGGTCGATTTTGAAGCGGCCAAGGCACAGGAGACGCCGCGGTGACCTATGAAAATGTTCGCGATTTCTCGGCTGTTTTCGGATTGCTGATTTTGGGCGCAACCTATCTTGCCGCTGTAGGATGGACTTTCCGTCGGCGCGCAAATGTGGCGCACAAACGCGCAGCGATGATGATTTTTGATGAAGAGCAGAGCCTGCCAAAGGAGCTCGGCGGTGGCCAGTAACAAGCGTATCGATGAAGTAACCGGTGTTCCTCTTGCAGGGCATGAGTGGGACGGGATCGAGGAGCTCGATAATCCGATGCCGCGCTGGTGGCTGTGGATTCTGTATCTGACCATGATTTGGGGTGCCGTTTATGTGGTGCTCTATCCCGCATGGCCACTGATTGATCGCGCCACTGCGGGCACGCTTGGCTGGAGCAGCCGCGGTCAGTTTGATCAGGAAATGGCAGCGGATCAGCTGCGCAAAGCTCCGATCCGGGATGCCATTGCTGCCCTGCCAATCGAGCAGATCGCTGAGGATTCGTCCCTTTATGAGGCGGCGGTTCAAGGCGGAGCATCGGCCTTTAAGGTCCATTGTGTTCAGTGCCATGGTTCTGGTGCTGCGGGCAGCCCCGGCTATCCCAACTTGAATGATGATGATTGGCTGTGGGGCGGGAATATCGCCGAAATTCACAGCAGCATCGCTTATGGCATCCGCAGCCCGGATCATAAGGGCACGAAAATGTCGATCATGCCTGCTTTTGGCCGTGATGGCATCCTGTCTCCGCGCGAGATTGCCGATGTTGTGTCGCATGTCCGCCGGATATCCAAACAGGAAGAGCCAAGCCGCGCAGCACAGCGAGGGGCGGTGCTCTTCGAAAATAATTGCGCCGTGTGCCATGCCGCTGATGGCAGCGGCGATCGCAGCTTTGGCGCGCCGGATCTGACGGATGCGATCTGGCTTTATGGCGGGGATCGTGCGGCGATCACGGAATCGGTCGTAAACTCTCGCCATGGTGTGATGCCAGCATGGGATAGCCGATTGGATCCTGTGACAGTTAAAATGCTCGCGACCTATGTGCATGCACTGGGCGGCGGTGAAGCGATGCCGGAAGCAGCGGAGACGCAGGCTGCTGCTGAAGGGACCGGGAAGGCCGGCTCAGATGGTGCACACTGACGCCATGGAGCCAGCGCCGGGCTTGTTTGAAGCGCGCCGCAATATTTTCCCGAGGGCTGTTGATGGTTTTTATCGTCGTCTGAAATGGGCGATCATGGTCGTCACCCTCGGGATTTATTATGTGACGCCATGGATCCGCTGGGATCGTGGACCCTATGCGCCGAATCAGGCGGTGCTGGTCGATATTGCCAATCGCCGATTCTATATGTTTGGCATCGAAATTTGGCCGCATGAATTTTATTATGTGGCTGGTCTGCTGATCATGGCAGGAATTGGCCTGTTTCTGGTGACCTCAGCGGTGGGCCGGGCCTGGTGTGGCTATGCCTGCCCGCAAACGGTGTGGACGGATTTGTTCGTTCATGTCGAGCGCTTTATTGACGGTGACCGCAATGCCCAAATTCGGCTTCAACGCGCCCCTTGGGGTGTGAAGAAAGTCGCTCGGCGGGGGCTGAAGCACAGCATTTGGTTGATCATCAGCTGCCTGACGGGCGGCGCATGGATTTTCTACTTTGCGGACGCCCCGCAATTGCTGAGTCAATTGGTCGATGGAACGGCACCGATGGTGGCTTTTGCGACCGTTGGGGTGTTGACGGTGACGACCTATGTTTTGGGCGGCCTGATGCGAGAGCAGGTCTGTGTGTATATGTGCCCATGGCCACGTATTCAGGCCGCGATGGTCGATGAAAAATCGCTGATCGTCACCTATAAACATTGGCGTGGGGAGCCTCGAACGCGCGGGCTAAAGCGTGCAGCTGTGCCTGCTCCGGCTGCTCCGTCAAATGGCGTGGTCGATGGGCCGATTCGGACCTCGGCGGAACCGGAGCTTATCGGTTTGCTGAACCAGAATGGCGGCGTTGGCGAAGCTTTGCCGCCGGGTGACTGTATTGATTGCAATGCCTGTGTCGCCGTATGCCCGACCGGCATTGATATTCGCGAAGGCTCGCAATTGGGCTGCATCACCTGCGCCTTGTGTATCGACGCTTGCGACAAGGTGATGGAGCAAATTGGCCGCCCGAAAAAGCTGATTGGCTATACCACAGTGCTGGACAGTGAGATTGCCCAGAAGGGCGGCGCTGCTGTTCCCGCGGCCAAGCGATTATTCCGGCCCAGAACCCTTCTTTATTTCATGCTCTGGGGTAGCATCGGGCTGGCCATGCTCTTTGTGTTGGGGCAAAGGTCGCGCATTGATATCAGTGTGTTGCAAGATCGAAACCCGGTGTGGGTGCGGCTTTCGGATGGGGCCATTCGCAACAATTATACCGTCGGCATCCGCAATATGGAAAGCCGGCCACGGGTTATGGAAATTGCGATTGGCGGCGCCGCCGATACCGTGCTTTGGGATGAAAAAGGCAGTCGTGAAGACGCCGCGCAAAGCGTGCGGGTGACCGTGGCGCCGGATGAGGTGAGCAAGATTAGATTATTTGTTGCAGGCCCGGCGAACGGCGAACAGCGTGAGGCGTTGCATTTCACGGTTCGAGTGCTGGATAAGGAGGGCGGTGAGGATAGCGACATCAGCACATTTGACCGTCCGGGAGAGCCATGATGCGACATTTTACCGGCCGCCATATGACGGCCATTATTTTCGGCTTTTTCGGCGTGGTGATCGCGGTCAACATCCTGATGGCGACATTGGCGGTGCGCACCTTTGGCGGCACTGTTGTGGACAATAGCTATGTTGCCAGTCAGGGCTATAATAGCTGGCTTGCCGAAGCAAAAGCGCAAGAGGCTTTGGGATGGAATGCCGATATTTCGCGCACCGCATCGGGCCATGTGCAAGTGAAGTTGACGATGCCGCAAGCCATTCCCGCCGATCTTCAGGTGAACGGCAGCGCGATCCGACCGCTGGGTGCTGATCCGGAAGTGGAATTGGCCTTTCGCTTTGAAAATGGTGTTTTTCTATCTTCCAATCCTCTGCCGCAGGGGCGTTGGCTGATCCGAGTGAATGTCACCAATATGCAGGATCAGTCGGCCCGCTTCACCCAGGAGTTTGCCGGATGACGGGTGTTGTGCTGAGCAGGCCAGACCCGCTTCACGGCGGCTGGGCGGATGAGGGGGCTGATTCATCAGCCCATGTGATCAGCCAGTTCAGCGTTCCTTCCATGCATTGTGCTGGCTGCATCGCCAAGCTGGAAGGCGGGATGCGGCGCCTGCCTTTCGTGAAGGAAGCGCGCGTTCATTTCGGCCTGAAGCGCATTCGCGTAACGCATGATAGCAGCGCCAGTGAAGATGATGTCGCCAAGGCGATTGATGCGCTCGGTTTTCGATCCGAGCGATTGGCCGCGGCGGACGCTGTCGAGGCGCCGAACGAAAGCCGGGCGTTGTTGAAAGCGCTGGGGGTTGCCGCCTTTGCATCGATGAATGTGATGCTGCTGGCGGTTTCGGTGTGGTCTGGCGCCGATGAGACGACGCGCAATCTGTTCCACTGGCTATCGGCGCTGATAGCGGTGCCTGCCATTGCTTATTCGGGCCAGCCTTTTTTCCGCAATGCGTGGAGCGCGCTGCGACATATGCGCACCAATATGGATGTGCCGATTTCCGTCGGCATCATCATGGCCACGGTTTACAGCCTGTATGAAACCATCGTCGGCGGCCCTCATGCCTATTTTGATGGTTCGCTTATGCTGATTTTTTTCCTGCTTTGCGGACGGGTGCTGGATGCATCGATGCGCCGCCGGGCCCATGATAGCGTCACCGCGCTGCACACCAAACGCCCGTCACGGGCGCTGGTGCTGGGCCGCGATGGCACCAGCATGTGGCGCGCGGCAGAAGAATTGGCGCCGGGGATGCACATCCTTGTCGCGGCGGGCGAACGCTGCGCTGCTGACGGCATTGTGGTGGACGGAACATCCCATATCGACCGTAGCTTGGTGACGGGGGAAAGCACGGCCATTGAAATTTCCGCGGGTGCCGAGATTCTCGCCGGAATGATGAATATGGATGCGCCGGTCACTGTGCGCATCACCGCAGCGGGTGAAGATACGGCGCTGGCGGATATTGCCCGCCTGATGGAAGCGGCGACGCAAAATCGGTCGCGCTATGTGCGGATCGCAGATCGGGCGGCGCGCCTTTACACGCCCTTCGTTCATAGCGTAGCGGCGCTGGCATTTTTTGGCTGGTTGCTGGCTGGGGCGGATATTCATCAGGCGGTGATGATTGCGGTGGCGGTGCTGATCATCACTTGCCCTTGCGCCTTGGGCTTGGCTGTGCCGGTGGCGCAAGTGGTCGCCGTTGGCGCACTCGCCCGGCGCGGCATTGTGGTGAAAGATGCGTCGGCGTTAGAGCGGATGGCGGAAGCGGACATCGCCTTATTTGACAAGACCGGCACCTTAACGGTGGGCCGCCCGATCCCGGCAGCCCCCTTTGCCTTTACGGCACAGGAAAGCGCAGCCGCTCTGGCCCTTTCGCGCGCAACGCGGCACCCGCTGGCCCAAGCCGTGACCGCGGCGCTGGAGCCGACGGTCAAGGCGGCGGTGGCGGACGACATAAAGGAAACAGCGGGGCTGGGTGTGGAGGCGCGGATCGATGGAAAGCGCGCCCGCCTCGGCAAACCCGAATGGCTTGGCCTTGACGCCCCATCAGCGCAGGATAGCGATATGCTGCACAGCGGCTTTCATCTGGAGGGGGGGTCGGCCCATCTTCTGTCGTTCCGGGATGCTACACGCCCAGAGGCTGCCGAGAGCATTTCAACGCTGTCGCAAATGGGGATGGAGGCGCGGATATTGTCCGGCGATGCGGCGCATAAGGTGGGCGCTCTTTCCGGGCAATTGGGCATCAGCGCCCACGCCGATATGTCCCCTGCGGCCAAGACCGATGCCATTCGCGCGGCCACAACTGAGGGCCATCATGTGTTGATGGTGGGCGATGGCCTGAATGACGGCCCGGCATTGCGAGAGGCACATGTTTCGATGGCGCCAGCCTCTGCCAGCGATGTGGGTCAAGCGGCGGCAGACTTTCTGTTTCTGGGCGATTCCCTGTTGCCGGTTGCCTATGCCGTGAAGGCTTCGCGCAAAACCATGCGGGTGATCCGTCAGAATATCGCCATCGCCATCACCTATAACTGTCTTGCTGTGCCATTGGCTCTCGCCGGGCTGGTAACGCCGCTGGTGGCGGCTGTTGCCATGTCTTGTTCATCCGTGGTGGTGGTTAGCAATGCGTTGCGTTTGCGGTCTGCTGCGTCATGAATGGATTGCTGATCCTGATTCCCATTGCCTTGGGCATGGGCCTTTGTGCGCTGGTGGCCTTTTTTTGGGCTTTGCGATCCGATCAATTTGAGGATCTGGACGGCGCTGCGCTGCGGATTTTCATGGATGATACCCATCCCAATGAAGCAGATGCAACAGGTGGTCGGGGGGCAGAGGATGACTCTGTCAGCGACAGCGGGGCCGTCCATCCGCTATAGCTAGCTCGATTGGACGAGAGGTTGGACGATGGCTGGGACGAATCAAGCCGAAGCACAGCAGAAAGCGCAGCGCTATCGTGCGCCAGCGCTGGATAAGGGGCTGGATATATTGGAATTGCTAGCAAAGGAACGCCATCCTTTGACTATCTCTACCATCAGCCAGCGGCTGGGCCGGTCGATGAGCGAATTGTTTCGCATGGTGCAGGTGCTGGAATATCGCGGCTTCATTCGCCAATCTGAAACGGGTGAGGGCTTTGTGCCGACCGACAAGTTGTTTGCTTTGGGGATGGAACAGCCGCCGGTAAAAACCATGCTGGAAATTGCGCTGCCGGTGATGCGGACATTGTCGAGCGAAATAGGGCAATCCTGCCACCTGGCCGTGCGGTCCGGCAGCGATACCGTGGTGGTGGCGCGCATGGAATCTGCCGAACAAATCGGTTTCACGGTGCGGATCGGTTATCGCAAATGCTTTGTGCTGACGGGGTCGGGGCTTATCCTTTATGCCTTTCAGCCGGAAAAAGAGCAGAGCCAGTGGCTTGCTGATATTCCAGCGGAGGTGACCGCTGCGCAAATTGAGGCTTTTCAAAATAGGGCGAGCGCGGCGCGGGACAGCGGATTTAGCCGCAGCAAAAGTGAATTTGTGGTCGGTATTACCGATCTTTCCGTACCGATCATGCGCGGCGATGTGGCGGTGGCGGCGCTATCTGTTCCCTTTGTTAATCGGGCGCAATTGGCGATGAAAATCGGCGCGGCGATTCAGCATATGCGGGCAAGTGCGGCGCAGATTTCAGCATCGCTGAATATCGCCGACCATCGAATTTAAGGTGGGACTTTAGGCGGCTGGCTGATCGCAGGGTGTCGGTGCGTCAGCCCGGATTAAGCCTTCACTGCGCAATTCGGCCCAAAAATCGGCAGGAATATGCTGATGGTAAAGGGACAGCGTCTGTTCCACGCGCTGAGCGTTACCTAGCCCGGGAATGACGCTGGCAACTTGTGGATGAGCAAGCGGAAAGGCCAATGCAGCGGCGGGAAGAGGCACGGCATGGCTTTCCGCAATTTTTTCCATGTGTGCGACGCGGGCAAGGATATGCTCCGGGGCAGGGCCATAATCATAATGAATTGGTCCGCTGCCTTTTGTGCCGGTCGCCAAAATGCCGCTATTATATGGACCGCCGATGACGATCATCGTGCCCGCCGCTTCGCATTGGGGCATCAACTGATCCAACGCCTCCTGCTCCAACAAAGTGTAACGTCCCGCGAGCAGGATCACATCCAGCTGCGCGCGGTCCATCATATCCAAACAGACGGCGATTTCGTTGACCCCAAGACCGAAGCCAGCAATCGCGCCTTCATCGCGCAGCTTTTCCAAAGCTTTGATGCCGCCGCCGCTGGTCAGTTGGCTCCAATGATGGGCGGCCATATCGCCGTGGGTCAGCGTGCCAATATCATGGACATAGAGGATGTCGATTTTGGCCACGCCCAGCCGCTGTAAACTTTGCTCATAGCTGCGCAAAATGCCGTCATGGGAATAATCATAACGCATGGTGAAGGGCATTGCTGATCGAAAACCATCGCGCATCCGATCATCTATGACAGAGGTGTCGGGATCCATCAGACGGCCGACTTTGGAGGATAACAGGATGTCGCGGCGCTGGCGGATCGCATCGCCGACCCGCCTTTCGCTGAGGCCCCGGCCATAATGCGGCGCGGTATCGATATAGGTTAAACCGCCTGCGAAGGCGGCATCTAGCGCGGCGCGGGCTTCGGCATCTTGGATGGGATGATAAAGATTGCCCAAGGACGCGGCCCCAAAGCCCAGTTCAGACAGGCTTAGACCCGTTTGGCCCAAAGCTCGGCTGGGAATATTTGTCATAGCTGAAGCCCCAATCGATAGATGCGGTTTGCATTTCGTCCCCACAGATCGCGTCGCTCATCCTCGGAAAATTGCGATAAAATATCCTCATAGGCGAGCAGGGTTTCATCCATGGAGGCGAAGAGCCGATCGGTTGGAAAGTTGGTCGCTACCATCACGCGCGCCGTGCCGAACAGATCAATAACCTCCCTTGTGATGCTACGAAAAGCGTCGATTTCGAAGGGCTGGGCAATGAAGCCGGCGCCGGAAAGCTTGATCGCCACATGCGGCAGCGCGGCCATTTTGATCAGCCCCGCGCGCCATTCTTCCAGCCCCTCGATCGCCCCGGGCAGCGCAAGATGGTTGAGGATCAACGGAGTCTCTGGATGGGCGCGGGCCACCTCTGCCATGGTCGCTAGCTGGGGTGGATGGCCATGAAAATCAAAGTTGAGGCCTAGGGGGCCGAGAAGGGCATAGCCCCGCTGCCATGCGGGATTGCGGGTGAGATCCTCTGCATAGGCTTGTTTGGCCGGATCGGGATGCCAGTTGACGATATGACGAATACCGCGAACGGCGCTGCGTTGAGCCTGCCATTCCAGCTTTTTCTGGGCGCTCGGTTCATGAAGAGCCACATGCGCTATGATCGCGCTGGGCCAAGCATCGATCGCCCTTATACTTTCCAGCCATTCGGTTTCCTTGAAACTATCATCGGCATCAGCGCCCGCTTCGACATGGACACAGGCTGCAACATTCCACGCCGCTGCTTCACGCCGATAGTCTTCGATATCATAGCTGGGGGCAATGGCCGCCATGGCGGGATCCTCCAGCCATGGATAGCGCAGCATCTTGCGATCCCATAAATGCAGATGGGCATCGACGAAGGGTGGCCGCGCCATGGATCAGCCCGATATATGGGGGGAGGCAGCGGTTGGCGCCGACCATGCGACGAAAGTCTGGCGCTGTTCCCCCAGCCCTTCAATGCCCAGCTCCACAATATCTCCATCTTTCAGATAGAATGGCTGGGGTTTCTGGCCAAGGCCAACGCCCGGCGGCGTGCCGGTGGTGATAATATCTCCGGGCAACAGGGTCATAAATTGTGAGAGATAAGCGATGATCTGCGCCACCGTGAAGATCATCGTCTGGCTGCTGCCATCCTGCATTTTTTTGCCGTTGAGGGACAGCCACATTGCAAGATTTTGCGGATCCCCCACTTCGTCTGCCGTCACCAGCCATGGGCCGATAGGGCCAAAGCCGGGGAAGCCCTTGCCCTTATCCCATGTCATGCCGCGTTCTTGCTGCCAGTGCCGTTCAGACAGGTCATTGATCACGCAATAGCCCGCCACATGGGACAGAGCATCCGCTTCGGTGACATAGGATGCCTCGGTGCCGATGACGACGCCCAGTTCCACTTCCCAATCCGTTTTCAAAGAATTTTTAGGAATGGTGACCGGATCATTCGGGCCTTGAATGCAGCTGACCCATTTGTTGAATACCACTGGCTCGTCCGGGATTGGCAGGCCGGATTCCGCGGCATGGTCGGCATAATTTAGGCCAATGGCGATAAATTGCCGCGTGCCGGTGACGCAGGGACCATAGCGCATATCATCGCTGATCAGTGGCAGGCTGGCGGGATCAAGCGCGGCAAGCCGGGCGAGGCTTTCCGGGCCAAGACAATCGGGGCCAATATCCGCGAGATGGGTAGAAAGATCGCGGATATGGCCATCATCATCGATCAGGCCGGGCTTTTCGGCGCCCGCAGCGCCATAGCGGCAGAGTTTCATTCCATCATCCTATGGTTATTGGTCATCAAGCGCGAAGATCAGCGACATGGGCGTCCATTTTTCGCCGGGTTCGCCGTGCGGCAGGGGCCGCTGAAACCGGTCCATCAGTTTTTGCCAGCGCGCGTCTGTGGCGGAAAGCTCTGGCGTGAGAGCGCGCGGCCAGTCATCGGCTATTTCGGCGATCATGAACAAGCGGTCTGCGGTGCGCCAGATTTCCATCGATTCATATCCGGCCTGCCTGATGCCTGCGATAATCTCCGGCCACACGGCCCCCGGCTGATGCGCCGCTTCATAGGCGGTGATCAGCTCGGCATCGTCGATCAGATCGAGCGCGAAGCACAGGCGGCGGCTCATCGTGCAGGGCTTTGCACGAGGATGCTGGCATCAATGGCGCTGATCCGGTTCACTCCGGTCAATGTCATCGCCACGCGCATTTCATCTGCGATCAGGCCCAGCAATTTGGTGACGCCAGCCTCGCCAGAGGTTGCCAGCGCATAGAGCCATGCGCGGCCCAGCAGCACGCCCTTGGCACCAAGGGCCAGCATCCGCACCACATCCAGCCCACTGCGCACGCCCCCGTCAGCCAAGATGGTCAGCGCATCACCAACCGCATCAGCGATGAGCGGCAAAGCGCGGGCGCTGGATAGCGCACCGTCTAGCTGTCGTCCGCCATGGTTGGAGACTACAAGGCCATCGGCGCCAATCGCCGCTGCTTCGCGGGCATCCTCCGGGTCCAGCACGCCTTTGATGATCAGCGGGCCATCCCATTCGGCGCGGATCCAATCCAGATCTTTCCACTGGATGGATGGGTCAAAATTGGCCCCCAGCCAGCCCATATAATCATTCAGCCCGCTTTTTCGGCCCAGCACCGGCTTGAGATTTCCCAAGCTATGCGGCCGCCCACGCAAGCCGACGTCCCATGCCCAGCGGGGCCGACCCATCGCTTGGAACAGGCGGCGTAGCGGCGCATGGGGGCCGGACATGCCGGAGTGAAGATCGCGATAGCGGGCACCGGGAACTGGCATGTCGACAGTGAAAACCAGCGCCTGTGCGCCGGCGGCTTTGGCGGTCGCGATCAAATCCTTCATAAAGGCCCGGTCCCGGATCACATAAAGCTGGAACCAGAAAGGATTGGCCACCTCGGCCACCTCTGCGATGGGGCAGATGGAGACGGTGGATAGGCAGGTGGGGATGCCTGCGGCCGCTGCAGCGCGGGCCGCTTGCTGCTCGCCCCGCCGGGCATACATGCCCGCGATGCCAACGGGGCCGAGCGCGATAGGCAGCGCAACATCTTGGCTAAATAGGCGGCTGGTTAAATCAATGGAGGCGACATCTTTCAGCACCCGTTGGCGCAAATTAATGTCGGCCAGATCGCTGATATTGCGGCGCATCGTATATTCGGCATAGGCGCCGCCATCGGCATAATCGAACAGGAAGCGGGGCAGGCGCCGCCGGGCGACTTCGCGAAAATCATGCGCCGACGAAATCCTCATGCCATCGCCCAGCCGCCATCAACAACATGCACTGCCCCCGTGGTATAGGCGCTTTCATCCGACGCCAGATAGAGCGCCAGGGCGGCAATCTCTGCCGCGGTGCCGATCCGGCCCATCGGCTGGCGGGCGATAAAGGCCTGACGCGCGGCGGCTTCATCGCCGGTTGCCGCCAGCCGATCATCCAGCGACGGGGATTGCACTGTGCCGGGGCAGATGATGTTACAGCGAATGCCATCGGCGATATAATCCACCGCGATGGAGCGAGACAGGCCCGCAACGGCCGCTTTGGAGGCGCAATAGGCAAAGCGATTGGCTACACCGATGACGGGCCCTGCCACAGACGCCATATTGATGATCGAACCGCCGCCGCCTGCGATCATCTGTGGCAAAAAGGCGCGGATCATCCGCATCATCGATTTGACGTTGAGGTCAAAACTTAAATCATAGCCATCATCGCTCATGTCCAGCAATGTGCCTGCATCGACATAGCCTGCGCAATTGAAAAGAATATCGATCTGGCCAATTTCTGCTGCAAGGGCGCGGATCGCGTCGCCATCCAGCAGGTCAATGACGCGGGTTTCGCAACCACTGATCAGCGACAGGGCATCGGCGTTGATGTCGAGTGCAAACACTTTGGCGCCTTCCTTGGCGAATAATTCTGCCGAAGCGCGGCCAATGCCTTGGCCTGCCGCTGATACCACCGCGCATTTGCCCGACAATCGACCCATATTTCTTCCCATCTTGCATCTTGAGTGCGCACTTTCTGCGCTGTTGATGCGTTTTCATGCCTTGAATATCGGTTGTCAAATATAAAAGTGATAATTACATTTGATAATATGTCGGGAAATATTTCCGATTTGGGAGAGAGGATCGGATATTGGATAGGCTCGCCAGCTCTGACTATGCGCCGCCCGGTGGCTTTTTGCTGCTGGACGAGAAAGACAATATCCTCATCTGTGTCGGCTCTGTGCCAAGCGGCGCGCTGGTGGAGATTGATGGCGCGTTGGTAACCTTGCCTGTCGCCATTTCATTGGGGCATAAAATTGCGCGTTTCAGCCTTGCCGCTGGGGATAAGGTTTTCCGCTATGGCCTGCCCATCGGCACGATGACGGCATCGGCCCGGCCCGGCGATCATATCCATCAGCATAATCTGGCCAGTGATTATCTACCCGCCCATGGGCGGGATGCAGCGCAGCAGGGAGCGGATCAATGATTGAGGGCGGCGAGAGGATCGAGGCATTTCAGCGAGCGGATGGCCGCAAAGGCATTCGCAACCAAATTTTGGTCATCTATCTGGTGGAATGCGCCCATCATGTGGCGCGGGCCATTGTCACCAAGGCCGATGATCTATCTGTGCAATTGGTTGGTTTTCCCGGATGTTATCCCAATAGCTATGCTCTGCACATGATGACGCGCTTGGCTACCCATCCGAATGTCGGCGGAGTTTTGCTGGTGTCGCTGGGGTGCGAAGGGTTTAATCGGGATGCGCTTCGAGAAGCGATTATCGCCAGCGGTCGCCCGGTGGAACAGTTGATCATTCAGGAAACGGGCGGAACGCGGCGGACCATAGCAGCAGGAAGCGCGGCGGTGGAGCGGATCAAGGCGCAGGCGGATTTGGCGGAGCGCGTGAAAATGCCGATATCCGAGCTTGTCGTCGGCACCATTTGCGGCGGATCCGATGGCACTAGCGGGATCACCGCCAATCCGGCGGTGGGGCGCTGTTTTGATCGGCTGATTGATGCGGGTGCGACCTGCATGTTTGAAGAAACCGGTGAATTGATCGGCTGTGAACATATTATGGCGGCGCGCGCCATCACGCCGCAATTGGGGCAGGAAATTGAGCGGGCCGTGGCCAAGGCTGAAGCCTATTATACGACGCTGGGCTATGGCAGTTTCGCGCCCGGAAACGCCGATGGCGGCTTGAGCACGCAAGAAGAAAAATCGCTTGGCGCCTATTCAAAATCTGGGCGCGCGCCGATTTCTGGTTTGATTAAGCCCGGTGATATCCCGCCTGCGCCGGGTCTGTATCTGATGGATGTGATCCCCGATGGCGAAGTGCGTTTCGGTTTCCCCAATATTTCGGACAATGCGGAAATTGCCGAGATGATTGCATCGGGGTGCCATATCATCCTTTTCACCACCGGTCGGGGATCGGTGGTCGGGTCTGCGATTTCGCCGGTTATCAAGATTTGCGCCAACCCCGAAACCTATGATCGGATGGCGGAGGATATGGATGTGAATGCGGGCCGTATCTTGCGGCAGCAGGCGACGCTGGATGAGGTCGGCGAAGAAATTTTCGCCGCCACCCTTGCCGTGGCAGCCGGAAAGCCAAGCCTGTCGGAATTTTTGGGGCACCAAGAATTCATCCTGACCTATAAAAGCTTTGAAGCGGTGGGGCCATCCTGTCTGCCCTTGGCGGGTGCGGCATGATCTTTTGGCTGAAAGGATCCGTTAAACTGTCGGTATAGCTCTGGTTTGATCGCGGCGATGCGGTTAGATCCTGACCTTGGACAAAAAGGATTGGGGCAGGTGAGAAGACCCATTTCCAGCGGAGAGGCTGAAAGGCAAGGGGATGAAGATCCGGAATATCATGACCGCTTGCATGATGATGCCCCTGATCATGCTGTTCTTGCCCGCTGCAGCCTATGCTGAAGAGGGGCGCGATTTCTGCCCCGACCGGCCTGGGCTTGGCACCCCGGCCTGCACGCTTGATCGCGGCCAATTTGCTGTGGAAATGGGCGTGGTTGACTGGACCAAGGATCGGCAGGCCGACACCCGAACAGACACAATTGCGACTGCGGATATGTTGCTGCGCTATGGGGTGAGCAGCAGCCTTGAGGTGCAATTGGGTTGGACCGCCATGGGCTTTGTGCGCACACGCACTGTCGGGCTGAAAACGCATAGCAGCGGCAGCGGGGATGTTTCCTTGGCATTGCGGCAGAATCTGCAAAATCCCGATGGGTCGGGCCTGTCTATGGCGCTGATGCCCTTTATCACACTTCCGATTGGCGGCGATACTATCGGAGCGGGGGACTGGAGTGGTGGGCTGTTGCTGCCGATCAGTTATGAACTGCCTGCCGATTTTCAGCTGGGCCTGACGGGCAGGATAGAGGCGGCGGTTGATGCGGATGGCAAGGGGCGGCATTCATCCTATGGCGCGATCATCGGTCTGGAAATCCCTATGCATCCCGCCATCGGGATAACGACGGAACTCTCTGTGCAGCGGGATGATGATCCTTCTGGCGCGATCACGGAAATGCTTGCGGGCCTGTCGCTGGCTTGGTCACCAAATGATCGGATGCAGATTGATATTGGCACGAATTGGGGGTTGAACCGCCATTCGCCAGATGCCCAAATCTATCTTGGGGTCGCCCGCCGCTTTTGACGTCATGTGCGAAAATATAGGGAGGTGCGGCCGCTCTCTTCCTCAATAAGCAGTGGCTAGCGCTGACGAAGGCTATAGTCGATGCGGATTCGAACCCATGCGCCGATCATCGGCTTGCCGCCCACGCGCGGCGGCCGCACCCGAAACTGCCATGCGGCGGCCAGCACTGCGCGGGTGATTTGCGATCCCATTGGATATTCATCCAGCCCTACACAGTCTTCGACGCGATAATCCGGCGCAGTGCGGCACGCGATCAATCCCCAGCCCGGCCCGCTGGCAGTGGATAAATAGCCTCGCAATTCGTCGTTTCTGGGTTCGCGGTACCAAGCCGCCGCATAGAGCGGTTCGCCATTGGGTGCGGTGCCGACCCGTTGTGTGTCAGGGATGGAGGCGGTGCCTTTGTTGGGCGGGCCATAGACGGGGGCATTGGCAGGCGGCGTGGGGCTAGGCCTTGGTGCTGGCGCGGCTGGACGCTCGATAGGCGTTGCCGTGGGTGGCGGCTGTATGGGGGGCAGAGGCTGCGGTGGTAATGGTGGTGCGGGTTGGGAAGGCGCTGGCTGAGGCGGCTGATCCGGTTCGGGCTGCGGTGCGGTGGCCGGCGGATCGGCAGGCTTTTCTTCTGGGCGGGCGGGCTCCTCGCTTTCCAGCGCGACATCGACCGCCTCTAGCCGCATCACATGGACCCGACCTTCCTTACGGCCCGGCGACTTTTCTGGGCTGAACGAAAAGAGCATGAACAGCAAAAGCGCTTCAATCAGCAGGGCCAAACATATGGCCAAAGCGCGCCGCCCTATTCCGATGCGGAGCTGTTCGACATAGGGCGTGGAGGGAGCAGGGCTCAACAGAAGCAATCTTTGCTGGCGGCGTCCGTAAGCCAAGATGGCCTGAGCGACTGCGCCGGGATAGTTTGGAGCCTGAGCTTTGACAAGCAAAAGCGCGATGGATAGCCAAGATGCGGCGAGATGGAAGCATGGTGCGGCGAATAGCGCAGTTGAACCATGCGCCGGATCATTCGCTTTTTTCTTCAGTATATATGAAAACAAATAAATTTTATGAAATGATGATGAAGTGTGTGGCTTGATATATAAATATAGTTTAATATCTATAAATTAATTATGACATATAATTAGTTAGATATGCTTATTATAAAATTAAGTTTATATGAAATATAAGTTGATCTTTCGTCAAAATGGACTCAGTTGTTGATGGGGGAGTTTCAGACCAAGCTAAGGCAAGATAGGAACTTGGCTGAACAGGGAGGGGGCCTATGTCTTTCGGTGTGAAGCTTCATATATGGGGCGAACATGGCTGCTTTACGCGCCCGGAAATGAAGGCGGAGCGTGTCTCCTATGATGTGATGACGCCATCCGCGGCGCGCGGCGTGCTGGAAGCCATCCATTGGAAGCCCGCGATCTTGTGGGTGATTGATGCGATCCATGTGCTGAATCCCATCCGCTTCACATCCATTCGCCGCAATGAAGTGGGCGTGAAGATACCAGCGGGCACAGCCCGTTCGGCTATGAGAAAAGCTGATGTCAACGGGCTGGGTCTGGCCGTGGATGATCATCGCCAGCAGCGAGCCGCCACGGTGCTGGTAAATCCCGCCTATGTGATCGAGGCGCATTTTGAACTGACGGAAAAAGCGGGCGACGGCGATACGCCTGCCAAACATATCAATATGTTCAATCGGCGGGCGGCGGCCGGGCAATGTTTCCACCGGCCCTGCCTAGGCACCCGTGAATTTGCGGCCCATTTTGAACTGCTCGGCGATGATCTGCCGGTGAGCAGATTGCCGGAAGATCAGCGCAATCGTGATCTGGGCTGGATGCTGCATGATATTGACCATGCCAATGGCCATACGCCCTATTTTTTTCGCGCCGCGCTCAATGATGGGGTGATGAAAGTGCCGCCTCTGCAAAGCGAAGGCGTGATTGCATGACGGTTCTTCAAGCGCTGTATGGCTATTATGATCGCATGGCAGCGCGCAATGAGGCGGCGGCGGAGGGCTATTCCCGCGAAAAAATCAGCTATGCGATTTTGCTGCGGCCCGATGGCAGTGTTGCCGATGTGCAGGATATTCGGATTCCTCAAGAGAAAGGGAAATTCGTTTCGCGTATCATGGCTGTGCCTGCGGCCAAGAAGCGAGCCAGCGGAATTAACCCCAATATATTGTGGGACAAAAGCTCCTATGTTTTAGGGGTGACGGCTGAGGATCCGAAACGCACAGGCAAAGAGCATGAGGCATTTCAACAGGTCCATGCTGAGATGCTTCAAGACTCACAAGAAGTGGGGTTGCTTGCTCTACAGCGCTTTCTTCAACAATGGACACCCGAACAATTTGAAAGCAGCCCTTATTTTAAAGAGGAAATGAAAGACGCGAATATCGTCTTTCGCATGGATGGCGAAAAAGCCTATATCCATGAGCTTCCGGCAGCGATCGCATTGGTGAAGGACCAAGCGGATAGCGGGGATGGCGAAGATGTCATGTGCCTTGTTACCGGCGAAATGGGTAAGGCGGCACGACTTCATCCTTCTGTGAAAGGCGTCTGGGGTGCGCAGTCTGCAGGCGCCAGTCTGGTATCCTTTAATCTGGATGCATTTACGTCCTATGGCAAAGAACAGGGCAGCAATGCGCCTGTTTCGAGGTCTGCCGCAGCGCGTTATGGCATCGCGCTGAATGCGTTGTTGGAAAAGGGCAGTCGCAACCGGATTCAGATCGGCGACACCACCACGGTCTTTTGGGCAGACGCGAGCGGAACGGGCGGCGAGACCTCTGCCGCCGCTGCGGATGAATGGGCGGCACATGCTTTTGATCCGCCATCCGATGCGCAAGAAAGCCAAAAGATCCGGGAGTTGTTAGAACTTGTGGCCGAAGGTGTGCCGGTTCCAACTCTCAACACCGAACATATCGATCCGGGCACATATTTTTACATTTTGGGCTTAGCGCCAAATGCTGCGCGGCTATCCGTGCGCTTTTGGTATGAAGGCACCTTTCGTGACTTCGAGCGCCGCCTGCGCGAACATTGGCTGGATATGAGGATCGAACCGCTGCCTCATATTTGGCCACCTGCCAATTGGCATTTGCTCATCGAAACGGCGCTTCAGCATAAAAGTGAGAATATTCCGCCAATGCTGGGCGGGGAATTGCTGCGCGCAGTCCTTAACGGGACAGCTTATCCGCGCAGCTTGATGACGGCGATTATTATTCGAATCCGCGCTGAGCAAGGTGATGTGACGGCGATGCGGGCCGCGATATTGCGCGGTATTTTGGCGCGTGATTATCGGCTTGGTTTTGCGCAAAAGGAGGTGCCCGTGGCGCTTGACGAACAGGATATGAATCTGGCCTATCGGCTTGGACGTTGGTTCGCTGAACTGGAGGCGATCCAGGAACATGCGCTGCCGGGCCTAAATGCCACGATCCGTGATCGTTTTTACGGTTCAGCCTCATCTGCGCCGGCGCGGACTTTTCCGGTTTTAATCCGCAATGCGATGAACCACCTCGCGACCCTGCGAAAAGATAATAAGTCTGGCGGTCATGAAATGAGGCTCGAAGCCATTGTTGCGGGAGTTGAGCATGGCTTGCCGCGCGCACTGCGCATCGAGGATCAGGCGCGTTTTGCCATTGGCTATTATCATCAGCGTGCGCAACGCTTCAAAAAATCGACTGATAGCAAAGACGCCGGGATCGGCGAGGAGACGGTAGCATGACCAATCAACCCATCAGCAATCGTTATGATTTCGTATATTTTTTTGATGTCACCAATGGCAATCCCAATGGCGATCCGGATGCAGGAAATCTTCCGCGGCTCGATCCTGAAACCAACCAAGGCTTGGTGTCGGATGTGTGCTTGAAGCGCAAGGTTCGTAACTATATTTCGCTCGCGAAAGATGATGTGCCGGGCCATGAAATTTACGTCAGCGAACGCGCAATTCTGAATTTGCAAAATAAGCGGGCGTGGGATGCTGTGTTGCCTGACGTGACCAAGGCTGATGACCTGAAAAAGCTGCCCAAGGATGAGGTGAAGGCACGGGAATTAACGGCGTGGATGTGCGCGAATTTCTTTGATATTCGCAGCTTTGGTGCGGTGATGAGCACTGGTGTCAATTGTGGGCAGGTGCGCGGCCCGGTGCAATTCACTTTTGCTCGCTCGGTTGAACCGGTGATGCCTCTGGAAATATCGATTACCCGCATGGCGGCAACGACCGAAAAAGACGCGGAAACCAAGGGCGACATTCGCACCATGGGGCGCAAGCATATCATCCCCTATGGCCTCTATCGTGCGCATGGCTTTATTTCTGCACCGCTTGCTCAAGGTGTTAAGGGCACTGGATTTTCGGAGGATGATCTGGCGCTGCTGTGGGAAGCGCTCGGCAATATGTTTGATCATGATCGATCGGCCGCTCGCGGGGAAATGTCTAAGCGCAGATTAATCGTTTTCAAACATGATTGCCGCATGGGCAATGCGCCAGCCCATGCGCTGTTTGATCGGGTTTCTGTAAACCGTGTCCATAATGGTGAGGCGCTTCCGGTGGGGGATTTGCGCACCGATAATTATCCGCCGGCCCGCGCATTTAGCGATTATGCGATAGAGGTTGATGCTGAAAATCTGCCCAGCGGGGTGGAAATTCTGGATATTTAGAGCATCGCTTGATGCGCCCGCTGGCCCCGCCTGATGCCGCTGCCGAGGATTTTTTGCTGCCGATTTCAGCGCTGCAGCATTATCTCTTTTGTCAACGGCAATGCGCCCTGATCCATGTGGAGCGGCTGTGGGCCGAAAATGCAGCCACTGCAGAAGGGCGCATTCTGCATGAAAAAGCGGATAGCGGTAAATCCGACCGGCGCGGCGGCGTGAAAATCTTGCGCAGTGTTGAACTGCGTTCTTTTGCATTGGGTGTCGCGGGCGTTGCGGATGTGGTTGAAAAACGCGGCGATAGCGTGATGCCGGTGGAGTATAAGCGAGGAAAGCCCAAGGCGCACCGTGCCGATGAGGTGCAATTATGCGCGCAGGCTATATGTCTTGAAGAAATGTTGGGCGTAGAGATAGCCGAAGCCATGTTATTTTATGGTGCGGTGCGCAGGCGGCATGAGGTTGCGATGGATGCGCAGTTGCGTGCGCTCACCGCCCAAGTGGCCCATGATGCGCGTTTAATGGTGCGCGCCTCTGTCACCCCGCCGCCCGTTTGGAATGCGAAAACATGCGGGGCTTGTTCGTTAATGGATATGTGTCGGCCCAAAAAAATGGCTGATCCGCCTGCTGTCGCCGGCTGGTTGGCCCGGATGATAGAAAGCTAGTCTCGCCATGCGCCGTCATCTCAACACCATTTATGTCACCTCTGAAGGCGCCTATTGCCGCAAAGATGGCGCCAATATTGTTGTGGAGGTGGAGGGGAAAGAGAGGGGGCGCGCGCCGATTCATGTGATTGGGGGCTTGGTCTGTCTGGGCCGCGCTTCTGTCTCTCCATCGCTGATGAATGCCTGCACCGAGGCGGGCGTGACCATATCTTTTCTCACCGAGCATGGCCGGTTTTTGGCCCGCGTTGAAGGCCCGCGCAGCGGCAATGTGCTTGTTCGGCGCACCCAGCATCGTGTGGCTGATCAACCGGACAGATCGTTGGTGATCGCGAAAGGCGTGGTCGCGGCCAAGCTTGCCAATCAACGGACGGTGATGCGCCGCGCTCTTCGGGACCATGGCTCGTCCCCGTCGCTTACTGCGGCAGAGGCCGGGATTACTCACGTGTCTCGCCGGGCACTTGCCGCCGAAAATATGGATATGCTGCGGGGGCATGAGGGGGAAGGAGCGGCGCTCTATTTCGGTGCTTTTGATGCCATGATCCGTCATGATGATCCGAACTTTTCCTTTGGAGGGCGATCGCGTAGGCCTCCGCTTGATCGAGTGAATGCGCTGTTATCCTTCCTCTATGCGGTGCTGGGAAATGATTGCCGCGGCGCATTGGAAGGGGTTGGCCTTGATCCCGCCATTGGCTTTCTTCATGCGGACCGCCCCGGAAGAATGAGCCTTGCGCTGGATTTGATGGAAGAAATGCGTCCCGTGCTCGCGGATCGTCTAGCGCTAAGCCTGATTAATCGGCGCCAATTGGCTGTTTCTGATTTTACAGAAGGCGAAGCTGGCGCCGTTTTATTGAATGAGGAAGGGCGCAAAACCGTGTTGACCGCCTTTTCGGAACGCAAGCGGCAGCTGCTGCGACATCCATTTTTGGGGGAGGAGATGCCGCTTGGTCTGGTGCCTCATGTGCAAGCACAGATGCTGGCACGCCATTTGCGTGGGGATATTGATGGATATCCCGGCTTTATCTGGAAATAGAGCGCGATGCTGGTGCTGATAACCTATGATGTGAAGACAGAGGATGCTGTAGGGCGACGGCGTTTGCGTAGGGTAGCGCGGGCATGCCTCGACTTTGGTCAGCGTGTGCAATATTCTGTTTTTGAGTGCGAAGTGGATCCGGCCCAATGGGTTGCCTTGCGGGCGCGACTGATCGGAGAAATTGATCCAGAATGCGATTCTCTGCGTTTCTATCGATTGGGTGCGGAAGGCAGAAGGCGCATTGAGCATGTTGGCGCCAAAGCCGTTTTGGATTTGGCTGGCCCATTGCAATTTTAGTGCGCGAACCTCAAGCGAGCATGATTTTCCCGGGATGTTCGCGTGGCCTGTAAGTGATTGGAATGGGTGCTTTTATAATTTTTGTGCTGAAAGACTTGATGGAAAGCCGCTGCGACTGGCATGGTTTCGCGCAAAGTACGAACTTTCCTGCTTTTTCTCATTGTGTTAGCTAAGTGGGTGTCGCCCCCTCACAGGGGCGCGGATTGAAACAGGCCATTGGCGCATTGCGTGAAGCGCCGACTTTGTCGCCCCCTCACAGGGGCGCGGATTGAAACAACTTTTGCAGAGCGCAAGGCGCTAAAGGAAAAGGGTCGCCCCCTCACAGGGGCGCGGATTGAAACAAGCGCATATGCGCGATGCGACAATGTGCCGGAAGTCGCCCCCTCACAGGGGCGCGGATTGAAACTGTTAAAGGCGGCAGTAGTCAACAAATCCTTGACGTCGCCCCCTCACAGGGGCGCGGATTGAAACGAGACGTCCCCGCGTGGACCGTAGGCCAACAAGTGTCGCCCCCTCACAGGGGCGCGGATTGAAACCGCTTTGCCAATGGTGCGGCGCTTGGCGAGATGGTCGCCCCCTCACAGGGGCGCGGATTGAAACTATTTAAGTCTCTAAGTGACCAGCCGCATTATTAGTCGCCCCCTCACAGGGGCGCGGATTGAAACTAGACTTGCTTTCGTCAAAATGGATTGGTCATTTCGTCGCCCCCTCACAGGGGCGCGGATTGAAACCACCGAAGCCGAAAATGCTCGCGCGGGTTTAGTTGTCGCCCCCTCACAGGGGCGCGGATTGAAACGTTCGCCCGCCTGGGTGACTTCGACCCGACGACGTCGCCCCCTCACAGGGGCGCGGATTGAAACCAGCTTCTGGACAAGGTTTCCAGCCCTGCAAGGGGTCGCCCCCTCACAGGGGCGCGGATTGAAACACATTAAACCCTGATTACCATGCTCCACTGAACCGTCGCCCCCTCACAGGGGCGCGGATTGAAACCCGCCGATCTTTGCATGTCATTTGGGCCATCTCGGTCGCCCCCTCACAGGGGCGCGGATTGAAACCAGGAGTGTGACGTGCTTTATGCAGAGCTACCGTGTCGCCCCCTCACAGGGGCGCGGATTGAAACATTGCCGCCGCCCAATTTGCAACTGGCAATTCACGTCGCCCCCTCACAGGGGCGCGGATTGAAACCAACTAGGGACGGCATTTTATGGGCAGCATGAAAGTCGCCCCCTCACAGGGGCGCGGATTGAAACGGGCATTGCGTCGGTCATCCCGTTCGGATCGCTCGAGTCGCCCCCTCACAGGGGCGCGGATTGAAACAACAGAGGCTACAGCCCGCGCCAATGCTGACAGTGTCGCCCCCTCACAGGGGCGCGGATTGAAACGATAGATGCTTAACCTCCGCCCCTACCAAAAATCGTCGCCCCCTCACAGGGGCGCGGATTGAAACCACAATTGGAAGTGGCTTATATTGAAGCCGTGGGTCGCCCCCTCACAGGGGCGCGGATTGAAACAGATGCATGGCGGCAGCAATCAAATGACCATCACGTCGCCCCCTCACAGGGGCGCGGATTGAAACCGCCGTGCGGTTGAATGGGCTGGTGATCAGGTGGTCGCCCCCTCACAGGGGCGCGGATTGAAACTTGTAACGTTCCCGCATTATCAACAGCCCTAGCGGTCGCCCCCTCACAGGGGCGCGGATTGAAACTGCACCGACAGGACGGCATAGGTGCGCCCGTCCGGTCGCCCCCTCACAGGGGCGCGGATTGAAACCTAAAAACAAAGCTTGGCGCGGTCGTGGAAGCCGTCGCCCCCTCACAGGGGCGCGGATTGAAACACTGGATTGGCTGTTGCAGCCCTCTTGACGTTTCGTCGCCCCCTCACAGGGGCGCGGATTGAAACAGGAAATCAGCGACGATCCGAGGGCTAGATAATGGTCGCCCCCTCACAGGGGCGCGGATTGAAACAGTCTCTGTGTGTAGAAGCGATCGGTGGTATACAGTCGCCCCCTCACAGGGGCGCGGATTGAAACAGCGCCAGTGCGGGCATTAAGTCCACCAGAAATAGTCGCCCCCTCACAGGGGCGCGGATTGAAACTTCATGGGTGGCATGGAGGAAATGACTGGCAGAGGTCGCCCCCTCACAGGGGCGCGGATTGAAACTCGATTGCGGTGCAATATGGCGGAGCGCACACCAGTCGCCCCCTCACAGGGGCGCGGATTGAAACAGACACTGAGATAGTGAGGAACCATGCGCGACCTGTCGCCCCCTCACAGGGGCGCGGATTGAAACAGGGCAGGGCTTGCGATACAACCTCGGCGGTAAAGTCGCCCCCTCACAGGGGCGCGGATTGAAACTCCCTACCCCCTGCACGGACCCATCTTGTCCACAGTCGCCCCCTCACAGGGGCGCGGATTGAAACGTCGTTTCGCTTGGCCTAGACGCGCGGCAATACGGTCGCCCCCTCACAGGGGCGCGGATTGAAACCGTCGTGGCCTAACGCGGCAGAGCTTTACCTCCGTCGCCCCCTCACAGGGGCGCGGATTGAAACAGCCAGATTTGCTCAATGCTCTGAACTTTGTGCGGTCGCCCCCTCACAGGGGCGCGGATTGAAACTTGCGCGGACCATCCAGCAAATCGGCGGCAGGCGGTCGCCCCCTCACAGGGGCGCGGATTGAAACGCGCTCAAATAATACTGCTGCGGGATCGGCTCCGTGTCGCCCCCTCACAGGGGCGCGGATTGAAACCATGTCACCTCGGCAATTAAAAAAATGGCGCAAGTCGCCCCCTCACAGGGGCGCGGATTGAAACACGGGGCGCTCGCAGGTGGTGGGGCTTCCCGGTGGTCGCCCCCTCACAGGGGCGCGGATTGAAACGCGCCGGGCAACTTGTCGAGTTATACGGATACCCTGGTCGCCCCCTCACAGGGGCGCGGATTGAAACTCTGTTAGAGGGTTTGAATCCCACCCTGTCCGTCATCGCCCCATGGTGTGCCTTAATCGATCATGTCGGCGATCAGGCGCTGTAATTCGCGGCGTGGGATGAGATGTGGGGTGTTAGGGTTCGCGCGGCGCGGCGTGGTTTTGCTGGCCAGAATATGGCGCGAGAAACGTGGAAAAATTGCAATATTGTTCGTCATAATAAATTTCTAATGTCTGAATATGTAATATCGATGACAGTGTGAGTAAAAGACACCGATATATTTGGAGCCCGTCTTCATGGGTTTATAGAAGATGGGGTGCTGAAATATCATCGATGAATTTGGCGAGGCTGTTCAGCAAGATAGGATGAACCTGCTGCATCCAAAACAACAACCGTTTCAAATAAGGTGTCGTGAGAACAGGATCTGACTGTAAGATGGAGGCTGGCGATACGGATTACAACCCCTGCCACTGTTTATTTTTCAGGGTTGGCGGCGCTGCTTCACAGGAAAGTGCAGCAATTTTTCGTCCGCGACGATCATTGCCTGACAATCATTTTGGTCAAAAAGGCGCATAATTTCTGCGTTATGCACATCCATTCCGCCTGCAAGACTACCGAAAGCGGGTAGCATCAATCGTTTTTCGTTTATCAGGAAGCAGGGCCGCGATAGGGTGCGGCCATGCACAGAGAAGCGCAACTTCGGGTGATAATGGCCGGATATTTCCGGTCGTGATTCGTGCGCTAGGCTTTCGTGTCGCAGCACAATGCCGTTGAGTAGTATTTCGTCGGCGATGCTGCCGCCCCATGCGGAGCCACTTAGGCCATCATGATTGCCCGCGATCCAACAGATATGGCGTTCCGCTGCCAATGCAGAAAGGCGCCCGGATAGATCGGGTGCCATGCGGGCGGCAGCGTTTCGATCATGGAAGCTATCACCCAAGCAGAAAATCTGCTGGGCTTGGCTTTGCTCGGCCAAGATGAGCAGGCGGCTTAAAATGTCGTGGCTGTCATATGGAGGCAGATGCTGGCCGTTGGCAGCGAATGCGCTGCCCTTTTCAAAGTGGAGATCGGCGACAATCAGGGCGCGTTGTTGCGGCCAATAGAGTGCGCGATCTGGCAGGGCCACGAAGCGCTGGCCCCCGAAAGTGAAGGATGTGCGGGGAAGATTAGCGGACGGCATGAGAGGGATATGGGAAGGTAGATCAGCCGCCGCAAGGCAACATCATCTGCTGAACAAGGGAGGTTAGTGATCAGCCTTGCCCCATCGCTTCCACCGCGAGCTTTTCTGCGATTTTCTCGAACAGGGCATCATCGACATCGGTTGAGGCAATTTGTTCGCGCCCGAGCAAGGCTAGGATAGGGACGGCAAGCGGGCTGACACGGTTTAGCACCCTATGCTGCATCGAACCGGCGGCGCGTTCCAGCAAATCGCTCAGGCGGCCCACATCGGTTAAGCGTTCGCGCGCATCCGCCCATGCTGCTTCTAACAGCAGATGATCTGGCTCATATTTGCGCAAGACATCGAAGATTAAATCGGTGGAAAAGGTCACCTGCCGCCCAGTTTTGCGCTTACCGGGATGTTGCCGTTCGATCAGGCCGCCGATCACCGCCACTTCGCGAAAAGCGCGTTTTAACAAATGTGATCCCTCGACCCATTGGACAAATTCATCGGCCATAATGTCAGCATGAAAGAGGCGCGCCGGATCGGCAACAGGCTGGAGGGACCAGATCGCCAGAGCATAGTCGGTGGCGATGAAGCCCATCGGCTGAAGCCGGTCGCGATCCATTCTTTTGGTGATCAACATGCCCAGCGATTGATGAGCATTCCAGCCTTCAAAGGGATAGGCGATCAAATAGTGCAAGCCTTCATGCGGGAAGCTTTCGACCAGCAATTGATCCGGTTGCGGTAGGGCCGAACATTGGGCCTGCATGGTCAGCCAATGGCGCACATCTTCGGGGAAATCCTGCCAACTGTCAGGATTGGCTAGAAAATGGCGCACCCGATCTGCCAATCTGGTAGAAAGCGCCATACGCGCCCCCATATAGGATGGAATGCGGGCGGGCTTGGTGGTGGCGCGGACGGTGAGGTCTGTATCGCGAATGCTTTCCACCTCCAGATCAAGGCCAGCAAAGGTGAAGCTGTCGCCCGGTATCAGCGTGCTGGCGAAACTTTCATCGACCTTGCCCAGTTTGCGGCCATTGCGAAACCGCACGCTAAGCGACGGGGCTTCAACAATGATTCCGGCATTGAGCCGATATTGCACCACAAATTGGGGGTGGGAGATACGCCATCCCCCCGGCTCAATCGGAGCCAAGCGGCGGAAACGATCATAGCTTTTGAGCGCATAGCCGCCATCCGCCACAAATTGGATCAGGCGGGAGAATTGCTCTGCGTCCATCGTTTGATAGGGCTGGGCCGTGCGGATTTCAGCCAATAGATCAGATTCTTGGAAGGGGGCAGCGCAGGCCATGGCGGTGACATGCTGGGCCAGCACATCCAGCGCGCCCGGGCGAAACTGATCCGCATCCCGTTCGCCCGCGGTAATGGCATCCAGCGCGGCCCGAGCCTCTAAAAATTCAAAACGATTGCCGGGTACGATCAAGGCGCGGCTAGGCTCGTCCAGCCGGTGATTTGCGCGTCCGATGCGTTGAAGCAGGCGTGATGATCCTTTGGGCGCCCCCATTTGGATAACGCAATCGACATTGCCCCAATCTAGCCCCAGATCGAGGCTGGAGGTGGCAACAAGGGCCCGCAAGCGGCCTTTCGCCATCGCATGTTCCGCTTTTTGGCGCGCTTCCTGATCCAAGCTGCCGTGATGAAGGCCAATTGGCAGCGCCTGTTCGTTCGCGCGCCACAATTGCTGGAAAATTAATTCCGCAAGGCGGCGGGTGTTGCAGAAAATAATCGTTGTTTGATGGCGCTCAATCTCGGCCATCACCTCGGCTATGGCATAGCGCCCGCTATGACCCGCCCAAGGGATGGTGCCAGCTGGTAGCAAAAGTTGGATGTCGGGCGGTGCTCCAGCCTCGCCCTGAATCAATGCCACGCGATTTGCCGCACCATCGGGAGCCAGCCAGCGGCGATAGGCATCAGGATCGGCAATGGTGGCCGACAGAGCGGTGCGGCGCAGATCTGGCGCAATGCGTTGCAAGCGGGCGAGCGACAGGCTGAGCAGGTCCCCGCGCTTGCCGGTGGCAAAGGCATGAACTTCATCAAGGATCACGCGCTTCACATCAGCAAATATTGCGAAGCTATCCGGATAGGACAACAGCAACGATAGCGATTCCGGGGTGGTTAGCAGGATATGCGGCGGATGGGCGCGCTGACGCGCTTTCTGGCTCGACCCTGTGTCGCCGCTGCGACTCTCCACCCGGATCGGCAGCTTCATGTCGGAAATCGGTCGCTCCAGATTGCGGCCAACATCCGCCGCTAGTGCTTTCAAGGGGGAGATATAAAGGGTGTGGAGCCGTTCCCCCGGCTGTTCGGCCAGTTCCACCAAGCTGGGCAGAAAACCCGCCAATGTTTTTCCGGCGCCGGTGGCGGCGATCAGCAGGGCATGTTCGCCGCGCCGCGCGGCAGATAGCATCTCAATCTGATGGGATCGCGGCTTCCAGCCTTGCTGAGCAAACCATTGAGCAAAAGGCGGTGGCAAAGCCATGGCCTTTGCTGACATATCCGGGCCTGAGAGGCAATGTCAGCGCGATGGATGGTGTGCGATAGGCGCCGCCTTTACGCGGGTAGCGCGAGGCGATGTGCAGTTCAGCGCATAAAGGCGCTTGGTAGCCGCCTTACTGATCCAGCAAAGCCATGGACACGCGGGCAATGCCGCTGCGATGCAGGCCGATTTCCCGTGCTGCGGCGTGGGAGACATCGATCACGCGCTTATGGCCGCCAAAGGGGCCACGATCGTTGATGCGAACGATCACACTTTCGCCATTGGCAATATTGGTGACGCGGACCCGGCTGCCGAAAGCAAGGGTGCGGTGCGCTGCGGTCAAGTCATCAGGATTGAAAGTTTCGCCGCTGGCGGTGCGGTTTCCGGCCAGTTCACTGCCATAATAGCTGGCAATGCCGGTGCCGACATGGGTGCCATCATCGTCGCTTGCTTCGGCGGTGGCGTCTGCAACATCATCGGCGCGGGCTGGATTGGTGGTTGATGGGGCACCGACAGCAGGGCTTTCGACGACGTCTGCCTGATGTGGCAATGAGCCCTGAGCTGCCGCTGAATGGGCTAGCAGCAGTGGGAGCGCAAGCGCCAACAAACTCCGCATATCAACTTCCCCTCGATTGCTGGAGGGGCTTCAAGCAGGGCAGGGCGGCATCGGCAATCGTCTGGCGATGCGCTGAGCGGATTCCGGGATTAACGGAGTGCCGCTCAGCGCCATAATCTACTGCTAAAAATGGCAGAAAACCGTGATGTCAGGCGTCAAGATTGGCGACGGACAGAGCGTTGGTTTGGATGAACTCGCGCCGGGGTTCCACTTCATCACCCATCAGCCGCTCGAAGATTTCATGCGCAACATCAGCCTGTTCGGCCTCGACACGCAGCAAGGAACGGTTCGACGGATCGAGGGTCGTTTCCCACAATTGTTCGGCGTTCATCTCGCCCAGACCCTTATAGCGGCTGATGGCGAGGCCGCGGCGGCTGTGCGCAAAAATGGCGTCCAGCAATTCGGATGGGCGGGTGACCGGATTCGATTTTCCGGAAACACTGACCTGCACCTCATCGCCGTCGGCCGCAGCGTCGGCGTCCACATGGTTGGCGGAGCCTTTCACCAAGCGAGAAGGCTGGGCATAGGCTTCGGCCTGTTCATCGGCCAATTTGTGCAGACGGCGCGATTCCTGACTGCCCAGAAAGGCGGCGTCGATGCTGTGGAAATCGCTCACGCCGCGCCAGCGACGTTCCAGCTGATAGCCACCATCATCGCGGGCTTCCACCGTCCATGTGGCTTCGGCGGTGCCCTGAAGGGCCTGTTCGGCGGCGGCCAGCCATGTCGCGGCTTTTTGTGCGGCGCTTGCGCGCCCTGCCTGATCCAGATCGGGATCCAGCGCGCCGGTCAGGGCCAGCGCCTCGACAAGGCCATGATCCATGTTGCGCGGAATATAGTTCATCAGCGCCCGCATCCGGCGGCCATGTTCGATCAAGCCGCGCAAATCCTGCCCGGAACGGGCGCCGCCAGCGGTTTCGAGCAACAGCGCGTCGATCCCCGCATCGACCAGATAATTTTCCAGCGCCGCATCATCTTTCAGATAGACTTCGCTGCGCCCCTTGGCGACCTTATAGAGCGGTGGCTGCGCAATATAGAGATGACCATTGGTGATGATTTCTGGCATCTGGCGATAGAAAAAGGTCAACAGCAAGGTGCGGATATGGGCGCCGTCAACGTCCGCGTCGGTCATGATCACAATCTTGTGATAGCGCAGTTTTTCAATATTAAATTCGTCTCGAATACCAGTGCCCAGAGCTTGAATCAGCGTGCCCACTTCTTTGGAAGAAATGATGCGATCAAAGCGCGCGCGCTCCACATTCAGGATTTTACCCTTCAGCGGCAAAATGGCTTGAACTCTGCGATCCCGGCCTTGTTTCGCGCTGCCGCCAGCGGAATCCCCTTCGACCAGAAACAATTCACATTGGGCGGGATCCCGTTCCTGACAATCGGCGAGCTTGCCGGGCAGCGAGGCGATATCCATCGCGCCTTTGCGGCGGGTTAATTCCCGGGCGCGGCGGGCTGCCTCACGCGCAGCCGCAGCCTCGACAATCTTATGCACCACCAGCTTGGCATTGGCGGGATTTTCTTCGAGCCAGTCATTCAACCGATCGGCCATCAGGCTTTCCAGCGGCTGACGAACCTCGGAACTGACGAGCTTGTCTTTGGTTTGCGAGGAGAATTTGGGGTCAGGCAGTTTGACCGAGACGATGGCGGTCAACCCTTCGCGCATATCCTCGCCGGTCAGGCTGACCTTTTCCTTTTTCAGCAGACCGGATTTTTCGCCATAATTGTTGAGTGTGCGGGTCAGCGCGGCGCGGAATGCGGCCAAATGGGTGCCGCCATCCCGCTGGGGAATATTGTTGGTGAAGCACAGCACATTTTCATAATAGCTGTCATTCCATTCCAGCGCGACCTCAATGCCCACGCCATCCCGTTCCGACGAAATGGCGATTGGATCGGGCAGCAATGGTGTTTTGTTGCGATCAAGCCAGCGAACGAAAGCCGATATGCCACCGTCATAGTAAAGATCATGCGTCACATGCTCCGCATGGCGGGCATCGACCAGCAAAATATGAACACCTGAATTGAGGAAGGCCAGTTCGCGATAGCGATGCTCCAGCCGCTCAAAATCAAATTCGGTGATGTTTTTGAAGGTTTCGCTGGATGGGCAGAAGGTCACGTGCGTGCCCTTTTTGCCATCGGGCGCGGGGCCACGCACAACGAGAGGGCCAACGGATTCGCCAAATTCAAAGCGCATCCAATGTTCCTGACCATCCCGCCAGATCGTCAATTCCAGCCATTCGGACAGCGCGTTGACCACCGAAACCCCAACGCCGTGCAGGCCGCCGGAGACTTTATAGGCATTGTCATCATTGGCGTTTTCAAATTTTCCGCCAGCGTGCAGCTGAGTCATAATCACTTCAGCGGCCGAAATGCCTTCTTCTGCATGGATGCCGGTGGGAATACCGCGGCCATTGTCTTCCACGCTCACCGAACCATCGCTGTTCAGCGTGATCGAAACCAGATCGCAATGCCCCGCCAACGCCTCGTCAATGGCGTTGTCGCTGACCTCGAACACCATATGGTGCAGGCCGGAGCCATCATCGGTGTCGCCGATATACATGCCGGGGCGCTTGCGAACGGCATCAAGGCCTTTCAGCACCTTAATCGAATCGGCGCCATAGGCATTTGCGTTAGGGAGTTTGGACGCGCTTTCGCCCGTCAGCTGATCAATGCTTTCCGTCATGTCGATTATATAGGGTCCGGGGCCAGAAAACCCAAGCGAAAATGCGGCTCAACCCGTTGCTGTGACGAACGTTGCGCAGTCGAACATCGGACGCTAGTTTCGCAGGATGAGATTAACGACCGCCTCTTCGATTGTTGTGCTGAGCTTTTCGGCGCTGTTGCTTACGGCTTGCTCCGATGCGGTGCCGCCTGTGGATAATGCTCCGGCTGTTGCAGGGGAGCCGCTGAGCGTGCGTCCCGTGCGGATCGGCACCGAAGGGCCAAGCTTGCCGGCTTGTTCCAGCCTATCGCGCGTAACCGACGGCGGAACAGATGTATATTGGGCGCCCGGCGAAACCCGCGCTGTTAAGGCCAAGCTGGCAGGTGGGGTGGCTGTTTCCGTGTGCGAGGCCGCCGACAATGATGAATGGTTCGGGGTGATTTTTCCGGCACCTCGCACCGATGGCGATATGTGCGGCATCACCCGTCCGGCGGCTTCGGTGCAGGAATATCAAGGCCCTTGCCGCTGGGGATGGATTCGCCGCGGATCGGTGCGAATTGGCAGTTAAGGCCTTGGCCGGGGCAAATCAGCCCCGGCAATCTTCAATCACTCGGCCGATTTCCGAGTGAACTGGCAGGGTAAGGGAGCGCCCATTTGCGGCCTCCAGCGCAAAGCGACCCCGGCTGAAGGCGATTTGATCCAGCTTTTGATCTTGCGCCGCCAAGCTCAGTTGAAGGCCGTTGGCCCCCAGTGGATCGAAGCGCAGGCGATTGTTGCCAAAGCTGGATTTCAGATCAACGGTCATCGCTCGACCGCCAGCGGAAAAAGAGTCACTGGCGATGCGGATGGATGATCCCAAGCAGGTAAGGCTGATCAGCGAGCCGGAACTATTCGCATAAATTGCGGATTTTGCGCGCGGATCATAGCGCCAGCGCCCTGCATCCAGCGGGCGAGCATCCCATGGTTTTGCCGGTGCGACTATCTGTTCGGGCGGCTTTGGCTGGGGATGGGCGGGCGGCGGCGTGGCCGGCTGATCCATTTTGGGAATGGCAGCGCAGCCGGCAAGCCCCGCCAGCATCGCAGCAGGAATCAGGCGATAAAATATGCTGCGCTCTTGTGTCATCCGTTAAAATCCCTGCCAATCTATCACTTCATCAATATCTGCACGCGGCACAGGCCAATTGTTGATCGGGGCGTCTTCATCAGCATAGCCAATGGCAAGGCCCGTAAATAAAATCTGCCCATCGTCCAGCCCCAGCGTATTGCGCACGGTTTTGCCATACATGGCCCAACATTCCTGAGGACAGGTGGTAAGCCCAGCTTCCACGGCCAGCAGCATCAGCGATTGCAACCACATGCCCATATCCGACCATTGAGGCGGACCCATAATGCGCGAACAATGCACAAAAAGCATCACTGGTGCGCCGAAACCCTTATAATTATCCATGAATTGACCAAGCCGGGCCGCCCGGTCTTCACGCGGGATACCGATGGAGGCATAGAGGCCTTCGCCCACACCAAAGCGGCGGCTTTCCCACGGATCGATCAATCCGCGCGGGTAAATATCATATTCTGGCTCTTGTCCGTCGCGGCCCATGGCGATGCGGGCGGCGACCGCTTGTTTGACATCGCTCCATTTATCGCCCGCGACGACCACTGCTTGCCATGGTTGCAAATTTCCGCCCGATGGTGCGCGCTGGGCTTTGGTCAGAATATCTTGCAGCAACGCTTTATCCACGGGCCGATCCTGAAAAGCGCGCACGGAGCGGCGCTGTTCGATCGCGGTGCTCACGGAAAGGCCGGCTGGTCGGTGCAACATAAAGGTCCCCCTGAAGTCTTGTTTCATTTCGCGCTGAACACGCGTGTTGGGGCCATGCTATGCCAAGCGATGCGCGGCGTCATCCTCAGAATTTCGGTAGGGTGTCAAAAGCTTGCGGCTTGAAACGGTGGGGCCGCGGCTAAGCCTGAAATCCAGCGTGGGAAAGGGAAAGTGATCCGGTAACAGCGCAGGCGTTAACCAGGTCCTGACCCTGGGCTGCTACGCGCCGATGCCGGGCTTTCGCTGTGCGGCGATGCTGCGATATTGCTCTATTGCCAGATGCGCTTGGACCAGATCGGCAACATGCGCCATGCCACTGCGGCGCACCATATTGGCGCGATGAACTTCCACCGTGCGAGGGCTTAGCCCCAACTGCCGCGCCGCCATTTTGTTGCTGGCCCCGGTTGCCAGGGCGCCCAATATCTGTTTTTCTCGCATAGTCAGCTTGGCGAGACAATGGACCGCCTTGTCATGGGCGGCCAACTGCTCTTGCACCAGCCGTGACCGCGCAACAGCGCTCCACACCGCCATTTCCAGCGTCTCATCACTGGCAGGGGCGTTGACCAGATCGCATCGGCCACTGCGCATAATGCGGCGGGCATCCTGACAGCTGAAGTGAGAGGATGTGATCACCATCATGATGGTCGGATGGGGGAATGTGGCTGCCAGCAGCACCTCCCTCTCTGTCAGATCAAGCTGCTGCCAATCGGTGAGGATGACCATATTGCGCCATGGCGGCTTTGGTAAGGCGGTGATTGTATAAGCGCGTTGCACAGGCGGCCAGCCTGCTGTTTGCAGCCGGGTTGCGAGCCGTGAATAGCCCATGGCTGCTTTGTTCAGCAGATAGATCCCCATATCGCCGTGCCCCATAAGGGTTAGGCTGAAGCCTGAGGTGCATAAATCAAAGGAGAAGTGAACTGGAAATGGACATGGATAGTTACCATTTTGGACCAATTTTGGCACCGTGAGGCCCGGTTTTTGGGCAGATTCCTGACAGTGGACGCGCCTTGGCTTGTTCGCATGGGCCGTTGGGGATAGGGTCGGGCATAGGAAAGACGATGACGATAATGAAATGATATGAGGGTGCTGCAACAATGACTTCGAATGATATTGCCTCAAATCAGCACGCAGCGCGGGAAGCGCGCGGCAGTGAACGTGTGGAACTGATGATCGAGACTGATGGTCTGATCGGCCCCGGCGTCGCGGCTCGTGTGATGTTGCACAATCTTTCTGCCACAGGGGTATTGGTGGAAACGGAAGCGGCGTTGGATATCGCGCAACTGATCCATTTGAATTTGCCGGAAGCGGGGCAGGTCGCGGCCTCCATTATCTGGACGAGCGATAATCTATATGGGTGCAAATTTGCGCAGCCGCTATCGCGTGCAGCCTTGAGCGCGGCCAAATTGCGCAATTCCCTGATTGCTGAACCGGATGTGCGCGATGGTGCCAATGGTGCGGATGGTGCCCCAGAGGCGATGAGCTTGCCGCAACGCTTGCGTCATCTGAGAGAGCAAAAGGGGCTGAGCCTTGCGGCTTTGTCGCGCCGTTCCGGTATCAGCAAGCCTAGCATCTGGGCGTGGGAAACGGGCAAGACGATGCCGCGTCCACGCAGTATTCAGGCTTTGGCGGGGGCTTTGGGAATGACCGCTGCCGAAGTGTGGGGCTTGGCGCCGAGTGAGATGGGGTGCGAAGCAGAACAGGGGTTTTCCTCCGCCGGTGCGGCGATATCGTCGGGAAAAGACTTGCATGATGCTGTGGCTGCGGCGCGTATCGCGCTGGCCGAAGCGGCTGGGGTGTCGCAGGCACAGATCAAAATAACCATCGAATTTTAATCTTATGGGCTGGGGGGTGGACATGGGGCGCGCGCGGGCGCAAATATGCGCCCATGTTCACGAATAAAGATCTCGCCATTTTGGACTATGATACGCCGGAGTTTCGCGTGGTTCGCGCCGGTCGATATGTGCTGTGCGCCGTTACGGGCCAGCAGATCCCGCTGGAAGAATTGAAATATTGGAGCGGTGAATTCCAAGAAGCCTATATTGATGCCGATGCATCCGCCCGCGCAATCATTGCGGGCGGCGCACGAAATTTGAAGCAAGCCTGAAATATATGGGGCAGGCGGGTTTAGAGCTGGGCTGGGCTTAATAGCCCAGCGACAGATCCACCAGCGGGCTGAGCGCTTCGCCTGTTTTCCAGCGCTTCAGATTGTCGAGGAAACGCTCGGCAGAGCGGACGAACATTTTATCCTGCGCCCGACCCGACAAATGCATGGTGATATGGGCGGTGTCGATATCCCACAGCGGATGTTCAGGGGGCAGCGGTTCCGGCGTGGTCACATCCAAAAAGGCGTGGCCGATGGTGCGGTTTTGCAGGGCGGCAACCAGCGCTTCTTGATCGACCACGCTGCCGCGCGCGATATTCACCAGTGTCGCGGTCTTTTTCATGGCAGCCAATTCTGCTGCGCCAATCATCCCATCTGTTTCCGCTGTGGCAGGCACGGCGAGGATCACCCAATCATATTCGCCCAGTCGCGCACGCCATTCATCGGGGCCGAGCGTGCCTGCGCCGCCGGATCGACGCACGACAGTGATATCGACGCCAAAGGCCTTCAGCCTTTCTTCCACCAATTTTCCGATTGCGCCATAACCCAGCAACAAGGCTTTGGAATCATAAAGCTCAACCTTGCCGGGGGAATCAAACAGCCACTCATGCCGTTCCTGTGCGCGGACAACCTCGCGATAATTTTTCGCGATGTTGAGCATACCCATCACCACATATTCGGCGATGGTGATGGCGTTAATCCCGGCCCCATTGGTCACGACAACCCCGCGCTGGGCAAGGGCATCCAGCGGCAGGCCATCCAGCCCAGCGAAAATGCTCGTGAGCCATTTCAAATTGGTGGCGGCCATGAGGGTCGCGGCCATATCGGCGCGATCATTCATATCAAACCAGCCGATATCCGCGAGCGGCGCCAATTCCAGCGCCTCTTCTTTGGTAGTGAAATAGTGCGGCTCTACCCAATCCGGCAGATGCGGCTCGATCAATGGGCGGACCAGAGCCGACATAACGGCAATGGATTTGGACATAAGCTCCCCTTTTCTAAATAGGTTGGGAGGATGGCCGGGCTTGCCGCGATGGGCAAGCCCCAAGCGGGGGATGAGAGGATGGCCAGTGAAGCTTCAAATGATGACCAGCGATATATTATCAGACGATGGGATGCCAATCCCAGCCCAGCGGATCGCCGTCCATCACCTCCACCCCTTGCGCCAGCAACGCATCGCGCAGAGCGTCAGATGCCGCGAAATCCTTGGCGGCGCGGGCATTTTGGCGCTGTTTCAAGCTTTCGCCAATTTCCTTTTCCGTTATCGTCGCCATTTTGGGGCGCAGACGCAATTGTTCGCGCGTGATGGTCAGAATCTGAAGGCCCAGAACAGCATCCATCGCTTCGATCAAGGCGCGTTTCTGACTAGCGTCGATCTTCTTCATCGCTACGGCTTCTTCCATCAGGGTGATGGCAATAGGGGTGTTGAGATCATCGGATATGGCCGCATCAAATTTGCTGAACAAATCGATCAGGCGCGGATGGCTGATGGGGGCAGGGGCGATATCGCGCAGCGGCATGGCGGCCATCACCAAGCGTTTCAATCGGGTCAGCGCGGCGGCAAGATTATCCCAACTATATTCCAATTCGCTGCGATAATGGGCCTGCAGGCACATCAGGCGATAGGATAGCGGGTGAAAACCTTTGTCGATCAGCAATTGCAGGCGCAGAAATTCGCCTGAGCTTTTGGACATTTTTCCGGATCGCTCGACCAGAAAATTATTGTGCATCCATAGGCGTGCACCGCTGTGATCGGAGCAGTTATGCGCCTGATTTTGCGCAATTTCATTCGGGTGATGAATTTCGCGATGATCAATGCCGCCGGTGTGAATATCGAATGGAAAACCCAGCAAAGCCTCGGACATCACCGAACATTCCAGATGCCAGCCGGGTGCGCCTTTGCCCCAAGGGCTGTCCCATTCCATCTGACGTTTTTCGCCTTCTGGCGTTTTTCGCCAAATAGCGAAATCGGCCGGATGACGCTTGCCATCGACGGGATCAATACGGCTTTCGCCTTCATCATTATGGTGGCGAGCAAGTCGGCCATAATCAGCCACGGTGCTGGTATCGAAATAAAGCCCGCTGGGTAGGGCATAGCAATGCTTATCGGCAATCGAGCGTGCAAATTCGATCATCTGCGGCACATAATCGGTGGCGATGGACCAATGGGCAGGCTGGCGAATGCCCAAGGCGCGAATATCTTCCCAATAAGCCTCGGTATAATGGCGCGCTATATCCCAGATGGATTGCGCTTTTTCCGCCGCTGCCTTTTCCAGCTTGTCTTCGCCCGCATCGCCATCATCGGTTAAATGACCGACATCGGTGATATTGATCACATGGGTCAGCTTATAGCCTTTATGGCTCAGCGTGCGGCCCAAAGTGTCGGCAAAAATATAGGCACGCATATTGCCGATATGGGGATAATTATAGACGGTGGGGCCGCAGCTATACACACGCGCTTCGCCCGGATGCACAGGGGTGAAGATTTCTTCGCTGCGGGTCAGGCTGTTGAACAGGCGCAGCGGCTGTTGGATGGAAGCGGAAGGTTCAGTCATGGCAGCAGCCATGCCTTGACCGGCGCGGCATCGTCAAGCGACTTGCCGCGCCGGTCTGCGGAAATCATCGCGAACCGCCTTCACTGACCCTAGTCTGAGAAGGGCTGCCACAAATCATCATTTCCGGTCGCCGTGACGGGATCATCCACTAGGGCTTCGCCTGTAAGCGGATCGATATCGCTCATGCTGATCAGCGTATCCGGAATTGAAGAGGCTTCGCGATCATTGGCTTCGATTTCATCGTCATCCTCGGTTACTGAATTGTCGATCACATCGCGCAGAGGCGGGATGGGGATCACCGTTGGCGTAAAGGCATCCGCGCCGCAGATCGCTGCATTGGTGATCAGGCAGCTATTCATCACGGCCGGGCGATTGAACCGGGCATCTGCTGGCGTGTCGCCATTGATCGTCATGCCCGATATTGTCGCAGAACCGGTCAGCCAGCCATTGGGGCTGTTCTGTGCGCCATTGATGATAATCAGCGAATTTGCGGCAGGGATGATATCCAGTCCTGACGGGCCGAAACTGATGCCGCGGCGCGCGTCGATTTGACTGCTATCGCCGCTGTTCTGCACGAAAAATCCTTCATCCACCGTTACGCTGAAGCCATCGGCCACCAGCGTTCCTTCGCTGGATGCAAAACCGTCATTCAGGGAAAGACGGTTTTCATAGTCTTCGGGCGTGGTGGCATTGGCCAGATCCGCAATGGCGGCTTCACTCGCCACCATGATCCGCGGCGCGTTGAGGATCATGCGGCCTGTGCCTTCGCCGCTGCTGTCTGTGATCCGCAGCGAGCCTTGCCCGAAGATCACATCCAAAGCTTCACCAGCGTTCAGTTGCAAATTGTTGCTGCCAGACATGTTGGTCAGCGCGGCATGGCCGATCACGGCGATGCGGCCCGGTGTTTCAATCGTCAGACTGCCGCCGTCCAAGCTATTCTGAAAATCCAGCGTGAAACTGTCGATGACCACATCGGGCACCGCTGACCCCGCCATATTGGGCGCAACCAAGCGGATATTTGTGCCGTAAAGGCTCGCAATTTCTTCGGCGTCGAGATGATAGCCATTCGGCGCTCCGGTCCCGCCGATAAAGGTCTGGCGGTTGTTATCGCTGTTGGTCAGCGTCAGGCGGTTTGTCAGGCCGGGTTGCCCCACCATAGCACGGGATTCGATGGCGATATCGCGGGAGGTTAGGCTGATGTCTGGCGCTTCGATCCATCCGCTGACGAAGATTGTTTCGCTGCTGGTGGCGGCAAGGGCGCCGCTGGCGGAAAGGCCCATGATATGAAGATCGCCAGTGCTGGAAAGATTGGCATTGCCAGCGATATTGGCACCGCCGATGGTCAGCGCGCCGCTCGTCTGGATCGTGGCGGGGCCGTCATAGCTTTGCAGCATCTCGAAGAAAAGGTCGCCGCCGTCGCGTATCGAGACACTTTGACCGCTCACCACCAGCGGGTTGTCTGCCAGAAGATGATCGATCGTAACGGCACCATATATGCTTTCAATGCTGCTAAACTCTTGGGCATTGAGCCGGCCCATGGTGATGGCGCTATTGGCTGTCAGGAACAGGCTGTCGCCGCTCTGAACTAGGCTGTTGTTATCAGAAAAAATGCTGGTTCCGGCGTTTAGGTTCAGGCTGCCGCCGGATGCCAGTGTCGCCGCAGGGGCGAGACGATTGGCATGGCGGATTTCCACTTGATCGTCTGCGGAGAGGTTGAGATCGCCCGCTGCAGACACTGCGCCGTTGCCGCTGGCATGAACGCCGATGCTGCCGCCCGTGTTGGCAGAGATATTGCCACTGCTGCTGATCATGCCATCATTGGCAATGAAGACAATACCGGAAGTGGAGGTGAGGCTGTTATTGTTGGTCGGGGTGGCGCTACCTGAGGCTGAGGCGTCCATATTGCTGGTTGAAATGGCCCCGCCATTGGTTGCGGCTATCTCTATCCGTCCCGCGCTATCGCCTGAGGCGTCGAGCAAGGCGAAGGCAAGATTGATAGCCCCCTGATCGCTGCCGACATCTTGGGCAGACAAGCGAATATTGCCGCCAACGGTGGTGCCAGTTTGCCCATTTTGCAGGCCGTCACCGCCAGTTCCTGCACTGGTCGCGAGAGTGATCGTCAGTTGATCGGATTGCTGGATGGTGCCGCCATGTGCCAGCAATTCGACGCGGCCCCCCACAGCGTTTCCGCCATTGCCGCCGTTGCCGTCGTTCGAGAAGCCTCCGTCCCCGCCGATGGCATCGTTGGAGAGGATGGGTCCCGGCGAACCAAGGGAGGCGAGATCCAGATTGGCGCCCGATTCCGCCCGAAAGCGGATGGTGCCGCCGGTACCGCCGCCGCCATCGCCGCCTAAGAGTGTGCCGGGAGCAGAGATGCTGATACCGGTTTCTCCGCCGTTTCCACCCCTGCCAGAGGCGTAAATATCATTTGGCAAGAAGGCAAAGGCAGCGCCTGCGCCGCGCGCCACGATTTCGGCTGTGCCGCCCTCACCAGCACCACCGGCACCGCCATTGCCAAACCGACCCCGACCGCCTTCGCCGCCTTCGCCATTCAGATAAAAGGATGTTTCCACTAAGTTGGGGCCATTGTTGTTCGCGATCAGGGATGCCGTGCCGCCAGCACCAAGCCCGCCGGCGCCGCCGACTAGATTCATGCCGCCTCGGCCACCCTGACCATTGGCAGATAAGGCCAGTTCGCCTGCGTCATAAGTGCCGCTGAGCAGCGCGGTGATGGATCCGCCCTGACCGGTGCCGCCCGCGCCGCCGACGAACGCGGAGGATGGGGGCGGGATGATGTCTCCGCTGCCTTCAAAATAGCCGCCATCGCCGCCAGAGGCATCGGCATTCAATATGAGAGCGAAAGCTCGGTCGGAATTGCGATAGTCTGCAAAATCAATCGTGCCGCCGGTCGCGTTTCCGCCGCGGCCAGTTGCTGCCATCTCGCCATTTGGGGAAATCAATATTCCGCCAGACCCGCCAATTCCGATGGCCTCCACCCGCATGGAGACCTCTTCGGTGGCGGACCCTGCCGCAATTAGGATTTTGACATCACCGCCCGCGCCAAGGCCGCCTGCACCGCTTGCGACGCCGTCGATCGAACTGACGCCGCCTCTGCCGCCTTCGCCATTGGCTTGGATCATCGTCGTCACTATTTGCAGCGAGCCGCCGTTCAGTTGAACATCGATGGTGCCACCGCGTCCATCGCCGCCCGCGCTGCCCACATCAAAGCTCTCGCTGCCCCAGCCATTGGCCTCCAGCTGCAAAACTTCGCTCTCAATCGTGCCGCTATCTTGTTGAATGCGCACGATTCCGCCGGTGCCACTGCTGCCCGCTCCTGTGGTGGTTTGGGCCGCATAGCCATTGGCTGACAGCGACAGATTGTTACTCGCAAGGACCGATCCATTGTTTTGGACCAGCAATTCGGCCAATCCGCCGCGGGCAACGCCCGTTGCTGCGTCGGCCAGCCCATCGGCGCGCAATTCCAGATTGCCGCCGATGTTGACCGCGCCGCCATTCACCGTCAGTCGCGATACGCCCTGACCGGCATTTCGGCCGGGTGACTGGAGCAGCAGATTTTCGGCATTGATCGCGCCTGCGACGGAAAAGACGACGGACGCATCGCCGGTAAAGCGCGCATCACCGGAAAATTCTAGCGCGGTGGCGGCAGCAATATTGGCGCTGATATCACCACTTGCATGAGCATCGACGGCACCGTTGAAGCGGCCTGCAGCCAGATTAACATGGCCAGCACCACTGGCCGTGGTTGGCATAGATGAGAGGGTGCCGCCCATGATATCATAGCCAGATGATAACAGAATAGACCCGTCGGAACCGGTGGTGGCAGAGGCGGCTTGATAGCCTATATTGCCGCCGACCAACATGGAGATCGCATCATTTTTGGCGAGCGACGCCATATAGATATTCTGGAATGCAGAGCTGGAGGTGACTTCACTGGTGCCGCTATGATTGATCACCTGACCGCCATTGGCGCCGACCAATAAAGCAATATCGAATAAACCGCCATTGATGGTGAGATTGGCCTGCTCCGCTGCAATATAAGCAATGGAGCCATTGGCCGTTACTGTGCCGGTCTGCACGATACGCGGCGCAACCAGCGCGACATAGCTCGATGATCCACTGGCGTTATCGGCGAAGATAGTCCCTTGATTGGTCACGGCCCCGCTATTGGCGTCGCCTCGAAAACGAATGGCACCATTGCTATCGTATAAACCGCCAGTCGTATCGATCTGGTTGCTGGTGAGGATCAAGCTGCCGACGTTGAAAACGCCTGTGCTGCCCACCAAAATGCCGCCTGCGTTCTGAAACCAGATGTTGCCGCCGCTGGTGGCCGATGCGCTCATGTCATAGCCATTAACGGTGCCGTTAAGCTCGATCAGCCGCTGCATCGCGCCGCCACTATTGTCGACGATTTGGTTCAACACGGTGAAATTTCCGTTGCCGTTGAAATTCAGCGTGCTGTCGCTTGGCAAAAGATTGATTGTGCCGCCGGTTGGCGCTCCATCCGTGGGCGTCCAGCGGATCAGCGTTTCCATATTGTCCAGATTCACATTGGTGACATTGCCGTTGATGTTGACGGTGACGCCGCCCGGTGTGGGCCCGGATATACCGGCAGCCCATTGCGCCTGTGCGCCTGTGCTCAGAGACATGGCCAGCGCAAGCGTGATGGCGGCGGAGCCGCTCAGCAGCTTGCCTTTCATTTTTAAGATGGTGGGCATGGGGATCGACGGGAACATCATAATTTCCTCTCTAAGAGGGGCAGCAATTAACGCGAACGAATGCCAAAATAGGTGGAAAAGGACAGAAGTAGCCGGGGATCAGGCCGCTCTGTTAGAAAACCAGCGCGGGTCAGTGGAACGGCATAGCTGATGTCTATCCTGCCCAAAGGCGATAGCCCGGCTCGCAGGCCTGCGCCCGCCGAATAGAGATGCTGTCCATCCTGCCCGCTGAAAGATTGGTCTTTGTTCCAAATTTTTGCAGCGTCGAAAAAGACAAATGGGTTCAGGCCGATACGTTTGGCACCGATACGAAGGCTGCTGGCATGGCGCGCCTCCAGCGTCATGCCGATGCCGCTGTCGCCAATGATGGTGCCGGCATCATAGCCCCGACCGATAGTGAAATTCCCGCCAGAAAATTCTTCATAAGATAGCAGCGGATCGGCTGCCCATTGCCCGCGCGCGGTGGCCGCTAGCGTGAAGCGGGGGTGGGGACGAAATTCGCCTTGTGCAGCGCCTCGCAGCAAAAAGGCGTCGGCTTTGCCTTCTATGCGCGATGTGGGTGTTTGGCCCGGACCGAAGCAGGCTCCATTGCCATCACAGGACTTGCTGGCGCCCAAGGCAGACAAGCCCCGCCGCGCCTCAAGCGATGTTTGCACTGTCCAACGCGGTTCGGCGGGTGAATAGCCGCCGCGTCCGGTGGTGGATGCAGGGTCCACCCATCCGGCCTCGGCCCGCATATGGATCACCCGCAGCCGATCCCGGTTGAGCGGCAGGGTGCCCAGAGCAATATCCTGATTGATCATATCCAGCCCGCCGCCCAGCGTCACCCGCCGAGATTGTGATAAGTGCAACGGATAAGTGGCGTATAGGCTGATGATTTGCGCATCGGATCGCAGATCAAGGCCCTGTATATCCGGCCGTGTCCACGCATAGCTATAGCTGCCGCCTAGCCGCAGGCCTTCATTTCCAACGCGAAACTCATGCGCGATTTGAACGACCTTTTGTTCTTCCAGATCGGGCGTTGCATAAAGGCTGAGGGTCGTGAGATCGCCCATGCCGGTGATCCCGGCCAATTGGGCACGCGCCACCCCCGACCAGCGGCCCACATCACGCGTGCCATAGTTTTGCAAACCAAAATCAAAATGATAGGGCATGCGTGCCACTTGCACTTCCCCGATCACCTCGCCGGCCTGCGCGCCGGGACGAAGGGTGAGCCGGGCATCCATGCCCGGAATATCCCGCGCCAACAGCAGATAGCGTTCGGCATCGATCAGATTGAATATTGGCTGATTTTGCAGATGGGCCAGATAGCGCTGCAAAAGCCCGGCATTGGCACCGGCATCCCCGCGCACCTCGATGCGCGACAATTGCGCCGCGAGAATATCGAAACGCACGATGCCGTCGCTGATCGTCTGTGGTGGCACTTGTACCGCCGCGAGATAGCCTTTCGCTCGCAGAGCTGTCGCGGCGCGGTCGCGAATGTCACAGACGGCGGCAAGGCTGATTTCTTGCCCCTGCATATTGTGCCAACTGGCGGTGAGAAGGCCATGGTCGAGATCCGTCGTGCCCGAAAATTCCACCCCGCGAAGAGTGAAGCGGATATTGGCATATTCCGGGTTGGCAAGTGGGCAGGGCGCGCGTTCCACCTCGGCATCGGCGGCGGATACAATTTGTTCGCGGCGCGGCGGCGCGGTGGGAACAGCCGGTTGTTGCAATTCTTCGCGTGTGGGAAGGGGCGGCACGCTTTGCGCGGCGGCCAGATGCGGCGCGATCAGGGCCGCCAGCGCCGCCCCGGGCAGCCAGAATTTTCCGGCCCGCCCGGTGCTGCGCAGGGCGGCTGGCAATGGCTGATCAGCTGCCTTTTGCGAAATATTCATCTGTGCCGAAGCCCCCATAAATACCCCTTGTGTCATGCTTCGGAAGCAGCATGAATTTTCACCGCTGGTCTTGCCGCATTGGGTCGCGCGGTGTTCACGCTCATCTTTTTGCCTCCATGGCAGTATAATCATATATCGTCATATGGTTTATGATGTTTTTAGATTGCGCGGCGGTGAGTTTATTCGGCCATGGCGTCAATCAAGCGATCAGCCTGCGCCGAACACCCCTTGGCCAACAAAGCTTCCACCGACGCATCGGGGCCATCGGGCACGGCATCTATCGCTGTAAAGCGCACGGAAACGGGGGCGCTGAGGCCCGCGCCCGACAGCTGATAATCGACGCCAAATATCAGCGGCAATGTTTCGACTGGCCATTTGCGGTAATTTGCGCCGGACACGAAGGCGACCGTTTCGCTGTGATCGGCCTGCTTGATCTGAAGCAACTGATCGCTATCCATTTCGGGCCGCCATAGCAGCAGGCCGCTGGCGTCGTTCACACAAAATGTGCCAGCCTCGCGATAATCAAGCAGCCATAGATTTGGTGCGCGTGCATCGCTGATGCTATTTTCATCCGAGCCGCGCGAAAATCCGCCGCGTGATCGCATGGTCGGACCTTTGGCCAGCATACGGGTGACGGCTGTGCTGGTGTTTTGGCTGGCGGTGACAGGGCCAGATGTTTGAAAGCTGCCGGGGCCGCTGAGGGTGCGTGTTTTGCCGTTTTTCATCAAAACCAGCTTGTCGCCTGCGACCAGAGTCAGCCGATCATTGTCCTTCACCCGGCTGCCAGCCGGAAATTTTGCGGCAGAGGGGCCGGTGGAGCGCACCACCATGGACTGTGCCGCAGCGGTTCCGGCGAGGGCAAGCGCTGTTGTCGCAGCGATAGCGAGGGGCAGGCGGCGCATCATCAGTTTAGGCAAGGACATAGCTTTCTTCCTTTTGCGTGGCGGTCAGCCGCTGGATCAAAAATTCTATTGCGGGGTCATCGGGAAATTTCATTTGTAAATCTGTGGCGCAGGTCACAAATTCGGGCTGGTTTCCTATATCATGCTGATCGACCATCATTTTAATGGATCGCCGAATATCGGGCGCCAGATCAGGCCGTGGCGTATAAAGGCTGACAGGGCGCGATCGCCCGCGCAGCGTGACCCGGCCCATCGGCACCAGATCATCGCGGCCGCTGCGTAGAGCTGCTTCTTCGCTGAACAATATATTGGTTTTCAGGCTTTTATTCGCCGATTCCAGTCGCGACGCGGTGTTCATACTGTCGCCCAGCGCCGTATATTGGATCCGGCCATCGCCGCCGAAATTGCCTACAATGGCATCGCCGACATGCAAGCCCACGCGGGTCATCCCCAGTGGCGGCACACCTTCCGCCAGATCAATGCGAAAATTCTCGCCTGCTTGATAAAGCGCAATTGCGGCGCGGGCGGCACGTTCACCATCATCGGGTCGGCTGATCGGCGCCCCCCAAAAGGCCACCACCGCATCGCCGACAAATTTATCGATGGTGCCGCCATGTTCCAGCACAACATCCGATAGCCGGTCGAGATATTCATTCAGCAAGCGAGCGACGGTTTCTGGCGTGATGGCGTGGCTGAGCTTGGTGAACCCTTCCAAATCCGTGAAAACGCAGAATATCTCGCGCTTTTCTCCGGTCAGGGACAAGCGCTCTGGATCGCGGATAATTGCGGCTGCGACGTCAACAGGCAGATATTTTCCTAGCGCCGATTGGGCAAAGGCCCGCTGGCTAGACCCCACAGCGCGCGCCGCCGTGCCGATGGCCGCATAGCCGAGCAGCCAGCCAAAGGCCCAGCCGAAGGCGGGCAGGTCGGTTGTGTCGATGGTGCGGCCCTGCAGCCAAAAAGGAAAAGCCATCAGAAAGATCATCTGGCCCAGAAACAGCAGCAGCATCCAGCGCGCGCGGACATTGATCAGACTGGTGATCCCGCCCGCTAGCACCACCAAAAGGGCGAGCGCCCATAGGATCGGCGGCGACAGTGGCGTGAACCACGCCCGGTCCAGTTGCTGGGCCAGCATATGGGCGTGGACTTCCAGCCCGATCATGGTTTCATGTTGACCGGTGATCGGATCGAGAAAGCGGCTGAGCGGCGTGTTGAATTGATCATTGTCGATAATATCGCCGCCGATCAACACATAGCGGTTTTGGACCAGCGCGGCGAAGCCCGCGCGCATATCCGCGTCCATGTCGGCGGCGAAGCTATCGATTGGAATATTGGCAAAAACCGGTTCTTCTTGCCCCCGCTGCGCGCGAGCGGGCGACAGGAAGCGAATGGGGCCGGTATAGGCGGCATGGGCGGTATCGACCGGGGCGAGCGCATTGGCCATCAGCGGAGGCAGATGGGCCGGGCGATCAGGCCAGTTGCGAATCACACTGTCGCCATCGGTGCGAAACAAAACGCTGGTCGCCCGTGTTTTATCGGTCGTGACGCTGCTGAGAAAATTCTCGAGGAACTTTTGCTGTTCGTAAAATATCGTGTTGGGATTGCTGGATTGCTCGGCATAGGCCAGCCATGTGGGGGTTTGCATGGCGCGCAGCTGTTGTTTCAGTAAAGCATCATCGGGGCGGGGGGAGTCAAAACCGATATCGATGCCGATGGCCTTGGCACCCATTTGATCGATATTGGCCAGCGCTTTGGCCAGCAAAGTGCGATCTAGTGGAGAGCGAATGCCGGTGTTGAACAAAGTCTCGTCATTGAAAGTGATCATGACGATGCGTTGGTCTTGGCTCACATGCGGAGACATCGCCGTGGCGCGTGCATCATAAAGGGCGCGTTCGGCATCACCGATTAGTGGAGCTTCCCAACTGAGCCGTGCAAATAGCAGGGCAGCGATCAGGCTGAGCACAGTCACCACCAGTCGCCATGGGCCAAGCTGGCTGACCAACCGGCGCAATGCCTTTGCGATCGGCTGGGTGGTTGGCGGCGGATCGCCGCCGCTGGCCGCTGCTATGCCGCTTTCCGGCTGGATGAATGCCCCCCCGTGCATGATTTATAAGGCCGTGGGCGCGCCAGTGGCGGCGTTCGCGATGTGTTTATCCGTGTCGCGCAGCAAGGCTTGGCCGCCATCGCCGATGATCGCAAAACCCGCCCAATAATAAGGGTGGGAGGTTAGCGGATCGGCCATCAATTGGGCCTGTGTTGCCCATAAGGCCGTCGCGACACTTTCCCCGGGCTGGACTGAAAAGAGGCCGCCAATCAGGCGTTTGGTGGCATCATAATCGTCGGGCGCGGGCCAGTGGCTGGCGATAACGGATCGCCCGCCTGCTCCAATGAAACTGCGAACCAGCCCATCCAGTGCATTGCCGCCGCCAGCGGTGACGCCCGCCTCGCGCGTGGCGGAAACCGAGGCGCCAGCCGCGGTGTCACAGGCGGATAATATCACCAGATCCGCGTCAATCTTCAGGTCAAAAATCTCTTGAAATGTCAGCAAACCATCCGAATCCTGATCGCCGAAGCTGGTGACCAGAGCGGGCCGCGCCGGGCAGGAGGGGGATGGCGCCGTGACCAAGCCATGGGTGGCGAAATGGATGATGCGATAATCATTCAGATCGTCTCTTTGGCGCACGGCTGTATCGGTGAAGGCGGCTCCGGTCATCAAGGCCGCGTTGCTTTGGCCAACAGCTGATCGGGCGAGGATCAATTCATCAGCGGAAATCGGACGCGACCATTGGCTGACATCCCACCGGCATTGGGCATCGACTTGGTTGCCATAGGCACCGCGCGTGCCGGTGGATGGCAGGATGTCGGTGACGGGCGTATTTTGACCAAGGCCCAGATATTGCTGGCTGGCGCGTGAAGGTGCCATTTGGCGCGCGTTGCGGAAGGATAGCGCCGAAACTGCGGTGCTGGGGCGAGTAGCGCGGCCCAGCCAGTCAATTTCTCGCATATCGAAAGGATCGGCATCGGGATCGAGCACGCGGCGCTGATAATCTGCCATGCCCTTATCCGATGTGATCAACAGGTTGATCGGCAGACGCAGCATGGCACCATCGGGTTCAAAAATCAGATGCGGTGCTTTGGGCAATATTTGCGCAACGGGTGCGAACAATTGCTCATAAAGCGTGCGCGCCTTCGCTGCATCAAAAGGATAGGTGACGCGGCTACCATTTTCGATCATCGAGATGGAATCACGGATTTGGTCGACGCTCTGTTCCAGATCCGAGGCGCTGATATTACTTTTCCACAGCTGTGCCTGATCGGCATGGATCAGCATCATATACACCGCTTCGCCGACCACCAGCATTTTCAGATAAGCTTCACCCGGCTTCAACACCTGTTGCAATTCGGCAAGGCTCAGCGTGCCCGATGCGACCACCCGAAATTGCGGATAGTCTGCCAGTTGCGACAATGTTTCTGCTTGTTGAAACGTCAGATTATCAATCTGAGTGTTCAGTGCAGCGCGCAGGCCGGGAACATCGGCTGATTGCGGCAGCTGTGCCAGGCGCGCATCTTCGATCCGGCTGCGCTCGATATCGCGCGTCAGCGTCGTCGCTTGCCGGAATAGGCGCGCGGCTTCACCATTACCGGCCGAAAGCTCGCGCGCCAGCACGGCCTGTGTGTCGGCAACGCCGGGGCGCACCTGAAGCTGGCTGGCAACAAAGAAATCCGCTGCGGCGGAGGCATCATGTGGCGCACGTTCCGTTAAAATACGATAATAGGGCGCCATCATATTCGCCATGCTGCTGGCCGAACGCTGGCCCTGAATGAGCATGGTTACCACATCGCGATAGAGAGAAAGCGCCTGATCCTGCTGACCCTGACGGGCAAGGAAAGCGGCGTATCGCGCGCGGGCTGAGGCCAGCGCATTGGTTTCCGGATATTCGGCGGCCAAGGCTCGCACGGCCTCGGCCAGACGGCTGTTGGTGGAGGATATGTCGCCCAAAGCTTCTTCCGCGAGCGCGAGTTCCCCCAGCATTTGCGACCGCAGGCGTGCGATAGAGGTCACGCGCCCATTGCGGACGGCAAGAGCGTCCGCCAAAGCTTGCAACTGCGCGGCTCGCGCACCCTGTGCATCACCCCGCAGCCGCTTCACCGTGCCCAACAGATGGACGGCCTGAGCATCGATGATCTGGGCGCGTTCTGGTGGAGTTAATTTCTTAAGATCATTTTCTTTTTGTAGCGATTGGATATTTGTGCCGCTGTTCAGGCTGGCGCTGATCGCCGGGGTCAGGGTGATGCCGCCATTCTGCACTTGCACTGGATCAATTATGCGGATCACAGGCTGTTGCAGTGCATCGGTTGCGGCGTCCAGCTTGCGCTGGTTCAGCCAGTGCATCGCGCGAAAATTGCGGCGCAGACGCTGCTGCACGGGATCGTCTGTGGGCTGCGTCTCCACGCCGCGAAACAGGCGCTCCGCCTCCGCAAATTCGCCCATGTTGGATTTTTGCAAGGCCCGGTTCAGCGCAAATTCGGATGGGTCCATGCCCGCGGCCCACTGCTCCCCCTCGGTGCGGAAGGACAAGGCCTCAAAAAATTCAGCGGCTTCGGCATAGTCGCCGCTATGGTTGCGGCGATATCCTTCGGCTAGCGCCTTATCCAGATCAATGGATCCCGCCAAGGTGCGCGCAAAACCATCATGACCGCCGACGGATGTCGATGCAATTTTGATTGTGCCGGGCACAATGCGTTGCTGCTCCACAGATGCCAGAGCCAGATGTAGCGCATCGGCATAAGCGGAAAAACCCTCGACATGATAGGTGAAACCGCCGCTTTCTATCGTGCGGCTTTGCCAGCCGATTTGGCCATCGGCTACGGTGCATTGGCCGTCATTTACGCAGTTGATGCCTGGCGGGATTCCAAGTGGGCGGATATCGGTGATCCGGACCATCGCTTCGCTTTGCGTGCCCGATAATTTCCGCACATAGCCAACCGGCTGGCTGGCGTCGCGGCAGAGGATCAGCCAGCTTCGTTCAAACATGCCAGAAAGGATGGGATCATGAACAGTCGCCTGAACCTGACATAGGGGGCCGCCTTTATCGCCGATGGGGAAGCTATCACGCAGCGTGGGATCATGAACTTCGGCCTGAGCGGGCGCGGCCATCGCCCCCAAAGCCAATGCTGCCAGAGCGCTGAAGGCCGGCATCGTGAGTGCGGACATCGAAAAAAGACGATGCGTCGACATGATATATTTCCCCTTGCATCGGGCCCGGCCTTACCGCGCGGCAACCTGCAAGGGCATCGCGGCTTCGCATATGACAGGACAATCCGACCCCAATGAGGTGGATGTTTAAACGGATCAAGGACGAAAGGAAAGTGATCTGCTGCACAGGCCGCTTGCTTGCTTTTCACCGGCAGCCTATTTGAGAGAAGAGTTTGCATTCCGATGAGGATATAAAGAGGAAATTATGAACAGCTTCGATGATCGCGAACGGGCTTTTGAAAATCAATTTGCCCGCGAACAAGAGCTGCAGTTTCGCATTGCGGCGCGTCGCAACCGCCTGATTGGCGAATGGGCGGCAGCCCGGATGGGGCTGACCCCAGAAGAAACCGATAGCTATATCAAATCGGTCGTGCAGGCCGATTTTGAAGAAGCTGGCGATGAAGATGTGATCCGCAAGCTTGCTGGTGATTTAACCGCAGCGGGGGTTGAGGTTGGCGATGCTGAGATTCGTAGCGTGCTGAGCGAAAAGGCCGTTGAGGCCCGGCGTCAGTTCATGGAATCGCAGGGTTAAAGGGCGGCAATTATGGCGATGGAAGCAAGCGAGATTGAAGCGATGATTATCGCCGCTTTTCCGGATGCGGCGGTGACGATCACCGATCTGGCGGGGGATGGCGATCATTATGCTGCGCATGTAACCAGCGAATCCTTTCGCGGGAAAAGCCGCATTGCCCAGCATAAAGCCGTTTATGCAGCGCTGGGCGGACGCATGGGTAATGAACTTCATGCCTTGCAATTGACGACCGGCGTTCCTTCATAAGGTGGTAAGCTTTTAAGAGGTTCATTCCTCTATGGCACCAGCACCCTTCTGGCCCCATTTTCGGAGACATGGCCTCCGAGGGAGAATAAAATGACTGATACCAATGTTCGTGACCGCATTTCCAAGCTGGTTGCTGAAAATAATGTGCTTTTGTTTATGAAGGGCACGCCGCTGTTCCCGCAATGCGGATTTTCATCACGCGCTATCGCCATGCTTGATCGCTTGGGTGTGGAATATGGTTCGGTGGATGTGCTGCAAGATATGGAAATTCGGCAGGGCATTAAAGAATTTTCAGATTGGCCGACCATTCCCCAGCTCTATGTGAAGGGCGAATTTCTGGGCGGATCCGACATTATGATGGAAATGTGGGAAGCTGGCGAATTGCAGGAACTGGTCGCAGGCTTGCCCCCACGCGCAGAATAAGCGGCGCAAGATAGACGATGATGAATCACCGCGATGACGGGTTCTGATGGGCCCCGCGGCTCATCGGTGATAGCATAAGGGAGCAGGCGCAAACGAGCGCCGCCCCCTTATTGCGTTATTCTGACGTGCTTTTCGTGGGGTGCAATTCGGCTTCAAATGCATCCGGCCTCTTTAACTTGGGCGCTGGCGATGCCACATATCCTTTATGAGCAATGAAAAGCCTTGGCCCGATACCATCCGCGCTGGCGGTATAGAGCAGCATGAGCCTTTGGTGTCGCGGGTGCTTGCGCCCAATCCATCCCCCTATACTTTCACGGGAACGCAAACCTGGATTGTGGGGGCGGGCGCGGATGTTGCGGTGATCGATCCCGGCCCGAACGGCAGCGGTGAAAGCATTGGGGATCCAGCGGATGTTCGTGCAGAGGGCCATGTAGACGCTATTTTACGAGCCGTAGCGGGGCGTAAAGTCTCTGCTATTTTATGCACCCATACGCATCGTGATCACAGCCCGGCGGCCATACCGTTGAAGGCTGCGACTGGCGCGCCGATCATTGGCTGTGCGCCGCTGGTGATTTCGGATGATGGGCCGCGTGCCGACAGCGCTTTTGATCCCGATTATGTGCCCGATCGTGTCTTGCAACATGGCGAGAGCATCAGCGGTGATGGCTGGACTTTGGAAGCAGTGGCGACGCCGGGGCATACCAGCAACCATCTGTGCTTTGCTTTGCTGGAAAGCGGCGCTTTGTTTACCGGCGATCATGTGATGGCCTGGTCAACCAGCGTTGTCAGCCCACCGGATGGCGATATGGCGGATTATATGGCCAGCCTGAAGCTGCTTTATGAGCGAGAAGATCGGGTTTATTATCCCGCCCATGGCCCTGCCGTGACCAAGCCGCGCCAATTGGTGCGCGGAATGCTGGGGCATCGCAGGCAAAGGGAAAGACAGATTTTGCGCGAATTGGAAAAGGGCGCGAACATCATACCAGATATGGTGAGTTTGATGTATAAGGGGCTGGATCCCCGCCTGAATGGGGCGGCTGGGCGATCGGTGCTGGCGCATTTGCTGGATTTACAAAATCGGGGTCTGGTTTCGTGCGATGCGGATCGGTGGAGCCTTGTCGCATGAGCAAGGGCCTGTTTCGCATCATCCTGATCCTGCTGCTGGGCGCGGGCCTGTTTCTGGGCTGGCAGGCTTGGCGGGATTGGAACCGCAGCGGTGATCCTGCGACGGTTGTCGCGGCCAGCCTTCAGGGCTTGCAGGAACAAAATATCCTTGTGCCCTTCACGGCGCGTTATGTAGCGGTTGTCACCTCCAGCCAAAGTCGGCTTGGATTTGCGGCCAAGAAAACGCTGATCATGCCGGGGACGGTGCGATATGAACTGGATTTGGCCGCGCTGAAGCCAAAGGATTTGCAATGGGATGCCGAGCAGGAACGGTTGGACATTCTTCTGCCGCCGCTGCGCCTTGCTGGTCCGGAAATTGATTTGAACAGCATCAGCGAGTTTCGCGATGGGCTGATCCTATTGACTTTAACGGATGCGGAGAAAAATCTGGATAGCGCCAATCGTAAAGCCGCTCAGGAAGAATTGATCCGGCAGGCGCGCGGCGATACGCCGATGCGGCTGGCCCAAAATGCGGCTCGCGCAGCCATAGAGCAAAGCTTTGCGATGCCCCTGAAAGCGGCGGGGATAGAAGCCAAGGTCAACGCCAGCTTCCGCTCCGCCCTATAAGGCCATCGGCCTTCCCCCTGATTGCCCTTACTTCCCCTCGCGTGTAGGGGAGAGCCAAAGGGCCATGACATAAGGAAAAGCCATGACTGCACCCATTCGCGAAAATCTTTCCGGCTTGGATTTACGGGCTGAGATTGAACGGCTGCGTAAAGAGCGCAACGCCGTGATCCTCGCGCATTATTATCAAAAGCCTGAGATTCAGGATCTGGCGGATTTCGTGGGCGATTCGTTGGAATTGTCGCGCAAGGCGGCGGAAACAAATGCTGATGTGATCGCATTTTGCGGCGTGAAGTTCATGGCAGAGACAGCCAAAATCCTGTCGCCTGAAAAAATCGTTGTGCTGCCTGATATGGATGCCGGGTGCAGCTTGGAAGATAGCTGCCCGCCCGAACAGTTTAAGCGGTTTCGGGAAGCCCATCCGGATCATATCGCGCTGACCTATATCAATTGCTCTACCGAGGTGAAAGCGCTGAGCGATATTATCGTAACCTCGTCTAGCGCCGAGGCGATCATCAGCCAGATTCCGCCAGAACAGAAGATTATTTTTGGCCCGGATCGTCATTTGGGCGGCTATATGAACCGCAAATTCGGCCGTGACATGCTGCTTTGGCCGGGTGTGTGCATCGTCCACGAAGCCTTTAGCGAAACGGAATTGCTGAAGCTGAAGGCGCAATATCCCGATGCTCCGGTTGCGGCCCATCCCGAATGCCCGCCCCATATTGTGGATCATAGCGATTATGTTGGTTCGACCAGCGGCATTTTGCAATTCGCCAAAAATTTTGAAGGCGACACGCTGATCGTTGCGACGGAACCGCATATTATTCACCAGATGGAAAAGGCGCTGCCAGAAAAGAATTTCATCGGCGCGCCGGGTGCCGATGGCAATTGCAGCTGCAACATCTGCCCCTATATGGCGCTGAATACGATGGAAAAGCTCTATCTCGCGCTGCGAGATCTGACGCCGCGTATCGAGATAGAGGAAGGCTTGCGCCTCGATGCGAAGCGCAGCCTTGATCGGATGATGGAGATGGCATCTGGCAGCGTGGGCAAGGGCGATTTGGGGCGCCCGGCCTGATCGGGCCTTCGCGCGGTTGCGATAATCCCGGCGAAACGACGCCGTAGGAAAAATTTAAAAAGGCTGTCCGAAAGGGCGGCCTTTTTTAATTTTCTGGTTTGCGCTCTTTGTGATCCGGCTCACAACCCAGCGGACGGTCGGGGGCAATAGCGGTGGTGCGACCCGGAACAATCTTGCCTTTGGCATATTGTTCTCTCCTCCTCCCGGCCGCTCCCTTCCTTAGACGCGGCCGGGAACCTTTTTAGCTTTCCATTCATTAATGCGATGTCGGTCAAACGATGCCGAAATGCGATAAGGTGGTCGGCAAATTGCCAGCGCGCTTCAGCGCTTGCAGGTGGGAGGATGAGCTATGGGCTTTATCATCACATTGATTGTCGGCGGCATTATCGGCTGGCTTGCCAGCCTCTTCATGCGAACCGATGCGCAGCAAGGCATTGTTTTGAACGTCGTCGTTGGTGTCGTGGGTGCCTTTTTGGGCAATATCATCGCTGCTATGTTTCATTCTGCCTCTTCGTTAGGGGTGTTTGATTTAACAGGTTTGATATGGTCTTTTGTTGGTGCCATTATCTTGCTTGCGATCATCAACCTCGTGCGCCGAGGAAGCGTGCGGTAATGAAAAGGGCCGGGGCTTCTTTGAACATTTGGAGGAAGCCAAATATTAACAACCTGCACTGCGGCCCCATTACAGGGCACAGGGCTGAAAATAAGGGGTTCTAACGATGGACTTCATCATTGCATTGATTATGGGCGGCGTGATCGGTTGGCTTGCTAGCATTGTTATGCGGACAGATGCGCAGCAGGGCATATTTCTGAATATCATTGTCGGCTGTATTGGCTCTATTCTGGGGCGCTTTTTGTTCGGTAGCTTTATTGGCGGCGGACATTTGCGTGGAAACGCTTTTGATCCGATGACTTTGCTGACCGCTTTCATTGGTGCGATCGTGTTGCTGGCTATCGTGAATCTCGTTCGCCGGGGCAGTGTGCGATAAACGATATTGCTTGATGCAGTATTTGCTGAAATGTTTTGAAAAGGCGCCTTCCTGTGGAATGGCGCCTTTTTCTATGCAACCCGAAAGCCACAGTTGGCTGAGAATCCAATCCAAGCTCTTCTATTCTGGACTTGTCATTGGTGATCTAATTAGATAACACACCTCATCTGAAAAAGAACCAGCGTTTCGGGCTGAGCGAATGCGCCAATGATGGGGCCGCTGCCGTGCCGGTGATGAATGGCTTAAGGGATTGAGGCGTGGAAAACAGGCGGCAGAATGATCTGACGGGCGACGACGCTCTGAATGCGCAAGCGGATGGGATCGCGGATCCCGCGCGGCGCAAGCGCTTGCTGGTGATTGCGGCATCTTTGATTGCTATATTGGCTGTTGTCGGCGCCTATTTCGGCTACTCTGCTGCTCGTCAGGACGATGCGGCGGCGGCGACCAGCGGGCAGACGGGTGCGGTTCTGCCATCGGTGACGGTGCAAATCGCAGCGCCGCAATCGGTGGAATCCGTGATTTCATCCAACGGCTCCATCGCGGCTCGTCGTGAAATGCCTGTCGGCGTCGTGGGTGAGGGCGGTCAGGTTTTGAGCGTGCAGGTGGAGCCCGGCCAATGGGTGAAACAGGGGCAGGTATTGGCGGTGATCGACCGTGCGGTTCAGGCGCAGCAGGCGGAAGCGCTGGCGGCTTCGATCCGCGTCGCGCAAGCCGACGCCCAATTGGCGCAATCGGAACTAGCCCGCGCGGAAGCTTTGATTTCGCGCGGTTTTATCTCGAAAGCGGATATGGACCGCAAGCGTGCGACGCGCGATGCGGCAGAGGCGCGTGTTCGTGTGGCGCAGGCCCAATATCGTGAAGCGACGGCCCGCAACAATCGGCTGAATATTGTCGCGCCTGCGGCGGGACTGGTGCTGACGCGGCAGGTGGAACCCGGCCAGATTGTCAGCGCGGGCAGCGGAATCCTGTTTCGCATCGCGCGCGGCGGCGAGATGGAATTGCTGGCGCAATTGGCAGAGGCGGATATGCAAAAGGTGCAGCTTGGCGCGCGCGCCATCGTCTCGCCGGTTGGCACGGATCTTAAAGTCGATGGCCATGTCTGGCAATTGTCGCCGGTGATTGATCCCAATACACGGCAGGGCATTGTGCGCATTGCCGTGCCCTATCATCAATTGCTGCGGCCCGGTGGCTTTGCCGATGCGCGGTTAACGGTGGGATCTGGCAATGCGCCTATGCTGCCGGAAAGCGCGGTGCTGAGCGGCGCGCAAGGCCATTATGTGCTGATTGTAGACGATCAGAATATTGTTCGCCGCCGCGATGTGAAAACCGGCATCATCACCGATCAGGGTGTGTCCATCGCATCAGGGCTGAATGGCAATGAAAAAGTTGTCACTTTGGCAGGGGCGTTTCTGAATGTCGGCGACAAGGTGAAGCCGGTTATTGGGCGGGCAGGGCAATAATCGGGCTCATCCCCATGCGCTGTAAGGCAGCAGAATTCCACAAAGGCGTTTAAGATTATGGACCTTCGCAATATTTCTGCTTGGAGCATCCGCAATCCGGTGCCGCCTATTGTGATTTTCGTGCTGTTGATGCTGGCGGGCCTTGTCAGCTTTAATCGCATGGATGTGAATGACACGCCGGACGTGGAATTTCCGATGGTGCAGGTGCTGGTGGTGCAACCCGGCGCCGCCCCAAGTGAATTAGAAACACAGGTTACCCAGCGCGTGGAAGCGGCGGTGCGGGCGGTGAGCGGGGTTGAAGAAATCAGCTCTTACGTCAGCGAAGGCAACAGCCGCACTATGGTCAGCTTTGTGATCGGCACGCCGATTGATCGCGCTTATAATGACGTCAACCAAGCCGTATCACAAATTCGCAGTGATCTGCCGGATGGCATATTGGAACCGCAGGTTTTTCGTGTGGACGCGGTCGGCGGGCCGATCGGCTTTTTCTCTGTAGAAGCGTCGGATATGACGTTGGAGCAGTTAAGCTGGTTCGTGGACAACACTGTGGCGAAGGAATTGCTGGGGGTCAGCGGCATGGCCAGCGTGACCCGCAATGGCGGGGTTTCACGCGAAATTCGGGTGCAATTGGATCCGGCACGGATGCAAAGCTTTGGGATTACGGCATCTCAGGTTAACCAGCAGTTACAACAGATTAACGTGAATGCCGCCGGTGGACGCACGGAAATTGCCGGTTCCGAACAGGCGGTTCGGGTGCTGGGCAATGCGCAAGATGCGCTGGATCTTTCGCAAACGCGGATCACCATCGGCAATGGCAAAACCATTCGTTTGGGAGAGGTTGCGAACGTAACCGATGGCTATGCCGAGCAGCGCAATTTGGCCAAGCGCAATGGTCGTCAGGTGCTGGGTTTTGCCATTACCAAGGCCAAAGGCGCATCGGATGTCAGCGTTTTTGACGATGCTGTTCGCAAATTGGAATTGCTTCAGCATGATAATCCCAAGGTGAAGTTTGAAACGCTGTTTACGCCGACTGTCTATACCAAGGAACAATATAGCAGCGCGATGGTGATGATGGTGGAGGGCGCCGTTCTTGCGGTGATCGTGGTGTTCCTCTTTTTGCGGGATTGGCGTGCGACCATTATATCGGCGCTGGCCATTCCGCTTTCGGCCATTCCCACATTTTTCTTCATGGATTTAATGGGCTTCTCGCTCAACACCTTATCGTTGCTGGCTCTGAGTCTGGTGGCCGGGGTGCTGGTGGATGACGCCATTGTAGAGATTGAGAATATCGTCCGTCATATGCGGATGGGGAAATCCGCTTATCAGGCCTCCATTGATGCGGCGGACGAGATTGGACTGGCGGTGGTCGCCACGACCATGTCGATTGTGGCGGTGTTCCTGCCCGTGGCCTTGATGCCGGGCATTTCCGGGCAGTTTTTCATTCAATTTGGCATGACCGTGGTGTTTGCGGTGCTGATGAGCCTTGCCGTGGCGCGGATGCTAACCCCGATGATTGCAGCTTATTTTCTGGCGGCACAGGGCGAGGAAGCTCATGCGGAAGGCCCGATGATCGATCGCTATGAACGGGTGTTGCGCTGGACGCTGGATCGCACCGGTCATCAAAAGCGGCGGGCGAATATTCAGTTGGCATCCTTCAAGCCAGCCTATCTTGCGCCTGCTTTTCTGTTGGGGTTAACGGCCCTGATATTGCTGACGATGCAGTTTTTTGCGCCGGTTCCGGTTGGGCAGGCGGGGCCAAATGCCGCCATTCACTTTCTGTTGCTGGTGCCCTTTGGCACGATCATGGCGCTAGTGATCGGCTGGCTGCTGTCCATCGCGATTGGGGCAGCGGCTTATGGCTTGGGCCTGCGCCGGCATGGCTTTGCGATTTGGTGTGTTTCCATGGCGCGGCGGGCCCATGCCCGCGCTTTTGATCATCGCATCTGGGTGATGGGATCGGCGGTGGTTGCGCTGTTGCTGACCTTAGTGCTGTTTGCTGCGCTGCCGCAGCAATTTCAGCCGACGATGAATAGCGACGATAGTCAGGTCAATTATGAACTGCCGCCGGGCACCACCCTGGCCCAAAGCGAGGCGCTTGCCGATCGGATAGACGGGATATTGAAATCCAGCCCGATCACGAAAAGCGTGGTTTATGATATTAATGTCGGCGCGGGCGTCGCCTATGTGACCCTGAACAAAGATCGCCCGATTACCAGCGTGGAATGGGAACGCAGTCTTCAGGATAAGTTGGCGGCTATTCCCGATGCGCGGGTGGCTTTTCGCAGTCAGGCGCAGGGTTTTTCGGGCCGCGATATCACCATGGTGGTTGGCGGTGACGATCCTACGAAATTGGAAGCCCATGCGCGCCAAATTGTTGCCGATATGGCGGCGCTGCCCGAATTGCGGGCGGTTCGCATCGAAGGTGATCTGCCGCGCCCGGAAATCATCGTCACCCCACGTTTGGATTTGGCCGCAGATCTGGGCGTGACAACGGCGGCGCTGAGCCAAACAGTGCGCATCGCCACCTTGGGCGAAATCGATCAAAATGCAGCGAAATTCTCGCTATCGGATCGCCAGATCCCGATCCGCGTTTTGTTGACGCAAGATTCGCGGCGCAGCCTTGCGACGATTGAAAATCTTCCCGTTCCCACCTCTCGTGGCACAACGGTGCCGTTGAAATCGGTCGCGGACATTGGCTTTGGTGCAGGGCCAACGGAATTGCGCCGTTATAATCAGACGCGGCGCGTCGTGATCGGTGCGGATGTCGCACCCGGTGTTGCGACCGGCAATGCCCAGACAAAGATCAACGCTTTGCCATCCGTAAAAAACATGCCGCAAGGCGTGCATAAGGTGGTGCAGGGGGATCAGAAGTTTCAGCAAGAAATGATCGTCAATTTCACCATTGCGGTGATTGCCGGTCTGGCTTTGGTCTTTTCGACGCTGGTGCTGCTCTATCGCCGTTTCCTGTCGCCTTTGGTTAATATGTCGTCACTGCTGCTGGCGCCCTTTGGCGGCTTGCTGGCATTGTTTTTGATTGGCACGCCGATCTCGATGCCGGTCTATATCGGCATGTTAATGCTGCTGGGAATTGTGGCGAAAAACTCGATCCTGCTCGTGGATTTCGCGATTGAGGAAATGGATCGCGGCGTGCCCAAGGCGGCGGCCCTGATTGACGCTGGCCGCAAGCGTGCCCAGCCGATTATCATGACCAGCGTCGCGATGGTGGCGGGCATGGTGCCAACGGCTTTGTCGCTGACCGGGGACGGGGCGTGGCGCGCGCCGATGGGCGTGGTGGTGATCGGCGGGTTGATCATGTCGACCTTGCTGACCTTGTTGATTGTCCCTGCTGGGTTTAGCCTCGCGGACAGTATTGAACGGCGCCTTGGTGGCTATATGTCGCGCAATTTGCTGACCTTTAAGGAAGGCGATGATCGGGATGACGATGTGGCTGGTGATCGGGCTGGACGCCGACGGGGCCATGCTTAGAGGGAGTGATGGTGAGACGCGGGTGAAAGCCATGGCGGTGCAACCATTTATTCCCATGTTCATTTTCTATCCATGACAGCCCCGAAGGAGCATCGCCCGGCCGCGGGGCGCATGGATGAACACAGCGCCAAAGCCATGCCGGTGGGCTCTGCACTGCCGATGGGGGTCGCCATCCCCACAGGCCGGTTGAATATTCATGTGGTGGCCACCGGCCTGTTATTTTTCATGGCGGCCGTGTTCATCGGTGCCAAATATTATCAGCAGGTTCACCCGCTGGTCGGCTATGTGCGGGCCTTTGCGGAGGCGGCCATGGTTGGGGGCCTCGCGGATTGGTTCGCCGTCACGGCGCTTTTCCGTCACCCCATGGGTCTGCCTATTCCCCATACGGCGATTATTCCGCGCAACAAGGATCGTATCGGCGACAATCTGGCGCAATTTCTGCTGACCAATTTCTTGGTGCCTCGATTGATCACGCGCAAGATGCGCCATGTCGATGTGGCCGGTGCGGTTGGCCGGTTTTTGTCTTCCCCGGCAGAAGGCGGCGGCAGGCTGAAGGCTGGCGCATCGCGGATCGTGGCGGATGCCTTAAGCGCGCTGGATCATGAGCGATTGGGCGGCATGGTGAAATCCGCCATTGCAGACCGCGCGCGTGGGCTGAATTTGGCGCCGCTGCTGGGGCAGGCCTTGCAGGCGGCTTTGGCCGAAGGGCGGCACCAACCATTGCTCGATGCCGCTGTGCGCTGGGGCAGCGCGGCGCTGGAATCCCACGCCGCGCTGATCCATCAGATGGTGCATGACAATAGCAATGCGTTGATCCGCCTGACCGGGCTGGATGAAAGCATCGCCAAACGCATTGTTGCTGGCCTGTCGAAATTGCTGGCAGATATGGCGGAGGAGCCCGGCCACCCGCTGCGGCTGCGGATTGAAGATGGCCTAGCCAATCTGGCCTATGATTTGCAGCATGATCCAGCAACCCAAGCGCGCATTGGCCGCCTGCGGGATGAAATGATGGACAATCCGGCGGTGAAGCGCTGGCTGGATGGATTATGGGAACAGGGCCGCGCGGCACTGCTGCGGGCGGCACGTGATCCCGATACGCTGCTTGCGGGGCGGATTGGGGAGCTATCCACCCAATTTGGCCAGATGCTGGCCGCGGTTCACAAGGTTCAGCAGACGATGAATCGCTATTTTCGCCGCGCGCTGATTGGCGTGGTGGAAAGCTATGGCGAGCAGGCGGTGCATCTTGTGTCTGATACGGTCCGGAGCTGGGATGCTCAAACCATCACCGATCGGCTGGAATCTGCGGTCGGTGCTGATCTGCAATATATCAGGATCAACGGCACGCTAGTGGGCGGCCTATGCGGCTTGCTGATCCACACTGTGGATAAATTTCTTTAGCCTTCAGCCCTCGGCGGCGGCCCGGCAGGCAGCGAGGCCGGAACGAAAATCCGCATAGCGCGGTCGCCAGCCCAATAATCTTTTGGCGCGGTTGTTCGCGACGCGGCGATTTTCCGCATAAAAGGCCAGTGCGGCGAGGGATAGGCCTGCATCGGCCAGCGGCAAGAGCGGCGGCAAATCCTTCCCCAGCATCTGGCACCCCCATTCCACCAACAGATTTTGATGGCATGGCAGATCATCCGCCAGATTATAGACGCCTGCTGGCCCAGCAAAAGAGGCGATAATCGCGCCAGCGATATCGTCGACATGCACGCGGCTGAAGATTTGGTCGGGCATGGCGATGCGATGGGCGCGGCCTTGGCCAATGCGGTCCAAAATGCTGCGGCCCGGTCCATAGATGCCGGGCAGGCGGAAGATATGCACATCGCTGCGCAGCGACTGCCACGCCAGATCGGCGGCATTGCGATCCGGACGGCGGCCGCGGATTGGTGCGCTTTCATCCACCCATGCGCCCCCCGTATCGCCATAAACGCCGGTGGAAGATAAATAGCCAATCCAGCGAAAAGGGCTCAGCGCCAAAGCTTCCCCATAGCGGGTGAGCACTGGATCCTGACCATCGGTGGGCGGGACGGAGGAAAGGATATGGCTGCTGCTTTGCATGGCCGTTCGCACGGCGCACTCATCATCAAAGGCGATGGTGCCTCCGCGGCCCGTTCGGCTGGTGCCGATCACATCCCAGCCGCGTGCACGCAGCCGGTCTGCCAAATGGCTGGCGGTATAGCCCATGCCGAAAATCAACATTTGTCCCATAAGCGGCCTTATTGCGCCTTGGGGCGCATATGCCTAGACGTTAAACATGAATCAGATTTCCTCGCAAACGCTCGCCGTTCCACTCATCCAGCGCGCTGACTACCGCCCCTATGATTGGGCTATTCCCCAGATTGCGTTGGAATTTCAACTGGATGTTGGAACAGCGCATGTGCGCTCCACCTTGCAGGTGGAACGGCTAGCGAAGGCGGCGGTGCCGTTGATCCTGTGCGGAGATGGTCTGGTGGCTGCTGCGGTGCGGGTGGATGGCCAGCCATGGCATGATTGGCATATGGATGGCCCTGATCTGGTGATCGATCTAGGCGCGCGGGACAGATGCGATGTGAGCATTGATACCGCGCTGGATCCGTCGGCCAACAGCCAGTTGATGGGCCTTTATGCATCGGGCGCTATGCTCTGCACCCAGTGCGAGCCGGAAGGTTTCCGGCGCATCACTTTTCATCCGGATCGCCCCGATGTGCTCAGCCGTTACCGCGTGCGGATGGAGGCGGATAAGGCCCGCTTTCCTATCCTCTTGTCCAACGGAAATTGTTTGGAAAGCGGCGATCTCGATGATGGTCGTCATTATGCGCTGTGGGAAGATCCTTGGCCCAAGCCCAGCTATTTATTTGCCCTCGTCGCGGGCGATTTGGTCGCCAATAGCGATTTATTTGTTACCGCCTCTGGCCGCGAGGTGGCGCTGAATATTTGGGTGCGGGCTGGAGACGAAGGCCGCACCGGCCATGCGATGAAAGCATTGAAAGATAGTATGGCTTGGGACGAGCGCGTCTATGGCCGCGAATATGATCTGGATTTGTTCAACATCGTCGCGGTGAGCGATTTCAATATGGGAGCGATGGAGAATAAGGGGCTGAATATTTTCAACAGCCGCTACATATTGGCCGATGCCGACACAGCGACAGATGCTGATTATGATGGCGTGGAAGGCGTGGTAGCCCATGAATATTTTCACAATTGGTCCGGCAATCGTATCACCTGCCGCGATTGGTTTCAATTAAGCCTGAAGGAAGGCTTCACGGTTTTTCGCGATCAAAGCTTCAGCGGCGATATGGGATCACCAGCCGTGAAACGGATTGAGGATGTGCGGGTGCTACGCGCCGCCCAATTCCCGGAAGATGCGGGGCCTTTGGCCCATCCGATCCGGCCCGAAAGTTATCAAGAAATCAACAATTTCTATACCGCCACCATCTATAATAAAGGCGCTGAAATCATCCGTATGATGGCCAGTCTGCTAGGGCCGGAGCGCTTTCGCAAAGCCAGCGATCTTTATTTTGAACGCCATGATGGCGAAGCGGCCACGTGCGAAGATTTCATCCGCGCGATGGAGGATGGCGGGGCGATTGATCTGGCGCAATTCCGCTTATGGTATCAGCAGGCGGGCACCCCGCGGCTGGATATTGGGCTGGAGAAACAGGGCGATAAATGGACATTGGTGGTGCGGCAAAATGTGCCACCGACACCGGGCCAGCCGGAAAAGCAACCGATGATGATGCCGCTGCGGATTGCGGCCTTTGCCATGGATGGCAGCGGGCAGGCGACCGGGGATCAGATGATGGTCTTAACCGAGGCGGAGCAGCATTTTCCCCTTGACCGCTTTAACCAGCGCCCGGCTTTGTCGTTAAACCGTGGTTTTGGTGCGCCGGTGACGCTGGATTATCCGCGCGCCGATGGCGAGTTGGTGTGGTTGGCGGCCCATGATGATGATCCTTTTGCGCGCTATGAAGCCTTGCAGCAATTGATGCTGGATCGGCTGGTGGATGCGGTGTCTGGACGATCGACAGAGGATCAGGCCGTGTTGAAAGCCATCGCCGGCACGCTTTCCGGAGCTGACAATGATCCGGCCTTTGTGGCCGAGGCGGTGCAATTGCCAAGCGAAGCCTTTGTTGGGGATCAGATGCTGGTCGTCGATCCCGATGCGATCCGGCGGGAACGACTGGCGTTGCAGGCCGCCATTGGGCAGGCTTTGGAGGCAGAGTGGCGCGCCATTCTGGCGCAGGCTGCGCCGCCAGCAACGGATTTATCCCCTGCAGCCAAAGGTGGACGCAGGCTGCGTGCGGCGGCGCTGACCTATTTGGCGGCGGCTGGCTTTGCTGATGCCCCGAAAATGGCGCTAAATCTGTTTCGCGGCGCCGATGGGATGACCGAGCGGCAAGCGGCGCTGGCGGTCTTGATGCATGGGAATAGCCCAGAGCGGGAGATTGCGCTGACGGAATTTTACCAGCGTTATCATGGCAATGCGCTGGTGTTGGATAAATATTTTCAGGTGCAGGCATGGGCGATGCGCGAGGATACGCCCGATGTGGTGGAGCGGTTGGCCCAGCATCCGGATTTCACCTTGGCCAATCCCAATCGCGTGCGGTCGCTTTATGGCGCGCTCACCGGCAATCAGGCGGCTTTCCACCGCGCCGATGGCAAGGGATATCGCCTGATCGCGGATCTGGTGATCGCGCTGGATCGCAAAAATCCCCAAACTGCCGCGCGAATGATCCCGCCATTGGGGCGCTGGAGTCGTTTTGATGAAGCGCGCGGAGCGATGATGCGGGCAGAGCTTAGCCGAATTTTGGCGCAGCCCGGCCTATCCCGCGATGTGACGGAGCAGGCTTCGAAAAGCCTGCTCGCCTAAAGCGTGCAGATTTGGCCTTATGGGGCGGAGAATAATTTGGTTCCGACCACGCCGATCACGATCAGCGCCATGAAGCCCATTTGCACGGCGCTGACTTTTTCTTGAAACAGAAAAATGCCGCCGATAATCACGCCGACAGCCCCAAGGCCGGTCCAGATCGCATAAGCGGTGCCGGCCGATATTTCACGCATTGCAAATGCCAGCAGCGCCATGTTCACAAAGCTGAGGGTGACGGGCACGATTGAGGCGGTCCAGCTATCCGCCGAGGCGGCCCATTTCAGGCTGAGGGCCCAGATGATTTCGGTGACAACGGCGATGCTTAAAATGATCCAGCCCATGGATAGTCCTTTGTTCAGAGGGGAAGCGGGCTCGGATCACAAGCGCGCCAGCCGGAAACCCGAAAGAGGCTGAACGCTGACAGCAGCAAAGGTTGCGCCTATAGGCAGGCGGACGGCGCAGCGCAACTTTCGGCCGAGAGCAAGAGAGGCCAGACCCAGAGAGATCGGCCCAGAGAGATGCCCAAAGAGTGACGAGGTTAGAAGGTCCGAACGCCAGAGCGCAGGCTGAAACCACGTTTCAACGCAGGATCAGGCGGCGGGCAAGCTGCCCAGCCAATCGGCGATCTCCACCGCCATGCGGTTGGCGGCTCGCTGTAGCGCGATGCCGCTGGCGCGGGCTTCAATCTTGCGGCTGAGCGGCTCTCGGGTTTCAAAACGGCGCTTGGTGATGCTTTTGCCGCCGCCGCTGACCAGCATCGCCTGATAGATGACCACCGCCTCTTGGGTGCGCGCATCAACGCCAAATTCCAGCAACTCTCCGGCCAGTTGCTCGCCCGGTGCGGCGAGATATTGCGATTCATCCAGCACGACGCGGTTGGTGCGGGCGGAAACTGTGCTGGCCAACAGGCGCTGGAACAGCCGTTGCGGTGCCTCGACCCATTGGGCATCCGCGATATAGGCGATGCTGGCGCCATCCTGCTGCACCGGAATGCGCGGCGTGCGCAGCTTTTGCGGCGCATTGGGGACCAATATGGCCAATGTGCTGGCCTCGCCCGCCACCCGCAAGTCGCCAGCGGCTGGCTGGCTATCGGCATCCAAAGTTAGCAGAAATGGCGGCGCTTTTCCGCCCAGGCTGACGCAGGCCGAAAGGCTGAAGGCGGCCGCCGCCGCCAGCAATGGCAATGTCCATGGGCGGGAAGCGGGGGTCATGTTGGTCATCCTTATCGCTATAATTCGGCGTATTTTTTGTTTCAGCTTATCGTAAGCTTTGGGCTTTTCGATCAGGGTCTATAATCGGGCAGGCGACTGCCATTGATCACGGCGCCAGCGCCCTGCTGATCGAGCTTTTCGGTCAGGCTAGACAGGCTGGACGAGGTTCGACGTAGGTCACGGATCAACGCATTGGCTTCGGGAATGGTGGTTTCGCTAAAGGTTTTCAGTCCCGGACGAGCATCGGAAATGGCACCTTCCAGCGTTTTCATGGATAAATTCGCCGATGCCAGCGTATCACGCAAATTGCGCATCGCGGGATCCACATTGCGATCAATCGTGCCTTGAGTGGCCGCTGCCAGATTGCCGATCTGCTCGGCGGCCAAGCCGGTCTGCTCGATAGCGAGGCGGGTATCGTTAATCGCGCGTTCCAGCGCTGGGCCATTACGCGCCATGATGGCGGTGGTCCGCTCTACATTGGCCAAAATTCCGGCAAAGCTGGCTTGGTTGCGATCATCGGCCAGCTCCGCCAGACGTTCGGTCAAAGTGGAAAGCCGTTGCAAAAGCTGCGGTGCGGTGTTGAGCAATTCGCCCAATCCGCCCACGCGGTTGGGGATTACGGGCTTGCCGGCGGGGCCTGCATCGGTGATAGGCGGCGCGCCTTTTACGGCCCCGGCCAACGAAATTTGCGAAACGCCGGTGAAGCCCACGCCTTCCAGCGCCGCCGTTGTGCCTTGCAACACCGGCACATTTTCATTCACCTCAATCCGCACGCGAACAAATTGGGGGTCATCCGGCCACAGTTCAATCTGGCGCACTTGCCCCACAGGAACGCCGGAAAATTGCACCTGTGCGCCCTTGTTCAGCCCATCGACGGCTTGCTTGAAAAAAATATCATATTCGCGCTTCGCTCCGCCGCTGCTGTTGGCCATCCATACGACGAATATGGCGATGGCAGCGGTGAACAATAGGACGAACATCCCCACCAATATATTATTTGATCGCGTTTCCATTCGTCGTTCCTAACGTGGCGCTACGGTCTGGTTGCAGCCAGCCGCCGCACGGCCGCGCGGCCCATTGAAATAATCCTGTATCCACGGATGCTCGGTGGCAAGCAGTTCGGGAATAGTGCCAACGGCAATCACCCGCTTTTCCGCCAATACCGCGATGCGATCACATGTTGCATATAGACTGTCCAGATCATGGGTGATCAAAAAGACGGTCAAGCGCATCGTATCCGCCAATTCCCGGATCAGCGCATCAAATTTGGCGGCACCAATGGGATCCAGCCCGGCGGTCGGCTCGTCAAGGAACAACAGGGCTGGGTCCAGCGCCAAAGCACGGGCCAATCCGGCGCGTTTGACCATGCCGCCGGAAAGCTCGGCTGGATATTTCGGCCCGGCATCAGGAGGCAAGCCGACCATGGCAATTTTATAGGCGGCGATTTCATCCAGCAATTGCTGATCCAGCCCCGGATAATATTCGCGTAGGGGAACCTGAATATTTTCCGCCACCGTGAGTGTGGAAAATAGCGCGCCGCCTTGAAACATCACGCCCCAGCGGCGTCGCAGATCACGGCTTTCCTCGGCATCGGTGATGGTATCCAGCGTGCGTCCAAATACCTCGATTTCGCCCGCAGCTGTTTGTTGCAAGCCGATGATGGCCCGCATCATCACCGATTTCCCGGTGCCGGAGCCGCCGACAATGCCAATGATTTCGCCTGTGCGAACATCAAGATCCAATTGATCATGCACGACAGATTCGCCAAATCGCGTGACAAGACCGCGAATGTGGATGGCCGTTTCATAATCTTCGGGCTGAAAGGCTGCCGTTTGCGGGCGTGTTGCTGATATTTGTTCCGCCATTAATTCCATCCCACGCTGGAAAAGAAGACGGCAAACATGGCGTCGAGCACGATCACCAGAAAGATTGCGGCGACGACAGCAGAGGTGGTGCGGCTGCCCACTTCTTCGGCATTTTGGCGCACCTGCATGCCTTCATAACAGCCCGTCACCCCGATCAGCAGGCCAAAGACCGGTGCCTTGATCAGCAAAATCCAAAGATCGGTCATTGGAATGATTTCGCGCAACCGCTGGACATAGATTAGCGGCGGAATATCAATGCCCACCCATGCAAAGGCACCGCCGCCGATAATGGCGCAAATGCTGGCATAAAAGCCCAGCAGCGGCATGGTGATGGTGGATGCGGCGACGCGGGGCAAGACAATGGCCTCCATCGGCGATACGCCAATGGTGCGCATCGCATCCACTTCCTCTGTCAGCTTCATGGTGCCAATCTGGGCGGCAAAGGCGGATCCGGATCGACCCGCGACCATGATCGCGGTCATCAACAAGCCCAGTTCCCGGATTGAAGCGCGCCCGACCAGATTGATTGTAAAGACTTCCAGTCCGAATTGCCGCAACTGCACCGCGCCTTGCTGGGCGATGACAATGCCGATCAGAAAGCTCATCAGGCCAATGATCGGCAGAGCATCCAGACCCACGGTTTGGAAGCGAGCGGTCACCGCGTTCCAACGAATGCCGCGCCGCGCTTTGATCTGGATAAACAGGGCGATGATCAGTTCGCCCAAAAAGCCAATAATGCCTAAAAGCTCGTCCCAAATATTGCGGCTGGCCGCGCCGATTTGCGCCAACATGCGTTTCCACGCTGGCAAGGGGGCCGGTTTGACATGATAATCGCTACTGACCTTGGCCAGCGCCCCTAGCAGCCGCGCCGCATCTTCGCTGGCACCAGTGACCTGAGCATCATGATCGCGCGCCGTGCGGGTTACCAGCCATGCGCCGATTGTGTCGATCCGTTCCAATTGCGATAGATCAAGGCGTGCGATTGGCCCCACATGGCCCAGCCGCTGCGGCAAATCTCCCAGCCGGGCCAGCGTCAAGCGCCCATGGAAATGGATTTCGACACCATCAGCGCCATCTTTTTGCTCGAAGTCCGCGCGTGCCACCATAGGGCAGACTTTGGCGCATTTCGGCAGCGACCGCAAGCGCTTACCGTGGCTTGGCGGCGCTGATTGCAGTCTCTATGAACGAGCTATGGATAGTAAATCTGCCTCGCCGCACCGCGCCATCGCACACCATGTCGCCTTTTACGACATGGATCGGACGATAACGAAAACAGGAACTTACAGTGGATTTTTGCTGTTTGTGGCGTGGCGCCGTCAAAGCTGGCGTTTGTTGGCCTTGCCCTTGGTGGCGCTGGCTGGTCTGGCCTATCTGATGGGTGCGCTAGGGCGCTCTCAGCTAAAGGCGCTGAATTTGCGGATGCTGATTGGCAGCAAATTTCGCGCGGATGAGATCGCGCCCTTGGTGGAGCTTTATGCCGATCGCGTGGTGAAACATGGTCTTTATGCCGCCGCATTGGATCAGATCGCGCAAGATCGGGCGGCGGGATATCGGCTGGTGTTGGCGACGGCGAGTTTTCGCCTTTATGTCGATGCGATTGCACGGCGATTGGGGATAGAAGATGTGTTGGCGACAGAATTGGTCGCATCAGAAAATGGTGCATTTCTCCATGCCGAGCTTGCCGGTGACAATTGCTATGGCGATGCGAAATTTGCGCGTATCGAAGCCTGGGTGGCCCTTCAGGGCATCCAGCGCGAGCAGGCCTATATCCGGGCCTATTCCGATCATGTGTCAGATCATCCGATGCTGGGTTTTGCCGATGAAGGGATAGCGACGACGCCTAGCCGCAAATTGCACCAGATGGCGCGCGCGCGCGGCTGGCGGATTGTGGATTGGCGAGAAGGCGCGGCACATTGATTTTGCGGGGGCTTTGCGCCCTATCAACGCAGCGCGCTATCTTTATTAGACTGTCGGGCCGCTGCACCGCTCATTTATGTTTCCGATAGGAAGTGGTTGATTCCAGCGGCGGTTTCTTTGGCTTTGGTAAAAGGAAATAGATGGCCGCCGGTTAGGATGAGATGGCGCTTGGCCTGCAATTGCTTGGCCAGTCTTTCGCCGTGCCGGGATGAAATAATCTGATCCTGCTGGCCGCTGATGACCAGCACCGCATGGCGCGCAATATCCGCGCGCAGCGGCTGGTTGCTCCAGCCTGCCATGGCCAGACTTTGATAGGTGAGGCCCAGCGGAGAGGATGTTGGCAGAGCGGACAGGCCAGTGGCGACGATATCGCGGTCCCAGATCGCGCCCCAGCCAATATCCGCAGCGGACATATGGGTGATTGTTGCTATCAGGATCAGCCGGTTGATATGATCGGGAAATTGACCCGCGATCTGCTGTGCCAAACTGCCGCCCCAACTAAAGCCCATCAGGTCTAGCGAGGTAACGCCGCGCTGCTTTGCCACATCGATGATCGCAGCGGCCATGGACTGCGCGCTATAAGGCCAGAAGCAATCGGGGGATTTTCCGGTGCCCGGCATATCGATGGTCCACACTTCGCGGCCCGTGATACGGCGCAACAAAGGCGCCGCTGTGCCGGCGTCTGCGCCGATACCGTTTAAAAACAACAGCGGCCTTCCGGCTGCGCCGCTATGCCAGCGGGTGAGGCACAGCTGCAAACCGCGCGCATGCACCATATGCTGTTCTGGATGAAGCTTGGCGCCTTTGGGCCGACTATCATCACAGGGGTGGCCCTCATCGGGCGCGGGCTTTCCACTCATGGCCTATGCTCTGACACAAGTGGTGGCATTGGAAAAGCATTGCCGAATTTCATCTTAGGTCCTGACTCTAAATAAGTTCGCGCAGCATCATCGCATCAAGCAGGGCGGTGCGCGCCTGTTGCACTTGCGTTAAAAGAGAGGCGCGGCCCAGATCATCGGGCGCGATTTCGGTGGGCCAATGGGCGGCAATGATTGCGGCTATCCGATCAAGCTTGGCGTCATCAGCCAGAAAGCGCGGATCAACAGTAGCGGGATCGGCCACCACCCGCAGCCGTAAACAGGCAGGGCCGCCGCCATTGGCCATGGATTGGCGCACATCCACCGGCAGCAATTGGGTGATCGGGCCATTGGTGCGCACATGCGCCTCTAGCCAATGGCGCGCTGCCTGATTGTTCATGGCTTCGGTCGGCAGCACCAGAGCCATGCCGCCTTGGGGCAAGCTGATCAGTTGGGCGTTAAAGATATAGGATGCAATGGCATCGGCCAAGCTCAGAGCTGAAGCCGGGATTTCGATAATCTCAACCGCGGGAAAGGCCGATCGAATGCGATCATAAGCTTGTTCTTTGGTATGAAAAGCCTGTTCGTGCGTCAGCAAAATATGCTGGTTGGCCACGGCCACCACATCATTGTGAAAGGCGCCAGCGGCAATGGCCGCATCCGATTGCCGAAGAAAAAGGGTGCGTGCGGGGGACAGCCTGTGCCGCCGGGCAATGGCTTTGCTGGCTTCCAGATTTTGCCGCGCCGGAAACGTGCCGCCGCTGAGGCCATAGACGAATATCTCCACACCCGGATCCGCATGATCCCGGCATAGGCGCATGTGGTTGGCGGCCCCTTCATCGCCAAAAGGTGCGGGAATGGGCGGGTGAACGGCAAAGGCGGCATGAGCGAAGGCCAATTGAAGCTGGGCCAGAGTGCCGGGCCATTCATGGCTGCGGTGCGGCATGGTGAGCAAATTGGCGATGGTTATATGGCAGCGTCCATCGCCGGTGTCTGCTGCGGGAGAAACAGTTGCGGCATTGGCCGCCCACATCGCCGAGGCGCTCATGGCTTGGGCGCGCAGATGAAGCTCTGCGCTTTGGCTGGTGCATCCCAGCATCGCAAGCCAGCTTTCATGGGGCCGGTCCAGCGGCATGAAAAAGCCCTGTGCCAGCCCAAGATGCAAATTGTGGCGCATTTTCTCAACGCCTTGCAATGCCGCCGCTCGTGGATGGGCGGTGCGCCCGGCATGATGGGCCGATGCGAGATTGCCGGGGCTAAGCCCAGCATAATTATGGCTCGGGCCGATGATGCCATCAAAATTAATCTCACATATCATAAAGATCGCCTGACCCATGTCAGCTGTTCGCCGGGCGTGATGCCCAGCAGGGCGGCGGCTTGGCTGTCGATATGGTTATTTTCCGTAACCATTCCGAAGCAGCAGCGAAATTCGGCAAAATGACCGCTCGCCATCAGCGCCTCTGTGCCGGATCCTCCGCTATCAATGCCAATGTCTATGACACCGGATAGCGGGATGCTTTGTGCCTGAGCGATGCTGGCGACTTGATCGGTGCGGGCGATCATGGTGGGGCCGCCATCGAAAATGTCGATATAATTATCGAATATAAAGCCTTCATTTTCCAGCATCCGCATCGCGGCGCGGCCGCTGCTATGGGGCACGGCAATGGCGCTGCGGGCGGTTTCCGGTAGCATGGCGATATAGAGGGGATATTGGGGCATCAGATCGGCGATGAATTGATTGCCATGGATGGCGTTAAACTCATCCGCTTCCTGAAAACTCATGCCAAAGAATTTTCCGGCCACGCCATCCCAGAAAGGCGAACTGCCCGCTTCATCCACAACACCGCGCAATTCTGCCAAAATGCGATCAGCGAAACATGCGCGGTGACGGGCGATGAACATATAGCGGGATCGGGCGAGCAGCAGGCCCAGCCCGCCGGACCGGGCGGTGGGATGGAGAAACAGGCCGCCGACCTCGCTGCATCCGTTCAGATCATTGTTTAACGTAAGGATTTGAGCATGAAAGGTGCGGCCAAGCTGCTCGCTATGCTTGCTGTCTGTGCCGATGCGATAGGAATAAAAGGGCCAATGCTGGCCGATCTGGCTGAATATCTGGCAGGTGCCGAGCACATCGCCATTGGCGGCATTTTCCAGCACCATCAGATATAATTGATCGGAACCGGTTGCATGGGCACCAGAAAAAGCGGTTTCTGATCGGGCCAATTTGGCCTGAAGTGTTTTTCTGTCCGGCGGTAAATTGGTGAATCCGCCGCCAGTGCTTTTGGCCATTTCATAAAGGCTTTGCAGATCATCGGGCCGTGATGGACGGACGATAAAGCTCATAAGCGGCCCCTTTCGGCCAGCCTCAATATGCTGAGGGCTGAAAGCTGTGCTCGCTCTGCCAGACTTTCCACGATCAGAAACTCCTCCGGCGAATGAATGGCGCCGCCGCGTGGCCCCATCGTATCGACCACAGCAATGCCGCAAGCGGCGATATTGTTGCCATCGCAGACGCCGCCAGTCGCTTTCCAAGCCAGATTCAGGTCCAGATCATGGCCGCAATGGCGCACCAATTCAAACAGACGTGTCGCGGCGGCACTCAGCGGCTTCGGCGGCCGGTTAAACTCGCCGTGAAGATGCGCCTTCACATCATGATCACGCTCTATCGCGGAAATGGCCGCTTGCAGAGCGGCCATGCTGGCCTTCATGGCGTGGGGGTGAACTGGGCGCATATTGAGGCGCAGCAGTGCAAAATCGGGCACGACATTGTTTGGCCCGCCGCCATCAATGCGGGCCGGATTGACCAGAAGATCATCGGATTTCAAATGGTTCAACCGGATGGCGAGATCTGCGGCGGCAATCAGTGCATTGCGCCCATCTTGCGGGTTGCGGCCAGCATGGGCAGAGCGACCGTGGATGAGAATCGAAAAATTGCCGCTGCCCGGCCGTGCGCCAGCCAAGCCGCCATCGGCCGTGGCGGGTTCATAGGTGAGGGCGGCTAGCTTGGCTTTCGCCAGCTTCGCTATCAGCCGGGCCGAAGCATGGCTGCCCGTTTCTTCATCGCTGTTGATCAGCAGATCATAGCCGATGCGCGGCGCCAAAGGCGAATATTCCAGCGCTTGCAGCGCCGCCAGCATCACCGCGAGCCCGGCTTTCATATCCGCCGTTCCCGGTCCATTCAGCCGGCCATCGTCCAGCCGCTGCACCGCTTGAAACGGGTGGTCGGCGGGAAATACCGTGTCCATATGGCCGGTCAGCAACAATTGCACTGGTGCTTCGGGGCGCACAGACAGGTGCAGATGCTCGCCGCGGCGGATGGTGTGAATCTGCCCCGCTTCATCCACCTGTTCCTCCGCATCGGGAGCGAGCATTTGCAAGCGGCCGGGCAGGATAGAAAAAGCGTCGGACAGTTTTTGCGCCATGATCCGTAACCCGGCGAGATGACAGGTGCCGCTGTTGATGCTGGCCCAATCCAGCACCTGCGCCAGCATCGGTGCGTTGGCAGCCCGCTCCAGAACCGCCATTTCGTCGGTCGTGATCATGAAGGCTATCATAAAGCAAAAGCTTGTTTTGGCGATCCCCGATCATAAGCTAGCCTGTGATTCCGGGTTGGAGGACATGAGAAGCGGTTGCCATGCCGGATCTTAGGCGGCATAGGGTTGCACAACCCTTTCCTCCCCAGGATCATTGCACCACGCGTTGATATAAAGGGTGAAAATATGACCGAATTTCATGACCGTCAGGGACTGTCCGTTGATTCGCGCCTGATTGATTTTCTGGAAAATAAGGCGATTCCCGGCACGGGAGTGACTGTCGACAAATTCTGGTCGGACTTTGCGGCACTGTTGGCGCGCTTTGCGCCGGAAAATGCGCAGCTTTTGGCAAAGCGGGAAAGCCTGCAGGCGCAAATTGATGCTTGGCATCAGGCGCGCGATGGTCAGCCGGTGGAATCCGCCGAATATCGCGAATTTTTGAGCGAAATTGGCTATTTGGTGCCAGAGCCAGAAGCATTTCAGGTGACCACCGAAAATGTCGATGCCGAAATTGCGACTATGGCGGGGCCGCAACTGGTGGTGCCAGCCCTGAATGCGCGCTTTGCGCTGAATGCGGCCAATGCGCGCTGGGGAAGTCTGTATGACGCCTTTTATGGCACCGATGCATTGGATGCGCCCGCTGCACGGCCCGGCGGCTATGATGCGGATCGCGGCGCGGCGGTGATTGCGCGGGCGAAAGCCTTTTTGGATGAGGCCGTGCCATTGGCGCAGGGAAGCTGGGCGGATTGGGCTGGCGGCGATGTGAATCTGGCCGATCCTGCACAATTGGTGGGTCGCCGTGATGGTGGATTGCTGTTGCAGCATAATGGCTTGCATATCGAATTGGTGATCGATCCCGCCAGCCCGATTGGCAGCGGCGATCCGGCTGGTATCGCGGATGTGGTGCTGGAATCGGCGCTGACGACGATCATTGATTTGGAAGATAGTGTCGCCGCGGTGGACGGCGAAGATAAGGTGCTGGGTTACAGCAATTGGCTGGGCCTGATGCGCGGTGATCTGGTCGAAAGCTTTGATAAGGGCGGCAAAACGATAACGCGCAGCATGGCCGGGGATCGCCAATGGAATGCGCCCGATGGCACGGCTTTCACCCTGCATGGGCGCAGCGTGATGTTTGTGCGCAATGTCGGCCATTTGATGACCAATCCGATGATCCGCCTGCCCAATGGCGCAGAGGTGCCGGAGGGTCTGTGCGACGCCGTGATCACCAGCCTTTGTGCCCTGCATGATGTGAAGGGCCTTGGTTCGCTGAAAAACAGCCGCGCAGGCAGCATTTATATCGTGAAGCCCAAACAGCATGGATCGGAAGAATGCGCGTTTACGGATCGCTTGTTCAATGCTGTGGAGGATATGCTGAACCTGCCGCGCCACACGATCAAAGTGGGCGTGATGGATGAAGAGCGGCGAACCAGCGCCAATCTGGCCGCCTGCATCCATGCGGTGAAAGACCGGATTGTGTTTATCAACACGGGCTTCCTTGATCGCACGGGGGATGAGATTCACACCAGTATGCAGGCCGGTGCGATGATCCCCAAGGGCGAGATGAAAGGCAGCGATTGGATCGCAGCTTATGAGGATCGCAATGTGGGCATTGGGCTGGCTTGCGGCCTGTCGGGCAAGGCGCAGATCGGCAAGGGCATGTGGGCCATGCCGGATCTGATGAAGGCCATGCTGGATGCCAAAATAGGCCATCCGAAAAGCGGCGCCAACACCGCATGGGTGCCGTCGCCCACAGCCGCGACGCTGCATGCGCTGCATTATCATGCGGTTGATGTGTTTGCGCGGCAAAAGGAAATTGCAGCCAAGCCGGTGCCGGGATTGGCGCCGCTGCTGAGCATTGCGGTCGCGCGCGGCCGCAATTGGAGCCAGACGGAAATTGCCCGCGAGCTAGACAATAATTGTCAGGGCATTTTGGGCTATGTCGTGCGCTGGATTGATCAGGGCATTGGCTGTTCCAAGGTGCCGGATATCGATGATGTCGGCCTGATGGAAGATCGCGCTACCTTGCGGATTTCCAGTCAGGCGCTGGCCAATTGGCTCGTTCATGGCGTGTGCACTGCTGAGCAGGTGGACGCTGCGCTAGAGCGTATGGCCCGCAAGGTGGATAGCCAAAATGCGGATGATCCTTTATATGAAAAGCTGACCGTGGATAGCATTGCCTATCAAGCGTCGCGGGCGCTGATCTTTGAAGGGGTGTCGCAGCCATCGGGCTATACGGAGCCGTTGCTGCACAAATATCGCCGCGCGAAAAAAGCGGCGGCCTAAGCCTTATGTGCCGGGCCAGCCTTGCTGCGACAGGGCTGGCCCTTTGAAGCGAAAGCGCAAACGGCGCGAATATGGCATAGAGAAGGATCTTGTCGGAGAAGCTTTTCTGATGAAGGCCCGCGACAAGGAACGGAAAAGCGGTTAAGGGGCCGCGATGATGAGCTATATTGTTGCCGCCCTCTATCATTTTTCGTCTTTTGCTGATCACTCAGCTTTGCGTCAGCCCTTGCTGGATCTTTGCCGCGCGCAAGGCGTGAAAGGCACTTTGTTGCTGGCCGCTGAAGGGGTGAATGGCACCATTGCGGGGCAGGAAAATGCTATTGCACTGGTGGTCGATCATATCCGGGCGCTGCCCGGCTGCGCGGGACTGGATGTTAAATATAGCCGCGCGCGCATGATGCCTTTTCAGCGCATGAAGGTGCGGCTGAAGAAAGAAATTGTGACGATGAAGGTCGAGGGTCTCGATCCGGCGCGCCATGCCGGCCATTATGTCGAGCCGCAGGATTGGAATGCGCTGGTTGATGATCCCGACACCATCCTGATTGATACGCGCAATGATTTTGAGGTGGGCTATGGCAGCTTTGCTGGCGCCATTAACCCCGAAACAGGCAGCTTCGGCGAATTTCCTGGTTGGTGGCAGGAGAATGCCGCAGAATTTTCAGGCAAACGCATTGCGATGTTTTGCACTGGCGGCATTCGCTGTGAAAAATCGACCGCTTATCTGCGCAGCCAAGGGATAGAGGATGTTTATCATCTGAAGGGTGGCATCCTGAATTATCTGGAAAAAATTCCGCAGGATGACAGCCGCTGGCATGGCGGATGCTTTGTGTTTGATGAACGGGTGAGCCTTGGCCATGGGTTGATCGAATTGGGCGATAAGAAGGGTGAGGAGGAAGCCGAGGCACTTACATCCCCTATATGCTCTGATGAAGCAGGCGAAGCCGAGAGCGCGACTTAATTCGGGACCCTCGCCACGCCATATTCAATCCAGCCAAAAGGACGGGGCGTTTTGGGCATATAATGCGCGCCCATCATTTCAACGGTAAAACCGGCCTCTTGATAGGCGGATGATATGGGACGGGTGAGGTGGCAATTTCCCGCCAGCCGTTTCCACAGCGGCTCGATGCGGCGTTGCCATTTGGCGGGATCGGCATCGGGAGCGGCGCCATGCTCAAGGAAAATAGCAATGCCGCCGGGTTTTAAGACCCGCTTTATATCGGCCAGCACCCGGTCAGGCGTTTGCACCGAACAGAGGGTGAAGGTGGTAAGCACGCTATCAAAGCTGTGATCGGCAAAGGGCATCGCTTCTCCGCGCCCCATGATGATGCGTCCATCCACGCCTTTTTCGGCGAGATTGGCGCGGCCGACAGCCGCTTCGCTCATCTCAAGCAGCCCCGGCGATGGATCAAGGCCGGTAAAGCTGGACACTTTCGACCAATCATAAAATTCCATATTGATGCCGCCGCCGCATCCCAATTCCAGCACATCGCCATAGGCCATCGGCACGACACGACTGCGCACCTTCATAAATTGCCCTTGCGAGCAAGCGCGCCCGATTAAGCTGGGAACAATATTGCGTTCCCACCAACTGCTGTGATCATGTGACTGTGCTGGATCAACGGTCTCGCTTCGCGCCCTATTCACATGCTCTCCCCTATTTGCCCCTCTTGGCGCGCAGCCTGTCCCTTGCTAGCGCTGTTGGCAACTCCCATTTGTGTCGCGAGCCTGCGGCCTATGTTCATTGCCGTTCGAAATTGAAGGAAGATCATGCCAACCACGCACCGTACAAAAATGCTGATTTTGGGATCGGGCCCTGCCGGCCTATCTGCCGCCATTTACGCTGCGCGCGCCGGTATGCAGCCGATCGTGGTGCAGGGCTTGCAGCCGGGCGGCCAACTGACCATCACCACCGATGTTGAAAATTATCCCGGCTTTGCAGAGGTGATTCAAGGTCCATGGCTGATGGAACAGATGACGGCGCAGGCCACCCATGTGGGCGCGACGATGATCTGGGATATGATCGCGGACGTCGATCTAAGCCAGCGTCCGTTCAAGCTGACGGGCGACGGCGGGGATATGTATATCGCCGATACGCTGGTGATCGCCACCGGTGCGCAGGCCAAATGGCTGGGCGTCGAGGGCGAACAGGAATTGAGCGGAAAAGGCGTTTCGGCCTGCGCCACCTGTGATGGTTTCTTTTATCGCGGCAAGAAAGTGGTCGTCATCGGTGGCGGCAACACGGCTGTGGAAGAGGCGCTCTATCTCACCAATCATAGCGATGATGTGACACTGATTCACCGCCGCGATAGCCTGCGTTCAGAAAAAATCCTGCAAGATCGCCTGATGGCCAATCCCAAAATTAGCATTTTGTGGAACAAGGCTGTGGAGCGTTTCGTGGGCGGAGAAGGGGCAGCGGGCCTGATCGGTGTTGACTTGATCGATACGGTAACCGGCGAGAAAAGCCATGAAGCCACCGATGGCGGCTTTGTCGCCATTGGGCACAGCCCTGCTACCCAATTGTTCAAGGGCAAATTGGCGATGGATGATGGCGGCTATTTGGATGTGATTCCGGGCACCGCGCGCACGGCGATACCGGGCGTTTTCGCGGCCGGAGATGTGAGCGATAAACATTATCGGCAGGCGATTACGGCGGCTGGAATGGGCTGTATGGCGGCGCTGGATGCGGAGCGTTTTCTGGCCGAAGCCGAATTTGAAGCCGCCATGGCAGGTTGATCCTTCGCAGGATCGTTCAGAAAAGGGGCCGGAAGTATCTGCTTTCCGGTCCCTTTTGCCATGGGTTTAGGAAATGCGGACCAAGCGGCCCGATGGCCACGGGGGTCAGAATGCGGCAATCAGGCTGCGCGCTTGGCTGCTATGAATTGCAGCAAATTGCCGAAGGTTGCGAAAATCTCGCCATCCACCTCATCATCATCGATGCGGATGTGCATACGATCTTCCATTTCGGTCAACACATTGGGCACGGCCATCGAATCAAATTCCGGCAGTTCGCCAAATAAGCCGCTGTCGTCTTGCAAGGCCTGTGCCTGATCCTGCGACAGGCCCAGAACATCCTGAAGCAAATCACGCAATTCCGCATCAAGGGCGGTAGAGGGAGAGTCAATCAAGGCCATATCCTTTTGGCATATGCTTTTGCGCATAGAGACTCGGCGATGATCCGCTGAGCAGTTGCACGCTATATTTTCTAAAAATCCCCATGCCCTTATGCAGAGCCGTTGAAAAGACTGGTTTTGCGTTTAATCAACGCGAAGATGTGCATCTTTCCCATTCCCATGCTGCTGTGCGGAGACTAACAGTTCGGGCGCGATATGAAGAATAAAGGTGAAACCCCGCTCATGCGCCCGCTGGATCACCTCGCCTTGTGCGGGGCTGCCGATGCGCCTGCCTTGCTGTTGAGCAAGCAAAGCATGAGCTATGCGCAGGTGGAGAGCGCCGTGGGCCGCCTTGCGGCTTGGTTGCTAGCGCAACTGCTCGAGGCGGGGACCGCGCGGGCTTCGGCGCGCGGCGAACGGGTGGCGACTTGGGCCGCGAAAGGGCGGCTATCCTGCTTGATGCCTTTGGCTGCGGCGCGGGCCGGGCTGGTGCATGTGCCGATCAACCCCATGCTGAAAGCGGCGCAGGCGCGGCATATATTGGAAGATAGCGGCGCCAGATTGCTGATTGCCAATGCGGGCCGGATCGCTGCGTTGGACGGCGAGATGCCTGATGGCCTGTCGGTGGTGGATGGGAAAGATGCCGAAGCCATGCTGGATCAAAATGGGGAAGGTCTGCCGCCTTCTTCAGCCTTGCCCGATGATTTGGCCGCCATATTATATACCAGCGGATCGACAGGGCGGCCCAAGGGGGTGATGCTGAGCCACGCCAATCTGTGGCTGGGGGCGCAAAGCGTGGCCGGCTATCTGGGGTTGACGCCGCATGACCGCCTGCTGGCTGCCTTGCCCCTGAGCTTTGATTATGGCCAAAATCAATTGTTTTGCGCATGGTTTGCGGGGGCGGCTGTCGCGCCGCTGGATTATCTGACACCGCGTGACATTGTGAAAGCGGTGGAACATCATGGCATTACGACGCTGGCTGGGGTGCCGCCACTGTGGGTGCAATTGGTTGAGACCTCTTGGCCCAGTGAAGCTGCTGCAAAATTGAAACGGCTGACCAACAGTGGTGGAGCGCTGACGACCGGTTTGATTGACGCGATGACAGCGATGTTTCCGCAGGCTGATATTGTGCCCATGTACGGCCTGACAGAGGCGTTTCGTTCGACCTATCTTGAGCCCGCGCTGGTTGCCAGCCATCCAACCTCTATGGGCCGCGCGATTCCCCATGCCGAAATATTGGTATGCCGCAGCGATGGCACGGTGGTTGATGATCTTGAAGAGGGCGAGTTGGTGCATTGTGGGCCGCTGGTGGCGCAGGGCTATTGGCAGGATCCGCAGCGCAGCGCGGAGCGTTTTCGTCCGGCGCCCGCAGCGTCGCTTTATGGCGGCATCGCGGTCTGGTCGGGGGATATGGTGCGGCGTGATGCTGATGGTCTGCTCTATTTTGCTGGCCGCAGTGATGCGATGATCAAAAGCTCTGGCAATCGCGTTAGCCCGACAGAGGTGGAAGAGGCGGCGCTGGATTCAGGATGGGTGAGCGAGGCGGTGGCCTTTGGTGTGCCCGATGCGCGGCTGGGGGCCGCAATTATTCTGATCGTGCACGGCAAAGCGGGCGACACAGGCGAGGCGGATCGGGAGGCTGCATTGGCGAAGTATTTGCGGCAAGCGCTGCCCAATTTTATGCAGCCGCGCCATATTGAATGGCGCGCGAGCTTGCCTCGTAACCCCAATGGCAAGCTGGATCGAACCGAAATCGCAACAAGTTGGCAGGCAGAACATCCATGAAACCGCATGGCCCCATTCCCATCGGTTTTTTGGCCGATGAAGATGGCATGTTGCTGGTCGGCGGCGAGCGCGCTGATCATTTGGCGCAGCGTGCCGGGGATACGCCATTGTTTCTCTATGATCGGGCGATGCTCACCGAACGGGTCGCGCAATGGCGCGCCGCCATGCCCGCTACGGTCCAGCTTCATTATGCGATGAAGGCCAATCCCTTTGCGCCCTTGCTGGCGCATATGGCGGGGCTGGTGGATGGCTTTGACATTGCCTCTGGCGGGGAAATGGAAGCGGCGCTGGCATCGGGTATGGCAGCGCAGACGATCAGCTTTGCGGGGCCGGGCAAGCGCGATTCCGAGTTGAGCGCCGCCATTCAGGCGGGCGTGGCGATCAATTTGGAATCCATGGGCGAAGCGCGCCGCGCTTTGGCCTTGGCTGACGAGCAGGGAGTAACACCAAGGCTGGCGGTGAGAGTGAATCCGGATTTCGATCTAAAGGGTTCGGGCATGAAAATGGGCGGCGGCGCCAAGCCTTTTGGGGTCGATGCTGCGGATGTGCCAGCGCTGGTGCGGCTGGTGATGGATGCCGGGGCCGATTGGCAGGGCTTTCATATTTTCGCCGGATCGCAGGCCTTGGCCGCCGAATCCATCGCGGAGACACAGGCGCAGACTTTGGCTCTGGCCGCCGATCTGGCCGATAAAATTGGCGCGGTGCCGCCGCTCGTCAATTTGGGCGGCGGATTGGGTGTGCCCTATTTTTCTGGCGATGCGCCGGTGGATGTGGCGCTGGTGGGCGAAAAATTGGCAGAAGCCTTGGCAGCGCGCGCGGATATTTTGGCCGACAGCCGATTTGCGATGGAATTGGGCCGCTGGCTGGTGGCCGAAGCGGGCGTCTATCTGACGCGCATTGTCGATCGTAAAACCAGCCATGGGGAGGTGTTTCTTGTCACTGATGGTGGCTTGCATCATCAACTGGCCGCCAGCGGCAATTTTGGGACGGTTATTCGGCGCAACTATCCCATTGCTGTGGCTGGTAAATTTGGCCGCGAAGGGCAAGAGGTGGTGACGGTGGTGGGCTGTTTGTGCACGCCGCTGGATCGCTTGGGTGACCATGTGCACCTGCCGCACGCGGATGTTGGCGAGTTGATCGCGATTTTTCAGGCCGGAGCCTATGGGGCCTCAGCCAGCCCGGCCCAATTTCTGGGCCAAGGCCCGGCGCAGGAGTGGCTGATCTAGCCACTAGCCGCTGCACGCCTTGTGCCATTTGGGGACGATGGCGGGATTTTGGAAGAAATTCGACCTTTTGGGGCGGATCAGCGCGATGCTAAGGCAAAGACGTAGCTCGATCATGGGGCTAGGCAGATTCTGGCTGGCGGGCAACAGGACGGGCGCTTCGCAATGTATGACCGCTATTACGGCTTCACGGGGCTTCCCTTTTTGCTGACGGTGCGGCCGCATTTTTTTTTCGAAAGTCACACGCATCGCAAAGCCATGTCCTATCTGAGCTATGGATTGGCTCAGGGCGAGGGCGCGATTCTTATCACTGGTGCCAGTGGTAGCGGGAAAACGACGCTGATCGGCCATTTTGCACAGAGTATGGACTGGGCCGCCATCAGTCTGGCGCATGTTGTGGTTGAGCAAGGAAGCGCCACTGCATTTTTAACTGCGGCGGCCGAGGCGCTGGGGGTTAATTATCCAGCCACGACGCCAACCGAAATCTTGCTGGCGATGGAAATTCATCTGCGCGCCGAGGTGCGAACTGGTCGCAAGCTGTTGCTGATCATCGATGATGCGCATCATTTGGGGCCGGAGGGGCTGTTGCTGGTGCAGCGCCTTGCAGCCTTGCAAGGTGAAGGCCAGCCGCTGCTTCAAATCTTCCTTTTGGGGCAGGAGGAACTGTTGAACATTATCGACGAAGATGATGCGTTGACGGCCCTGCGCCGACGCATCATCGCCAGACATCATCTGGAATCCTTGCGACAGGACGAGGTGGAGCCTTTTGTTTTTCAACAGCTTGGTAAAGTTGGCTGGACGGGCACCCCCAGCATCAGCGGCGATATTTTTCATTCCCTGTGGCAGCAGAGCCGCGGCGATATATGCGAGCTAAGCCGGTTGTTGGGGCAGATGTTTCTTTATGCGGCGGCGAAGGAATTGCGGCGTCTGGATCCGCAAATTCTCTTGGAGGCCATCACAGAAATTACCGGCGGCGGCGAAGCGATGATTGCGCCGATCCATCATCAGCCCGAACCCGTATGGAATGAAGAGGCGTTACGGAATAGGCCTTGCCAGATAGCAGAGCCGGATCAGGAGCAGGCGGGACCGGATAGCGGGATATCGGATAGCGGGATTCAGGCAGAACGATCCGCAGACATGGCGCAGCTTCATGGCCAGATGACGCAGATGGACGCGGCTATGGCAGAGCAAGATGCTGTGCTGCGGCGCGTGGTTGATTTGCTCACACAATTGCTGGGGCCTCGATCCGATGGCCAAAAGCGCCGCGATTGACGGGGATCGGGCCGAGACGGAGGCACCGAGAGGGCAGGCAAACAGAAGTTTGCTGACCCTGCATCGATAAGGCGCTAAGCTCATTGGCAGATATGATTGGAATAGCTGGAATTTATCATTTGCAAACGGCGAAGCCGGTCGATCCGGCGCGCTTGCGATCCATGGTAAATGCGCCGCCGCGACGGGGCCGAGGAGAAGCAGCGGAATGGACCGCGCCGGGTGTGGGGCTGGGCGCGCTGAATCTCCAATTGGGTGACGGAATCGCGCCGCCTCAGCCGCTGTTAAGCGATGATGGGACGGTAGCCATCGTGTTTGATGGCCTGTTGCTGAACCGGGCGGGCTTGCGCGCTGAGCTGGATATGCTGGGTCACCGGCTGGCGACGGGAAGCGATGCGGAGCTGGTGCTGGCGGCATGGCGGCAATGGGGCACCGAATGCTTAACACGGCTGGAGGGGCTTTTTGCCATTGCCCTTCACGATCATGGCCGATCCTGCTTATTTTTGGCGCGTGACCGCATGGGGGCACGGTCACTGCATATGGCTTTGCTTGCCGATGGGGCGCTGGTGTTTGCATCGCAACTCAAAGCGTTGCTGCGCCATCCTTTGTTGCAGCGACAACCCAATTTGACGGCGGCTGAGGATTTTCTGGCGCTTGGCTATGTGCCCGATGACAATTGCTTGTTGGCCGGTGTCGAAAAGCTGGCGGCCGGCCATTATTTGTTGCTGCAACGCGGCAAGCCTGTGTTGGGACCGCAGCGCTGGTGGAGCCCGGATTTTTCGCGCCGCGCGCGCGTGAATGAAACGCAGGCCGCTGATTATCTGGCGCAGCTGCTGCGGCATATTGTGCGGGATTATAGCGCGGCGGAGCCAGCGAACGGGCTGTTTCTATCCGGCGGCTTGGATAGCAGTGCGCTCTTGGCCTTGATGGCGGAAACGCGCCGGGATGGGGTGAAGAGTCTGACTTTGCGAGCGGGGCAAGGTGGCGGGCATCAACAAGACGCAGTCCGCTTGATCGCAGAACGCTTTGCGGCGGATTATCGCAGCTTTGCCGCGCCCGCTGCTGCAAGCGATATGATCGATACGGTTGCGGATGCTTTGGATGAACCCTGCGCGGATCTGGATATTCCTTGGATGCTTGCCCTAGCGACGGAGGCGAGCGGCGAATGGGGTGCGGCGATGCTGGGCCATGGCGCGGAGGAAATATTTGCTGGATGCCGCCGGATGGTCTTCCATTATCAGGAAGAGAGGATGCGCGCCCGGGTTCCGGATATTGTCCGCCGGGCCATATTGGGTCCCTTGTCGCGTGCGCTGCCGGTTTTAGATGGGTGGCCGGTGACGGGCCGGGCCAAGATCAAGCTTTCCAGTTTGGCGCAGAGCGGAACACAAGCCTATGCCCGCGCTGTCGCGCAAATGGGGCCAGCGCGGCGGGTGCGTATCTTGAATGATGCTGCGGTGCGTGCGCTGGATCAGCATATTGGCGAGGGGCGTTATTGGCATGCCATGGCAGGCGCACCGGCGCGTGAGCCTTTGGACCGCGCGCAATTTGCGGATTGGACGATTGCGCTGCCCGGCCAAATGTTGATGAAGCTGGATCGGATCGGCTCTGCCGCAAATATGCCGCTGCTTGCGCCTTTTGCCGATCATCGGGTTGCGGAATTGATGATGAGCCTGCCGGCATCGATGCGGGTGAAAAAAGATGGCGGAAAGGCGATATTCCGGCGCAGCATGGCGCGATATTTGCCGCCATCGGTGGTGAATCAACCCCGCCAGCGGTGGGAGGCGCCCGTTTCCCTATGGTTTCGATCAAGCTTGGCTGACGAGGCGCGCCGTTTATCGGTATCGCAAACCCTTTCGCATACCGGCTGGTTTGACATGGCGGAAATGAGCGCGCTGGTGGCGGCCCATCAGGCCGGGCGCGCCGATCATGGTCTGCTGATCTGGCAAATGCTGCTGCTAGAAAAGTCTCTTTCTCGTCTTTTCAATATCTAAATTGATGATGTTGACAGAGCAGTCCAGTCGCAGTGGTTGGTTGGTCCTATACGGCAATTTTATACGAATGTGACTGATGGCTTTCATTTTATTCCGATTGACGCTATGGGCGCCCATCCTCCTATATTAAGGGCCCCATAGCTTAGATGGCGAAAGAAGAACTTCTCGAAATGCGCGGCCAAGTGGTCGAGCTACTGCCCAATGCGATGTTTCGCGTGCGGTTGGAAAATGACCATGAAATATTGGGTCACACGGCTGGCAAGATGCGCAAAAATCGCATTCGTGTGTTGGTGGGCGACGAGGTGCTCGTCGAACTGACTCCTTATGACCTGACCAAAGGTCGGATCACTTATCGATTCAAGTGATGGGCGCGGTGGAATCCTCCGGCCCGGATTTGATTTTGGCGTCGACTTCTCCTCGCAGACTGGAATTGTTGGCGCGGATCGGGATCACGCCCGCGCGGATCGCTGCTCCGGATATTGACGAAAATCCGTTGAAGGGCGAATTGCCCCGCGATTATGTCGGCCGCTTGGCCCGTGCAAAAGCGCTGGCAGTGGAGCGGGTCGATGGCGAAGCGGTGCTGGCCGGTGATACAACGGTTGCGGTCGGCCGCCGCATTCTGGAAAAGCCGCTAGATGAGGCGGATCTACGCAAAATGCTGGGTCTGCTTTCAGGGCGCCGCCACCATGTCTATTCCGGTATCTGTGTGATCGGGCCAGATGCCAAGCCGCGGGTGCGGGTGGTCGATACGGTGGTGGCCTTTAAGCAATTGCATCAGCCTGAAATAGACGCCTATGTCGCCAGCGGTGAAGGCATGGGCAAAGCAGGCGGCTATGCCATCCAAGGCCGGGCAGAGGCCTTTGTGCGGTTTTTATCCGGCAGCCACAGCAATGTCGTCGGCTTGCCGCTTTATGAAACACGCAGCTTGTTAACCAGCGTGGGTGTGCCATTTGGCTGAATGGCTATATGAGGCAGGCATTGGTGAAAACCGTGCCGCCCTTGTGGAACATGATGAAATTCGCGCTGTTCGGTTGGAACGGGCGTTGGATGGTGTTCGGCACGGCGCCATCATCATGGCGCGGTTGATCGAACCGGACATTGTTGAACTGGACGATTCAGCGAATACGCGCGCCAGCTTGCAGGGCCGAACCAAATTTCCGCTCGGATCGCGTTTCATGGTCGAAGTTGTGCGCATGGCGCTGAAAGAACGGGGCCGGGACAAGCTGGCGCGGGTGCGGATGGCGGCGGATGATGCTGTGCCGCAAGATGGACTGAGCCTGCTTCAGCGCATCTCTACAACCGAGGTGCCGGTGACGATGCTGACGGCGCTGACGCCCGGTGTAGACCGGCTGGAGGCGGCGGGCTGGTCTGATATGATTGATCGGGCACAGCGCGGCCATTGGGCGTTTGACGGCGGCGCTTTATGGTTTGATCCAACGCCAGCGATGCTGGTGATTGATATGGATGGGCAGGGCAAGGCCTTACCCTTGGCGCGTGCGGGCGCCAAGGCGGCCTGCGAGATGATCCAGGCCTTTGATGTGGGTGGACCGATTGTGATCGATTTCCCCAGTCTGGGAAGCCGCGCTGAGCGAGCCGAGGTTGATGGCTTGATCGACCGCTATCTGCCGCCGCCATTTGAACGCACGGGGACCAATGGCTTTGGCCTGATGCAAATCATCCGGCGCCGCAACCGCCCGTCTGTTATTGAGCAATTGCGCTATGATCATAGCTATACCGATGCCGCGCTGTTACTGCGGCAGGCAGAGCGTGCGCCTGGCAGCGGTGAATTGCTTTTGCGGGCGCGGCCAGCGGTGATTGATCTTTTGCTGGCCCATCCGCAATGGACAGAGGCCTTACAGCATAGCAGCGGGCGCCGCGTGAGCCTGCAGGCTGATGCCAATATGAAAGGAGCGGGCCATGCCCAATGAAGCTGCAAAACAAGCCAATCCTTGCCCCTTATGCGGCAAAGCGCGATCCGATGCATTTAAGCCATTTTGTGGCCGCGGTTGCCGTGACCGTGATTTGCTAAACTGGTTTGGCGAGGGGTATCGGGTGCCAATGGCTCACGCCCCGGATGGCGGTTTGGATGGTAAGAAATGGGAAGATCAGGAAGATTTTTCTCAGCTTTGAAAAAAGCTTCTGGACAGGGCCGCCTTGCCCTGCCTATAGGGCCTCCACCGCATGGGAAGATAACGTCCCATAGAGATAGGCCCGGGTAGCTCAGTTGGTAGAGCATGCGACTGAAAATCGCAGTGTCGGCGGTTCGATCCCGTCCCCGGGCACCATTTGTTCTCATTGGAGCCTGATGCAAAATTATCGGGTTTAACCCCATAATTTGCGATGCGGCGTGTGAGGAGCAGGGTTGAGGCGACGAAGGTCCATGCGGTATTCGATCGCTTGAGATCTCGACGGTTCACTTGCCGATATGAGACAGAACGTCCCTGAGCTTTTTGCTCGCATATCCACCCGTCAGCAAAGCTATGGCGCAGCCACGATAGAGCGGCGGACGATTTCGGCCAGCAGCAATGGTGGGCCGTCGCGGTCTTGGATGTCAGCGCTGTGGATCACGGCATGGACGAGATCCCTTCGGTGTCGGTCAGGATATGGTGCTTGCGTTCCTTGATCTTCTTGCCCGTGCCATAGCCGGAAGGTCTGCCGCTTTCTGAGATTTTCGCACTCTGGCTGCCGAACACACCGGCGCTAGATGAATCCTACACCTCTTTCTCAGCTCTGCCAAAGTGGTGATAGTTCTTGTGCCGTTATAGAGTAGGTGTAAACGACCTCTCCTCTGGCGTTAATGAGGGCTGCTTCAAGTGAAGGAGACGGGCTGGTGGTATTCACATCAATCCGCAGGAATATATTCGGTTCAACGGCGCTGCGGACGAGATAAGGATTATATATATTCAGGCTGGGGATCACCGACGCGTGGATAGGCGAGGCGATAAATTGTACCAATTCATATCCGACCACGCTTTTGGTGGGATAGCGTAGCACACGGCTGGCATGAATGTCGCCGCCCACCAATATCACGCCGTTAATTTTATGCTCACCGATAAGGCGTTTGATTGCGTCTAATTCATGTCGGTAAGTGCCCCAATCGTCGCTTTCTCGATTTTCTTTGTCATCCCAGATGATACCGCTGGCCAATAATTTGAACGGAGCGGTGGAGGTTTTTAATCCTTGTTGCAGCCACGCCCATTGCGCATCGCCTAACAGACCTGGTTTCACGGGATCTGCGAAGCTGGCCTGCGTCATGGCGAACCATCGCGTGTCGAGAAGAAACAGCTCGATGGGGCCATAGCGAAAGCTAGTGTAAATCCCGTTTTTCCCATCGCCATAGCGCCGTTGTGGGCGATAGCGTTTGAACGCATACAGCGAATTTTCTTTGCCGAGGCTGAGGCCACTGCTGTCATTTCCGGCAAAGTCATGATCATCCCACGACCACCAGCAGGGCCGCGATTGAAGCAGCTTTTGATATTCTTCAACCGCCGCAAATTCATCATGGCGGCGCATTTGATCGCCTAAGCGCGTGCTGTCGATATAGGGGGTATCGCCCAGAAGAACCACGGCATCGGCTTGCTCCTCGGCCATGCGGTTCCATACAGCGCGGCTGCCTGCATCTTCGCGGGCGCAGGAACTGATGGCCAAGCGGACCTTGGCGGGCTGATCGGTTGCGGGTGGCGTTTGGAATGTCTGTTCGGGTGCGGCGGCGATATCCTGCCCCTTATGCGTCACTCGGTAGCGATAGCGGCTAGCGGGGTGCAGGCCTGTCGCGTTCCAGATCAGGCAATAGTCATTTTGGGCAGACGCTCGTTTGTCCCAATGGCCGATGCTTTGACCGTCTGCGGCGAACACTTCTAGCCGGTAAACGCCTGCCGCCGTCACTCGCATCCACACCATCATGGAATGGGGGCTGGCATCACCTAAAATAGGCCCCAAATTGGCTGAACTTTGTGCTGCCTGAGCCTGTCCGTCTGGTACCAGCATCATAGAGGCCGCAGCTCCGCCAAGGGTTAGGAAACCGCGCCGATTGGGGGTGGTAGGACAAGGTGTTTCTACGGGCGTGGTCATCGGGGCGGGTTCCTTTACACCATGGGATGTTCAGATTTGCAGCGGCAGCGAGCCAGCAGCTGGCAGCAGGTTCGCGACTTTGCCTATTGGCTTTGACGCAGTGTGATGGGTTTCAGCTGAGCGGTAGGTAAGGATATTGCCAAATATTGCGCCAAGGTGGGCGCGATTTGGCGAATGTCGATCGTGCCCAAATCTTGTCCCGAAGCGATGCCTTTGCCTGCGATGATGAAGGCTGCGTGCATTTCTGTGCGGGTATCGGATGCGGTGAAAGCACCATGGGCGCCGCCCTGATAGGGACGCAGCAAGAGGCCGGTCATATCCGTGCCCATATGATGGCCTTCTTTCAGTGCAATGACATATTGGGCTTGATCGGAAAGGCCGCGCCCTTGCAATTCCTCGCGGGTATAGATGCGATCGATGGCAGCATCTGGACGTTTCGCCAGCTTTGCCAAAAAGGCATCGACTTCGGCCCGCAATTGGACATTTGCTGGATCTTTCAGCACTATCATCGCCATGCCGCCGACATACCATGCGAAGGCGCGCCAATCGGACACGCCATTTTCGGCATTCTCATCCAAGCGGATCAGTCCGGCCTCCACAAAGGCGCTATTCAGATGAACGCGGTTTCGGATTTGGAAAAAGCCGTGATCGGAAGCAACGGCCATGATCGGATCGTTATAGAGGCGCTTATGCGCCGCGATTAACTGCCCCAGTTCCGCATCAATCCGCTCTAGGGACGCAAAGGCCTCCGGCGTCCATGGGCCATGTTTATGCTGGGCGGCATCATGGCTGACATAATGAACCGTCATCAATTCCGGCTTGGCGCGCTCCATGATAGCGATGGCATCGCGGGTGATGGCCGCATCATCGGTGGAAGAGCCAGTGATGACATTATGATCGATCGCGGCCCCTGAATTTTGCGTGACGGGCCAGAAAAGGCTGGCCGTGCGAAGCCCTGCGGCCTTTGCTGCAGACCATAGGGTTGGCACTTTAATATGCTGATAATCGCGATAGCCAGCGGGCAATTTTGCCGCCGGAATGAAGGGGCGATTGTTAAACACGCCATGCACGGCAGGCGATGTGCCTGTAATCATTGAAATATGGTTGGGGTTAGTGACAGTTGGATTGACGTTGATCATCCGCTTGGCCGCTGCACCTTCAGCCATCAAAGCGCGCAAGGTTGGGATTTTCAGGCCCAATTCATCGGCGCGAAACAGGCTGTCGGGCGATAAGCCGTCAATTGATACCAGCAAGACGGGGCGTGCTTGCCGCTCTTGCGGCGCTTTCTGCGTCATTGGCGTGGCAGCCGTTGGAGAGAGGGCCATTGCTGGCCCTGTCATCATCATTCCCCCCAGCACCAAAGCGGCTGAGCAAAGCAGGCTTTTCAATATCTTCACGCGCATATTCCTTTTTGGCGCTGAGGGGATTGGGTTAGGCAGCCGCTCGCTTAGAAACGATGCTCATATTTGATGCGGAATTGGCGGCCGCGCGGGTTGGCCGTGCCCACGAAATAGCCGTTGGTTTCATCGGCGATCGGTGGATCAACATCGAAGAGGTTGTGGATGGTGAAATTCAGCACATGGGGGTTGTGCTTGCCGTTCTTACCGCCAAATTCATAACCGAGCCGCAGGCTGTGCTGGATCGACGGCTTCACGCGGTAATAATAGCGATCAATGCCTGCGACGTTCATTTTGTTGATATATTTCGGCTTGCCTAATGCTTCATAAATTTCAGCAGTGGTTGCGGCCGATGTGTCGGAGAAGGAACCATAATAGGTGGTAAGCCAATCTGCCGACCAATTGCCCTTCATCCAGCTAAGGCGCGCATTGCCGATCCACTTGGCCTTACCATTTTTGCCAAGCTGCTTGTCGATAATGCCTTCATCGGCCAAATCTTCATCGCGCTGCAGATTGCGTGTCGCTTCTGCGCGGATCATGAACCGACCAAAGCGGGTTTCGGGGATGCGATATTGCAGACCGAAATCCAAACCGGACAAGGTGCGCGAGCCCAGATTGATATAATCGTTAATCAGACTGGAGATTTCCCCAACAACTGCGCGCTTGGTCGCATCGCTGGTCTGCAAGGCGTTATAGGCGGCAAAGGCTGCGATATCGGCATCTGTCACCGCCAGACGGGTGACGCGGCTGTTGCCCAAATAGCCGGATGTGCCCGAACCTAAGTTAATTTGGTCAATGGGGGTTCCCTTGGCCAGTGCGGCTTTGGTTGCCAAATCCAGCGCCAGTTCGTCCAGCGCTAAAACCTGTGCATTGCCTAGCGCGGTGATGGCATCGCGCTGTTTCATGCGCCAATAATCGCCAGTGATCGAAAGGCCCTTGATAAACGGCACGTCCATCACGAAACCAGCACCGAAATTCTGGGCGCGTTCTGGATCCAGCGTTTCATTGCCTTGACGGAAGGTGCGGCGCGGACCGCTGAGGTCGAGGGCGAACTGGGTGACTTCGGCGCGATAGGGATCGGCTGCATAATTAACGCGCAGCAGATGCGATGGGTTGGTTTGGGCCAAATTCGGGGCGCGGAAGCTTTCATTATAGGATGCGCGCAGGTTCAACCAAGGCGTGGGGCTCCATAACATACTGAACTTTGGCGTGGTGCTTTGGCCGTGGATGGAGAAACGCTCGTGACGAATGGCTGCGCCCAATTCCAAGCGGTGGATCAGCGGCAGGGCATTGTCTGGTCCCACGAAGGGCAGACCAATTTCCGCATAGGCCGATTCCACGCGCTGGCTGGCGTGAATATCGGCATTGGGGCTCATTGATGTGAAATCATTGTCATTTTCACGAAGGTAAGGGAATTCATCACCCGAACCGACAGGATTCAAACCGGCATAGGGCGCTTTCCAGCTATCATATTTTTCCCAGCGAATTTCCGTGCCGGCAGCCACTTGAATGCGATCACCACCGAAAGGCAATTTCCACAATTCACCTGCAATCTTCGCATCCCAAGTGATCAGGCGCGTTTTGCCATAGCGATTGTCCGTATCATACATCGGCGCCGTGACGGATTCAGGGTTTAGATAAAGCTTGTCGACAACAATCTTGCCATCTTCGACTTTGAAGGTGACGGGGAAGGGGTTGTAGGCGCTGCTATCGGTGCGATCCAAAGCCTTGCGAACCAAGGATTCCCGATAGATGTTGGTTTCGGTTTCGTGGCTGTAAGCGCCCGATACCATCAAGCCGCTTTCCCACGACCAACGGTCGCCAAAGGTTCCGCGAATGCCCATAAGGCCGCGATAGAAGCTGCTGTTAACCTGAATATAACGATCCCGCGTGCCGGGCGTGATCAAGCCTGCCGTGATGGTCACATCAGAAGGCGCGCCCTGAATGCGTTGTGTGCCGTCGTCATTGGCCAAACCATCGACATGGTAGAAACGGTCGCCAAATGGGTTAAAGGGGTTTGATGCGGGGATATAAATTCCCGGCTCGTTCACATTTTGAATATTAGCCGATTCACGCTGGCTGTAAGCGCGCGATCCCGAATAAAGGATGTCGCCAAATAAGGTTATGCGATCGCTGAGTTCATGTTCCACAAACATCGCGGCATTGATACGCTTGATGCCTGGTATTTGGGCGCGGTGCGGCGCGACATTGTCATAATATTCATTTTCGGGATTGTCTAAGTTGCGCGAAGGTGTGCTGTTTTTGAACAGGATGCCGCCTTGGCCATCTGGCACAAGGAAGAAAGTGCCATCGAGCGCCATGGTAGCCGAACCATCAAGCGGCTTGTTGCCGCTTGACAGGCCACGATCACCATCAGGGCGGGAGAAGATGAAGCTTAGGTAATCCGATTGAATGTCACCACGGCGATATTGGCCGAAGTGATTGATGCCGCTGCTGTTATCGAAATCATTGTCGAGCGCGAAAGGCGTGCCCGTTTTTGGGTTGGTCAGCGGACGACCATTCCATGGCGCAGGGAGGTCACGCGAGACGCGCAGATCGGAATCCCGCGCCCAATCACGGTCTGCGACCATCATCTTGTTACGCTTGAACAGGTCGAGCGACAGGCCGATGGAGGTGCGGCCAATTTTGAACGTGTCGGATGCGTTCAAGCGATATTCTTCTGCGCCGCCATGCTGGGTTAGCGCGGTTTCCAAACCAATGCGTGCACCCTTGCGATTGGGGATCAAGATGCTGTTAATCACGCCTGCTGCTGCGTCTGCGCCATAAATAGCCGATGCGCCGTCTCGCAATATCTCGACGCGCGAAAGCAGGGCTGTGGGGATGACGTTGGCGTTGGGCGACAGGGCTGGGACGCCTTGATCGCTGCCCGACAGGGGGTGCGATGCGATGCGGCGGCCATTGATGAGCATCAAGGTGCTACCTGCGCCAATACCGCGCAAATCCACCGAAGCGACGTCGCCGCGTGCAGCCTGCGAACCAATAACGGATTCGTTGATGGCAGGCGGGCTAGCCATCGGCAAAGAGGCGAACAAATCTGCGCCCGTGGAACCGCCACGCAGCGCGATGTCGCTTTCGTCGATCACGGTGATAGGCAGCGCACCTTCGGCCTGCGTGCGGCGCAAATTGGTGCCGGTGACGACGATATCAACCGTATCCGTTGCGGCGGCGCTGGCAGCTACGGGCAGGCTGGACGCAGGACTTTGCGCTTGGGCTGTCGATGCAACCGCGATCATGGCGATCATCGCGGTGCCGCTTAAAATGGAATGACGATGTTTCACAAACAACCCCCTAGGTGAGCCGTCGCCGCCCCCAAAAATGCTAGAGCGCGCGGCAAAATTTCCGTGCGCAGATGCCAATGGGGCCATTCAAGACTTCATCTCCACTTTCATGGCGACGTCCATCAGCCTCTGCTGAAGTGGGAAATAGGTTCAGCGCATGACGCTTGTGCGGCGCCTTCCCCCGTGCCAGACCGATATAGTCAACGATATTCTCGATGGATGATGTAAATGTAACCACGCTAAAAGGTGCGAGTATCCAGCCTTAACCGCGCTTTACGTGCTTCTTTAAGACGGCATCCAAAAAGGCGGCAATCAGCAAAGAACGCCGCCGTTCGCGCAAGCAGCAAAGATAAATATGGGTGAGAACTTCGGTGCCGCTGATGGTGATGGGGACCAAATTTTCATCCGGTACATATTCGGATTGCGACACCGTGCCGATTCCCAAACCGCGTATCACGGCTTCGCGCAAGGCCTCACGGCTGCCAATTTCCATGGCGATGCGCGGCTTTGCGTCAATAGAGGTCATGGCGGCTTCCAAGGCGTGGCGTGTGGTGGAACCCGCTTCGCGCATTAGCAATCGTTCTTTTGCCAAATCCTCAAGGTCAATCTCGCTGCGCGATGCCAAGCGATGATCGCGGTGAACAAAGGCAATCACCGGATAGCTGGCATAATGCTGCATATAATAGCGATCATCATCATTGGCCCGCGCCACCACGCCCACATCGCATTGATAAGCATCCAAATCTTTGAGCACTATATCCGAATTGCCCAGCGCCATAGACGTGTAGATATTGGGATGTTTGGCGTGAAAGGCTTCGATCATCGCGATGACATGAAAGGGGCTGACCGCACCAATTTTGATTGATCCTTGACGCAGTGCTCCGCTATCTTTCAGCAGGATAGCGGCGTCATTTTCCAGTTCGATCATTTGGCGGGCGAGGGTGAGGAATTCACCGCCGACGGCTGTGAGTTCAATGCGCCGTCCACGCCGTTCAAATAAGCGCACACCATGTTCTTCCTCAAGCGCCTGAATTTGCGAGGTGATGGTTGTTTGGCTGGTCCGCAAGGCGCGGGCGGCGGCGGTGAAGCCATTATAGCGGGCGACAGCGATGAAGCTGCGAAGCTGGGTTAGGGTCACGATCAGGTCCCATCTATGAAATTTTAACCGAAAATTTCGATGGATGAAACGTAATCACACGTATGTTTCAGGCGCATGACTGTCATCTAAGCGCGCTAGTTCGATCATAGTTTAGATTGGATTGAGCCAGAAGATGACCCAGAGTAGCGAAATATGTATTTATCGTGGCGGTGTGAAAGCAGCGATTTTCGATTGGGCTGGCACGGTGCTGGATTTTGGCTGCATCGCGCCTGTTGCGGCTTTTCGTGAAGCCTTTGGCAATGCGCATATTGCCATCAGTGAACACGAAGCGCGTGGACCCATGGGCACCGCAAAGCGCGTGCATATCGAACAGATTTTGGAAAATCCTGCCGTGCAAAGTCGCTGGCAAGCGCATTATGGCAAAGCATCGGATCAAGCGGATGTTGACGCGCTTTATGCGGATTTCCTCGCTATCGATGCCGTGAATTGTGCAAAATATAGCGAGATGATCCCCGGCGCATTAGAGTGCATCGCCGCCTTACGCGAACGCAACATCGCGATTGGCAGCACCACCGGATATCCACGCAGCATCATGGACGGTTTGATGCCTTTGGCAGCGGCGCAGGGCTATAGTCCTGATTGCTGCGTCACTGTTAGCGAAGTGGAACGGGGCCGTCCTTATCCCGATATGATTTTGGCTAATGCACTGGCGCTGGGTGTTCCGGACGTGCGCTCGGCCATCGTTGTAGACGATAGCCCAACGGGCCTCACCGCTGGCCGTGCGGCTGGAATGTGGGCCATCGGCATTATCGCCAGTGGCAATGAAGTGGGCCTGTCACTTGCGGCATGGGAAGCGTTGAGCGCCGCCGAGAAAAATGACTATCGGGCCAAGGCTATGGACATTTTATTCGCGGCTGGCGCGCATTATGTGATTGATACAATCGCTGATTTGCTGCCCATCGTGGATACGATTGAAGCGCGTTTGGCTGCCGGAGAAGGCGCGTGAGCCAGTGGCGCTATTTTAATCCGGTAGATGTGCGGTTTGGGCCTGATGTTTTGGGCCAAGTCAGCAAGGCCATCGGTGATCGCAATTGGATTTTGGTGACGCATCCCGATGCGCCGATGATGCCATATCGCGAAAAATTGATGGCAGGCAGTAAGCCTCCATTGATAGTGGTGGATACGATTGAACCCAATCCATCCTTGGCCATGCTGGATGCGCTTTGCCAACGCTTGGCGCCTGTGGCAGAGCAGATTGAACTGGTCGTCGCGCTAGGCGGCGGATCCGTGATGGACAGTGCGAAATTTTTGGCCGCAGGCCATGGACAATATGCGCCGGTTGCCGCCTATCTGGAAGGGCAAGGAGCGCTGGATGAGGCGGCTCTGCCAATCATTGCGATCCCGACAACGGCGGGAACGGGCAGCGAACTGACCAAATGGGCGACGATTTGGGACCCTGCGCAGGGGCGTAAATTATCGCTCAACAGTGATGACCTTTATGCAGAAGCCGCTTTTATCGATCCGTTGATTACCGCGAGCCTGCCATGGTCCATCACACTCGCCAGTGGACTGGACGCTTTGTCTCACGCGCTGGAAAGCCTGTGGAATATCCATGCCAATCCGTTGACGCGGGCTTATGCTGTCGCAGCCTCCAAGGATGTTTTGATCGCTTTGCCGCAGCTCCATGCCAATCTGAGCAATATGACAGCGCGCGAAGTTTTGGCGCGCGGTGCGATGCGCGCTGGTTTAGCCTTTTCGAATACGATGACAGCGCTGGCTCATAATATTAGCTATCCGATCACCTTGGATTATGGCGTGCCGCATGGCCTTGCCTGCAGCTTTTGCCTGCCCGAAGTGATGGTTGCTGCGATGGGCCTTGATGCGGATTGCGATGCGGCTCTGTCGCAGATTTTCGGCGATCTTTCGGGTGCGCCTGCGCAATTGCGCGGCTGGCTGAATGCGTTGGATGTCGCCGCAGAACCGCGAGATTATGGCCTGTCGGACGATGCATGGCAGCAGATCATCGAAGATGCGTTCGCTGGGCCGCGTGGCCGTAATTTCTTGGGCCGTGCTCAGCAATTTCCAGCGGCAACCATCCGCTGAAAGTGCAGGGATGAAAGGCCGCCTTCGCCAAAAAGAGCAAGGCGGCTTTCTTTCTGAAAGGAGGGAGCAGCGCCCTCTGCCTCCAATTCGTCATCTGCCTTTCCCATAGGCCTTCCATATTTGATCAGGAGTATCGGACGTGACCACGGCTCCCATTCACGCGCTAGATAGTGGCGCAGCGCAAACGCAGCATTATCTTTTGGCGCGGCGCAAAATCTTGTTTGCGGCCATGTTTTGCTATTTATTCTTCTATACGGGGCGGCAAACTATCGGCTTTGCTATCCCTGGCATTCAGGAAGAATTTAACGTCAGCAAAGAAACGCTGGGCTGGGTCAGCGCCATCATGCTGTGGTGCTATGCCATCGGCCAGATGATCAACGGCAATTTGGGCGATAAATATGGTGGCCGCCGTGTGATGAGTGCGGGGGCGATCCTGTCGTGTTTTACCAACTGGGCGGTCAGCTTTACCACATCCGTCGTCAGCCTTGGTGCGCTGTGGGGCTTGAATGGCTATTTTCAGGCCATGGGTTGGGCACCGGGCAGCCGGGTTCTTTCCAATTGGTTCGGCAAAAATGATCGCGGCAAAGTATTTGGCTGCTATGTTTTTGCGGCGGGCATGGCTTCAGTTCTCAGCTTTGTAACATCTATTTTGGTGGTTCATATTTGGGATTTGGACTGGCGTTGGATTTTCCGAATCCCCGTGATCCTGATGCTGGTGGGTGGCTTAACTTTTTACATCGTGGCCCGCGATCGTCCCGAAGATTTAGGCTTTGCATCACCGCATGAGGAAGATGACAGCGCAGAAGCTGCTGCCATTGAACAGGAAAGCAGCAAAGCACGCTATCTGGCGGTGCTTTCCAATTGGCGCATTTGGATGGGCGGCCTTGCCATCGGTTTCCAAAATGCGGCTCGCTATGGCTTGCTCGTGTGGGTTCCCGTGCATTTTCTTGGCGGAGCCGAGGCTAGCAATAATGCTGTGGCAAGCGGCATTGCGCCGGAATGGACGACCATTGCTCTTCCAGTCGGCATGGCTGTAGGCGCTGCGACGAATGGCTTCATCTCTGATCGTTATTTCGCAACGCGCCGCTATATGGCTATCGTTCTGTATATGGTGCTTGCGGCGGGCACTGCTCTGCTGATGTATCAAATTCCTGCAAGCGACGTATATTTAGGCCTCGCCGTGTTGTTCCTATGCGGTTTCTTCGTATATGGACCTCAGGCCTCATTCTGGGCTTTATGCCCCGATTTGGTAGGTCACCGTCGTGCTGGTACCGCTGTAGGCGTGATGAACTTTTTTGCTTATCTGTTCGCAGGTCTTGGTGAGCCGATCATCGGTCACTTTATGGACCGCAGTGGTACGACTTCCATCATCTTCTTACTTGTCGCTGTGGCGAGCAGCGCGAGTGCTGCAATGGCAGTTTTTATCAGGCGCTAAGCTATGATCAAAGCAGCGCCTATCGGCTTTTACACTATCACGACTTTGGCAGAATTGAGAAAGGGGTGTGAGAAGGCGGCGGCTCGAATGAGTAGAATGATCGAACAGATTTGGGTTATGAAAACCTGTTCAGGATTCCAAAAAATTGAGCTCGTTAATCAGATTTGGACATAATCCGGGGGTCCCTATAGCGGCCAGGGACTTTCGAATGCGCCATATCAAAGACCTAACCGAAGATGGCGCTTGATGACCAGTCCAGCAGGTCAAAAACCCTCTTATATTACGGGCGACAATCACCACAGGCTTGAGGCGAACGGGTCTTGACCCTGAGTTTCAGTCTTTATCCTCCGGTACCGACAGGGAAGCGAAAGGGTCCTGTCTTAAGGATTTCCCGGCTGTTTCGGGCATATAATGTAAGGCAATCAGCCCGATGAGGCAGGATGCCATCATATAATAGGCTGGCATAAGAGGATCACCCGTAAGATTGATCAGCCCGCTCCCGACAAGTGGAGCGGTGCCGCCGAATATTGAAGTCGATACATTATAGGCAATTGCGAAGCCTGCAAATCGCACTGCTGTTGGGAACATAGCAGGAAATGTAGCGGATATGGTGGCGAGTTGCGGAACATAAAGTATACCCAACAGGAGAAACCCAATCAGTGCGCCCGTAAATCCCGTGCCGATGAGCATATAAAGCGGAACAACTAAAAGTGTCAGGCCGATGAGTGACCATCGCCACATTGGCCGTCTACCGATGCGATCGGACAATGCGCCGGCGAATGGCAAAAAAACCATCATGAACAACATGCCGATAATCGGGACAAGTAGGGCCTCTTCGTTCGAAAGTCCGATACGCCGTTGAAGATAGGTCGGCATATAGCTGAGCAATGTGTAGTTAACTATGTTTAGCGCGACAACCAGCCCGCCGACGACCAGCAGCGGGCGCCAGTGGTTGCGTATCAAAAACTTTAGTCCTTTCGATTTTTTATGGTCGGTTATAGCCATTTCCTCGCGGAAAATAGGTGTGTCTTCCATCTTTGAACGCAAAAACATGCCGATCAGCCCAATGGGCCCAGCAATCAGAAAAGGAATACGCCATCCCCATTGATGCATCGCTTCGCTGCCGAGAGAAAGTGAGAATCCGAGCATCAGCAATGCGCCGCATGAAAAACCCGCCAGCGTTCCGAATTCTAGAAAACTCCCGTAAAAGCCGCGTCGTTTATCGGGTGCATATTCGGCCATGAAAGTTGCAGCGCCGCCATATTCACCCCCCGTGGAAAAGCCCTGCAGTATGCGCAAAATGATAAGAAGGGTGGGGGCCCAGATACCAATGCTATGGTAAGATGGAATAAGCCCGACACAAAAAGTGGCACCTGCCATCAGCAAAATGGTTATGGCTAAGACAGACTTGCGCCCCATGCGATCCCCGAGTGGCCCCCAGAAAAGGCCTCCCAGCGGACGGATGAGGAAGGAGATGGCAAAAGTTGCTAACGCAAATAGCACCGCTTCATCTGTCTCGCCGGGAAAGAGCGCGGCGGAAATAAAGGTTATGCCATAAGCGTAAATTCCATAATCGAACCATTCTACAGCGTTTCCGAGCGCGGAAGCGCCTATTGCTCGATGAAGAGTTTTCGTATCAGGTGCATGCAATGCATGAGGCGCAGAGCCGGTCATGTCGTTTTTCATATTTCACCTATGTACGGTTCGGCGTGACTGGCGAATCCACATTTTCTGGACCAGCGGGGTCAAGCAGGGCAGCGATTGGCGTGGTGCGAGGAAGGATCTGAAAATCCTGTTGTGCTGCGTTCGGAACGGGTTTTTGCGCGATAACGCGCCAAAATCCAAAAACGAGCATCAGAGCAGCCCCCGATGCGATGAATAGAAAGAGGCCGCCGGGGCCGATCCAGGTCATTGAGATGGCGGCGCCAAGTGGGCCCAGCGCTGCACCCGCGGAATAAAGGAGAACCAATTGACTGCTGGCGGTGACTCGTTCGGACGGCAATAATCGGTCGTTCACAAAGGCGACGCATAATGGATAAAGGGCGAAGCTGAGCCCGCCAAAGGCCGCCCCGAAACCAAATAGGGCAATCCGATCTGAATGCGATGCCAGCGCGAGGCTTACCGCCAGAGTCCCTGCAAAACAGGCTATGATCACCCAGCGCCGATCATAGCGATCTGACAATCGCCCCACCGGCCATTGCAGTGCTACGCCCCCCAAGATCACTGTTGTCATGAAGGTGGCGGTATCGTCAAGGCTGAGACCGATACGCCGCGCATAGATAGCAGCAAGGCCATAGAATGCACCGAGCATCAGCCCAGTGATAGCGGCACCTGCAACGCCGAGGGGAGATGCTTCAAATAGACGTTGTAATGGCAATGATGCCGCAACATCAAGGGTGGGGGCTGCGCTACGGGTCAGGCAGATGGGAATCGTCGCCAGCGATATCAATATTGCTGCCAGTTCAAAAGGAATGTGAAGTCCCGAGTTTCCTGTGCGTAGCAGCATTTGGCCTAGTGCCTGGCCAGAATAAAGCGCGACCATATAGGCTGCCAAAATAGTGCCGCGGGTTCCGGTATCCGCTTTGTCGTTGAGCCAACTTTCCACGCAAATGAAAACACCTGCGACGCAAAGGCCATCAATAAACCGCAAGATGCCCCATAATAGGGGGTGCTGGACCAGCGCATAAGTCAATGTGCTGGCGGAAAGAAGCGCGACGAAGGCAGCAAAGGCCCGGATATGACCAACACGGCGGACGATCGCTCCGTTCCGCGATGCTCCGATCACCAGTCCGCAAAAATAGGACATGGATACAAGCCCGATGATCATCGTTCCGCTGCCGGAACGCTCAAGACGTAAACCAATGAGCGTCGATAGGAAGCCACTGCCTGTCATTAAAATGAAGATGGCGATCAGCAGACTGCGTACCGGAAGGATGGTCGCTGTCATCGAACTGGGCAAGCGCCGAAAGGAGACGAGGTGAGTGTTTTCATGACGGATATCCGACATTCGAATCCGCGATGATAAGCTCCCGCCCATGCGTGCAGAGTTTTATCTGCACGCATGGGCGGGAAGAGTGGTCGAAAAATAAGGTCGAAATCTGTGATACGCCGCCGCTTCTGACATCAAGAGACGGCGTCATGACGCAGGGAGCTCCTTTATAGAGCCATATTGGACCGCGATCGGATCGGGTTCGCCGCGATGGGCCAGGAACCATGGGCGTGGTTTGTCAACTCCGAACGGCTTTTCGAGGCGGTTGCCTATTGCATTATAGACAAGGAAAGCATTGGCGCGTGGAAAGGGCGTGATATTGCCATTTGAGCCATGCATTAAATTGCAATCGAACAGAATGGCCGTGCCTGGTTTACCTGTTGGTGCAACAATCCCATAATTATGGGCCAATTCAGCGAGATTATCTTCATCCGGAACACCATATTCCTGACGCTTGAGCGAATTGAGGTAATGATCTGGGGGCGTCTCGCCAATGCAGGTGAGATAATGATGATGCGACCTTGGTATCACCATGAGGGGGCCGTTGTGTGGGGTGTTTTCGGCAAGCAAGATGGATACGGACAAAGCGCGCATCTGAGGCATGCCATCCTCAATATGCCAAGTTTCAAAGTCGCTGTGCCAATAAAATTCGCGGCCCTTGAAGCCGGGTTTATAGTTGAGGCGCGATTGATGAATATAGACTTCGTCGTCTAGTAGAAAACGGGCAACGTCTGCAATTCTGGAATCAGCAGCGAGGCGGGCCATAATGTCATTTTGCTGATGGATGTCAAAGATCGAGCGAACCTCTCGAGATCCGGCTTCCGTCACGACTGTTTCAGCGTTCAATGACCTGGGGTCAGCTAGGAGCGCAGCTGTCGCACATTGTAGTGTGGCAACCTCTGCGTCTGAAAATAGATTTTCTAGCACCAGATAGCCATCTTGGTCGAACTGCTTTGTTTGCGCGACGGTTAAAGGTGCATCCTTATACCATTGCTGGTGCACGACGGCATCTTTTCGCGGTAGCACTTCAGGCTCCAGAGCGTAGCGCGATGGATAAATGTCTATCATAAGATTTCCTACTATTTTCCGCTTTACAGTTAAGTGGCGGGAGCCAGTTTGCGGGAATCGCTGTCATCAGCGGGGTAGGCACCTGTTTCGTCGTGCACCTCTTGCCCGGTTACTGGTGGATTAAAGGTGCAGCATGTTACGATATCGGTTTCCGGACGCACGATATGTCGGTCATGTTCATTGAGTGCATACATAACGCCTGGTTCCAGTCGGTGAACATCTCCGGTCGCTAGATCTTCAATCGTTCCGGTGCCTTCCAGAACAAAGACCGCTTCTAAGTGATTCTGATAATGCATCCTCAATTCGGAACCGGCGAACATGGTGGTAATGTGAAAAGAAAATCCCATGGCATCGTCTTTGAGTAACATGCGAGCGCTAGCCCAGCCATCGGAACAAACATTACGATCCGTTTTGCGGATATCGTTAAGGGTACGAACAATCATAATAATCTCCTGTTTATTCAGCGGCGATGGCGTAGTTTGTCGCCTCGCGAATTTGATTTTCTAGAATGTCGAGGCCGACCGCGAGCGTGGGGTCATCAATTGTAAGGGGTGCTAGCACCTTGATTACTTCATCATGGGCGCCGCTCGTTTCAATGATAAGCCCGGCGTCGAAGCAAGCTGCCGTTACGGCCCCCGCCAAAGCGCGCGAGCCGGTATTAAGGCCGCGCATCATGCCGCGCCCGCGCACCTCAAAGCCATGTTCTTCAGCGATGCTTGCGAGCCGGCTTTTTAAATAATCACCGCGCTTTCGGACGTCATTTTGAAAGCTGTCGTCATGCCAGAAATGCCGCAATGTAGCGGTTGCCGTAATAAAAGCGTGGTTATTGCCTCTGAAGGTTCCATTATGTTCGCCTGGAAGCCACTGATCAAATTCAGGTCGAATGAGCGTAAGAGCGAAAGGCAGGCCCATACCGGATAGTGATTTGGCTAGCGTCACAATATCAGGGGTAAAGCCCATATCTTCGAAACTGAAAAAACCCCCTGTTCGTCCACAACCAGCCTGAATATCATCGACAATCAGTAACGCCCCATGAGCCTTTGCAATGTCTGCAATACGGCGTAGCCATGCCGATGATGCGGCATTAAGCCCCCCTTCGCCTTGCACAGTTTCAACGAGAATGGCAGCTGGAGCATCAAGGCCGCTTGAGGGATCTTGCAGGCGCCGCTCTAACAGTTCAGCGGTGTCAACATCGGGGCCGTAATAGCCATCATAAGGCTCGTGGACGACGTGGTTAAGTGGCACACCCGCGCCGCCGCGCTTTTCAGCGTTTCCGGTGCAAGCCAGTGCGCCAAGAGTCATGCCGTGAAAAGCATTGGTAAAGGCGATGACTGTTTCACGCCCGGTCACCTTGCGTGCCAATTTTATGGCTGCCTCCACGGCGTTGGTGCCAGTAGGGCCTGTAAACATAGCGCGATAATCAAGTTGGCGCGGCTTTAGAATTAATTGTTCAAAATTGCGCAGGAAATCTTCTTTTGCATCGGTATGAAGATCAAGGCCGTGGGTGATTCCGTCGGCCATGATATAGTCAAGCAATGCTTGTTTTAACACTGGATGGTTGTGGCCATAGTTGAGGGTTGAGCAGCCTGAAAGAAAGTCGAGGTAACACCCACCTTGATCATCATGCATCCACACATCGTGAGCACGGTTGAATTGGCGAGGCATGGAACGGGCATAGCTCCGCACACTTGATTCGCGGCGTTCATACACGCTCCGGTCGGGGATGCTCCCGGATGGATTCGGTACAATAGTCATATAATACCCCTGTTAATCTTTAATGTTTCGTTGCTTGATCGGCCCTATACGGGCCATATATTCAGTGGCACTGGTGCCAGCGAAGTGCGTTTCACTGTCAAACATTGCTTGACGTTCCAGCGCTGTATTCCAATCACGAGCCAACCCTTGAAACAGAGCCCATGACGCATGGTTGTCATCAGTGATTGTCGTGATGAGGTGGTTGACACCTTGTTGGGAGGATCGGCGCAGCAGCGTATTGATCATGCCGCTTGCAAGCTTTCTGTTCCGTCCTTCCTGACCGACGGCAACCTGCCAGATAAAAAGCGCGCTGGGCTCAGAGGGGGGGCGATAGCCAGACACCCATCCGATCACTTTTCCTTCCATCTCTGCGATAATGCAGTGTTCGGAAAAATGCGTGCATTGGAGGAGGTTGCAATAGGCAGAATTTCGATCAAGCGGTGGGCAGCGCGCGATGAGAGCTGTGACCGCGGGGCCATCTAAAACGACTGGTTTGCGAAACTGCAATTTTTCCGGCGCCATATCCAAGCTTTCTTTTGGGTATGAAGCCTCTGCTTTTTCTTCCAGATCTAATATAATTCATCCCCTGAAGCATATTTATATAGGAAATCGAGTGATTCGACGAATGTTCACGAAAATGATAGGTTTTTTGAACGTTTCGCTCAACCGTCCTTAGAAATTTATTTCATAACGTGAAATGAAAGTGGCTTCGCTGGCACGGATTAAAGTGTTGGCCAGCGTAGTTTCCCCGGCTAATTGGCTTATATGGAAACAGAAATTGCGAACGCGACGTTGAAGGCTTTACGGCGTATTTTGCGCGCTACGGATCGAGGCAGCCGTACGCTTGCAGCGGCAACGGGTCTTACTCCATCGCAATTGCTTGTTTTGCGTGAAGTGGAAAGCCGTGTTGATGTCACGCCAAGTGTGATTGCGCAGCGATTGCAGTTTAGTCATGCGACAATCACAGCGATTACTGACCGGCTCGTTGCCCTTGGCCTTATCACGCGAACGCGCAGTAGCAAGGATAAGCGCCAAGTGCTGCTCGACGCAACCAACGAAGGGCGGCAACGGCTCGAAGATGCACCGGACATGATGCAAGAAATTTTCGCCAGCCGCTTCATTAGGCTTCCGATGTGGGAGCAGGCGATGATTTTGGCTGGCGCAGAGCGTCTAGCAGGACTTTTGGGTGCGGAAGATATAGACGCTGCGCCGCTACTCGATGCGGGATTAATCGATCGAGTTGGCAGCCGCGACCCAGCTTAGCCTTGGGTCCAGTGCCTAGGGTTAGGACCCTAGGATGGAAGTGCAGAGATCAGCATCTCTAGGCATCAGTTTTCGCTGATCACGTCCATCCAACTTGGCATCCAATCTGGGCGCGGCTGGCCGGTGCGGCTAAATTGCCGCGCGGTTTCTTAGGTCTTGGCCGCTGGGCTCTTGGAACGGGCGAAGCTGGAATTCTGGCAGAATCGCTAGCAGGTGATCGAAAATATCGGCCTGTATATCCTCATATTCGCTCCATGCCGTGGTTTTGGTGAAGCAATATATTTCCAGCGGCAGGCCCTGTGCGGTTGGCGCGAGTTGGCGAACGATGAGCGACATATTGTCTGCAATGCCTGCATTAGCCCGCAAATAGGCCAGAACATAGGCGCGAAATGTGCCGATATTGCTGACGCGCCTTGTATTTGGTGGTTCATGGCCAGCATCGCCGAGGCGATCATTCCACGCCTGAATTTCATCCTGTTTTCGGTCCAGATAGTCGCGGATCAGCGCGATACGGCGCAGCCCCTGCCGTTCATCATCGGACAGGAAGCGGATGCAGTTTTGATCGAGCAACAGCGCACGCTTAATCCGCCGCCCGCCCGCTTCCGACATGCCGCGCCAATTTTTGAAACTTTCTGCGATCAGACGGTGGGTCGGGATGGTGGTGATCGTCTTATCCCAATTTTGAACTTTCACCGTATGCAAAGCGATATCAATGACATCGCCATCCGCATGCAATTGCGGCATTTCAATCCAATCCCCAACGCGTAGCATATCATTGGATGTTAACTGGACCGAGGCAACGAGCGATAAAATGGTGTCTTTGAACACCAGCATCAGCACGGCGGCCATGGCGCCGAGGCCCGATAACAACAACAGTGGGGATTGCTCCATCAACACCGCGACGATCAGGATCGTGGCGCTGGCGTAGAGCAGCATCTTGAGCACCTGAACATAGCCCTTGATCGGGCGGCTGGCCGCATCAGGGCGGCGATCATAGATTTGATTGCCTAGGCTGAGCGCTTCGCTGATTGCCATCACGATAAATAGGATGATCAAAGCGGCGACGACATTGCTGACGACGATGGTGATCGCGGGCGGCAAGTGCGGCACGGCATGGATGCCCAAAGATAGGATCAGCGCTGGCACGATATTCGCGAGACGCGCGACGACAGGAGCAGGGGTGGGGCCGTTGTGGGGCAACCAGCGGATCGCAAAGCGCAAGAGAATGCGCTTGACGACGAAATTGGTTAGCCATGCAACAGCACCCAAGAGAGAGAGAGCGGCCAGAGTTTCGATCCATGGCGGAACATATTCGGACATGATTTGATACATGGTAACGCACCTGCATCGGCAGGCTCTGTCTCCTGTGATAAATGACAAAAAGCGAGAATGAGACCCTAGGTTTCAGCCTGTGATAGCATGCACTGACTTGAGAGCGAAAGGCCGCAGTTGCGTGAGTCTTTTCCGCAGGGGATGAACGATCCGGGCGGATGTGGAGGGAGATGGGTGGAAGGGGGCATTGCTAGCAGGAACAGGCGTATGGGTGCGATCCGTCGATCAGGGCTTTGATCTTTTATCCCTTTCACGCGGCGACTCTTCTTGCATTGTGACAAAGAGATAGGGAACATAGCCCATCACCAAGCCTGTCCGTCACGAAGCGGGAAGGCGGGTATCGGAAGGGGAGGCTATGTCTGTGGCGAATGAACTGAAGCATGAAGCAAATGAACCGTTAATCTCGCTGGATCCGGCATGGCCGGTCATGTCGCTTCAGGACGCTACGGAACAGCTGACGGCACCGGGCCAGAGTTTCGAGATGGAGAGCGTATCCGTCCATGGCATCCCGACCCGTGTCTGGAAAAATGCTCCCGCAAATTTGGGCGTGTTGCTGGATTTATCGCGCACGCATGGTGATCGGCTCTGCACGATTCTCGATGAGGATCGTGTGAGCTTTGAGGCCAATTGGCGTGCGACCGCTACCTTTGCGCAGGCTTTGCGCGACATGGGGGTGAAGAAAGGGGACCGTGTGGCTTTGGCGATGCGGAACCTGCCGGAATGGCCGATGACCTTCTTTGCGATCACCACAATTGGCGCCATTGCCGTGCCGCTGAATGCGTGGTGGACTGGCGCGGAGCTGGCCTATGGCATTCAGGATTCCGGCGCCAAAATCCTGATATTGGATGCGGAGCGCCACGAACGCCTGACCAATCAACTGGCCGATATGCCCAAGTTAGAGCGGGTGATTGTGGCGCGCGCGACAGCGGATTTGGCCGGTGCGACGGCCTTGGAAGATATTGTCGGTCGCCCACGGGATTGGGCGCAGCTGCCCGTGATAGACCGGCCTATGGTTGATATTGCCAGTGATGATGACGCCACGATTTTTTACACCAGCGGAACCACCGGCAACCCCAAGGGGGCGCTGGGCACCCACCGCAATTTGCTGACCAATATATTTTCGGGCGGATTTTCGGCGGCGCGCAGCGTGCTGCGCCGCGGCGAGGCGCTGCCCACCCCAACGCCGCGCACCTCGTTGATGGTCATACCGATGTTTCATGTCACCGCCTGTTCGGCCAATTTGATGAGCGCGATGGCCGGAGGGCATACAACGATCTTCATGCATAAATGGGATGCGGTTCGCGCGATGGATATTATCGAGCGGGAACAGGTGAATGTCACTGGCGGCGTGCCGACCATCGCATGGCAATTGATCGAACATCCTGACCGCGCGAAATATAATCTCTCATCGCTGGAGGTTGTGGCCTATGGCGGTGCGCCTTCCGCTCCTGAGCTGGTGAAGCGGATTTACGAGGAATTTGGTGCGCTGCCGGGCAATGGCTGGGGCATGACGGAAACGATGGCCACTGTCACCTCTCACTCGGCGGAAGATTATCTCAATCGACCAACAAGTGCAGGCCCCCCTGTTGCTGTTGCCGATGTGGAGGTGCGAGCCGAAGATGGTGTTACGCCGCTACCGATTGGCGAAGTGGGTGAGCTGTGGGCGCGCGGGCCGATGGTGGTGAAAGGCTATTGGAACAAGCCAGAGGCGACAGCCGAAACATTTGTGAATGGCTGGGTCCGCACCGGCGATCTGGCGCGGCTGGATGAGGAAGGCTTTGCCTATATCGTTGACCGAGCGAAAGATATGGTGCTGCGCGGCGGCGAGAATATCTATTCATCTGAGGTCGAAAATATTCTTTACGAACATCCTGCGGTGATGGATTGTGCGATCATCGGCATAGCGCATCGCACTTTGGGCGAAGAGCCTGCGGCCGTGGTGCATCTCGCCCCCGGCATGACGGCGACCGAAGCGGAATTGCAACAATGGGTGCGGGAGAGAATTGCGGCATTTAAGGTGCCGGTCGCGATCCGCTTCAGTGCGGATATGTTACCGCGAAATGCCAATGGCAAGATTTTGAAGAAAGATTTGAAAGCGATTTTCTTTGATCAGCTTAGCGTCGCTTAACGATTGATTGGCTTATCCCGAGGGGTGGCGGGAAGATGGAGCGGAAAATCGGGGCAGGGCGGCCCTTGGCCGCGCGGTGAGGCGGAACGAACTGTGTCATCGCTCAACCGGGGGCCGTGCAAATGGGTTGGCGCGCGTCTGAATATCGCCATGGGCGCAGTTGGTGCCTTTACGCCGATTGATATCATCGTGACGGGCGATGCGACCAGCTTCAAGTCGAGCGGCGTTTTCGGCAAATATGCTTGGTCGGGCGTTCGCTTGGCGTCGCCCCGGCCCGTTTAATCTCGGTTCGTTCAATGGCGAATATATGTTGCATATTGATGTGGTGGGCCGTTTGACGTCGAATGAAGTGCAGCAAAGTGGCTATGCGCTGGTGTCGCTCGACGAAGAAAACAGGGGGCAGCCCTTTCCCATCGGAAGTGCGCGTTGGGCGGGATTGTGACACGCCGCGCAGTTCGTCAGCGCTTTATGATATGCGCTGAGGTTTAATGACCAGATGGACCAACCAGCCCAATTTCGGCTGATAGGCCTTTTGCGGAACGCACATGAATGATTCGTGCGAACGATGGCATTATTTACCGTAAAATCCCGGGGTGAGTGGGCGGGTGTCGACTATCTCTATCGTCAAGATTTGGCAAATTCCGGTGCAAAATCCAGCCTGTTGATCAGGAAGGCGGGGATCCATTATCGCTGCGCTCGTCTTGCAATTTTACGATTTGGATTGCACAGGGCCTTTCTATGCCCCCCATGTGATTGGGTCTCGCGCAGACCGCGCAGGAACGGCTGAGCCAGCCGATCTGTGCCGGAATAACCAGAGGATGATGCGTTGACGGTTAACATTATGATCATAAACCCGATGATGAGCGGCCCCTCGCTGCGGCTTGCTCGCACCGTTCGGATGACCGCGAAATGAGCGGCATATCGGAACGCGCCCGCGCTATTGGCGAACGGGTTGAAGCTTTTGTTCGGGACATTGTGGTTCCTTATGAAAGCGATCCGCGCCGCGACCATCATGGCGCGCCAACCGACGAACTGGTCGATGAGCTGAAGGAAAAGGCGCGGGCCGCGGGCGTTTTGACGCCGCATATCCTGCCCGATGGCAGCCATCTGACACAGATGGAAACCGCCTATGTTCTGATCCGTTCGGGTCTGTCGCCCTTGGGCCCGCTGGCCTGCAACACGGGCGCGCCGGATGAAGGCAATATGTATCTGCTGGGCAAGGTTGGTGATCCCGATCTGCAGGAACGCTTCCTGAAACCGCTGGTGGAAGGCCGGGCGCGTTCGGCATTTTTCATGACCGAGCCTGCGGCAGACGGCGGTGCCGGTTCTGATCCATCGATGATGCAGACGACTTGCCGCTTGGATGGCAATCATTGGGTGATCAACGGACGCAAGGCTTTTATCACCGGTGCTGATGGCGCCAAGGTCGGCATCGTCATGGCCAAGGCCGAAGATGTGGCCCAAGGCGGCGGTGCCTGCATGTTCCTGGTCAATCTGCCCGATCCGGCGATCCGCATCGAACATGTGCCCAACACCATTGATACGTCGATGCCCGGCGGTCATGCTACAGTGGTGATCGATAATCTGCGCGTTCCGGCCGATCAGATGCTGGGCGAGGCAGGCGAAGGCTTTAAATATGCGCAGGTTCGCCTGTCGCCAGCTCGCCTGTCCCATTGCATGCGCTGGCTTGGCGCATGTCAGCGTGCACATGAATTGGCGAGCGATTATGCCAACCGCCGCATGGCTTTCGGCAAGACGCTGATCGATCATGAAGGCGTGGGCTTTATGCTGGCCGAAAATCTGATTGATCTGAAGCAATGCGAAGTGATGATCGATTGGTGCGCCAGTGTTCTCGACACAGGATCGCTTGGCACAGTGGAAAGCTCCATGACCAAGGTGGCGGTTTCCGAAGCCTTGATGCGCATTGCGGACCGCTGTGTGCAGGTGATGGGCGGCACGGGTGTGACGGATAAGACGATCGTGGAGCAGGTGTTCCGCGAAGTGCGCGCATTCCGCATCTATGATGGCCCCACCGAAGTCCACAAATGGAGCCTTGCGAAATTTATCAAGCGCGAGTGGAAAAAAGAAAATGGCCAATAATCATCAGGATCAAAAAGATGCTGGTGCGATCCGCGTCGCCTTTGATGAGGCGGCGCTGACGGCCTGGTTGACGGCGCATATCCCGGGGTTCGCGGGGCCGATGGAGGTTGCTCAATTTAACGGCGGCCAATCCAATCCCACCTATCGGCTGACCACGTCGGGTGGCCGCTATGTGATGCGTCGCAAGCCGCCGGGGCCGCTGCTGAAAGGCGCCCATGATGTGCTGCGCGAAGCGCGGGTGTTGACCGGGCTGGCGAACACGCCAGTTCCGGTGCCCGCCGTGCGCGCCATTTGCGAAGATGAAAGCGTGATTGGCAGCGCTTTTTACATCATGGACATGGTCGATGGACGCATCTTTTGGGATGCGAGCTTCAGCGAAGTCGATCAGGCGGATCGCGCCGCCTATTTCGATGCGATGAACGCTACTATCGCGGCGCTGCATCAGGTTGATCCCGAAGCGGTTGGGTTGGGCGATTATGGTCGGCCCGGCAATTATTTCGAACGGCAGATTGGCCGCTGGTCCAAACAATATCTGGAAGATGATATTGCGGGCCGCAATGCGGATATGGATGCGCTGGTCGAATGGCTGCCCAACCATATTCCCGCTGGCGATGAAAGCCGGATTGTTCATGGCGATTTTCGCTGTGACAATATGATCTTTCATCCTACCGAACCGCGCGTGATTGCGGTGCTGGATTGGGAATTGTCGACTCTGGGCCATCCGCTAGCGGATTTTGCCTATCATGCGATGATGTATCGCATGCCGCCTGATATTGTGGCGGGTCTTGGCGGCGCAGATCCCGTGGCGCTTGGCCTGCCACGGGAAGAAGATTTTATCGCCGCTTATTGCGCCCGCACGGGGCGGGACGCCATTCCCAATTGGGATTTTTACATGGCGTTCAACTTCTTCCGTTTGGCGGCCATTTTCCATGGCATTAAAGGCCGTGTTTTGCGCGGCACCGCGAACAATGCGCATGCACAGGAACGGGCAGAGAAATTCCCCATTCTGGCGCGCCTTGCTCGTGAAGCGATGGATATATGCGAGCAAGCCGCTGCTTAAGGCTCGGCAATTTCATGGGTAATCTATGATAATTTGGGGCGATCCGGCTGAAGCTGGGTCGCCCCATCTGCTTTATCGGCCCGCGCGCTGCCTCCATCAGCCGCCAACTTGCGCCAGCATATTCTTCGTGCAAGGGCCAAGAGAGCGCGATAGAGCGATGGAATGAGACAATAAGCATAGATCTGCTGGAGAGTGTGGATGAAGAGTTTCGACGTCGTCATTGTGGGCGGGGGACATGGCGGTGCGCAGGCTGCGGTTGGGCTGCGGACACAGAAATTCGAAGGCAGCATCGCCATCATCGGCGAAGAGGCCGAGCTTCCTTACGAACGTCCACCGCTTTCCAAAGAATATTTTGCGGGTGAAAAAGAGTTTGAGCGCATCATGCTGCGCCCCGAAAAATATTGGAATGAACGGCAAGTGACGATGTTGCTGGGCCACAAAGTGGTTTCTGTCGATCCTGCCGCGCATCAGCTGATGACGGATAGCGGCGAAATCATATCTTATGGCAAGCTGATCTGGGCAACCGGCGGTAATGCACGCCGCTTGCCATTGCCGGGCGGCGATTTGCCGGGGGTGCAGGGGGTGCGGACCAAGGCTGATGCTGATGCGATGAAAACCGCTTCGGAAACAGCGCAACAGATTGTGGTGATCGGCGGCGGCTATATCGGGCTGGAAGCGGCGGCAGTTCTGCGCAAGGCAGGCAAGAAAGTTGTGGTGCTGGAAGCGCTTGATCGTGTGTTGGCGCGGGTGGCGGGCGAACCCTTATCGCGCTTTTACGAGCAGGAGCATCGGCAACAGGGCGTCGATCTGCGCTTGGGCGCATCTATTGAGGCGCTGGAAGGCACGGATCATGTCACCGGGGTGCGCTTGATCAATGGCGAAGTGATTGCCGCTGATTTGGTGATTGTCGGCATTGGCGTGGTCCCCGCGGTCGAGCCCTTGATTGCGGCAGGTGCTGAGGGCGAAAATGGTGTGTTGGTGAATGAATTCTGCCAGACCAACTTGCCGGATATTTACGCCATCGGCGATTGTGCTGCGCACAGCAATGGCTTTGCCGAAGGCGCCGTCATCCGTCTGGAATCGGTGCAAAATGCCAATGATCAGGCCAATGTCGTGGCGAAGCATATCTGCGGCGATGCTGCGCCCTATCACGCTGTGCCATGGTTTTGGTCCAACCAATATGATTTGAAACTGCAAACGGTGGGCCTGTCCACCGGCCATGATCAGGCCGTGCTGCGCGGGGAGCCGGCCACACGCAGTTTTTCGGTGGTTTATTTGAAGCAGGGGCGGGTGATCGCGCTGGATTGTGTGAACGCCACAAAGGATTATGTTCAGGGCCGTGCTTTGGTGATGGCTGGCGCCGAAATCCCTGCTGAAAAGCTGGCGGATCCCAGCCTGATGCTTAAGGAACTGGCGGCGGCTTGATATCCGGCGCGGAAGCTTGGGGGCGGGCTAGGCTCTCGCTCAAGCTTCCCTGATCCTTCAAGACAGTCTGCCTGCTCTGCCTGCGAAACAAGCTGCGGACATTTTGGCTCAGGCGGTGCAAGGCGATGATGACGGCGATGGCCGCAATCAACAGCAATAGCGCAATGGCAATGCCGAGCGCGGGAAAGGCAATCACCAGCGCCAACAGGCTGGTGGTCGCAATATCTTCTCCGGTTGATACGGCGGCGTTGGTGAAAGGCTCGGGGCTGAGATTCACGGTCGCTCGGGTGCTGGCTTTGGCGCCATGGCTGATCAGTGCGCCGCCGCCGCCCAATATCAGAGACACCACCTGCCAGACGGGATCGGATGCATCGACTATGGCCAGCGTCAGCAGGGCGCCGCCAAGGGGCCGAATGATGGTGTGAAGCATATCCCAGAAACTGTCGAACCAGGCGATTTTATCGGCGGCAAATTCGGCTGCCGTGCCACAGGCGGCGGCGGTTAAGATCCATGGGTTGGCAAGGATTTGCAGCGATGCCAAATGTTCGGGCAAAGGCAGCCAGCCAAAGTGCATCGCGATGCCGGTGACAAAAATGGTCAGATAAAGTCGCCAGCCAGCCAGCAGGCTGAGGCTGCCCGCGACACCTAAAATTTCTGTCACTCCCATAGGCTTTGCCCTTCTGCAGATGTGGGCGCGCTATGCTGCGCTTTCAGGGATGGAATGCAGGGAAACGAAAAGAGATGCGGTGATAGAAAAATTAAGGCTGGCTTATCGGTGCAGAAGATTGTCATTTAGCAGCAGGTAACAATGAAATAACAAGGGATAGGGCTGGCTGATGATGAACAATGAGGGTGGGGCAATGGCTGTTGTGCCGGAAGGTGCCATTCCAGCATCGACGCTGGTGATTATGCGCCCGGCAGCAGATGGTGGCCCAGATGAAATCCTGTTGGTGAAACGCTCATCGAAAATGGTCTTTGCGGCTGGCGCGGTGGTTTTCCCCGGCGGACGCATCGACCCGGATGATTATCTGGTTGCCCAGCAACATGGCTATGCCGCGATGGATGTCGATGGGGCGGCAAGGGTTGCGGCTGTGCGCGAAACATTGGAAGAAACGGGCCTTGCCGTGGCATGGGATGCGCTGATCGGTGATGCGATTGCGGATGTGCGCCGGGCGTTGCAGGGCGGCACCTTGCTTTCTGAAATTCTCGCTTCACGGAGCGAGATATTGGCGCTGGATCATTTGGTGCCCTTTGCTCGCTGGTGCCCCAATTTCAAGGAAACGCGCACCTTTGATACGCGTTTCTATGCCGTGGTGGCGCCGCGGCAAGATGAAGAATTGAGCTTTGAAGAATCAGAGCTAAGCCATTTGTTCTGGGCGACAGCGGCAGAGACGCTGGAAAAGGCGGATCGGGATGAATTGAGCGTGATTTTCCCGACGAGGCGCAATTTGGAACGGCTCGCCAGTGCGCCTTGCTTTAGCGAATTTGCGCGCCATGCCGCCGCCCATCCACCGCAATTGATCACACCATGGATCGAAGAGCGCGACGGAGAACAGCATTTGTGCATCCCCGACGGCGTTGGCTATCCGGTAACAGCGGAGCCGATTTCACGCGCCATGCGCGGATGATATAGGCCATTCTTATAGGATTTTTGCCGGGCTATATCCTTCTCATAGCCCGGCTTATGCTGTGTTGAACAAGCCTGTGTGAGATGATCGCCTGTCTATAGGATGATGTTGCGTATCTTGCGGGATTGGGCGAGCGGAATGGCTTGCCGCGCTTGAAATATTTGTTGGCGATCAATCGGGGCCAAGGCGAGGCGATAGCCCTGATCCGATGGCTCATCAGCTGGTCCGGCATCGGCGATAATTTCGCCCCATGGGCCAACGGCCAGACTATGCCCATAGGTTGCTCGGCCATCGGCATGATGGCCGGCCTGTGCCGCGGCCAAAAGGAAACATCCATTTTCAATGGCGCGCGCTCTTAACAAAATATGCCAATGGGCCGAACCGGTTGGCACGGTGAAAGCGGCTGGTAGCGCGATCAACTCTGCCCCAGCATCGACAAGAGCCCGAAATTGCTCGGGAAAGCGCAAGTCATAACAAATCGCTAACCCCATTTTTCCTAAGGGCGTCTCGGTTACAACAAGAGAGGCCCCGCCTTCATAAGCGGCCGATTCTGTCCACACTTCGCCGGTTGGCAAGGCCACATCGAACATGTGGATTTTATCATAGCGCGCCCGGATCTGGCCGACAGAATCGATAATATGGCTGCGGTTGACCCGTTTCTGACCCTGGTCCGCGAGCAGGGAGATCGAGCCGCTATGCAGCCAGATATTGTGACGGGCTGCCAAATTCTGCAAGGATCTCAGGCCCTCGCACGCCTCCTCCGCAGTGATATAGGGCGCGGAACGGGCGCGATCGCGATCCAGCAGCAGCGACATTTCCGGTAGGAATGCCATGGCTGCTCCAGCCGCTGCGGCTTCTGCCAGCGCGGTATCTATGATGCGCAAATTTTCCGATGGATCAAAATGGCTCGACATTTGGATCAGCGCAGCAAGAGGCGGATGAATTTCTGTCATCAGGAAATCGGCCTTATCTTTCTGGGGGCTGGCGGCATTGCACACCAGCTTTGCGGCTTATTCCTTGGCATTTTGGCGGCAAGTTCATTGGCCAGCAAGCTTTGATGACGATAAGCATCGCCTATGGTCAAATTTATCCCGCTTAAATCGCTTCGCCTGCAGGGGCTGCTGATCGCCTCGGTTGCTATGGGGGCGTTGTTGCTGCCCCAAGAGCTGTTGGCGCGGGAGGCTGAATCCGCCACCGTGGCAGTGCCCAGCCAAAATAGGGATTGGCTTTATGCCGGTTCGGACATTCCGCGGGATCAGGGTTGGCGTTTTGGAATATTGCCCAATGGCTTGCGCTATGCCGTGCGCAACAATGGTGTGCCGCCGGGGCAGGTATCAATTCGGGTGCGGATGGATGTTGGTTCTTTTCATGAGAGTGAGGATGAGCGCGGCTATGCCCATCTGCTAGAGCATCTTAGCTTTCGCGGGTCAGCCCATATTCCCGATGGCGAAGCAAAGCGCATCTGGCAGCGCTTTGGCGTGACATTTGGCAGCGATTCCAACGCGCAAACGACGCCAACCCAGACCGTGTATAAATTGGATTTGCCCAGTTTCACTGCCAATTCGCTGGATGAGAGCATGAAATTGCTATCCGGCATGGTGTGTGCACCGGGCGTGACGGCCGCCTCTGTGCAGGCAGAGCGCGGGGTTGTCATGGCGGAGTTGCGGGAAAATGACGGGCCGCAAAAGCGCATTTCAGATCAGGTGACAGCCCATTTATTTGCGGGGCAATTGCTGGCCAATCGATCGCCTATCGGCACCATCGCGACGCTGAATAAGGCAGAAGCGGATGCGGTTTCCGCCTTTCACCAGCGTTGGTATCGGCCCGAACGTGCCGTGGTGGTGATTTCCGGCGATGGCGATCCGGCATTGTTCGAGCAATTGATCCAGCGGCATTTTTCGAATTGGAAAGCCAATGGTCCCGCGCCGCAGGAACCGCGCTTTGGCGAACTGAATCTCGCTGCGCCTGAGGCGATCAATATTGTGGAGCCGGGCCAGCCCTTGGGGCTGACGCTGGCGATGATCCGCCCTTGGGTGCAGCGGGTGGATACGCTGGAAAACACCTATCGCCTTTATCTGGAATATCTGGCGCAGGCGCTGCTCAACCGGCGATTGGAAAATCAGGCGCGCGGCGGCGGCAGCTTTCTGGTCGCCAGCGCGGCGCAGGAATATTTAAGCCGAAGCGCCGATGCGACCCTATTGCAGATCGTGCCGCTGGGGGATTGGAAGGCTGCGCTCACCGACATTCAGGGCGTGTTGGAAGATATGCGCAGCAACGCGCCGAGTGAGGCTGATATTGCGCGCGAAGCCAATGAGATCATGGCCTATTTGCGCAAGGATGCGGAAAATTCGCAAAATGAGCCCGGCGCCCGCTTGGCCGATGATCTGGTGCGGGCGGTGGATATCCGCGAAGTGGTAACGACGCCGCAAGAACAGGTTCAGATTTTTGAAGAGGTGCGCAAACGCGCGACGCCGGAAAAAATGTTGGAAATCAGCCGGGCGATCTACACGGGCAAGGTGAAGCGGCTGGTGGTGACATCACCGACCCCGATCGAGGGCGGCGTAGCAGCATTGCAGGCGGCGCTGGATGCCCCGGTTGCCGCGAAGAGCGACCGGCTGGAGGCAGCAGATGTGAGCTTTGATGAACTGGCGCCCTTGGGGCCTGCGGGCGCCATTGTCGCCGATGTGCCAATGCCGGGCCTTCGCGCGCAAAAATTGCAATTTGCCAACGGCGTGACCGCGATGGTTGCGGACAATCTGATCGAGCCGGGCAAGGTGCGGGTGCGGGTGAGATTTGGCATGGGCTATCGGGGTTTCGGTTCGGATAAACCCAATTTATTATGGGCGGGCGATTATGCCCTGATGGCCAGCGGCGTTGGCCCATGGGGGCAAAATCAATTGGATCAGGCCATGAATGGCAGGCAGATTCAATTGGATTTTTCCATTGAGGATGATGCCTTTGAATTAACGGGTGAGACAAATCCTGCCGATTTGGCGGATCAACTGACGCTGTTGGCGTCAAAGCTGGCGCATCCACGCTGGGATCCGGCCCCGGTTGATCGGCTGCGTATCGGCATGTTGACGGGATATGATCTGCAAGATGCCACCCCCAATGCCGTGTTGGAAACGCAATTGCGCGGTTGGTTGAGCACGGAAGATCAGCGCTGGCGGCCCCCCAGCCGTAGTGAGATTGAAGCGCTGACACCGGAAGCCTTTCGCGCCTTTTGGAAGCCGGTGCTGGAGAGCGGGCCGATAGAGGTGCAGATTTTTGGTGATCTGTCCAAAGTCGATGCGCGGCAATTGCTGGCGACAAGCTTTGGCGCGCTGAAGCTGCGTGATCCGATCCTGCCCGCGGATGGAGCGCGCATCGCTTTCCCGCCCGCTCAGGCTGCGCCGCGTGTCGCCCATCATCATGGCGATGCCAATCAGGCGGCGGCGATGATGGCGTGGCCGACCTCTGGCGGGGTAGGGCAGGCTCGTGATGCCCGGGCTTTGGAGGTGCTCGCTGCCATCTTCAACGATCGATTATTTGATCGGCTGCGCGCTGAGCAAGGGGCCAGCTATGGCCCGATTGTGGAAAGCTATTGGCCGACCGGCTTTGAAGGATCGGGTGGTTATTTGTTGGCGGGCAGCCTGCTGGCGCCCAAGGATGTGCAATCCTTTTATGCTATTGCGGCGAGAATTGCGGCCGATTTGGTTTCTAAGCCGGTGAGCGATGACGAGTTGGTGCGCAATTTGGGCCCGATCCGTGAGCAGGTGATGCGAGCATCAACAGGCAATGTTTATTGGATGCATTTGCTGCGCGGCGGATCGCGGGATGAGCGGATTATACGCAATGCAGTGATGTTGGCGGATGATATTGATATGATTAAGGCAGCCGATATTCAGCGGCTGGCCCGGCAATATCTGGCCACCAAAATCAAACCGTGGAAGATGGCCGTGCTGCCAGAAGCGATGACCTTGGCGGAAACTGCGGCTTTGGCTGAAGCGAGCGCGCCGACTCGCTAGTCATTTCCCCGCCGAGCTGTGCGCTGCCAATATGTGTGGTGCGGGGTTTGGCGGTGTGACGGTCGGTGGCTGCGCGGGGTGGGATGTGATGGAATGCACCACACCCCGCAGAATTTTCATGAAACGCCCGAAACGCTTTTCTTAAGCGCTCGATTTTTTCGCGTTCATCTTTTGCGCATAGCCCGCCTGCACCGTGGCGTTGACCAGATCGAACAAGGCATCCGGATTGGATCGGCGCAGATGGGCAATTTCCTTTTCAGGGCCGGTGGCGAGCAGCAGTTCGCGGGTGCCCGCCTGCACTGCCTCGATGATCGCAGCGGCAGCGGCGGCGGGCGCCATACCATTTTCAATCGCATGATCGCTTTCGCCGCGGCGGCTGCCATCTGCGCTTAGGGCATTGCGGCTGACATTGGTGCGAACCGAACCGGGGGCCACGACCAGCACTTTCACGCCTAAATGCTCATTTTCGGCGCGGATACTGTCATGATAGCCGATAATGCCATGTTTGGCGGCGCAATAGGCGCTGCGCAGCGCCACACCGGCAATGCCAGCCACGCTGGAAATGGCGACAATCTGGCCCTTTCCGGCCTTCACCATATCGGGCAAGATTTGCTGGGTCAGCGCGATGGGGCCGAGCAGATCGACGGCGATGATATTTTGATAGACGGAAAAATCAGTTTCCACTGCAAGGCTGCGCTGGGAAATGCCCGCATTGTTAACCAGCCCGTCGATACGGCCCTTCCATTGCCGGGCCTGTTCGGCAATCGCGGGAATGGCGGCATAGTCCGTGGCTTCAAATGGCAGTATCAGCGCTTCACCGGGCAGTTGCTGTGCCAGAGTTTCGAGTGCGGCAACATTGCGCCCTGAAAGGATCAGCTTGGCGCCGCGTTCGGATAGGGCGGTGGCCAGCGCTGCGCCAATGCCCGAAGAGGCACCGGTGACCCACCAGATTTGATCTTTCACAATATTCTCCCATATATTTTGATAGAAGACTGTGCCGCCTTGCCTGCCACGTCAAGCGATGCGGCGGCTCTTGCCGGGCTGGGGCTGGAAATTTTGGCGCGACTCTGCTATAATCTGTGTCAATGACGCTCAATGCGTGGCTGCCCATTCTCGCTGGCGGCCATGAAGGGCGTTCCGATGGAGCCAAATCACTTGCTAATATAATGGGCTAGCGCCGACCAATTTGCTTCGAGCCATCATCTCTGGATCGTGAGCTGGGTTGTGCTGGCCCTGATATAGCAGGGATGAAGAAAGGAACATGCATGTCCGTAAGCACAGTGGTTTTCGAAGTGGGGGACTATGTCGTTTATCCGAAGCATGGCGTAGGGCGCGTCATCGAATTGCAGAAATCGGAAATTGCCGGAATGCAGCTGGAACTTTATGTTCTGCGTTTCGAAAAAGAAAAAATGACCCTGCGTGTGCCAACCAACAAGGCCGAAGGCGTGGGGATGCGCAAATTATCCTCTGACAAGACGCTGAAGGAAGCGCTGCAGGTGCTGACAACCAAACCCAAGGTCAAGCGCACCATGTGGGCCCGCCGCGCGCAGGAATATGAAGCCAAGATCAACTCTGGCGATCTGGTGTCGATTGCCGAAGTGACCCGGGATTTGTTCCGTGCCGATGATCAGCCGGAGCAAAGCTATTCCGAACGGCAGATTTTTGAAGCTGCTTCCAGCCGCCTTGCCCGTGAATTGGGCGCGATGGAAGAAACGGATGAGAAATCCGCGCAGGTCAAGATTTTGGAAATTTTGAATGAACATGCGCCAAAATATTATGCAGAAAATGCGGTCTGACCGCAGGTCATTCAGCATGAAGTTTTTAAAAGGGTGGTCCCGCTGGGGCCGCCCTTTTTCTTGCCCTAAGCGGGGTATCGCGCCTCGACAAAGAACAGGCCGTCTGGCGGCGCGTTAAAGCCTAGCGCTGCGCGATCGGCGGCCAGCAGCGCATGTTCCAGATCATTGGCGCTCCATTTGCCTTCGCCAACCAGAACGAGGCAGCCGACCATCGAGCGCACCTGATGGTGAAGGAAGCTGCGCGCTGCGGCTTCGATAATCACCTCGTCGCCGTGGCGGCTCACCTGTAGTCGATCCAAGGTTTTCAAAGGGCTTTCGGATTGGCAATGGACGGATCGAAAGGTGGTGAAATCATGCAGGCCCACCAAAATCTGGGCCGCTGCGTGCATTTTTTCTGCATCGAGCGGGCGCGCGACTTGCCAGCATAGGCCTTTATCCCATGTCAGCGGTGCGCGGCGGTTGATGATCCGATATTCATAAGCGCGGCCGATGCAGGTGAAGCGGGCGTGCCAATCCGCATCCACTTCCTCGCAGGCGAGAATGGCTATGGGGGCCGGGCGCAACTGGGCATTGAGCGCCTGCATCAATCGGAAAGCGCCAATCGGCTTTTCAATATCAACATGAGCACGCATCGCAATGCCATGGACGCCGGCGTCGGTGCGTCCGGCGCCATGAACGGCGGCCGCCTCCCCGGTGATCCGGGTGACGGCGTCTTCCAGCGCCTGTTGCACGCTGGGACCATGTTTCTGGCGCTGCCACCCCATGAAGGGGCGTCCATCAAATTCGATTGTCAGGGCGAAGCGGGTCATCACTGCCCCTTAACCGCTCACGCCCCGAAAAGTCGAGCAGCGTCACACATCGCGCCGCCTCAGGCCAATTTTATGCCCTTGGCGATGGGACGGCCGCGCAGCAGGTCGGTTGCATCCATCGCAGGTTTTCCGGCCCGCTGCACGCGTGTCGCGCGAATGGCGCCGGGATTGCAGGCGATAGTCAACTCATCGTCCAGCGTGACAGCGGGCGGCGCACCAATCACCGTATCGGCGGGGGGCAGAATATCCGCTTCCAATAATTTGTAGCGCTCTGCATCCAGCTCGAAAAAAGCGCCGGGCATGGGGTTGAAAGCGCGAATCTGCCGCTCGACTTGCACCGCGCTGGTCAGAAAATCGATTCTGGCCTCGCTTTTGTCGATCTTGGAGGCATAGGTGATGCCTTGTTCCGGCTGGGGCTCGGGTGGGAAGGCGGCAAGCTCGCTGAGCAGCCGAACCATCATCCTTGCGCCCATTTCGGCCAGTTCATCGGTCAGTTCGCCGGTTGTTTTATGGGCGATATCCGTGCGTTCGATCATGCGCATCGCGCCGGTATCCAGCCCAATATCCATTTGCATCAGGGTGATGCCGGTTTGTTGATCGCCTGCCAATATGGCGCGCTGAACCGGTGCCGCGCCGCGCCAACGAGGCAGGATGGATCCATGCACATTGATGCAGCCTTCGCGAGGGGCATCCAATATCGCTTGCGGCAGAAGCAGGCCGTAAGCCGCCACCACCGCAACATCGAGGTCGAGCGCGGCAAAGATGGCCTGCTGCTCTTCATCCTTCAGGCTTTTGGGTGTGTGAACCGGAAGGCCATGTTCTTCGGCCCACAGATGCACCGCCGATTTCTGTAGTTTCTTGCCGCGCTGAGCGGGGCGAGGGGGTTGGCTATAGACAGCAACAATATCGTGGCCTGCCGCGTGAAGGGCGGCCAATGACGGCACCGCAAAAGGCGGTGTTCCCATGAAAGCAATGCGCATAGGGGTTGCTGTGGCGAAGCTTAGCGCGCTTCGCAAGGGGCTTGGCAAGATTGATAGGTGCATGGCGCTTGGGGCACTGAGAAAATCAGGCGCATATTGAACAGGTCCGCCGCGGCCCCCTTGCACCAAAGGCAAAGCCGCGCCAAACAGCGACCATGGCATCCTCCGAAATCGAAGCATTGGTTCAACAATTGGCGCGGCTGCCCGGCTTGGGGCCGCGTTCGGCCCGGCGGGCTGTGCTCCATTTGATGAAAAAGCGGGAAAGTGCTTTTGCGCCTTTGCTGGCGGCGCTTCAGATCGTGTCAGAACGGCTGGTGGTGTGCGCCATTTGCGGCAATGTGGATACGGCTGATCCTTGCGGCATTTGTATGGATGGCCGCCGCGATTCCCGATCCTTGTGCGTGGTGGAGGAGGTGTCCGATCTGTGGGCGCTGGATAAAGGCCGCCTCTTTCCCGGAAAATATCATGTGCTGGGCGGGCGGCTTTCAGCGTTGGAAGGGGTGCGGCCACAGGATTTGAGCATCGATGCGCTGGTCGCACGGGTGGCCGCTGGTGATATTGATGAAGTGGTGTTGGCGATGAATGCGACGCTGGAGGGGCAGATAACGGCCCATTATCTCGCGGAACGACTAGAGGCTTTTCCGGTGCGGCTGACACAGCTGGCCCATGGCTTGCCGGTGGGCGGCGAATTGGATTATCTGGATGAAGGGACGTTGGCGCAGGCGCTGCGCGCTCGGCGCCCGGTGAGCTGATGCGCGCTTTATTTTATATGACGGCTGCGATGCTGTTGGCCAGTTGCACGACCCGTGCGACGGTGCCGAGCGAAGCGGATATGGACCGGATAGAGGCGGCGTTGGCAGAAGATGCTTGCGTCGGCCCGCTGAGCGATTGGCAGCGGCAATATTATTTTCACCCCAAATATTTCGGGGATGAAGTGGCAGCCGCGGCGCGGGAAGGGCGGACGCCGCGCTCCAGTGGTCATGTGCGATCCATGATCGGCTTTGAGTTGCGGGCTGATGCAGCCAAAAAATCAAGCAGCAGGACGGCTTTAGATCACCCGCCGCAGGGTTTGCCAAGCACCGCTGCAAAGGGCGAACGGCGGGCGGCGGGGCATTTTGACTTATCTGCGAATGTGCTGACCATGGCCCATTGCGATCCGAAGAAATAGGCGCGACACTTAAAAGCTTTGCCCGCTGCCTCTTGACCAGCGCCATGCGCGATCATAACTCGCATCTATGGCTATACTTCCTATCATAGAGGCTCCGGATGCCCGCCTGCGTGTGATCTCCGAACCCGTCGATACATTTGACGATGCGCTCAAGACGCTTATCGCGGATATGTTTGAGACCATGTATGATGCCCCCGGCATCGGGCTGGCCGCTATTCAAGTGGGGGTGGCGAAGCGGATTTTGGTGATCGATCTGCAAGAGGCTGATCCGGAAGACCCTGAAGGCAAGCGCCTGATTCGGGAACCGCGCATCTTTATTAATCCAGTTTTTTCTGATTTTTCTGAAGACGATACAGTCTATCAGGAAGGCTGCCTTTCTGTGCCAGAACAATATGCCGATGTGGTCCGCCCGTCAGAGGTGACGGTGGATTGGCAAGATGAAAATGGCGAAAAGCATCAGGAACGGATGACCGGACTGATGGCGACCTGTATCCAGCATGAGCATGATCATCTGGAAGGCATTTTGTTTATTGACCATCTGTCGCGGATGAAGCGCGATATGCTGTTGAAAAAACTCTCTAAGCTGCGTCGAGCAGCATAAATTTCCACGCCTCGGCCTTTTTTTAAGGCCATATGCTTGCCTTGCTGATGTAAAAAAACGGCGCCTGATTTTGATCAGGGCGCCGTTTTTATTGGGTCTAAGCTGCGTTTTTACCGCCGCAGCGGCCGAGCTTTGTTCAGGCCCAATCAGCATGAGGCTGATTGGGCCTGAAGCAAAAGGATCAATCGGCCTTTTTCGCCACGCCAACCATCGCGGGGCGCAGCAAGCGATCTTTCATCATATAGCCTGCGATCATTTCTTCCACGACGGTGCCGGGTTCTTTGTCGCTGGGGATTTCGACCATGGCCTGATGCTGGTTGGGATCCAGCGGCAGATCGATGGAGGCGATGCGGGTGATGCCATGGCGTTCAAATACGCTCAGCAATTCGCGCTCTGTCGCCTCGATGCCGGTGATCAGCGGCTTGATGCTTTCATCCGCCCGCTGTTCTTCGGTAAGGGAGCCAAGGGCGCGGCCCATATTATCGGCGACCGACAGCATATCGCGCGCAAATTTGGTTGCGGCGTAAATATGGGCGTCGGCCACTTCCTTTTCCGCCCGGCGGCGCACATTTTGCGTTTCCGCGCGCGCATAGAGCAAATCCTGCTGCAAGGCTTCCAGCTGCGCTTGCAGCTCTGCCTCTGCGCTGGGCTGGTCCGCAGCGGCTGCGGCATCCTGCGCATCGGCATCCATGGGATCGTTAGCGTCGATCGGCGTGTCATTCATATTTTCTGTCATAACCCTATCGTATCAGTTTCGAGAGCGATTGTGCGGTGTAATCCACCATGGGAACGATGCGGGCATAGTTCAAGCGTGTGGGGCCAATCACCCCGACAACGCCGACCACGCGGCCATCCCGGCCATGATATGGCGCGGCAATAACGGAAGATCCGGAAAGTGCGAAAAGCTTATTTTCCGATCCGATGAAAATCTGGGTGGCGCTGCCTTCGCGCGCATTGTTGAGCAAGCCGATAATATCTTGCTTGCTTTCCAAATCGTCCAGCAACTGCCGCACCCGATCCAGATCCCCCGCCACGCTATCGTCCAGCAAATTGGCCTGACCGCGCACAATCAGCACAGGGCGATCCGCACCATCCATCGACCAGATCGCCAGACCTTTGGCGATCAGATGGGCTGCGGCCTGATCAATCGCCTGTTTTTCCTGCTCCATCTCTTGTTGCAAGCGGGCTTGGGCTTCGGCCAGCGTCAGGCCGCCCATCATGGCGGTGATATAATTTCCTGCCTCCACCAGCGTTGAGGGCAAAATCCCCGGCGGCAGATCAATCACCCGGTTTTCCACCGAACCATCGCCAGCGACCAGCACCACCAAGGCCTGATTTTGCGCCATCGGCACAAAGGCGACCTGCCGTAAAGTGCGTTCTGATTTCGGAACCAGCACCAGTCCGGCGCAGGCGGAAAGGCCGGAAAGGGCGGCTGTGGCATGGGCCAGCGCGCTTTCAATCGGGCCCGCTTCGGTTAGGCTGGCTTTGATATGCGCCCGATCTTCCGGGCTGGTCTCCGCAACCTGCATCATGCCATCAACAAATAGGCGCAGCCCCTGTTCGGTTGGCAGACGGCCCGCGCTGGTATGCGGACTGGCGAGCAGGCCCAATTCTTCCAGATCCTGCATCACATTGCGAATCGATGCGGGCGATAGGTTGAGTGAGGTGAATTTGGAAAGCGTCCGCGATCCCACGGGGTGGCCGGTTTCCAAATAAGTGTCGACGACCATACGAAACACATCCCGCGCGCGGGTGGTTAATTCGGTGATAGGCGGCGTTAACATGCGAACAAAATAGGAAGGCCCGGGGAAAGGGCAAGAGGGAAAGGTCAAGAGAAAAGGCAAGAGAAGTGAGCGAAAATGGCTCAGGCTCACTGGCTGTCCATAGAAGGAAAATGCGGCACTTGGCCGCTGCACCATTGAGCCGCCGCTCTGCACGGCCTAAAGGCACAGGCAATTCACCATCGAAAGGAATATTATGCGACCCTCTGGCCGCGCGCCCGATCAGATGCGCTCTATCGCCATCGAAACCAATTTCACCATTCACGCTGAAGGCAGCGTGCTGGTTTCCTTTGGCAATACCAAAGTGCTGGTTACGGCCAGCGTGGAAGAAAAAGTGCCACCATTTCTGCGCGGTAAAGGCTCGGGCTGGGTCACGGCGGAATATGGCATGTTGCCCCGCGCTACCCACACGCGCGGCAGCCGGGAAGCGGCTCGTGGCAAGCAATCGGGCCGTACGCAGGAAATCCAACGCCTGATCGGCCGTTCGCTGCGCGCCGTGGTGAATATGGAAAAATTGGGCGAACGCCAGATTGTGATCGATTGCGATGTGATTCAGGCCGATGGCGGCACCCGCACGGCGGCGATTTCCGGTGCTTGGGTCGCGCTGCGTCTGGCTGTTAACAAGCTGATCGCATCGGGCGCGCTGACGGTGGATCCGATTGAAGATCAGGTCGCCGCGATCAGCTGCGGCAATTATCAAGGCACGCCGGTGCTGGATCTGGATTATGATGAAGATTCCGTTGCCGATGCCGATGGCAATTTCGTGCTGACCGGCAAGGGGCAGATTGTCGAGGTGCAGGCGAGCGCGGAAGGCGCGACCTATGATGAAGAAGGTTTGCTGCGCCTGCTGCGGCTTGCCCGCATCGGCTGCGGCGAGATTTTCGCCGCGCAAACTAAAGCTGTGGCGGGGTGATCTGATGCGTAAGCTTGTTCCCGGAAAGCTGGTGATCGCCAGCCATAATGCTGGAAAGGTGCGGGAAATCCGCGATCTTCTGGCGCCTTTTGGCATGGAAGCTGTGTCGGCAGGTGAATTGGGCCTGCCGGAACCGGAAGAAACGGGAACAAGCTTTCGCGAAAATGCGCTGCTGAAGGCCCATGCCAGCGCGCAAGGCGCCAACCTTCCGGCTTTGGCCGATGATAGCGGGCTGGAGGTTCGCGCTCTGGGTGGGCGGCCGGGCGTTTATACGGCGGATTGGGCCGAGCGGCAGTGGTTTGAAGGCGATAAAGGCCGCGATTGGTATATGGCCATGGGCAAGGTGGAGGGGCTGCTGGCGGAGCAAGGCCCTGCGGTGGATCGCAGCGCCGAATTCGTCTGCACCTTGGCCGTTGCATGGCCGGATGGACATGCAGAGCTGTTTGAAGGACGGGTGAAAGGCCATTTGACTTGGCCGCCGCGCGGTGAACTTGGCTTCGGCTATGATCCCGTGTTCGTGGCCGAAGGCCATGAGCGCAGCTTTGCGGAAATCGATCCGGCGGAAAAACATGACATCAGCCACCGCGCCGATGCCTTTGCCAAGCTGGTCGCCGGCATTTTTTGATAGAGGCGAAAGATAAGGCGCTTCTTGTATCTTATCTTTCACCTTCTCTTTCGCTTTTGCGGGGCGGGCGGAAAGCGGCTAGGGGGCAGGGATGGCAGATCCTCTCGCGCTTTACGTCCATTGGCCCTTTTGCGTTTCCAAATGTCCCTATTGTGACTTTAATTCCCATGTCCGTGATCGGGTGGATCAGGAGCATTGGCGCCAAGCGCTGATCGCTGATCTGGCTTATGAGGCCGATTTGTTGCCGGGGCGCAAAATCTCCAGCATATTTTTTGGCGGGGGAACGCCGAGTTTGATGCCGCCGGAAACAGTGGCAGCGGTGATTGCGGAGGCAGACCGGCGCTGGGGGCTAAGCAGCGATTGCGAAATCACGCTGGAGGCCAATCCCAATAGTGTGGAGGTCGCCAATTTCGCCGTGCTGGCGCAGGCGGGGGTCAACCGTATTTCGATTGGCGTGCAAAGCTTTGATCCGCAAATCCTGCATTTTCTGGGGCGCGCCCATAGCGGCGAGGAGGCCCGCGCCGCCATTGCTGCGGCGCAGCAATATTTTGCACGCGTGAGCTTTGATCTGATTTATGCGCGGCCCGATCAAAATCTAGAGACTTGGGAGCGTGAGTTGGGCGACGCTTTGGCCTTTGGCACCGGCCATTTATCGCTTTATCAACTGATGATTGAGCCGGGCACTCGCTTTGCGACGATGATGGCCAAAGGCGAATTGACGCTGCCCGATGGGGATAGCGCCGCCGATCTTTTTGATGCGACGCAGGCGATGACAGCATCGGCGGGTTTGCCGCGCTATGAAGTGTCCAACCATGCCCGCATCGGCGAGGAAAGCCGCCATAATCTGACCTATTGGCGTTATCATGATTATGCTGGGATCGGGCCGGGCGCCCATGGACGCAGGCTGGGGCAGGCGACAGAGCGGCATAAGAAGCCCGAAAACTTCCTGAGCGCCATTGATCGCAATGGTCATGGATTGAAACTGGAGCAGGATTTGCCCGGTCAAGAGCGTGCAACCGAAGCGATGCTGATGGGATTGCGCCTGACAGAGGGGCTGGATCTGGCCCATGTCGAGGCGCGCAGCGGATTGCCGCGTGCGGCGTTTCTAGATGTAGATGCCGCAGCCCGTCTGGCGGGTCAGGGGCTGGTGCAGCAGGATGGCGACTGGCTGAAGGTGACGGATGCGGGCATATTGCTGCTCGATTCCTTGCTCGCAGAGCTGGTGCGGACGGAATAGGCGGGCGGAAATAGGTGGGGCGAGGCTGGCCATGATCGATATTATTAGCGACTGGCGCAATCATCTGGATCATGAAAAGCGCCGTTCCGCGCATACATTGCGCGCCTATATCGCCACCGCCGAGCGTTTCATGGCATTTTTGATGCGCCATCATGGGCGGGAGCCGGATGAAGCGATGCTGGGGGAATTGGGCGCCAATGATTTGCGCGCCTATCTGGCGGATCGGCGCGCCGAAGGGCTGGGCAATGCATCGGCAGCCCGGGAGTTGAGCGTGCTGCGCAATTTTCTGGGCTTTGTTGGCGGCGCGCAAAGCGCGGTTCCGGTTATGCGGGGGCCGCGGGTGAAGCGAGGCCTGCCAAGGCCGGTCGCGCCGGATGATATTATGACATTGGCGAACCATGTCGCCGAAACAGCGCATGAACCTTGGGTGGGGGCCCGGGATTTTGCGCTGTTGTTGCTGCTTTATGGTGCGGGATTGCGGATCAGCGAGGCGTTGGCGCTGGACGGTAGCGTCTTGCCCTTGGCGGATCGTCTGCCTGTGACGGGCAAGCGAGGGAAAATGCGGATCGTGCCTATCCTGCCTGCCGTGGCTGAGGTGGTGAGCGCTTATGTCGCCGCCTGTCCTTATCCGATTGGCAAGGATAGCCCCCTTTTTCTGGGGGCGCGAGGGGGGCCGCTTTCTCCGGCGGTGGTGCGGGCCAGTGTCCGCGCGGCGCGGCGGTCTTTGGGCTTGTCAGAGCGCACCACGCCCCATGCGCTGCGCCATAGTTTTGCCACCCATTTGCTGGCGGGTGGCGCCGATTTGCGCAGCCTGCAAGAGCTGCTCGGTCATGCCAGCCTGACCACGACGCAGGTTTATACCGGGGTAGACGCCGCTCATTTGCTGGATGTGTATCGCAACGCGCATCCGCGCGCCTGAGGAGGCGCACGGCTATTCACGGCGAATATCGCACATTTGCTCGCAGCCCTGTGATAAAGCCCTTGAGTTTCAAGGACAGAGTGCAGCAGATAGCATCTGCATCATATTGGGGGCGGGAGCGAAGGGCGCGCCCGATGGGACCAGCCGGGGGTGATTCGGAAGATGGCTGCTGCTGAGACGAACGGGATCGAGCAAAGCGTGAAGACATTTTTAGATCGCCGCACCTTGCTGGCCGCCGCAGCGGGGGCTGGCGCCGCCATGGTTTTTCCAGCGCGGGCGCAAATGCGCTCGCCGTCTGGTGCATGGCCCCTGCCGGGTGCGGTGCATGAGCCGGAGCGGCCGGTGTGGACGCCGCCCGTGGTGGATTATCTGGCCGTGGCTCGCCGACAATTGGAAATGCAGGGCAGCCGCATTGCCCAGCAGGATCGCGTGGGGGTGGTCGATTTCGGCCTGCCATCGTCGCGGCCGCGTTTTGCCTTGGTGGATATGGTGGCCGGGAAAGTGGATATGTTCCCCGTTACCCATGGGCGCGGATCGGATCCTCAGCATGATGGCTGGCTGAAAAGCTTTTCCAATCGTGTGGGATCACTGGCGACATCGCGCGGCGCTTATCGCACCAGCGATTATTATTGGGGCGCCAATGGATCGTCGATGCGGCTGGCCGGGCTAGAGCCGGATAATAATAATGCCGATATTCGGGCGATTGTGGTGCATGGCGCTTGGTATGCCGAGCCGTCGCTGATCCAGACGCAGGGCAAGCTGGGCCGCAGCGAGGGATGTTTTGTCTTTGGCGAGCGCCTGTTGCCGATGATTTTATACAAATTGGGGCCGGGCCGCCTGTTGTTCGCCGATCGGCTGAGCATGGCGCCAAGGGCCTATGATCCGCCGATGCCGGGCACAGAAAATATGGTCCGCGCGACGGCCCAGCATGATCTGCCCAAGATGGCGGATTAAGCGAGCGAGACGTTCCGATTTCATAACAATGGCGGATGGAATAAAGCCCGGCTGGCAGATGCTGACAGCCGGGCGTTGCGATGGAATTGCGGGAAAAATCCACGCTGATGCTTACTATTTAATAGATGCCGCTGATTGTCGCAGCGCTCGCCTGAGGCTTGATCGCGGCGGCTGGTTTTTCTGCCTCAACTGGTGCTGAGGGTGTTGATGTAGCCGCTGACGAAGCGGCAGGCGTGGGCGCGGCGGGTGCCAAAATGGTCGCCGCCTTGCGACCTTCTTTGGCAAAGCTGGCGATGACCGGCGCATCGCGGCCATAAAGATCCTTCAGCTTTTTGACACCGCCTCGGCTATCAGGAACCACAGTCCAATAAGCGACATAGACCGGGAAAGGCTCGTTAAAACGAAAGCGGGTCGTGTTGCCGCTGGCAATCGCCGCGCCAAATTCTTCGGGGCTTTTTCCTGCAAAAAGCACAGCCATCAGGCCAGAGAAGTGCAGTGCCCGTTCGGTGCGGATGCAGCCATGGCTGAACGCCCGCTCCGCGGCGTTAAAGGCGCCTTGCGATGGGGTATCGTGCAGATAAATGGCATGTTCATTGAGCATTTCCATCTTCATCACGCCCAGCGCATTATTGGGCCCCGGTTTTTGCGTGACCCACAGATTCTTACCGCTGCCGGTCCATGTATAGCCCTGAGCGCGGGCGCGCGCTGGGTTGGTAGCGATGGTGTGGCCAATGCCTTCATTCACGATGCTACGCGGCAGTTTCCAATCGGGATTGACGATGATGCCGGTGGCCATTGGGTTGAGCTGAGGCGTGGCGGTGGCGGGTTTGCCAACCACGGCCTTATGGGTGGCGATCAGCGTATCTTCATGGATCACGCGCGTGAGATATTCCGGCACATTGCTGACGACATAGCGGCTGCCCAATTGCTGCGGCATCCAGCGCCAGCGTTCCATATTCACCCGGATAGCATCGCCTTCAGCCTTGGTTTTGGCTTTGGCCAGAGCGGCTTTCAACACCGTGAAATCCGCATGGGCAGGGTTGAATCCAGCCAGCGTGTTGGCCACATCATTTTCGGTCAAAGCTTTGACCAATAACGGCAGGAGCGGCAGATTTTCTGCGTCCTTATCGGTCATAAACCATTGTTTGCGGGCGGCATTGGGGGTGCGCCCATCGCGCAAATGGGTGCCAAGCAGCAGGAAAATATCATTGGCCCGATGGTTGAGGGCGGCTTGATCACTGGCGTCTATAGCCGCACGGAGGCCGTCGGGATCATAATCTTTTGAAAATAGGCCTTCCGCGCCCACATTTTGGATGAAATCCAGCAAAGCGCGGGCGTTGGACCGGCTCCAATCCGGTATTTGCACCTCTGCCTCTGATTTCACGGTGGGGGCATCATCCGCCACCCTATCAGGTTGCAGAACAACGCTATCTTCCTTCACATCGCTCTGCGCGAGGGCCGCTGTGGAGGCGAGGGCGAGGGGAAGCAGAGCGACAGATGCTGTGCGGAACGAAAAGGGAAAGAAATGGGCCATGCCCAAGGGCATAACCAAATTTCTTTCCCTTTGAAAGAAGGCGTCGACGAACGCCTTCACTTTTATTTCAGCGGCTATTTCAGGCGCTATTTGAGCCCGTCTTGCTAGGCGCTTTCGGTCTCTGCCGATTGCGCCAGCCATTCTTCCAGCCACTTGATCGTATAATCGCCATGGATCACATCGGGCTGGGCCAACAGCGCTTGATGCAGCGGGATATTGGTCTTCACGCCGCTGATCACCATCTCTTCAAGAGCGCGGCGCATCCGCATCATGCAGCTTTCACGCGTGCGGCCATAAACGATCAGCTTGCCAATCATGCTGTCATAATAAGGCGGGATGGAATAGCCCGCATAAAGACCGCTATCGACGCGCACATGCATGCCGCCTGCTGGATGATAGAGCGAGACTTTACCCGGCGATGGCAGAAAGCTGCGCGGATCTTCGGCGTTGATGCGGCATTCCATGGCGTGGCCGCGAAATTCCAGCTCATCCTGCGTGACCGAGAGGGGGCTGCCCCCGGCGATGCGAATTTGTTCGCGCACCAGATCAAAGCCGGTGATCATTTCTGTGACTGGATGTTCCACCTGAATGCGGGTGTTCATCTCGATGAAGTAAAATTCTCCATCTTCCCACAGAAATTCAATCGTGCCAGCGCCGCGATATTGCATCTTGGCCATGGCATCGGCGCAGATCGCGCCCATGCGGGCCCGTTCTTCAGCCGAAATCACCGGCGAGGGGGCTTCTTCCAGCACTTTCTGGTGGCGGCGCTGCAACGAGCAATCCCGTTCGCCCAAATGGATGGCATTGCCTTTTCCATCGCCAAAGACCTGAAATTCAATGTGGCGCGGGTTGCCGAGATATTTTTCCATGTAAACGGTGGGATCGTCAAACGCCGCCGCCGCCTCGCGGGAGGCTTGGCTCATCAACGTTTCCAGACTGTCGGCATCTGGCACCACTTTCATGCCGCGGCCGCCGCCGCCCGATGCTGCTTTCACCAGCACGGGATAGCCAATTTCTTCCGCAATCTGCCGCGCTTCTTCGCCATAGACGACCGCGCCGGGCGAGCCGGGCACCACGGGCAGGCCCAGTTTCACCGCGGTGCGCTTGGCTTCTACCTTATCGCCCATCGTGCGGATATGTTCGGGCTTGGGGCCAACAAAACATATGCCATGTGCTTCGGTGATTTCCGCAAAGCGCGCATTTTCTGATAAAAAGCCATAGCCGGGATGAATGGCATTGGCGTTGGTGATCTCTGCCGCCGAAATAATGGCGGGAATATTGAGATAGCTATCCTTGGCCGCAGGCGGGCCGATGCACACCGCTTCGTCTGCCAGGCGCACATGCATGGCGTCGGCATCCGCGGTGGAATGGACGGCCACGGTCTTGATGCCCATTTCCTGACAGGCGCGATGAATACGCAGCGCGATCTCACCGCGATTGGCGATTAGCAGTTTTTCGATGGTCATGCCCAGCTTCCCGCCTTGCCGTTCAGGCGATGGTGAACAGTGGCTGGTCAAATTCGACCGGCTGGCTGTTTTCAACATGGACCGCCTTCAGCGTGCCCGAAATCGGCGCGGTGATGGGGTTCATCACCTTCATGGCTTCGACGATCAAGATGGTATCCCCTTGCTTCACAGCGGATCCGACTGTGGCGAAGACAGGCGAGCTGGGATCGGCCGCAAGATAGGCGGTGCCGACCATGGGGGATTTGACCGCATTGGCAAATTCATCAGCGGCTGGTGCGGGCGCGGCGGCTGGGGCCGCAGCGGCGGCAGGGGCTGCCGGGGCTGGTGCAGCGGCCATCGCAGGCATGGCAAAGGCTGGCGCAGCGGCGGCGCTCAACTGGCGCGCCACGCGAATTTTGCGGTCGCCATCTTCCACTTCGATCTCAGAAAGCTGTGTGTCGTCCAACAGCTCCGCAAGGGCACGAACAAATGCCGGATCGATGTTGATGCCATTATCTTTATGGTCACCCATGATAATATTCCTGTGTTGCGGCGCATAGCGTTACGCACCTTGACCGTGATTTTGTGGCGCTCTCTTTGTCAGAGAGCAGCGGCGGCGTCCAGCGCCAGCATATAGCTATTGGCCCCATGACCGGCGAAATGCCGGGCTGCGGCCATACCGATATAGCTGGTGTGGCGAAAGCTTTCTCTTTGCATAGGATCCGACAAATGCACCTCTATCACCGGCACATGGATCGATTTAATCGCATCATGCAGCGCGATAGACGTATGGGTATAGCCCCCGGCATTCAGCAATATGGCCTTTGCGCCTGCAAAATGCGCCTCATGCAGCCAATCGATCAACACCCCTTCATGATTGGATTGGCGGCAATCGACCCGCAGATTTAAGGCGGCGGCCTGATCCTTTAATTGCTGGTGGATATCGTCCAGCGTGGCATGGCCATAGATTTCCGGCTCACGCGTGCCGAGCAGGTTCAGGTTGGGTCCTGATAAAATATAGACGACCGGCAAGTCGGACAAGGGAAGGCCTTTCGGTTGCGATGGTGATGCAGACTCCTATATGGGCTGAGAAGGAAAAGGCAAAGTCAGCTTCCGATAGCAACGACATAAGCCGATAGGATAAACTCTTATCTTAAGCTCTTAACGAAGGTATCGCTGTGATTTCGATTGTTTTGAACGGTGAGCCACGGCAGGTGCGCGAAGGCAGCATCGCCGATCTTGTGGCATCGCTGGGTTTGGATGTGAAAAAGGTCGCTGTGGAACGCAACCGCGATATTGTTGCGCGTTCGACTTTGGCTGACGTGATGCTGGTGGACGGCGACGCGTTGGAAATTGTTCATTTTGTAGGAGGCGGCTGTTGACCGATCAGTGGAGCGTTGCCGGGCGAAGCTTTACCTCGCGCCTGATTGTGGGCACCGGAAAATATCAGGATTTCGAGCAAAATGCCGCAGCGGTGGCGGCGTCTGGCGCGGAAATCGTAACCGTCGCAGTGCGGCGGGTGAATGTCACCGATCCGAATGCGCCAATGCTGACGGATTATATTGACCCCAAGAAAATCACCTATCTGCCCAATACGGCTGGTTGCTTTAATGCTGATGATGCCATCCGAACCCTGCGTTTGGCGCGGGAGGCCGGTGGCTGGGATTTGGTGAAGCTGGAAGTGTTGGGAGAGGCGAAAACTCTCTATCCCAATATGCGCGAAACGCTGGAAGCGACCGAGGTGCTGGCCAAGGAAGGTTTTCTTCCGATGGTTTATTGTGTCGATGATCCGATTGCGGCGAAGCAATTGGAAGATGCCGGTGCAGTTGCGGTGATGCCATTGGGCGCGCCCATTGGATCGGGATTGGGCATTCAAAATCGCGTGACGATCCGTCTGATCGTGGAGGGGGCCTCGGTGCCGGTGCTGGTCGATGCCGGGGTTGGCACTGCTAGCGATGCTGCAGTGGCGATGGAATTGGGCTGCGACGGCGTGTTGATGAACACCGCCATTGCGGAAGCCAAGGATCCTATTCGCATGGCCCGGGCGATGCGGCTGGCCGTGGAAGGCGGGCGCGATGCCTATTTGGCGGGGCGGATGGGCCAGCGCCGCTATGCCGATCCTTCCAGCCCCCTCGCTGGGCTGATCTGACGCACTGGCGGGCATTTATCGTCGCGAACCGCCTGTGACGGCGGTGGCAGAAATTGCGATGAATGCCGGCCACTTGCGGTGAAATGAGGAACATTGACCAGACAGGGCGCGTTGATCGGGCATGAGGCAATTCAGCCTCAGTCAGAATCAGGAGATGTCCTATGGGTGAATTTAAAGATAAGGCCAAAGGCCTCGCCAATGAGGCCATCGGCAACGTGAAACAGGCCGTTGGCAAGGCAACCGATAATAAGGAATTGCAGGCCAAAGGCGTGGCTCAGGAAGCCAAGGGCGAAGTGCAAAAAGCCGCCGGTTCTGTGAAGGGCGCTTTGGGCGACAAAGTCTAAGCGGCTTCATTGTCTGGCGGGCCAGTGGATTTCCGCCCATTGGCCTGCACCGATAAAGAGGAAGGTCCCGGATTCGGGGCCTTTTTCATATATGTTTCAGAGGTCCGCCTAGGGTTAACGCGCGGCGCGCGCTTTCCAGTGATCTGCGCTTTGCATCCACAGATGGACGGTGAGATTTTCTGACGGCGCGGGCAGGCGTGTGGGGCCGTGATCGCTGGCGCCCAATTTGGTTGCGAGCGCGATGGAGGCATGATTATCGGGATGGATGATATGGCCGATTTCGGTCCATCCCAGAAACTCCACGGCAAAATTGATCGCCGCTTCGGCGGCTTCATAAGCATAGCCACGACCCGCAAATTGCGGCAGCAATCCATAAGCAATTTCTGGTTGCGGCCAGCCATCCGGCGCCCATGGGCCGACCTGGCCGACCCATTGCCCGCTATCGCGTTCAAGGACTGAGAAAAAAGATTGCCCCGCCATTTGCCACGCACCCATTTGGCAGGTGAATTGGCGCCACGCCACAGAGCGCGGCACAGCCCCGCCCAGAAAACGCATAGTGTCGGTATCCGCACGCATGGCGGCGAAATCGTCAAAATCCTTGGCCAGCGGGGGACGCAGAATCAAACGGTCGGTAACGAGCAGGGGACCAGACAGCATCGTCATTTCTTCCTGTCAGAAGGGAATATTATCAGAAAAAGGGCTGAGAGAAAAAGGGGCGTTGACACCATAATGCCAACGCCCCGCCATCCTTCATAATGAAGCGGACGAGGAGGGGGTGCCCGCAGAAGGATGGGATATTCGCTTTGAGAGCTTGTCGATCAGCGCTGATCACTCAGGGTTGATCGTTCAGCGCTTAACGGCAGCGATATTTATCCCGATCAATCTCGCGGCCCAGCAAGGCGCCAGCACCAGCACCGATCACTGTGCCCAGCAATTTGTCGCCATTGCCCGCGATGGTGTTGCCAGCGAGGCCGCCGACAGCGCCGCCGATCAGCAGGCCAGTGGTGCCATTATCCTTTTTGCAATGATAGCGGCCATCATTGCCGCGCCAGATGCGCGTGTTGTTATTGACGCGCTGATCCCGCGAATAGTGGCGGTTGCGATCCCGATCCCGCTTCCGGTCGCGATGAAAGGATGCTTCATGATCTGCGGAAATGGCGGATTGGCCAGCAAGAGTGGGGGCAACACCCGCTTGGACCGGCGCCGAGGCAAGCAGGCCGATAGAGAGGGTGGCGATGGCCGCGGTTTTGATGAGATGTTGCACGATAGTCCCTTCTTTTTACGTCTAGGCTTCAAATATTTTTAAGCATGGCGGGCCTGTTGCCACCATGGCGAGTGAAACCATGTTTTAACGTTCCAAGCTTAACCGGACTTGGCTGAACGGCAGGCAACAAGACCGATTGAGCGCTGGCGGCGATGAACGGAATTTTTCTTGTGCCTGCCACCCCGCCATGCAACATTCTGGGTTATGTTGAATATTGCATCCTTATTCATCGGCGGTATCTCGCTGTTTCTGGCAATTTTTGCGTTTCTGCCCTTTTTGGGGTGGGCCAATTGGGTGATTGTGCCATTTGCCATTCTGGGGCTGGCTTTGGGTGCCCTGTCGGATCGCAATGCGGGACGAAATCTCAATCTGATCGTTATTCTCGTCGGAATCGGCCGGTTGATGCTGGGCGGCGGGATTTTTTAAGTCTGGACGGCCCCTTTTTGGGCTTTCAGCCCGATAGGGTTTTTGTCTGAAATACGAACCATATCTGCTATAGTGGCGATGGTGTGTTGCGCGCTATGCCATCCCTCGTTCTAGGTAAATAAACGCTGTGAAGGATTCATCCCATCCGGCTGCCGATGCCTCTACGGGGGATCGGGCGGGCTTACCCTATGCATTGGTTACCTATTTTATCTGGGGCCTTTATCCGCTATTTTTCAAACTGCTGGAGGATTCGCCGCCGTTGGAGGTGATGACGCAGCGGGTGATCTGGTCGCTGCCCCTATGCTTGGCGATATTGATATTCCGGCGACAATTTGGGGAATATCTGGCCGTGTTTCGTGACGGCAAGGCTCTGCGCATATTGATCATATGCAGCCTGTTGATCGCGGTGAATTGGCTGATGTATATTTACGCTGTGTTCACCGGCCATGTTTTGGCAGCCAGCCTTGGATATTATCTCAATCCGCTAGTCAATGTATTGCTGGCCACGCTCTTTTTGGGTGAACGGCTGAGCCGGATGCAGATGCTGGCGGTGGCGGTTGCCAGCATCGGTGTGGCAACCTTGCTGGCGGGCGCGATTGACACATTGTGGATCAGCCTGACCTTGGCCACCAGCTTTGCTTTTTATGGATTGCTGCGAAAGATCGTCTCTGTGGGGCCTTTATCCAGCCTAGCGGTGGAAACGACGCTGCTTGCTCCGCCAGCGCTGTTGGTTTCGCTATATTATATCTGGGTCGGCGATGGGCTGGGTTTTGGCAGTGATATGCAGACCAGTTGGCTGATGATCGCATCGGGTGCGTTGACGGCGCTGCCCTTGCTGGCATTTGCTACGGCGGCTCGCCGGATGCGCTATACAACGCTGGGCTTTGTGCAATTTCTGGCGCCCAGCCTGCTGTTTCTGCTGGGGTTGTTTGCGTTTCATGAGCCGCTGATGCCAGCACAGCTTTTCTGTTTCGCGCTAATCTGGCTAAGCATTGCAATTTTCAGCTTTGATATGTGGAAACGGGCGCGAGTGGTGGCTTTGCCGGTGCGATAGGCTGCGGTGCCTGTGCCACATCCACTAAAAAGGCTGCGGGGGGCATCGCGCCCCGCAGCCTTTTAATGTGGAATGCAAGGGCTGGTTTAGACCAGCCGCCAGCCAATCGTTTCGCCGGCGTGGAAGGGCGCAACATCGCCGATGCGGTCTGGCACGGTGACAGATGCGCGCTCCAGAGTGATCGTTCCTTCGTTCAGCGGCAGGCCATAGAAGCGGGGACCATTTTCGCTGGCAAAAGCTTCCAGCCGATCCAGCGCGCCATCTTCGTCAAAGGCCATGGCATAGCTTTCGATGGCGAAGGGCGCATTGAACAGGCCCGCGCAGCCACAGGCGGATTCTTTGGCGCCGACCGTGTGCGGAGCGCTATCGGTGCCCAGAAAAAATTTAGGCGATCCCGATGTGGCTGCCGCGCGAACGGCGAGGCGATGCTCTTCGCGCTTGGCAACCGGCAGGCAATAAGCGTGGGGGCGGATGCCGCCCACCAGCATGGCGTTGCGGTTGATATGAAGATGCTGCGGCGTGATCGTCGCGGCGACAGTGTCTGGCGCGTCGGCGACAAATTGCGCCGCTTCGGCGGTGGTAATATGTTCTAGCACGATTTTCAGGCCGGGCATGTCTTGCACCAATGGGGTCAGTGTGCGTTCGATGAAGCGCGCTTCGCGATCGAAAATATCGACATCATGGTCCGTCACCTCGCCATGGATCAACAAGGGCATGCCGATTTTCTGCATGGTTTCCAGCACGGAGCGAATTTTTGCGATGTCGGTCACGCCGTGGGCGCTGCCGGTGGTGGCGTTGGCGGGATAAAGTTTTGCGGCGGTAAAAATGCCCTCAGCATGGCCGCGCGCAATATCATCCGGGCTGCTGCCATCGGTGAGATAGGCCACCATCAGCGGTGTGAAATCCAGATCCGATGGCACGGCCGCCATGATCTGATCGCGATAGGCCATCCCTTCCTCGGCGGTTGTGACCGGCGGGGAAAGATTGGGCATGACAATGGCGCGGGCAAATTGCCGCGCGGTAAAAGGCGCAACATGGCGCAGCATGGTGCCATCCCGCAAATGGACATGCCAATCATCGGGGCGGCGGATGGTGATGCGATCAGTCATGACAAACTCTCAGAGCAAGGGCAGCAATAGGGCTTGGGATTTGATGGTAGCGGCCCTAGATTATCCCCATGTCCAATACCACCCTCTATGACCGCGCGCTTGTGCGATTGTCTGGCGACGATGTTCGCGGATTTTTGCAAGGCCTTATCACCAACGACAGTTCTGGCGACTTGCCAGTGTGGGCCGCATTGTTGACGCCGCAAGGCAAGGCGATGTTTGATTTCTTCCTCTGGGCGGATGGCGAGGATGTGCTGATTGATTGCGAGGCGGATGTGGCAGAGGCGCTGATCAAGCGCCTGAGCCTGTATCGCCTGCGCCGCCCGATCACGATCGCGCCAGAGCTGAGCTTGGCCGTGCATTGGGCCAAGGATGGCGAGCAAGGGGTGCCCGATCCGCGCCTTGCGGCGCTGGGTCGCCGCTGGCTGGCGCCAGCTGATAGCGCGGACGTGGGCGAAGAAGATGGCGCGGACGCCGCCTATCGGGCCCATCGCCTGTCGCTGGGCGTGACGGAAGGGCAAGCGGAATTGGGCGATATTTTGTGGCTGGAAACCAATGCCGCAGAGCTGAACGGCGTCAGTTTTACCAAGGGCTGTTATGTGGGCCAAGAAAATACGGCGCGGATGAACTGGCGACAGAAAATCAACCGCCGCTTGGTGGTGGTTCCCTTGGTTCAGGCGGATGAGAAACGGCAGCGCATTGCTTATCCAGAGCTTGGCTTGTCGGTTGATCATGTGCGGGTTGCCGATATGGGGCCCGGAGTTTTGCCGGATTGGATTGCCCCCGCGTGACGTGCTTTGGCGCCTGCCTTCGCTTTTCTGCTTTGGCGTTGATCCTTGCTACGGCCATAGGGCTGGCGGACATATCCAAGGCGCAGGAGCCGGTTGAGCAAGCCTCTATTTGCCCCTCGATGCGTGTGGCGCAGGCTATCATGGCGGCGCAGGAAACAGGGATTGAAACGCAGGGCTGCGTAACTCTCCAAGCCTGGTGGGTTGACGGCTTGTTGATGGATACGCCGGAGGATCGATATGAGCCGCAGCGCCTTTACAATGATCCATCTAGCAGCGGCCTGCAACTGGGGCTGACGGGGTGGATTGATGCTGAGAATATAACCAGCGCTATGGGGCAAGGTGGCGTGCCTCGGGTGGCTAGCGCTGCGCATTTCCGCCTGACTGGTAAGCTGCGGCGCTGCGGCCCGACAGCGTCAGGAAATCTGCTGCCCGACCCAGCAGGCGCGGATTTTTGCCAAGGGAGCGCCGGGCTTTACTTGGCAGCCGATACAGCGGAGCTGTTGGGCCATGTGCCTCTGGTGCGGGCTGTTGCGGCGAGCAAAGGAGCAAAGGGCAATTTGGTGCCACTGGCACAGGGGCCGGTGCGGGATGCCATGCTCGCCGCCTTTCAGCCCATATTGGCCCAACATCGCGCCGATAGAGGCCAAATCTTGCGCCGGATTATGGGGTTGCCAAGCGATGCGGCATGGGCCGGGCAGCCAGCCTTGGCGGGTGATGCTGTGATCGCGATATTGGGTTGGCGTGAGCCGCTATGGGCCGATGCCGCAGCGCGGGGGGGCTGGGCGGAGCAAGAGCGCGGCGCCGCGGAAGCTGTCGCTTGCGCCATGGATCGCGGCCGGGCCAGCCGCAATCTGTGGCCGATTTCAACCCGCGACATAGGCATCGCCGTCAATCGACCCTATCTATGCGTGCGGTTGAAACAGTCCGCAGATGGACGCATTGCGCCGGAATACTCGGTGGATGCGCATCCGGCAGAGGAAGGCTGATGCGATTTTTGCCCCTGTGCTTGTTGCTGCTGTTCATTGGGTCGATTGCGGTGATGGGGGTTCGCAGCGAATCGCCGCGCGGGGGATCGATGGCCAGCGCCCATGGCCCCATTGTGACGCGTTCCACTCGGGATGATGCTGGGCAGGTCAGCGTCACTCTGCGCCGCGCTGCCGATTCGCATTTTTATGCCGATGCCAAAATCAATGGCGTGACGACACGGGTGTTGGTGGATAGCGGCGCGTCGCTGGTGGCGCTGCGGCGGCGCGATGCCGAAGCAATGGGAATTGACGTGGACGGTCTGAGAATCGCTGGCGAAGCACGGACCGCAGGCGGGGTGGTGCCCATGCGCGTGCTGACGCTAAATGAAGTGGATATTGGCGGCATTAAAGAGCGCAATGTGCAGGCCGCCATCGTCGATCTATCGGATCAGGATGATATGCCAGCCAGCCTGCTTGGCCAAAGCTTTCTGGCGCGGCTATCCAGCGTGGAAATCAAGGGCGATGCGCTGATCATGCGCTGAGTGGCCGGTCGCCAAAGCAGCGATGAAGAGCCAAATGGCGGACGGTGGGGCTTGCCAAAAAGCCTGATCTTGCCCACATCCGGGGCATGACACATTCTGTTTCGCCGCTTAAGGCCGCCGTCATCCCGGTCACCAGTTTCCAGCAGAATTGCACGCTGCTTTGGTGCACCGAAACGAATAAAGCTGCTTTTGTCGATCCCGGGGGCGATCTCGACAAGCTGAAAGAGGCGGTGCGCCAGACCGGCGTTGAGGTTGAAAAAATCCTTATTACGCATGGCCATATGGATCATTGCGGCCAGGCCGGTGTGCTCGCTCGGGAATTGGGCGTTCCGATTGAGGGGCCGCATGAAGGCGACCGATTTTGGATTGAGCGTTTGGGCGATGATGGCGCCCGCTTTGGGATGCAGGGCGAGGTTTTTGAGCCGAACCGTTGGCTGGTTGATGGCGACAAGGTGCGCGTCGGGAATTTGGAAATTGATGTGATCCATTGCCCCGGCCACACGCCGGGCCATGTGGTTTTTTATCATGGCCCGTCAAAGCTGGCGATTGTCGGCGATGTGCTGTTTCAGGGATCAATTGGGCGCACGGATTTTCCGCGGGGCGATCATCAGCAATTGCTGGATTCCATCACCCAGAAGCTATGGCCGCTGGGCGATGAAACGATATTTCTGCCGGGCCATGGTCCGCATAGCAGTTTTGCTCAGGAACGCCGCACCAACCCCTATGTCGGCGACATGGCGATTGGCGCGGAATAAGGCGGCAGCACGACTGTTAAGGATTGAGCTGTGCCGCTTGTGAGGCGACTTCCACGTCTGTGGCCGTGATGGTTGCAGGCGTGCGATAGACGGTGGTTAAGGCCGTGATGGCCAGCCCCAGCAGCGTCAGCAACGTGATGATGGTGCCCGCCATGCGGCCTGCCTTCAGTCCGTCCATGCCAAGGGCGTGGGCGGCGCGGCCGATCAGATACAGGGCGCCAACGGCCCAGAGCCACAAAGATGAACCCAGCGCCTGTTCCAGCAAAAACAGCAGGATCAGCACAAAGGGCGCGCTTTCGATAAAATTGCTGTGGGCGCGCATTCTGCGGATAACGCGTTCATTGCCGCCATCCCCCACAAACACCTGCTCTTGCGTCCGCACACGGCCAACCCGCATCATAAGCCAGATGTTCAACAAAGCGGCCCCCGCAGCGATTGTGAGGCTGATTGGATAAATAAACATAAACTCTCCCCTCGGATAAGATGCGCCGGCTCGTGGGCGAAGAATGGAAGCTGTAGCCAGCCGCGCAAACTTGTGGCATCGGTGGCCACGCGGCACAAGCAAGGGCTTTTCCAAAGCCTCAGGGCTTGCGTTTGTGGGGAAAAACATTATAGCCGCGCCCAATCCGGCACCCGACACCGTTAAGGCGTTGAGGCACCTTAAGGCGAAAGCCCTGTTCCACAGCAATGTGGACAGGTTTCACCGTTAAGGCGGGCCAGTCATCGCCAAATTGGTTATGATAAATCCGGGTTTGCCGATTCGTTTAAACATTTGGAATGCAGGAAATATCATGGCCGTCCCCAAGCGAAAAACCTCGCCCTCGAAGCGCGGCATGCGTCGTAGCCACGACAGCCTGAAGGTCGCAGCCTATCAGGAATGCCCCAATTGCGGTGAGTTGAAGCGTCCACATAATCTTTGCGATGCTTGCGGCCACTATAACGGTCGCGAAGTCATTTCGGCTGAAGCCTGATCGCTAGCCGGAGGGCGTTTTTATGAGCCTTACACCGCGAATCGCGATTGATGCGATGGGCGGTGACGTTGGCGTGCGAGTCATGCTTGCTGGTGCAGCCATGGCGCGTCACCAGCATGACGGCTTGAGATTTCTGCTCGTCGGCGACGAGCAGAAAATCGCGGAAGCGCTTGACCATCACCCCAATCTTCGGGCCGCATCGGATATTATCCATACCACCGGCGTGGTATCGGGTGAGGATAAGCCCAGCCAAGCGTTACGCAAAGCACGCAATAGCTCTATGGGCCTTGCGATTGATGCGGTGAAGCGGGGTGAGGCTGGGGGCGCCGTTTCTGCGGGCAACACGGGCGCGCTGATGGCGATGGCCAAGGTGGCGCTGCGGACCATGCCCGGCATTGATCGGCCCGCTTTGGCTGCCTTGCTGCCGACCTTGGGTGATCATGATTGTGTGATGCTCGATCTGGGTGCCAACACGGATTGTGATGCCAATAATCTGGTTCAATTTGCAGTGATGGGCGCAGCCTATGCGCGCACTGCATTGGGGCTGGAGCGTCCACGGGTTGCGCTGTTGAATATCGGCACCGAAGAATTGAAGGGCACGGACGAGATTCGCGAGGCGGCGGCTCTGTTGCGCGGGGCGGATGGCCTGCCGATGGAGTTTTGCGGCTTTGTCGAGGGCGATAAATTGTCGCGCGGCAATGTTGATGTGGTGGTGCATGATGGATTTTCGGGCAATATTGCTTTGAAAACCATTGAAGGCACGGCGCGTTTCGTGACCGATTTGCTCCGTCAAGCCTTCACATCATCAGTGCGATCGAAAATCGGCTTTTTGATTTCGCGCCCGGCGACGGAATTGTTGCGCCATCATTTGGATCCCAACAATCACAATGGGGCCGTGTTTCTAGGCTTGAACGGCGTCGTGCTGAAAAGCCATGGCAGTGCGGACGCCAAGGGTGTAGCCCATGCAGTGCATCTGTGTGCGGAATTGGTGGAAAAGGATATCACGCGTCAAGTGACTGAGGATTTAAGCAATTTTCGTCGCGGAGCCGCCAAGTGACCTTGCGCTCTGTCTTGACCGGCACGGGTTCTGCCTTGCCGCGCACCCGCGTATCGAACGCCGAATTGGCGGAACGTGTGGATACCAGCGACGAGTGGATCGTCGAACGCACTGGCATTCGCTTTCGCTATATCGCCGAAGCGGATGAGACCACCGCTACTTTGGGCGCCGAGGCTGGTCGCAAAGCGCTGGAGGCTGCCGGGCTGACGGCTGCGGACATCGGCTTGATCATCGTTGCAACTGCTACTCCCGATAACACATTCCCGGCCACCGCGACCAAGGTTCAGGCCATGTTGGGCACGCCGGATTGCGTCGCTTTTGACGTGGCCGCCGTTTGCTCCGGCTTTCTTTATGCGGTGACGGTGGCGGATTCCATGCTGCGCACCGGTGCGGCAAAACATGCGCTGGTGATCGGATCAGAAACCTTCAGCCGTATCTTGGACTGGGAAGATCGCACCACCTGCGTTTTGTTTGGCGATGGTGCCGGGGCAGTTGTGCTTTCGGCCAAGGATGTGGCGGACGATCAAGGCATTTTGGCGACCCGGCTTCACGCTGATGGCCGTTATGGCAATATGCTTTATGTCGATGGCGGACCATCCACCACGGGCACCGTTGGCCATTTGCGGATGCAGGGCCGCGAAGTGTTTCGCCATGCGGTGACGAATTTGGCCTCCGTTTTGGCTGAGGTGATGGCCGATGTGGGCTTGGATCCCAGCGAGATTGATTGGATGGTGCCGCATCAGGCCAATCGCCGCATCTTGGATGCCACTGCGCGGAAATTGAACTTGTCCGCCGAAAAAGTGGTGATGACGGTGGATCAACACGCCAATACATCGGCGGCGTCCGTGCCCTTGGCGCTGGATCTGGCGATCCGGGATGGCCGGATTAAGGTTGGTGATCTGGTGGTTCTGGAAGCGATGGGCGGCGGCTTTACCTGGGGCGCGGCTGTTTTGCGTATCTAGGCCCTGAGCCTGAGCAAAGAGCTGAATCTAGACACCATCGGCATATATAGGAAAATCTATATTAGGGCGCATTTTGGCGCGGATGCGAATCGGCAGAGCGGGGGTTTATAGCCACGCTTTTCTGATGCGTTTGCCGTTCCGGCTATTCAGAATATGCTGACTTTGGATCAAATACTGACCGGTTAAGTTGAACTTTTAGCCTTAATGCCCCGTATTTCTGCCATTTTTGATCTATTTTCTCACTTGCCCTGCGCGCCATCCATTTCAGATTGGCGGATTAATTTCCTTTTGTTACACATGGGGGTGGATAGGCAGCCTCGGGGGAGATGCTGCGATCCAGCCTGATAAGTTCAGGAGGGGGAAGGAAAAAATGATGACAACAGGTACATTGACGCGTGCTGATATTGCTGCCCGCATCAACCAACAGGTTGGCTTATCGCGCAATGAAGCAGCCGGAATAGTGGAATCTATACTGAACCATATGTCCGATGCCCTGACAGAGGGCGAAAATGTGAAGATTTCAGGCTTTGGCACTTTTGTGCTGCGCGACAAGGCCGAACGTATCGGGCGCAATCCGAAAACGGGTGTGGAAGTGCCGATCCTGCCGCGGCGGGTGATGACTTTTCGTGCGAGCCAGGCGATGCGTGGCCGCGTTGCCGGTCGCTGAGGCCTGATGAGTTATGACGGAGATTATGAGAAAAACAGATGGAGGCAAGGCGACAGGCGCGCTTTTGTCCATTGGTGAGCTGGCCGAAAAAATCGGCGTTCAAACCCATGTGCTGCGCTATTGGGAAACGCGTTTTCCGCAGTTGAAGCCTTTGCAGCGCTCGGGGCGGCGCCGCTATTATCGCACTGAAGATGTCGATCTGGTGACGCAGATTCATGATCTGCTGCATGTGCAGGGCTATACCGTTGACGGCGCGCGCAATGCGCTGGCGGCACGATCGGGCCGTAAAGGTGCTGCGGCGCCTAAGGCTAGCCCAGCCGAAGGGATGGCAGCACCCGAAGTGAAAGCAGACACGCCGTCAGGCCCAGCGCCTGCTGTTGGTGCGGGATTAAAGGTGTCGCCGGTTCCGGCTGTGGCGGTGGATAAATTAGCCGGGCTACGCAACCGCTTGGAAGCGGCGCTGGGTTAAGCCGCCCTTATGATTCTAAGAAAAAGGGGCGCTATGCGCCCCTTTTTTCGTTGCTGCATCGGCCTTGCAGTCACAGGCCTAATCATCATGATCCATGGCAGGGGATAGGGATGAATCCAGATCGCGTGGGCGGATGAAATCAGCAAAACGGGCAATGCCGCTGTCTAGATCCTGCCAATTTTCAATCGGAAGTTCCAAGCGGGCCAGAGCGGCAGTGGGCAGTTTTTCATCCACTTTGGCGCGCAAATCATCCGAAGGGGATTCGGGCACCAGCATCAGGATTAAATCTTCCAATCCGGGATTATGGCCTGCGATCAACAAATGATCGATGTCACTCCCGGTTTCGCGGATCACATCCATCAAGGTGGCGGCAGAGGCCAGATAGATGCGGCGATCAAAGCTGCTGGGCGTTGCTTCCAGCCCAGCGGTTGGCAGAAAAATATCCAATGTTTCGGTAACGCGAACGGCGGGTGAAGCGACCACAGCATCAATGGGCAAGGATTGGCGCTTGAGCCATTGGCCGATGATTTCGGCACCGCGACGGCCACGCAGGTTGATAGGGCGATCAAAATCCCGTTCGACAGTGGCATCCCAGCCCGATTTGGCGTGCCGCAGGATCGTTAAGCTCTTCAAAATATCCCTGACCTCTCTTGCCCTGATATGGGTTTGCCTTGTGCCGCAAACTTAGGCGGGTGAAAAGGCAGGAGTTAAGCTTTTTCGTTGTTCTTCATTGCGAGCGGCGACGCGTTGCACCACTTCATCCAGTGGCAAGCGGTGGATCGGCGTTCCTTCGGGGAAAGCTGAGAGCAGCCGCGATGGCATACTGGCTGATAGCATGACAAATTGGCCGAAATCATCGGCACGGCGGATCAATCGTCCAAAGGCCTGACCAATGCGGGCACGGATGACGCTATCATCATAGGCGCTGCCCCCTTGAGCCGCGCGGCGGGCAGCGTGCAAAATGGTGGGGCGCGGCCATGGCACCCCTTCCATCACGACAAGCCGCAAGGATTCGCCGGGCACATCCACACCATCGCGCAGGGCGTCTGTTCCCAGCAGGGAGGCATGGGGATCGGCACGAAAAATATCCACCAGCGTGCCCGTATCCAGCGGATCGACATGTTGCGCGAATAAAGGCAGGCCAGCGCGAGCGAGGCGGTCTGCGATACGGGAATGAACGATGCGCAGCCGCCGAATGGCGCTGAACAGGCCCAAGGTGCCGCCGCCCGATGCCTCAATCAGGCGGCTATAGGCCCCCGCCAGCGCAGGCAGATCGCCGCGGCCAATGTCGGTGACGATTAACACTTCCGATTGAGCGGCATAGTTGAACGGGCTGCTGACGCCGAAATGCTGCACGCCGCCATCCATATGGCGCGCGCCGGTGCGAATATCGGCATCGGTCCAATCGCTGCCGCTGCGCAAGGTGGCAGAGGTGACGAGCAAGCCGTGCGCGGGTTTATAAACGGCTTCGGCGACGGGCCGGGTTGGATCCAGCCAATGGCGGTGCAGGCCGCAATCAAATTCGCGTCCGTCATAACGCTCCACTGCCAGCCAGTCGACGAAATCCGGGTCGGCAGGGCCGCCGATCCGGCCCAGCAGGGCCAGCCACGCGCCAAGGGTTTCGATTCGAGAAGAAAGGCTGTGGCGCGCCCCTTCCACCCGGGCGCGGGCCTGACCATCCAGCCAATCGGGCGCGTCTTCCAACAGCGATTCCAGTCGCTTGCTGAGGGTTAACAGCGGACGTTGCAGTGCATCCAGCGCATCGCTGGCCGCCATGGCGGCGGCGATCAGGCGGGGATTGGGATCGGCCAATTCGGTTTCCAGCCCATAGCCGCTATCCTGACCCGCCGGGCTGGCACAGCGGGCATAGACCAGCGCCCGTGCCGCCGCGAGCAGATGCTCGATAGCGCCAAAGCCATTGTCTTCTGATAGGCGCGCCAGCCAGCCATCCGCAGGCAATTCACCGGCGGCGGATATTGCCGCCTGTAATGCTTGTTCGCCGGCCTCATCATAGCTGGCGACATCAGCGAGTCGTGCTGCCAGACCGCGCCTTCGCCCGCGTGATTTTCCTTCCGGGCCCAAGATCCAGCGGCGCAACTCCACCGCTTCTTGCCCGGTGAGGGCGGCGGCAAACATGCTGTCGGCGGCGTCCCACAAATGATGGCCTTCATCAAAAATCAGGCGGGTGGGGGCGGGCGCACCTTGATCGCGCGGGCGGGCGGCCTGCACCATGGTCAGTGCGTGATTGGCGATGATGATATCGGCATGGGCCGCTGCGCGCGCCGAACGCTCGATGAAGCATTTGCGAAAATGTGGGCAGGCCGCGTAAATACATTCGCCGCGCCTATCGGTCAGCGCGGTGGTGCCATTGCGGCGAAATAAGGCTGGCAGCCAGCCAGGCAGATCACCGCCAATCATGTCCCCATCGCGGCTATAGGCGGCCCAGCGCGCCACCAATTGGGCCAAAATGGCCGCCCGGCCCGCGAAGCCGCCTTGCAGCGCATCTTCCAAATTGAGCAGGCAGAGATAATTTTCGCGGCCCTTACGCACCACGACTTTTTCATTGTGAAGCGCGGCATTGGGATAGAGCCGCTCTGTTTCCCGCGCGAGCTGGCGTTGCAGCGCCTTGGTATAGGTGGAGATACAGACGCTGCCGCCGCTTTGATCAATCCATTGCTTGGCGGGGGCCAGATAGCCCAGCGTTTTGCCAATGCCGGTGCCGGCCTCTGCCACCAGCATATGGGGGCGGCCGATATGCTCTCGCGGCGCGAAAATGCTGGCAGTGGCAGCGGCATAATCCCGCTGGCCAGTGCGTCGTTCGGCGCCTTTGCCGGTTAGTTGATCCAAGCGCGCAAGAATATCGGCCTCAGTGATTGAGGTGGTGCGCGGTTGGGGGCGTTGGGATTGCTCTTCCCATTCCGGAAGCTTGGAAAAAAGCCAGCGATCCTCGCGGCTTGGTTTTTCAAGCCGTGGTTCTAATATGCTGGCCCAAGGCCAGCGCTGGCGGGAGAGGGATTGCAGACCGTGCCATGCGCCCTCGCGTTCGGGCCAGTTCGGACTTTCCAGACATTCCAGCATTGCGGCAGCGGCGCGCGGCAGGAAGGCAGCGATTTCATCCTCTTTCGCGGGCGCCGCCAGCCCCAGCATGGCGGCAAGGCCAGATGGTGTCGGCACGGCGAAGCGAGCAGGATAGAGAAAGGCGAAGAGCTCTAGCAAATCCAGACCGGAAAGCTCTGGATACCCCAGCCGATCTCCCGTCAGCGTTGCGCCCAGCAGCAGATGCGGCGTGGTGGCGACTGCGGCAATGGCCTGACCCCGGCTCACCCGCGCGACATGGCCCATTTCATCGGCGATCCAGATGCCGATATGGCTGGCGTGAATGGCGGGCAAAGGAAGCGGGGCGCTGGGCATGGCAGCAAGCTAGGGACAAAGGGCGAACACGGCAAGGCGGACATTGCAAAATTCAGCAGCTTTTCCAACAGGCTTTAAAGGTCGCGATCACCTGCGCGTGCGGCTGATTGGGGATAAAAGCACGAAGGGGCTGATCACATTCACGCTCCGAAGCCTCTATTTTTAGCCAAAATATGTGAAAGGGCCTTTCGATTCAGCTGCTGTTGGCGCTATGGCGGCCAGATGACTGACTTGCATCTTGATCCTTCGCTCTGCGCTGCGGCGCAAACGTCCAAAGCCTGGCCGTTCGAGGAGGCGCGCAAGCTTTTGAAACGGCTGCCACAAGGCAAGGCCGATGGCGCGCCTGTTGTGTTTGAAACCGGCTATGGCCCATCCGGCCTGCCGCATATCGGCACTTTCAACGAGGTGTTGCGCACAACGATGGTGCGCCGCGCCTTTGAAACGCTGACGGCGGAAAAAACGGGCCAGCCGATGCCGACGCGTCTGATTGCATTTAGCGATGATATGGACGGTCTGCGCAAGGTGCCGGATAATCTGCCCAATGCGGATATGCTGCGAGAGCATCTGGGAAAGCCGCTGACGGCGGTGCCCGATCCTTTTGGCAAATTTGAAAGCTTTGCCCATCATAACAATGCGATGCTGCGCGATTTTCTGGATCGCTATGGCTTTGATTATGAATTTATCAGCAGCACGCTGCAATATCGTGCGGGTGCCTTTGATGAGCAGCTGAAAAATGTGCTGCGCCATTATCAGGCGATTTTGGATATCATGCTGCCAACGCTGCGGGCGGAGCGGGCGGCAACCTATTCGCCGATCATGCCGATCAGCCAAAAATCCGGCATTGTGTTGCAAGTGCCCGTGACGGTGGTGGACGCCGAGGCTGGTCTTGTTTCCTTTGAGGATGAGGGCGAGACGATCACCCAGAGCATATTATCCGGCGGCGCCAAGTTGCAATGGAAGGTCGATTGGGCGATGCGCTGGGTGGCGCTGGGCGTCGATTATGAAATGTATGGCAAGGATTTGACCGACAGCGGAGTGCAATCGGGCAAAATTGCCAAGGCGCTGGGTGGCCGCAAGCCGGAAGGCCTGATTTACGAAATGTTCCTCGACGAAAAGGGCGAGAAGATTTCAAAATCCAAGGGTAACGGCCTGTCGATGGAGCAATGGCTAAGCTATGGCAGCGAAGAAAGCTTGGCCTTTTTTGCCTATCGCGAACCCAAGGCGGCGAAACAATTGCATATCGGCGTGGTGCCCAAGGCGATTGATGAATATTTGCAAATGCGCGGAAATTATCCCGAGCAGGAAGCAGATAAGAAATTGGGCAACCCCGTGCATCATGTGCATGTGGCGCGCGGTGAAGCCATTCCGACGGAGGCTTTGCCGGTAACATTTGGCTTGCTGCTCAATCTGGTGGGCGTGATGGGGGCGGATGCGTCTAAGGATCAAATCTGGCGCTATCTGGGCCGCTATGTGGATGGTGCGGATGCGCAGACCTATCCTGAGCTTGATGGGCTGATCGACAATGCGATGGCCTATACGCGCGACTATGTCGCCCCGACTTTGCAGCGCCGCAAACCAGAAGGCGGCGAAATTGAAGCGCTGCGGACGCTGGATGCGCGATTGGCGGTGCTACCTGAAAATACGCCAGCAGATGAGCTGCAGAATATCGTTTATGAGATTGGCAAAGATGAAGCCTATGGTTTTGAAAACCTTCGCCAATGGTTCAAGGCGCTTTATGAAACGCTGCTCGGCTCCAGCGCCGGGCCGCGCATGGGCAGCTTCATTGCGCTATTTGGCATTGAGAACAGCCGCCGCCTGATTGCGGAGGCTTTGTCCGATTGATGGATGCTGGGCAGAGTGTGGATGCGCGCTCTGCCCGGCAGTTTTGCTCGCAGGCCAGATAGCTGTAGGTCCCGATAGCTGTCGGGCAAGGGAGCAGACAAATGGGGCGGGCTGGCGAGGTCTAAGCGATGATCGACATCTTCACCACGGGCGGAACGATCGATAAAGTCTATTTCGATGCTCTATCGGAATTTCAAATCGGGCCGACCAGTTTGAATCAGATTTTGACGGACAATGGCGTCCATATCGCTCACCGCGTGACGGAATTGCTCCGCAAAGACAGTCTGGATATGGACGAGGCGGATCGGCAGAGCATTTTTGATGCCGTGCTGGCAAGCGATGCCGAGCGGATTTTGATCACCCATGGCACCGATACAATGGTGCAGACCGGGCGTTTGCTATCCCGGATCAGCGGCAAAACCATTGTGATGACGGGCGCGATGCAGCCATTTCGGGTACGTGGATCGGATGCGGAATTTAATGTCGGTTTTGCGCTGGCGGCAGTGCAGACTTTGCCAGCGGGCGTTTATGTGGCGATGAACGGCACGATCTTTGATCCGTTGAAGGCGGAAAAAGACCGTGCCGGTGCGCGCTTCGTGGTGCGGGATTAAGCCTAAGCCTTGCTGGTGGCCTGACGCAGCACCGAGCGATAATTGGGCGATATGATCATGTCATCATGATGGCCCGCTTGGCCCAAAGCCGCATGAACCTTAGGCAGGCGATAGCATGGCACGCCCATGAACAGATGATGTTCGCTATGAAAATTCACATAATAAGGCGCCACCGTGGCGCGCGCGAGCAGGCCTGCTTTGGTGGTGCGGGCATGGCTGAATGGGTCTTCACTGCCGGTGGTGGTGCAGGCATGTTCAGCAATATTGCGGATGCGCAGATAAAGCTGAAAGGTGGTCGCAAGCGCGGCCAGCCACAAAAGATAAGGCGTCCAGCCATAAAGGATCAGCGATGCTGCCAGCAAAAGGCCCTGCATCAGCAAAAAGCGCCCCGTCGCACGGGTGACAGACATGGCGCCTGCCAAATCTTGCTTGGGTGAGGAGATTCCATCATCCGATTGCTTGTTAAACAAGGTGCCGCCGCGGGTGCCCTGTTGTTTCGAATCTGAAGCGTCGCCGCGCAACATGGCCTTCAGGCCGATCCAAGCAAAAGCGAATTGCGATAGGCGTTGCTTGAAAAAGGTTTGGCCAGTGAGGTCGCGGATCATTTTGCGGCGCAGGCTGGCTTTGCTGGTCGGAAAAGGTTTGGATAGCGCCAGATCCGGGTCTTCCGGTTGCTGCGTATATTTATGATGCTGCAGATGATAGGTGCGATAGGCCAGCAGATCGGAACCGACCATGGCACCGGTCAGCCATTGGCCGACGAAATTATTGATTTTGCGCTTGGGATGGAGCGCGCCATGGGCGGCATCATGCATCAATATGGCAAAGCCCAATTGTCGTCCGCCCAGAAAGATGATGGCGGCCAGCCATGCCAGCGGATGGCCGGACCATGTCGCAAGGCCCACCATAGCCAGCGATATGATCCAGCAATGCGCCACCAACCACAGTCCGCGCCAAGATGATGGGCGCGTGATGGCGGCCCAATCGGCGCGATTAAAGAAACGATCCGGCGGCAGTAAACGCACGGCAGGCATGGCGAAACCCTCTCTTTCATTTTATATTGAAACGGAATCTGCCGCTTAGGCCGATAGAAGACAAGGTCTTTGTGCGAAGCCGAGAAAGCGCAAAGAAAAGAGGCGGATATTTGGCCCCCTATTATGGATTTTCAGTCTGTGGGGCGCCGGAGCTAGGCCTTATAGGACAAAGCCCGGCACCGTCACCTCACCAGAAGAAATCGTAAATCACATCGACGACGCGGCCGCGGCGAATATCGACGAGTAGGGCATCATCATAATATCGCACCCAGCGATAATTGCCGTAGGCGGGGGGCAGGCGATAATAGCCGGGATTGGATATCCAATAGCGCTGATTATAATAGCCGGACCCTAGATTTACGCCGATGTGAAAGCGGCTGTATCGATGGTTTCGATAGGGCGCCTGATAGCGGGGCAGGTGATAATTATGCCGATTGCGCGTGCGATAGTCGCGCCAATCATAGCGGCGATCATTGCGCCAATCGCGATTCCAGTTGCGATTATCATGCTGGCGATTATCCCAGCCGCGGTTGTTCCAATCGCGATTGTCTCGGCTGCGATTGTCGCCTCGGCGCGTGTCATGCCGTTGATCGCGGCGTTGGTCGGATCGATGATCGCGAGCGCGCTGCTGATCCCATCTTTGCTGCTGCATATGTTGCTGGCGCTGACGCTCTGCGGCATTGCGATCCGGATAGCGGCTACGGTCATTTTGCGTGCGCCGATCCGGATGATTTCGGCTGGCGCTTTGGTCGCGGCGGCTATCGGATGCCCGCATATCACGGGAGCGCTCGGTAGGGCGCTGGGCTTCCGTTCGTTGCTGTGGTCGGGTCGGTTGCTGAGAGCGGGTGCGCTCTCGTTGATGCTGCTGCGTCTGCGCGGAGGCGCGGCGCTGGTTTGCTTGGCCGCTGTGGCGTTGGTCTGATGACCGTGCACTGCGTTCGGATCGTGGGCTGCGATCACCGTGGCTTTGTGCCGCAGCATTGGCAATGGGGGTGAGCATGGTTGCAGCCATCAACAGGCCGCCGATGAAGATTCTCATGCGCTGAACTCCGGCTCATTTCGCACTTTGGCTGGCGCGAAGGGTGAGGATAATGAGGGGCTGTAGCCGGTGTAGGCCGATGCATCTGAGCGAGCACTGAACCGGCCAGTCGGCTGCCGTTCAGCTAGAGGGCGGAGCCTTAGGGCGTCGGGCTTGCGCCTTCATGGGCGAGCGGGCCTAGTAAGCGGCCCTAGGTCAGCGCGTTTCTGGCGGCGTCAGCGCCGGAACGGCGGCGGCGGCATCCTGCGGGCTGATGCCGGGGCGCGGCGCGGCTGCGAGCGGCTCTTCGCCGCGCAGCACACGAGCCGCATGGCGAATGGCAGTGCGGATGCGAGGATAGGATCCGCAGCGGCAGATGTTGGTGATCGCGGCATCAATATCTGCATCGCTGGGGTTCTTATTGGCGCGCAGCAAAGCGGCCGTCGCCATGATCATGCCGGATTGGCAAAAGCCGCATTGCGGCACTTGTTCCGCCACCCAAGCTTGCTGCACCGGATGGCTGCGGTCCCGCGACAAGCCTTCGATAGTGGTGATGAAACGCCCCTCGCACTCGGCGATGGTGACGAGGCAGGATCGGATCGCCTCGCCATCAATATCCACCGTGCAGGCACCGCAATCCCCGGTGCCGCAACCATATTTGGTGCCGGTCAGATTGGAGGCATCGCGCAGCGCCCAGAGCAGCGGCGTGTCTGGATTCATGCGATATTCGACGGGGCGCTCATTGACGGAGAATCGTGTCATGCCCGCAGCTTTAGCTGTGAAGCGTCGATTTAGTCACGCCAGCTTGTGTCGATCCGGTCGATTTTCCGCACCATCGCATCAAATTCCGCTCGGCCTGGGCCACCGGGAATTTGCACCTGATGCAGATCACGCTGGTGCACTGCGACGACTTCGGGCGGAACAATGATCGGATCGCCCATGGAACAGGTGGCGAGTTGAATTTCGCAGGCGCGTTGCAGCACCCAATGTTTCAAAAAGGCTTCGGGCAGGGTGCGGCCCATCACCACGGGGCCATGGTTTTTGAGCATCAAAATGCGTTTATTGCCCAGATTTTCGAGCAAGCGCACACCCTCTTCATCCCGCACGGTTACGCCTTCAAAATCATGATAGGCCAATTGCCCTTGAAAATTGCAGGCATAGAAATTGGTCGCACGCAAACCGCCTTCAACAGAGCAGACTGCCATGGTTGCGGTGGTGTGGGTGTGGATAATCGCATGGGCATCTGGCAGGCTGCGGTGAAACAGGCTGTGCTGGACAAAGCCGGCCTTATTCACATGCCATGGATTGTCCGCATCCAGCTTGTTGCCATCAATATCAATTTTGATCAGGCTGGAGGCGGTGACCTCGCTGAAATGCATCCCATAAGGATTGATCAGATAGCATTCTTCATCATCCGGGACTTTTACCGTGATATGATTGAAAATCATCTCATCCCAGCCGAGCATAGCGAAAATACGATAGCATGCGGCCAGTTCCTGCCGCGCGGTCCATTCCGCTTCACTATATTTGCTGTTGCGTTGTAGCTGAGTTGCCATGGCCTTGATCCTCGTCCCTATGTGCAGGTCTGTCCTGCATCTGTCGCACAATTTGGTGCGGACTATGGCGCAAGGGGCAGGGCTGTTCAACGGGAGAATGGCCATAGCGCAGCTGCTGCATTTGATCGGCGCAGGCGTCATATCTAATGTGCTGGGGACAGCCTTATGCCGCTGGACTTGATCTGGGCCAAGTTTTGATTGAGGGCATAGCGGCCATGATGCACCAGTTCGCGGCGTTATTCGGGCTGCCGCTTGCTTGGGGGCTTGCAATGAATGGCGAATCCCTCTAGTAGCGCCGCAATCAATCGTCGCCAGTTCGCGACGTTTAACTCTTATTGCCCAATTATTCGGCGATCCATGTAAGACCGGCGCGAAGCCGGATCTTCGGGTTGTTTGATGAACAGGAGATGACACGGCGTATGCAGATTATTGTTCGCGACAACAATGTCGACCAGGCTCTTCGCGCGCTTAAGAAGAAGCTGCAGCGTGAGGGCGTGTATCGCGAAATGAAGCTGCGTCGTCATTACGAAAAGCCCAGCGAAAAGCGTGCACGTGAACATGCAGCAGCTGTGCGCCGCGCCCGCAAGATGGAGCGTAAGCGTATGGAGCGTGACGGTATTAAATAATCGTCACCACGTTCAGCTAGGCTGAATTTGATCAAGGGCGCTGCCAAATAAGGCGGGGCCCTTTTTCGATTCTGCGCTTTCAATTCTTGGTGGGCTGATGCCGATGGGCCCACTGTTCCCAAACAGTGAGCGCGATATTTTCCGGCTGAGGATTTTTGCGAAGATGCACTTCTCGCTGGACGACGGCGCTTTGTGGCACCTATAGGGCAATCCGACATTTTTCGCCCCAAGCGGGGCAGGGAAGGATCAGACGATGAGTGTGACGACGGTTCCATTACGCCCAGTCAGCAAAAGCGGTCTGTGGATGTTGTGGCTCGGCATTCTGGCGCTGCTTGGCGCTGGTGCCGCTTTTGCCCTGACAGTCACCCCCCGGATCGGCTTTGAAACCGTGAAAGCTGGCACGGGACCCAGCCCAACGGCAGCCGATGTGGTGCTGGTAAAATATGAAGGCCGCTTGGCCGATGGCACGGTTTTTGATGCCAATGAACAGGCGCCGATGCAGATTGCCCAAGTGGTGCCCGGCTTTGGTGAAGCGCTGACCCGGATGCAAAAGGGCGGCAAATATGAAATCACTATCCCACCGCAGCTGGGCTATGGTGATCGCGCAGCTGGCCCAATTCCAGCTGGCAGCACGCTTTATTTCACGGTCGAGCTGCTGGACTATAAGTCGGAAGCAGAGGTTCGCGCGATGCAGCAAATGATGCAGCAACAGCAGCAGATGATGCAGGAACAGCCCGGCGCGGCACCCCAGCCTTAATCGGCTTCCATCCAAGCGATCATGATTTTTATAAAGGGCGGCTTTTCTACCAGAGAAGCCGCCCTTGTCGTATCAGCATCATAGGTAGCTTGGATCCGGCCTTATTTCTGATCCGGCCTTAGGTTCATGCCAGCACGCTCGCCCCGCAAGGCCTTCACCCAGCTGATCGGATTGAATGTCTTGGCGGATCCATCCGTGGAAAAGCTGATAAATTCAGCGCGCCCGGCGATGGCTTCAAAGGGCACGGGTCCGCCAAGGCCCTTGGCGCTGGTCGCAACACGGCTGTCGGCGCTGCCATCGCGATTGTCCCCCATCAAAAATAAATGGCCCGCTGGAACGACCAATTCCGCAAAATCATCGCCGGGATAGCCGGGGCCCATATCGATGGTATCGAAAGAGACGCCGTTGGACAGAGTTTCACGCACAATGGGAAGTTCCAAAATCGCTTTGCCTTGCGTGTCGCGGCGGATGAAGCGGCCAAGGCTGCTGCCCGGGCTTGGCACATTGGCGTCAACGGGGATGTGCGCCATCGGTTGAACATCCCGTTGAACGGCTTGGCCGTTGATCGATAAAACACCGTTTTTCATGGATAGGCGATCACCGGGCAGGCCGATAACCCGTTTAATATAATCCACACGCAGTTCGGGATGCTCCAGCACCACCACATCGCCGCGCTCTGGCAGCTTGGCAGCGATGCGTCCTGCCATTGGGGGAGCAAGGTGAAAGCTGATCGAGGCATGAGACCAGCCATAAGGATATTTGCTGACAATCAGCCGGTCGCCGCTGTGCAGCAGCGGCATCATACTATCCGATGGGATATAAAATGGCTTGGCGACAAAGCTGTGAATGCCGAACACCAGCAGGATGATGATCAGCACATCGCGCAGCATTTTTCCAAAGCCGCCATTCGCTTCGGCGCGGAGGCGTCCCATTATGCGTCCTTAAGCGCTTCGATGATAACAAAAGCCTGCGCCCATGGATGATCATCGGTCAATGTGAGATGGATGTGGGGACGGAAACCGGCTGGGATCATCGCCGCAAGACGTGCCGCCGCACCGCCGGTAAGCGCCAGAGTGGGGGCGCCTGTGGAGCTGTTCACGACGCCGATATCTTTCATATATACGCCGTGGCTAAAGCCCGTACCGACCGCTTTGGAAAAAGCCTCTTTAGCGGCAAAGCGCTTGGCATAGGTGCCTGCGCGCGTGAAGGGGCGCAGGGCGGCCTTGGTTCGTTCTATTTCGGTAAACACTCGTTTTTCAAAGCGTTCGCCATAGCGGTTGAGTGAATTTTCAATGCGCTCAATATTGCAGAGATCCGATCCCAAGCCGATGATCATATCGTGCCGCGCGCCTCATCCATCAACGCCCGCATCCGCTGCATAGCCGATTCCAGCCCGGTGAATATGGCTTCGCCGATCAGATAATGGCCAATGTTCAGTTCCGCCAATTGCGGGATAGCGGCAACGGGAATGACATTGTCATAAGTCAGGCCATGGCCAGCATGGGGCTCTATCCCATTTTTCCATGCCAGTGCTGCGGCATCAGAGATGCGGCGTAGTTCCGCCGTCCGTTCTTCGCCCAAGCTATGCGCATAGCGACCGGTGTGAAACTCCACCACGGGCACATTAAGGCGCATGGCGGCTTCGATCTGGCGGTTATCCGCCTCGATAAATAGGCTGACCCGAATGCCAGCGTCCTGTAAACGCCCGATGATCGGTGCCAGCATATTATGCTGGCCTGCCGCATCCAACCCGCCCTCGGTGGTGCGCTCTTCGCGCTTTTCCGGCACAATGCAGGCTGCATGGGGCTGATGACGCAGCGCGATCGCCAGCATTTCCTCGGTGGCCGCCATTTCCAGATTCAAGGGCAGATTGGTTGCCGCCTGAATGCGGGCCAGATCCTCATCACGGATATGGCGGCGGTCTTCACGCAAATGGGCGGTGATGCCGTCGGCGCCGACGGCTGCAACCATTTCTGCGGCGCGGACGGGATCAGGGTGATCGCCGCCGCGGGCGTTGCGGATGGTGGCGACATGGTCGATGTTCACACCCAGCCGCAAATGGGAACTGGCGCTGCTCATGTCGATGGACTCCGGCTGCCGGGCTTGATCGCTGTCGTGGCGGCCAGATGTTCGGGCAGTTCGTCTGGCGCATAGGTTGAGAAGTTGATCGCAACCAGCGGGTAAAAGGGAACGCCCAGATCCACCGCGCCGCCAGAACGATCCACCAGCGCCGCTTCGGCCAGAATTTCGCCGCCGGCTTCCCGCACGGCCTTCATCGCTTCGCGTGATGACAGGCCGGTGGTGACCACATCTTCAACCATCAGGATTTTGGCACCGGGCTGAATAGTGAAGCCGCGGCGCAATTCAAATGTGCCGGTGGGGCGCTCCACAAAAATGGCGGGCTTGCCCAGCGCACGGCCCATTTCATGGCCGATCACAACGCCGCCCATGGCAGGCGATACGACCATATCGATGCTGTTGCGCAGCTCGCGCGGCAATTTGGCCGCCAGCGCCATCGCCAGTCTTCCGGCGAGGTCTGTATCCATCAGCACGCGGGCGCATTGCAGATAATATTCACTGTGGCGGCCCGACGAAAGCAGGAAATGGCCCTGCAAAAGAGCGTCAGCGGCTCGGAATTCAGCGAGAATTTCGTCGTCAGTCATGAGGTAAGCGGTCTTTTCTAAAAAATGGCTGCCAAAGTGACGGCCAAAATAGTGCCGAATGATCGGCAGGAGGAGGCTCTTTTGAAAATAGTGTTAGAGATGCTTGAGGCAAGCGGCAAGCGGGTCTATAGCGCCCGCAATATCTAGCTCGTCGCCAGCTGCCCAGACGCCCGTCCGGGCACAGGGGGAGGACGGGTGCGGATACGAATGAAAACAACAGGCAACGGGCGGCACTATTCTTATGAAGAGCTTGAAAACCCTTGTAATAGCAGCGGCTTTGTCGCTTGGCCTTGTTGGCGTCAGCCAACATGCGGCCTTGGCGCAAGCTGCTGATCCCGTCGCATCCAGTGCGGCGGTTACTGCGAATCCTACTGATTCTGCTAATGTTTCTGCATCGGCACCGTCTGATGCAGCATCGCCCGCAAGCGCGGCGACCCCTGCTGGTGATGCAGATTATGTTCCGCTGAAGCCAGTCGATGGCGTTGGTCAGCCCATTCCTGCGGGGATGGATTTCCAAACGCAAGTCACGCCGCTGGGTCAGCAGGCCTATTGGTTCAGCAGTGCAGTGTTGCTGCCGATCATCACCATCACTTCGCTGATGGTTTTGGGTTTGCTGTTCTGGGTGGTGGCCCGTTATCGCGCTAAGGCCAATCCGGTGCCATCGCGCACAACGCACAACACTTTGATTGAGGTGATCTGGACGGCCATTCCCGTTCTGGTGCTGGCGGTGGTTGCGGTGCCTTCCATCCGCTTGTTGGCGGCGCAATATGAACCCGCCAAGGAAGAAGCGCTGACGATCAAAGTCACCGGCTATCAATGGTATTGGGGTTATGAATATCCCGATGAAGGCATTGGCGAATATGTTTCGAAAATGCTGACCAAGGATCAGGCCAGTGAAGCTGGCGAACCTTATCTGCTGGGCGTGGATCATCGTATGGTGGTGCCGGTGGATCGTCAGGTGAAGCTGATCATTACGGCTGCGGATGTGATCCATAGCTTTGCGGTTCCATCCTTCTGGGTGAAAATGGACGCTGTTCCTGGCCGAGCGAATGAAGTGACCTTCACGCCAACCAAAGTTGGTGTGTTCTATGGTCAATGTTCGGAGCTTTGCGGCATCGATCATGGCTATATGCCAATCGCGGTCGAGGTTCTGCCCGTTGATCGCTGGGAAGCATGGGTCCGCTCACGCGGTGGCAATCCTGACGGTGAGGATGCAGCGGCGGCTTCGGTCGTTGCGGCGTCTGCTCCGGCGACGGAAGCTGTTGCGGCGCCTGCCGCAACGCTGGCCGCAAATTAATAGGGGGTCTGACAAATGACCGATATTGCAGCAACTGCACCAGCGCACGGGCAAGATGCCCACGCGCACGAGGATCATGACGTGCCGGGCTTCTTTGTCCGCTGGTTCATGTCCACCAACCACAAAGACATTGGTACTATGTACCTGATTTTCGCGATTTTTGCCGGTATCATCGGCGGCGCGCTTTCAGGTATGATGCGTTTGGAACTCGCCGAGCCTGGCGTTCAATATCTGACAGGCTGGGCCCAGATTCTGGATCCTGCTGCCGGCGATACGCAAGGTAAGCATTTCTGGAACATGATGGTGACGGCCCATGGCCTGATCATGGTTTTCTTCATGGTGATGCCCGCCCTGATCGGCGGCTTTGGTAACTGGTTTGTGCCGCTGATGATCGGTGCGCCGGATATGGCATTCCCACGGATGAACAACGTGTCGCTGTGGCTTACCACGGTGGCCTTTGTTTTGCTGATTGCCTCGATGTTTGTTCCGGGCGGCAGCGGCCTTGGCGCTGGCACGGGCTGGACGCTTTATGCGCCACTTTCGACCAATGGTTCGCCTGGACCCGCGGTTGATTTGGCCATTTTTGCGGTTCACCTTGCTGGTGCATCGTCCATTTTGGGCGCGATCAACTTCATCACCACCATTTTCAACATGCGTGCGCCGGGCATGACCCTGCACAAAATGCCGCTTTTTGCTTGGTCGGTGCTGGTTACCGCATTCTTGCTGCTGATCTCGCTGCCTGTTCTGGCTGCGGCGATCACGATGTTGCTGACAGACCGCAACTTCGGAACCACTTTCTTTGATCCTGCTGGTGGCGGTGATCCCGTTCTTTATCAGCATCTGTTCTGGTTCTTCGGTCACCCCGAAGTGTATATCATGATTTTGCCGGGCTTCGGCATCGTCAGCCAGATCATTTCTACCTTCAGCCGCAAGCCTGTTTTCGGCTATCTGGGCATGGCTTATGCCATGGTCGCAATCGGCGTGGTCGGCTTTATCGTGTGGGCTCACCACATGTTCACGGTCGGCATGAGCGTCAATCTGAAGATGTATTTCACCGCCGCTACGATGGTGATTGCAGTGCCCACCGGCATTAAAATCTTCAGCTGGGTTGCCACCATGTGGGGCGGCTCGATCAGCTTCAAAACGCCGATGATGTGGGCCCTTGGCTTCATCTTCATGTTCACCGTTGGTGGTGTGACGGGCGTGGTGCTGGCCAATGGCGGTGTCGACCAGAATCTGCACGACACTTATTATGTGGTTGCTCACTTCCACTATGTGTTGTCGCTGGGCGCTGTGTTTGCACTGTTCGCGGGCTTTTATTACTGGTTCCCGAAAATGTCGGGCCGGATGTATAATGAGTTCCTCGGCCAGCTGCATTTCTGGATTTTCTTCATCGGCGTGAACGTCATGTTCTTCCCCCAGCATTTCCTGGGACAGCAGGGCATGCCACGTCGCTATCCAGATTATGCTGATGCCTATTCCTTCTGGCACCTGATCTCATCCTATGGCTATGTGATCATGGCGGTTGGCCTGCTGTTCTTCTTCATCAATATTGCTTGGGCATTCATTGGTGGTAAGAAGGCGGCTGACAACCCCTGGGGTGAAGGCGCAACGACGCTGGAATGGACACTTTCCAGCCCACCGCCTTTCCACCAGTTTAACGACTTGCCGCGGATTAGCTGATATGTTTCGCCCCCTGTCTGAACCGACAGGGGGCGAAGACTTATTGGCCTTGGAGTGATAATGGCGCAGAGCCCGACGATAAACCCAATGTCCTTGCCCGCAGACTGGCGCGATCTTTATGCGCTGACGAAACCTCGGGTGATGACATTGGTGGTCTTTACCGCCCTTTGCGGCCTGTTGGCTGCGCCGGGGACGATGCCCCCGATCTTAGCTTTTTCTTCCATACTTGCGATTGCACTGGGTGGCGGCGCCGCTGGTGCCTTGAACCAATGGTATGAAGTTGGCGTGGATGCCAAGATGCGGCGCACGCAAGAGCGCCCCTTGCCATCGGGCCGACTGGATCGGCAAACAGCCTTGCATTTTGGCGTAGGCCTTGCCGCATTTTCGTTATTCTTGATGCTCTTTGCCTCCAATTGGCAGGCCAGCTTGCTGCTGGGGGCATCCATTCTTTTTTATGTCTTTATTTACACCATTTGGCTGAAGCCGCGGACGCCGCAGAATATCGTCATCGGCGGTGCTGCCGGCGCATTTCCGCCACTGATCGGCTGGGTCGCAGTGACGGGCACGATGGATATATATCCCGTGCTGCTGTTTTTGCTGATCTTCATGTGGACACCGCCGCACTTTTGGGCGCTCTCGATGTTTGTGCGCACCGATTATGCCGCAGCGGGCATTCCGATGTTGCCAGTGGTCGCAGGTGAGCGGTCGACACGCCGACATATCTTAATTTATGCTGTGCTGATGGCCGGGGTTGCTATCGCGCCCTATTTGCTGGACTATGCTGGCGTCATTTACGGCGCGGTTGCGGCGGTTCTTTCGGTTATCTTCGTGGCTCTTTCGGCGCATGTCGGTTTGAGGCGGACCACGGGCGAAGGGGATGCGATGAAGCCTGAAAAACGCTTATTCGCTTTCTCTATCTTCTATCTATTCCTTATATTCGGCGCTGTGGTGGCCGATAGCTGGTGGAAATTATGATCGATCAACCTCAAGATCCGCAATTTGACCAAGCGGAATATCGCCGCAGGCAGCGCACGCGAGCGAATATCATGGCCATCATATTGGCCGTTTTGGCGGTGTTGTTCTTCCTGATCACCATCGCAAAGATGAAGATGGCATCATGAGCTTTAGTTTATCATCCAAAAACAGAACTGCCGGATTGGCCGCTTTTACTGCGGTTGCGATGGTTGGCGTTGGATTTGCGGCGGTGCCGCTTTACGATCTTTTCTGCCGTGTGACGGGTTATGGCGGCACGACGATGCGGGTGAATGAAGCGTCGCTGGCCAGCGAACCCATTGTTTTGGAACGCGCGGTTTCGGTGCGCTTTGTTGCCAATGTGGCGCAGGATTTGCCTTGGTCTTTCAAGCCAGAGCATCCGCGCGATAAGGTGAGCATCGGGGCGCGGGATATGGCAATCTATATTGCCGAAAATAATTCCAGCGAAGCGATCACTGGCACCGCGACTTTCAACGTGACGCCGATTCAGGCGGGCCAATATTTCACCAAGATTCAATGTTTTTGCTTTACAGAACAACGGCTTGAGCCTGGAGAGAAGATGCGGATGCCGGTGTTATTCTTTGTCGATCCCAAGATTATGGATGATCCAGATACAAAGGATATTGAGGAAATCACGCTGAGCTATACTTTCTATCCGGTGGACGACAAGAAAAAGCCAAGCTAAGGCGCGGCAGAGATAGAGTCTTAATCAAAGAGGCCGGCCAGCGATGGGGAATCGCGGGCTGGGGCAAATAAACGGGAAATGTGACATGGCCGGTGCCAAGAATCATGATTATCACCTAGTAAATCCCAGCGTGTGGCCGATGTTCGGCTCGCTTGCCGTCATGGTCATGTTTGGTGGCATGGTGATGTGGATGCATGCTGATTATTTCGGCAGCGTCGGGAAACTGGTGTTCTTTTCAGGCGTCGCAGGCCTGATTCTGACATTTTATAAATGGTGGGCCGATGTGGTCGCCGAAGCCGAAGGTGGCGATCATACGCCCGTGGTGCAATTGCATCTACGCTATGGGATGATCTTGTTCATCGCATCCGAAGTGATGTTCTTTGTCGGCTGGTTCTGGGCGTGGTTTGATTTCTCGCTTTTCCCAGTGCCCATCGAAATTGCTGACGGTGTCGTAAGCTCACTCTTCGGGCAGGAAGGCGCAGAACAGATCACGCAATGGCCGCCAAAAGGCTTGGAAGTGATGGATGCCTTTTCGCTTCCGCTGCTGAACACGCTGATCCTGCTGTGCTCGGGCACAACGCTGACTTGGGCGCATTATTCGCTGATCAATGGTGATCGCGAAGGCCTGAAAAAAGGTCTGTGGGCAACGATCCTTTTGGGCGCCGTCTTCTCTGTCATTCAGGCTTATGAATATGGCGTGGCTCCTTTTGCGTTCGGCGGCAGCAACTATAGCTCGGCCTTTTACATGGCGACCGGTTTCCACGGTTTCCACGTGCTGGTCGGCACGATCTTCCTGATCGTCTGCCTTGCGCGCACCTATAAGGGTCATTTTACGCCAACCCATCATTTCGGTTTCGAAGCGGCGGCTTGGTATTGGCATTTTGTGGACGTGGTGTGGTTGTTCCTCTTCATCGTCGTCTATGTATGGGGCGGCTGGGGCGCACCGATTGCCGCGCACTAAAGAATGTGAATATGGGCAGCCGGGATTTTTTTCGGCTGCCCATCATGGTTTGTGCCCCCGCTGCGGGGCACAAAGTGTTTTTGAGGGGTTGGTTCATTTCCATCCCAGATGCGCTGGCTGTGGTTTGGACTTTTCCCGCAGCGAAGCAGGCGGCCGTTTTGCTGCTATCATCACCTTCTTATTCGCAGCTCTGTTGATCGGTCTTGCCATGGCGCTTGATGAGATGGCGGACCCGCCCTTGTGGCTGCAACTGGCGATTTGGGCGCCGCTCACGGCTGTTGGTGTGATCTATGTGGTGCGCTTTTCTAAAGCAGGGCTGCTGATGTTGCGCTATATGAAGGCCCAGCAACGGGGCTGAAGGGCAAAATTATGAACGACGGATCGCCGCATATTTCGACGCCCGCACCAAATGATATGAGAATGAAGCGCTGGCCGATTATCCCCACGATCATTGTCGCGCTGGCAGTGATGGCGATGATCGGGCTGGGCGTCTGGCAGTTGCAACGCCGCGCCGAAAAGCAGGCAGAAATTGCGTTGTTCGAACAGAATATCGCGATGACGGATACTGTTGCTTATCCTGAAATGCCGCCGGTGGCGCCGGAGTTTTTATTCCGTAAAAGCAGCGTCGTCTGTTTGAATGTCGCCCGCTATCTGCCGCGCGGCGGCAGTGATCGACAAGGACGATCCGGGATTCGCATGGTGGCGGAATGCCGCACGGGCGCGGATGGTCCCGGCGCTTTGGTTGATATTGGCACGGCGGATGATTTCACTTTGCCGACATGGTCGGGCGGGCAAGTGGCCGGGCGCATCGTGCCGGGGCCGGAGCAGCCATCGATGATCGCGCGCTTGATCGGGCGGGCGGTGCCGTCTCGGCCCATGTTGGTGGCGGATGAGCCCGCGGATGGACTGCGCCCAAGTTCGGTTCCGTCGGCGCAGGATGTGCCCAACAATCATCTGGCTTATGCGGTGCAATGGTTCTTTTTTGCCGCTGTTGCCGCATTGATCTTCATTTTGGCTGTTCGTCGCCGCTTGCGGGCTTGAGCGAGGGCGGCTAGGCGGATTTGGTCATGGACTATATCAGCACTCGCGGCTCTGCGCCGACTCTCGACTTTCGTGCCGCCACCCTTGCTGGGCTTGCCAGCGATGGGGGGCTATATGTGCCAGCCAAATGGCCCCAATTCAGCCTAGATGATATTCGATCGCTGCAAGGCCTCGATTATGTCGAAACGGCGGTGCGGGTCATGCTTCCTTTTGTGGAAGAGGTGATCTCGGAAGAGGAACTGCGCTCGCTCTGCCGCGCGGCTTATGGACGTTTCAGCCATGATGCGGTGACGCCGCTGGTGCAATTGGATCATCAACATTGGCTGTTGGAATTATTCCATGGCCCGACGCTGGCGTTTAAAGATGTGGCGCTGCAACTGCTGGGCCAGCTTTTTGAAAAATTCCTAAGTCGCGGCGATATGGATATCACCATCGTTGGCGCAACCTCTGGCGATACAGGATCGGCGGCGATTGAGGCGGTGGCCGGGCGGGAACATATCCGCATCTTCATGCTGCACCCCGATGGCCGGGTGAGCGATGTGCAACGCCGCCAGATGACCACGGTGCTTGCTCCCAATGTTTATAATATTGCCATTGATGGCAGCTTTGATGATGCGCAGGCGATGGTCAAACGGCTGTTTGGCGATGCCGAGGTGCGCGATAGCTTGACCCTCTCGGCAGTCAACAGCATCAATTGGGCCCGGCTGATGGCGCAGATTGTTTATTATTTCTATGCTGCGGTGCGCCTTGGCGGGCCGGATCGGGAAATTGCGTTCAGCGTGCCGACCGGGAATTTTGGTGATGTGTTTGCAGGCTATGTTGCCTCGCGCATGGGCTTGCCGATCAAGCGCTTGATTGTTGCCACCAATGTGAATGATATTTTGCACCGCGCCTTGAGCAGTGGTGATTATAGCGCTGGCCATGTGACCGCAACGGCGACGCCCAGCATGGATATTCAGGTGAGCAGTAATTTCGAGCGGCTGCTTTTTGATCTGGCGGGCCGCGATGGCGCCGCGATCAACCAATTGATGCAGGAATTTGAAACTGAGCGGGCGATTCATATTCCCGATGATATGGTGGCGGGTGCGCGGGCACTGTTTTCCAGCGCCAGCATTGATGGCGACGAAATGGCGCTGGCTTTGCGCTGGGCGCAGGAGCATGGCGGACAGATCATCGATCCGCACAGTGCAGTGGGCCTTGCGGCAGCGCGCGCTAGCGATTTGGAGGCGGACGTGCCCGTGGTAACGCTGGCAACCGCTCATCCGGCCAAATTCCGCGAGGCGGTGGAGCGGGCCACTGGGGTTCGCCCCGGACTGCCGCCGCGTCTGGGCAATTTATTTGATCGGGAAGAACGTTATGAAAAGCTGCCCGGCGATTATGATGCGGTGAAATCCTATATTCTGTCGGTGGCGGCCCATGGCTGAGCTGCTTCCGCTCACAAAGTTGGTGGGGGAAGCTTGGGACGATTATGGCCTGATGGATAGCGGCGCCGGGCGAAAGCTGGAACGCTATGGGCCTTATCGTTTTATCCGGCCTGAGCCGCAGGCCATGTGGCAACCGGCGCTGCCCGCCTCGGAATGGGATCAGGCGGATGGGGAGTTTATCCCGGCGTCGGATGATGATGGCGGCGGCCGTTGGTATTTCAACAAGCCGGTGCCGCAGGAAGGCTGGCCGATGCACTGGCGCGAAGCGCGCTTTCAGGCCAGCTGCACGCCCTTTCGGCATTTGGGGTTTTTTCCTGATATGGCCCCGGTTTGGGATTGGCTGCGCAGCAAGATTGACGGCAAGCCGGATCCAGCGTTCTTGAATCTATTTGGCTATACCGGCGTTGGCAGTCAGGCCTTGGCTGCGGCAGGCGCTGCCGTCACGCATGTCGATGCTTCGAAAAAATCAGTGTCGCAGGCGCGCGAAAATGCGGCTCTGGCCGATATGGCAGATCGGCCCATGCGCTGGATCGTCGATGATGCGGGGAAATTCACCGCACGGGAAGTGCGCCGTGGACGCCGCTATGATGCGATATTGATGGATCCGCCCAAATTCGGGCGCGGCCCCAATGGGGAGCGCTGGCAGATTGAGGATGGCTTGGCGGACTTGCTGACCGATTGCCGCCAACTGCTGGATGAAGATAGCCGTGCCTTGTTCTTGACCGTTTATGCCGTGCGCATGTCGGCGCTGTCGATCGGAGAGTTGATGCGGCAGCTTTTTGCCGATCTGCCGGGGCAGGTGGAATGCGGCGAACTGGTGGTGAAGGAGGAGGCGCGCGGTTTGTTGCTGCCCACCGCCATTTTCGCGCGATGGAGCCAATAGGCTTTTTCCTTCCTTTCAGGTTGCCGCTTTGAAGATGGGACGGGCTTAAACGGATCCGATGAAGCCCAACCCCGCCGCCAGTTGAATGGATTGTGCGCGGCCTGTCGCGCCCAGCTTCTTGCCCGCGTTGCGCAGATGAAAACGCACGGTGGAAACGGACAGGTCAAGGATGATGCCGATTTCGCCGTCCGTTTTGCCGGCTGCGGCCCAGCGCAGGCATTGAGCCTCGCGCCGGGTTAAGCGTTGCGGGGTAATCGCGCTGCGCAAGCGCCCCCTAGCCTCATTATGGGTAGATGCCAGACGAATGGCGATATTCTGCAGCCGCGCCGCATGTTGAGCAAAAATGGTGGCAATGCCGACAGGCTCTTTGGAAACCCAGAACACCGTGCCGACCAATCCACGGGGCATATGAACGGGGGTGATGATCGCTTCGCCATGGCCGATGCTTTTCTGAGCTTCGGCGCCGTTGATGCCATCCAGCAGACGCGATGGTCGGCCCAACGACAATTGCCCGCCGCTGCAATAAAAAGCTTCGCTGACCAAGCGCGTTGCGCTGAGCAAGGGGGAATTGAGGGCGAGCTTGCGGTTCCGCCAAAAACGCGCGGTGGAGTTGATCCAGCGAAATCTGGATTCGGCATAGGGCAGGCCATTTTGGTCAGACATGGGCTCGGGATCTGCGAGATCGGCTTGCGCAGCCAGAAAGGGCAGGCCGACATCATCTGCGATGGCTTGAACCTCGTCCAGCAGAGCGGGCATTGCGGCCCAGCAGGTCTCATTATGGTGCATCACCATGAAATATTTCCCATCTATCCTGACACAGGTGCCAGCTTGTGGAGATGCTACGATCCATGTCCACTGACCGTTCCATCTTACCGTAGTGCAGTGCATGACGACACCGCGCACGGCAAGAGCTTTGAGGGAGGATTTAATGAAATTGACCCGCTTCATGTTGCTTGGCGGTACAGGTTTGGCAGTTTGCGCGCTTTTCCCAGCAACTGCACAGGAGGCCCCGCAACCGCGCGCGGCCGCATCCAGTCTTTTTGAAGGTGATATCATTGTTACGGCGCAGCGCCGTGCCGAATCATTGAACGATGTTGGCATGTCTGTGCAGGCCGTTGACGGCGCAACGCTGGAAGCCTTGCGCGTAACCGATGTGCGTGACCTGAGCGCAGTGGCACCCAGCTTTTCCGTCTCGCAAAGCTATCAGGGTGTGCCAACCTATACGATGCGCGGCATCGGCTTTAACACGATCAACATTTCGTCCACATCCACTGTCGGCACCTATGTCGATGAAGTGGCCTATGCCTATCCGATCATGAACACCGGTCCGGTGATGGATCTGGAGCGGGTGGAAGTGCTGAAGGGGCCTCAGGGCACGCTTTATGGTCGCAACACCACCGCAGGCTTGATCAATTTCATCACGGCAAAGCCGACGGATGAATTCAAGGGTGGCGTGAAGGCCGAATTGGGCAACTACAAAACCTATAATTTCGAAGGCTTTGTTTCGGGCCCGCTGGCCGAAGGCGTCTCTGCGCGCGTTGCCGTGCGCAGCGAAAACAGCGATAAGGGCTGGCAGAAAAGCAACACCCGCCCCGGCGAGCGTCAGGGTGAAGTGGATAAGCTGGGCATTCGCGGCTCGCTGGCCATTGAACCCAGCCCAGCGACCCAGATTAATTTGGGCGTGACTTGGTGGCAGAATAAATCGGATACCATCGCGTCTCAGGGCATTGGCTTTACGCCGACAACCGATCCAGATCCTAAGGCTCCGGGTGCAAACTCCGCTGGTAACATTCCGGGCCTTGCTGACTATTTGGCGAAGAATAAACCCACTCGGGCGAGTCAGGCGGATTGGGCGCGGCGCGATGCGCGTTCTGCCGACATCGGCGTTGGGGTGGGTGCTCCAGGCGATTTAGCCGAAAATAACCGTTTTTGGGGCCTGAAGTTGCGAATGGATCAGGAGGTCACCGACACGGTGAAGTTCGTCAGCCTGACCAGCTATAATGATTTCAAGCGCGAAGGCCTTTCCGATTGGAGCGGCGCACCCTATGAAATCCTGCTGCAGACGATGAATGGCCGGATCAAAAGCTTCGCACAAGAAGTGCACTTTGAAGGTGAAACAGCCAATATCAACTGGCTGGTCGGCGGCTATTTTGCCCGCGATAAGATTTTCGATGGCAGTCGCAACCTGCAGGGCGAAAATGCGAACAATCGGTTAGCCCGTATGGCGACTAAGGCCGCTTATCTTGGCAATACTGAGCTGAATGAAGCTGGATATACAAGCACGGATGTTGACGAAACTTTCCGGACATTTACGAACAATGCCCGGATGACAACGAAAACGTGGAGCGTTTTTGGTAGCGCAGATACACAGTTGACCGATGATCTGCAACTGACTGTGGGGTTACGCTATACACAGGATAAACAAGATTATTTCGGCTGTACGGCGGATTATAATGGTAGCATGTTGACACATACGAACCTGTTCACTCGTGGTAGAGTAGGGAAAGTGAATGGCGAGTATGCTGATCCTTTGGAACTGAATGGCTGTAACACTCATCATCAGGATACGAACACGTTCGGTCCAACCGCTCATAAGTTGGATGAAGATAATCTCGCGTGGCGCTTTGCGCTGGATTGGTCACCGAATGATGACACATTGCTTTATGCATCGGTCACACGGGGATATAAATCTGGCACAACACCGGTGAACGTCGCCAGCAAGGCGGACCAGAATAATCCAGTGAAGCAGGAAGAGCTGACTGCTTACGAATTGGGTGTGAAGGCGACTTTGGCAGATCGCTTGCTGCAAGCCAATTTTGCGGCCTTCTATTATGATTATAAGGATAAGCAGATCAGCACCTATTTCGCTGATCCTGTTTATAAAGCGCTGTCACGCCTTGCGAATGTGCCCAAGTCTAAAGCCTATGGCTTGGAAGGGGAGGTTACCTTGCGTCCGGCACAGGGTGTCACCATCGCGGCCAATGGCTTGTGGTTGAAAACCAAGGTCATCGGCTATCAGGGCACCAATGCTGCTGGCAATGATCAGGATTTCGATGGCGCAGAATTCATCTATAGCCCTCGTTTTCAGGGCAGCATGATGGTGGCTTATGACGTTCCGGTTAGCTCGAACTTGGATCTGAATGGTGCGGTGAACCTGCGCTATCAAGGCAAATCCAGCAGCATTTTCTATGACAGCTCACAGTCTGCGGAAACCCGTGCGCTTTATGATATCGATGCCTATGCTTCGGTGAACGCCAGCATTGGTATTAAGAGTCAGGATGGTTGGTCGCTGGCACTGTGGTCCAAGAATCTGTTCAATAAATATTCTTGGTCTGCGGTTACCAGCAACGCGAACGTTGTGGTGCGCTTTGCCAATATGCCGCGCACCTTCGGTATGACAGCGGGTTATAGTTTCTAACCCGGAAAGGATGGGGATGCAGCAGGCGGTGCAGGATCAATATATGGGAGCGCGGATCGATTTTTCCGCACCCCATGGTGAAGCCGCCCTGCTGTCTCCCGATAGTGTCCGATGGCGAGTCTATAAAAATCAAATAGCACTCGCCATCGGAGGCATTGCTGCGGTTCTGCTGGAGTTTGCGGAGCCGCGCATTCGCTCAGGCGTGTGGGATCATTCCACCTATAAACAAGATCCTATTGGCCGGTCGAAACGCACCGGTCAGGTCGCGATGCTGGCTTGCTATGGCCCGGCAAGCGCCGCAAAAGCCGCCATCGGCCAAGTGAATCGCATGCATGGCCAAGTGAAAGGCGCCACGCCGGATGGGCAGGCTTATCGTGCCATGGATCCCGTCTTGCTGGATTGGGTTGCGGCCACTGCCTCTTATGGCTTTGTGATGGCTTATGATCGCTTTGTTCATCCGCTAAGCGATGACGAAAAAAATCGCTTCATGCAGGAAGGGGAACCCATTGGCCGCCAATTTGGCGCGCTGCATGGGCCAAAATCCGTGCCCGCCTTCATGGAAATGCTGGATGATCTAGAGCCAAATTTCGAGCCGCACCCGATCATCTTTGAATTTCTGGATATTATTCAATCGGGCCGCGCCGCCCCCAGCGTGCCAAAATTCCTGCATCGGGCAATTGCGCGCGCGTCTGTTTCTTTATTGCCGCCGCATATCCGGCAAAAGCTGGAACTAGGAAAACGCTATAATCTCACGCGTCTGGACGCTTTTTTGCTGCGCCTCGCAGGGCGGTCAGCGGATCGCCGCATTGATCGGCAGTCGGCGCCTTGCATGGCCTGTGAGCGGCTGGGGCTGCCTTATAATTTTCTATATTTGAGCGCGGCAGAGCAAAAGCGGCATTTGGCAGAAGCACGGACATTTGCCGCCTGACTCAACCACTATCGTTCGCGATATTGTGATCTGGCTGGTGAGCATCAGCAGCGGTGCAGGGATAGTGGTGCGGGCGGGGGGACTTGAACCCCCACGGGCAGAGCCCGACGAATTTTCTTACCAGCTACGGCTTTCGCCGCGCCATGGCCTAAAACCATGGCTTTGTGGTCTGGACTATCCCTTCACCATGCCCTTTCGGGTTTAGGTGCTGCCCGTCTAGTCTCTACACCTTCCGCAATTTCTTGCGGCTTGGCTCGGGATTACCAGTTGAAAGGCTTCCCCGAATTTGAGCAGTTCTACATCAGCGATTTCTCGCTGAGCACTCAATTTGGTTTTAAGTCCGTTGCGTCTACCATTCCGCCACGCCCGCTATCCGAGCGGGGTTATAGGCAGGAAGATTGCGTCCGCCAAGCCACTTATCACGCATCAGCGATGTTTTATACAGCGGCTCTATATGATGCTTTCGATGCCGTCGGCACTGGGTTAGAAGAAGGCGATGGAACATATTCTGGATATTCGGGGCCTCGGGAAAATCTATAAAAGCGGGCACCGTGCCTTGCATGATGTCGATCTGCAGATTCGCAAGGGCGAGATTTTTGCGCTGCTGGGGCCGAATGGCGCCGGAAAATCATCGCTGATCGGCATATGTTGCGGCATCGTTACGCCCAGTGAAGGGCAGGTGCTGGTAGCAGGGTATGATCATCAGGCGGAGTTTCGGGCTGCGCGTCGTCATATCGGTTTGGTACCGCAAGAATTGCATACCGATGCGTTTGAGCGGGTGATTGTGACGGTGAATTTCTCTCGCGGCCTGTTCGGAAAGCCTAAGGACCCGGCCTATATAGAGCAATTGCTGAAAGACCTGTCCTTATGGGACAAGCGCGATGCGATGATCATGGAATTATCCGGCGGCATGAAGCGCCGGGTGATGATTGCCAAGGCGCTGAGCCATGAGCCGGATATATTGTTTCTGGATGAACCGACGGCAGGCGTCGATGTCGAGCTGCGGCGCGATATGTGGAATATGGTCCGCAAATTGCGTGAGCGCGGCGTCACTATCATTTTGACCACCCATTATATCGAGGAAGCCGAGGAAATGGCCGACCGTGTTGGCGTGATAAGTGGCGGGCAGCTGATTTTGGTGGAAGAGACGCAGACGCTGATGCGAAAATTGGGGCGCAAAAGCTTAACTTTGAACTTGGCTGAGCCGATGTTGCAACTGCCCGCAGGGCTTGCTGATTGGGATTTGACCTTGGCCGGGGATGGGCATGAGTTGATCTATGAATTTGATAGTCAGGCGGAGGCGACCGGCGTACCATCCCTGTTGCGGCGGATGAGCGATTTGGGTTTGGCCTTCAAGGATTTGCACACCAAGCAAAGTTCACTGGAAGATATTTTCGTGGGTCTTGTGCATCAAGGTGATGGAACAGATTCCGTCACAGCATATCAGGGGGCCGGGGCATGATCGCCAATCCGCGCGGGATCGCAGCAATTTATATGTTTGAAATGGCGCGTTTCGGGCGCACATTTTGGACCAGCCTGTTGCTGCCGGTGATCACAACAGCGCTATATTTTATCGTTTTTGGCTCTGCCATCGGCAGCCGTATGACCGATATTGACGGCATCAGCTATGGCTTGTTCATCGTGCCGGGCCTGATGATGCTAACGATGTTTACCGAAAGCATCAGCAATGCCAGCTTCGGAATTTATATGCCGAAATGGACCGGCACCATTTATGAAATGCTATCTGCACCCATGTCGCCGACCGAGCTTTTGATCGCCTATGTGGGGGCCGCGGCAACGAAATCGATGATTATTGGCGCGATCATCTTTGCCACCGCGCATCTTTTTGTGGAGGTGAGCGTCGTGCATCCGCTGGCCATGCTGCTGTTCATGATGTTGATGGCTATCACATTTTGCCTATTTGGCTTCATCATCGGCATTTGGGCGGCGAGCTTTGAACAGCTTCAGGTGGTGCCAATGCTGGTGGTTTATCCGCTGACCTTTTTGGGCGGTGCTTTTTATTCAATTGATATGCTGCCGGCATTTTGGCGCAGCGCGGCTTTGTTTAATCCGGTGGTCTATTTGATCAGCGGTTTTCGCTGGACCTTCTTTGGCAAAGCAGATGTGTCGATTGGCATGAGCCTGACGGCGGTGGCGATTTTTCTGATCCTGTGCCTCAGCCTGATCTTTTGGGTGTTTCGTACCGGTTATCGCTTAAAGCAGTGATATGCTGATGTGGTTGCTGTCGTAGCCAAGAATGAAATATGGCGGCACGATGCCGTGCCGCCGGATAGAATAGATTGAAATATCAGCGAATCAAAAGATTGAGGGCTTAGGCCTTTAGCCGCTCACGCATTTCTTTTCCCGGTTTGAAATAGGGAACTTTTTTCGCCTCAACCGCCACGGTTTCGCCGGTGCGCGGATTGCGGCCAGAGCGCGATTCGCGTGCGCGGGTAGAAAATGCACCAAAGCCGCGAAGTTCAACCCGGCCACCCATGCTGAGCTGCTCGACAATTGAATCGAAGAAGGTGTCGACAATGTTTTCGACCTCTTCGTGTCGTAAATCAGTGTTTTCACTAGCTATTTTTTGAACCAGTTCTGACCGGATCATAAATTCCCCCTCTTTCTACCCGCTGAATCAGCACAGCTACAGGATGCGACCCGCGTGCCGAGACTGGCGTGTATCCCCATGATAGAGGCATTTGACTAACATGAAACCAAGCAAGTGCAAATTATATCACGAATGTCAGTAAGGGTGTGACAAGAAAATTGACAAAGAAAAAGGCCCGCACAGCATGGCTGTGCGGGCCTGATCTGATGCCGATCCGGGACCGGCGATGCAGGATTAATCCTTGCGGGTTGCTTTCAGCGCTTCGCCGAGGATGTCGCCAAGCGAGGCACCCGAATCCGACGAACCATATTGTGCGACAGCTTCCTTTTCTTCGGCGATCTGCAGCGCCTTGACGGAGAAGCTGGGCTTCTTCGAGCGATCAAAGCCGATGACCAGTGCATCAAACTTCTGGCCAACCTGATAGCGTTCTGCACGCTGTTCGTCGCGATCGCGGCCGAGGTCGGCGCGCTTGATGAAGCCGGTTGCGCCATCGTCGCCAGCCTGAACCTCGAGACCATTGTCGCGAACTTCCAGAACCGAAACGGTGACGATTTCACCCTTCTTCAGCGAGCCAGTGGTTGCAGCGGCGCCAACGGCAGGTGCGCCCTTTTCAAGCTGCTTGATGCCCAGGCTGATGCGTTCCTTTTCGACGTCCACGTCGAGAACGACAACCTGCACATTTTCGCCCTTGCGGTGCAAGTGAAGTGCTTCTTCACCCGAAATGCCCCAAGCGATGTCCGACATGTGAACCATGCCGTCCACGTCGCCGGGCAGGCCAACGAACAGACCGAATTCGGTTGCGTTCTTGACTTCGCCTTCGACCACCGAGCCAACTGGGTGTGCGTCTGCGAAGGCGCCCCATGGGTTCGATTGAGCTTGCTTCAGGCCAAGGCTGATGCGGCGCTTGTCGCTGTCGACTTCCAGAACGATGACTTCGACTTCCTGGCTGGTCGAAACGATTTTTCCGGGATGAACATTCTTCTTGACCCACGACATTTCGCTGACGTGAACCAGACCTTCGATACCGGGTTCCAGTTCCACAAATGCACCATAGTCGGTGATGTTCGTGACGGTGCCCGACAGTTTCGCGCCCACTGGGTATTTGGCTGCAACGCCTTCCCAAGGATCGCTTTCCAGTTGCTTCATGCCAAGGCTGATGCGCTGCGTGTCGCGGTTGATGCGGATGATCTGAACCTTCACGGTGTCACCAATGTTGATGACTTCGCTTGGGTGGTTCACGCGCTTGTAGCTCATGTCGGTGACGTGGAGCAGGCCGTCGATGCCGCCGAGGTCAACGAACGCACCATAATCGGTGATGTTCTTAACGGCGCCTTCGATGATCTGACCTTCTTCCAGATTCTGGATCAGGCCCGAACGCTGTTCTGCACGGGTTTCTTCGAGGATCGC